>NZ_VJYB01000009.1:43303-68464 GCF_030400225.1 Lactobacillus sp. UCMA15818 | reverse complement strand
GCTAATGTGGTAGAACCGATACCACTTAAATATTCGGTTACAACTTTTATTTTGAAGTTCAAATTAAATTTCATTATAGTAAAACCCCCAAGATTGGATTTACGTCCAATCTTGGGGGTTCACTTTATCGTCACAATTTATTACAGCTCTTTTTTATTTTTAGTAGAACTAATCAACGGGAACGGTAAATTGACTATTGTATAAATCAGCATAGAATCCATTTTGCTTCATTAATGAGTCATGATTTCCAGTCTCAATAATCGACCCATGATTCATTACTAAGATACTATCAGCATCGCGAATTGTAGAAAGTCGATGTGCAACTACAAAACTAGTACGATTATTAAGTAAACGTGCCATTGCTTTTTGAATAAGAATTTCGGTTCGGGTGTCAACCGAGCTAGTTGCTTCGTCCAAAATCAAAATATCTGGATTTGCTAAGAAGGCGCGGGCAATCGTCAAGAGCTGTCGCTGCCCCTGGGAGATGTTCGAAGCTTCTTCATTCAGGATTGTTTGGTAACCATTAGGTAATTGTCGAATGAACATATCAGCATGGGCAGCTTTAGCAGCTTGATAGACTTCTTCTTCCACAGCATCTTCTCGCCCATATTTGATATTATCGTAAATCGAACCCGTAAAAAGCCACGTATCTTGTAAAACCATCGCAAAATGCGCACGGACTTGTTCACGTGTTAGATTTCTGATATCACGTCCATCAAGTTTAAGTGAGCCATTCTTAATGTCATAGAAGCGTTCTAGCAGATTAATTAGAGTAGTTTTACCAGCACCAGTTGGACCAACAATTGCAACCTTTTCCCCGGGTTTGACTGCAAGATTCATATCTTTAATTAAGATTTCACTGTTATTGTAGCCGAAATCGACATGTTCGAACTTAATCTTCGCGATATTCTGTGTTTCATCTGTTATTGCAACGCTAGTATCTTTCATTTCTTCTTCGTCTAATACTTGGAAGATACGCTCAGCAGATGCAACAGTCGCTTGAATAGTGTTGGCCAAATTAGCAAGTTGTGTGATTGGCTGAGTGAACTGGTTGACGTATTGTAAGAAGGCTTGAATATTTCCAAGTGTAATTTGTCCATTTGCTACTTTTAAGCCACCTACAATAGCTACAAAGATATATCCAATATTAGAAACAAAGTTCATGAGAGGCATAATTAGTCCAGAAATGAATTGGGCTTTCCATGAAGAACAGTAATAAGTATCATTTTGTTCTTTAAACGTTTTAATACTTGATTTTTCCTTGTTGAAGGTTTTAACAACCGTGTGTCCAGAAAAACTTTCTTCGATTTGATCATTAAGTAAACCCAAGCTCTTTTGCTGTGCTGCAAAATATTTTTGTGACCGTGGGGCGACTAGAGAAATAACGAGTATACCAAGTGGAACGGTAATACAAGCAATCAAAGTCATCTCCCAACTGATTGAAAGCATCATGAATAAGACGCCAACAAAAGTGACGGCACTCGTGACAATTTGCGCGAGACTTTGTTGCAACGTTCCAGCAATATTGTCCATGTCGTTAATCGCACGAGACATGATATCACCATTGGAGTGAGTATCATAATATACAATTGGCAGTCTTTGCAATTTCGACTTAAGATCTTGGCGGAGTCGGAAAACAATTTTTTGTGAAATATTGGCCATAATCAGCTGTTGGAAAAAAGACAGGGCAGCTGAGAAAATATACATAATTCCGACAGTTAGTAAAATAGTTTTTATCTTTGTAAAGTCGATTGGAAGAGAACTAAGATGCTGTCCAGCTTTTATCTCTTTATATCCCTTTAAGAGACCATTGAAAATAGCGGTAGTTGCTTCGCCTAAAATCTTGGGCGAAATAATCTGGAAAATAACAGAGCCGACCGCAAATGCAATAACGACGAATAAGAACCATTTCCAAGGTGCCATGTACTTGCACAGACGCCATGTAGTCTGCCAAAAATTCTTTGGTTTTTCTGTTGTTTTACCGATGTTACTTGCTGGTCCATGATTAGCCATTAGATGTCCTCTCCTTTCAACTGTGACTTAATAATTTCTTGGTAGGTAGAGTTACTTTCTTTCAATTCAGCATGTGTTCCATGACCAATATTTTTGCCTTCATCAAGAACGATGATTTGATTAGCTGTGGTGACTGTTGCAATTCTCTGAGCAACGATAATAACGATGCTCTGACCGATTTTTGCATCGTTAGATAGTGCCTTGCGCAGGTTTGCATCTGTCTTAAAGTCAAGCGCAGAAAACGAATCATCGAAGATATAAATCGCAGCTGGTTTGATAATTGCACGGGCAATTGCAAGACGCTGGCGCTGTCCACCTGAGAAGTTGGCTCCATTATGTTCAACGATGGAATCCAACCCTTTATCAAGTTCATTGACGAATTTGGATGCTTGTGCTATTTCAAGTGCATGCCACATTTCATCTTCAGTCGCATCTGGTTTTCCAACCTGTAAGTTGCTCCGAATTGTACCCTTGAATAAGAAAGCCCTTTGCTGAACGAATGCTATCTGTTCATGGAGCCGATTCTGAGACAATGTGGAAATATCAGTTCCATTAAGACTAATCTGTCCAGCTTCAATATCATATAATCTTGGAATCAGATTTATTAAAGTTGACTTACCTGCGCCGGTTCCACCAATGATTGCGAGTGTTTCACTTGGATGTAAGTTAAAACTAATTGATTCAAGTGCACGGCGTTCAGCGTGAGCATAACGAAAAGCAACATCTTTAAAGGAAAGCGAGAGTTCAGAATCACTCAAGGAGACAGGATGTGTCTTTTCTTTAATTGAATATTCTGTGTCTAGAACTTCTTGAATACGAACAGCTGCAGCTTGCGCTCTGGGAATAAATACAAAAACCATTGAGAGCATCATAAAGCTGAATAAAATCATTGCAGCATAGGTCATAAATGATACTAAATTTCCAATTTCCATTGACTGTTTGGCAACTAAGTTAGCTCCAATCCAGATGATTCCAATGTTTGTTCCGTTTAGAATTAATGTCATAATTGGGAACATCAAAGATACCAATCTGAATGCTTTAATAGCCGTATTTGTATAGGACTTATTTGCATCTTTAAAACGATTTTGTTCGAAAGTGTCTTGTCGAAAAGCTCGGACAACACGGACGCCAGTTAGTCCTTCACGAAAAACAAGATTAATTCGGTCGATTTTGTTTTGCAAGCTGCTGAATAATGGTCCAGCAAAGGACATGACAATTCCGATTGCAATTGCTAATAACGGCAGAGATATAAGGAAAACAATTGTGAGTTTCTTTTCACTTAAATAGGCCATTATAATTCCGCCAATTAACATTGCGGGTGCTTGAAGCATCATTCGTAAAATCATAACTGTCACATTTTGAATTTGTAGTACATCGTTTGTTGTTCTTGTTGTGAGTGAGGAAGCCCCAAATTTATCAACCTCATGATTTCCGAAATTAAGAACTTTTTCAAATAATACATTCCGCAGTTTAGTACCAAGTTTTTGGGCTTGTGTTGCTGCAAAAAAGACATTTCCAGCCGAGGCTAAGATCCCAATTAGTGTGATACCCAACATTTTTGCACCAGTATGCCAAATATAGGTCGTGTTGCCAGTGGCTACACCTTTGTTGATCATATCAGAAGTGAGTGTTGGCAAATTAAGATTGCAAAAAACCTGAATAATCATAAAAAATGCGGCGGCTAAAACGGGCCATGTTTCCAAACGATTGCGAACTATTTTATACATAAGTGACCTCCATAACATCTAAATCAATTTATTTTTACAACTCCGTATTGGAGCCAAGAAAGCATTTTAAGGCAACTTTCTTGAACAGTAGCGACAGAAAGCGAGTCTTTTTTTGAATGATTGTGAAAGTAACTACCAACAGATTTAAAGAAAATATTCAACATCAAACTAACTAAATCGCGAAATTCTTCAAATGAGTTGATTCGTAAGAGCGAGAGATCAGTTTGTGCATATAGTTTCTGAATTAATTGATGCATATTTCCATGCCCTAGTGCTCTTTGAAGACGAAAATCATGAGCTTCAATCATTGTTTGATAAAATTCAGAGTGACTTCCTTCTAATACGTCCGTAATGCTTGCCTTGAAAAATTGCTTGGATGCTTCGAACAAATCCCCACTAGTCTTCTCTAAAATAGTTAGATAAAGTGTATTTTGTTCATTCTGGATTTGTCCGACAAAGTAGAGATAGCAATCTAATTTATCGGCAAAATATTGATAAAAGCTTCCTCTAGGAATACCTGCAAGTTCAATGATCTCACTGATTGCAGAATCATCAAAACTCTTTCTTGAAAATTCATGACTAATTGCAGCGAACAACCTTGCTTTTTTTTCGGGAGCAAGATTGAAAAAAGTATCCTTGGGCATTATCGTTTTCTCCTTTATGACGACTTGTCATGTGACAATGTGTCATTATAGTTTATCTGAAAAGAAAAAACAAGAATAACCCCAAAATAATAAGAAAGATTAAAAACAGACGGATAATTTATATTATTTTTAAAGAATCTAATGTAATAAATATTGTGCACTAATAAACTTTCTCATCTACATAAATTTTTTTTGGTTTTTTATTGAATATTTCTAAGAGTGTGCTAAAATTAAAACAACTTAATTGATATTGATTCTCAATTAAAGACTAGGGGGAATATACATGAAAAGAAGATTTAAGTTAGTCATAATGTTAGCGGTTGCATTTTTTGCTCTAGCTTGTGGAACTGTGCAAGCTCATGCTGCAAGTACGGATAGTATAGAGAAAGTTTTGCCAACAGGAACATATACATTGGATGTAGGATATTATTCTGATGAAGATGCAACTCAATCTTCTACTGCAATGAATAGTTTTTGGGATACATCAGCACAATTAGTTGTTAATTCAAGTAATCAAGCAAAGTTGGTTTTTACTCAAAAGTCGATGATGTCAGTGATGACTTCAGCAACTTTTAATGGACACTCGTTAGTTGAAAAAAGTGAAGGTAGCACAGGTACTTGGAGTGTTAACTTGTCACCGCAAGAAGCTATAAAGTTGATTAATGGTGATACATATTTATCAAATATTACTTATAACTCAGGCACATATAAGGGAAATCATGATTTTTACGTAAAAATTAACAGTGGTGTTCCAGATACAATTGATCAACCAGGTGAATATGCGCTAGCTGTTGAGTACAATAAGTATGAGGAAACAGCTTTAGATGGTGATTCAGGGGAAGCATCCATGATACAAGAAAATTCTATTTGGAGTGACAATATTACTTACCAATTAAAAGGCGATGGAACGGCTGAATTAACTTTGACACAACAAAGTATGATGGATTATATGACGAATTTATCGTTTGATGGTGTACAGATGGATAAGCATGTTAATACAAGTGATGCAACAAGTGGAACGTGGACTGCAACGATTCCAGCTGCAACTGTGAAAAAAATTTCAAATGGAAATAAAATAGTAGCCAATATGACATATACAGTCGCAAGCATTAATTTTACGCATACAGTTGATGCAGTGGTTGTGATCAATAGTAAAAGTTTGGTTAAAGCTGACTCTTTAGTAACGGTTGCTGAAGCAGAAGCTGCAACAAATACAGATTCCACAGATTCGAGTTCTACAGATTCAAGTTCCACAGATTCAAGTTCCACAGATTCAAGTTCCACAGATTCAAGTTCCACAGGTTCAAGTTCCACAGGTTCAAGTTCTACAGGTTCAAGTTCTGCGAGTTCAAGTTCTGAAGTAGAAACCAGTGTGGCAAACGTTGAATATCACCAAGCAGATGCTGAAGGCAAAGATTTAAATGAACTTTCGATGATTCAAACAGATGGTATCTGGTCTGATGCGATTAAGATTCAAAAAAATAGTAATGGAACAGCGACGGTGACAATTACACAAAACAAAATGATGAATTATATGACGAAAGTAACATTCAATGGGGTAGAGATGACCAAAAATGTTACCTCAGCGAATGCAACTAGCGGGACGTGGACTGGAGTTTTGAGTAAAGAAAAAGCTGCTGATCTAAAAGTTGGTAACAAGATTTTGATAGGTGTGTCTTACACAATTCCAAATCTGTTTACTCACAATGTTCAGGCATTGGCAGTTATTAAAAGTATTACTGAGGGAACAGATGAAGCAACAACTAGTGACAGTGCTAAAACTACAACGACAACAAAAGATATTGAAGATGTAACCGCACCAACACTGGCTGTTGCTGCAGATGTAAGTAGTAGTTCTGCAAGTGCTGATAGTCCTGCAAAACAAAGTAGTAAATCAACTCTTCCGCAGACAGGCGAGGCAAACTACTCTTATGCTTCAATCTTAGGTGTTCTAGCACTTATTACTGCAATTGGATTAGGAGGAACGCTTCTTAGTGTTGGGAGATTTCGCAAATGAAAATTAAATATTTATTATTAGTTGCAGGAACTTTCTTTTTGGCCTTCTTCATAAAAACAAGTGAAGTGTCTGCTTCTTCATATCAGGCTAGCTATACGATTGAAAAATATGGCACAACGCAGACATCTATTGCGGATGCATACTTTGTAAAACCAGCAACCATTTCAGTCGGGCAAACGCAATATAATGTTAGCATTACGATTAAAACAAGTCATGATTTAGGTTCATTTCCTGTACAAATTTTAAATATTAATGGTCAGGGACCACAAGTCAGCAAAAGTACTTCTGGAAACGCAGATTACTACACCTTTTCTTTCACTACCAAGTCGGTGAAGCAGTCAATGACAGGTAATATGAAGGTTGACATTGATAGCATGGATTATCATCATACGTACGGTTTTACTTTATTACTAGATGCTGCAAGCATTCCGGCGCTTGCTAGTAGTTCGTCTTCAAGCAGTCAGCAAGAAACTGTGACGAGTTCTAATAAAACCAGTAGTTCAACAACCAAAACTGTAGCTGCAAGTAATTCTAGTTCGACCACAGCAACAGCTACTAGTTCAACATCATCTTCTGTTTCTACTTCAAGTACAGCTAGTCAGAGTACAAGCAAAAAAACTAGTAAAACAGAAAGCAGTAATAAAAAAAATAGTAATAAAGCCAGTAATAGTAAAAAAAGTAAAACTAAGAATAATAAAAAAGAAAACAATAATAATAAAAGCAAAAGCAGCAATAAGAGCATGCTCGGATTTTCAATAACAGCAATATTAATTGGCGGCGGTGTTGGAGTATGGGGGTTGATTCGCCATTATAAGATCTAGGAAAATAAAGCAAGTTATTTTAAGTATTATTATCTTGATGATGGCTCTTGGCTTGGTGTACTTCAGCCAGAAGAAACAAAGTAGTCAAGTATCTGAAAAGCAGCCCAGAATAGTAGCAACAACGGTCGCTATTACAGAGGTTTTTGCACATTTAAAAATGAAGTTAGTTGGTGTTCCAAGTGACAGCAGTCTTCAAAAGGTACCTCAGAGATACCAGAATATTATGCGTGTGGGCAATCATGTGAGTATTAATTGGGAGAATTTACTGAAAGCAAAACCAGAGGTAGTCTATGTAGACTCTGAACTGACAGATGAGTATCAAAGTAAGTTAAAAGAACAAAAAATAGGCATGAAATCCTTAAACTTTCAAAATTATGGTAACTTGGTAAAGAGTATTGAATATTTGGGTAGGAAGTATGATCGGCAAAAAGATGCACAAGAGTTGCTTGCACGAATAAAGATAAAGAATGTCAGCAGAATTAAGAAACCCAAAGTTTTGATACTAATGGGAATGCCTGGCGGCAGCTTTTTAGTAATGAACGCAAAAACTTATTTGGGTGATTTGGTCAAAAGAGCTGGTGGTGAGGTAGTAGGTGCAAGTTCGACCTCACTTTATACTACGGCAAGCAGTGAAGCAATTGCACAAGCTGATCCAGATATCGTTATTCGATTGGCACATGCAATGCCTAAACAAGTGAAGGCAGCTTTTATAACAACTTTTAAACAAAGTCCATATAAGGATTTGAAAGCAGTTAAAGAAAATCATGTTTATGATGTAAAAGCACCAAAATTTTCACCGACAGCCAATTTGAAAGTTAGACAGACATATCAGCAAGTAAAAAGGTGGCTTAATCAGATTGACGAATAAGCAAAAGTTAAGTTTTGGATTAATGTTCTCAGGTTGTATTTTCTTAGCATTGTTTCAATTAATATATAAGATAGAAAGTCAAAGTGACTGGCAATTAATTATTATTCAATTAAGGCTGCCAAGATTAATATTTGAACTTGGAACGGGATTAGCAATAGGTCTAAGCGCAGTATTGTTAGCAGCAACACTGCGACAACCATACCTTGATGGTTCAATGATAGGAATTGCAAGTGGTTCGGAATTAACAATTGCATTAATAACGGTTTTAATACCAGCTTCACTGATTTATCGTGTCTTGATTGGAGCAGTGGCTGGAATATTGTGTTTATTATTGCTACGCAGCAGTATTTTTAAATATCATAATCGTGTTTTGTTCTTGATTATAGGTGGTTTTTGTCTGGCAATGTTTTTTAATGCACTCACAACTATCTTGACTGAAAGCAGTGGTTGGGCTGGGAAAAGTCTGGCAAATGTCACGTGGCTAGATGTTGGCTGGCTGGCCTTGATTACTTTAGTCGCAATTGTTTTCTGGCAAAAGAACAGCAGATATTTGGATTATTTTGCCTTACCTGAATTACAAACTAAGCAACTGGGAATCGATGAAGCCAAAGTAGCTTTGAGTTTACAATTAATTGCGGCAGGTTTATTAGGTGCAGTGACAGCTGTGTTAGGAACTGTTTTTTTTGCAGGAGTAGTAGTTAATCAACTGATTCGTGAATATACTCATTTAGGGATAGCTGCAAGAGTACCATTTGTTATTGTTTTTAGTATTCTAGATGTACTTCTGGCAGACACGGTTGCACATTTTATTTTTTATCCAACGGAATTACCTACGAATGCAGTTTTACTGGTATTATTAGCACCTGCATTCTTAATGTTATTGATGAGGTGGTCACGTGCAATTTGAAGAGTTAGAGGCATCTTATGGTTCAAAAAAGGTTTTTAGCAAGATAACTGGGGAAATAGTTAGACATAATGTAACAACAATACTTGGACCTAATGGTAGTGGAAAAACAACGCTAATGTTAATGTTGGCGCACCTGATGAAACCTACAACTGGGAAAATCAAGCTAGAAAATGACAGTTTATTTTATTTACCGCAAAGAAGTGAAGTCTATGATTATATGACAGTTAAGCAGTTACTTGAAATTACACATTTGGAAAAAGCAGAATCTGATATAAAGCAACATAATCAAATTATTGCTAAACTTGGATTAACCAAATTATTAAATAATGATATTAACAGCCTTTCTGGTGGACAACAGCAAAGAGTCTGGCTAGCATATGCATTTTTACAACCAGCAAGAATATTATTGTTAGATGAGCCTTTAACATATTTAGATGTCAAGTATCAACAAGTTTTTTACAGAATGTTGGTACAAGAAAAGTCAAGAGGAAGAACATTTCTGATAAGCTTGCACGATATAGAGTTTGCACGAAGATGCAGTGAGTATGTTTGGTTTTTGACACCTGAAAAGCTAGTTACTGGAAAAACAGACAAAATATTAATACTTGAAAATATTTTGCATTATTTGGAAATAGATAGTATTAATTAATGGAGGTTATTTCAATCTCAAAAAATAAGGGTCACGTGTGGATTGTATGATTCTGATATAATTTAAAATTAGGTAATGAGTAAAGTGGTAGCATTAAGCAATCAATTACAAGTATTAGTGGTGTCATTTGGAATTAGAAGAGTAAAAAACTGGTAAGTCTTTAAATAAGACCTAGCCGGTTTTATTTTTTTAGGAAAAGCTAGAGATGATTTAAGCAAAATTAAAATTATGAAGCTATTTTAAACTTTTAACATAGACATCCAGTAAATAGAGCTTTGCAGTCTCCAAAATCATTATCATGGATAGATTGTTTCTTCGGTATAGTGAAGAGTAGTAATAGGCAAGTAAATGGGTATTATTTTGTAATAGGTTACATATGATATTTTCTTCTAAAAGCTGTAGGTGTTGTTTTGACCTTTTTGATGAATAATTTTGTTAAATAGCTTTGATCGTTAAATCCTAAACTGACGGCGATTTCTGTAATAGTTTTATTTGAAAAAACCAATTCACTTTGAATTTCACGAATTTTTTGCTCATTTGTATAATCAATAATAGTTTGATTAGTGGAATTTTTGAACACTCGACAGAGATAACCTTTTGAATATCCCAATTTTGAGGCTAATTTATCAAGTTCCAAGTGTTCATTTAGGTGTTTAAAAATATAATCTTGGATTAAAAATATTAAGGTAGAATCTGAGAAATTCTGAGCCGCACGAATTCTTTTTACAAACAATTCACCAATTTCTTGCATTAGTTCAACAATACTATCAATTTTTTGAAGCCGCTCAACTCGTTGAACACAACGATCACTTAAAGCGTAGGCAGATTCTGGATGCATTCCGCCTTTGATTGCTGCACGTGTAAAAAGTGTTGTTGCTGCAATTAAAAGATTTTTACTATTTCTTAATTCGTTTCCAACAGTCATTTCACCAAATGTTCCACTTTGTATAAAATCCGCTAAGCGAGGCCTGAATTCTACTAAAATGCCTTTTTGCAATGCATCAAGCATTAGTTGCTCTTTATAATAACTATTATGATAATTAACTTCATTTAGTGAGAATGATAATTGCTCAGTTTGATTTTTTGTGAAAGATGAATCACTAATAAATAACGGTTTTTCAAAAGTAGCTATTTTTTGAAAAAAGCAAAAATAAAGCACTTTTGTATAAGAAATTAAACGTTCGAGGCTAATACTGGGGAAACTATCGCGAAAATAGCCTAAGGCTTCAATGGTTTGGATATTACACCATAAAATTACTATTCGTTGTTCCGAAGAAGGAAGGCAGATGACACTAAAGCATTCATTGTTTTTAGTATTAAAGATTTCTACACTACCTTCAGTGATGTGAAAATTTATTTTGGAAAGTAATTTATTAGGAAAATTTGGTGATACTGCCTGTTTGAATTGAGCAGTTTGTTCTCCAACTTGATTATAAGTAAAGATAGAGAGCTTAGACGAAAGATAAAATTCTTCAAGCAATGGCAAAGCATTTATCATTTTATGGAACCCCTTTCAATTATGTGCAATATAATACCAATATTGCTAATATTATACAATTAAAAGCGCTTTAATTAAGTATAATCTATATATAAGATGATCATCTTAATATATGTTTTAAAATTTGGGAGTGAAATTAATGACAACATCAAAGAGTTCATTTAGAAATATTTTAATTATTATTGCATTGTTATCGTTAAATATTGTTGAGCAAGCTGCAAGTGTTATCACGGGAACCATTCCAGGAATGAGCAAAGATTTTTCTAATGTGTCGCTAGTTAATATTGAATTAATAACAACTGTTGTGTCTGTTTTTGTAACCGTTTTCGTGTTAGTCAGTGGCTTTGTAGTTCGAAAAATTGGGCAAAAACAAACAGCAGTCTTAGGTTTGGTAATTGCATCTGTTAGTTCAGTTATTCCTGCATTTTCAACTAATTTTACAGTAATATTAGTTTCACGTGCAGTGCTAGGAATAGGAATAGGCTTAGCTAATCCATTAGCAATTAGTCTGATTGGAGTTTTTTTCTTTGGTGATGAAAGAGCTAAGTTAATGGGATGGCGGTCTGCAATAGCTGGGATTGGGACGTCACTAATGACATATTTCGCAGGACAGTTACTAAATATTAATTGGCATGCAGCTTATTGGGTATATTTATTATTTATTCCGACATTGCTACTTTTTATCTTTTTTGTTCCTGATCCAGAAAAAAATGGAGCAGTAGAACTGCAAGAAGAGGAACAGCAAAAGGAACTTGCTACAGCACAAGGAAAAGGTGTGAGTGTCCAAAAAGATTCGAAATTGCTAGTTACGACTTTAGCTATACTAACATTTTTGATTTTGATTGCTATTATGGTTTTAGCAATTAAACTACCAACTTATTTTGTTGAGGAAAAGATTGGCACAGCTACTCAAGCAAGCAATGCATGGAGTATCTATAACTTCGCAAGTGTGGCAGGTGGAATTTTATTTGGATATTGCTACAAGATTATGCATAAATATATTTTGCCAATGGGGTTAGTTTTGTCTGGATTAGGCATGACTTTAATTAGTATGGTAAAGACAGTCGATTTGATTTATATATTATGTGTCATGATGGGAATTGTAGGTGCCATGATTATTCCATATATTTTTAACCGAATTAGTGAAACTTCTTCTCCAAAAAAAGCGCCTTTGTATACTTCAATTGCATTAGTTGGTTCGAATTTAGGTGCGTTTATCTCACCTTATGCAGGTGAGATTTTGGGGGAATCCAGTAAAACAGCAATTTTAAATGCCGGGTTTTTGATGGTTATCTTGGCAATAATTTCATTAATAGTGATTCTTAAGATAAATTCAAATCAGAAACAACTATTGTCATAAGGAAAAGGTCGTGTGAAAAAATGGAATTTCAAATAAATCAAACTATTAAGTTTAATCATGATACAAAGTTATTGAAGAAAGCGGAGTTGGCCAAGCCTCAATTATTATATAAAACGATTAGACCGGAAAGAATAGTTAATATTGTTAAAGATGAGCAAGCGTTATTCGGATATCGGGCTGTTCCAACTGCACAAAAGATTGCAGAAATTGATCAGCATGCACTAGGAAAAGGTGACAGAATTATATTAGACTTAGGAAATCACCAGGTTGGACATTTTCAAGTTAATATAAATTCAGTAGGTTCTCCAATGGATGCGCCCTTGTCACTACATGTAGTTTTTGCCGAATTACCAGTTGAAATTGGAATCAATCATGAAGAATATAAGGGATTATTGAGTAGTTCGTGGCTCGCCGAAGAATATCTGCATATAGATGTTTTACCTGATATCTTAAAACTGCCACGACGCTATGCTTGTCGATATATTATGATTGAAGTCATGGATACGTCGCCAAAATGGCAGGCTGTGTTTAGCAAGCCTCAGTTTATAGCTGAAAGCGCAGTAGACATGAAACAAATACAGCCATTAAATTCGGGAGATTCTTTGCTGGATCAAATTGATCAGGTAAGTTGTAAGACGTTGCATGATTGTATGCAAGATGTTTTTGAAGATGGCCCTAAACGTGATCGTCGTCTTTGGTTGGGAGATTTGCGTTTACAAGCTTTAGCCAACTATATTACTTTTGACAATCAAGGATTAGTAAAACGCTGCTTATATTTATTTGGAGGATTGAGTACACAAACTGGAAGAATTACTGCAAATATTTTTACTAAAACCAAGCCAATCCCAGATGATACCTTTCTTTATGATTATAGTCTGTTTTTCATTTCGGCGTTGAGCGACTATTTTGAACATTATCATGATCAAGAAGTACTTATAGATTTATTTCCACTTGCAAGAAAGCAACTCGATCAGGCACTATTGTTGGTAAATCAACAAGGACGAGTTGAACTAGATGATCAGTGGCCTGTTTTTGTCGATTGGTCTCAAGAATTTGATAAGGCAACATGTGCACAAGCAATTTTAATTTATGCATTGAAGCAATTTTTAATGTTGGCAGATAAATTATCGTTTGACGCAACTGAATATCGTATGATTTTGGACAAATTAACAAGCTTTGCAATTAACCAGTTGTACGACCAAGAAAAGGGATTGTTTGTGAGCGGGGTAAAAAAAGAAGTCAATATTGCAAGTCAAGTTTGGATGGCATTAGCAAAGGTTTTGCCTAAAAGTAAGAATCATGATTTGATGGAAAAAGCGGTACAGAAGCTCTTCCCAGTATCTAGAATTGCTACGCCGTATATGTATCATCATATTGCAGCTGCATTGTTTGAAACACAGCATTCAGATATTGCTGTTACCTTGATTAAAAAGTATTGGGGTAGCATGCTCAAGTATGGCGCTGATACTTTTTGGGAGGCCTTTCAACCTGAAAAGCCAACCTTTTCCCCGTATAACAGTATGGCCATCAATAGTTATTGCCATGCATGGAGCTGTACTCCTGCATATTTATTAAGAAAGTATTTAAAAAAATGATTTAAAGCGTTTAACTTGGCTAAGGAGAGAGAATTATATGCGAAATTATTTAAGTATTGATATTGGAGGAACAAATCTAAAATATGGTTTGATAGATTACTCAGGAAAATTAGTTTTGAGAAAGCAGTTGGAAACGCCGAATAATTTTGAAGAATTTAAACGAATTTTTATAAGAATTATCGCTGATTATCGAAAAGAAATTTTTGGGGTAGCTGTAAGTGTCCCTGGGAAAGTCGATTCAAAAAATGGAATAGTTTATTTTGGGGGTTCATTACCATTTTTAGATAAAATAAATTTTAAAGAAATGATTCAATCTGAATTTGGCTTATTACCAGTCGGAGTTGAAAATGATGGTAAATCTGCTGCACTTGCTGAGTTGTGGTTGGGAGCATTACAAAATCATCCTGATTCAGCAGCAATCATTCTTGGAACAGGGGTTGGTGGTGGAATAATTCTTAACAATCAATTGTTGCCTGGTAGTCATTTTCAAGCTGGAGAGTTAAGTTTTATGGTTAACAATTATCAAAAGCAAGATATTGCCAAACTCGTGGGGATGGATGTCTCAGCTGTTGAAATGATAAAGCAAATTGCAAACACTTTGAATCTAATCGATAAAAAAGATGGGATTGCGGTATTTGAACAAATAAAGCAACAAAATGAACAGGCTTTAAAGATCTTTAGGTTATATTGTCAACGTGTTGCTTATTTAATATTGAATATTCAAAGTGTAGTTGATTTGACGACTTATGCAATTGGTGGCGGAATCAGCAGCCAACCATTATTAGTTGAAACAATTAATCAAGAATATGATAAAATTTTGGCAGATTTACCGTTAGTAAAGAAGACTTTGACACGACCGAAAATAAAAAAAGCTAAGTTTGAAAATAGCGCAAATCTGTATGGGGCACTTTACGGATTATTGCAAAACTTAGATAAAAGTTCGGGCTATTAATTAAGAAGGAGAAGAATGTAATGGTTGATTTTAAAGCAATATCATCTGAAGCTTTTCCTACTAATTTTCTTTGGGGTGGTGCAACGGCAGCTAATCAATTAGAAGGTGCATGGAGAAAAGATGGTAAAGGGCCATCAATTGCCGATGCTCTTCCAGGAGGAAAGCAGCGACTTACATTTGCTAGTAGTAAAGACTTTAATGGACAGATTGATGAGAAACGTTACCAGTATCCTAATCATCGCGGGATTGAACACTATCAGCGTTTTAAAGAAGATATCAAATTATTTGCTGAAATGGGTTTTAAATGTTACCGTTTTTCAATTGCGTGGTCACGAATTTTTCCACAAGGTGATGAGATTGAGCCAAACGAAGCAGGTTTGAAATTTTATGATCAGTTAATTGATGAATGTCTGAAATATCAGATTGAACCTGTCATTACGATTTCTCATTATGAATTACCTTTGAATCTGGTTAAAAATTATGGGGGCTGGAAAAATAGGCAGTTAATAACTTTTTATGAACGTTTTGCAAAAGTAGTTTTACAGCGATATAAACAAAAAGTTCGTTATTGGATGACTTTTAATGAGATTAATTCCGCTTTTCATTTTCCTATAATGAGCCAAGGATTGATGCCTAGTAATGGATCTAATGATTATACCAATATTTTTCAAGCGTGGCACAATCAATTTGTTGCTAGTGCATTGGCAGTTAAATTTGGACATCAGGTAAATTCGAATTTGCAAATTGGGTGCATGATTTTGTATGCTACCATTTATGCTGTTGATGCTAATCCCAAAAATCAATGGGCTAATTTGAAGCAAATACAGGACTTTAACTTTTTCTGTACGGATGTACAAGTAAGAGGAGAATATCCAGCATCTACTGCGAGAATCTTTCATGATTATCAGGTTGATTCGCAACGATTGAAGATTACAGAACAAGATTTGCAGTTGCTGAAAAAATATCCAGTAGATTATATTGGATTCAGTTATTACATGTCAAGTGTCACTGATGTTACTCATCAAGATACTGTTAAATCAGCTGGTAATTTAATTGGTGGTGTTAGTAATCAATTCTTACAAACGAGTGATTGGGGTTGGCAGATTGACCCAACAGGGCTGAGAATTGCACTAAATGAGCTTTATGGCCGTTATCAGAAACCATTATTTATAGTTGAAAATGGATTAGGAGCTTTTGACAAATTGACTACTGATCATAAAATTCATGACGATTATCGGATTGATTATTTGAAAAAGCATATTCATGCAATGGCGAAAGCAGTAGCAGATGGTGTTAACTTGATGGGATATACTCCTTGGGGTTGTATTGATTTAGTAAGTGCTTCAACGGGACAAATGAGCAAACGCTATGGATTTATTTATGTTGATCTTGATGACAATGGAAAAGGTAGTTTGCAGCGAATACCCAAAGATTCTTTTTACTGGTATCAGAAGGTAATTGAAAGTAATGGGAAAGGTGTTTAACTGTTATTAGATATGAAATTCTAATTTAAAAAATTAATGATACCATTATCGTTTTATATAAAGTAAATGTGGGGCTTAATTTGCTCAGATATTAACTCATTTTAGATTGATTAATACAACAATCTAAAATGGGTTTTTGTTTGTCCGATGGTAATATTATCTAAAGGTATAACATAAGTTGGTAATATAGTGGGCTTAAAAAAGCGAAAAGAATCTTTTTAAGATTAAAGATGATTTTGTTTTAAAACCAAGATTACTTTTATGATAAGTAAAGCTTCAATGGTGTATGTAAATAAAAATGGAATTAGAGTAGAATGCAACCTGAAATAAAGTATAAATTTTTTGAGTGTTTAGATTAAATTCATAATTTGTGTGGGAAAAGTAAATATAATAACAATAGTAAGGATAGTAGTCAAAAATATTAATTTTACAAAAAAATAGCGCTTACATAATTACTTAACAAATTTTCAAAGTGATAATATTTCTAAATAATAAATAAAAAAGAGGAATTAACATTGAATGTGAGTTGTGCAATATTAAAATTATGTTAGAATAAGCGAAAATTAAAATGTAGTTAAAAAAGGATGGAGGGATTTAAGAATGGTAGATAATTATCGCAATAATATCGTGATTGGCGGTAATAAATATCGATATTATAATATTAATAAATTCATGGTGGACAACGGCGAAAAGATTCAAGAACTGCCTTATTCGATTAGAATTTTATTAGAACTAACATTACGTAGAAGTGATCAACATGCTGAAATGCGACAGTTCTTACCTAACTTTTTGGATTGGGATCAAAAACATGATCATGATATTCCATATAAACCAGAACGAGTAATCCTGCAAGATTTTACAGGGGTTCCTGCATTGGTTGATTTGGCAGCAATGCGTGAGGAGTACGAAGCTCGTGGACAGGATCCAAATGAAATCAATCCTGACGTGCCAGTTCATCTTGTGATTGATCATTCTGTTCAAGTTGATATGGCTGGCAATGATGATGCTTTTGCATATAATATCGAACAAGAATTCAAGCGTAATCAGGAGCGTTATTTATTTTTGAAGTGGGCCCAGGAAAGTTTTGATAATCTTTCTGTAATTCCTCCAGATACCGGAATTATTCATCAGGTTAATCTTGAGTATCTTTCATCGGTTATCAGACAATCCGATGCTTTGGTCCCGGTTTTGTTTCCAGATACCTTAGTGGGAACTGATTCGCATACGACAATGATTAATGCACTGGGTGTTCTTGGCTGGGGAGTGGGAGGAATCGAAGCCGAAGCCAGTATGCTTGGACAGGAATCTTACTTTCCAATGCCGCAAGTTGTGGGGGTACGTTTGACAGGAGCGCTGCCTGCTACTGCTACCGCAACAGATCTAGCGTTAACCTTAACGCATCTATTAAGAGAATTTAATGTTGTTGGTAAGTTTGTAGAATTCTATGGTCCCGGTTTGAAGAATTTGCCGTTAGCCAATCGAGCAACCATTTCAAATATGGCTCCAGAGTATGGAGCTACTTGTGGATTCTTCCCCATTGATCAACAAACAATAGATTATTTACGTTTGACTGATCGGACTAAAGAACAAATTGAGATTGTTGAGGCATATGCTAAAGAAAATTCTTTGATTTATCAAGAAAAAGAAGATCAGGAAAGAAAATACTCAGAATATGTTGAATTGGATTTGAGTGAAGTCGAAAGTAGTGTTGCCGGACCAAAAAGGCCACAGGATCTGGTTAAATTACCCGAGCTTGCGCAGCAGTTTAGAAAGTATGATGAGTTAGCTGATTGTGAGGTTAGTGTTGAAGAAAAAGATTTTCGGTTGCGTCCGGGAGCATTAGGGATTGCTGCAATTACAAGTTGTACAAATACATCGAATCCAGAAATTTTGATTACAGCAGGTTTGCTGGCTGAGAAGGCTGTCGAAAATGGATTGAAGATTCCAAAGTATGTAAAGACTTCTTTCGCACCGGGTTCACGTGTGGTTACAGAGTACCTTGTTGCGGCAAAACTACAAGAATACCTTGATGATTTAGGGTTTAATATCGTCGGGTATGGCTGCACAACCTGCATTGGCAATTCAGGAAAGTTAAAAGACGGGGTACAAGAAGTAATTGCGGAGACTGGGTATCCAGTTGCTGCGATTGAAAGTGGTAATCGTAATTTTGAAGGGCGAGTGAACCCACTTGTTAAAGATACATATTTAGCTTCACCACCATTGGTTGTCGCATACGCATTGGCGGGAACGCTTGATATTGATCTGAGTAAGGAAGCACTTGGATATGATAAGATGCAAAAACCAGTATATTTAGCTGATCTTTGGCCAAAAACTGAAGAAATAAGTGAGGTAATTCACAATTATTTGAAACCAAGTCTATTTTCAAATAACTATGGAAATATTTTTAAACAAAATGCAAGTTGGAACGCACTTCCGAGCACTAAGTCAATTAATTATAATTGGGATGAGAAGTCAACTTACCTTGCCTCGCCTCCGTTATTTGAAAAAAGCGAAAAAAAATTGACTGATTTGAGAGTGCTTGCGAAGTTAGGTGATTCAATTACAACGGATCATATCTCTCCAGCTGGATTCATAGGGCAAAGAACACCGGCAGGAAAGTATTTAATAGCACATGGAGTAGATCCACAAGACTTCAACTCTTATGGTTCACGGCGCGGGAACCATGAGGTCATGGTTAGGGGTACACTTGCGAATATTCGTCTGCAAAATCAATTAACACCGGATAAACAAGGCGGTTTTACTAAGGATTGGTTGACCGGCGAAGAGACTACAATTTATGATGCTGCAATGAATTATCGTGCCCAAAAAATAGGTTCAATAATTTTGGCAGGAAAGGATTATGGAATGGGATCGTCTCGTGACTGGGCGGCTAAGGGTGTTCAGTTATTAGGCGTTAAGGCAGTTATTGCTGAGAGTTTCGAGCGGATTCATCGTTCCAATTTGGTAATGATGGGAGTTTTGCCATTACAGTATTTACCAAATGAAAATGCAAAGTCACTCGGACTCGATGGCACAGAAAGTTTCTCAATTACGTTGGACGGGAAGCGTGCGCATGTGATAGCTGAGTCTGCAAATAAAATAATCAAATTTGATGTGATTTCGCGGTTTGATGCACCTATTGATATCAAGTATTATCAGGCGAATGGAATTTTGCCATATGTATTAGGAAAAAGAATTTCTGGGAATTAATGGGTCATCATTAAGGAGGGGAATTAGGATGGATTATCCAAGAGGATTGGCAGGCATAGTGGTCGATCAGACTAAAATAAGTTCCACAGTCGGCGGTCATTTAACTTATGCTGGATACCCAATTGAAGAGTTGAGTGAAGCTTCGTTTGAAGAAGTGGTTTTCTTACTATGGCATACAAGGTTGCCAAGTGAACAAGAACTTCAAGATTTTCGGGCTGATTTAGTTAGTAAGATGGTTTTACCAGCTGAAACAATTCGGTTACTGCTCTATATTGCTAGGGAACCACAGCATCCAATGAGTATTCTTAGAACGACTACGTCACTTCTAGGAACAACAAATGATGTTGAGCATGATGAACCACCCAAAATTTTAGCCAAAATGCTGACAGCAATCGCCGCAATTTTGCGAATCAGGGATAATGAGCCATTAATTGATGTTGATCCTAAATTGAATGTTGTTGAGAATTTTTTATACATGATTAAAGGAAAACGGCCCGATGCAAAACTAACTAAAATGTTTTCCAGTGTTATGATTTTACAAGCTGATCATGAATTCAATGCTTCAACATTCACTGCGCGTGTTGTTGCTTCAACTTTTGCTGATTATTATTCATGCTTAACAGCAGCTGTTTCTGCCTTAAAAGGTCCTCTGCATGGTGGTGCTAATGAGCGTGTTTTTGAGATGATTGAAGATATTGAAAGAGAACAGATCGATCCAAAAGATTTTGTTGAACTCCAAGTGAAGAAAAAGCGTAAAATAATGGGCTTTGGTCATCGAATTTATAAAAATGGAGATCCTCGTGCCTTTATTTTGGAAGATATTGCAGCAAAGTTAGCTCCGCGAACAGGAAATGAGCACTATTTTAAGATTCAGCAAGAACTTGCGCGCTACATGCTGGAACGGTTTGGACTTCATCCAAATGTCGATTACTATACTGCTTTGATATACCATTGCATTGGCCTTGATAAATCAGTTTTTACCATGATTTTTGCAACTTGCCGGACTGCAGGTTGGTTAGCGCATATTATGGAGCAGCGACAAGAAAATTGCTTGATTCGTCCTAATTCAGAGTATGTTGGGCCAACTAACCAACATTATTCAAAGAAATAAGGAGGAATTATAAATGAAACAACCGGAAAAACTAAAGATTATCGACGAGCAGTTGATTGTACCTGACAATCCAATAATTCCATTTATTGCTGGAGATGGAATTGGACCCGAAATATGGCAAGCAGCACGGCGTGTTTTTGATAGTGCTGTTAACAAGATTTATGGTAATGATCGGCAAGTACATTGGAAACAGGTTTTAGCTGGGGGAGCTTCTTATCAAGAGAGTGGAACTTGGCTGCCAGAGGAGACATTAACTACTCTCAAGAAGTATTTGGTTGCTATTAAAGGCCCATTGACAACTCCAGTTGGAGAGGGGCATCGTTCGATTAATGTAACATTGAGGCAAGAACTAGATTTATTTGCATGTGTCCGACCTGTACAATATTATTTAGGGACCCCGTCACCTGTCAAGCATCCAGAAAATGTTGATATTACAGTTTTTAGAGAAAATACGGAAGATATCTATGCTGGAATTGATTTTGAAAGTGGTTCCGCAGGAGCAAAAAAATTATTACAGTTACTCAAGGATAATCACCAAATTGATAAAGTACGTTTTCCAGAAACTTCATCTTTTGCAATCAAGCCAGTTTCAAGTGAGGGATCTAAGAGAATCGTAAGGGCTGCCCTTAATTATGCAATTATGCAAAAAAAGGGTAGTGTTACTCTTGTACATAAGGGCAATATCATGAAAAAAACAGAAGGCAGTTTTAAAAAGTGGGGTTATGAAGCTGCAGCGGAGTTTAAAAAGCAAGTATTTACAAGTGTTGAATACAATCAAATTAGACAAAAACAAGGTAAAATTGCTGCTGATGAGGCCCAGTTGCAGGCAAAAAAAGATGGTAAAGTGCTTGTCAATGATATTATTGCTGATAATTTCTTTCAACAGTCTTTACTGCATCCAGAGAATTTTGATGTAATCGCAACCCTGAATTTGAATGGAGACTATATTTCGGATGCGTTGGCTGCTCAAGTTGGTGGCATCGGAATTGCACCTGGTGCGAATATTAATTATCAGACTAAGCGTGCTATTTTTGAAGCCACTCATGGGACGGCTCCGCAATTTGCAGGACAGAACAAGCTGAATCCAACGTCACTAATTCTTTCAGGAGCAATGCTATTTGAGTATATTGGGTGGAACAAGGTTGCGCTAGAGATTAAAAATGCGGTTACGATTGCGATTGAGAAGCAGCATGTCACAGTTGACTTTGCAGCAGTATTACCACAAGCCACCGAACTTTCGACAAGCGGCTTTGCAGATTACTTAATTGAGTTAATAACTAAGAGAGACTAGTTTATTAATTTTTAAGCACTCAAAGTTTGTTAGTCCATGTCACATTCACTTATGAAAATAATGCACAAGAAGGGTCATTCAAGGTAAAAACATATAAAAAAGATTGACAGACTAATTTTTGAGCGGTAAAATTACGTTAAATTTTGTGTTAAAGATAATAAACTTATGAGAAGAAGAGTACCTTGAAGAGCCATTAACAGAGAGGTTACAGTGCTGAGAGTAGCTGATGGGAAAACAAGAGAAGATGGTCTTTTTGAAAATTCGATTGTGAGCTGAGAAAGTGAGCATGAGACGGTTATACCCGTTAGCGTAGCAAGGTTATGGTTTATAATTGAAATCAGGACTTGTTGAGGATTGCTAGAGTAATTTAGTAATCAAAGATCGAGTGGTAGCGTGAATAATCACCTCGTAGTCTAAATTGACTGCGGGGTTTTTATTTGTTATAGAAGTAACTAATTGAGTAGAAGGATGGAGAGTTTGAAATGACAGATAAGAGTGAAAATCTGAAGCGTGAGATGACTGTAAGGCATTTATTCATGATTTCTTTAGGTGGTGTAATTGGGACGGGCCTTTTCTTGAGCTCGGGATATACAATTCATCAAGCAGGACCTGTAGGAACAATTCTAGCGTATGGAATTGGTGCAATAATTGTCTATTTGGTAATGCTTTGCTTGGGAGAACTAGCCGTTGCTATGCCGCAAACAGGTTCATTCCATGTTTATGCAACACGTTTTATTGGACCTGCAACGGGATTTACTGTTGCAATCTTGTACTGGCTTACATGGATTGTTGCGTTGGGTTCAGAGTTTACGGCTGCAGGTTTGATTATGCAAAATTGGTTCCCTAAAACGCCAACCTGGTGCTGGAGTTTGTTATTTATGATTATTATTTTTGCTTCGAATGCATTTTCTGTTCGTTTCTTTGCGGAAACAGAGTTTTGGTTCGCAAGTATTAAAGTTTTGGCAATTATTTTCTTTATTGGGATTGGCGGGTTGGCTATCTTCGGAATATTTTCGTTTAAGAAATATAATCCACAGCCTTTATTTCACAATCTTTATGCGAATGGACTTTTTCCTACCGGATTCAAAGGAGTTTTTACCACGATGTTAACTGTTAACTTTGCCTTTTCGGGAACGGAACTGATTGGGGTTACTGCTGGAGAAACTAAGGATCCTGCAAGAACAATTCCAAAGGCAATTCACACAACGCTTTGGCGCTTAATTGTCTTTTTCATTGGCAGTATTACTGTAATGGCAACTCTTATTCCCTGGAAACAAGCTGGAGTAGGTCAAAGCCCATTTGTTCTTGTCTTTAAGAGTATTGGACTACCATTTGCAGGCGATATTATGAATTTTGTGATTTTAACAGCAATTTTGTCAGCTGCAAATTCAGGGTTGTATGCTTCAACCAGAATGCTATGGTCGCTATCGCATGAGAAAATGATTAGCCCTGTTTTTGCCAAAACGACAAGTAATGGAGTTCCATTATACGCATTAATTGCCAGCATGTTAGGTGGAATTTTAGCACTTCTGTCCAGTGTTGTAGCAGCATCAACCGTATATCTAGTATTGGTCTCAATTTCTGGGCTTGCAGTTGTGTTAGTTTGGGCAGCAATTGCGCTTTCAGAAATCAATTTTCGAAAAAATTGGATAAAAGAAGGTCATAAAGTTAATGAACTTAAGTTTGTGACACCAGGTTATCCCTTTATTCCATGGATTGCACTGATAGCTAGTCTATTATCATGTGTGTTAATTGTGTTTGATCCAACACAAAGGTCAGCATTGTTTTATATGGTACCATTTATTCTAGGGTGTTATGGATTGTATTTTTTTAAGAAGAGACACGATATAAAAAATGAGCAGGAGGAGGTTTAAAATGAAAGCACCATTACTTGAATTGTTAAATGAAAAGAAACTGTTGGTACTTGATGGAGCAATGGCAACTGAGCTTGAAAAGGCAGGAGTCGACACTGCCAATGAGTTATGGTCGGCAACAGCACTTTTAGACGCGCCACAGAAAATAACAACGGTGCATCAAAATTACTTCAAAGCTGGAGCAGATATAGCAATAACAAATACTTATCAGGCAACAAGACAAGCATTCATGAAGCAAGGGATGGATGCTGCCGAGAGTATTGCGTTAATCAAGCAAGCCGTTTTTTGTGCCCAAGAAGCAAGAAAAGAATCTTCAACGAACAAACATTTATTATTGGCGGGAAGTATCGGTCCATATGGTGCTTTTTTAGCTGACGGAAGTGAATATACTGGAAATTATAATTTATCAATAAAAGCATTTCAAGATTTTCACTATCCAAGAATGCAGGCTTTAGTTGAGGCTGGAGTCGACTTATTTGCGATTGAAACACAACCTAACTTTATTGAACTTGAAGCGATTACAGAGTTGTTGGAGCGGAAATTTCCTGAGACGACTGCTTGGATAGCTCTCAGTATAAAAGATGATAAACATTTATGTGATGGTACTAGCTTGGCAAAGGTCGTGAAATATCTTAATCAGTTTGAGAATGTTAGTGCAATTGGAGTCAACTGTACAGCTTTGGAGAACATCACGCCTGTGTTGAATGAGATTCGCGTATTAACAAAGAAACCGTTAATTGTCTATCCTAACAATGGTGATATATATGATCCTATTTCAAAAAAATGGCAGATTAATACGCGAGCTCAGACATTTAGCGATTTAGTTCCAACTTGGATTAGTGCGGGTGCTAAAATAATTGGTGGCTGTTGCCGTACTACGCCAGATGAGATTCGTGAGATTGCTAATATTGTTGCACAGCAATAATATTGTATAGCCTAAATTTGAAAAAAAATTAAAATCTTGTTGACAAAAAGATGATAAAGATTTAGTCTTATCATAATTTAATATTCGTCCATACAAACCAATGAAGTGGAGATCAAGATAGTTGTGCACATGCAGAGAACCGGCGATGCTGCGAGTCCGGTTGAACGCAGGCTATTAAATGGACCACTGAGGGTGCGGTTAAAGCATGAAAATGT
>NZ_VJYB01000009.1:0-43205 GCF_030400225.1 Lactobacillus sp. UCMA15818 | reverse complement strand
GTCCATACAAACCAATGAAGTGGAGATCAAGATAGTTGTGCACATGCAGAGAACCGGCGATGCTGCGAGTCCGGTTGAACGCAGGCTATTAAATGGACCACTGAGGGTGCGGTTAAAGCATGAAAATGTGAGTACTCCGCAACGTAAGATATGCGTCAGTTATCAGGGGTGTGATTGCACCTCGTAAAGAGTGTGGTTTATTGAACAGTGACTAACTGTTTTTTGAGCTACGAATTAAGGTGGTACCGCGGAAAATCCGTCCTTAGCAGGTGACTGTTATGGGCGGATTTTTTTGTGGATTTTTAGAAAGGAGTGATAAGATGTTTCCTAAAATTGATGAGTTAAAAAGGATTGCAGCATCTTATAATTTTGTGCCGGTTGCTATGAAGGTACCTTTAACAAAGAATGAAGAAGAACAATTGTTATTGTCCTTGGCACACGATGAAGATACAGTTTATTTTTCGGGCGGGAATCATGCACTTGGAAATTATAGTTATTTTGTAATTGAGCCAACACGAAGGATTACGGTTTTAGATGGTGTGTTAACCGATAGTGATAATCAGGGGAACAAAATAATAGAAGAAGTAAATCCACATGATTATTTGGAGGAAATCTTAAAAAAATATAAGCAGCCCGTTGTTCCAGGTCTTCCACCATTTACTGGTGGATTAATAGGTTATTTCTCATATGAATATACTAAATATTATCAAAAACATATTAGTTTTCAGCATGCTAATCCAGATAATATACAAGATATCGGCTTGTTCTGCTGTAACAAGTTAGTTGCTTATGATCATGATAAAAACGAGATGAGTCTGATTGTCAGTATTTCAGTCGAAGATTTGGAAGTTAATTATGAGCAAGCAAAAGAAGAACTTGAAAAATTTAGAGCAAGTGTATTTGCACGAATAAGACAAACCTATGAGATCCCACAATTGAGACTAATGAGTGATTTTCGAATGCACTTCAATGAAGTTGAATATGCGAATAAGGTTCAAAGTGCAAAGAAGCAGATTGCAGCAGGAGATATTTTTCAATTGATTATGTCTAATCCGCAAGAAATAAACTTAACGGGAGATCTATTACCACTTTTAGAGAGGTTAATGATAGATGAACCGCATGCTTATCATTTTTATTTTAAACAGGGAAGATTTGCTGCTGTGGCGGCGTCTCCTGAAACATTGATTACCAGACAAGGCAAGGAACTTGCAAGCTATCCTTTGGCAGGAACCCGAAAGTTAACAACTGATAACGTAAAAAACCAGAAAAACTGTGCGGAATTATTAGACAGTGCAAAAGAATTAGCTGAGCATAATATGTTAGTTGACCTTGGGAGAAATGATCTTGGACAAATAAGTAAATTTGGAACAATTCAGGTTACAAAGCATGCTTTTTTAGAAAAGTTTGCAACTGTTGTTCACTTGGCATCTGTTATTAAAAGTCAGGTATTACCAGAAAAAAGTGCATTAGATATCTTAGATGCTGTTTTCCCAGCAGGAACCTTGTCGGGAGCACCTAAAGTCAGGGCAATTCAAATTATTAATGAATTAGAGCATTTTAAACGCGGCATTTATGGTGGTAGTTTTGGTTATCTGAGTTTTTCAGGTGAGATTGATCAGGCAATTGGAATCCGCTTGTTACATCGAAATGGTCAGAAAGGTATTTTACACACAGGAGCGGGGATTGTGGCGGATAGTATTGCTAAAAATGAATATCAGGAATGTCTGAATAAGGCAAGGTCAGTAAGAAATGCATTAACCCAAGCCAGTACAAGAGGTGAAATAGATGGAATTACTAATCGATAATTATGATAGCTTTACCTATAATCTATATCAACAAATTGGTCAGTTTACAACTGATATTATTGTGAAAAAAAATGATGAAATTGATTGTGCTGCAATTGAGAGATTAAAGCCGAAACACATCATTATCTCTCCGGGTCCAGGTCGCCCGAGTGATGCAGGCAATTGTGTGGGGATCGTTAATAAATTCGCTGGTAGGATTCCGATACTTGGTGTTTGTATGGGACTAGAGGTCATTGCAGTAGCTTTTAATACCGCTGTTGTTCTTGCTCCTAAATTGATGCATGGAAAAGTTGACACCATCAAAGTAAAATATGTTGACGAAATTTTAAATGGGGTTCCTCAAAAGTTTCAAGCAGCAAGATATCATTCGTTAATCGCAGATTATCAACAATTACCCGCGAATTTTAAGATTACAAGTGTTTCAAGTGATAATGAATTAATGTCTTTCTCAGATAGTCGAAAACACATATATGCGATTCAATACCATCCAGAATCAATTATGACGGATAGCGTAGTTGGAAATACAATTATTCAGAACTTTTTAAAAGTTTAATTAGCAAAAATAAAATATTTATCCATACAAACCAATGAAGTGGAGATCAAGATAGTTGTGCACATGCAGAGAACCGGCGATGCTGCGAGTCCGGTTGAACGCAGGCTATTAAATGGACCACTGAGGGTGCGGTTAAAGCATGAAAATGTGAGTACTCCGCAACGTAAGATACGCGTCAGTTATCAGGGGTGTGATTGCATCCTGTAAGAGTGTAGTTTATTTGAACAGTGACTAACTGTCTATTAAGCTACAAACTAAGGTGGTACCGCGAAAAATCCGTCCTTAGCAGGTGACTGTTACGGGCGGATTTTTTAGAGAAAGGGGTAAAAAAATGAAAGAATTTCGTTGGCAGATTCTTTTGGGATATGAACTTGAACTTACAGAAACAATTCTTAAGGAGGATGTAAACATGATAAAAGAAGCAATCAAAAAAATTATTGCTGGTAGTAATTTGAGTTACGAGGAAATGAATCAGGCGACAGATGAAATAATGGCAGGGCGAGCTACAGACATTCAGATTGCTGCACTTTTAACAGCGTTAGCGCAAAAAAAGGAAACAATTGCTGAAATTGCAGGAGCAGCCCAATCAATGAGAGAGCACGCACTTCATTTTGATTCAAGTCAACAAGAAACACTTGAAATTGTAGGAACTGGCGGGGATAATGCACACACATTTAATATTTCTACAACAACGGCATTTGTTGTTTCGGCAACCGGGATACCAGTGACAAAGCATGGCAACAGAGCGGCCACATCTTTGAGTGGTGCGGCAGATGTATTAGAAGCACTGGGAGCAAAAATAAGTATTAATCCTGCAAAATCAACTGAAATCCTGGATAAAATTGGGATATGTTTTTTATTTGCACAAGAGTACCATCAAGCGATGCGTTATGTTGCAACGGTTCGTAAGGAATTAGCTTTTAGAACAATTTTTAATATATTAGGACCGCTTGCTAATCCCGCAGGAGCAAAGATGCAATTGATGGGTGTGTATGATGAACAATTACTTAAGGTTATGCCTGAAGTAATGCAGCGACTAGGGGCCAGTTCTGGGATGATTGTTCATGGAACTGATGGATTAGATGAGATTACACTAACTGGTCCGACTAAGGTAGCGGAATTCAATAAAAAAGAAATAAAAAATTATGAATTGACACCAGAACAATTTGGTTTTCATAGTTGTACAAAACAAGAATTAATTGGAGGAACTCCGCAAGAAAATGCCAAAATTACGCGTGCAATTTTAAACGGTGCACATGGGCCAAAGAGTGAGATTGTACTTTTAAATGCTGCAGCTGCAATTCATGTTGCACATCCCGAGGTTGACTTTTTCGAAGGAGTCCGTGAAGCCAAAAAAGCAATAGATAGCAAACTAGCATTAGCTAAGTTGAATGATTTTGTTAAGATGACAAATGATAACGAGGTAATTGTATGATTTTGGATGACTTAGTTGCGACAACAGCTGAACGTCTTAGCTTGCGTAAACAAAAAATTAAATTTGAGGAAATAAAAAAACTTAGTAAGCAGATGAATAATCATGATCTTGCGCACTCTTTTAAACAAAATTTACAGGATACGGAGCTAAGTATAATTGCAGAAATAAAACAAGCATCCCCGTCAAAGGGCACAATCGTTAATGAGTTTCCTTATTTACAGATTGCTAAAGAATACCAAGCTGCAGGAGTCAGTGCGATATCTGTATTGACGGAAGAAAAATATTTTCACGGAAAGCTAGAATATCTAAAAGAAATAGCCAAAGAAAGTAAATTACCAATTCTACGGAAAGATTTTGTGATTGATCCATATATGATTTATGAAGCTCGACTTGTGGGCGCAGCAATCATTTTATTGATTGTGGCAATTCTCAGTGATGAACAGTTAAATGACTATTTGGAATTGACACATGATTTGGGAATGGTCGCAATTGTAGAAGTCCATAATTACTCTGAACTGACACGCGCATTAGCTGCGAATGCTGAAATCATTGGAATTAACAATCGGGATTTGACTAATTTTAAGGTGGACTTAGGCACCACTTGCAGACTGAGTGTTTTGGTCCCAGCGAAACAACTAGTGATTTCGGAAAGTGGGATTCAAAATCAGCAAGATGTAACTTACTTGCAAAATAATGCACGCATTAATGGCATTTTAGTAGGAGAGTATCTAATGCGGGCGCGAAACAAAAAAGATACGATTTTAAATATGAAAGGATAGCAGATGACAGGAATAAAGATTTGCGGGATTAAAGATTTAAAAACAGTGGCAATTTTAAATCAGACTCTTCCAGACTATGTAGGCTTTGTTTTTGCTAAAAGTTCACGCGAAGTCAGCATTGAACAAGCGAAAAGAATTCGTGAGCAGCTTTTGCCTTGTATCAAAACAATTGGTGTTTTTACAGTCTTTGACGAGCAGACCGTTGAAAAACTGGTCAAACAAAAGGTAATCCAAGGGGTTCAATTGCATACCGAAATTACGAACGCAGAAGTCAATAATCTTAAAAATAAAGGCATGTTGATTTTTCAAATAGTAAATAGTCTGACAAAATCATTGGAAAAAGTAGATTATTTGATGTTTGATTCAAGAATACCAGGTTCGGGGCAACTGGCTGATTGGAATCAGATTGACGCAAAAGGACATCCGTTTATGATTGCAGGGGGGTTAAATGCGAATAATGTGGGTGAGGCTATCTCGCGGTTGCATCCAGAAATCGTAGATGTTAGTTCTGGAGTAGAGATAAATGGACAAAAAGATAATAATAAAATAGCTGAATTTATAAGGAGTGTTAGAGATGCAGACAAAGAAAACGAGTAAAATAAATGGGCGCTTTGGTGAATACGGAGGGCAATATATCCCGGAAACCTTGATGAGTGAAGTCGCTAAGTTGGCAAAAGCATATGAATATTACCGAAACAACTCTGATTTTCAGGCAGAAATGATGGATTTGTTGAAAAACTATGCTAATCGACCATCATTATTGTATTATGCAGAAAAAATGACTAATGATCTTGGTGGTGCACAGATTTATTTTAAGCGTGAAGATCTAAATCATACTGGTTCACACAAAATAAATAATGTGATTGGACAGATACTTTTAGCAAAAAAAATGGGTAAAACTAGAGTAATTGCCGAAACTGGTGCGGGACAGCATGGAGTAGCTACAGCAACTATTGCTGCACTTATGGGGATGGAATGTGAAATCTTTATGGGTCAAGTGGATACAAAGAGACAGGCATTGAATGTCTATCGCATGAAGCTCTTAGGGGCGAAGGTCAATTCAATTACAACTGGGACGGGAACCTTGAAAGATGCGGTTAATGCGGCAATGCAAGAATGGAGCAAAAGGACCAATGATACTCATTATGTGATTGGTTCTGTAATGGGTCCATATCCATTCCCAACAATGGTTAGTGATTTTCAGTCCATTATTAGTAAAGAAATCAAACAACAATTGCAAGATAAAACAGGTAAATTACCTGACGCAGTAGTTGCATGTGTTGGTGGTGGAAGTAATGCAATGGGAGCGTTCTATCATTTTATTTCTGAGCCTACTGTAAGGTTAATCGGTTGTGAGGCAGCAGGCAAAGGTGTTAATACACAACAGCATGCAGCAACAATTGAGCGTGGGAGCGTGGGAATCTTTCATGGTATGAAATCAAAGTTTCTGCAAAATGAAGATGGTCAAATTGATGAAGTATATTCAATCTCAGCAGGGCTTGATTATCCTGGAATTGGGCCGCAACATGCAGCCTTAGCAGATACTAAACGGGCTGAATATGTTGGAATCACTGATGACGAAGCAGTTGCAGCTTTTGAATATATAGCACGTCAAGAGGGTATCATTGCAGCGATTGAAAGTTGTCATGCAGTTGCCTATGTGATGAAGCTTGCACCGCAGATGAAAAAAGATCAGATTATTGTCTGCAATCTTTCAGGACGAGGAGACAAAGATGTCGCGGCAATTGCGAGATATAGAGGAGAGAAAATTTATGACTGAGAAGAGATTAAGAGCAGCCTTTACTAACCAGCATAAGGCATTTATTGGATTTGTTACAGCAGGTGATCCGACTTTTGAAAAGTCTGTTGCAGCAATTTTAGCATTGGCTGCAGGTGGAGCAGATGTTATTGAAGTTGGCGTACCATTCAGTGATCCAGTTGCAGACGGTCCAGTTATTCAAGATGCTGATTTGCGAGCTTTCGCAACAGGAATCACAACGACTAAGGTTTTCGAATTGGTTGGTGAGGTCCGAAAGAAAAGCGATGTATCTCTAGTTTTGTTAGTTTACTTGAATAATATCTTCAAGTACGGTTATGACCGTTTCTTTTCTAAATGCAAACAAGTAGGAATAGATGGGGTAATCATACCAGATTTGCCAATGGAAGAACGTTCAGAAGTATTACCTTTTACGCTTAAATACCAATGTGCATTAATTCCGTTGGTAGCTCCGACTTCGGGAGATCGAATTCCACAAATTGTGCAAGAAACTACAGGCTTCGTATACGTAGTTTCTTCAATGGGAGTTACTGGGGTTAGGAGCCAGCTTGATTCTAATTTGGAAGATATGATTACTGCAATTCGAAAGTCAACTGATGCCCCAATTGCAGTAGGCTTTGGAATCCATACACCCGAGCAGGCAGCCAAAATCGCAGCTATTGCAGATGGTGTAATAGTTGGGTCAGCAATCGTTAAAATAATTGCAGAAAATACAGCAGTGACGATTGAAAAAATTACGGGATACACTAGGCAAATGGGTGCAGCTATCCATAAAGGAGATAGAGAAAAGAATTTATAAAAATCCGTTGACAACGCTTACAATCGCTGGTATTATAATCACATAAAGCAGAGCGTGTTACTGATTCGATCAGGCATTAACCCACTTTTAGACTAGTTATTATAAAATAACTGTCTAGAGCGGGTTTTTTTAATACTTAGTTTCTGGAGGAAGTGATTATGAAATTTATTAAGAATTTTAATAATAATGCTGCTCTAGTTGAAGATGATCAGGGAACTGAATGGATTGTAATTGGTAATGGTGTAGGTTTTGGCAAGAAACAAGGAATGCTAATTGATGAAGGGAGGGTTGAACGCCGCTTTGTGACTGCTGAAAAGAATAGTTTGGATATTGAAAGTTTTAAAGAAATTGAGGCGCAATCATTAGAATTAACCACAAAAGTTATTGAATTGGTTGAACCATTGTTGGGAATTAAGTTTAACGATTATCAGTATTTTGTTCTTGCAGATCATATTGATTTTTCTCTAAAAAGAGCTTATGAAGGAATCGAAATTAGCGATGGAACAGTTATTTGGGAAATCAGTAAGTTATTCAACGAGGAATATCAAGCAGCAAAGAAAGCAATTACCTTGATAAACCAACAAGTACATGTTCAATTACAAAAAAATGAAGTCGTATTTATGACGTATCATTTTGTGAATGCAAGTATGGATGGTTCAAGACTGCAAGATACAATTAAAATTACAAAGTTGATTTCTGGAATTATTGATATTATACAGTACCAATTTCATCTGACATTAGATACAGAATCTTTTAATTATAGTCGATTTGTTACACATCTACGTGCATTGATGGTTCAAAGAGTCAGTAAAACAAGTCTGGCAGCAAGTGAATTAGATCCCGCACTGCTGAAGTTAATGCAATTGAAATATCCACTTGCATATGAAACAACTGAACGAATTGATAATTATCTGCAAAAGGAAACAAAATGGAAACTGCAACCAGATGACAAAGTTTATTTAACTTTACATATTTGGCGCGTGGCCCATCGGTTAAAAAAAGAATAAAAGTATTTTGGTGTGTTACTGGTCAAGCAGGCATTAACCCAGAGACTTTGCAAGTTACTTTATCCTAATTGGGAGAAGTATTGTAGAGTTAGCTGGGTTTTTATTTTAAATTCAGGAGATGATAAAAATGAAATATGAAGATCTCAGTAATAAAATTATTCAAGGAGTTGGCGGTAAAGAAAATGTTAATAGTGTGGTTCATTGTACTACACGATTAAGATTTAAATTAAAAGATGAAGGAAAAACGAAAACAGAACTGTTAAAAGCAACAGATGGTGTCATTACGGTTGTCCAATCTGGTGGCCAATATCAGGTTGTGATTGGTAATCATGTGGCAGATGTTTATGATGATTTAATTAAAGTTGGAGGATTTCAAGATGGTGGTTCTGTACCAGATGATTATGGCGAAAAGTCCAATATGAGCTTGTTGGATCGCTTTATTGATTTAGTTTCAGGTATATTTACTCCTATTCTAGGGCCATTGTGTGCAGCAGGAATGATCAAGGGCTTTACAGCGATGTTTGTCGCATTCGGCTGGATTACTTCAACTTCGGGTAGTTATTTGATATTACATGCGATTGGAGATGCTTTCTTCTATTTCTTCCCAGTTATTCTTGGTTACACTTCGGCTAATAAGTTTAAAGTTGATAAGTTCGTGGGGATGGCAATTGGTGCAGTGCTATGTTACCCAGATATAGTTGCAATAAATAGCAGTAAAACAATTCTATATACTTTATTTAAAGGAACTTTTTTTGCTTCTGATATCCATACAACTTTCTTTGGAATTCCAGTAATTATGATGGATTATACTTCTTCAGTTATTCCAATTATTTTAGCAATATGGTTTGCTTCACATATTGAAAAATGGGCTAAAAAAATTATTCCAGATGTTGTTAAAACATTCTTGGTACCTTTTGTTACCTTGATTATTACTTTACCTGTGACATTTATCGTAATTGGACCGATTGCAACTTGGTTAAGTACAGCAGTCTCAGACATTACAGTTGCGATTTATAACTTTAGTCCTATCTTTGCAGGAGTATTAATGGGGGCACTATGGCAAGTATTTGTTATGTTTGGTCTTCATTGGGGATTTGTTGCAGTTATGTTGACTAATCTTGCTTCTAAAGGGTTTGATCCAATCGTGGTTCTTTCTTTTGCAGCATCATTTGCACAAACAGGTGTTGTACTTGCAATGACTCTTCAGACAAAAAATAAAAAAACACGTAGTATTGGAATTCCAGCGGTTATTTCAGGAATTTTTGGGGTGACAGAGCCTGCAATCTATGGACTCTCACTTCCAAGAAAACGACCATTTATTTTAAGTTGTATTGCTGCCGCTGTAGGTGGTGGACTACTTGGATTCTTTGGTACGAAGACCTACATCTATGGTGGATTAGGAATCTTTGCTTTTCCAAGTTATATTAATTCCAAGACAGGAATTGACATGGCCTTTTATGGTTCGATTATCGCAGCAATTGTCGCTGTAATACTTGGATTCGTCCTGCAAATTATCTTTGGTAAGAATTATGTTGATATTGAACCTGAGACTGTGGCTACGACAGCAGCAACGGTCTCTCAAACTGATTCAATGGCAACTGAAAGCGACACTGAAATAATCTTCAATAAAGCGACAACTTTAGCAAGCCCACTTTCTGGTAAGTTAATCCAATTAGCCGAGATAGATGATAAGGTTTTTGCTTCTGGAGCAATGGGAAAGGGGATTGCAATCGAGCCGACAGAAGGAATGATTTATGCTCCTGCCGCTGGTGAGGTTGTCTTAGCCTTTCCTACTGGACATGCAGTAGGGTTGAAGACGGTAGACGGTGCAGAATTATTAATGCATATCGGAATGGATACTGTTAATCTTGAAGGCGAAGGCTTTAAGATGCTTGTGAAACAAGGAGAACAGGTGGATTTAGGAACACCACTTGTTAAATTTGATATTGAGTCAATTAAAGCGGCAGGGTACAGTGTTATCACGCCATTGGTTGTTACAAATTCAAAAAATTATCATGAGGTAAGGATAATATCTAATAAGAGTGAAATTACCAAGAGTGAAGCTCTGCTGGAGCTACTATGATTTAATGAAGGAAGGTAAAAGAATGAAATTTCCAGATGATTTTCTATGGGGTGGAGCAACGGCAGCCAATCAATATGAAGGGGCACACTTGACTGATGGTAAGGGATTATCATTAGTTGATATCTTACCCGCAAAAGCCGAAAAAAGAAATGATGCATTATTCAATCCTAAGCAGGCATTAACTACAAAGTATCGATATTATCCAAGTCATGAATCAGTTGACTTTTATCACCATTTTCGTGAGGATATCAAATTGTTCGCTGAAATGGGTTTTAAGGTATATCGAATGTCAATCAGCTGGCCAAGAATTTTCCCTAATGGTGATGATGAAAAACCTAATGAAGAAGGATTGAAATTCTATGATGAGATTTTTGCAGAATGTCGGAAATACAAAATTGAGCCTTTGGTAACTATTAATCATTTTGATACACCGCTGGCCTTATTTGAGAAATACAATGGTTGGGCTGATCGGAGGTTAGTCAATTTATATTTGAAATATTGCGAGATCCTTTTTAAACACTATAAGGGTCAAGTAAAGTACTGGTTGACCTTTAATGAAATCAATATGATACTGCATATCCCGTTTTTAGGTGGCGGTCTTGATGTAAACGATGCTGAAAACCCAGAACAACTGAAATATCAGGCCGCTCATCATCAGCTAGTTGCTTCTGCACTTGCAACAAAATTAGCACATGAAGTAGATAAAGAAAATCAAGTCGGCTGTATGTTAGCTGCAGGACAAACATATCCATATACATGTAATCCAAAAGATATATGGGCAGCGTTAGAAGCTGACCGTGAAGGATATTTCTTTACTGATGTCCAGTCTCGAGGATATTATCCAAGCTATGTGGATAAAATATTCAAAGAGAAAAAAGTTGAATTGAAATGGTTAGAAAATGACAAGCAAATTTTACGTGAAAATACTGTGGATTTTATCTCTTTTAGCTACTACTCTTCAAGGTTAACAAGTGCGGATCCTAATGTGATGGGGAAAACGGCAGGCAATATTTTTGCATCGCTCAAAAATCCATATCTAAAGACGAGTTCGTGGGGGTGGCAGACTGATGGACTGGGATTACGGATAACGATGAATCAAATTTATGATCGTTATCAAAAGCCGCTTTTTATAGTTGAAAATGGTTTAGGGGAAAAAGATGTAGTCACTTCTAGGAATGAAATTCATGATCAATACCGAATTGATTATCTAAGAGAGAATTTGCGTGCACTAGGTGCTGCAATTGATGATGGTGTCGAGTGTCTTGGATACACTAGTTGGGGGTGTATTGATTTAGTTTCGGCTGGAAGCGGTGAGATGTCTAAACGCTATGGCTATGTATATGTTGACAGAAGCGATAAGGGCGAAGGCTCATTGCAAAGATTGAAAAAGGATTCATTTTATTGGTATCAAAAAGTTATAAATACAAATGGTAAGTATTTATTAGAGGAGGATGTTTAAATGTATAGTAAGAATGTTCCTAGTGGGTTTCCAACAAATTTTTTGTGGGGTGGAGCGACGGCTGCTAATCAGGTAGAAGGTGCTTGGAATATTGATAGTAAGGGAATTTCAACAGCCGAAGTAGTTAAGCGAGCAACTAGTCGTAAAAATTTTACGCTGAATGAGGTAACTAAACAATCATTAAAAGAAGCTATCGCGGATTCAAGTACGTCAACCTATCCTAAGCGACGCGGAATTGATTTCTATCATCATTATGAAGAAGATATCAAACTTTTTGCAGAAATGGGTTTTAAAGCCTATCGTTTGTCAATTGCTTGGAGTAGAATTTTCCCCAATGGTGATGAAAATGAGCCAAATGAAAAAGGACTTTTATTCTATGATCATGTTTTTGAAGCTTGTAAAAAATATGGAATAGAACCGGTTGTGACGATCTCACATTATGAAATGCCGCTTGGATTAACTTTAAAAAATAATGGTTGGGCAGCACGAAAAACGATTACTGAATTCACAAAATTCACAAAGGTACTGTTTGAGCGTTATAAAGGACAAGTAAAATATTGGCTGACGTTCAATGAAATTAATGCAGCCGTTTGGGGATTTAATGGAACTGGGGCTCTTGATGAAGAACTACCCATTGAACAAAAGATGCAGTTACGCTATCAGTCTTTGCATCACCAATTTATCGCGAGTGCATTGGCTGTGTTACAGTGTCATGAAATTGACCCTGAAGCAAAAATTGGATCAATGCTCGCAAGGATGCAAACATATCCTAAGACACCCGCACCTAATGATGTCCGAGCTGCTCAATTGCAAGACCAATTGAACCTCTTCTTCACTGACGTCCAAGTACGAGGCGAATATCCTAGGTTTATGAATCGCTATTTCTATGAAAATGGAATTGAATTGGATTTTGCAGCAGATGATGAAGAAACATTGAAACAAGGAAAGGTCGACTTTTTGAGCTTTAGTTATTACATGTCAACTGTCACATCGGATGCTGATGATATTACTAAGTCAACAGGAAACTTTGCGCTTGGAGAAACTAATCCATATTTAGCTTCTAGTGAGTGGGGGTGGCAAATTGATCCAGTCGGGCTCAGAGTTTCTTTGAATGAACTATGGGATCGCTATCAAGTTCCATTATTTATTGTAGAAAATGGTCTTGGAGCGATTGATGAATTGACGTCAGATAAAAAAATTCATGATGATTACCGGATAGATTATTTGCGTAAGCATCTTGTTGAGATGAAAGAAGCAATAAAAGACGGGGTTGAGTTGCTGGGGTATACATCTTGGGGGCCAATCGATTTAATTAGTGCCTCTACATCTGAAATGTCGAAACGCTACGGCTTCATCTATGTTGACCAAGATGATGACGGCAATGGTAGTTTAGAGAGAATTCGTAAAGACTCATTTTATTGGTTCAAGGAAGTCATTGCAACGAATGGTGAAAAACTATAATTAATTATAAATTATAAGATTAAAATAAAGGAATTACGCCAAAAATGAAGTGCCGCATAATAATTAGATTTTTGTCTAACTACTATGTGCACTTCAAAAGTATAATTTGGCGCAGTTCCTTTATTTATTACGAATAAACAGATTTCATAAGACAAGATTTGAATTCTAGATTTAGGATTTATACAGTGAAAGAAGCTAGGATGATAGTATGGCACTGCGACTCCATTTCAATGAATTTTTTATTCTTTAGAAGCAGAAATCTTTTTAAATACAGAGAGCTTGCTATTTTTAAGTGGGTGCCAATTGGGACGTCCTACTAGAAATCCTAAGGGGGGAACTTTATAACAAATCCATGCAAGTTCAAATGAGATAAAAACAACAAGAAGCCATCCAACAGGGATGAGTATCAATAGTAACCAGTTTGGCAGTGAAAGGGTACTTAAAATATAATTTACGATCAAGAGACCGATTGTTTGATTCAAGTACATACCAAAGCTGACTTTAACAGCTCGATCCATTAGTGATTGTAACCAATTTGGCAAACCACGAGCTTGGCGTTGTGCATATTTTTTTCCAATCCAAAAGATTAGGCTAAGCATCACAATATCATAGCATACGATATAAGGTTGATGAAGAGATAGGGCGTGATCGCTATCTAGCTGCAAGTATTGCTGGTTCCAGATACGGTAATAAGCAATCATACCAAAGGCCATTGTGATAGCGAGAATTATTAACTGCTTAATATGCCGCTCAAGAAATGCATAAACTTTTTCGTGATATAGCCAAGTATAAACACCAAAAAATATATAGAATTGATATGCAAAGATATTGATGCTGACCGCTTTAATCCAATAAGGCCAAGAGCTGGTATCGGTTTGACTCATAACGTATTTAATCCAAAAGTCTGTCAACAGTTGGATAGTGAAACTGGTTGATAGAATCAGTGAATGGTGTCTTGCAAAGTGTTGAAAAAGATAAACAATTACAGGAAATAGTAGATATAGTTGCATTACAAGCAGCATATAATAAAGATAAAAACTACTTCCGTGCATCACAATTGTGAAGTATTTGCTGCCAAATGAATCAAGTGAATAATTCGGATTACCAATCATTATCATTAAAGTCATTAAGAGTGCATTCCATGCTAGGTAAGGCCAGAGGCTGCCACCAAATCTTTTTTTGAGGAATTTTGACCAATCATGTTTTTTAAAGTATGTCAAAGTTAAAACAATGCCGCTGATAAAAATAAATCCCATTCTAGTATAGTGGAACATGACACGCGCACTGCGTACAGTATAGTAAGTATTACCGTCTGTCATTGCTGAAGTGAATTTATTAACTGTATGATTAAATAATACACCAAGGGTAAAAAAGATACGCATAAAATCAATTTCATACAAATGGCGACGTTTTTGTGTAGCAGTAGTATTAGTCAAAAGGAACCCCTTTTCTAAATAAATATATTTGAAGCATAAGCTATATATTATTTTAGAAGAAAGATAAGATTTTTTTTGAAATGATATTTGCTTGTTTTTCAAATAAAACATGAATTTTTAAAGAAAAAAGGAATGCGCTATAGTTTAGAAATTAAAATTAGATGAAGAATTTTGACTTATGAGATATATTTATTTTTAATAAAAAGAGGGTTGAATCAAAATTTAACTTCTGATTCAACCCCAGTGATTAATTGATTACGCATAAATTTACTATAACTTTTCCGTCTAATCCGGTTTATGCACGTTAATCTTGTTTTTATACGTTGATAACTTTATCTAAGAATGCTTTTGTTCGTTCGTTTTTTGGATGATCGAATACAGCCTCTGGTTTTCCTTCTTCTACAACGACACCATCTGCCATAAAGACCACACGATCAGCCATCTCTTTTGCAAAGCCCATTTCATGGGTGACAACGACCATGGTCATTCCTTCTTTTGCGAGCTTCTTCATTACTTCTAGGACATCACCGACCATTTCAGGATCAAGTGCGGATGTTGGTTCATCGAATAACATAATGTCGGGGTTCATTGCAAGTGCACGTGCAATTGCAACACGCTGCTTCTGTCCCCCAGAAAGAGATTGTGGTTTAGCAGAATACTTGTCTTCCAGTCCGACAGTTGTAAGCAATTTTTTTGCTTGTGCAGCAGCATCTTCTTTTGAAAGCTTACCTAATTCAACGGGAGCTAATTCGACATTTTGACCAACTGTTAAATTGTTGAAGAGATTAAAATGCTGGAAAACCATTCCAATATTTTCACGAGCTTGATCAATATTGGTTTTAGTATTACTGATATCTTTTCCATCAATTGATACTTTCCCAGAAGTAGGGTTCTCAAGTCGGTTCAAACAGCGTAAAAGTGTACTCTTACCAGAACCAGATGGCCCTATCAACACGACAACCTCATTATTGGCAACTTTGAAATCAATTCCTTTAAGAACATGGTTATCACCAAAACTTTTATTCAAATCTGTTACATCTACTTTTAAATTAGCCATTAGTCATTAATCCTCCGTTCAACCCACTTAGATAGTAATGTCAACAATGTAATAATTAAGAGATAGATTACCGCAATGATGGCCCAGACTTTAAATCCTTCAAGGTTACGAGCAATAATAATCTTACCGGTTTGAGTTAATTCTAGAATTCCGATAATCGATAGAATCGAGGTATCCTTCAAAGTAATAATAAATTGATTGATAAATGAAGGAATCATTATCTTGATACCTTGCGGTAGGATAACCTTGCCCATTGCTTTACCAAAAGGTAGCCCTAGACTTCTCGCAGCTTCCATCTGTCCAATATCGACAGCTTCAATCCCACCTTTAACAAATGCGGCAGTGTAAGCACCTTCGTTTAAAGTCAAAGTAATAATACCAGCTACGAAAGCTGGAATCTTGGTACCAGTTAGACTAGGAACACCATTATAAATGAATAAGGCGAGTACTAGCAAAGGCAAACCTCTAAAAATGTAAACAATTGTCGTAGAGATGCCGCGTGCAAATTTGTTGGGTAAAACACCAAGTAATCCAACAAGAATTCCAAAAATCGTTGCACAAATGATGGAGACAATTGTCAACTTAAGGGTTTCTAAGATTCCGCTTAGGATAGCTTTTTGATTTTGGCGCAAAAGGCCGAAGAAAGTACTACCCTCAGAGTTTGATTTACTTGTCTTGGTTGTGGCTGCTTTACCAGTATATTTCTTGATAATTTGATCGTATTTGCCATTTTTCTTTAGTTTAGCCAATCCAGCATTGAACATCTTTAGTAATTTTTGATTTTGTCCTTTTTTAACAGCAAATCCGTATTGTCCAACATCGGTAGGTTTCGTAACGATTTTTAGACCTAAACCAGTTTTAACGCCATAATTAAGTACAGCACTATCATCGAAACATGCGGCAGAATTACCTGTTTTAACATCGTTATAGACATTATCAGAATCATCAAAAGTGACGATTTTGAATCCATACTTGTCTTTAATTGAGTTTGCATATGTAGCACCTTGTGTACCGGTTTTGACAGCAACGGTTTTCCCTTTTAATCCTTTAAGGCTTGTAATCTTGCTACTAGGAGCAACTGCCATTACAATTCCAGATTCATAGTAAGGGGTAGAAAAGTTGAGCGTTTGCTTACGTTCATCAGTAATCGTCATTCCAGCGATAACGCCATCAATCTGCCCAGAACTGAGGGACTGAACAGCTGCATTAAATCCAAGTGGTTTTATGTTGACTTTAAAACCTTCTTCTTTGGCGATGGAGCGGATTAATTCCATATCGATTCCTACATATTTGTTATTGGAATTTGCATAAACAAATGGGGGAAAGGTAACATCTGTACCAATTGTGTAAGTCGTGGCAGCGTGTACCTGTGGAGCGTGCCAGGCAAACATCCCTAAAGTTGCAAAAAATAATGCAAAAAAAAGTTTTAATCTAATTTTCATTTAATCTCCCTCTATCCTTTAATATCATATGCCAATTATATCACATACATGTAATTAAAAATAATTGTAGCATATTAATCGTAAATAATAAGGGCCATTAATAATTTATTCGAAACTATATTGTATCCAATTAATTTCACAATAAATCAAATATAACAGAGGTAGTAAGGATATTTGGATGATACAAGACAATAAAACATAAGCGCTTTACTATATTTTTAAGATCAAATGTTCAGTATTAAAAATTTTTTAGTACACAAAAATTCGTAATAAAAAATTTTATAAAAATAATAAAGCACTTGACTTTTGGTTAGAATAAAGTGATAATAATTAGCAATTAATAACGGAAAGGATGACTGTATTATGATTTTAAACATTCAAACATGGCAACTTTGGCGTAGCTAGGGCAGGTCGGGTGTTTTTTATGGACATAGACTTGCTTAATTACTTTTGTAGTTTTGAGAGAGTCTATGCCGGATACAGTTTATTCAAGGACTGATCATGCATACCTATGTGTGGTCAGTTTTTTTATTGGACGAGACTCTCTTTTTATAAAAAATAAAAAGGAGTTTTTTATTATGACAGAAAAAAAAGGATTACAAACAAAAAAGGGATATTACGGAATTTTTGGTGGACAATATGTTCCTGCCGATGTTGCAGGTGCATTGCAACAACTAGAAGACGCATATTTAAAGTATAAAGATGATAAGAAATTCAGAGCAGAATTAGCATATTATTTAAAAGATTATTCTGGGCGCGAAACACCACTTTATTTTGCTGAATCATTAACTAAGAAATTGGGTGGTGCAAAAGTATATTTAAAAAGAGAGGATTTAAATCATTTAGGAGCCCATAAATTAAACAATGTTCTTGGACAGATTCTTCTTGCTAAAAGAATGGGTAAAACAAAGGTCATTGCAGAAACTGGTGCTGGTCAGCATGGGGTAGCTACTGCAGCAGCGGCAGCAAAATTTGGGATGGATTGTGAAATATTTATGGGAGCAGAAGATGTTCGCAGGCAGAAACTAAATGTTTTTAGAATTAACTTATTGGGTGCTAAGGTCCATTCTGTTAATGAGGGCAATGGGACTTTGAAGAATGCTGTTGATGCTGCTTTTAGTCATTTTGCACAACATTTAGATGACACTTTCTACGTATTAGGTTCGGCTGTTGGACCATATCCTTATCCAACAATTGTTAAAGATTTTCAAAGTGTCATTAGTAAAGAAGCTCGTAAGCAGATTCTGGAAAAAGAAAAGCGATTGCCAGATGCAATAGTTGCTTGTGTTGGTGGGGGGTCGAATGCAATTGGAGCTTTCGCAGAATTCATTAATGATCCTGAAGTTAAATTATTTGGCGCCGAAGCAGCAGGCAAAGGTGTTGCTACACCAGATAATGCAGCTACGATGACAAACGGAACTGTTGGAATTTCGGATGGGATGAAAACATATGTCCTGCAAGACGAGCAAGGAAATGTGTTACCGGCATACTCAATTTCTGCTGGACTTGATTATCCTGGAGTCGGACCCGAACACGCTTATCTTAAGGATACGAAAAGAGCACAGTATGATGCAATTACAGATCAAGAAGCAATTGATGCATTTGTTCTGTTATCTAAGACTGAAGGAATAATTCCAGCATTGGAAAGTTCACACGCAGTTGCAGAAGCGGTAAAAATTGTGCCTAAGATGAATAAAGATCAAATTGTAATAATTAATATCTCTGGACGGGGAGACAAAGATGTCGAACAAGTTGCCAATTTTTTGGGAATCGAAGTGTGAGCAATGTAAGAAGCAAACATTGTGAAGCAACTATTTATTATTAATTTTAAATTTTATAAATTGAGAATTTTTTTATTATTATTAAGTTTTATTGCAAATTTCCATTGACAACGTATGAAAATCGCGTTAGATTATTATTAAATTAAACGAAAGGAGTCCTAACCATGAATAATAGTATGTGTAATAGTTTCACAATTGAATTTGCCCTACTACTATGACCCAGGACTCTGACATTATTAGTCGAGTCCTATTTACCGTTATAGGAATGGGGCTCGGGAGGAAGGCGTCTCATTCTATATTGAATGAGGCGTCTTTTTGTCTGGGAGTGTGACATAAGTTGGAAAAGTTTTAGTACTAACTCGAAATTACGAATATAGCGAGTGTTTTGCTATGAGTAATTCGAAGTTAGACGGAGAATTTTGACTTATGGAACACGTTTATACGGAATAAATAGAGAAGTTAGGTCATTCTGGCCCAACCCTCTTGTCTGAGTAGAATCAATTGAAAATAAGCGGAGGGAACAAATTTAATGAAAATAAAAAGAATTGCAGTTTTGCAAGGCGATTATATTGGACCAGAGATAATGGCTGCAGGACTTGAGGTATTAAAAGCAGCTAAACAAGGAACAGGGTTTGAATATCAAATACATAAGTATCGTTTTGGCGGCGAAGCAATTGATAGCTGTGGCGAGCCATTACCACAAAGTACTATTGAAGGCTGCAAAAGTTCTGATGCAATCTTGCTCAGTGCAATTGGCGGTCCTAAGTGGGATAAGGCAAGTGTTAGGCCAGAAACGGGCTTATTAACAATTAGAAACAAACTTGGATTATTCGCAAATATCCGTCCAACTAAGATTAATCCAGTCTTAGCTAGAAAGTCTCCAGTCAAAGCCGAAGTAATTCAAAATACTGACTTTGTAATTGTGCGAGAACTGACAAGTGGAATATATTTTGGAACTCCTAGGAGGCAAGATGAGCATGCAGCAGTTGATACTTCAAGTTATACGGTGGAAGAGATTGAAAGAATCATGCATATAGGTTTTGAAATGAGTATGCACCGCAAGAAACATGTGACGGTTGTCGATAAAGCCAATGTGTTAGCTACTTCAAAATTATGGCGGCAAGTGGCACAGAAAATGAGCAATGATTATCCAGAAGTTGTTGTTGATTACTGTTACGTTGATGCTGCGGCAATGAAAATTATTACGCGTCCAAGTTTCTTTGATGTAGTTATTACGGCAAACCTATTCGGAGATATTTTAAGCGACGAGGCATCAGTCTTAACAGGATCACTTGGAACAATTCCTTCTATGAGTACAGGTATTAATGGACCGAGTCTATATGAGCCAATCCACGGTTCAGCGCCTGACATTGCTGGGAAAGGAATTGCGGATCCAATCTCAATGATTCAAAGTATTGAGATGATGCTTCGAGAGTCATTTGGAGAATACGAGATAGCTGATAGAATTGCAAACGCAGTTGAACAAACTATTGAAATGGGGAGTGTAACACCAGATCTTGGCGGTGAAGCGACAACCAAGGAAGTTACAGCACGAATAATTGAGAATTTGAGAGGATGAAATAGAATGGGAAAAACATTATTTGACAAGCTTTGGGAGAAACATGTAGTTAGTGGAAAAAAAGGAGAACCGCAATTAATTTATGTGGACTTGCACCTAGTACACGAAGTTACATCACCGCAAGCTTTTGAAGGGTTGAGAACGAATAAGCGAACTGTGAGACGACCTGATCGAACCTTTGCAACAATGGATCATAATGTACCAACGAAAGACATTTTCAATATTAAGGATCAGATTTCACGCAAACAGATCGAAACACTGCGAACAAATTGCAAAGAATTCGGACTTCGTTTGGCAGATATGGGGAATGAAGAGCAAGGAATTGTCCATGTAATAGGGCCACAACTTGGCTTAACGCAGCCTGGGCAAATTGTAGTTTGCGGGGATTCACATACTGCAACCCATGGAGCATTTGGTTCGATTGCATTTGGAATTGGAACATCTGAAGTTGAACATGTGCTGGCTACGCAGACAATTTGGCAACTTAAGCCTAAAACAATGGGAATTCATTTGTACGGGAAACTGCAAGAAGGAGTCGCTGCAAAGGATATTATTATGGCATTAATTGCACAAAATGGCGTTGATTTTGGAACTGGACATGCAGTCGAATTCTTTGGCGAAACAGTACAGCAGTTGTCGATGGAAAATCGAATGACTATTTGTAATATGGCAATCGAAGGCGGAGCAAAGATGGGAATGATGCGCCCAGATCAAACAACCTTTGAATATCTGAAAGGTCGGAAGTATGCACCTAAAGATCTAGATACAGCTATTGAATACTGGCGACAGTTCTATACGGATGATATTACTGACTATGATACTGTAATTGAATTTGATGTTAGTACATTAGCACCTTATGTTTCTTGGGGGACTAATCCTTCAATGGCAGTTCCAGTAAATGCAAATTTACCAAAGATTACAGATATGAATGTGCAGCGGGCATACGATTACATGGATTTAAAGCCAGCAATTAAGGCAACAGATATCCCAATTCAGTGGATTTTCATTGGATCATGTACGAATGGTCGCCTGGCAGATATTCAAGAGGCTGCCCACGTTATGGAGGGCCATCATATTGCAGAAAACGTAACTGCATGGATTGTTCCAGGCTCAAGAGCGGTTAAGAATGCGGCTGAAGAATTAGGATTAGATCAGATTTTTAAGAATGCAGGGTGCGAATGGCGCGAACCAGGGTGTTCAGCATGCTTGGCAATGAATCCAGATAAAATTCCAGCTGGAATTCACTGTGCATCAACAACTAATCGTAACTTTGAAGGTCGGCAAGGTAAAAATGCAAGAACACATCTTGCAAGTCCGGCAATGGTTGCAGCCGCAGCAATTCATGGACATTTTGTTGACATTCGCCAAAAGGAGGCAATCTAATATGGAAGCAATCACAATCCACAAAGGGACAACAATTCCTTTGATGAACAATAATATTGATACAGACCAAATTATTCCGAAGCAGTTCTTGAAGAACATCTTAAAAACAGGTTATGGTCAGCATCTCTTTCATGATTGGCGCTTTCTAGACGATGGAACACCTAACCCAGACTTTATATTAAATAAACCAGAACATCAGGATGCAACGATTCTAATTAGTGGTGATAACTTTGGGTGTGGTTCTTCACGCGAACATGCAGCATGGGCCCTCAAAGATTGGGGATTCAAAATTATAATTGCTGGCGGGTATAGCGACATTTTCTTTATGAATTGTACAAAGAATGGAATATTACCAATTATTTTGCCACAGAGTACAAGAGATATTTTGTCGCAGTTAGCGCCTGATGACAAGATTACAATTGATTTACCACAGCAAAAAGTAATTTGGCAAGATAAAATGTACGCATTTGAGATAGATGCAACATGGAAACAGAAATTTATTGCTGGAATAGACGATATTGAATTAACACTGAGACAAGAAGAAAAAATAAGTAATTTCGAAAAAAATATGCCAATTTTTGAATAGAGAGGAAAGTATATATGGAAGAAACAATCAGTTCAAAAAATATACAAGATAATAAAAAAGCATGGCAATTAAAGGCAAGAATGAATCAGATACAACCAACAACAACTTTTTATAAGATTTTTATTTTAGTTTCAGCTGGTATGTTTCTAGATGCGATTGATGTGTACTTAGCGAGTGGAGTAAGCAGCTATTTGTTGGAAACAAATTGGTCAACATTGAAACTTAACTCAATTTTTTTAGCAGTTGGTTTTTTCGGCTTGTTTTTAGGATCGGTATTTGCAGGAATAGTGGGAGACTTTTTTGGGAGAAAGAAAGCATATCAGCTGAACTTGATTGTCTTTGGATCTTTTACCCTGATTGGTTCATTCGCACCTAATATGTACTTCTTAATTGCTTGCCGCTTGCTTGCAAGTATTGGATTAGGAACTGAGATAGTTACCGGATATGCAATGATTAATGAATTTGCACCAGTCAAGAGTCGTGGAAAATGGTGTGCACTAACTTCATTTATCGCTAATTGTGGAGCTCCAATCACAATGTTGATGTGTACATTATTGATTCCACATTTTACTTGGAGAATAATGTTTATTATTTCTGGAATATCTGCGTTAATCTTATGGTATTTTCGTCGCAGTTTACCTGAATCACCTCGTTGGAGCATTGCACATGGTCGAATAGATGAAGCTCAAGATGTTATTAATGAGATTGAAAACGAGATGAAAGATGAAGGAGTAAGCAAAGCCCAAATTAATTCCAAGATAAATAGTACCGTGGCTGCTGCTGAAATTAATAGTCATTTTGGACGTAATCTTCTTGTTGCAATTGTTGCTGTTTCAGCAACAATTGTCTGCCAATATACGTTTACCTCTTGGGTGCCAACACTTTTGGTTAAGCAAGGAATTAACATTGTTTCTTCTTTAGGATTTACGACAGTGATGTTGCTGGGAGCCCCGACAGGTGCATTTTTGGGTGCGCAATTAGTGGATAGGGTTGGCAGAAAGCCAACGATTGTCACCGCCTTTATTTTTGCAGCAGTCTTAGGCATTATTTATTCACAGCAGACTAATTCAGTAACTGTTATGGTACTTGGATTCCTGTTGACTACTTGTTTTTATATCTTAATGGCATCGGTGGTTGGTGTTTATGTTTCGGAATTATTTACAACCAAGTATCGCTTTCGCGGGGCAGGGATTGCCAATGGTTTATCTAAGTTAATAACTGTAGGGATGCCACTTGGGGTTGCATGGTTGTTGAGTATTTCAAATACTACAATGATTTTTATTGTAATAAGTATTTTTGCGATAATCGCTGCAGTGATTGTATATTTTTTTGGACCTGAAACTAATAATCAGGAAGTCGATTAAAATATCATGGCAGAACTTTCTTTAAAGACAATCCCTCTTTATTTCTTTAACTATTTGTTTTAAAATACTTAATTGTGACTAATCGTTAGTCGACTTTAGATTAAGTGAGGATAACCTTCTTGTGTTCAGAAATAGCAACAACCTTGCATAAGCCACCAAATGGGAGTGTGCCATAAGTCGGGAAAATTTGAGTATTAACTCGAAATTACGAACACAGCGAGTACTTTGCTATGAGTAATTCGAAGTTAGACAGAGAATTTTGACTTATGAAACACGTTTATACGAAATAAATAAAGAAACTGAATCAAAATTTAACTTTTGATTCAGCCCCATTGGAGGAATAATTATGCCTAATAATTTTTTACAGTCCAAAAAAAACTATATGAGTTGGCCAGTAATCGCACTTTTAGATTTTGTAACCATTATTAGTTTTGAAAATATTTTTTACCCATACCAAAATCAGGGACTTTCTGTTGTTGTATCTTGGATCTTCCTATTATTTGCCTACGTAATCCCATATGAACTAATCGTCAGTCAATTGAGTCTGACTTTTGATAATCAAAGTGGGGGATTAGCTTCTTGGGTAAGACGGAGCGGTAATGACACACTAGGTTACTGGACTTCGTGGATGTACTGGATTCAAAGTGTTCCGTACATAGTGGATGTTTCTAATTCGGTGATTGTTTCATTTAGTTGGATGGTTCTTGGAAATAACACCTTAGGCAATAAGATGTCCACGTTTGAATTTGGCCTATTGACTTTTGCCATAATACTAATATTTATTCTATTAGAAAACGCGATTAAAAATTCTTTAGAAGCATTGTCGCTAATCGGTGGTGGTGCAATGTTTATTATGTCAATGTTGTTTGTTTTACTTGCAGGGTATGCATTGATGCACGGAGCTCGTATTGCGACACAGCCATTTAACTGGGGAGCTTTTATGCCAAATTTTAGCTTGAAATATTTCTCGACCACAGGACTACTGATTTTTGCGATGTCAGGTGCCGAACTAGCAGCTCCATATATAGTTCAAATGCGTGATCCTAAACATGAATTTCCCAAGGCAATGTGGTTGTTAGCGTTAATGACAGCATTTTTAACCATTTTTGGAACATTGTCATTAGCAGTCTTTTTCAATGCAAATGCTATTCCACATGATTTTAAGATGAATGGGCCATATTATGCTTTTTCAATGCTTGGTACAGAACTTGGATTAGGCAAGTTTTTAATGTATCTCTTTGCGATTGTGCAAGCAATCTTCATGATGGCACAATTAGCGGTTTTATTAGATGCATCAAGCCGTGTTTTTGCGGGAGATGTGGCTGATAAGTTTATGCCAAGCTGGTTAACTAAGAAAAATAAAAAGGGGTTACCAGTCAATTCATATTTGATGACTACAGGATTGAGTTTATTTTTGTTATTGTTGACGGGAACTCTACCAAATATCAATACTATCTATAATTGGCTATTGAATATCAACGGAATAGTTTCACCATATAAAACTTGTTGGGTGTTTTTTGCATTTTTAGCAATGAGATGGCGCGAAAAGGAATTCCATTCAAATTACATATTTATTCGGAACCGTAAAATTGCATTAATTGTCGGTGGCTGGTGTTTTTTATTCACATTTGTTTGTGCTACGCTAGGCTTTATTCCGCAGGATGCTGATTATGGGACTAAGTCATTCGATTATCAATTGATAATGAACTTTATCACTGTCTTCGTTTTGTTTGGAGTAGGATTCTTGTTACCTTATCTTAGAAAACGTGAACTCAATAGAAATAAGTAATTGTAATGGGTTTAAAATAATAAAATAAAGCTTTCATTTTTAATGCTAAAAATAAAAAAAGAATTGATAAATTTAGTCTGTGCTAATTTTTATCAATTCTTTTTTGTCGAATCTGTAGTTTATTTTTTAAATCTTCTAAATAATTTCAGTACAATATAAGTTAGACAACTAATCCATGTGATGATGATAAGATACATGATGGGCAGGAACCAATTTCCAATGTTATAGCTAACAACTAACGTATTTTTCCCCTTCTTTTGTGTTACAAGAGGTGTTCCAATTTTTGTTACACAGTATTGGCGACGTCTTTCCATTATTTTTCTTCCATTTAAAATAAGGCATGTATTGTAATATTTTATTATAGGAATACTAATTATTTTTTTCTTTTTGCCGTACCAAGTGATAACTAATATATTATTACGCACGGCTTTTGTGAAACGTGAATTGTCAGAAATAATATAATGACCATACAATTCGTAATTTTTCTTAGTACTACCGTGATAACTAGGCAAATAATCGGGTGTTTTTTTCTGAACTAGATTCAATAATGAAGTGAGATCTGTGGAATAGAGTGAATTGTGAATCCGGCTGTCGTTCTTAGAATTAAAAACAAGTGTACTTAGATTTTTAAGTGGGCGATTACTAGTCATCCACTTTTCATATTTTTTATTTAATAAAGTCATGGTTTGAAAAAATCCTACAAAAACAACGAGTAAAATAATAACGTAAACTTGTTTATCATTGCCCTTAGATAATTGATTTGACAGAAAGTATGCGAATAAAATACATGCAAAAATTGTTACAATCACAAAAAAGCGGAAGGGAAATTGAAAAATCTCAAGTGTTTTTATTTGGTATTTAGTTATTAAATACCAAGGGAAAAGACTGGTAGAGAGAAGTGAAAATATAAAAAAATTTATGCTGCAGCTTTTAATAAATGGTGGATAATTATTCCATTTTTTTATAGAATGATAAAACAAAAATATTATGATTACTGTGAGGGGGATTGAAGTAAAAAGCCAATAACTGCCGCGCTCTGTAACAGAGTATGAATACATATGCCTGTTTGTAAAAGGCAATATTAAATTATTTGAATGTGTAATAGCGAGTAAGACAGTCCAGATATTCATTGTTAGGAGTAAAAATAAAAAGATGGCATTACTAATTTTAAGAATATCTTTTTTTAGACTTGTTGATTTCAATAGTCCATAGGCAAAAAAAGGAATGTAGGTTATTACCAAAAGGATAGTACTTAAGACATGAACCTGGAGAAGCAAGGCGACACATAAGGCAAGTTTAATACTATTTATCTCATGGTTTATGACGTATTTGAAGGCTGGAATTAGCGCAAGTGGAGTGATTGCGGCTCCCCAGCTTGTGAAACCTTGGCGAAATGTCCAATCCTGGATGGAAAAAGTTGTTAAATAAAAGCAGGCTATGGGAACCGCTACGCGAATTCTGATATGGCCTGTGCGTAGTAAGAAATACATAGAGAAACTTGCAATGATATTTAGGAGAAGGCGCGAAAAAATTTGGTAATTGTACCAAGTTTTTGATAATAATAGTAATAATCCCTGTAAGTAAGCAAATATTGGACCATATAAGGCATTAACAATTCTGCCAGATTGCTGGAATCCATATGTAGAAATAAAATATTGAAAATTACCAGTTTTTATTTGCATAGCGGTGTCATAAAAACGATTATAATGAAATAAAAAGTCAGGGCCTAAAATTATTCCACCGGGAAAATATTGCGGGAGCACTAGCAATATTGAAAACGAAAATAAACACCCACCAATTAATAGGTGCTTTTGAAAACTTCTCATAAGAATTGTTCCTCTTTTACATTAATTAGATTACATAGCATCAGAATTATAAGAAATTAAGCAGGAGACAACAAGTAGTACTATAAATAATTAATTATATTTTATAGTTATTACGTACAATTTAATTTTTAAATGAATTATATTTAGAGAATAATTTGTTGTTTAGGTATTAAAAAAAATTTATAGTTCAAGTAGATGATTGACACTTCTGCAATAAATCGCTATGGTAAATGTGTATCAAATCAACAGGAATTTTAGAAAGTGTGGTGAGGGAAATGTCAGATAGTCATAGATGTACTATAAATAGTAGTGACGAAGCAATGGTTAGTGGTGCTGATGATTACGTTCCCTCGCAATATAGGCGCCTAAAATAATTCAATTGAGGGGAAATTATCAATGGAAAAAAATATGGAGCATGGGCTAAAATGTCTTGTAGATCAAAAAGAGTATGATTTGGTGGACGGGGTTTTTCTAAAAGATCTGGATGGTTCTCTGCGAGCACTGATAAGACGAGACTATCCGAAAGCTGCTGACAGCCAATTTATTTGCAGTGAGCATCTAGTGCAGTATCGTGTAAAAAAGATGGATCAGATGATTGAAAAAGATTATCGGCAAAACGATAAGTTAACTAGAAAACTAACGCGTGTGATGGAAAATGATGCCTATCAAGTAATAGATGTACGTAAGCAATTAGAAAACTCTATGACTTTTGGACAAAGAATTGCTGATGGAGTTGCACGTTTTGGTGGTAGCTGGTCATTTATTTTAAGTTTTATTGGAATCATGATTTTCTGGATACTTTTAAATGTATTTCATTGGTTCGGTGTACATTTTGATCAATATCCATTTATTTTACTGAATCTTTTTTTAAGTATGGTCGCTGCAATTCAGGCACCATTGATCATGATGAGTCAAAATCGTTCATCCGAGTATGATCGACTGGAATCACGTAATGATTATCAAGTGAATCAGAAGTCAGAAGAAGAGATTAGGGTTCTGCATTCAAAAATTGATCACTTAATTCAACAAGATCAGCCAAATTTATTGCAAATCCAGAAAATCCAAACGGAGATGCTAGGGTCTATTGAGTCACAGGTAAGTGAATTAAGAAGATTACAGCAATATTTTGAAGAAAAAGACAAAAAATAATAGTATTAATCTGAATTATGGAACATATGAGTATAAAAATAGAATTAAAAACTTGATTAAAAAAGTAGAGAGTGTACTACAAGTGAGATGCCCCATAATAGTTAGGTAAAAATCTAATTATTATGGGGTATTTTTTATGACCAAATATACAAGCAATATTTTAAAAATCAGATTACTAATCACACAAATAGTATCTCTGCAGCCATTATGAGTGTTGATGAATATGTTGCTGGTATTCTTCACGAAACTGACGGGGAGTCTGTCCACGTTCATTGCGGAAATGGCTATAAAAACTAGTTAAATTTTTATAGCCTAATTCGGTACTGATTTCATCAATACCTTTACTTGATAGTGATAACATGCGTGCTGCCATTTCCATCCGTAAGGTCGTCTTCAAAGTTGAGAAAGATTGATTAAACAGTGCGTGACATAAACGTGAAAAATAGTTTTGCTGGTATCCAAAGTAAGTTGCAGCACTCACTAAAGTTACATCATTAATATGTTGTGTTAGGTACATGAAGATTGCACCGGCCTGTGCGTCCGGTCCTGCGTAACGAATAGGGCGTTGAGGAAAAGAAGAGTCAGTCTTAGAAATTTTTTGCCGATGTGCACGTAATAGTTCAGTATATAACAAGCCCAGTAGACTCTCATGCTGGAATGTTAAAAACTTATCTGTTGGATAATTCTCTAAAGTAGCAATTACATTCAAGTATCCATGCACAATTTTAGTTTCCAGATGGCGGAAAACTACGTATTGATTTCGTTGCGAATCAACATCGTTCATTAAATCATGAATCAGTGGATTATTGCCCACCAGTGTCATATTTAATGGATTCGGTATTTGCAGCCATTCATCAAAAATTCGAATTTCAGCTGGCTGATCAGTGGCCTTGAATAGCAATTGATCGACTTGTTGAATTAAGATCACATCAAAGGGCCGCAATGGAATTTCTGTTGTACCCAATGTTACTGCACAGCTTGCTATGCACTCAATCATTTGCATGTGAACTTTAAAGCAATAAGCTGCACTGCTTGTAATTGAAGGCAGTTTTCGACGCTCAGATACCATTCCATCAATCTTTATAGCACTTTTTATTGTATGATTTATTATCATTTGAGCTTTCCTCTTTTTCATAAAAGATATATTTACCCTAAGATTAAGATATATCTTCTACTGATATTGTGCAACATTTCACTATAAAATATAAGCATAACTTAATGTAGGAGTGATTATTATGAGCAAATTAATTAAAACTGATGTTGTTGTAGCTGGTGCTGGCGGAACTGGTTTAGCCGCCGCCCATGCTGCCGCTGAGCATGGGTTACAGGTCTTAGTTCTAGAAAAGCAGCCTCAAATTGGTGGGAATACTAAAATCTCGAGTGGCTTCTTCGCTATTGACTCCAAAGAACAGCGCGAACGCGGGATGGTCATGTCCAAAACTGAGGCTATTCGACAGTTGACTAGTTATAACCATAACATTTCCAATGGACCGCTAATTCATAAAATTGTTACTTCAGCAGCTGATACTTTAGCGTGGATTGAGAAAATGGGGATGCATATTAAATTAAATGCAACTGCTGATACAACACAATTTGCTCATCGTAACAGTGACTATCAGGGTGGTGTTTATCATATGTATCAAGATAAAACTGGTAGTTATGAACGTATTCAGCAAACTCTAGTTGACGAAGGTGTCAAATTCGAATTTAATGTCACTATGCAGGCTATTAAACAAGACAGCACTGGTCAAGTTATTGGGATTAAGGCAACCACTGTTAATGGCGAGGTCATTGATGTTGAGGCACAGGCAACAATTATCGCAACGGGTGGATTTGGTGGTGATAGTGACTTAGTTGCTAAAACAATGCATACTCGTAATTTGCGGCAATTAGGAGTACCTAATAATGGCGAAGGACTTAAGGCAATCGTTGCTGCAGGTGGGGTCAACATTGATGGGACTGCCTTGATTCATGCCGCCCAATTAGCTAAATCCAAAGTTACTCAACAAACTTCAAAGAAACATTTAGCTGGCTTTTCCAACTCTGCGTTAACTCAATTATTATTAACGCCATTGTTTTGGGTAAGTTCCAAAGGTGAGCGCTTTACTAATGAGGATGTAGTTTACGATACTGTTGAGTGGGCCAATGCAGGATACTCTGTTGGTGGTAAGTACTATTTTGTGGTTGACCAAGCAACCCTTGATGATTTCACTAAAACCGGGGGTCAACTCGAAATCTCGCAAGCCGGTCCAGGGGCTGGGACTGAGCCCGGTGATTTCACCAAACTTGCCAATGAATCCGTTACCGCTGGGACAGCCTTTAAGGGTAATACTTTAGTTGAATTAGCTGCTGCTGCAAATATGGATTCAGCTACTTTAACTCAGGCAGTTGCTGCGTACAATCACAATGTGAAAAATCGTGTCGATACTGATTTTGCAAAATCTGGTCGCTCACTCGTCTATTCAGTAGAACAAGGACCTTTCTATGCTTTTTCTGCCCAAGTTGCTTACTTAGGTACGGTTGGTGGTGTTCGTGTTGATACCAATCTAAGTGTTCTAGATGACAAGTTCAAATCTATTCCTGGTCTCTATACGGGTGGCGCTAATGCTGGTGGTTATTATCAAGGTCACTGCTACCCTGCCTATGAAGGCTTGGCTTCTGGTTTTACTTGGACATCTGGACGAATTGCTGGTACAAGTGCTAGTGAATATATTAAAACTAAAAATAATAAATTAATTAAAAACTAGGTTAGGAAGGTTTTAACTCATGGAAAATGCTAAATCACACGGTTGGTTATTTAAACTATCAGTGCTTTCGCTTTCGATTTTATCAATGACCGCGCCATCAATAGCGGTTGCTATCCCATTAATGGAAAATACATTTACACAGCAAACTACCGCGCAAGTTGAAATGATTTCAACTCTGCCTAACTTAGGTGTGTTACTAATGATTATGTTTTCAACTATGATTGCCCAAAAATTTGGAATTAAACGGACTATCATGAGTGGTTTGGTAATGTACTTAATCGGCGGGTTAACTCCTGTTTTCGTTACCAATTACATGGTTATTGTAATTGGCCGCTTTATTATGGGTTTAGGAATTGGTCTCTTTAATCCCTTTGCCGTTAGCTTAATGTACCGTTTTTATAAAAAACAAGAACTAGCCGACATGTTGGGTTATCAAAATACATCACAAAATTTAGGAAATGCAGGCTTTGGTTTACTGTTAGGGATTCTCGTTCTTGCTGGCTGGAAGACTGCCTTTGCAGGTTACCTAATTGCAATGATTCCTTTACTAATGTTTGGCTTTTTTGTTAAGATTCCGACTGATCACCAGACAAATGAGAAGACAAACGTACCGAAACAATCGACTAATGTCCATGTTTTTATGCTTGCATTATTAATGCTTGCCATTTTTGGAATGTTCATGATGATGACGATTAAGTTAGCGAGTTTTGTGACGGCACAGCACATTACTACTCCTGCAATTGCTTCAAGTATTTTGGCAGGAATGGGAGCTGCTTCGATGTTTGCTAGCATGCCATTTGGTAAGATTAGTAAATTTATCGGTAACTTTATTTTACCAATTGCTTTACTAGGAATTTCAATAGGTTTTATGATTGTTGCTACAGCTACTAGTGTTCTGGTCGTTACGATTGGTGTTATCATTTGCGGAGTTTTCTTTGGTTGGGTTTTTCCACAGGCTTTTTATCGCGTAGCACAAATCGCTCCAGCTAACTCTGCAAATTTATCAACTTCTATTATCTTAGTAGGAATTAACTTAGGTGCTTTCCTATCACCAACCTTAGTTAATGGTGTTGCTAACTTATTTGGCAATGATCAGCCTTACTTTGTCTTAATGCTGTGCAGTTGGGGATTCGCTATCTTAACCGTTATTATGGCTATTTATACCGTAGTTGACAAGAAAAGCCACAAGTTTAATCAGGAATAGGAGGAATTCTAAATGGTACTTAACTTAGTAGGTTTAGTGGGAACTAATGCTCCAACTTCATATAACCGGATGCTCTTAGAATATATGCAGCACCACTTCATTACCGATGCCACTATCACTGTGGCTGAAATAGACGAGATACCCTTATTTAACGAAACTGGACTAGCAGATGTTCCAAGCAGTGTCTATACTTTGAGTGATCAGCTCACTGCTGCGGATGGAATCATTATTGCTACACCCGAATATGATCATGCAATTACAGCTGCACTTAAAAGCACAATTGAATGGTTATCAGCAGCCACACATCCGTTCACTACTCAGCCAGTAATGGTTGTTGGGGCTTCTTTAGGTTTCCAGGGGACAGCACGCGCGCAAGATAACCTCCGTCAAATTCTAAATTCTCCTGGTGTTAATGCCTTTGTTATGCCGGGTTATGAATTCTTATTGAGCAATGCTAAACAGCAATTTGATGATCAGTCCCAATTGACAAATGCCAAAACCATCTCTTTTCTAGAAGAGTGCTTCACGCATTATTTACACTTTGTTGCTGATAACCGCGAAAATTTAAAACTTGTTCGTGAAGTTTAACAGTAAAATATAACCGCAAATTACCATAAATAGTGCTTAGTTCAGAGAACTACATGGAAATTTTTTCTTTCATTGATTTATTCAGTTTCTTGCAGGTATCTGTGATATTTTAAGTCATTGTTTGTTGTTAATAAAAAAAGACCTTCTTAAATTATCAGAATTAAGTCTCATAATTTAGGAAGATCTTTTTGTTCGATTAAATATAAATTACTTTTTTGTGAATTCTACTTCGCCTAATGCATGTTGAGCAGCTAAGTTGAGTAAACTCCATTGACGATCAAAACCTGGTTGGAAGAAGAAGTCAGCTTCAGCCAAATCTTCTACTTTTAGTTGTTGCGAAATAGCAAGGGCTAAAACATTTCCTTGAGCAGTTATATCATATGTTGATAAGACCGCACCACCGAGAAGACGATGGTTTTCGGGATCGAAGAAAAGTTTTACGTAAACTTTCGGATTTACTTTATTTTCTGGGACATAGCTTGGACGGAGAGTATCTTCATAGAAAGAACTAGCTATTTTAACACCTGCACGCTCAGCAGTGAAGCTATTTAAGCCACTCTGAGCAAAATGATAATCGAAAACACTTAAGGCTGATGAACCAACTATTCCTGCAAAGGGAACGGATGGAGTTTTCTCAAAAAGATGTTTCACTAAGTAACGAGCCTCACGACGAGCAACGGTGGCAAGCGCTACCGGAATTTTTTTATTTGCAGCGACTGAATATGCTAATGTGGCATCCCCAATGGCATATACATCGGGAAGATTTGTCCTGAGGTACTTATCATTTTTAATCCAACCACGAGCATCAAGATCAACAGTTCCTTTTAACCAAGCAGTATTTGGCTGAACGCCAGCAGCTTGAATGACTACATCGCTTGGGAAATTACCTTGGTCGCTTTTGACCGCTTGAACCTGATTGCCTTGACCACTATATTCTGAAATTTTAACTCCAGTATGAACCTCAACACCCTTTTCTGCTAGGTGCTCACTGATGACATCTGTTAATTCAGAATCAAGATAAGTTCCTAAAGGGCGATCAATAACATCTAAAAGATTTACATGTTTCCCAGCTTTGACAGCAGCTTCAGCGGCTTCAATGCCAATGTAACCAGCACCAATAACGGTAATGTTCTTAACGCTTGGATCTTCTAATTTGGCTTTTATTTTTGTTGCCCAATCATAACCACGCATCAAATAAACATTTTCTAGGTCTTTACCAGGTATTGGTAAAGATTTAGGATTCACACCTGAACTGAGAATCAGTTTGTCATATGATTCTTCAGTACTCTTGCCATTTTCTAAATCAGTAACAGAAACAGTTTTTTGATCGCTATTAATCTTAGTGACTTGGTGGTTGTTCAAAATGTGAACGTTTTTCTGTGGAAAACTTTCAGGCCTGAAATTGCGGACTGCCTCGACGTTGGTTACACTATTTTCCAAGTATAATTCCATGCCACAGGACATAAACGAAATAAAGTCTCCCGTTTCGAACAAAGTAATGTCAACATCGTCATAGCGGCTAAGCAGTTCAAGAATAGACTGATGTCCACCATGAGAGGCACCGACAATAATAATTTTTTTCTTCACACTAATTACCCCCAATTTCTGGGAACAATTTAACATGTTAATATTTTATTGTCAAATCAAAAAGCTTATTAAAAAAGAGCTGGTTCAAAGTTAAATTTTTAAACCAGTTCTCCTATATTTAGTAAGAATAAACGTGTTTCATAAGTCAAAATTCTCCGTCTAACTTCGAATTACTCATAGCAAAGTGCCTGCTATGTTCGTAATTTCGAGTTAGTACTCAAATTTTAGCGAATTAGACTACTTTTTTCAGTGTTCAAAGTATAGCTTACATTGATTAATCAAATGGATACTTCATTCCCCAAGCATTGCGGACACTGTCCAGAATGTGAGCAACATCGCGTGAAATTGCAAGTTGACCATCATCGTGACCATTATCAATATAGCGTTGCATATCACGAACTTCGTAACGTAAAGCTTGTGTATCATCACCAGCTGTCAAAGTTTCATTGGCTTGTTCGTGTGCATCCTCGGTATATGTGACTTCAGCACTTGTTGCACGAGGGTAATTGTTGATTTCAACGTAGCCCTTTGTTCCAGAAACAACCCCACGCTTTGGCTGTTTCGCACGCATGGATAATGCCATCACTGCGAGTTGTTCTTGATCATTTTTCAAAATAATACCAGATTGTTCATCAACGCCAGTTTCGAAGAATTTAACTGTTGTTAATGTTGTGTTTGGTTGACTTGCCAAAAAGGTTCTTGCAAATGCAGTTGCATAACCGCCAATATCTAATAAGGCGCCACCTGCAAGATCTTTGTTGAAGAAACGATTTTTTGGATCATAGTCTTTCAAGCTACCGAAATTAACTTGTACTAATTTGATATCACCTAATTTGCCAGCAGCAATAATTTCTTTTACCTGATCGAAGACAGGCATGTGATACAAGGTGAGTCCTTCTGTTAAAATCAAGCCTTTTTCTTTTGCTAAAGCCTCAACTTCATCAAATTGTTTGGCATTAACAGTGATTGCTTTTTCGCAAAATACGTGTTTGCCAGCTTCTAGAGCAGCTTTGATATATTGATAATGATATGTGTGCGGTGTGGCAATGTAGATCACATCAATGTCAGGGTTGTTAATCATCTCATCTGCATCAGTATATGTTTTTTTGATGTGTTTCTCTGATGCAAATTTTTCCAGCATCTCCTTGTTGACATCAGCAACGGCATAGACCTCACCGTTAACATCATTCAATGCGTCAGCCATTTCATGTGCGATCCAGCCGGTACCAATCATACCCCAATTATATTTTGTCATAATTAATCTTCCTTCCTAAATTCATATATTTTTCCAGTTTCATCAAAAGTTAAACCAAGTGTTACCAGATTCTCAAAGAAAGATGTGGCAACGACTCCATTTAGTTGTGCGAGAATAGCGTTAACTTGCGAGATATTATGCCAATCACTTGCGTAGCAGTCTATTAAGAGGTTCCCTAAGGGTGTTCTTGCATAGCCTGCAATGTCTTTTGCCAGCCTAATACTGCCTTTTAGATTTAATTCTTCAAGTCGCTGCAACACGGCGGAACTTGTAATATCAACTATTTCAAGTGTGAGTGGTACTGCAGGATTGAGTAATTTTGTTACCCTTTGGTGGGGGGCCAAGATGATATATTCATCAGCTAATTCAGCATTGATTTTCTCAAATAAATGAATACCGCCATTGCTTTTTAGAGCATTAAGATCTGTGTCCAATGAATCGCATCCATCAAAAGCCAGATCAATATGCTTGATACCAACGTTGCTCGTAATTCTTATTCCAAGTGACTTGCAATAATTTCTTGTGAGCTCAGATGGAGTATAAATTGTTAGATTTAAATCAGGCTTTGCAGCCAGCGCAGAAGCAAGATGAGAAACATTACTTCCACCACCTAGGCTGATACTCATGTTTGGCTTGATAAGTGCAAGCGCTTCTTTGACTATCGGTGGCAACTTAATCACCTCTTTTTAAATTTTTTTCAGAAAATAAATATTTATGAAATTAATTTACAAGAACATAGTATTACATGAAAATTTATTTGTCAACACTTTAAATTAGATGTTGACTTTTTTCTAAAAAGCGGTTACATTTTGATTGTAATTATTTTCACTAAATAAAAAAAAGGGAAAGAGGTTTTCAAAATGGATGTATTAAACATACTGAAAAAAGACATCATGATTATGGATTTAAAAGCAAAAACTAAGGAAGATGCATTGCATGAAATGGTTAACTCATTTTTTGCAAATGGTTTAGTTAATGATAAAAAGCTTTTTGAACAAGATATTTTCAAGCGCGAAGAGGAAGCAACGACGGGAATTGGTGATGGAATTGCAATGCCTCATGCTAGAAATAAGGCGGTAAACGCAGCTGCTGTTTTATTTGCGAAAAGCGAACAGGGAATTGATTACGATGCACTTGATGGAAAACCGGTTCATTTGTTCTTCATGATTGCTGCTCCAGCTAATGCTAATGATGTTCATTTGCAAGCTCTGGCGGGATTATCATCATTATTGTTGGATGCTAATCTGATTACAGATTTAAAGAAAGCAAAAACACCAACGGAAGTTCAGCAATTATTCAAAGCAGCTAGTGACAAAAAGGAATCAAATGAGATACAACAGCCTGAGATTCAAGATTTACCTTTAATTGTTGCTGTAACTGCTTGCCCAACTGGAATTGCGCACACATATATGGCAGAGTCAGCATTACTTGATGCTGGTAAAAAAATGAATGTTAGGATGAGAGTTGAGACAAATGGGTCAGAGGGAGTCAAGCATCGCTTAAGTACAGATGAGATTGCTAATGCTGTAGGCGTAATTGTTGCGGCAGATAAAAAAGTTGAAGTGGAGCGCTTTGCTGGGAAGAAAGTTCTACAGACTGCTGTAATTGATGGTATTAAGAAACCTGATGAACTTATTCAGCGTGTGTTGGCTGGGAATCTTGCTACGTTTGAAGTTGCGGGTGGAAATAGCTCTTCAAGTGAAGATAATAAGCAAGGTGGAATTTGGCATCATGTTTATCAAGATTTAATGAGTGGAATTTCGAATATGCTGCCCTTTGTTGTTGGTGGTGGAATCTTAATGGCAATTTCATTTTTGTTAGAGCAATCATTAGGGAAGACTTCAACTGCTTTTATATTCTTGAACTCACTTGGAACAAATGCATTTAGTTTCTTAATTCCGATCTTAGCCGGATTTATTGCATTTTCAATTGGTGATCGTCCAGCCATGATGCCAGGTTTTGTCGGTGGCTATATGGCAACGCAAGCGAGTGCAAGTATTGTTAAGTCAAGTGGTAGTGCCGGATTTATTGGTGGGATTATTGCAGGATTCATCGCAGGCTATTTGATTTTGTTGTTGAAGAAGATATTTATTAAATTACCGAAATCATTAGACGGATTAAAACCAATGATTATCTTTCCTGTATTAGGATTATTTATCATTGGAACATTAATGTTCTTTGTAATTGATCCGATTTTCTCAGTAGTTAATCTGTTCTTAGTTCATTTTTTGACAACTATGGGAACCGCAAATGCAATCTTGCTTGGAGCAATTCTTGGTGGAATGCAGGCAGTTGACTTGGGCGGCCCAGTGAATAAAGCGGCATATACGACTGCAATTGGTGTATTAACAGCGACTGGTGATGGCAGTATGATGGCATCCGTAATGGTTGGGGGGATGATTCCACCTTTAGCAATCGCAATTGCAACAACAATTTGGAAAAATAAGTTTACGGAAGATGAACGTAAAGCTGGAATCAGTAACTATGTCTTAGGAATTTCATTTATTACCGAAGGAGCAATTCCATTTGCGATTGCTGATCCGTTACGAGTAATCGGTTCTTGTATCATCGGTTCTGTAATTGGTGGTGGACTGGCTCAATTATGGAAGGTTAGTGTACCAGCTCCTCATGGCGGCTTATGGGTTGTTTTATTGATGCACAATCCTTTGTATTTTGTATTAGCTTTAATAATCGGATCAGTTGTAGCCGGAACAATTTATGGTGTTTGGAAGCCAAAAAAGATAGCGCTCATCGAAGAATAAATGATATTATGTAATTGATTCTATTTTACACAGTTGTTTGGAGGACTGAGATTAATGAGTAGCGAAAATGTAGTTGATACAATATATAGTAACTTGCGTGCTATGACCCAGACCGACAAAAAAATTGCACAGGTTATTTTAAAAAATCCTGGAGATGCGGTAAATTATACAATTTCGGAACTTGCAGCTAAGGCAGTTGTCAGTGAAGCCTCTGTTTCAAGATTTTGTAAGAATTTGCAGTTGTCTGGTTTTCATCAATTGAAGATTAAATTAGCGAAAGTCTCCGATGATGAATCTAGTTACTACAAAGTTATTAATATTGATAATATTCAACAAGCAATCGCTAACATTAGTGATAATAAAAATGCTGAGATTACTAATACTTTGAATAGTGTAACCACGCCAACGATAAAAAAAATTATGGGATTAATTCAAAATGCACATATTTTACAGATTGCGGCAGAGGGTAATACGTTTCCTGTTGTTGCGGATGCAGCTTATCGCTTTAATCAGATTGGTATTTTATCAATTTGTTCGGAATCATGGCAGACTTCAATCGGGCAGACTCTTAATCTAACAGATAGGGATGTGCTAATGGTTATCTCCAATTCTGGTGAATCTAAATCATTATTAAAACAAATTGATGTGGCAAAGAAACGAGGAATGAAAATAATAGCAATTACTAACCGCAGTGATTCACCAATTGCCCTAGAAGCAGACTATCATTTGCATACGGCAGTTAGACAGAGGGTTTTGCAATCGGAGTATTATTTTTCGCGAGTTGCAGCAATGACCGTTGTGGAGACGATTTTTCTACTGTTGATCGCTGAGAATCGAGAACGACTAAGCAAGATTATGGATCATGAGACTATCATTTCAGATACGAAGGTCTAAAAATGAAGTGTCTATTGAATTAAACTATTAAAGGTATTTTTGTTTTGTTTCTTGAAAATATTAGTTAAAAAGTTATATTTTTTATAGATGTTTTAATTAATTTGTTTTTTAAGAAGATTGCGAAAGAAGATGGTTTAAACATATGAAGGTTAAGATTCTCTCGACAAGCGATGTACATGGTTATATTTTTCCAACTAATTTTAGCAGTAGAACAGACTATCATCCATTTGGTTATTTGAAGGCTGCACAGGTTATTAAGACAATCAAGGAGACAGCTGCTAGCGATGAGGTTGTCATATACATCGAAAATGGCGATTTCTTAGAGGGTTCTCCTATGACCGATTATACTTACCGCACAAGGAAAACAAAAAAATATAATCAGGACTTTTGTATGATGACTAATTTTCTGGATGCAGATGCAGGTGTTTTAGGGAACCACGAATTTGATTATGGAATATCGTACATTGAAGAAACCTGGAAAAATAAAAAGTATCCGATTTTAGGTGCAAATATTAGTGGAGAGATGGCGCAAAAAATTATTGATCAGCCATATCGAATAATTGAAAAGGCGGGTATCAAAATTGCGATTTTAGGATTGACCACGCAGTATGTACCACACTGGGAAAAGGCAGAAAATATTGATAGAATTACTTTTAGTTCTGCTCTTACAGCGGCAAAAAAATATGTTCCGATTTTAAAAAAGCAAGCAGATGTGGTAGTGGTTGCTTATCATGGTGGTTTTGAAAAAGACCTTGGTAGTGGCAGACTAACTGAAGAATTAACGGGTGAAAACGAGGGGTATGCACTGCTTTGCGAAGTACCAGGTATCGATGCCCTAGTAACTGGACACCAACACAGAAAAATAGCACAACTTGTTAATGGAGTTCCGACTACTCAACCTGGATACCGTGCCGAAAATGTAGGACAGATTTCAATAGAATTAGATGACAATAAAGCGATAATCGGCTCAAGCGCAGAACTTCTTAATACAAGTGACCAACCGGTAAATCAAGAACTAGAAGCAATTTTAATGGACTGGAGACACAGTATTGAAGATTGGCTGGATATACCAGTAGCAACTGTCAATGGGAACATGCATATTCATAATCATCTGAATGCAAGGCTGCATGGACACGCATATTTAGACTTAATCAATCATATCCAGATGGATGCTACTGGGACAGATGTTGCCGGTTCTGCACTATTTAATGATGAGGTCAAAGGTTATGATGCACAAATTACTGTCAGGGATATCTTGAACAACTATATCTATCCCAATACATTAGTAGTTGAACGAATTAGTGGTGCCGATTTGAGAGCAGCTCTGGAGCGGTGTGCCAGCTTTTTTGAACTTCATGCAGATGGTTCAATCAGTATGGCAAGTAGTTGTAATGTATCTAAAGTCCAGCTGTATAATTACGATTATTATTCAGGAATAGATTACACTTTTGATTTAACCAAACCACTGGGGCAGCGAGTTGTTAGAGTTATGTACCATAAGCAGGTGCTTAAAGACACTGATAAGATTGATGTCGCGATTAGTCAGTATCGAGCTGTTGGTGGTGGTGAATATCCGATGTTTAATATGGATAAGAGTATTCGTGTGTGTGATGATGATATGCCAAAGCTGATTGCTAAATACCTAAGGGAGCACAAAGAGTTTAAAGCAGTTCAACCTAATAATTTGAAAATAATCAAATAAAAACCTTTTTGTTTTGTACTAAAAGAACTCCTATAACATACTGACCCCCAAAAGTTAGATTTTATGTCTAACTTTTGGGGGTCAGTATGTTTCGATTAAGTCTTTTTTTATATTCAAGTCCTTGAAGGTAACAGATTATAGTAAATGGAAAACAACGGACAATAAGTTCTAAGCTCTCTGCTTATAGGTTCCATTTCCAGTGTTGATAACTAATTTTTCACCATTTTTGATAAAATCGGGAACAACGACAATAAGTCCTGTGTCCATTGTTGCAGGTTTTCCGCCACTAGCAGCCGTAGCACCCTTAATAGTTGGTTCGGTTTCAGTAACTGTCATTTCAACAGTTGTTGGTAAATCAATTCCGATTAATTCATTATTGCAAAAGTTTAGTTGAACTTGTAAGTCGGGAATTAAATACTTACTTTCTGCTTCAATTAGTTGAGCGGGTAGTTCATATTGTTCATATGTGTCTAGATCCATAAAGAAGATGATATCATCTTGCTTATATAAGAATTGAGCCTTCTTCTTATCAACGATTGCTAGGTCAACTTTTTCTGTAGGACGCATAGTAGTCTGAACAATTGAGCCGGAACGAATATCGTTCAGCTTCATCTGCATAACTGTATTACCCTTGCCAGGTTTGTGATGGTTAGTTTCGAGTACCTTGATGAGTTTACCATTTTTTTCAAAAATCATTCCAACTTTTAATTCAATTGCTTCAATCATTTGTGTAACCCCTTTTTATTTTTTGTATTATAAATCTATAAATTGCTAACTAAGCAAGGGGTGGTGCGAGTGATAGAGCGAAACCACGATGAGTCATTATTATTTCCACCAATTATTTTTTTATGTTCAACTTTCAGTATAACATAAAGAATGATGGAACATTGAAGAAATGGACAGTAAAATAGGAATATTGTAAATAAAGCAGCAAGTATTTTGTCTTTCGAGAACTTTACGGTACGATAGAGGATAGAAAATTGGTTTAAATACCCAGGAAGTCGAGAGTATAAAGATGAGAGAGAAAATTATTTATAGAAAAATGGAAGATGCTGATTATCAAGAAGTCTTGGAAATGGTTATAGAGACATGGGATTACCGTGAATGGATTGAAAAGCCTTTGGTCAAGCCTATGGCGGAATTCTTCTTATGCGATTTACTGGTCGGGGCAGATGATGTTTTTGTGGCAGTAATCAATAGTAAGATTGTGGGCATAGTCGCCACAAGTCATGAACAATGGTCAAGACTGCAATATGTTTGGCAGAGACGACAATTAAAATCATTGTTACAGTTAGCTGGATTCGAAGATAAAAATTATATTTTTGCACAATATATGGAAACGATGAATATTGATGAGGAATTACTAGCGTTAAGTGGGAAGAAGTATGGCGGAGCACTTAATCTATTGATTGTTAAGGAGGGGTATCAAGGATTGGGCATTGGAGGAAAGCTGTACAAACATTTTTATGATTATCTTCAAAGATTGGGTGTAAACAACTTTTACTTGTTTACCGATAATTCATCTAATTTTAAATTTTATGATCACAAGGGTTTACAGCGAGTCAATCAAAAAAACTTTTTCTGGAAAGACGAAGATGGAACGCCGCATAAAAATCCTGAAATATATTATTTGTATGAAGGTAGTATTACTATATAGAAGGACTAGGTTAATATGTTCGTAATTTTGGTTAGTGCTCAAATTTTCTCAACTTGTGTCAGACTCTGATTAAACGTGTTCCACAAGTCAAAATTCTCCGCCTAACTTCAAATTACTCGTAGCAAAGTACTCGCTATGTTCGTAATTTCGAGTTAGTACTCAAATTTTCCCGACTTTGTACTGCCTTAAAAAAGTTGGACATGTTTATTTTAATTGTTAGCTAGATACTGTTTACGATATTCGACTGGAGTTAATCCAT
>NZ_VJYB01000008.1 GCF_030400225.1 Lactobacillus sp. UCMA15818 | reverse complement strand
TTGTTTTTGAAGGTGCTGGCTGCAACCAGTGCTTTTTTTATTTTCAATTATACCAAAAGAGCTACACTAGAAAAATTATTATTTTTTCTAATGTGGCTCTTTTACTTAGGACTTATGGCACAGCCCCTTTTTTTTTGTGTGAATAAACGTATTTAATAAAGAATTAAAAAAGCTCTTCAGTCAACTTATTTTTACAACGATTGACCGCCCGATTAACTTTATTTTGTGGTTCTTTAAGTAAAATAGCAATTGCCTCCGGAGATTGATATTTAAAATAGAGCAACGAAAAAACATGATATTCAAAGTCTGAAAGTAAGGAAGGTAGCCGGTTGATGGCTTCATTAATAATAGTTGTATTTTCAGGAGAAATATGAGAGACTGCAGATTTTGAGTAGTATTCACCCTGTGTTTCTAAGATGTTTTCAAAAGATTCAGCAAATTTATCTGCCTGACGTTTTGTTGCACTTTCTTTACGTAAGATACTGCAAAAGCAATTCAGCAAACTTTGTTGATAAAATTTACCAAATGTAATTTTTCCACCTATGTTGTACGCCAAAACTGTCTGGTAGCAAACAATTCGTGCCTCTTGCAACAAATCGTCTATTTCATAAAATCTAAAATGATAGCGATTAATTGAATTCAAAACAAGTGGGCGATATTGTAAAAATAATTTTTGAAAATCTTCATTGCTGTTAGCACTTCTAATATTTAAGATTTGTTCAATTGTGTTATTATTATTTAAAGAAGTTTTCATTCTATTAACGCCACCATTCTTTTTGATATATTTATTATTTAATAATATCAGGCATAGCGATAATAAAAAGAGAAGCTCTTCTCAAAATAGTAAATAAATTTTCTAAAAAGTTACCTATACAAATAGAGACAAAAAAAGACTGCGGTATGAAGTGCTCCAAAATCGTTGCACCTCATTAATGTAACAAACCATTGCAGTCTTTTAAAATATAGAAACATAAGCCACTTACCGGATTTGAACCGGTGACCCCCACCTTACCATGGTGGTGCTCTACCTGCTGAGCTAAAGTGGCAATAAATACCAACTCAAATAGTATATTATATCGTATTAATAAATGCAAGACCTGAAGAGTGATAGATATAATTGGATTAAGATGTGAAATAAGTTGAAAAAATTTGAGTACTAACTCTAAATTACGAACACAGTGAGTAATTTGCTATGAGAAATTCAAAGTCAGACATCAAATGAAGTGCCCCATAATAGTTAGATCTCAAAAAATCTAATTATTATGGGGCATTTTTTATGATCGAATATACAAGTAAATGCAAAATTAAATTAATAATAATGAAAGAACTATTTTTGCTTAAATGTAATATCCTGTTCAATGGCAAAGAGGTCACTAGGAATAGTTGTTATTAGATTTGAGACTCCTTTAACACTAATTAAGACTAAATCATGCATAGCTCTTGAACAGATAGTGTAGAGAATTCCACGAGAAGAATTAGCGGCAAAGTTATTCTGGGAAACCTCAAAAACAATTACTGCATCAAACTCAAGTCCTTTTGCTAAGTAAATAGGTAAGAGAACAAGACCCTTAGGTAGTGAGCGGTCGTTGTTTGTAATCAGTGTTGGTGCATCTTTAGCCTTGCAAGAACTCAATAATGTTTTACACATTGCAATATCCTTTGTAATTATAGCAACTGTTTCATTCTTTTTGAGTAGCAATTGTGCCTCTGATAAGAGTTTTGCAACAGCATCGGATTCATTGGTTAGTACTAGTTTTGGTAATGAACCTGACCGTGTGAAAGCCTGAATCTTATCACCATCAGGTAGTAATGCTTTCATAAACGAAGTAATTTCGAAAGTTGAACGATAGCTTTTATTCAGTTCAATCATTCTAGCCTTTTTAGGGTTAATTGTTTGCCTAAGTGATTCCATTAATTCCTGCGGTGGTTGAATCTCATGAAATAATGCTTGTTCGCTATCACCCAAAAGCGTGAGGTGTGCATTTGGGAAGGCTGCATGCAAATAATACATCTGCGCAAGCGAATAATCCTGCATTTCATCTATAAAAAGATGCTGAATTGAATGATTTTGTCCTTCACCAGTTATTTGATCACGCAGGTATAAGAGCGGGGCACAGTCGGCGAGCCGAATTTGGTGATATTCTAATTGATTATTGAATGTTCCAACATCATCTGGTAATATTTTTTCCAAAAAGTCGTTATATTGATGATATATATCTATGAAGTAATTATTGTAGATTGCTTCGTAGATTGGTTCAAACTTAGCGCTAACAATTTTATTACTAAGATAAGTTACCTCAGCTTCAATATCTTCAAAACGGCCTCTTTGATAATCCCCTAGGAGCGAATAATATTCTTCTTCAGTTAAGCTATCAATTTTTTTGAGTACCCATTGAGCATTTAGTTCCTTCTTTATTTTCTTTTTTAGTTCTTTAATAAGGATATTTTTAAGTTCAAAGTGTCGCAAATAATGCGGCTGAGCTACGGGTAGCTTGGAATATAGCAGTCTGATTTCGGAGCTTGAAAAAATCACTTGATCAATAAGAATTAAATCATTAAAGAAAAGATGTGAATTATCAAGTCTCGTTACATATTCTTTGATTTTATGCATAAAAGCAGTATCTTCTTTGACGGTAATTTCAGTGTTATCAGAGGTCTTACTCTTTTTTTCGAATTTGTCAAAAAGAGTTTCAACCTTTAATCCCTCAAAGCGTTGGGCAAAGAATTCGGCAAGAGTTACTTGGCGCATATTCCGTTCACCTAAACTAGGAAGTACCTCTGAAATATAGTGACTGAACAGCAGATTGGGTGAGAACAAAACGATTTGTTCTGCACTTAAGTCAGCACGGCTATGGTATAGAAGGAATGCAATACGTTGCAAAATTGCAGAAGTTTTACCACTGCCAGCAACGCCTTGGACAATTAACAAGTCGTGTGTAGTATCACGAATGATATCATTTTGTTCCTTTTGAATAGTGGATACGATATTATTCATATATTCATCGCTTTGCTCACCTAGCATTTCCTGCAAAAGTTCGTCGCCAACTGTCTCGTTGGTATCGAACATATTAGTGATTTTCCCAGATTGAATTCTAAACTGTCTCTTTTTCAAAAGTTGAGCTCTTTGTTTGCCCATCGGGGTAGTATAGCTGACAGTTCCAAGTGTACCGTTGTAGTAGATACTTGAAATAGGTGCGCGCCAATCATAAATTAGAAAATTTCCCTGCTCATCATTGAAAGAAGACGTTCCAATATAAAGTGTTTCAGGAGAGGGCTCACCATCTTCATGAATATCTATTCGACCAAAATAAGGTGAGTTCCGCAAATCAGATAGGAGGCTAATTTGTCTATTTAAAATTTTTTCGGTTTCCACATTTTTTGCAACTAATTGTTTTTGCTGCTGTACCTCAGCGTTGGTCTCCATTTGATCATCAACTTCAAAAGTATTGATCTTAGCATTCTGAACATAGTTTTTTTCAACAGATGAACGTTCGGCACGTGCTTTTTTATATTCATGATGAGTCTTTGTGAGTGAGCTCTCAATCTTAGCAACAATGGTATCAACTCTTTTTTGTTCGGAATTTCTTTCTTTATCCAATAGAATCTCCTTTTCTGTTCTTTAGTAGAGAATAATGTTATCACAAACAAGACGAGACAACAATGTAAGAAGCTTTTGACTTTAGTAAAGTCTTTGCGGTAAAATGAAACTATTCAATGATCAGGTTAGTAGTTTGATTATAACAGAGATGCATTATCTAGCTGAGAGATGCAAAAGCAAACGAATTGGACTGGGAGAATATAAAATTAATAAAATATGTTGTAATGAGAGGCAGTTTATACTGCAAGATAGGTGGCACCGCGCTTAATTACGTCCTATTGCTATTTTTAGCAATGGGATTTTTTATTTTGAAAGGAGTAATTTGACAATGAAAAAAACAATTTTAACTGGCGACCGACCAACGGGGAAGCTTCATATTGGGCACTATATCGGCTCATTAAAAAATCGTGTTAAACTACAAAATACCGGCGACTACAATACTTTTATCATGATTGCAGATCAGCAGGCACTTACAGACAATGCACGTGATCCAGAAAAAATCCGCAAGTCATTAATCGAGGTCGCGCTTGATTACTTGGCTGTTGGAATTGATCCAGCGAAATCAACTATTTTTATACAATCACAAATTCCTGCTTTAGCTGAATTAACAACCTATTATCTCAACTTAGTGACCGTCTCTCGCTTGGAACGAAATCCTACCGTGAAGGCAGAGATTCAGCAGAAGAATTTTGAGCGCTCCATACCAGCAGGCTTTTTTGTTTATCCAGTGAGTCAAGCAGCAGATATTACGGCTTTCAAAGCAAATCTAGTGCCAGTCGGCGATGACCAGGAACCAATGATTGAACAGGCACGTGAAATTGTTAGAAGTTTTAATACCATTTATAGACAAGAGGTCCTTGTTGAGCCAGAAGGAGTTTTCCCTGAAAAGGGAGCTGGCAGATTGCCTGGATTGGATGGCAACGCAAAAATGAGCAAGTCATTAAACAACTGTATCTACCTTTCAGATGATGCAGATACCTTAAAGAAGAAGGTCATGTCGATGTATACAGATCCTACTCATATTCATGTGGAGGATCCAGGGAAGATTGACGGCAATATGGTGTTCACGTACTTGGATATCTTTGATAAAGATAAGGAAAAAGTTGAACAATTAAAACAAGAATACCAAGCTGGGGGATTAGGGGACGTTAAGATAAAACGTTATTTGAATGAGGTTTTGGAGACAAAATTCGGACCAATAAGAGAACGACGTGCAGAATTTGCTAAAGACATTCCTGCCGTGTATGATATCCTAAAAGAAGGAAGCGCCCGTGCTAATGCGGTTGCAGAACAGACTTTAAGTGAAGTTAGAGCCGCAATTGGTGTTAATTATTTCAAGTAGTTCTGACAAATGATGAATGAAGTTGGAGGAGATTTGTTTGAAAAATTTGGTAGTTCTTGATTTTGGTTCTAATTCAGTTCGATTATCAATCAATAAAATGGAAAAAATTGGTAACGAACATCGATTTGCTGAAGTGAAGAGATTGAAGGAAACAACGCGACTTGCTGAGGGAATGGGGAATGAGGGCCGAAAAGAATTATCCGCAGGAGCTATCAAGAGAACTATTCAAGCAATTAGGAATTTTAAGCGGATCTATCAGGGGTATTCGGATTATCAGATATTGTCAATTGCAACAGCAGCAGTCCGTGAAGCAACTAATAGTCAGGAATTTATTGATGAAATCTTGGCTTTAACTGGTTCAAGAATCCGTGTTTTATCTGGGAATGATGAGTCCTACTATGACTATTTAGGTGTCATTTCAACTTTGATGCTCAAAGATTTCTTGATTGTGGATATGGGTGGCGGAAGTATGGAACTTGCCATAGTAAAGAAACGGTGTTTAATACATTCTATTAGTTTACCTTATGGTGCGGTAAGTCTAAGTGAGCAATTCTGTCGAAAGGGTACTTTATCTGACGAAAGCTTGAAAACATTCAAGCGCTTTAGTGCTAATCTATTTGCCGAATTACCATGGTTGAACAAGGCAAAAGGCTTGCCGGTAGTCTTATTAGGAGGATGTAATAGGACCGTTGCACGAATAAAGCGGGCAGAGGAAGGGCATTCGGACTTAGATAACATCCATGGTTATGAATTGGCTGTTGCTGATTTTAAAGAAATTTATACCAATCTACTAAAATGTTCTACTGAAGAACGTTTGAATATCAAAGGAATGGAAGAATCACGTTCTGATATAATTCTTGGTGGAATGACGCCACTTGATGTATTGTTTGAGCACTTGAATAGTAAGAAGATAATTTTTTCTGAGAGTGGAGTACGTGAAGGACTGCTGTATGAGATGATCAACGAGAAGAAATTATAGTCTGCAGTTCATCTGTTTGAGCAGATAACAGTAAAAAATTATCTTCAGCATGAGGGGGCTGGGTCAAAAGTTAAATTTTGATTCAGTTCCTCTATTTATTTCGTATAAACGTGTTTCATAAGTCAAAATTCTTCGTCTAACTTTCCCGCTTATGGTAAACTCCCTTTTACTAATTTTGATAAATGTATTCTACAAGGCAAGGTTTCCTGTCTAACCTTGAAGTTTAACGATTTATAACTCCTTATATTTTAATATTATATTATTTGAATGAACGTCTTATTTGATACTCATACTGGAGATAAAGTAATTATTGTTTTGTATAATCTTGTCCTAAAATATTAAAAGACAGCTTTGCAAGGGCTTGTGATTCTTGAAATGCAGTAAAGGCCTTTTTTACACTACTATCTTTATTGAGATAAAGATAGTAGGTTTGAGCAGAAATTGAGGGAGTTGTTTGGTTAGTCTTCAGATTTTCCAAATAAGCGATATTTTTGGATGTCAGTGTAGTATAGTCTATGGTGCTGATAATTGCTGCTCTAGTTCTTTTTGTCATAACGGAATCGATTGCATCAGCAGCCGAAGATTCGCGCTCAAAATGGAGCTTAATGTCTGAAAGAATAAGGCTTTGAGGATAGTCAAGATTTTTGACAAGTGCTATTTTTGCTGTCGTTGCAGTTAGGTTTGATAGCCCTTTGCTTTTAAGAGATACTAATTCATTAGGAATATAGAGATAGGCAGACGCATGCTTTCGTTCTTGCTTGTTTAGTGCTTTTTTGTATAGTCCAATGATTGCAGCATATTTTTGCTTGTTCTGCATTGCAGTTGCAGCAGTTACGGTTTTGAAGACCACCTTTTTATTAATTCTTTTTCCAAGTGCGGTTCCAACTTTTTTGTTGAAAATCATAACTTTTTTATTTTCACCAGAGTTAGTAACAACAGCAACCGTCAACCTTTCTCGGGTGTTGCTCTGGGTGACATGAAAACGAAGTACTAAAAAGAATAGCAAAAATAAACCGAGCAATAAGCCAATGATAATTACTGAAATAGAAGTTTTTTTATGCATAATAAAAGATGTTACTCCTTTGTAGTGTTGATAGATATTATTATATAATGAAAGAACAAGTTTTGTGCAAAATATTAGGATAAAGGGAGATCAGGAATGCAAAATTATGGGAAATTTTATCAAAAGTCATGGGAAGAACGTATAAATCATATCAGTCAAAATGAAAAACTGACAAAAGAACAAATACAGATTTTGAAAAATTCTGCCCACAATAAATCTCTTGGCGATACGATGATAGAAAACTATATAACTGATTATAGCTATCCTGAAGGAATTGCATTCCATTATTTAATAAATAATAAAAGGTATCTAGTTCCAATGGTCACTGAAGAACCATCAGTAGTAGCTGCAAGCAGTCATGGAGCAGCGATTATAGCAAAAGCAGGCGGCTTTTTGGCGAAAACCAGTGAAAGATTGATGATTGGACAGATTATTTTAGAGAGTGTTGAAGATTCAGCAAAATTGATTATAGAGATTCAGAAATTAACAAAAGACCTCTTGGTAGTGGCTGATCAGGCGCATCCTTCACTAAAAAAACGTGGTGGAGGGACACGATGGTTGAAGACGCATATCCTTGCAGAAGATTTAGTGGTACTTAATATTGCGATTGATGTCCAAGAAGCAATGGGTGCTAATATGATTAATACAATGTTAGAAGCTGTTGCTGCGAGACTTGAAGCAGTATTAAGGCAACAAGTGCTAATGTCGATTTTATCAAATTATGCAACTGAATGCCTAGCAAGCACAACTTGCAAAATTCCGTATGAACTATTATCAAAAAATGGATTTGCAGGTGAAATTATTGCACAAAAAATTGTCCAAGCCAGTCGTGTAGCGCAACTGGATACTTATCGTGCAGCAACCCATAATAAAGGAATTATGAATGGAATTGATGCAGTTGTAATGGCAAGTGGTAACGATTGGCGTGCCATTGAGAGTGGCGCACACGCATACGCAGCCAGAAATGGGCAATACAAAGGCCTGAGTACATGGAAAATAAGTGGCGACTACTTAGTTGGAGAATTAGAGATGCCACTGCCTGTTGGATTTATAGGAGGTTCAATTGGAATCGTACCTCTGGTTAGCTTGAATCAAAAATTGATGAAGATTACGAGTGCACGGGAACTTGAACAAATTATCGTCTCTGTAGGACTAGCACAAAATCTGGCAGCTTTGTTAGCACTAGTGTCGGAAGGAATTCAAAAAGGTCATATGAGACTGCAGCTTAAGTCATTGGTTATAGCAGCAGGTGCTAATGTGGCAGAAGAAGCTGTATTAGTTGATAAAATGCTGCAAGCGGATAAACGAGATATAGCTAGTGCCAAGAAAATATTAACGGATTATCGAAAGAAGGATAAAAATGGCTGAAGTTAACTTGAATGAACAGACAAAAGAGTTATTAAAAAAAGCGAGAACTGGCTTTCCAAATGAGATTAAAATTATCTATAAGGACGAGAAAGCGGGGTTTATCAGACATGATCAAGCCCAACAATATTTGAGTGGAGGAAATCTAATAATCGAAATAGATGACATCACTTGTCCTGATTACACACTTACTCACGAGTTGTTACATCTGCTTGTTAGAATTAATAATGTACCAGAGATTATTTTTAACCTGACTACTAAGAATCGGAACTTAGACAATAATTTTCTCGCGACTGGGTTTGAATTATACAATACGGTTTTACACTTTGATGTATATGATATGCAACGGCAAATGGGGCTTTTCACCGAAGAGATTCAAGATTTGTACTTGAAGGGAATTACAGAGACACTTGAACCGGAACCAGAGGCTGAAATAGACGATGTGATGGTTTTAAGAATAGTACAGTTATTTGATGCGCTCGTCTTTTTTGGAAAAGAAGTTCAAAAGGTTGCAGATGTTTTTGAACGAGATTATCCACGTGCTTATCGTGCGGCAAAACAATTATTTGAGGTAGCAACAAAAAAAGGTTTGGCTGGGGTCCAAGGCCTTCATCGTGCAATAATTCGTGTGTTTACACAGTTTGATGAATGTTTGGATGATCTTGGCTTGATGGGAATGAATCTACGTGAATTTGTCACTTTGACACCCGTAATCAGTGAACGACAGTTAAAATTAGAAGTTCGCCAGGTTTTTAATGTTAAAAATTCACAAATGCATGATGTGTATCAGGACAAACCAGCATATATAGGTTTAGGAATGTATAATGGGCAAAACTCGTTTGTAATTACCGCTCCCACTGTGGATTCGGATAAGTTTTTCAAAGATTTATATGGAATGAAAGTTGAGGCCTTTTTTGATAAGTTTGAATTTCCATATCTAAAACGTTAATTTTTAATTTTTTAAATTTGATATCATTAAATATGATATACTTATAATAATTAACAATCAATTTAAAATGGGGAAATAGGTCATAATTACTGTGAGACCGTACGAAAGGATTTGAATTAATGGGCACAAGAGAAAGCTTCTATATTACAACACCAATCTACTATCCATCAGGGAAGCTGCATATCGGCAACTCTTATACTACAATTGCATGTGATGTAATGGCACGATACAAGAGACTACAAGATTATGATGTCTTCTTCTTAACAGGAACAGATGAACATGGACTTAAAATTGAACAAAAGGCTGAAGAACTTGGAGTCACACCAAAGGCTTACGTTGATGAGATGGCGGCGCAGATTAAAAAGCTTTGGAAATTACTTGAAATTTCAAATGATAAATTTATTCGAACAACAGATGACTATCATGAGTCAGCAATTCAAAAGATTTTTATGAAACTTTTGGAAAAAGGCGATATTTATTTGGGTGAGTACGTTGGTTGGTATTCAGTTTCCGATGAGGAATACTTTACTGAATCTCAGCTAGCAGAGGTTTATCGTAATGAAGCTGGGGATGTTATTGGCGGCAAAGCACCGTCTGGGCATGAAGTTGAACTCGTTAAAGAGGCATGTTATTTCTTCAAGATGAGCAAATATGCCGACCGCTTGGTTAAGTATTATGATGAACACCCTGATTTTATTATCCCAACTTCGCGAAAAAATGAGATGCTGAATAATTTTATTAAACCGGGATTGGAAGATTTAGCAATTACACGAACGACATTTAACTGGGGAGTAAAAGTTCCTAGTGATCCAAAACATGTTGTTTATGTTTGGATTGATGCACTTTGTAACTATATTACTGCTCTTGGTTATGGAACTGAAAATCAAGAGTTATTTAACAAGTTTTGGCCTGCCGATATTCATATGGTGGGTAAGGAAATTGTGCGTTTCCATACAATCTATTGGCCAATCATTTTGATGGCACTTGATTTACCATTGCCAAAGCATGTGATAGGACATGGCTGGTTATTAATGAAAGATGGTAAGATGTCTAAGTCGAAAGGTAATGTTGTTTACCCAGAAATGCTGGTTGAACGTTACGGTTTGGATGCACTACGCTATTATTTGATGCGTGCTGTACCGTTTGGCAATGATGGAGTGTTTACGCCAGAAGACTTTGTGAATAAAATCAACTTTGATCTGGCAAATGATTTGGGAAACTTGCTGAACAGAACCGTTGCAATGATTAATAAATACGATGATGGAGCTGTACCTGAATTGAGATCCAATGTTACTTCTTTCGATGAAGACTTAGAAAAAGTTGCAACACAGATGATTGCAAATTATCAAAAAGAAATGGATGAAGTTCATTTCTCGAATGCCTTGGCAGAAGTATGGACACTTATTAGTCGAACTAATAAGTATATTGACGAGACCGAGCCTTGGGTGTTGGCAAAGGATCAAGCGTGTAAGAACGAGTTAGATAGTGTATTAGCTCATTTAGTAGCTAGTTTGAGAATAATCGCTATTTTATTACAGCCGGTTTTAACACATGCTCCGAAAGAAATTTTTGCTCAACTTGGATTGATGCACAATAATATGGAAATCAAGGATATCTCCTATACCGATTTACCAAGTGGTGCCAGAGTTGTTAAAAAAGCAACTCCGATTTTTCCACGCTTAGATGTTGAAGAAGAAGTGGCATATATTCAATCCAAAATGACTAAAAATGAAAAAGCAAAGGGTAGAAAAGCAATGGCAGAGGCTGCAAAACAAAAGCAAGAAGACGATAAAAATGTCTTAGAGAAGCCTGAATTAAATTTAACAAAGAAAGAAATTCGGTTTGATAAATTTGATAAGGTTGAGCTCAAAGCAGCTGAGATTTTAGCTGTTTCACATGTCGAAGGGGCAGATAAGTTACTTAAATTCAGCCTTGATGCAGGTGATCAGGCGCCTAGACAAATTCTCTCGGGGATTGCTAAGTGGTATTCCAAACCAGAAGAATTGGTTGGCAAGAAAGTTATAATTGTTGCTAATCTGCAGCCACGCAAAATGCGCGGAGAATTGAGTCAAGGGATGTTGTTATCTGCTGAATATGGCGATAAAGTTGAACTTTTAACTATTTCTGAGGCGATTCCTAATGGTTCATTAATTGGTTAGAAACATAAATGGAGTCTTTTTCGCATTTTTTGTGAGATTGACTTCTTTTTGTTGGTAAAGGAGAAAGTATGGAAATATTCGATTCACATACACATATAAACGCGCCACAGTTTGATAATGATATTCCGGATGTTATTGAAAGAGCAGCAGCTTTAGACGTCACAGCAATGTTAGTTGTTGGGTATGATAAAAATAGTACAGAAAAGCTAAAAATGTTAATCAAGACTTTCCCACAAATTTATGGGGCTGTCGGATGTCATCCAGAAGATGCAGCAAAATTTGATGAAGCATATATTAATCAAATTAAAGAAGATCTCAGGATGGATAAGTTGAATGTACTGGGAGAAATTGGACTTGACTATCACTGTACTGTTGATCATCAACAGCAACAGGATGTATTTCGTACGCAAGTGCGCCTAGCACATGAACTCAATGTTCCAGTTACAATTCATAATCGAGATGCTTTTGGTGATGTTTATCAGATTTTAAAAGATGAGGATGTCGCTTCAATTGGTGGAATTATGCATAGTTTTAATGGTGATGCAATCTGGGCTAAGAAGTTTTTAGACTTAGGAATGAAGCTCTCGTATAGTGGCGTTAGCACATTTAAGAACGCAGCAGAGGTACGCGAAGCTTTCATGGTGACGCCATTGAATCGGATCTTGGTAGAAACTGATGCACCGTATTTGGCACCTGTTCCTTTCAGAGGAATGCGAAATGAACCGGGATATGTAAGATATACTGTCGAGTATTTGGCACAGCTTAAAGGAATTGAGGCAGGCATTCTGGCAAAGCAGACGTATCAAAATACAATGGAGATTTTAGGTATAAGATGAAAAAAATAAAAGAAGTTTTAGTTGTTGAAGGCAAAGATGACACAAAGCGCATCAAAATGGCTGTCAATGCAGATACGCTTGAAACACGCGGCTCTGCAATTAGTGATGAAACAATTGAACAAATCGCACAGCTGCAAGAAAGCAGAGGGGTGATTGTTTTTACCGACCCTGATTTCTCAGGTGAAAAGATCCGTAATATTATTACACGTGAGGTTCCTGGTGTTAAGCATGCTTTCCTGAATAAAAAGGATGCAGCACCTAGTGCAAAGGGAAGTCTGGGTGTAGAACATGCGTCTGTTGCGGTAATTAGGGAGGCCTTAGCTAATTTGTACACAGAGGTTCCTGATTCTGAACCATTAATTACGAGGGAAGATTTATGGGATCTTGGATTATTAGCTGGTTCGACTGCCAAAAAGAAAAGAGCATTACTGGGAGAAACTTTGAAAATCGGATATACAAATGGTAAACAATTATATAATCGACTTAACTTGTTTCAAATTACACCAAGACAGCTTAAGGATGCATTAGACGAAATGGGGGATGGACAAAATGAAAAATGAAAATCCAGAGATTGCTTCGCCAGTGCGTACTCGTGCAATTATGGAAACTTATGGCCTTAACTTCAAAAAGAGTTTGGGACAGAACTTTCTAACAGATATTAATATTCTGCATAAGATTGTCGCGGCCGGAAATGTTTCAGCAGACGATGATGTGATTGAAATTGGTCCTGGAATAGGTGCGTTGACTGAGCAGATAGCTAAGTCAGCTCATCAAGTCTTGGCACTTGAAATTGATGAACGATTGATATCGGTATTAGCTGAGACACTAGGCCAATATGATAATGTAAAGATTGTCTTGCAAGATATTTTGAAAGCGAACTTAGAAGAAGTAATTAAGAATAATTTTGATGGAAAACATTCAATTAAAGTTGTTGCCAATTTACCGTACTACATTACTAGTCCGATAATCATGCATCTGTTGGCTACAAAAATTAATTTCGCAGCAATTGTAGTGATGATGCAAAAAGAAGTAGCTGATCGCCTAAGTGCACAGCCTGGTACTAAGGATTATGGTGCACTAACAACTCGGGTTCAGTATCAAATGGAGTGTAAAACGGCATTTATAGTCCCAAGAACAGTTTTTGTGCCGCAACCGAATGTTGATTCCGCAATTGTTGTCCTGACACCATTGCAAGAGAAGTATCTGAAGCCATATTCAGAGGAACAGTTCTTTGCACTTGTTAAAGGTTGTTTTGCACATCGCCGTAAGAGTCTGTGGAATAATCTGCAAGGAATTTATGGGAAAGAACCTGTAATCAAGGAAAAAATGCAGCAGGTTTTATCCGATTTGCAGATTTCACCGCAAATTAGAGCAGAAAGACTTAGTATTGATGAATTTATTTTGCTTACGAATAAATTATCTGAAGCTAAAATTATTGAAAAATAATGTTTTTTTAATTGAAATTATTATATGTGTTGTGGTATAATTGCAATTTTTGTGAAACTATGATATAATTTGTTTCACAGGAGAGGTGAAGACAATGCCATTAACATTAGCTACAATCAAAAGTAAGCTTGATAGTTGTATCGGAGAGAACTTAACTGTTGTCGCACAGACTGGTAGAAAGAAAACGGTAAGGCGCCACGGGATATTACGTGAGACTTATCCGGCAGTTTTCGTAGTCGACTTAAATCAAGAAGAAAATGCTTTTGAAAGAGTTTCTTATAGTTATACGGACGTCCTCACAAAAAATATTGAACTTGATTTTAGTGAAGGAGTTTAATATATAACTTAAGTTTGGATTTAAGAATCAAGCCTGTGGATTATTACAAGGCTTTTTTTTATGCAAAAAAAGCTTTTCAAGATACATTATTTTTAAGTATAATGGAATTAAAACATTTGAGTAGGTGACAAGATGGAGATAATTGAAAAGGCACCAGCCAAGATTAACTTATCTTTGGATACTCCATTTCGTAATCTTGATGGCAGTCCAGAGTGGCGCATGGTCATGACTGCAGTAGATTTGGCTGATTATGTCAAGATTGAATCCGCTGGCGACATACTAGGCATACAGGTAGAAACGGATGCAGGATTTTTACCACAGGATCAGCGAAATTTAGCATACCAGGCCGCTAAGAAGATGCAGCAATTATTTGCAGGTCATCAAGGAGTGCGAATCAAGATAAAGAAAAATATTCCAGTTGCGGCTGGAATGGGAGGGGGCTCTGCAGATGCAGCAGCCGTCTTACGGGGCTTAAATAAGATGTGGCGACTGAACTTAACACGAATAGAAATGGCAAAAATCGGACTAACAATTGATTCAGATGTTCCTTTCTGTGTATTTAGTGAAACTGCATTGGTAACCGGCAGAGGGGAAATAATAACCCCACTGGGAGAATTAACACCAATGTGGATTGTTATCGCAAAGCCGCGTGCCAGTGTGTCAACACCCACAATTTTGAAAAAAATATCATATGCAGAACTTTCCCATCAAAATGTGGATGAGGTTGTTGAAGCAATTAGGGAAAAAAATCCCACAAGGCTTTTTAAAGCCATGGGGAATACTTTAGAAGGGTTAACTATTGCGGAGCTTCCTGAGGTTGCAAAAATAAAGGCCAAAATGATTGCTTTTGGCGCGGAAGCAGCTCAAATGACAGGGAGTGGACCAACCGTTTTTGGGTTATGCTCAAAGAAATCAAGAGCACAGCATGTTTATAATAGTCTCAGAGGATTCTGCGATGAAGTTTACCTAGTTCGCCCTTGTAATTTAGACTAATAAGTGGATGCAAGATGTGAAAAAGAATAATTAGACATGCCAGGAGTGACGCGTAATCTGTGCAGAGCAAAGAGTCCCTGTGAAGCTGAGGCAAAACCTGGTGTTGTTGTCAAGCCAAGTTTGTAACCTGCTTGAGAAGCCAATATAGCTGTGGCGTCGTTGTAGCGGCCAACGGGATAGCAAATCATATTTGTATTTTGCTTAAGGTTGCTATCAAGCCAAGCTTTGGATGCAACTAATTCTTGTTTTTGCTGTTCAGCGGTGAGTGTGTTTAATTCTTCATGATGAACAGTATGGCTTGATATGGTGACGAGGCCACTTTTTTTCATTGTTTTTAAATCTTGCAATGTAAGCATTCCCTGATTTTGTGAAAAGCCAGTTATCATATTGATTGTGACTTTGGAATTTAGCTGTTTAATTACGGGATAAACCGCAGTGTAATTATTTAAGTAGCCATCATCTAAAGTCACCCAGACAATCTTTTTTGATGGAACCTTATTTGTCTTGAGGACAAGGTAGGCTTGAGTGGGTGTCAGCATGTAATAGTGATTTTGTTTTAACCACTTTATTTGATTGGCAAATTGTTCTGGTGGGATACAGAGTGAATTTCCTGGTTTATCTGAGATACTGTGATACATCAAAATCGGAATTTTTACGGGACTAGTAAGTGAAGTCCAGTGCGCAGTAGGATCAGCATGCTTTAACTTAGCAGATTTAGCTTTTTTCCTAGTAGTAACTAGTTGCTTAGCTGATGCAGTATGTTTAGTTACTACGTTTTTTTGACATGAATCTTTTTTCTGAACGATTGGTGCTACGAACACTGCAATTAACAGGATGACAAGTGGTAATATGAACCAAATCTTTTTTTTCATTTTAGATACTCCCCCAAATCAATACACTCTAATTATACATAGTTGTTTAACAAATTAAAATATTTAGTAAAAATATGTGCAAAAGCAAATAAGGTGTGTGCCATAAGTCGGGAAAATTTGAGTACTAATTCGAGGTTAGACGGAGAGTTTTGACTTATAAAACATATTTGTACGAAATAAATAGAGGAACTGAGTCAAAAGTTAAATTTTGATTCAGTTTCTCTATTTTGCTTTTATTATAACATAGTCAAAATTTTTACTTAAATGTAGGAAGAGAAAACGGGATAAGCTGATAAAATTCCAGTCTACTGTCGACAGTATCTAAAGAGTGATATTCAGCTTTTCAGCAGCAAGTGCAACCTGTTCTTTTACTTGTGCAAAACCTGTTCCGCCAAATGAATTTCTCCGAGAAACCGCCTGTTTTGAAGTTAACTTATCGTAGAGATCTTTTTCAATTAATGGCGAAATCTGTTTGAGTTTTGCAAACGGAATCTCCTGTAAAGTTCTATTAGATTGAATTCCTGCTAAGACTAATTCGCCAACAATTCCATGTGCTTGGCGGAAAGGCATCCCTTTGCTAGCAAGATAGTCTGCAAGTTCCGTTGCATTTGAAAAATCTCTTTCTGTTGCGTGCAGCATTTTATCTTGCTTGATTTTAAGCGTTTCAATCATTCCAGTGAATATTTTAATACTTGGAATAAGTGTCTTGACAGTATCAAAAACACCTTCTTTATCTTCTTGCATATCTTTGTTGTAAGCAAGAGGAATGCCCTTCATTGTTGTTAGAAGAGATTGAAGATGGCCAAAGACACGCCCACTTTTTCCACGAATAAGTTCTGCCATATCGGGATTCTTCTTCTGTGGCATGATTGAGCTACCAGTAGAGTAACTATCGTCTAGTTCTAGATAGCCAAATTCATAACTGCACCAGAGAATGATTTCTTCGCAAAAGCGTGACAGATGAACCATTAGGATTGAAGCGTTACTTAGGAATTCTAAAACAAAGTCTCGGTCGGAAACGGCATCAAGTGAATTCGAATAAGGTACACTAAAATCCAAAAGTTCAGTAGTATAAGCACGATCGATTGGGAAGGTAGTCCCTGCTAAAGCGGCTGCACCAAGCGGATTAATATCAGTATGCTTGATATTAAATTCAAAACGTTCGATATCACGCTGCAACATCTCATAATAAGCAAGCAAATAATGAGCATAAGAGATGGGTTGTGCATGTTGAAGGTGCGTATATCCAGGCATAATTGTTTCAACATTTGCAGCAGCTTTTTTTACCAAAACGACTTGCAAGTCATGGAGCACGGCGATAATCTCTGGCAGCCGGTTTTTTAAGTAGAGATGCAAGTCAGTGGCAACTTGGTCGTTACGACTTCTGGCGGTATGCAACTTACCAGCAACTGGACCAATCTTTGCTGTCAAAATAGTCTCAATATTCATATGAATATCTTCCAAAGAGGTCTTGAATTCAAGCTGATTATTTTGCAAATCTGCTTGAAGATCCTGCAGACCAGCTATTATTTTAGCAGCATCTTCTGCAGGGATGATCCCGGTTTTCTTGAGCATCTGCGCATGCGCGATAGAGCCTGCAAGATCTTCATGTGCCATTTCTTGATCAAAGCTGATTGAAGCTCCAAATTCATCTATCCAAGCAGCACTTTGATTTGAAAAACGTCCACCCCAAAGTTTACCGTTTGCCATAATTACTTAACCTCGCTAGGAATTGCTGATATTTCAGTTTCTTCATTTTTTTGCTGTACTTGTGCATATACTTGAGAGGGTAGTCCCCATAATTTGATGAAACCAGCAGCAGCAGCTTGATCAAATTCATCAGCAGAAGTATATGTTGCAAGATTTTTATCATAAAGGGAATTTGGTGATTTACGCCCCATGCAAATTGCATTTCCTTTGAATAATTTAACTCGAACCGTGCCTGAAACATTTTTTTGTGATTCTTTTAGGAAAGCAGTTAGAGCAGGCATAATCGGCGAGAACCATAACCCATTATAGATAATTTCACTCAATTTTTGTTCAATAACTGGTTTAAAATGGGCAAGATCACGCTCTGAAGTCAAGTCTTCTAGGTCCTTATGAGCTTTCAGCAAGACTGTCGCAGCTGGGCATTCATAAACTTCACGAGACTTGATACCTACCAGACGATTTTCAATATGATCGATTCTTCCAATTCCGTGTGCTCCAGCAATCTTATCTAGATTCATGATTAATTCTGAAAGTGGATAGAATTTACCATCTAGTTCTGTGGGAACACCATTTTCAAACGTAATTTCAATCGTGGTTGCAGTATCTGGAGCATCTTCTAAAGCAACTGTCCGGTCGTAAGCATCTTCTGGTGCACTAGCCCAAGGATCTTCTAATATTCCACACTCATTTGCTCTGCCCCATAAGTTTTCATCAATCGAATAGGGACTTTTTTTATTAATAGGAACAGGGATCTTATTATCTTCAGCATACTGAATTTCTTCTTCACGAGACCAGTGCCATTCTCTAATTGGATCTTCGATTTTCATTTCTGGTGCAAGTGCATGGATTCCAACCTCAAAACGGACTTGGTCGTTACCTTTACCAGTGCAACCATGAGCAATTGCAGTTGCCCCATATTCTTTAGCAACAGATACTAGTTTTTTAACAATCAGAGGACGAGAAAGTGCGGATATTAATGGATACTTGTTCTCATAATAGGTATGTCCTTGAAGTGCAATTAAGGCATATTCTTGTGCAAATTCTTCTTTTGCATCAATTGTGATTGACTCGATTGCGCCGACTTCGAATCCCTTTTGCTTAATTTTAACTAAATCCTTGCCTTCACCGACATCAATACAGCAAGCGATGACATCATAGCCTTTGTCTTTCAACCATGCAATTGCGACGGAAGTATCAAGGCCACCTGAATATGCTAAAACAACTTTTTCTTTATCCATTTTATAGTCCTCCTGATTTTTGATTATCTTTGATTGATTAAACTTTAACACCAATATACTTAAAATGCAATAATATTTAAAAAAAAGCTCAAAAAAGCCATTTTATGAATATATATGCTTTTAAAAACGAATATATTCATAAAAAACAAAAAGTATATTGTTATTAAAACTAAAATCCGAAAATATAAATTAAAATAATATTTGAAAATCATGTAAAATGGTTGACAGTAATTGTTAAGTAAGCTATATTTTACTTATTCAATTTTAAGGGGATTTTAATTATGATTAATTCTAATAAGCTTGTACAATTGAATACTTACTATTACTTTTATTTTTTTCACGAGTGTTTGTAACTGATTAATAGATCGGGTGCAGACACGTAGGTAAAGTGTTATGCACCTGTGAGGAAGATAAGAGTTATTTTGCTAGTAGTTTTTAGCAAAGCCACACAGATGTCAATTAAAGAGTCTGTCTGGCCTGAAGCAAGAAAAAGGATAATGCCTAAAACCCAAGCCTGCAGACTTATGAATTGAGTCTGCAGGCTTTTAACGTTGTTTACAAATATTTTAGAAGACCAGTCACATAGAAAGGATGTTTTTAATATGGAACCACTTGTAAAAAGCATGAAGAAGGAACTTGCATTGTTACAGCCATCAGATATACGTTCATTTGATGAGTTTGCTTCAAAAATTCCAGGAATAATCAAATTCACAATGGGGGAACCGGATTTTGCTACACCAGAACATATTAAGCAAGCTGCAATCAAGAGTATTGAAGCTAATCAAAGCCATTATGCACCCTCTAACGGAATACCAGAGCTGTTGGAGGCAACAGCGCATTTTCTTTCTGCAAAGTATGATCAGCACTACGATCCTGCAAGTGAAATTATTGTGACAAATGGAGCAACAGAAGCAATTTATACTGCTCTCACATCAATTCTTAATCCAGGCGACAAAGTAATTATTCCAACACCAATTTTTCCATTATATATTGCAATTACAATCTTGAATCAAGCAACACCAATTTTTGTAAATACATCTAAGACTGGTTTCAAATTAACACCAGCAGATTTAGAGGCAGCACTCAAGAAAAACGGAACTGCCGTTAAGGCAGTTGTATTGAATTATCCCTCTAATCCAACCGGGGTTACATATACACAAGAAGAACTTGATGGATTGGCTGAGGTCTTGAGAAATAAACCGATTTTTGCAATTTGTGATGAGATTTACAGTGAGATTAACTACAAAGGCAAACATGCATCGCTAGTTCACAGCTTGCGCGAACAAACAATTCTCCTCAATGGAGTCTCTAAGTCCCATGCGATGACAGGTTGGAGAATTGGTGTAATGTGTGCCCCAAAAGAGATTACAGCAGAATTGGGTAAAGTACATCAATTTACGATTACTACGACGGCAACGATGACACAAAAGGCGGCAGCCGAAGCATTTGCAAATGGTTTCGATGATGGCCCGATAATGAAAAAGAAATATCAAAAACGCAGAGATTACCTCTTTGACAAATTAACGGAACTTGGATTTGAATGTGCACAGCCGGATGGAGCATTTTATCTATTCGCTAAGATTCCAGAAGGTTTGATTCAAGATGATAAGAAGTTTATTTATGACCTAGCTGAAAAAGGAAAGGTAGCTGTTATTAGTGGCAGCAGCTTCGGACCTGGCGGTGAGGGTTATATTAGAATCAGTTATGCAGCAAGCATGGAAGACATTATAGAAGCAATGGAACGCTTGGCAGTATATGTCAAGGAAAATAAGGAGGACTAAGTTTGAAAATTTTGATGATGAGCGTTAGAGATGATGAAGAAGCCGCTATTAAAAGTTGGTCGGAAAGAAACAACATTAAAGTTGATACCGTTGATTGGGAACTTCATCCAGACCGTGTCTCTGAATTAGATGGTTATGACGGAATTGTTATTCAGCAACGAAGCAAAGTCGAGGACGAAGTTTATCCAGCACTAAAAGCAGCTGGAATAAAACAAATTACGACAAGAACAGCCGGCTTTGATGTAATTGATCTTGCAGCAGCTAAGAAAAATGGTCTTACGATTACCAATGTGCCAGCCTATTCCCCACGATCAGTAGCAGAATTAGCACTAGCACATACGATGAGATTAATTCGTAAATTGGAGTTCTTTGATGAAAGGGCGGCGAGACAAGATTTTAGATGGGCAGGATTGCAGGCAACTGAAATTCATTCACTTACAGTAGGAATTATCGGTGCTGGGCGAATTGGCGGAACAACGGCCAAGATATTTGCTGCCTTGGGAGCCAAAGTGATTGCACATGACTTAGTTGAACGAGAAGAACTGAAACCCTTTGTCACTTATACGAGTAAAGAAGAAGTTTTGCAAAATGCTGATGTAATTTGCTTACATGTCGACTTAAATACTTCAACAGTAAAACTAATAGGTAAAGATGAGTTAGCATTGATGAAGCAAACAGCATATTTAGTAAACGAATGTCGTGGGCCTGTTGTGGACACAGATGCGCTAATAGAGGCACTTGAGCAAAAAGAAATAGCGGGAGCTGCACTCGACACACTGACAGGTGAAGAGAACTTCTTTAATTTCAATCTGCAAGATAAAGAGCTGCCAAGTCAGCAACTTATTAAATTACGCGAGATGAAAAATGTAATTTTGACTCCGCATGTCGGTTTCTTTACAAATATTGCAGTCAAAAATATGGTAGATATTAGTTTAGATGATGTAGTAGCAATTCTTAAAGGTGAGAGAAGTGAACACCTAGTATCTTAAAAACAGAGGGTGAGTGGATAGAAATGGAAGCAAGAATTTCTGGTAAAGAGTACACAATGAATATTTTAAATGGGATTAGTCTAGGGGTCGTAGTTGCCCTGATTCCATCGGCATTAGTAGGACAGTTAATGACGGCTATCAAGGGCTTTTTCCCCTACGCAACCACAATTATTATGATGACAAGCTTTGCAATGAGTCTGCTTCCTATCATTACAGGTGTCTGTGTGTCCTTATACTTTAAACTCAATCCTATTCAGATTTCTGCGGTCGCAATTGCAGCAATGGTCGGTTCAGGGGTAATGCAGGCAGGTAATGGAACTTTCATCTTAAAGGGGACGGGGGATATTATCAACACTGGATTAACAATTGCACTTGCTGTTTGGATTGCATTATTGATTGGTGATCGTTTAAAGGACTTTACCATGCTATTACTGCCTTTACTGGTGATTGTAATCGCTGGAGGAATTGGAATGGCCATTTTACCGTATGTTAAAATGATTGCAACGACAATCGGGTTAATGATTAGCCATATAACCAGTCTACAACCGTTACTAATGGGAACATTAATGGGAATTTGTTTTGCAGTCTTAATTGTATCGCCAATTAGTTCTGTTGGAATTGCAACTGCAATTGGACTAGCTGGGATTGGTTCAGGATCGGCCAACTTGGGAATTACAGCTGGGAGCTTTATGTTGGCTGTTTATGGAAGTTCTGTGAATCCGATTGGAACAAGTTTTGCACACTTTATTGGATCACCCAAGATTCAGATGGGCAATATGTTAAAGAAACCATTGTTATTTTTGCCAGTCTGCATCAATGCAGGTATTATGGGCTTTATTGGAGCAATTTTACACATTGGTGGTAATTCGATGAGTGCAGGCTTTGGCTTCAGTGGATTAATTGGACCAATGGCAGCATATGCGGGAATGAATAAAAACATAATGAGTATTATTATCTTAGTGCTGATTTTTGTAATCTTACCTGTACTATTGGCTTATATTTCACGTCATATTTTCGTTGAAAAATTGAGGTGGATTAGACCAGAAGATGTGTTGTTGGATATTAAATAGTTGGAAAGAAAATTAGAAAACTGCATATCAGAAACGTATATGTATGAAATTAAAAAAAGTTGGGTCAAAATTTTGACTTAGCTTTTTTATTTATACATCAATGCGCATTCCAGGGTGTAAGATTTTCTATCTAGCATAATATCTCTTTATTCTTTTGAAGCAGATACTTGATGTGTCAAAAGATAAGGAACACTAAAGCCGAATGTTAGAAAATAATGAATAGTAACTAATTATAGTTGGCATAATAATTAAAATTTGACATTAAATGCGAACAATTTTGATAAAAATAACAAAAAAACTATTCAAATCACGTAAAATGATTTATAATGTTGAATAGATTATTTTTTAGGACACAGCTCTTAAGGAAGAGCATAAATAGGGGGAAAAAAGAGTGAAGACAAGAAGAAGCGATCGCTTAATCGATATGACTCGTTTTTTGCTTGAACGACCGCATACACTAATTTCTTTAACATATTTTGCTGAACGCTATGAATCTGCCAAATCATCAATCAGTGAAGATTTGGCAATTGTGAAACGAACATTTAAGAGTCGCGGAATTGGTATTCTGGAAACAATTCCTGGAGCCGCAGGGGGTGCGAGATTTATTCCATCTATCAGTGAAGAAGAATGCCGCGAGTTTATTGGATCTATGACAACCGAAATGTCAGAGCAAGATCGTCTTTTGCCTGGAGGATATGTATATCTTTCTGACTTGCTAGGCAGGCCGGATGTTTTACGTCAAGTTGGGCGTGTAATTGCTCGTCAGTATCTTGACAAGCAGATTGACGCTGTTATGACGGTTGCAACTAAGGGTGTTCCAATTGCGCAAAGTGTTTCGAGTTACTTGAATGTTCCATTTGTAATCTTACGGCGCGATTCGAAAATTACAGAGGGTTCAACCGTTTCTGTTAATTATGTGTCGGGGTCAAGTGAACGCATTGAAAAGATGGAATTATCCAAGCGAAGTTTGAAGAGAGGTTCTCATGTCTTAGTTGTTGACGACTTCATGAAGGGCGGCGGGACCGTTAATGGAATGAAGAGCATGATTGAAGAGTTCGAATCTGAATTAGTAGGGATTACAGTATTTGCTGAAGCCACCTTCGAAGGACACAGAATGATTGATGAATATACATCATTACTGAAAGTCGATAAAGTGAATACACTGGACAAGACGATTCATGTTAGTGCAGGTAACTATCTTGAAAAAGTTTTTGATAACGCAGCAAAATAAATTGATTAGTGCTTAATAATTCAAAGCTTAGTTTTGGTAGAAATTAGTGAAAGCTGATTCTTCCAGAACTTTTTTATTATAAAAGAACGCACAAGATGCAAGCATTAATGATTTAATGGGTAAGAGTAGTTGCACGCTTTATGTCACTTAGGTTATGATTATAGAGAAAATTTGGTTTAATTTAGAGGAGATTTTAAGATGACTTCAAAGTTTGCAGTGATTCTTGCTGCGGGGCAAGGAACAAGAATGAAATCTAAGTTGTACAAGGTGTTACATCCAGTTTGCGGTAAAGCAATGGTTGAGCATGTGTTGACGCAGGTTGAAGAAAATAAGATGGATGAAATTGTTACAATTATTGGGCATGGAGCAAAGGATGTAAAGAAAAAATTGGGGAAACGGACTGAATATGCGCTTCAGGCCGATCAATTGGGAACAGGACATGCAGTATTGCAAGCCGAGGAATTATTAAAGGATAAAGATGGAGTTACATTAATTGTATGTGGTGATACGCCATTGTTTACAGCACAAACATTTTCTGAGTTATTTGAATACCATGAACAAAAAGGTGCTGTCGCAACTGTTTTGACAGCTGAAGCACCAAATCCATTTGGCTATGGGAGAATTGTACGCAATGAGCTGGGAATTGTAGAGAAGATCGTTGAACAAAAGGATGCAAACGAAAAAGAAACTGCAATTACAGAGATCAATACTGGAGTGTACTGCTTTGACAATAGGCAATTATTTGCAGCCTTGCACAAGATAAAAAATGATAATGTTCAGGGAGAGTATTACTTGACAGATGTTATGGAAATCTTCAAGAATGCTGGTAAAGTAGTAGCTGCTTATAAGATGAAAAACTTTGATGAATCGATGGGTGTTAATGATCGAGTTGCTCTTGCCCAGGCAAATAAGTTGTTGAGACAGCGTATTAATGAAACACATATGAAAAATGGAGTGACACTAGTTGATCCACAAACAACATATATTGATGTTGATGTAAAAATTGGTAGAGATACAGTAATCGAACCAGGGGTTATTTTGAAGGGAAAAACAGTTATTGGAGAAGATTGTTTTATTGGAGCACATTCCGAAATTCGGGATACAGTGATTAGCAATAATGTAACCGTGACTGCTTCATTGTTAGAAGAAGCATCAATGTCGGAGGGTAGCAACATTGGACCATATAGTCATCTCAGGCCCGCTGCTGAGATCGGCAAGAATGTTCACATTGGCAACTTTGTTGAAGTTAAGAAGGCACAGATCGGTGAGAACACAAAGGTTGGACATTTGACCTATGTGGGGGATGCTACTTTAGGAAAAAATATAAATGTTGGCTGCGAGACGGTTTTTGTAAATTATGATGGAATCAATAAGCACCATACTAATGTGGGAGATTATTCTTTCATCGGAAGTGGTTCTAATCTGATTGCACCACTTGAAATCGCTGATCATGCGTATGTTGCTGCTGGTTCGACAATTACAAATGACGTTTCCTCACACGATATGGCAATTGCTCGTGGAAGACAAGTGAACAAAAAGGGTTATTTTGATCGTTATCCAGTTGCGAATGCCGCTGAAAAGGCTGAAAGTGAGGATGCATAAAAATAATTGATGATAAATCCATTAATTAATCTTGATTTTATTGCAAGAAATGAATAGTATTGTTATAGAGAAATAGAAAAATGGAGGCTATCATGTCTGAACAATATGCTGATCCGAAGCTTAAAATATTTGCTTTGAATTCTAACAAGCCCTTAGCAGAAAAAATTGCTGCTGCTGTTGGTGTAACTTTAGGTAAAACATCTGTTGACCGTTTTAGTGACGGTGAGATTCGCATTAATATTGAAGAAAGTATTCGCGGTGATGAGGTCTTTATAATTCAATCGACTTCAGCCCCAGTCAACGATAACTTGATGGAATTGTTAATCATGATTGATGCACTTAAACGTGCTAGTGCGTCTGTGATTAATGTTGTAATCCCTTATTATGGTTACGCAAGACAAGATCGTAAGGCAAGGCCGCGCGAACCAATTACTGCCAAGTTAGTTGCTGATATGTTAGTTAAGGCAGGTGCTACGCGTGTTGTTGCACTAGACTTACATGCAGCTCAAATTCAGGGATTCTTTGATATTCCTGTGGACCATCTAATGGGAGCTCCATTATTAGCAGATTATTTTTTGACGAATGGTCTTGAAAAAGATGCCGTCGTCGTTTCGCCTGATCATGGTGGTGTTTCAAGGGCACGTAAGCTAGCCGAATTCCTAAAAGCACCAATTGCCATCATTGATAAGCGTCGGCCTAGAGCTAATGTGGCTGAGATTATGAACATTATTGGATCAGTTGATGGTAAGAAATGTATTTTGATTGATGATATGATTGATACCGCTGGAACAATTACTTTAGCCGCCCAAGCTCTGAAGGACGCTGGAGCAACTGAGGTGTACGCATGTGCCACACACCCAGTGCTTTCAGGCCCAGCTATCGAACGAATTGAGAACTCACCTATTAAGAAGTTGGTAGTTACTGATTCAATTAAGTTGCCTGAAGAAAAACATATTGATAAGTTGATTCAGGTTTCTGTTGGAGCCTTGATTGGGGATGCGATTACACGAATCCATGAGAATAGATCGGTAAGCCCACTATTCAAAAATCGGTACCATAATATTTAGAATTATTATAATAATTTCATACGTAATCGAGAAAAGAGCCAAATTAAAAGAAGTGCCTCATAATTATTAGACAAAGAATCTAATGATTGTGAGACACTTTTTGTGTATGGTTCAGTACAGTTTTATAGGCAGTACAAAGTCGGAAAATTTGAAGCCCAACTAGAAATTACGAATATAGTTGCTATGAGTGATTCGAAGTTAGACGGAGAATTTTGACTTATGAAACCCGTTTACTCGTAATAATGTCGAGAGACTAGATCAAAATTTAACTTTTGACCCAGTCCCAGTTCCAAGGTGACAAGAAAATATCAATTGCATAAACATTGATATTTTAATCTTAAAACTCCTGATATACAGCAGGATCTTGGTTGTTTGTCCGTCCATTAGGTTTATCAAGTGCCGATATTGAAGAAACTTCTTCAGTAGATAATTCAAAATTAAAGAGATCCAGATTCTCAAATTGCCGCTTTGACGAACTTGATTTTGGAATGATACCTACACCAAGTTGAAGTTCCCAACGCAGAATAATTTGTGCGATTGATTTATTATGAATCTGAGCAATTTTTTGAATAGTTCCATCCTGTAAAACAGTATTTGCCCGTCCGAGTGGGCTCCAGGCTTGAGTGAAGATACCATGATCTTTATCGAATTTGCGCTGTTCAGGTTGAGACCAATAAGGATGGAGTTCAATTTGATTTACCACTGGTAATACACCAGTCTCTTTTTCAAGCTTTTCTAAATGTTCTGGAAGAAAGTTGGAAACACCAATTGAACGAATGAGCCCCATCTTTTGTGCCTTAATTAAAGCTTGCCATGCTTCCACGTAATGGTCTTCAAGTGGATTTGGCCAATGAATTAGGTAGAGATCGAAATAATCGAGATGCATTCTAAATAAAGATTCCTGAATAGTTGTGATTGCCTCATCAAATTTTTGATGACGCCCTGGTAACTTGGAAGTTATGAATAAATCTTCACGATTTAAACTAGTTCTACGAATAACTTCTCCAACAGCGCCTTCATTTTCATAATTAACAGCCGAGTCAAGTGCACGATAGCCAGTTGATAAGGCCTGCATCATTATATTGACACCAGCTCCACCAGTCAATGTATATGTTCCAAAACCAATCAATGGAATTTCATTTCCATCACTTAATGTAATTATTTCTGGTTGATTAGCGGATGGTGCAGGTCCGTTACTGTCCTTTTTCTTAAAAAGCTCTGCTGAAAGATATGCTTTGCTAAAATCATATTTACTTGAAATTATTTGTCCCTGATTAAATAAAACGTTTTCACTCATTAGATAACCTCCCTGCTTTATTATATTTTTATTGTAGCACTTGCAAGGTAATTTGTAATAATTAAGTATTAAGCGAAGAAGTCTTTCTTAATTTGGGGATAGGGAATAAAGGGGGTCATGGGTGATGGATGAATATTGTTGCTTTTTTCCATCCAGATCATATCAAACCAAGTATTGAATTTGTATCCGACATCGTGGAAGTGAGCAACTTTCTTAAAACCATTTTTTTTATGGAAATAAATACTTGACATGGGGAGATGTGTATCGGTAGTTTTGGGTAAACTTATGCAGGCATTAATATTTAAAATATTTTGTGCAGCGGCTATTTTTTCAAGTTCATTGTATAGTAGGGTGCCAATTCCATGATGTTGTACATCATGAGACAGATAAATTGAGATTTCAGCGGACCAAATATATGCAGCACGCGGATGGAATGAGCTTAGATATGCAAAACCTAGTATTTTATTATCTGCATAGGCTACTAGATAAGGATATCCAAGAGAGATATTACGTATTCGCTTTTCAAATTCTTCGATAGTAGGAGTATCATATTCGAATGTAATTGCAGTTTGCTGAACATAGTACTGATAAATATGTAAAAGTGCAGGTGCATCTGCCAACGTTACTAATCTAATCTTTATATCAGGAGTATTCATCTTGTCACAATCTTTCTTTTTTCAATCATTTTAAACGCGTTATTAATAATAAACAAGAATAGATATTTACTTCTTGCTAGAAGGGATTGAAGTATGGGAGAGGATAAAGTAAGATACTTTGTGGATACAAACATAATATTAGTGAGGTAATTACACAGTAATCATGGAAAAACAATCAATTATACATGCTTATCATCGGGACACTCCTTTGATGATTGGATATTTTATTTTTTCAATTGTCTTAAATAGTTTTGGGAATGCATTAACAGTTTCATTAAATCTAGGGAGTGCATTATGGACTGCAGCAGCAGTTAATATTGCACACGCGACTTTAATTCCATTAAGTATTGTTCTTGTATTGGAAGGCTTTTTTGCCGTTATTGTAAATTTGATTCTAGTTGGGAAAATTTCATTCAGTCGGATTACAGGATATCTGATCTTTATGTTTTCTTTTGCATATCTTGTGGGACTGTTATCACAAGGGCTTATCTTACTAGGAATTGGGAATTTACCATTAACAATTAGAGTTGTGCTAGATTGTGCAGGTATAGTCTGTGTTGCTACTGCAATTTCAATTTATCAGAGAGTGAATTTAATATTGCATCCCTGTGATGATATGATGCAGATTATTCGTTTTAAATTTTTCAAAGGGAATTCAGTTATCGCACAGTTGGTATCTTTTTTTATCCCGATTTTTGCCATTATTATCACGGCAATTAATGATAAGGAGCTTTTTGCCGTTAATGTTGGTACGATATTTTCACTTTTGTTTCAAGGATATTTTATTGGATTGGCTGATCGAAAGGTACTGCCATCGTTGAAACATCGCAAATTGGATATTTGATTAGTGAAGTAGTTCTGATTTAAGGCAGAACAAAGTCGGGAAAATTTGAGCACTAACTTGAAACTATGAATGTAATGAGTACTTTGTTATGAGTAATTTGAAGCTAGAGGGAGACTTTTGAACCAGCCTCTCAATTAGAGGTTTTGCGCTTAATAAAAGAAAAAAAATATCTTTTTTACAGTCAAATGCTTAAAATGACTTATAAACATTTACAAGCGCTTACAGATATGTTAAGATTACAAAGTAAATAAGGTTAACTTACTTTTTTTAGTTGCTTGCTTTTTTGGTATAGCCCAATTATAATGGGGCTATACCATTAAATGGAGGTAAGTTAAATGAATATTATTGTTGTTAAAGATAGTATAGCAGGCGGGAAGAAAGCAAGCGAACTCTTTTGTGATGCATGTGCAAGTGGTGCAAAAGTATTTGGATTAGCAACTGGAAGCACACCTGTGACGACCTATCAGTATCTCGTAAAAAGCAAGATTGATTTTTCGAATTGTATTTCCGTTAATCTTGATGAGTATGTCGGTTTGAAACCAACAGATGAGCAAAGTTACCGTTATTATATGGAAAAAAACTTATTTGAGTTTAAGCCATTCAAAAAGTCCTATTTACCAGAAGGCAGTGCGGTAGATCCTGAGGAAGAAGTTAAGCGATATGATCAAGTGATTGCTGCTAATCCGATTGATTTGCAGTTGTTGGGAATTGGACGCAATGGTCATATTGGATTCAATGAACCAGGTTCAAGTTTTGATTTGACAACCCATAAAGTTGCTTTAACTCCTTCGACAATTGAGGCAAACGCGCGTTTCTTTGAGAATGAAAAAGATGTACCTAAGTACGCATATTCGATGGGAATTGGGTCAATAATGAAATCCAAGAGCATAATATTAGAGGCTTTTGGAGAAAATAAAGCTGTGGCAGTCGCCAAAATGATTGAAGGACCTGTGACTGAAGAATGTCCTGCAAGTGTCTTGCAGAGGCATGCAAATGTGACTGTGATTGTTGATGAAGCAGCTGCAGCAAAGTTAAAAAAATAGTTAATTAACGATATGGGCTATAAGCCAGTAGCTTGTGTTCAAATACTAAAGGGCAACACATTCTCCGCCCCTAAAGTCAAAGAGCATAAGTATACTGCCTTATGGCCCATATTTACACAAGGCAAAGATGTTAAGAGAGCAACATGAATAGTTTGATAATAAAAAAGTATCCCAAGATTGGCCGTCGTCATTCACTATAAATTGGTGGATGACGATTTTCAATTTTTGAGATACTTTTTTAAGCTAATCGTACTTTTGTAACCTCACCAGAGTAAAGGGTGGTTCCATCTTGTAAAATAAGCCGCCCTGCTTTATCAATATCGGCAGCAATCCCATTAATTTTTTCTTGTCCCTGAGTAATGGTGACTTTTTTTCCAATGAGATATGATTTTTCTTTATACTCCTCTATAAAGTCACCTGTTTGATAATCTGAATATAATGAGAAAAATTCGGATAATAGCTGTGCAATGAAATAGTTACGAGATACGTGATTACGTTCAGCGTATTCTTGCAAAGTACCGACGCGTTTTTGAATCTCAGCGGGGAAAATAGAAATATCAGAGAGGTAGTTGATTCCAATACCAATAATTACTTGGTTGATAGATCCACTTTCAATATCACTAACTGCTTCGGTCAGTATTCCGACAACTTTCTTTTGCTTAACTAATACATCGTTTACCCATTTTATTTGAGTATTAACTCCCAGTTTTTTTTCAATTGTGCGTGCTACGGCTAGTGCAGTGGCTGTTGTCAATAATCCGGGGTTTAGTTTTTCTGATTGGGTCTTTAGCAAAATACTCATATAAATTCCAGTTTTACTAGGCGAGGTAAAGGAGCGGCCATAGCGACCATAACCACTAGTCTGCTGATCACTGATGATTACCAAAGGTTGTTCAGTAGTTTGATTTACACTGATTTCCTTTGCTCTGCTATTAGTTGAATTAAGAGAATCGTGAAGTTCAAAAGTCACCGTTTTAAGATAAGCGGGTAAGCTTTTCTTGATAATAAATTCATTAAGTTGATTATTGTCTTCATAGTAATAACCAGAATGCATCTTGCTTTTGATTGGATAACCCAGGTCTTGCAGATTTTTAACAATTTTCCAGACTGCTGTCCGTGAGATACCAACTGCACTTGCGATTTTTTCACCGGAAAGGTAATCAGATGAATCTGACAGAAGTTTTAAAACTTTTTTTGTGTTATTCATAAAATATGTGCCATCCTCATGGGTTATTTAATGTAAATTATAGCGAGTAAAAGCAAAGTTTTCAAATTGTCTTTTTTCTTTTAAGAAAATAGATTGTTTCTTTTAAAAAATTGGGATGAATGGTATCTTTTATCCAAAGCGATAAGAAAAGAGAGTATAAAATGAAGAAAAAGCTTTTTTTTGAATGTATTATTTTGCTTTTGGGAGCAATCGTAATTTTTTTTATATCAACCCATGATGCTTTCTTGTACAAGCAGTCAATTTTACAAGTTACCCGGGTTGAACAAGGAAAAACAAAAAAATCCTCAGACGAATATGGAAATCATGATAAAAAAACTGACCAGACAGTGTATGGCATACTTCTGAATAGCAAGAAAAAAGGAGAAAAAGTTAGTTTTCAGAATACATATGCAGCATCTGGGGGATTAAGTCAAAATTATCAAAAAGGGCAACAGCTTTTTGTCACGCTTAATTATGATAATAAAAAACTTGAAGTAACTCCGACAAATTACAAACGAGATACTTATTTGTTTATGATGTGTTGGATAATGGTATGTCTGCTATTTATTATTATGAAGATTGACGGGCTGAGAACAATTATAAGTGTTTTGGTTAATTTTGTACTGTTCTTGATAATTGTGCAACTTGATGTTTCATGGAATATTACAAATTTTTTTATAATTTTTGCAGTCAGCGCAATTATTTTCACAGCAATTACATTAGCGATAATTATCGGGCTTAATAGGCAATTTACGGTTACATTTGCAGCAATTGTCAGCGGAACAGCAATTGCATTGCTTATTTCTGTAGGCATAATGTGGTTAACAAAGGATAGCGGGATGCATTATGAAGCACTAGATTTTGCAACACAACAACCGAAGCAATTATTTTTATCTGCAACTCTGATTGGGTTGTTAGGAACAGTTATGGATGCGGCAACAGATATTGTGGCAACCCTGTTTGAATTAAAACGCAGCCGACCAGAAGTTTCATTTCAACAGCTCTACCAATCTGGGAGAGAAGTCGGTAAAGATATTATGGGCCCGCTGGTTAATGTGTTGTTGCTAATCTTTTTTGCCGAGACTTTTACAATGGCAGTTCTATATTTTAGAACCGGCAATACAATTGGCTATACTTTTTCATGGACGATGTCGTTAGGCTTAGTACAAGCTGTAATTAGCGGAATAGGAATAGCATTAGTAATTCCGGCCGCGAGCTTATTCGCCGCTTGGTCACTGGAAAGGAGCAAAGAATGAATACAATCATCGTTTTAATAGTTGTTTTGGCTGTGCTGCTGATTTTGAGCGGTGGAAGAAGAGGTTTAGCGGCTTTTTTTACGTTAATTATTAATTTTGGGTTACTCTTTTTGACGGTCATCTTGATAGCTGGTGGGTTTCCACCTATTTTTGTAATGATGTTTACAGGGGTATCAATTCTTGCAATTATTATCTATGTTGGAAATAATAATGAGTCACAGACCAATACGGCTTTTTTATCAACATTACTTGTTTTAGCAGTAATGTTGTTGCTAATTATTCCGATGAATTATTTGATGCAGATATATGGATTCAGCAATGAACAGTCAGAAGAAATCGAGGCTTTCAATCTTGCGATTGGTGTTAATTTTGCTTCGATTGCGATTGCAACGACAATCTTGAGTACACTTGGTGCGATTGCGGAGGCTGCAATTGCCGTCGCAAGTGGAATGGAGGAAATAATTGAACAGGGAGGTGGCAAAACAGCGCAAGAATTACGAACAAGTGGTAGAAATATTGGATTGCAAATTATGGGAATGACATTTAATACTTTATTCTTTGGTATGTTTGGAGGTAATCTTGCACTATTCATCTTGATTTCAAAATTAGATGCAAGTTTTGGCTATTACGCAAATTCAAAGATTTTTGCAAGCGAAACAATGTTGGTAGTCTATGCAGCAATTTCAGTTGTGTTAGTCATCTGGGTCACAATTGAAATGACAGTTTTTAAAACAAATAAAATAAATAATCCAAAGAAATCATAGACTAGTTGGATACTAAACGATACATGCCATGTTATAATTTTGTGAAGGGAATAATTAATATTTAGTAGGGAGGCAGCAATTATGAAGACACGATTGAAAAAGACCTTTTGGGGAGTATCATTGACTTTGTTAGCAATTGTAGCAGTTGGATGTTCTGCAGGTAACAGCAATAATAGCAGCAGTAGTTCTTCAATGACAACAAAGCAGGTCAAGTCTCACTATACGGAGGCGTTGAAGTATCTTGATAAGGGAACGCCGCAACAGGCATATAGTGAGTTAGAAAAAGTAATTGCAAAGAACGCCGAGAACAAAAAAATTAAGGTACTATATAATAATCTTGGTAGGTTACTGTCTGCCAAGAGAGCAGTAACTGAGAATAAATTAGCAAAGGCAAAGAAAAAGTTACAGCAGCTAGCTAAAGTTAAAGAGCCAGACAAACTAGTTAAACAAATTGATGTTGTACAGCGTGAGTATCAAGCCGTTAAACTTGCTAAAATTTATTATAATGAAACAGTAGCATATTACAATGCTGGAAAGTATTCTGAAGCTGGGGGAAGCTACCAAACATTAATGGCATTGTCTAGTAAGTACCAAGCTGTGGCTTCCTATCAGGAGAAAGCAAAGAGTTATCAGCAAAAAATAGCAGCTGCACAGAACCAAAGTACAGCATCTCAAGCTGAATCAACTAGTCAGGCAACAACGACAAGTGGCTATACCAATGCACGCAGCTCCAAGATTGTTAGTTCAACTTATGCCAGTCAGACTGGAAGTTCGATTAGTAGTGCAACAAACAGCCAGGTTTCATCAGTAGTAGCGGGATTGTCTGATTCGCAAATTTTAACCAAGTTTCGGGCAGTAACTGGACTTCCACAAGAGGCAGGGGATCAATATTATGTTATGAAATTAGACGATGACACATACCAGATTGAAATCAGACACACTAGTCCGGACAATGTAGATGTTTCTAATCTAAAGGGCATGTACAAGTACAATTATACAACTGGGAAAGTTCAAAAAGCTGATGAAATCACGGGTGAATATACAAATATTAATTAGGTGGATGGAAACAGGATGGAGCGAATCAAGCAAAAATATTATTTTAAAAGTGTTACAGCTATTCAGATAGTTGGAATTATGTTAGTAATTGCAAACATTATTGGTATAGACAGGGTTTTGATTTCCAACATTTTATTTTTGGTAGGATTGATTGCTATTTGCCTAATGATTATAGATATTTTGTTAGGTGCACATTTATTGGCTGGCTGGTTTAAACATAAGAAAAAAGGCGAGACTGATGACGAGTACCAGCAAGCAAAAATAAATGTACGTGAAGTTGGGAGTATTAAGAACCAACCGATACGTTTTAGCAAATTTGGCAAAAGCGCTTTAATTATCGGAGTCACATATATAGTATTATCTATTATCATTACCGTATAAGTATTAAACAATAAAAAAGAAGCTGTATTGAAATTTGTGTTAACTGCATATATTTCATAGACGGTTTCTTTTTTTTGCTTTTGTAGAAAAAATAAAAACCCCTTGTTTTCAAGATAATAGTACACTTTTATATGTAATAAATTACTTGATTTTGAGGAGAGCGTTATTGAAAATGAGTGATATAAGAAATGAAGAACAAGCTTTTGAACGACATTACGGGAACTATACCATAAAATTATGGCATTATCTTGAACTCTTTGATTTACTTGAAAATTGTCAAGATCCAGAAAACTTTAAAACAATCTCCTCTACTTTAAATATTAAATTTGCATTGATGAGATATCAAAAAATACTAAATTATATTCTCCGCTCGGAATCAATCACGAGTGAACTTGACAGCTTGAAAAAGAAACGAAAAATTAAAGAACAAGTATTACAGTTAGAGAAAATGATTGCTGTATTAAAAATTTTCGAAAAAAAAATAAATGAAGAACCAGACATGTGCAGGCAAATAAAAATTAAGAAGGCCAATATTTTAAACATTGATAAATGTTATCTTTTTAAAGTATAGATAGCCAATGGCTTATAAACATATATTACGAGGAGGAAGAATATTGATAGACTATGGATTTGTGGTTGATTTCTTAGAATTCTTGGCGACTTTTGCTAGAGTTGGGGGGGAGCTCAAAGAATATCAGGTGATTGACTTTGCAGTTTTAAATGGCATTGGAATACAGGAGTTAGCAACCATTGAGCTACTACTTTTTACAGCGAAGATAATTACGAAAAGTCCTAGAAGGGTTGGAGATAGTTTTGTGAACTTAGCTCCTGGAGCTCTAACTAAGGATGGCCTGAAATTAGTGAAGCAGCTTAAAGGACAAGAAAATAATAATTTTATGATATTATAATAAATAAGAAAGTGTCCAGACTTTGTAAAAAAGTTCAAAGATGGCAAAGAGTTAGTATTAATAAGAAATTATGAACTTAGCGAGTGTTTTGCTATGAGTAAGTCGGAGTTAAATGGAGAATTTTGACCCATGAAACACGTTTATTCGTAATAAACAAGGAGCTGGGCTAAAAGTTAACTTTTAGCCCAGCTCCTTGTTCTTCATTATAATCTGCTCTTTTTTCTGACTATATATAAGTTTTTCTAAGCACTAAAATTCCCTGCTTGATTCGGATTTCGCCAACACAGATTACTTTCATTCTAGTAGTTATTCTTTTTCTCAATTAACCAGCCATTTTTTAGATATCCTTGAAATTGCTCATAAATTGGTGCAAACAAATCAATTTGTTTTGAAGATGTCAGCATTTCTTTTGGAAAGAAGAAACGCTCATCACCAGAAAACTCTCCGGTAATTGCAGCAACGAGCTTGCTAACTTCTGAAAGCTCAATTAGTGAGCCATCATCTTGATATAATTCGATCTGTGTTATTTTTTTACTTTGATGAGGTGCGTACACATCATAAGGCAAATCAAAGCTATCATTGGTTGCAGTATAATAAGTTGAATTATACCCTGCAGCAGTAACCAGTTCGCGCAACTTAGGAAGCTGGTGGCTAGTAACAGTAGAAAAACGTGCAGACTTTAATGGCTTGCGGTTCAAGAAGCGACTAGCCAAATCGCTTAGTATTTTGTCGGTACTCATAGACCATTGGATAAAATAAGTGTTTAAAACTCCATCATCCAGACGAATGTAATCTTCAACAGAAAAATTATTTTCAAAAAAAGGCAGCAGCAGTTGCGGCGGATTTTCTTGCAATAACTGGTTGTTTTCAAATAGAAACTTTGCCCGTTGCAACAATCTATTCAAAATTACTTCCATGGAGCGTGAGACCGGATGAAAATAAACCTGTTGGTACATCTGAAAGCGACTTACGATGTAATCTTCGACTGCATGCATTCCGCTGATATGAAATGTAATACCATTCTTGTACGGGCGCATGACACGCAAGATTCTGCGCAAATCAAAGGTACCATAATTAGTACCTGTATAATACGAGTCCCTGAGAAGATAGTCCATCCGATCGGCGTCAATTTGACTTGAAATCATCTGAACAACTTGCGGGTTAGGATAGGTTTTTTGAATTACACTCGCGACTTTTTCCGGGAAATCAGGGGCAACTTCTCGTAAAACTTTGTTAACTTCAGTAGAAGACGAGGTTAGAATATCAACGGTAACATCTTCATGATTAGTTCCAAAAATATGTTCAAAAGTATGCGAATACGGACCGTGACCAATATCGTGGAGCAACGCGGCACACAAAGCAACTAAGCGCTCATCATCGTTCCAAAGACCATCACTTGGGTTTTTTGAAGGATAGTTTCGCTGGAAGTTATCGCAGATTTGGCGGGTAATTTCGTATACACCAACTGAATGAGTAAAGCGGGAATGTTCTGCACCGTGGAAAGTACTGCTTGCGGTTCCTAATTGACGAATTCTGCGTAACCGCTGAAATTCACGTGTGTTGATAAGGTCCAAAATTACTTGGTGCTGGACATAGATGTAACTGTGAATTGGATCGCGCAAAACTTTTTCTCTCTTTAATTTCTTACTTGTATAAACAGTGATAACTAATCAACTCCTATATTGATATGCACTGATAAATCAATTATATTAATTATAACTTATTATAATATTTCTTGCCCATTACACAATGGTAAGTTTATGATGGATGACTTAGAAAAATGATATAATACGATGACAAAAGGGATGATTTTTTGAGTAATGGGACAGCTATTTTAATAACACTCCAAACTTTCACCAAGCAAGAGGGCACAGTCAGTAAATATAATCGTAAATTTGAGGGTCGCTTATTTCAGATGGGGAATTCAATTTATCTGCGGTACACTGAAGACGATAACAATGAGACTGCGGTTGTGACCTTTAAGATCAATAATGATGGTAGTATTCAATTGACACGTAAAAGTAAGACAATGCGGACGCAGCTCTTTTTTGAAGATAATAAAAGAATATCGGCTACTTATCGAACACCATATGGTGAGATTCCGATTGAAACGGTCACACCATCATTAAATGTCAATATTAGTGATCTGCCTTTGGCGGGAGCAGTACGCGTTGACTACCTGCTGTACAGTGGTAGCAAACTTCTTGGAGAGTACAAAATAAGATTGCAATTTACTGGATAAGAATGTATGATAATATTTAGACTGTAGAAGGGACGTGTACCGTTTGGAGCTAGAAAAATTCAAGGATGCTAACAGAAGCGAACTATCATTGATTGAAGTTGCACATACGATTTTAAGTCAACGAGGGGATGTTACTCCTTTTGCCGATTTGGTGAATGCTGTGCAAGAATATCTTGGCAAGAGCGATGAAGAAATCAGAGAAAGACTCTCACAATTTTACACTGACTTAAATGTAGATGGTAGCTTTATTTCTTTGGGTGACAATCTTTGGGGCTTGCGTTCATGGTATCCGTATGATTCTATTGACGAGGCAGTTGTTCATACTGAAGATGAAGAGACTGACAAGCCAAAGAGTAAAAAACGCAAGAAGGTCAATGCGTTTATGGCTGATGCAAGTGAAGATGATGACGTCATCGATTATAATGATGATCCAGAAGATGACGATTTGGATACTGATTATACGAACGAGGACGATAATACTGAACTTAAAGAATATAGCAAAGATTTGAATGATATTGATGATGCGGATGAGGATGAAGAGGACTTGCCTGATGGAATTGAAGGTCAGTTAACCGAGATGTCAGATGATATTGAAGACGATGACGAATTATAGTTACTAGGTCTTGACTAGTTAATTATTTTTGGGTACAATCTTTGTTGGGCACTTCATACTTTTGTGTGGAGTCATTGGACGGTAATTATACAAGCTCCCTATTCATCAGAATAGGGAGCTTGTTATTTTATTTTTTATAGGTGCATCAATTGCGTGTCTACCCTGAAAAAATATTTAAAGGAGAATTTTTAATGACCAAATATATTTTTGTGACAGGTGGCGTTGTGTCATCATTAGGAAAAGGAATTGTTGCTGCATCTCTTGGAAGGCTGCTTAAAAACAGGGGATTGAAAGTCATGATTCAAAAATTCGATCCCTACATCAACGTCGATCCTGGAACGATGAGTCCTTACCAGCATGGAGAGGTTTTTGTAACAGATGATGGTACTGAGGCGGACTTGGATTTGGGACATTATGAACGGTTTATTGATATTAATTTGAACAAATATTCAAATGTTACGACGGGTAAGATTTATTCAGAGGTTATCCGTAAGGAACGCCGGGGTGATTATTTGGGAGCAACTGTCCAGGTAATTCCACATATTACCAATATGATTAAAGAGAAAATCATGCGTGCAGGAACTACCACTAATGCTGATGTTGTCATTACAGAAGTTGGAGGAACGGTGGGTGACATTGAATCTCTGCCATTTTTAGAAGCACTGCGTCAAATGAAGGCCGAGGTTGGCAGTGAGAATGTTGTCTATATTCACACAACTTTAGTACCATATCTTAGAGCAGCTGGGGAAATGAAGACAAAGCCAACACAACACAGTGTTAAAGAACTTCGTGGTCTAGGAATTCAACCAAATATTTTGGTGGTGAGAACTGAACAACATATTTCTGAGAGTATGCGTAATAAAATTGCAAGTTTTTGTGATGTTGAACCTGAAGCTGTGATTGAGTCGATGGATGTTGAAACTTTATATGAGGTTCCATTGAATTTGAAGGCACAGCATATGGATGATTTTGTTTGCAAGTTGCTTCACATTGAATCTCCAGAGTCAGATATGTGTAAATGGGAAGAACTAACCAATAAAGTTAAACATCTTGATCGTTCAGTGAAAATTGCTATAGTCGGAAAATATGTAAAACTACCTGATGCTTATATTTCAGTTGCTGAAGCTTTGAAACATGCTGGGTATACAATAAATGCAGATGTTGAAGTGGTACTATTTGATTCAGAAAAATTGAATGCTGAAAACGTTATAACAGAATTAAGCCCATATGACGGTATTGTTGTACCCGGTGGATTCGGAGATCGAGGGCTTGAGGGGATGATTGAGTCAATCAAGTATGCTCGTGAAAATAATGTGCCATTCTTAGGAATATGTTTAGGAATGCAAATGGCTTGTATCGAATTTGCTCGTAATATTGTGGGACTTGCAGATGCAAACACGACAGAAGTTGACCCTAAGTGTTCGAATAAAATTATTGACTTAATGGCTGATCAAGAAGACGTTGAAGAAATGGGGGGCACTCAACGGCTAGGGCTGTATCCATGTAAGCTAAAACAGGGTTCAGTTGCTGCTGCAGCTTATGGCAATCAAGAAGTAATTCAAGAACGCCATCGTCATCGCTATGAATTTAACAATGAATATCGAAAGTCATTTACTGAAAATGGATTGACATTTGCGGGGACTTCCCCTGACAATCATTTGGTTGAAGTTGTTGAGTTAAGTGAGCACAAGTTCTTTGTGGCTGCACAGTACCATCCTGAATTTCTTTCACGGCCCCAAAGACCTGAAGGACTATTTCAGGCTTTTGTAGTTGCAAGTGCTAAATAAAAATTTTAGTAATTAAAATAGTGTAAGACAAGTGATTATCGTAGAGTTGTTATTTAAGGTAATCACTTGTTTTTTTGCAATATGTGAAAATAATTATATGACTTCTGAAATTAAATTTTTATGTAATTAAGATAGTCAAAGAAACAAGTACGATGTGTAAAATGAGAACTAATTATTTTTTTCGAAGGATAGGAAAATAAATTTCTTAAATTAAGCCTTTTTTAATTGAAACCTGTCTGCCTATCTTGTAATATGAAAAGAGATGCTTTTTGTGCCAAATATTGTAGTACCAAAAATACGGAGGCATCTAATTGCGTATTATATTATATTGACTTGATAATCGAGTGGAGATTTTAAAAAAAATGAAAAAAATGATTATTAGAGGAGGGCAAAAACTGTCAGGCAAGGTCACAATCGGCGGAGCAAAAAATAGTACAGTTGCCCTCATACCGGCTGCAATTTTAGCAGATACACCGGTTAAATTTGATTCAGTCCCAGATATTTTAGATGTTCATAATTTGATGTTAATCCTAGAATCAATGAATGTTAAATCGGTATTTGATAAAGGTGAATTAGAAATAGACCCTACACAAATAAAAAGTGTACCATTACCAGGTGGGGCGATTAAGAGTTTACGTGCTTCCTATTATTTTATGGGCGCGCTCCTAGGCAAGTTTGGTGAGGCAATTGTTGGTTTTCCTGGTGGAGACAATATTGGGCCAAGACCAATTGATCAGCATATTAAAGGATTTAAGGCGCTTGGGGCACAAGTGGTTGAAGAAAATGATGCAGTAAGAATTAAAACTGGAGAAAATGGATTACAAGGTGCACGAATATTTTTTGATATCGTTTCTGTTGGTGCAACGATTAATGTTCTTTTGGCTGCAGTTAGAGCAAGCGGTACAACTATTATTGAGAATGCGGCAAAAGAACCTGAAATAGTGGATTTAGCGACTTTCTTAAATAATATGGGTGCTCAAATTCGCGGGGCAGGAACCGATGTTATCCGAATAAAAGGTGTTTCGAGTCTAAAAGCTACAAATACACATACGATTATCCCAGATAGGATTGAAGCGGGGACTTATTTGGCATTTGCTGCTGCAAATGGAGATGGTGTACTGGTAAAGAACGTTATTACTGAACATTTAGAACCCTTTATTGCTAAACTTGTTGAAATGGGGATTTACTTAGAAGTTAATGAAGATAGTATCTACGTAAAAGGCGGCGATAATTTAAGCCCGGTAACTGTTAAAACCTCACCTTTTCCTGGATTTGCAACAGATTTGCAACAACCAATAACACCATTGCTGATGAGAGCAAATGGAGAAAGTAAAATCATTGATACGTTATATCCTGAACGTATTAAACACATTGCTGAAATGCAAAAAATGGGAGCTGCAATATCAAGCCGTGATGGAATAATTACTGTTGGACATTCTGATAATTTACGTGGTGCAACCGTCAAAGCGAGTGAGATTAGAGCAGGTGTCTCGTTGGTGGGATTGGCGCTGATGTCCAAGGGTGTCACGACTATCACACACGCGGATAATATTTTGCGAGGCTATGAACGTATTATTGAGAAGCTAAGAGATTTGGATGTTGAAATTAAAATAATTGACGAATAAGCGAAGCATAATAACAAGCAAATTAGTGATAATTGAGGAGAAAAGACTACGAAGAATCTAACATTAGTTGATTTAAAAATTAAAAATTTAAAAGAAATTTACTCATATGCTCGTGATTTTAAAATTCCTTATTACAGTCAGATGAATAAAAAAGAACTGTCTTTGGCAATTATCAGGGCGCAGGCACAGGAACAAGGCTTCTATTACATGTCAGGCGTTCTGGATATAACAACTCAGCAAGATGGTTTTGGTTTTTTGCGTCCTATTAACTATGGCTCATCTCAAGAAGATATTTACATCTCCTCATCACAAATTAGACGCTTTGGTTTACGCAATGGTGATTTAGTTGCGGGGAAAGTTAGACAACCAAAACCAAATGAACGTTATTACGGAATGATGCATGTTGACAGTGTTAATGGAAAGCATCCTGAAGAGGCAAAAGAAAGACCCCATTTTCCTGCATTGACGGCCTTGTATCCAACCAGACAATTGAAGCTTGAAACGACGCAAGGAGTCTTGTCTACCAGAATTTTAGATTTATTTGCACCAATTGGTTTTGGTCAGCGTGGCCTGATTGTTGCACCCCCAAAAGCTGGGAAGACAAGTTTGTTGAAGGCAATTGCTAATGGAATTACACAAAACTTTCCGGAAGTTAAGCTGATTGTATTATTAATCGATGAGCGCCCCGAAGAAGTTACAGATCTTGAAAGGACAGTAGATGGCGAGATTGTTTATTCAACTTTTGATCAGAAACCGGAAAATCATGTAAGAGTTTCAGAACTTGTTTTAGAGCGTGCCATGAGATTAGTGGAGGATAAACAAGATGTTGTCATTTTGTTGGATTCATTAACAAGATTAGCTAGAGCATATAATTTAGTAGTTCCTCCAAGTGGACGAACGCTCTCAGGTGGAATTGATCCGGCAGCTTTATTCAAACCTAAGAAATTTTTTGGAGCTGCTCGAAATATCGAAGAAGGCGGCAGTTTAACAATTTTAGCAACTTCACTTGTTGATACTGGCAGCAGGATGGATGATGTCATATATGAAGAGTTTAAAGGAACAGGCAACCAGGAAATTCAATTGGCCAGAGATTTAGCAGAAAGACGTATTTTCCCAGCTGTCGATTTAAAAAAATCGGGAACGCGCAAGGAAGAGCTACTGCTTTCTGAGGAAAAAATGAATTTTATGTGGAAATTACGCAAGGATTTGAATGGTGATATTGCTAAGCAGACTGAACATGTTATTGTGGCTTTAAAGAAGACAAAAGATAATGAGACCTTTATTAACGAAATAAATAGCAATTTACCACAAAAAAAATAGACAGTACAAAATTAGCAAAATTTGAGAACCAACTCGAAACTATGAGTAATGTGAAGTTAATGGAGAATTTTGACATATGCAGCATGTTTATCCTAACTAAATATAGACTGGAGCAAAATATAACTTTTGACCTCTTCTTGTATTCATGTTAGAATACTTGGTGTTGTACGTAAAAAGATTAACTCTGACACAGCAAATGGGTCAGGGCAAAGGAGAGTATAAAATGAGACCAGGAATCCATCCAGATTATCATAAAGTTGTTTTCTTAGATTCATCTACAGGATATAAGTTTACTTCGGGTTCAACTAAGAATTCAGCAGAAACGATTGAATGGGAAGATGGAAACACATACCCATTAATTCGTGTTGAAATTTCAAGTGATTCACATCCATTCTACACGGGACGTCAGAAGTTTACACAAGCAGACGGACGTGTGGATCGTTTCAACAAAAAATATGGTTTTGCAAATAAAGAAGACTAATTTTTTATAGTTTTAAGTCTAAGAAAACTTAGTAATTTACTGCTAAGATGAATTAGATGGTATATAATCAAATAAAGTATGAATAGCGAAAACCAAGCTAGAATATACTTACTAGATTGGAATTAAGAGCTAGAACTAAAATATAAAGCAACACAATGGTTTGGGCTAAACCTTAGTAAAATAGAGTAAACTGCTGTCTAATACTGAAATGTATGAGATAAGTTATGCTTGTTCCTAGAAGCTCGGTACTTTAGTGCCGACGTAAGTCACTATGAAATAAGCAAGGAAGATGTCGTAATCTCGTGGGAGGTTAGGGCTCTTTTTTTGTCTCTATATTTTATTCAGTATTTTCTGTTGTGCCAGATAATCGTGGCCCATAAAATAAAGTTAGAATTCAAAAATTTCAGTCGTTTATTAACACGACCTTTTGAGTGGAACACGAACATTATGGTTGGATGATATTCGTATTTACATTTTTTTTACATTGTAGTATATTAATAAGCGGGTTTTATATTAAAATACGAATTTCAATGTTCGTAAAAAAGGAGTAAGTATTTTGAAAGAGAAAATCGAATCTTATTTTCAAATTAATGAATTAGGGTCGACTATTGGGCGTGAATTATTGGCCGGATTTACAACATTTATTTCAATGGCGTATATTCTTTTTGTTAATCCTAGTGTTTTAGGCGATTCAGGAATGGATAAGGGTGCTGTTTTTACAGCAACCGCCATCGCAAGTGCAATTGGATGTATTTTAATGGGGTTATATGCAAAATATCCGATTGCTACGGCTCCCGCACTTGGAATTAATGCTTTTTTCACTTATTCAGTTTGTATTGGAATGAAAGTACCTTGGCAAACAGCCTTGGCTGGAGTTTTGATAGCTTCAATTATCTTTTTATTAATTACAATTTTCAAATTACGCGAATTAATTATTGATGCAATTCCTGCTAACTTGAAATATGCAATTTCAGCGGGGATTGGTTTGTTTATTGCATTTATTGGTTTGGAAGATGGTGGAATTATTGTTGCAGATAAATCTACATTAGTTGCTTTAGGAAGTTTTTCTGGGACAACTTGGTTAACCATTTTTGGACTTATGGTGACCGCAATTTTATTGGTACGTCGTGTTCCAGGCAATATCTTTATCGGGATGGCCGCAACTGCTATTTTAGGTATGATTACAGGGATGATTAAATTACCAAGCTCTGTAGTTTCTGGTGCTCCAAGTTTGAAACCAACTTTTTTAGTAGCCGTACAACATATTGGAAGTATTAATTCACTGCAGCTAGTCGTAGTTGTATTAACTTTCTTATTAGTTACCTTCTTCGATACAGCAGGTACTTTGGTGGGATTAGCACAACAGGCTGGTTTCATGAAAGAAAATAAGATGCCAAGAGTGGGTAAGGCTTTATTGTCTGACTCAACCGCGATGACTGCTGGAGCATTGTTAGGAACATCGCCTGTAGGAGCTTACGTAGAATCATCAGCAGGGATTGCTGTTGGAGGCCGTTCTGGACTAACAGCTGTCGTTACAGGAATCTTATTCATTTTTGGAATGTTCTTTTCACCACTTTTGAGTGTTGTTACAAATCAAGTAACTGCACCTGCTTTGATTATTGTAGGTGTATTAATGGCGCAAAACATGAAGAAAGTTGAATGGGACAAAATGGAAATTGCAATTCCGTCGTTTTTAATCTTATTAGGGATGCCATTGACGTACAGCATTTCAGATGGATTAGCACTTGGCGTGATTGCATATCCGATTACGATGATAGCTGCTAAACGGGGAAAAGAAGTTCATCCAATCATGTATGCTTTATTCTTTGTATTCTTGCTCTTCTTCTGGATTTTGAATAATTAAGAATTAGCAAATAATTTTATAGTTTTAAGTCTAAGGAAACTTAATAATTTATTGCTAAAATTAATTAGATTGTATATAATTAAATAAAGTATGAATAGCGAAAACCAAGCTAGAATATACTTACTAGATTGGAATTAAGAGCTAGAACTAAAATATAAAGCAACACAATGGTTTGGGCTAAACCTTAGTAAAATAGAGTAAACCGCTGTCTAATACTGAAATGTATGAGATAAGTTATGCTTGTTCCTAGAAGCTCGGTACTTTAGTGCCGACGTAAGTCACTAGAAAAGGTGTGCTAAAGATTATTGACTACTGATATATAATTATTAACAAAAAGGGGACTGCAAAACGATTATTGCGGTTCCCTTTTTGTTTTATTATTCTAATTGACGATAAAAAACAGTTTAAAAGATTATAACAGGTTACCTTTCAAACTTCTTTGCATCAGCATCAAGTCGTGCAAAACCGGAGCCTTCCTTTTTTGCAGGATGCTTTGCGCGGTCCTCTAGAGCTTTGCGAGCCAATGCTTTCTTTTCTTCTTTACTCAACTTCTTTGACATTGTAATCGCCTCTTTTTGTTGGAATCCACACATGGAATTCATTCCACAATTACATTTTAGTTCAATCATGAACAAAATTCAAAAAAAGATAAAAAAATTCGAGTAACATTGTAATTAATTAATATCTTTTCTTGCAGAGATTATTCATGTAAAATGATTATTAATGAGATATAAAGGAGACTGTGAAATAAATGATTGCCTTTTATAGGACCAATGATTTAACATCTAAAGTTTATCAAGATGCACTAGCAATTCGTAAAGAAGTGTTTGTGTCAGAACAAGGAGTACCTGAAAAACTAGAGGTTGATGCTGAAGGAAGTGCTATGCATTATGTTGGATACATAGAAAGCCAAGCTGTAGTGACTGCTAGAACTATTGTGGAAGATGATGGGGCATGGCATATCCAGAGGGTGGCTACTTTGAATAATCAGCGTCATAAGGGATATGCAAAGGAAATAATGAAGTGTATTGAGGAAATCGCAGTGGATGACAAAATTCCTTATTTAACATTAGGAGCTCAAGACCAAGCACAGGAATTTTATTCTAAATTAGGATTCAATGTTGTCGGAGATGGTTTTTTGGATGCAGGAATTCCACATCATAGAATGAACAAAAAACTATAGTTGACTTATTTAGGATAAGAGAGTATAGTTTACTTCATGCGATGAGTCGAAGTAATCAGACGAATTTATTCGTTCCGCTGCGGCGGCTAGTGATTTTTTTCGAAAGGGACACAAATACTGGCGGATTTCCAGTGTGTCTGTAGGTGTTCATTGTGGAATGACCCTACTATCATTTAATTAATGGTACCTGTTAGTAAGCTATAACAATTTTGTTATGGCTTACTTTTTTATTCAGAATAAATATGTTTCATAATTCTTTAACGACTTTCAGCTTAACGCTGTAGGTATAATTACGTGTCAAAAAAGTACCTCCAAAACTTGACTTGCATATTCAAGTTTTATAAGGCACCTCACTTACATCACACTCTTTTTTCTGAAAAATAATAATAAGATTCAGCATGCATTTAGTTACGGTTTGGTAGTTGTAATTATTGAAAGACATTCTAGAATAATGATTAGCAATCTGAAACTAAATTTTAATAATTTTCAAATTATAATGTAATCGGCTTTATAATAGCAATTAAATTTGCTATGATTGACTTAAGATATCTTATTGGGAGTTTTGTTTGCGGCTATTGAGTTGAAGTGTCTTGTATTAGTGAACTTTTTTCATGATAAGTAGAGGAAAAGTATAGTTACTAGTTCAATAATTTTTATGTAGCTTATCCTTATTCTCAATAATAAACAGTGGAGGAATTTATAATGGCTTGGATTATAATTATCATAATTGTTGCTTTAGTTGTCTTTGGGTATGTTGCTCTTTATAATGGGCTACAGACTGCAAAAGTTTATACAGAGGAATCTTGGAGTCAAATTGATGTTCAGCTCAAGCGTAGAAACGACCTGATTCCAAATCTTGTTGAAACTACCAAAGGTTATGCCAAACATGAACGTGAGACATTTGCAAAGGTTGTTGAGTTACGTAATCAAATGGTACAATTACCAGCTGATGCACATGAGGAAAAAATGGAGCTGTCAAATCAGCTTTCTAGTTCTTTAAAGTCAATTTTTGCATTAGCTGAGAGTTATCCAGATTTGAAAGCTAACCAAGAATTTGCGAAATTGATGGAAGAATTAAGTAATACTGAGAACAAGATAGCATATTCGCGTCAGTTGTTTAATTCATCCGCTGCTTCATTCAATCAAAAATTAATGACTTTTCCATCTAACTTTGTTGCAAGGATACATGGGTTAACAAAAGTTGATTATTTGGAAGTTCCATCTGAAGAAAAAAATGCACCAAAAGTATCTTTTGAATAAAACTTTGTTGAAGGGGTTTTGAAGATGTTATTTCAGCAAATAGCACGCAATAAAAGGCGAACAGTTTATGTCATGATCGCCTTTTTCTTATTAGTAATTCTTATTGGAGCAGCAATTGGTTATGTTTTTTTCAATAGTTCAGTCGCAGGTGTTTTAATGGCTGCTGTCATTGGGGTCTTTTACATGTTTTCGATGTTGGCACGATCGACTGATATAGTGATGGGAATGAATAATGCGGTTGAGATCAAGCAGGAAAGTGACTTTCCAGAACTTTGGCACATAATTGAAGATATGGCACTTGTAGGCAAAATTCCAATGCCGCGAGTATTTACTATTAATGACGAGAGTCCTAATGCATTTGCAACGGGACGAGACCCTGAGCATTCTGCAGTTGCGGTAACTCAAGGGCTACTAACTCGTTTGAATCGCGAGGAGCTTGAGGGGGTTGTTGCCCATGAAGTATCTCATATTCGTAATTATGATATTCGTTTGCAGACGACAGCGTTGGCGCTTGTATCCGTGATTTCAATCTTGGTTAATATTGGATATAATTCATTTTGGTGGGGTGGAGGTCGTAAGCGTGACAACGAAAGTAATGGTGGTTGGCTTGTTTTGGTTTTATCAATTGTCATTTTGGTACTAGGTCCTTTAGCTGCATCGCTGGCGCAGATGGCCTTGTCGCGTAATCGCGAATTTCTTGCTGATGCTTCTGGAGTTGAATTAACACGTAATCCTCAAGGGCTGATAAGTGCATTAGAGAAGATTTCAAATAGTGAACCAATGCAATCAGCTGATCCTAGTAGTTCATCGCTATACATTTCTAATCCATTCAAAGACAGTTCTTGGACACATTTATTTGATACGCATCCTTCAACCGAAGAGCGGATTAAACGATTGAAAAAAATGTGATAATTATTTTAAATAGAATAGAGGATTGATGATGCGTAATAACCTTATATATGTGCACATTGAAAAGGTATCGCATTTAACATTAACATATGGGATTTCAAATTTAGATTTTTTTAGAGGCGTAAAGACTAAGCCACAGAATTTGTTATCACTAGGGAATGTAGACCCTAATCAAGAGATAGATATTTATTCGGGATTTAACATGTATCTCGAAGAAGATAACGCACAGAAATTTCTGTTGCAAAATTCGAATCCTAATATTGACTGGATAGATTTTGATGAAGTTAATGATCTGGAATCGTTAACACCACATGAAGTCGCCGAATTATTATATTTGGGGCATGCGTATACGCATCTTAAGTCTCCTTTTTATTATAAATTACAAAATAATTATGTATATTTAACTTTACCCAATGGTGCAAAAAAGTTATACTATCGATATCTGCCACGTTTCTATCAAATCTTAGCGGTGTGTCTAACTAATAAGTTGGCAAGTACCTATCGTGAAAGAAAGCCCTTTTTAAGATCACGTCATCGTTTTCAAACGCTTGAGACTGCAATTATCAAAGAGATTGATTCTTTATTGGTATGTGGAACAGTATTTGATTTTGGCGAAATTCAAATAAAAGGACAAGAATTGACAGTTCCTTTTTTTCTAGCACCGGATTCCGTGTATCAATTAAAGTGGCATGAGCCCACAATGCTGATTGAAAAATCAAAACTTGTTGGTGAATTAAAATACTACTTGAACACTGCAGAGTGGAAATTAAAAATTTTGGCACCAGAGCTACTTGAAGATAGCTTGAATTTATAATCATTTATCGTTTAACGAAGTTCTTTAATACTAGGAAGACAGAAATATTTTGTTGGCAGAGTAGTGAAAAAGTACTCAGATGATGAGAGTATTAGAAACCAATAAATAATTTCTGTCTTGTTTTGTGTTTAATTTAAGATATTTTAGTTTTTGTGATACAATAGCATAGGACAATTTTAATGGAGATGCTGTGTATATTAGTGAGATGAAGCTGAGAGATTGGCTTTCAGACAGCATGTCATGAAGGGAAGAAATTTACATGAAGATGCGATTAGCGGAAATTGCGAAAGCTCTACAGGTTGAACCGAAAGAAGAATGGGAAGAGATAGTTGTCACAAGTGTCTCTTTTGATACTCGCTCGCTTGAACAAGGTGCGCTATTTATACCACTAGTTGCGGAACATGATGGGCATGATTATATCGAAAATGCAATTAATAGCGGAGCCGTTGCAACATTATGGCAAGAAGGTCATGATGAGAGCATAGTTTCAATTCCTAAATTGGTTGTTTCTGATAGCTTGCAAGCACTGCAAAAAATTGCGCATTATTATCTTCAGAAAATAAATCCCAAAGTTGTCGCTATTACTGGGAGTAATGGTAAGACTACGACTAAGGATATGGTAGCTGCTATCCTTGGAAGAAGGTTTAATGTACAAAAAACACATGACAATTTCAATAATTTTATTGGAGTTCCAATGACAGTGTTATCAATGGAACCAAATACTGAAGCTTTGGTTATTGAGATGGGTATGGACCACTTTGGCGAACTGGATAAACTTAGTCGCCTTGTTGAACCTGATATTGCAGTTATTACCATGATTGGTGAGGCACACATTGAGTTTTTTGGAACAAGAGACAAGATTGCTGATGCAAAAATGGAGATAACCCATGGCTTAAAAGAAGATGGGGTGCTTATCTATAATGGTGATGAACCTTTACTTGTCCAGAGAACTAAGGAGATAGGGCAGGAAACGACTACTTTTGGAACTTCAGATAATGTTAATTTACGTGCACTTAATGTCGTAAGCAATGATAAAGAGACGAGTTTTAGGGTAGCACAGTGGGAGAATGAGAATTTTGTAATTCCAATGATTGGATCATATAACGCAACGAATGCTCTAGCAGCACTGAGTGTAGGGGAATTTTTCAGAATACCTGTTGAGGAGATGAAAAAAGCACTCAGGTCTTTTGATTTGACCAAAAATAGAACTCAGTGGTTACAAGGGGCAAAGGGTGAGCGGATTTTAAGTGATGTGTATAATTCCAACCCATCAGCTGCAAAGTTGGTTATAATAGCCTTCTCAAATTCGGCAACAGATGGGAAAAGGATTGCAGTAATCGGTGACATGTTGCAACTCGGAGACAATTCAAAGGAAATGCATGAAAACTTAGCTGAAGTTATTGATCCAGATAAAATTGATAGTGTGTATCTCTGTGGGGAAGAAGTAGGATATTTGGCTACAAAACTAGCATCAAAATTTGACGAAGAACATCTTCGCTTGTATAAGGCAACCGACAAGCAAAATTTGGTTGCAGCTTTACAAAGTAAAATTTCGGCCGGTGACTCAGTATTGTTAAAGGGCAGTCATGGAGTTCACTTGGAGAATGTATTAGAGAAGTTAATGTTGAAGAATAGTTTTTAATAAAACAGGAGGAAATAATTTTTGAAATTTACAGAACTTGGCCTTTCAGAAAACATCTTAAAGGCAATAAACCGTAGCGGGTTTGAGGAAGCAACACCTATCCAGGCAGAAACAATTCCATTGGTTTTAAAGGGTGGGGATGTTATTGGACAAGCTCAGACAGGTACAGGGAAAACTGCTGCTTTTGGATTGCCAATTTTAAATAAAATTGATACAAAGAAAAATGAAATACAGGCAGTAATTGTGTCGCCTACTCGTGAGTTGGCAATTCAAACACAAGAAGAGCTATATCGTCTAGGTCGTGATGAACATGCAAAGGTTCAAGTTGTATACGGTGGTGCGGATATTCGTCGCCAGATTAATTCATTAAAGAAGGCACCACAGATTTTGGTGGGAACACCTGGGCGTTTGTTGGATCATATTAGAAGAAGAACTGTCAAGCTTGACTCTGTCAATATGATGGTGCTTGATGAAGCCGATGAAATGCTTGATATGGGATTTGTAGAAGATATTGAGAGTATTATTAAGGCAATTCCTGAAAAACGTCAGACATTGCTATTTTCTGCAACTATGCCCACTGCAATCTTAAAAATTGGTGAAAGGTTTATGCAAAAGCCAAGTATTGTTAAGATTAAGGGCAAAGAATTAACTACTGACTTAGTAGATCAATATTATGTCCGTGCACGTGATTTTGAAAAGTTCGATGTAATGACGAAAATTTTTGATGTCCAAGCACCAGAGCTGACAATTGTGTTTGGTAGAACTAAGAGACGTGTTGATGAACTTTCAAAGGGATTGGAAGCTCGTGGCTACAATGCTAAGGGAATTCACGGAGACTTGTCACAACAACGTCGTATGAGTATTCTTAAGCAGTTCAAGGCAGGTAAGCTTGATATCCTAGTTGCTACTGATGTGGCAGCACGAGGTCTTGATATTTCTGGTGTTACTCATGTCTATAATTATGATATTCCACAAGACCCAGAGAGTTATGTCCATCGAATTGGCCGTACTGGTCGAGCAGGACATCATGGTGTTTCAGTTACTTTTGTCACACCAAATGAAATGGACTATTTACGCGTTATCGAGAATTTGACAAAGAAACGCATGGGAAACCTGAAGCCACCTACGGATCAAGAAGCATTCAATGGACAAATTACTTCGGCAATTGATGACATTGATGAACTTGTTAAGAAGACCGATGCAAAGAAGTTTGAAAAACAAATCAATGAGTTGTTAGCAAAATATGACACTCAAGATTTAGTTGCTGCATTGTTGAATGAAATGACAAAGGATGCTGCAGTTGAGGTTCCAGTTAAGATTACTCCTGAGCGACCATTACCAAGGCATAAGAAAGCATCTTCTAACCATTATGATCGTAATCGGAGAAGTGGTAAGGGCGGTTATCAAAGAAGAGAAAATAAATCAGGTAACCATAAGAGTAATAATGGGCGTAAACCAAAAAAAGATCAAAATCGAGATAAATTCAATCGAGATAGTAAAAAGAAAAGAAAATTTACTATTAGAACTAAGGAAGGCTAAGTAGTTCTTAGTTATAGTAGCCGTAATTATAGGGGAGTGTGCCATAAGTCGGGAAAATTTCTAGTTAGACGGAGAATTTTGACTTATGGAACACGTTTATCCGTAATAAATAGAGGGACTGGATCAAAAGTTAAATTTTGATCCAGCCCTTTTTTGTGTTCTTTGTAACTAATTTTGATTCAAATAGTTCATGCATAATTTATAGTAGTAAAATAAGATATAGTTCGAGGTGCATTAAGTAGATGTCTTCTTTTGTGCATCAAGAAGTTGTGGTAAGATAATTGACATAAAAAGCGGAAGAAGTAGGCTGTACAAAGATTGATAAAAGGATGAGTGGAGTGATTCAAGGAATTGGAATAGACATAACTGAGATTACTCGTATTCAGAAAGCTCAGGCGCGCCACCAAGGTTTTGCTGCCAAGATTTTGACTGCCGCAGAGCTCGAATGTTTTGAGAAGATGAGTAACCAGAGGAAAAATGAATATTTAGCTGGACGTTTTTCTGCTAAGGAGTCATATAGTAAGGCCTATGGAACAGGAATAGGGAAAAAAGTAGGATTCCAAGAAGTAGAAATTTTGAACGATCAAAAAAGTGGCAGACCAGTTGTTACAAAGCAGCCGTTAAGAAATGGGAAGGCACATATATCGATTTCACATACTGATAAGTTGGTAATGACAGAGGTTATTTTAGAAAGCAATTAATTGTAAGGGAAGTTATAAAAATGGTTGTAGGTATTCATCGAAAGACTTATGCAAAAGTTGATTTGAGTGCGATTAAACATAATATAGTGGTTGAAAAAAAGCAGTTAGCAAATAAACAAAATATTTTTGCTGTTGTTAAAGCAAATGCATATGGACACGGAATTATTGAAGTTGCGAAGGCTGCACATGAAGTTGGTGTTGCTGGGTATTGTGTTGCAATAATTGATGAAGCCTTGGCGTTGCGGAAAGCAGGCCTTAATGAACTGATTTTGGTACTCGGAGTTAATCCGTTTGAATACGCGTCGTTAATGGCGAAAAATAATATTTCAGCAACAGTCGGGGATATTGATTTTTTGAAGAAAGCGCAGGTTGTATTAAGCACTGAAAAGCAGCAATTATCTGTTCATCTAGCATTAGATACAGGGATGGGAAGAATTGGCTTTCGGACACAGAAAGAATTAAGGGAAGCAGCTGATTTTATAAAGCAACACTCTACAGAATTTAATTTTGAAGGTATCTTCACACACTTTTCAACGGCCGATTCTGGTGAAAAAGTGGCAGTTGATTATTATGAAAAGCAGATTGCTGAGTTCAATGAGCTTATTTCTTGTTTAGAGGAGCTGCCTGAATATGTGCATGTAGCGAATTCAGCAGCGTCAATCTGGCATAAGGAGTGTGGGGGTAATACAATTCGGTTTGGGATAACAATGTATGGTTTGAATCCTTCAAGCGATGAATTAAGTATTCCTTCTGAATTTAAACCAGCGATTAGTCTTTTGAGCGAGGTTGCGGCTATTAAGAAAATTAAGAAGAATGACTCGGTCGGATATGGTAAGACATATACTGCAAAAGAAGATGAATGGATTGCAACAATTCCGATTGGTTACGCAGATGGTTGGTTAAGAAAAATGCAAGGATTTAAAATATTGATTGCTGATCATTTTTGTGAAATTGTTGGTAGGGTTTGTATGGATCAAATCATGGTTAAAGTTCCTTGGAAAATGGCAGTGGGAACAACTGTAATTTTGATAGGAAAAAAAGGCCAAAAAGAAATCAGGGTACAAGACGTCGCAGATCAAGTTGGAACAATCCATTATGAGGTAACTTGTTTAATTTCGGAACGTGTTCCAAGAATATATTAAGAATAAACTAAGGTTTTAATGTTACATTAATATGAATTTGTGTTATTATTAATGGATAAAATATAGCTGGGGGTCACAAAATGGCATATCGATTTGAAAGTATGGCTGAGGAATTAAGTAGTGATAATAGTGAGCGAATTTCTGTTTATTGTGATTATTATTCCATTAATAGGAGAGACTTAGAAGAGGATACTGTTGTTGCCGAATATGTAGAGGCACATCGCTATATTTTAGATGAATTGATTAGTGGCTATAAGGAAATGGGACCGTTGAACAAGAAGATTTGTGACGAATTTATTGGATGTGATTGTGAAACGAAATACGAGAATAAAGATCGAGGGGTCATATGACAACTGACGAAGTTAAACGTGGTGATATTTTTTACGCGGATTTATCACCAGTGGTTGGTTCTGAGCAAGGTGGAATGCGTCCGGTTCTGATTGTTCAAAATAATATTGGTAATCGTTACAGCCCAACTGTCATTGTTGCTGCGATTACAGCAAAGATTCAAAAGCCCAAAATGCCAACACATGTAGGGCTAATTGCTGCTGAGGTTGGTATTGAAAAAGACTCAGTGGTGTTGTTGGAACAAATTAGAACAATCGATAAGCAGCGCTTGAAAGATAAAATCGCACATATTAGTGAAATAGAAATGAATGAGATTAATCTTGCACTAGATGTCAGTTTAGGACTGACAGACATACATAATAGGTAGCGTAGTAATTGTTCTTTATCTTTACTGATTAGGTAAGGAAGTTATAACATTGTATAAATAAAAAGAGGGCTAAGTCAAAAGTTAATTTTTGACTTACACCCTCTTTTTCTATAGTTAAAATTATTCGATTTAATTATGGTTACGGGTTATCCTCATACTAAGACTTATCTCTTAAGCCTGTAAATCTTCAATTTCCGAAACTTTAAAGCTTTTTCTTTCAAGGTTGGATATTATTTTTTCAAGTTTTGTAGGTGTTATACCAGCGGGCAAGGTAAATAATGTGCGGTGTACTAAGCCCTTATCTTCAACATCTAGAGTTATACAACTTGCAATCGCAGTATACTTTGTAATTATTTTAGACATTTCAACAAGATCACCACGTTCATCCGAAGAAATAACAGTCAATACATAACTTCCAATATTGATATTCCAAGATTGTGAGAGCATATTTAGTAAACTCGAATGGGTTAAAATGCCATAAAAAAGATTCTGTTCATCAAGAACGGTAATGTAAGGTAAATCTTTGATTGAGAAGAAAATATTAAAAAAAGCTGAGTCGAGTGTTACGAACTTTGTAGCATTTTTTAATAAATAAGTGACTGGGAGGCTCATATCGCCACCACGTGACTTGTGGCGATAGATGTGCATCTTATAAATATTTCCACGAAAAATTTGGCCTGTTTCGTCTAGAATTGGGACGCAACGATATCCTGAATTTTCCAAGATGTCTAAGGCCTGTTCTAGAGTAACATCTTCACGCACAGTTGTTAGATCTTTTTTTTGGTGTACCAAAGACTTAAATAGCATACAATAATTCCTCCATCGATTAAAAACTTCTAATCTATATTATCATAAAATGATATTGAAAGGAGAATTAAAGTGAAACTTTTTACAATTTATTCAGAATTATAATAATTAAAAGGTATTATTGAAGAGTAATAGAGAAAACTAAAAAGGTTAGGTAGGTGTAGGTAAAAAAAGATTGAAATCAAAACGAATGTTTTAATTCCAACCTTTACTAATATTAACTTTTAAATTATAAGTAATTACGCTTCAATTGTTTTAAGACCGTCTGTCAGAACTTTCTTAAGAGTTGTTGCTGAATCAGTCATCTTCTTGCTTTCTTCTTTATTAAGAGGAACTTCAAGAATCTTCGCAACGCCAAGTCCGTTGATGACAGCTGGTGTACCAATATAGATATCATTCAAGCCATATTGTCCATCCATGTATACTGAAACGGGAAGAACAGCATCTTCATCACGCAAGATAGCCTTAGAGATACGAGCCAACGCAGTAGCAACACCATAGAAGGTAGCACCCTTTTTGCTAATAATTGTGTATGCCTTATTACGAACATCATCTTCAATTTTAGCTAAGTCTTCTGCGGTTACTTTATTATTTTCAGCCCAATCTAGAACTGGAAGTCCACCGATTGTTGCTGCTGAGTAAGCTGCAAATTCAGAATCGCCATGTTCACCCATGATGTATGCATGAATTGAACGTGGGTCATTAACTTCAAATAATCCACCAAGAGCAACACGTAAACGAGAAGTATCAAGAGAAGTACCTGAACCAATTACCTTGTTTTTAGGGAAACCAGATAACTTCCAAGTAGCATATGTTAGGATATCAACTGGATTAGCAGCAACAAGGAAAATGCCATCAAAACCGGATTCAACGATTGGTTTAACAATGCTTGAAAGAATACGTAAGTTCTTATTAACCAAATCTAAACGGGTTTCACCTGGTTTTTGAGGAGCACCAGCTGTGATAACAACTAAATCAGCATCTTTACAATCTGAATATTCAGCAGAATAGATTTTCTTTGGATATGACAATGCTGTTGCATCAGCCAAATCAAGAGCATCACCTTCTGTACGTTCTTTCACAACATCAACAATACCGAATTCTTCGGCAACTCCTTGAAGAGCCATTGCGTAAGCATAGCTAGAACCAACGGCGCCGTCTCCGACTAAAATAACTTTTTGATGATTTTTATTTTCTGACACTATAATGCATTCCCTTCATTAGTGAAATTAGTAACACAACCATAGTATAGCACGTTTTTCTGAAAAATGTGAAGAGACTTTCAAACTTTTTTCAGAAGAACTTTATCAAATTATGGTATACTTTTAGGCGTAGCAGAATACTAAAACTAGCGGAACTGGCTGAGGTTCCGATTTTTTGATATTCTTGAAAATCAAGATAAGATTATTGAGAGTGCTTACAAAAAAATTTTCAAAAAAAATGATATGGAGTGTTTTTATAATGAAATTGATAGTTGGGTTAGGAAATGTTGGCAAAGAATATGATGGTACAAGACATAATGTGGGATTTATAGTTTTGGATGAATTAGCTAAAAGAGAAAAAATTTCTTTTAATAAAATCAAGAATGAGGCAAGTGTAACTTCTTTTGTGTCCAATAGTGAAAAAATAATTTTGGCGAAACCACTTACCTACATGAATGAGTCGGGTAGAAGTGTGCGACCTTTGATGGATTTTTACAAAATTCCAGTGGAAGATGTAGTTGTTATACATGATGATCTGGATTTACCAGTAGGACACTTGAGATTGCGCCAAACCGGTTCTGCTGGTGGACATAATGGAATCAAAAGCTTGATTTCACATCTAGGCACGCAGAAATTCAAACGTATGAGAATAGGAATTGATCATCCACAACGGATGAGTGTTGTCGATTGGGTTCTATCAAGATTTACCAAAGAGCAGCAGCTGCAATTAGAGAATGGAGTTGACCAAGCACTTGATGCTCTGGATAATTGGATTAACACTGATGACTTTATGGGAACAATGAATAAGTATAATCATAGGTAAACAATTTTTGGGGGTTTTAAAAAAATGAAGTTACAAGAAATATTTACGGAGATTCCTGAATTAGATATCTTTTTGAAGAATCTAGATGAGGGAAAAGGGCAAAGAAACCTTTTGACAGGTTTAATTGCATCCGCAAAGCCTTTATTTCTGGCAGAATTATTAAAAAAGAGAGGGGAAAATATACTTTTTGTGACTGATTCCTTGCACCACGCACAACAATTAGAAAGGGAGTTGTTGGGCTACGTAGACAAAGAGCAAGTCTTTTTATTTGCAGTGGACGAGGCAATGGCAGCTGAGGTCGCGATTAGCTCACCCGAATATCGTAGCGAAAGAATCAAAGCTTTGACAGCACTACAGGAACATGAGCTACCCAAAATTGTTATTACTTCGACAAGAGGTTTAAAAAGTATTGTACCACTACCAAGTGTGTGGAAAAATGCAAAGGTCAATCTAACAATTGGTAATGATATTGAACAGAGACGTTTAATTGATAACTTAGCTGAATTAGGTTATCAACGAACTAAGTTAATTGAAAAGATCGGTGATTTTGCAGTTAGAGGATCAATTGTTGATGTCTTCCCAGCAAATATTGTTAATCCTATTCGAATCGACTTATTTGACACTGAAATCGATTCTTTGCGTGAATTTGATATGAATACGCAAAGAAGCATTGAGAATATAAAACATGTTGAGATTTTACCCGCTACAGATGTGCTAATTTCAAAAGAACAAATAAAAAAAGCAACTGAAAATATAAGTACGGCTTTGAACGGCGAAAAAAAAATATTGAAGAATAAAGATAGTTACAGCAAGCTGTCCGAAACGATTGAAGATCTGCTCAAAAGAATTAAGGAGAGAAAGCTTTTATCTAGTGATGCTGCATTTTTAGACAAAATAACAAATGGAAAAACAAATATTACAGATTATTTGGCAGAAGATGACTTGCTCATCATGGATGATTACCCAAGACTACTGGATACTGAGAAGATACTGGAAGACGATGATGCAAATTGGAAGTTATCTCAAGTAGAAATGGGTAAAATCTTTTCAGATGAGTATCTCGGTGAATCAATCAGAAAAATTGTAAAAAAAATTAAGCAGAAAAGCTTATTTTTATCGATTTTTGAAAAAGGAATGGGTCAGCTTCTTTTTAATCAGAAGCTTGATTTAAAAGTTAGAGGAATGCAAAACTTTTTTGGACAGATGCCGCTTCTTAAAACAGAAATTGATAGATGGTCTAGCCAAAAACAAACAGTTGTAATTTCAATCTCAGACAAGGAAAGACTTGACAAGATAGCAGCAACGCTAGAAAATTTTGAGATAAGAGCATTAATTGTGTCAGATGGCAAAATAAAAAGCGGACAAACGCAGCTGATATTAGCTAATTTAGCTACAGGTTTCGAATTGCCACAAGAACACCTAGTTGTAATCACGGAAAATGAGCTATTTAATAAGTTACCTAAAAGAAGAGTTTCTAAACGGCAGACGATGGAGAATTCTGAAAGATTAAAGAGTTACACAGAACTAAAAGAAGGTGACTATGTTGTTCATATTAACCATGGAATTGGTAAATATATTGGTATGAGAACAATGGAGGTAGAAAAAAAACATCAGGATTATTTGACAATAGTGTACCGAGATGATGCTAAATTATTTCTCCCAGTCACTCAAATTGATAGAATTCAAAAGTATGTTTCAGGAGAATCTAAAGCCCCACACATCAATAAATTAGGTGGCTCAGAATGGAAAAAAACGAAAAGCAGTGTTGCCTCTAAGATAGAGGATATTGCTGATGAGTTAGTTGAGCTATACGCAAAAAGGGAAATGGAACAGGGATTTGCTTTTTCAGCGGATAATGAATATCAAAAGGAATTTGAGGATGGATTTTCATATTCAGAGACGCCAGATCAATTACGAAGCAGTGCAGAGATTAAACGTGATATGGAAAGAAAGGTACCGATGGATCGTTTGTTGATTGGAGATGTTGGCTATGGGAAAACCGAGGTGGCACTCAGAGCGGCTTTTAAAGCAATTCAGGACCAGAAACAGGTTGCTTTTTTGGCACCTACAACGGTACTTGCACAGCAACATTATGAAACAATGGTGAATCGTTTTGGTGATTTTCCAGTGCAAAGTGCTGTTTTATCACGTTTTCAAACAAGAAAACAGGTAAAGCAGACAATTAGTGATTTAAAGCATGGGGTGATTGATATTGTAGTTGGGACCCATAGGTTACTGTCTAATGATATCAAATTTGCTGATTTGGGACTCCTGATTATTGATGAAGAACAACGCTTTGGAGTCAAACACAAGGAAAAATTGAAACAATTGCGTTCGCAAGTTGATGTTTTAACGCTGACGGCAACACCTATTCCGAGAACCTTGAACATGTCAATGCTTGGTGTTAGGGATTTATCTGTAATTGAAACTGCACCGATGAATAGATATCCAATTCAGACTTATGTAATGGAACAAAATTACGGAACTGTAGCGGATGCCATTTCCCGGGAAATGGCTAGAGGAGGTCAAACCTTTTATCTGCACAATCGAGTTGCCGATATTGAAAAAACTGTGGCTGAGATTAAAGCCTTTGTTCCAGAAGCGCAAGTCGCCTATATTCATGGGCAAATGACTGAACTGCAGTTGGAACGGATACTGGTTGACTTTATTGCTGGAGAATATGATGTATTGGTAACTACGACAATTATCGAAACTGGAGTTGATATTCCTAATGTGAACACTCTGATTGTAGAAAATGCGGATAAGATGGGGCTTTCGCAGTTATATCAACTTCGTGGGCGAGTTGGACGAAGCAATCGAGTTGCGTACGCGTATTTTATGTATCAAGAGAATAAAGTACTTACTGAAATTAGTGAAAAAAGATTAGAAGCAATTAAAAACTTTACCGAATTGGGCTCAGGTTTTAAAATTGCAATGCGTGATTTATCAATTAGGGGCGCAGGAAATCTTCTGGGTAAGCAACAACATGGCTTTATAGATTCGGTAGGGTATGATTTGTATACTCAAATGCTGAAAGAAGCAGTTGCTCGGAAAAGAGGGGTTGGCGAAATTAAAAAGACAGATGCCGAACTTAAAATCGGTATTGAAGCATATTTGCCATCAAGTTATGTTGAAGATCAGCGACAAAAAATAGAATTATATAAGCGAATCAGACAAATCGAAAATGAGGAACAATTCTTTGAAATTCAAGAAGATTTGCTTGATCGTTTTGGTGAATATCCGAGTGAAGTCGATAATTTGTTACAATTAGGGCTGTTGAAGATGTATGCTGATATGGCACTTGTTGAGGTAATTGATTATGAGAAAAAGAAAATTAATGTGATCTTTAGTGAGGATGCCTTTGAATTTTATAGCGCTGAAGATTATCTAGAAATTATTGCTAAAATTAATTTGAAAGCGATCTTAAAATCTGAGCAGAAAAGAATGAAAATTAGCATAGCATTGCAACCTGCAAGTAAATTTGCAAAGAATATTGCAGATATGACAGAAATGTTTAAAAAACTAAGTAAAAAAATAAAAAAGGTAAAAGAACATGAAAAACAAAACAGCTAATTTCGCACTTAAAGGTGCAACCACACTGACAGTGGCTGCCTTGGTTGGTAAAATATTAAGTGCAATCTATCGTGTTCCTTTTCAAAACTTGGTCGGAAACAAGGGGTTTTATATTTACCAGCAAATCTATCCAATATATGGAATTGCTATGACAATCGGTCTTACCGGATTTCCAGTCTATATTTCTAAGATAATTGCAAGAGAAACGGAGCAAGTTAAGAAAAAACAGCAAGCAGTTATTCTGTTAGATATACTCTTCTTTTTTGGAATAGTAATTTTTGCATTTCTTTATATAGGAGCAGCTGAAATTGCCTATTTGATGGGAGACAACAGGCTAGTTGAATTAATAAAAGGTGTATCATGGCTGTATTTGCTGGTACCATTGCTTGCCGTTGCAAGAGGCTACAATCAAGGAATGCAGGAGATGACACCAACCGCACTTTCACAATTGGTTGAGCAAGTGGCCCGAATATGTATAATCATCGTAGTTGCACTTTTTGGGACTTCACATAGTTGGTCACTTTATCGGATTGGAAGTTATGCTTTTTTAGGTTCCATAATAGGAGCAGTCTGTGCTTTGTGTTTTTTTATCAGCTTTTTTAAAAAAATTATAAAGTTCCAGCGTAAGCAAAATTTTGCGTTAATCATCCCAACCTTAAAAGGATTGTTTTCGGAGGGATTAATAATTTGTTTTTTTGCAGGAATTCTAGTATTGCTACAGTTGATTGACTCTTTCACGTTAAAAAAAGCTTTACAGGTTGCTGGATATTCGGTGCAGAATGCTGAAAATCTGAAAGGTGTCTATGATCGCTCACAAACATTTCTTCAACTGGGATTAGTTGTTTCAACCAGTTTTTCGGCTAGTTTATTGCCAATGTTAATTAAGAATCAGGTGGAAAAAGATAAATTGAAATTTGAACAAAATACACGGTTGATTTATCGAATTTGTATCTGGATGTCAATGGCTGTGACTTGGGGACTGATAATTTTGATGCCAAGTCTCAACAAGGCACTTTTTTCCTCTGTACAAGGCAGTGTTGCAATAAGTATTAGTATGTTGACGATTATTTTTGCAGGCGTTATTTTATTAGATAATTCAATATTGCAAAGTACAAATAACTATAAAAAAAATATTGGTGTGTTAGTATCAATAATAGTAATTAAATTTTTAACGAATTATCAATTTACGCTGTATTTAGGAATTGTTGGAGCTGCACTTTCTAGTGTGTTGAGTATGGCAATTGGAACATTTTTATCTGAGATGTCATTGAAGAAAATTGGTCTTAGCCGAAAATTGAGCAGACGTTTTGTGAAGAAAATCGTTGTGTGCTCCGTAATAATGGTCAGCGTAGTCTTTTGCATACTCAGGGTGACTAATTCGCTTGAAACTTCGCGAATAGGTAGTTTTATCCAGTGTATTATTGGAGTTCCAGTAGGAGCAGTTTTTTATGTGGGCTCGGCTAGATATGGCAACTTATTCAGCGATAAGGAATGGAAAAGCATTCCTGGTGGAGAATATGTTTTGAAAATTTTCAAAAAAAGGATGGATAAATAATGAGATTAGACAAGTTTTTAAAAGTTTCACGTATTATAAAAAGGAGAACTGTGGCGAAAGAAATTGCAGATAAAGGCAGAATTACAATTGACGGTAAAGTAGCTAAGTCCTCAACGGATGTAGCTGTCGGGAACAAGTTGGTTATTTCTTTTGGCAATAAGACATTGAGTGTGTTGGTAACCTCTTTGAAAGAAACAGTGAAAAAGGATGAAGCAACAGAGCTATACGAAATTATTGCGGAAGACTTTAAAGAAAACTTCAATAAGTAAATTAATAGACTTTGAGGAATTAAAATTGCTATAATAATGAAGTAGTAATGCTAGGAAAGGGGTAGCTTTTGAGATGGCAGCAGGTCAAAAAATCAGAACATTAAATAATTCTTTTTATCGTGCTAACGAGGAAAAACAAAGAAAAAGTGATTATCAAAAACGGGTCAGGCGAGTTCATAAAAAGCGGTTCATTATAGCTACCCTAGCATTCTTTTTAATAGTCGCTTTTTTTGGCTATCAGATTGTAAATACAAAATTATTAACAAGTAATTTATACCAGCAAATCAATACATCACAAAAAAAACTCAATAGTGTCAAAAATCAAAGGGCAGATCTGAAAGAAAAGGTAAAACAGCTAAATAGCGAAGATTACCTTGAAAAGATAATCAGGGAGAAATATTATTATTCAAAAGATGGTGAAACGATTTATAGTTTACCAAATAGCAGCTTGGGACAAAAATAATTTGATAGTCTTTAATCTATTGCATACCAGCTTTTGCATGTTATACTAAGATGTATATAGTTTAAGGAGGAGCAGCATTTTTATGTCAATTGAAGTGGGAGCTAAAGTTACAGGCAAGGTTTCAGGGATAACGAATTTCGGTGCATTTGTTGATTTGGGCGACAAAAAGAATGGGTTAGTCCATATCAGTGAAGTATCTGACGGATATGTCAAGGACATTCACGATGTTTTGAGCATCGGTGATGAGGTTACAGTCAAAGTTTTGTCAATTGCTGAAGATGGAAAGATCAGTCTCTCAATTCGAAAAGCAGTTGCTCCTCATCGAGAGAATACACATACTAATCGAACAGAACGTGGAAATAATTATCATTCCGGTGGAACAGATGTGAAGACGCATAATCATAGCGGGCAACGGCAAGGTTATAAAAAAACAGAATATAAAAAAGTAAATGAAGCTAAGAAGACGGATTTTGATTCATTACTATCAGGTTTTTTGAAGGATAGCGAAGTTCGCTTGACATCATTAAAACGAAATACAGAAGGTAAGCGTGGTGGTCGTGGTGGCCGTCGCAGTTAAATCAAATAAATTCGATTGTTGTCGTAAGCAGCAGTCGTTTTTTTGGTAGGTCGGGGATATGGAAAATTTAGCACAAAGTTTTTTTTATAACTTTAGAAAATATTGTTCTAATCAAAGAGTGCTGGTAGCTGTATCAACAGGTGTTGATTCAATGGTATTGCTTGATTTATTAAGTGGACTACCAGAAAGTGTTAGACCTGTTATCGAAGTAGCTTATGTAGATCACAAGTTAAGACAAGAAAGCCAAGCTGAGACAAGCTTTATCAGAAATTTTTGCAAGAAACGGCATATTAAGCTTCATTGCAGGGAATGGGAGACCGAAATACATCCTAATGTTGGGATAGAGTCAGCTGCAAGGACCTTCAGGTATAAATTTTTTGCAGATATCATGGAGAAAACAGGAATTAAAACCTTATTAACGGCGCATCATGCAGATGATCAGGCAGAAACTTTTCTGATGAAGCTTGTAAGAGGAGGCAATATTCAGCAATTACAAGGAATTAGAGTCACTAGAAGATTTGCAGATGGATATTTGGTCAGGCTTTTATTGAATTATTCAAAAGATGAAATTCGTGAATATGCACGAAAAAGAGACCTTATTTACTTCGAAGATGCAACCAATCGTTCAAATGATTATTTAAGAAATAGAGTTAGACATTTGCTTGTTCCTAAAATGAAAGATGAAAATTCCAAGTTTTTAGAACATGTACAATCCTATGAGCATCAGCTTTCGCTTTTATTGTGTGCAACTGAAGAACAGGTAGATAATTATTTAGTAGAGATGCAGATAAATGAAACTGCTTTTTCAGTTGATTTCTGGTTGTCATTGAGCAAGAGTTGGAGAACTTTGGTAATAAGGAAGTTGCTTGAAAAATATTCAAGAAAACTGAATGAAGACAGCTTGAACCAAATTGAAAGCTTCCTAGGTAATTCTCAAAAGCCACAAGGGTCAATTAAAATTGGGATGCATGAGTTTTTAATAAAAAAATACAATTTATTTTATTTTGATAATAAATATCAAATTAAAGATGAAATTCAGAACAAATATAGGTTAAAATTAGATACGTGGGTATTTCTTAACGAAAAAGAAGAGATAGGAGTTTTTTTTAATAAGAAACCAGAAATTCTAGCAACTGATCAAGTCTTTTATTTTTCAGATTCACAATTACTTCCTTTAACAATTAGACATCGTAATCAGGGAGATCGAATTCATACTAAGGTCGGAACACAGAAACTAAAAAAAATCTTGATTGATGACAAAATTCCGCAAGATATTCGTGCAAAAATATGGATAGTTGTTACTACAGAAAATTTGGTCTTGTGGTTGCCGAGTGTTAAAAGATCAGATTTGTCAGAAAGTCCTGTAAATGATAAAATGCAATACATGATAATTTTTAGGAATAAAGTCTAGGAATGAGGTTGAATATGAACGAGGATATCAGAGAGATTCTCTACAGTAAGGAGCAAATAGAAGAGATCTCAAAGAGCATTGGAGCACAATTGACTATCGATTATGCAGATAAGAAACCTTTAGTTATTTGCGTACTGAAGGGTGCTATTTTGTTTATGGCAGATATCATTAGAAAAATTGATACATACGCCGAAATTGATTTTATGGATGTTTCAAGTTATGGTGATGCAACTGTTTCGTCAGGAGAAGTCAAAATAATTAAGGATTTAGATGTTCCAGTTGAAGGCCGAGATATTTTGATTATTGAAGACATCATTGATACTGGGAAGACCTTACAACGCATAGTTAGTCTTTTAAAACACCGCAAAGCACAATCTGTAAAAATTTGCACACTGTTGGATAAACCTGAACGAAGAGTAGAAGGCGTTGTTCCAGATTATGTGGGTTTTCAAGTGCCAAATGAGTTCGTGGTCGGGTATGGACTTGATTACCAAGGAATGTATCGTAACCTTCCATATGTTGGTATTTTAAAAACAGAAATTTATGAGAATAATTAATGGTCAATAATAGTCAAGTGTGTTATGATTTATGCGCTACCTGTTTGACCGTAGCAATCTGTGTAGTAAACGAGGAGGAAGCAGATGAACAATAACAAGAATGGGCTCTTTAGAAATAGTCTATTTTATATTGTGATTTTCCTTGGGGTAATGGGAATGTTGTACTACTTTTTTGGTGGTAAAACAAGTTCTCAATCTCAACAAATCCAATCAAGCCAATTTATTAGTGAGTTAAAGAAGGATAATGTTAAAGATTTCACAACGCAACCTTCTGGAAGTACTTATAAAATTACAGGGGACTATAAAAAGTCACGTAAAGTTAAAGAATCAACAGGTCTAGGAAGTTTTACTTCTGGAAGTAGTAAGGTGACTTCATTTTCAACTAATGTGCTGACTAATGATGTTGCTGTCAAACAGATTCAACAGTATGCTGAAAAAAATAACGTGAAGAATGGTACTAAAGAAGAAGAGTCTAGTAGTCTATGGTTACAATTACTGATTTACTTGTTACCAGTGGTCTTCTTTGTGTTCTTTTTCTACATGATGATGGGGCAAGCAGGACAGGGCGGCGGTAATGGTCGTGTCATGAATTTTGGTAAATCAAAGGCTAAACCAGTAGACAAGAAGGCTAACAAAGTACGTTTTTCCGATGTTGCTGGTGCGGAAGAGGAGAAACAGGAACTTGTTGAAGTTGTTGAATTCTTAAGAGATCCTCATAAGTTTCTCTCGTTAGGGGCTAGGATCCCTTCAGGGGTTCTACTTGAAGGACCTCCTGGAACAGGTAAGACATTACTTGCAAAGGCTGTTGCCGGTGAAGCTGGCGTGCCATTTTTCTCTATCTCAGGTTCTGATTTCGTAGAGATGTTTGTTGGTGTCGGGGCAAGTCGTGTTCGTGATTTATTTGAAAACGCGAAAAAGAATGCACCATCAATCATTTTTATTGATGAAATTGATGCTGTTGGTCGTCAACGTGGCAGTGGTATGGGCGGCGGACATGACGAACGTGAACAAACGCTTAATCAATTATTGGTTGAGATGGATGGTTTTGAAGACGATGAGAGTGTAATTGTTATGGCAGCAACAAACCGTTCAGATGTTTTGGATCCTGCGCTATTAAGACCAGGTCGTTTTGATCGTAAGATTTTAGTCGGTCGTCCTGATGTTAAGGAACGTGAAGCTATCTTGAAGGTGCATGCTAAGAATAAGCCGTTAGCAAATGATGTTGACTTAAAGATGGTCTCTAAGCAGACACCTGGATTTGTTGGTGCTGATTTAGAGAACTTGCTTAATGAAGCAGCTCTTTTGGCTGCTCGCCGTGATAAAAAGCAAATCGATGCATCAGATATTGATGAGGCAGAAGACCGTGTTATTGCTGGCCCTGCTAAGAGAGATCGTGTAGTTAGCAAGAAGGAAAGAGAAACAGTTGCTTATCATGAAGCAGGGCATACTGTCGTTGGCCTAGTTCTCAATGAAGCACGAGTCGTTCATAAAGTTACAATCGTACCTCGTGGTCGTGCTGGTGGATATGCAATTATGCTTCCAAAAGAAGACCAAATGTTGCTTTCAAAGCACGATATGAAGGAGCAAATTGCTGGTTTAATGGGAGGCCGTGCTGCTGAAGAAACCGTTTATGGTGAGCAGTCATCCGGTGCTTCAAACGATTTCCAGCAGGCAACGCAGCTTGCTAGAGCCATGGTTACCGAATATGGGATGAGTGAGAAACTTGGTCCTGTCCAATATGAGGGACAAAGTAATGTATTTGCTGGTGGCGGAATGGCTGGACAACCAAGCTATTCTGGACAAACAGCCAATTTGATTGATGATGAGGTTAAAGCTTTACTGAATGAGGGAATGACTTCAGCCAAGCAGATTATTGGAGAACATCGTGGGCAGCATAAGATAATTGCTGAAGCTTTGCTTGAATATGAGACACTTGATGAGAAACAAATTCTAAGCTTATTTGAGACGGGTGAGATGCCATTTAAGAAGAATACAGAATTTCCTAGTGAAAAAGCTGCAACTTTTGAAGAATCAAAAGAGGCTCTGAAACGAAAAGAAGAAGAAAAACAGCGGGAAAATGAAAGAACGGGCGCTGAAGATTTAACCAAGACTATAACATTTTACCCAAAGGATAAATCTTAATAATAGAAACAGTTTTTTATGTAAGAACGGATGATTTTATATTGAAATCATCTGTTTTTTATTGCTATTATGGAGTTAACATATTAGTTTGAGGAGAAAAAAAGAATGACTGATTATTTGATAAAAGCATTGGCTTACAATGGTCAATTAAGAGTTTATGCTATTGACACAACAGAAACTGTTAGAAAAGCACAGAGAATACATGACACATGGAGTGCTGCTACAGCTGCATTTGGCAGGGCAATTACAGCTACTAGCTTACTTAGTCAATCGTTATTAAAAGGCGGTAATAAAATGACTGTGAAAATTATGGGAAATGGACCAACAGGAACAATTGTGATTGATGGTACGGCAAGTGGTGATGTGAAGGGGTATTTGAAGGAACCTCATGTTCATTTACCGTTGAATAAACAACAAAAGATTGATGTTAAGGGAGCAGTTGGGAGCAGCGGTTTATTAGAAATTACGAAGGATCTCGGACTTAAAATGCCTTTTACTGGACAGGTTCCGCTTGTTTCTGGAGAATTAGGTGAAGATTTTACCTACTATATGGCAAAGTCTGAACAAATTCCTTCTTCAATTGGAGTCTCAGTCTTTGTTAATAATGATAATTCAGTTAGAACTGCTGGAGGTTTTATGGTTCAGGCAATGCCTGATGCCGATGAAGCAGTTTTAGCAGAAGTTGAGCAGAATATCGCCAATTTACCAGCAATTTCAGTGATGATGGCGAAAAAAACTATACCAGAGGAAATAATTTATCGAATTTGTGGACAAAAAAATACACAAATTTTGGATAAAGTTGAAATTAGTTATAGATGTGATTGTTCGAAAGAACGGTTTGCAAAATCACTTGCAAGTATTTCACCAGCTGATTTAAAATTAATAATTGAAGAAGATCATGGTGCTGAAGTAATCTGCCATTTCTGCAAAAAAAAATATGTTTTTACAGAAGCTGAGTTAGAGAGACTGGTAAAAGATATTTAAAATTAGATTTGCTTTTTATGCCATAATTGGGCAATATATAAGGTGAGTAATTTTTTGGAGGGATAATCTTGGTTAAGGAACAAAATATGAACGATCAGCTGAAGGTTCGGCGTGAAAAGATGGATGAATTACGTGCGGAGGGAATTGATCCATTTGGTCATCGTTTTGAGCGAACAGCAATGACTATGGAACTACATGATCAATATGATGCAAAAACAAAAGAAGAGTTGGATGGTTTAGGAATTGAGGCAACGATTGCGGGAAGAATGGTTGCAAAGCGAGGAAAAGGTAAAGTTGGCTTTGCTGATATTCAAGATAAAGATGGTCGCTTGCAATTATATGTTCGTAAAGATGTTGTTGGCGAAGAAAAGTATCATATTTTCAAGCGATCTGATTTAGGAGATCATTTAGGTCTTACTGGAGAAGTAATTAAGACAGATATGGGGGAATTAACACTAAAAGTTACCGATATCACTTTTTTATCAAAAGCGCTTCGACCATTACCAGACAAGTTTCATGGCTTACAAAATGTTGAACAAATTTATCGTCAACGTTATTTAGATTTGATTTCAAATCGCGATAGTTTTGAGCGCTTTATGAAGAGAAGCAAGATTATCACGGCAATTAGGCGCTACCTTGACGATAATAATTTTACTGAAGTTGAAACACCGGTTTTGCATAATCAAGCTGGCGGTGCTGCTGCACGTCCGTTTATTACACATCATAATGCATTAGATATTTCACTTTATCTTAGGATTGCACTTGAGTTGCATCTAAAACGATTGATTGTTGGTGGAATGGAACGTGTTTATGAAATAGGTCGTGTATTTAGAAATGAAGGAATTGATACAAAACATAATCCTGAATTTACGATGTTAGAATCATATGCTGCTTACTTTGACTTTACAGATGTTATGGATGAAACTGAAGGAATATTTAAAGCTGCGGCAAAAGTAGTGACAAATGATGGGGTTGTTGAATATCAGGGGGAAAAAGTTGATTTTAACAAACCGTTTAAGCGTGTTCACATGGTGGACGCAATCAAAGAGAAAACTGGTGTTGATTTCTGGCAAGAAATGTCAATTGAGCAAGCTAGACAGATTGCCAATGAAAAAGGAGTCCACTATGAAATGTATTGGAAAGTTGGACATATTATTAATGAATTCTTCGAGACTTTTTGTGAAGATAAAATAGTTGACCCTACTTTTATATATGGTCACCCAGTTGAGGTTTCACCACTAGCTAAAAAGAATGCAAAGGATGCTAGATTTACGGACCGTTTTGAGATGTTCATTCTTGGAAATGAGTATGCAAATGCTTTTACTGAATTAAACGATCCTATAGACCAAAGAAGCCGTTTTGAAGCTCAGGTTAAAGAACGCGAGGCTGGCAACGATGAGGCTGAGGGAATTGATGAAGATTATGTTGAAGCATTAGAATATGGGATGCCGCCAACCGGAGGATTAGGGGTAGGTATTGATCGATTGGTAATGTTGATGACAGATGCGCCTTCCATTCGTGATGTCTTGCTTTTCCCAACTCTAAGAATGGATGAAAGTAAATAATAACTAGCTAATAGTCAACCTGATGAATTTAACAAAGTTACTATAATATTAAAGAAAAAGGTCGAATAAAACTTCGGCTTTTTTGTTACTTCTGAATTTAAAATCTAAATGAAACATGATCGAAAGCTGGCGTGCACATGAATGTTTTACGTAGTACTTTTTCATCACTTCAAAATAGAAACTTTCGTTACTTCTGGTTTGGTCAATGTATTTCCGTCATGGGAACCTGGATTCAGCGAACGGCACAAACGTGGTTGGTCTACCAAATGACAGGCTCGGCATTTCTCGTGGGCATTCTGACGGCTTGTCAATTCGTACCGATTCTTCTGTTGACATTGATAGCGGGAACTGTCATCGATCGTTGCCCAAAGAAACGAATCTTACTGTTGACTCAGTTTGGTTTTTTATTACTCGGGTTAGCTATGACGATTCTTGTTTATACCAGACTTGTTCAATACTGGGAAGTTCTGGTAATCGCAATTTTGTATGGAATTCTCCAAAGCTTTGATACTCCAACCCGTCAGTCCTACGTTGTTGAACTCGTTGGTCAAAAGGACTTAATGAATGGAATATCCTTGAATTCAACGTTGTTCAACATAGCTAAGATTGTTGGCCCTTCCCTTGCTGGAATTCTTATGGCACAATTCAGTGTGGCGTTTTGCTTTCTTGTTAATACTATCAGCTATTTGGCTGTGCTACTTGGGTTATTCTTGATTCACCAGAATAATATACTGATAACTGACTCTCAACGAAGAATTTGGTCAGATATTAAGTATGGTTTGAGTTACATTGGGCACCAACCTAATATTCGTTTGAGCGCTGAATTGATGTTGGTGGTTTCTACGCTAAACTTTAACAACAACGTGATTATCCCAATTTTTGCTAGAACAGTGTTGCACTCTGGTGCACAGGTTTACGCAAATTTGCTTTCCGCAAGCGGAATCGGCTCACTGATTGCAGCATTTTTGATGAGTTACCTATCGCGCTTTGGTCTACAACGTAATATCTATCTATTTGTGACAGCTGGAACTGTTATTTTGCAAACACTGATGTTGTTTGTGCATGTATACTGGCTTGCCATGTTGGCTATGATTGGTGTTGGTTTCTGTAATATGATCTTCTTGAATCAATCTAATGCTTCATTTCAATATAGTATCCCAGACAATCTGCGTGGACGGGTTATGAGTGTCTATGTTTTACTTAATCAAGGAACAACGCCAATCGGCAGTGTTTTCGCCGGTGGTGTCATGGACGTTGCAGGTGGAATCTGGGGTTTTCCAGCCTGTGGTATTTTAGCCGTTATGCTACTTATTCCAGTGGCTTTTAGTCAGCGAAAATTGATTGGTGAGTGGATACATGGAGCATCAGAGGAAGAAAAAATTTAGCTTTTCATGATCTATTTGAATTATTTTTGGGATATTGTATGCGTTGTTTAAAACTATGCGGAATTCTAAATTGTAATTTTAAAAAAAGGTTTGACAGTTATTGTTAAACATGATATTATTTAAAAGTTGTGTTGAGCAATTATGTAGACCTTTGAAAACTGAACAAAGTTTCGACAAATCAAATGTGTAGGGTCTCTTGTTTAGTACAAGAGCAAACATTTGCGAAGTCAATTCGCTAGTAAATAATTAAGTAAAGAGTCA
>NZ_VJYB01000007.1 GCF_030400225.1 Lactobacillus sp. UCMA15818 | reverse complement strand
TAATGAATTTTCACCATTTAAATATTCTTTAACAACTTTCAGCTTAAAACTGTAGGTATAATTACGTGTCAAAAAAGCACCTCCAAAACTTGATTTACACGTCCAAGTTTTGTAAGGCACTTCACTTGTGTCACACTCTGATTAAACGTGTTCCACAAGTCAAAATTCTCCGCCTAACTTCAAATTACTCATAGCAAAGAACATGCCATGTTCGTAATTTTGGTTAGTGCTCAAATTTTCTCAACTTGTGTCACACTCTGATTTTGCTATGGTACAATAGCAAACAAGAACGGAGATGATTAGTAGATGGATTACAAAGAATTTGATCCAGAATTGTGGCAGGCAATTGCTGCTGAAGAGAAGCGACAACAAGGAAATTTGGAGTTGATTGCCTCAGAAAATATTGTATCAAAAGCTGTACTTGCTGCTCAAGGAAGCGTACTAACTAACAAATATGCAGAAGGGTATCCAGGAAAGCGATATTATGGCGGATGCGAGTACATAGATGTTGTCGAAAACTTAGCAATTGAGCGCGCTAAGAAATTATTTGGCGCAAAATTTGCTAATGTACAGCCGCACTCAGGTTCACAGGCAAATGCTGCGGCATATTTGGCTTTGATTCAACCCGGTGATACTGTTTTAGGAATGGACTTAGCTGCAGGAGGACACCTAACTCATGGTTCACCAGTTAATTTTAGTGGAAAAACATATAATTTTGTTGGATATGGGGTAGACAAAAATACTGAAAAGCTTAATTATGATAAAATTTTAGAATTAGCCAAGGAATATCAACCAAAGTTGATTGTTGCGGGGGCAAGCGCTTATTCAAGAATAATTGATTTTGCAAGGTTTAAGAAAATTGCAGATGAAGTTGGCGCAAAACTCATGGTTGATATGGCCCATATTGCTGGTCTTGTTGCAACTGGGCTGCATCCAAGCCCAGTCCCATATGCTGATATTACGACTACTACAACACATAAGACTTTACGTGGACCTCGTGGCGGAATGATTTTAACAAATGATGAAGAATTGGCTAAGAAAATTAATAGTGCAATTTTCCCGGGAATACAGGGTGGTCCATTAGAACATGTGATTGCTGGTAAGGCTGCTGCATTCAAGGAAGCTCTTGATCCTAATTTCAAGGAATATTGCAAGCAAATTATTACGAATACAGCAGCGATGGCAGGAGTATTTGAAAATACTGACAAAGCACGCTTGGTTTCTGGTGGGACTGATAATCATTTGATTCTAGTGGATGTATTAGGTTTTGGGTTAAATGGTAAACAGGCTGAGAAGTTGTTAGATTCAGTTAACATCACTGTTAATAAGAACTCAATTCCGTTTGAAACATTGAGCCCATTCAAGACTAGTGGGATTCGGGTAGGAACTGCTGCAATTACCAGTCGTGGATTCAGTGAAGACGATGCAGTAAAAGTTGCAAAGTTGATTGTAGAGGTACTGGAATCTTCTGCAGATTCAGAGGTACTAAAAAAAGTTGTGCAAGAGGTAAAGTCATTAACAGACGCACATCCAATCTATGCGAATGGGGCTAACAGATGATTTGCGGAATTAATAAAGAAATCAGCAAGTTACAGCTTAAGTCTAAAGAGGCGACGAGTTCTGATAAGCAGATAATTATCAATTTAGCAGATACATTAGCGGCACATGAAGATGAGTGTATTGGAATGGCGGCAAATATGATTGGTGAATACAAGCGGATAATTATTTGTCAGATGGGACCATTTGCAGTCCCAATGATTAATCCCCAAGTTACTGGAAAAAGTAAGTCTTACCAAGCAAAAGAAGGTTGTTTATCCCTAGTTGGTGAAAGGTCAACAAGGCGATACGAAAATATTACGGTTGAGTATTTGGATAGGCAATTTGTCCACCAAAAACAGTCTTTTTCAGGGCTGATTGCACAAATTATTCAACATGAGATAGATCATTGTGAGGGTATTATTATTTAACAAATAAGTACGAATAGTGGAAGTATTGGATAGAAAAAATTCGTTTTATTAAGCGCTCTATAACAGTTAGACAAAAATCTAATTATTATGGGGTATTTTTTATGACCAAATACACAAGTAAATTCAAAGTTAAATTTTATCTAGCTCCGCTCTTTATTACGAATAAATGTGTTCCATATGTGGGGCTTTTTCAATCTCAAAGCATTCAATTTTTATAACTAAAATCAAAAAAAGTCCAATTGCTCTGGGGGCTGTTTATTCAAATTGTTGAATTTGATATTCAGCATTTTTTTCAATGACAGTGCATTTTTAGCTGCATGACCGCCAGAATTATTGTTGAAGATAATACAGATTTCTTGGACTGAATTTTGTTGAAGTATCAAAGTATCTTTTAATCTACTAAGTTCATTATCGGAGTAATCATAGAATGTCCTGTACTTACGCCAATCAGGTCCTTTATGTTGCCACCCTGCTTCATTCCTGCCATGTAGGCGAACCAAGAGAAGTTGTTTGTTAGTGATAATAGGTTTGAAAGGTACTGACAATTGTCCGACAGATGGTTCATCTACAACAACCAAAGTTATATTATTTTGAGTACAAAAGCTAACTAGTGAGTTGAACGTAGGTGCATTAAACCAACTGTGATTTCTGAATTCAAAGGAGAGTGGCAAACCAGTAAGTTCCTTTATCAGATATCTTAGATAAGCCACATTTTTTGTTGTGGCATCAAAATATGGCGGGAACTGGCATAAAATAGTTTTAAGAGCATTGTTGTCAACTAGCGGACTAATGGCTTCTTTGAATGTGCAGATTTTTTTCGAGATTTCAGCTTTAGTCAGATTTTCTCCAGGATGAAGTGTAAAAGAATGATTAGCTTTGATAACGAATTTGAAATCACTGGGAACTTGAGTAAGCCAAGCAGCAACACTTGTAACACGTGGTATACCATAGAAGAAGGTATCAAGTTCAACTGTTGGGAAAAAAGCACTGTATTCTTGCAGAGTCAGCGGGCGGTTGATGTTCTTAATCAATGATTTATGCTCACTCCATGAAGTTAGTCCAATCGTGTACATCCTGAATCGCTCCGTTTCTTGTAATAGTCAATTAATTGTAACATTTCTGTTAATCTAAAATAAAAAATAAGCAAATTTTTTTAAGTTGACTAACAATTCCTCTATAATATGCTTAGGATACTATTTAAATTTCAATTAAAAGTAATCTTGCTTTATCAATAATGGGAGGTAAGCTAAATGACAAAAGAAAATAAAAAATATAATTATTTAATTGTTGGTGGCGGAATGGCTGCAGATCAGGCAGTCGCTGGTATTCGGTCGATAGATAAGGGAGGAACGATTGGAATTATTTCAGCGGATATAGATGAACCTTATGCTAGACCGGCTTTAAGTAAAAAGCTTTGGGTAGACCCAGATTTTCATGATGAAGATATTGATTTTCACACGGCACAAAAATACAATGCAGAGATAACCTTAGCAACTAGGGTAATAAAAATCATTCCTGAAAAGCATATTGTAAAAACTGACAAGGGTGAGGAGTATGCATATGATAAATTACTGCTTGCAACTGGGAGTGAAGCGAAAGCGCTTAAAGGAGAGAGCAGCGAGCGGGTAGTTGCACTAAGATCGAAGCAGGATTATCTTAAAATTCGCAAATTTAGCGGCAAAGGCAAGCATGTGATTGTTGTGGGAAATGGCTATATTGGAAGTGAAATTGCTGCTGGATTGATTCAAAGCGATACCAAAGTTTCATTAGTAATTACTGGTGACAGAATTTTTGATAAGAAGTTCCCTATATTCTTAAGTGAAAAGTATGAACAAAAGTATCTTGCGGCGGGGATCAAAATCTATCATAATAGTAAAGCATCTGGTTATGAACTTGTTGGAGATGGGGTTAAAGTTCAACTGAATGATGGAACTGTACTGCAAGGTGCCGGGCTTGTCTTAGGAATTGGTGCATTCACAGATTATAGTTTAGCAAGTGCAGCTGGACTCGAAGTTGATGAGCATGGAGTCATTGTTGACGAGCAGCTTAAAACGACAGCGGCTGATATTTGGGCAGCAGGAGACATTATTTCATATCCCGACCAGATTTTGAGTCGCCAAAGTGCAGGTCATGTAAGGCATGCTATTAATTCAGGATTATTTGTTGGTAAACAGATGGCTGGCGAGACTGGTATTTATGATTATACACCAGTCTTTTATAGTTGGGTATTTGATATTAATTGGGAAGCGTTTGGCAACGTTAATTCAGGATTAAAGATGTATGCAGAGAAGCTCGGAGACGAGCAGTATATTGTTTATTATTTTGATAAAAAAATATTGGCTGGAGTATTGTCTTGGAGTTCTGATGTGAATCTGGGACATCTGAAAGGTATTTTAAAGAAACAACCGACAGTTGAAGAATTAAATAAAGTGGTGAAGCTTGAAGCAGTCGAATAGAGATTGAAATAATAAAGCAGTAAAAAGTGCCCCATAACAGTTAGAAAATCTAATTATTATGGGGTGTTTTTTATGAGACTGGTCAAAAGTTAAATTAGTTCGAGAGTACTGGAATGGAGATACTTTTTACTCTGATTTAATGCGTAACCATAATATTTCAAGCATGTTAACTATTCGTAATTAGTATGCAGTAATAAACAATTACTAATAGATATCCAATTATTTTTCTATTATTTCATGAAAACTAAAAATAATGTGGTCTATTACTTTTAATTCTGTTAAACTAATTCGTGGGAAAGTCTCCCATCTGGCTGTAGTGCTAGCTAATGAAGAGGGCTTTCCCTTTTGAATGTTCATAAAAAACTATTTGACAAACTCCTCGCGGATTAGATTTGTTGAGACTAATGCAAAAGTGAAAAAGGATCTTAAAACTTCTAACTAGCAAAAGCACCCAAAAAAAAATGAGGCGAGGCAAGAGTTAATTTATTTGGGGAGGGTATCAAAATGGTTGAACCAATTATTACATTTCGTAATGTGACCAAGAAATATAAAGATACAGTAATTTTAGAAAAAATCAGCTTTAAATTAGAGAAAGGCAAGTTTTATACTCTGCTGGGGCCGTCTGGCTGTGGTAAGACGACGACATTATCTCTAATTGCAGGGTTCATTGAGGAGAGTTCTGGTGATATTTTGATGAATGACCAAAAAATAAATCACATTCCTGCTAATAAGCGCAAAATTAACACTGTTTTTCAAGATTATGCACTTTTTCCGCATTTGAACGTATTTGATAATATCGCATTTGGACTGAAGATTAAGAAGAAAAGTAAAAAAGAAATTAAAGAAAAAGTAAATGATGCTCTCAAAATGGTACGGTTACCAGATTTTGGAGATCGCGAAATCAGTGAGATGTCTGGTGGGCAAAAACAGCGAGTTGCAATCGCTAGAGCTTTAGTAAATGAACCAGAGGTGTTGTTATTAGATGAACCACTGTCAGCGTTAGATATGAAGTTACGAAAGGAAATGCAGTATGAATTGCGCGAATTGCAAAAAAGATTAGGAATCACTTTTATTTTTGTCACACATGATCAAGAAGAAGCACTTGCAATGAGTGATGAGATCTTTGTAATGAATCATGGCAAGATAATTCAGCGAGGAACGCCAATCGCAATTTATGATGAACCCTTGAACCGGTTTGTTGCTGATTTCATCGGGGAAAGCAATATTGTTGAAGGAACGATGATTACTGATGGGCAGGTCAAGTTTGCAGGTCGAACTTTTGAATGTGTTGATGGTGGAATGAAAGAGAATGAACCAATCGAAGTTGTTTTGCGTCCAGAAGATATTGAAGTAACGTCAGCGCAAACAGGCAAAGTTGTCGGAACGGTTATCTCACAATTATTCCGTGGGGTTCATTACGAGATCGTTTGTACCGATGTAGATGGAAATGAATGGAAGATTAGGTCTACAAAAAAAGTTGAGGTTGGGGCAAATGTCGGTTTAGATTTTGAACCTGCGGCAATTCATATCATGCGTTTTAATGAAACTGAGGTTGATTTTTATCAGCGCTTAGAAGATTACCAACAGAGTTAGGAATATATTTGTGGTAAAAAATTTTGCTTGCTTAATAGTAAAAATCAAAAAAGTTGAGGGGGAAATAATATGAAAGCAAAAGGGCTTTATTTCAGTTCGTATGTCCTATGGTTGCTCTTATTTGTCCTAGCTCCTGTTGCATTAATTCTATATCAATCGTTTATCGGTATTAATGGGAATTTTACAATTAACAATTATGAAAGTTTCTTTAAAATCAGTTCTTATTTGCGGATGACTTTTAATTCAGTTTTTTATGCGGGATTGATTACACTAATTACACTGTTGCTTAGTTATCCGACAGCTTATTTTCTAACAAAAACAAAATATAAACAGCTTTGGCTAATGCTAATTATCTTACCGACATGGATAAATATCTTATTGAAGGCCTATGCATTTATTGGAATCTTTAGTCAAGCTGGGCCGGTCAATAATTCATTAGAATGGCTGGGCTTAGGTTCGCATCAGTTGTTGTTTACCAATGCTAGTTTTATGCTGGTTGCTGCTTATATTGAATTACCATTCATGATTTTACCAATCTTTAACGCAGTTGATGAACTAGATGAATCACTAATCAATGTCAGTCGTGACTTGGGAGCCAACAGATTTCAGACTTTTTGGAATGTGATCTTTCCACTGACCTTGAACGGGATAAAAAGTGGAGTTCAGGTTGTTTTTATCCCATCACTCTCTTTGTTTATGCTGACACGTCTAATTGGTGGGAACAAAGTGATCACACTGGGAACTGCAATTGAGGAGAATTTCCTCGTTACACAGGATTGGGGAATGGGGTCAACAATTGGAGTCATTTTGATTGCGACAATGATACTGATTATGTTTCTCACAGGTGAAAAGAAAAGGAGGAGAAGGCAATGAATACTGCAAAGAGGCATTACGGACGTAATTTGTATTTGATAATTGCTTTTTTAGTATTGTATTTACCTATTTTTTACTTAATTTTCTACTCCTTCAATAGCAGTGGCGGGATGAATCATTTTACGCATTTCACATGGGTATATTATCAAGAAATATGGGCAGATCAAAGATTGATTTTAATTACTGTTCAGACTTTTTTCTTAGCCTTTCTTTCTTCTTTGCTTGCTACGATTATCGGTACAAGTGGAGCTCTCGGAATATATTCAATCAAAAATCCACAAGTCCGAACCTTAATTTTAGGCTTAAATAATATTCTTTTAGTCTCACCTGATGTAATCATTGGCTCAAGTTTTTTGATTTTCTTTACAGTGCTTGGCATTAACCTAGGCTTTACCTCTGTCTTGCTTTCGCATATTGCATTCAGTATTCCAATTGTTGTCTTGATGGTACTGCCCAAATTACAAGAAATGAATCCTTCATTTATTAATGTGGCACAAGATCTTGGTGCAAATCAATGGCAGATACTAAAAGGAGTAATTTTGCCGATTATTACTCCTGGAATGATTGCAGGCTATTTCATGGCATTTACTTATTCGTTAGATGATTTTGCAGTAACATTTTTTGTGACGGGGAATGGCTTCGAAACACTTTCTGTTGAAATATACTCAAGAGCACGTCAGGGAATCAGCTTGGAAATTAATGCTTTGAGTGCCCTAATGTTCCTATTTTCTCTAATCTTAGTTATTGGATATTATTTCATCAGTAAGGATAGCCCTAAGGATAAGCGTAAAGACCAGAAAGTTCAACAAAACTTGATTAGATAGTGGGGTAGAGTAGGTGAAAAAACTAAATATCATGTTTTTCGGAATTATTCTGATTTGCCTTGCACTTTTCATAGTTTCATTTGAGCTTGAAAAAGATAGTGGCAGTGGGAAAAGTAATCAGGTCGTTAATATTTTTAACTGGGGGGATTACATAGATCCCAAGTTGATTACGAAATTCGAAAAACAAACTGGGTACAAGGTTTCATATGAGACATTTGATTCTAATGAAGCAATGTACACGAAGATTAAGCAGGGAGGAACTGCTTATGATATTGCAGTTCCTAGTGATTACACAATTAAAAAGATGATTAATAATCATTTATTATTGCCAATTGACCATCGCAAGTTGAAGGGATTAAGCAACATTGACTCTAAGTTTTTGAATCTTTCATTTGATCCAGGCAATCAGTATTCTCTGCCGTATTTTTGGGGTACATTAGGAATTATCTATAATGATAAATATGTGAAAGCAAGTGAAGTTAAACATTGGAATGATTTATGGAGTTCTAAGTTCAAGAATAGTATTATGCTGATTGATGGGGCACGCGAGATTATGGGATTAACTTTGAATAGTCAAGGCAAGTCGGTCAATGATACTAATTCCAAAGACTTGCAAGCAGCATATGAAAAACTTAAAAAATTGTCGCCCAATGTTAAAGCAATTTTGGCTGATGAGATTAAAGTTTACATGGCACAAGATGAGGCACCCGTTGCCGTATCTTACTCTGGAGAAGCAATGGAGATGATGGATAATAACAAGAATCTGCGTTACACGATTCCAGAAGAGGGTTCAAATATCTGGTTTGACAACATGGTTATCCCCAAAACGGCGAAAAACATCAAGGGCGCTTATGCGTTTTTGAATTTTATGTTAAAACCAGAAAATGCTGCTCAAAATGCAGAATATGTAGCATATGCCACACCAAACAAAGCGGCAAAGAAGATGTTGCCAAAAAGCATGCAAAGCGATAAAGTAATGTATCCAACGAATAAAACAATAGCGCATCTTGAAGTGTATGATGCTTTGTCACAGAAGAATTTGAGCAAATATAATGATTTGTTCTTACAATTTAAGATGCACTAGTTTTAATGACAGTGAGGTTAACGGAGGAGAAGAGCGATGGAGAAAAGACGTTTAGGTATAAGTACAGGTTTGGCAGCATATACTTTATGGGGCCTATTGAGTGTGTTTTGGGAACTACTCAGTGTGGTGCCTGCATTGGATACACTTGCATATAGAATTGTGTTTTCGTTAATTACAATTAGTATTGTTCTGACTGTCCAAAAGGATTGGGGAACTATTTGGGGAACAATTAAGGAGCTGGTTCAGAACCGCAAAATTTTTTGGATTATTCTAAGTTCATATTTAATCTCTCTTAACTGGTTTATTTATATCTACATGGTTACGCATCACGAAGCAACAGAAGCGAGTCTAGGATACTATATAATGCCATTAATGAATGTTATTGTTGCACTTATATTTCTGCATGAAAAACTATCGCGTTCAAAGGTAATTGCTCTTTTATTGGTTATTCTTGGGGTAGTAATTCTGACAATTCAAGCAGGTTCGCTCCCTCTAAATACACTATTAATGGCTGCTTCTTTTTGCTTTTATGGATTAATTAAGAAACAAGTTCAGTTACCTGCGACTATTTCATTAACATTGGAAACCCTTTTTGTAGCACCAGTTGCCATAATATATCTTTTGCTTTCACCTCATGTAATAACGCAAGATGGAGCTGGAGTAACAACTTTGCTGATATTTAGTGGGATTATCACGATAATTCCATTGTTATTATTTGCAGTGGCAACAAAGAATACTGATTTTATCACACTTGGATTCATTCAATATTTGAATCCAACAATTCAGTTGTTGATGGCAATTTTTGTAATACACGAATCATTCAGTTGGCATAAAGCGGTTGTCTTTGTATTTATATGGTTAGGAATTCTGGTCTTTATTCTAGGTAATGTACATGGATTGCACCGGCTTAAGCACGGAAGACAATAGAATGACTTATGAAATATGTTCATTCGTAAAAAATGGAGAGACTGGTTCAAAATTTAACTTTTGGCCGGTCTCTCTTTGGCATCCAAATTATTTTTTGCAGTATAAATAATTAGATTGTGGCTGCACTACAAGAAAGTCCAATTTTGGGGCACAATAAAGCAGAGAATTTTGATTTAGTAAACTAGGTCTGTAAAATGGAATAAAAGGATAGGTTAGGTGGTACATAATGGAAAAGTGGCAGGAATCTTGGGCACAGAACAAATATTGGGTGATGTCACGTTCGCAGCAATTCTATAATGAGATTAGGGCTTTGGCAAAAGGAAACCAGTGGGATGAAAAATGTCAGCAAAGATATCAGCAAATTTTGCAAGAGGCAGATTCTATGTTACCAACAAAAGAAACTCTAACGACTGCTTATCAACATGTTTGGGGATATTTCAAAAATAAGGCAACGTTTGAAGAAAAGAGGAAGTATCAAGTGCTGCTAAACAAGCTTGAAGAAGCAAACGATGAATTAGGACGATATTTGGTTGAATTAACAGATGAATATGAAGTTAAATATCTCGCAGAATCAATATTGATAAGAAAATTAAGAAAGGCGAATAACAAATAATGAGATTATGGCATGAAGCACTTATTACAAAATTACCAAGGCAGCAACTTTTGGGACAACACAGGGAAATTGCAGCTCTTAGAGGGAATGGTTGGGGGAAAAAACATGCAACAGTAGACTATGTGTTCTTATATTCACCTTATAAGCTGTATCAATTTCATATTTTGGTAATGGGTGAGATGAAAAAAAGAGGCTATCAACCGGATATAGCTTGGTATGATAAAGACTATCGCGGGAAATCTTGTGTTCCATATAAGAACTTGAGTAAAGAGGAGAAGACAAAGCCAATTTATCCAGAGCATGATGAACGATATCTGCAGGAATGCATTGATAATTTGGCCGAGAAGGGAATCTTTATAAGTTAGAAGAAATTATTTGGTAATTAAATAAAAATTCTATGATTAATTCTGTTATTAATTGATAAAAATCAATTAACAGCAGAATTTTTTATCTATCTTGATAGAGTGAATCACATGCTATGCTTGTAAGGAACAGTATTTACTCAAATTTAATGCTTTATATCACACTCTCATTTTTTTGAACAATCGGGTATAATGAATTATAGGAAATCTTCAATATATATATAGGAAATGGACAGGTAGATTATGAGTGATTTTGTGATTTCAATGTATGATAAAACACAGTATGAGGCAGGTCCTAAGGCCAAGATGGATGTTGTTAATTTTTTGAAAAAGGCAGATTTTAAAAGCATTATCTTCTATTTTAACGGTGCACGCAAAGCTGAGCTAATGAGTATTAAACAGGTTATGTGGGATATTCCACGGGAAATAAAAAAACAAAAAATGCAGAATGTCTTGTTTCAATATCCAGCCTTTAACGAGCGAACAAATAATAAAATTATTGATGAAGTTAAGAAGAAAAGGGGTACAAAAATCTTTTTGTTGTTACATGATGTTGAATCATTAAGGTTGCACCGTGATGAACCTGAATATATTGCAGAAGAGATTGCTTTTTTTAATAAAAGTGATGGGGTAATTGCCCATAATGAAGAAATGGTTAAGTGGCTCAAACAAGCAGGCATGATTAAGCCAATTGTCTCACTGGGAATTTTTGACTATGATAATCCACAAGTGATGGTAAAGCATGATAAATATGAGCGAACAATCTGTTTTGCTGGAAATCTTGGTAAATCAGAGTTTTTAAAAAAGATGGATAGTGAGATTCCGCTATACTTGTATGGTCCAAATCAAGCTGATAAGTATCCAGAAAATATTAACTATCAAGGTTCATATTCACCAGAAGAGCTTCCAAAATATCTTAAGCAGAGCTTTGGTTTAATTTGGGATGGGGATAGTTTAACAGAATGTAACGGAATTTTTGGTGAATACCTCAAATACAATAATCCTCACAAAGCATCACTTTATTTAAGCTCTGGTTTACCTGTAATTGTCTGGAAACAAGCTGCTTTAGCGAGCTTTGTAGAGCACAATGGCTTGGGAATTACGATTAATAGTTTGGCTGAACTTGATAGAATCCTTGCTGATGTGACTGAAGAGAATTATCGAGAGATGTGCAACAATGTAAGGATTATTGGACAAAAAATCAGGGATGGGCATTATATCACGCAAGCCATCCAAAAATTATTAGAATTAAACTAGAGGAGAACTGAATGATACCTAAGAAGATTCACTATTGTTGGTTTGGCGGCAATGAATTACCAGAAGAGTACAAGAAGTATATTGCACAGTGGCATGAATTATGCCCTGAGTATGAGATAATTCAGTGGGATGAATCCAACTATGATATTAAAAAAAACAAATATATGAAACAAGCGTATGACCGGAAAAAATGGAGTTTTGTATCTGATTATGCGGGCTTTGATGTTGTTTATCAAAATGGCGGGATTTATCTGGATACTGATGTTGAGTTAAGAAAACCACTTGATGATTTATTGAAATCACGAGTTTTCATGGGGATGGAAGAAAATGAAGGTGGGGTATCTGTTAATCCTGGACTGGGCTTTGGAGCAGAACCGCAAAATCAAGTTATCAAAGACCTGCGTGACATCTACGAGACAGTTGATTTCATAAAAAAAGATGGTGCAATGAATATTGTAGCAATCCCTGTTTATACGACAAATTATCTTGCAAAAAAAGGACTGCTTAAAAAAAATGAGTATCAAAATATTGCAGGTGTTGATCTTTATCCGACCGAATATTTTGCACCCATGGATTTTTTAACAGGAGAGTTAAATGAAACGAAAAATACCATCAGTATTCATCATTATAGTGCGCTTTGGCAAGATGCACGCAGCCAGCAGCATACGAAAATTATTAGAAATATTAATAGAATGTTTGGTAAGAAAGCAGGTATGAGAATCAATTGGTTCTTCCGCATTTTCTGGGGAATTTCCCGTAGAATTCGCAAGTTGTTTAATCACTGATTTCAAAAGGAGAATAAGTAATGAGCGAAAAAAATTATGCGAAAACTAAAAAAATAAGTGTAATTGTGCCGGTTTACAATGTAGCGGCCTATTTGAAAAAGTGTGTAGACAGCCTGCTTTCTCAGACAATGAATAAAAATGATTTTGAAATTATCCTTGTCGATGATGGAAGTACAGATGGGTCAGGCAATTTGTGTGATGAATATCAAGCAATTCTTGAGCAAGTACGAACTTTGCATAAGCAAAACGGTGGCTTATCTGATGCACGCAACTATGCTCTGCAATATGCTACTGGAAACTATTTATTGTTTATCGATTCAGATGATTTTGTTGAACCTGAGATGCTTGAGCGGATGTATGCACAAAGTAATCAGGGTACAAAAAAAATTGTTGAATGTAATTTTTTCTGGGATTTTGAAAGTAAGACAAGGTTAGATGTGCGCCAAAGTTATGAGTCAGTGGAAGATTACTTGGTAAATGGCAGAGTTGTAGCCTGGAATAAGCTGTATTTAAGGAAGTGGATTGAAAAAACAAAGATAAGATTTCCTGTGGGTAAACTGTATGAAGACCAAAATTTTTTCTTCAAGATAGTAGCATGGCTAGATGACATTTCCGAGGTCGCAATTGATACGGAGTGTGAGGTCCATTATGTACAACGCAGCAATTCAATTTCTTATAGTGAAACTGAGCGTATTTCTGAAATTATATGGATATATGATGATATTTTGAATTATTATAAAGAAAAGCAATTACTTGGAAAATATTATGATGAGTTGGAATATCGTTTTTACCGCAATCTCTTCGGCAATGTCTTGTTGCGTAAGGTAATTAGGCTGAGAGATAAGAAAATTAGAATTGAATTACTGGATTTGATTTGGCAAAAAACAGAAGAATGGTTTCCAAAACGAAAAGATAATAAATATTTAAAAAAGCAGAGTATTAAAAACTTGTATCTCAAAATTATGAATCGTGTATTTTATCGTGTATTTTATCGTTTGTTTTATCTTAGTTGAAGCTCACTGGCTGAATTTGAAGTAGCGGTGTAGCAGCTATTAGTGGCAAGAATCGGAGGAGGTAAGCTGATGTGTACGAGTGTTTTACAAATTGCAAATGATGGGACACATGTTTTTTCAAGGACAATGGATTGGAACTCATTGCAAGCAAATCCAGTTTTTGTGCCACGTGAGTATCATTGGCAGACTGACTATGATAATCGTTTATTCCAAAATAAATACGGCATACTTGGAACTGGCAGAAAGAGACAATTTGAGTTTGATATTTCGGATGGAATTAACGAATGTGGGCTAAGCGTGCAGAAGCTAACTTTTAGTCATGGGGCCAAACTTAATCAGAAATTGAATTCAGGTAATGTAGGATTGGCACCTTTTGAGTTTCCTTTTTATTTGTTAGGAAAATATGAATCAATTAGAGAGATTATTGCTGATATTGGAAATATTCAACTGATGTCTGGTGAAAATGCAGTTCGTCCGTACGAGAATCCGCATCTGCATTATGCAGTCACGGATAGAAGCGGGCAGCTTTTAATTTTAGAACCGGATCAAAGTCCAATGAAGTTGATAATGAACAACTATGGGGTAGTAACGAATGCAGCTAATTTTGAGAAACAAGCAGCTAAGTTAGCCGACTATCTTAACATGCGGGATGATTTGGCAGTTCAAAAGCAAGTACCACAGCGAATTAGCTCTGAGAGTTTTGCGGGGAAGAAAGTACCATCGAGTTCGTACACACCAACAGGTCGCTTTTTGCGGGCAGTTTACTATCGTGAAAGAACTGATATTCCTAGGAATGAGGAAGAAAATTTTGTAAGCAGCTGGCATATTTTAAACAGTGTTGTTGTGCCCAAGAGTAAGAAATACCAGGCTAATTATACAGTCTATCGTGCCGCATTTTGCTTAGAAACACGTAGATATTTTTTTGAATCCTACAATAATTTATTACCAATTGAAATCATACTCTCTGATGAGCTGCTATTAACAAAAGAAGCAAAAATCTATGAGATAAAAGATAAACTCGTACTTGAATAATGGTATACTTTTATTTCTTAAATATCAGAGTCCGGATTGGATGCTTATCAAAGGATTTCAAAGTGAGATTGGAAGATAAAATATTGAATGCTATTGTAATTGGTATATCATGATTTATATGTTATAAAATATGACAATTACAAATGGAGGCATATCATGCGTGTTGAAAGAGATTGTGTTGGTGAATTAGAAATAGAAGAAGATGCTTTATTTGGGATTAATGCTGCAAGAGCAGTACGTAACTTTCCGATTTCAAATGAGCTGGTGAATCCATTGCTGATTATAAGTATGATTGAAGTAAAAAAAGCAGCTGCAATGACGAATCATGTTTCAGGTGCGTTGGACGGAATAAAGGCAAAAGTAATTGTAGCTGCATGTGATGCATTACTTGCTGAAGATTATAGGCAAGATGCTTTTGTAGTTCCTGCTTTCCAAGGTGGAGCTGGAACATCGGTTAATATGAATGTTAATGAAGTGATTGCCAATCTGGCAAATCGACAGAGCAAGTCGCAAAAGATACGCCCTAACGATGATGTCAACTTAGCACAGTCTACCAATGATACTTTTCCAACTGCTGGGAAGCTTGCTCTTTTGAAGCTGCTTCCGAAAGTACAAACTAAAGTACTTGATTTGATTGAGACATTAGATAAGAAGGCAGAAGAATTTAATGATGTTATTAAATTAGGGAGAACGCAGCTACAAGATGCAGTACCCACAACCTTTGGTAATTCTTTTAGGGCGTATGCTTCGTTGTTTAAACGAGATTATCAACGGTTGGAGCATGCCAAAGATAATCTCAGTTTTGTTAATCTTGGTGGAACGGCTATTGGAACAGGGCTGAATGCTGATGATATCTATCAAAAAAATATTGTAGATAAGCTTAGTTCAGTTACAAGAATACCCTTAAAGTCAGCTGCAAATCTAGTAGATGCAACGCAGAATTGTGATGTTTATGTTGAATTTTCAGGAGTTTTAAAGACATTAGCAGTTAACCTATCAAAATTTAGTAACGATTTGAGATTATTATCAAGTGGACCACAGGCTGGCCTAGCTGAGCTGAGATTACCGGCAAGACAGGCAGGTTCCTCAATCATGCCAGGTAAAATCAATCCTGTCATCCCTGAGGTTGTAAATCAAGTTGCCTTCCAAGTAGTTGGCAATGATATGGCAATTACGATGGCAGCAGAAGGCGGACAACTTGAGTTAAATGCATTTGAACCGTTAATTTTTAGAAATTTATTACAAAATGAGAGTTATTTAGAGAATGCAATTACAACTTTGATAGAAAATTGTGTTGCAGGGATTAAAATAAATCAGAATATTTGCAAGAGTGAGGTTGAAAAATCGGTTGTCTTAGCAACTGCCTTGACACCAGTCTTAGGATATCAAGTAACAACAAAGATTGTAAAACGAGCCTTGAAAGAAAAAAGCTCTATTAAAGAAATTATATTATCTGAAAAGCTCATGAAAAAGTGTGATTTTGATAATCTAATGAGTGCATCTAATTTGCTCCATCAAGCAAAGAGTAGGGATTATAGTTTTGTAAAGTAATAGGAATTTACTCATGATGAAAGAAAACACGGATTTATGCCATCATAATTGAATGGCATAAATCCGTGTTTTCTTTATATTATGGTGCCTAATTTACAAATAAGCTTTTAAATTCATCATATCCTGTTTTTTCTAAATCAGATACTGGAATAAAGCGCAGAGCGGCTGAATTAATACAGTAGCGCAGGCCACCTTGATCAGTTGGTCCATCGGTAAAGACATGTCCCAGATGGGACGAAGCTTCTTTACTTCTGACTTCAGTACGATGCATTCCCAATGACCAATCACTTTTTTCGGAAATATGTGTTCTGTCAATTGGTTTAGTGAATGATGGCCAGCCGCATCCAGCATCATATTTATCTGTTGAACTAAATAGTGGTTCACCGCTGACAACATCAACATAGATTCCCTCTTGGTAGAAAGCATCATATTTACCGGTAAATGGGCGTTCGGTTGCCGCATTTTGTGTGACTTCGAATTCTTCTGTCGATAATTGTGCTCTAAGCGTTTCTTTGTCTGTCATAGTGTAAATCCCTCATTTCTATTGTACGTTTACGATCATAATACATACTAATAAAAACAAAGTAAAATGATTGGATTGAGTATTCAATGGATCATGTCGGACTTGAACCGATGACCTCCTACTTGCGAAGCAGGCGCTCTCCCAACTGAGCTAATGACCCGAAAGTAACGTAATTCATTATAGCATATGAAAGTCATTAAGATAAGTTAAATATACATGGTTATGATACTATTATTTTGAGCAATAAAAATGAGGCGGGGACAAGTATGGAAATATTATTTGAAATTTTAGGAGTAATTATAACAGTTATTATCGCAAATTTTTTGGCGCAGCGGTTTAAAATAATTCCACGAGCTATGTGGCAGATTTTATTGGGTATTTTAATAGCGGTAATTCCCGGATTAGCGAAAATTGAAGTTAGCCTAGATCCCGAGTGGTTTATGGTTTTGATTATTGCACCGTTACTTTTTTATGAAGGCCAGCAGACAAAAATCAGAATTGTTTCAAAAAATTTGAAGAAAATTATTCAACTAGCAGTAATTCTAGCAATTATTACAATGCTCTTTTTAGCTATAATACTTAAATTTGCTTTTGGTTGGCCAATTGCACTGGCATTAGCTCTCGCAGCTATTGCAACTCCTACAGATGCGACTGCCCTTGAATCTGTCAAAGAGGGTCTGGTAATGCCAGCAGAAATAGAGCGTTCCTTGAACTTTGAAGCGATGTTTAACGATGCATCAGGATTAGTAGCACTTGAACTTGCTGGAATTTGGGCAATCACAGGCCATTTATCACCAGGTGAAAGCATTTCAAAATTCTTGTTTGTTTCTTTAGGAGGCACATTATTTGGAATTATCAGTACACTAATAATAGTAAAAATTAGACAAACTCTACTGAGAAGCCAGCTAGATGATTTAACAGGACACGTTATGTTACAAGTCTTGACACCAATCATTATTTATATGTTAGCGGAAGAGGTTCATGTATCAGGTGTGATCGCGGTTGTGATTGCTGGAATTTTTCATCGGGAAGAACAAGATCGAACTATGCTTCAGTCTTCACAGATGATTAATCTGATTAATCAGTTTTGGCAAATTTTAACTGATTTATTGAATGGAATTGTTTTTGTAATACTTGGAACTTCGATTATTCAAATTTTTGCACGTAAATTGAATGTCGCTGAATGGATCAGCTTGATTAGTATTGCAGTTACAATCTATTGTGTGATGACCGTAGTTAGGTTCAGTTATGCTTATATACAGAATAGGGAAAGTAGCAGTGCGTTTATTTTTGCGATTAGCGGTGTTCACGGAACGGTGACACTCGCATTAGCTTTGACTATTCCACTAACGATGAATTTAGGCCGAGATTCAGCGATTGTACAGGAAATTCTTGGAATTGCAGTGTTTGTAATTTTGCTAAGCCTGTTGACACCACTAATAGTTTTACGTTTCTTTCTAGAAAGGGAAGAAACCGCATATACAGATGAAGAATTACGCAAAGCACATGTAGAATTAGTTAATGCTGCAACTAATTATATTGAGCAACTTGAAATTGAAAAAAATATGAAACAAAAGTTATCGTTAAGCATACGTTCGCAATTAGGCTATGAGGATTCGCACAGGGTTGATCGTCAAGAATGGCATGCTGTGATGAAACAATTGAATATCAAACGTGATGAGGCTGTGAGAGCGGCTGCTAGTACAGGTATTTTGTCAGTGGATGCAATCAATCTCTGGGATAAAATAATGTTCAAAAGTGCTGATATTGATAAGAGAGCATTCAGGCGCAGTCGAATATATGGAGAATTTATTAAGCACAATTGGAGATATTTTTTAAGAAAGCTATTTAAAAGAAATGATGTTAACCGTGAGATAACACATACTAAAAATAAGATTGCTAAGTATAAACAACGATTGGGCAGGACCAAAAATGAGAATAAGCAACAGCAGATTACAGAGCGGATGAAGGCTTGCAATCAGCGATTATTGATGCTCGAAAAGTATGCGGATGTTGATTATCGCAATAAGTGGGTGAGGGCATATAACGAACTCGAAAGCTTTTTTGAACCAATTGATAAAGAGTTTATCAAGGAATTGGAGAACAAAACAGATGATAAAACAATCGTAGTTACCTTGAAGCAAAGTATTCTGATGGAACAAAATAGAATGGAAAAACGATTGAGTTCTAAGGAAGAAGAAAATAATGAATTGAGTAGGGTTTTACAATATGAATTAACACAAATAAACTTAATGATTCAAAATGATAAAATCGGTTCAGAATTGGGTAAGCGATTATATTATGAAGTGGCAGCGGCACAAAACTTGTTGTTAAATTCATAATTAATTAAAAAAGTGTAATTTAATCATTTGATAAAAAGCGAACTATATATCATTTATCTAACAAAATAGTTTGACTTTTTATCAATAGATGATTATTATAAAAGTTATCCCACTTACGGAGGTAGTGCTTTTGCGAAGTAAAAAAGTTTTCAGGGGGAATTTTTTTCATGCACCTACATATGGTAAAGCCGAATATTTAGAAAAATCACTAATTACTGTCAATAAGCAAGGAATTATTGAGAATGTGCAGGCACAGAGTGATCTCGATTACCAATCGGCATTAACGGAAGCAAGAATCAATAATTTGTTAGTCGATTTTGGAGATAAGTTTGTTCTGCCAGGATTTATAGATTTGCATATTCACGCACCACAATGGCCTCAGGCAGGAGTTGCATTAGATGAGCCACTGAACGTCTGGCTTGATGAATGTACTTTTCCACTTGAAGCAAAGTATAGTGATATTGAATTTGCTAAGGCAGTATACTCTGATTTGGTACAGCAGCTGCTTAACCGTGGAACGACAACTGCTGTCTATTTTGCAACACAGCATCTTGAATCGAGCATTGAGTTGGCAAAAATCTCTGCACGATTGGGGCAAAGAGCTTTTGTTGGCAAAGTTGCGATGGACAATCCTGAACAGACACATGATTATTATCGTGATGAGAGCAGTGAACAAGCAATTGCTGATACAGAAGCGTTTATCGTAAGAGTTAGAGAGCTTGCAAGGGATGTTGTTCAAGGTGTCTATCCGGTTGTGACACCAAGGTTTGTACCAAGTTGTACAGATGAGACTCTTAAGGGCCTTGGGATACTTGCACAGAAATATGATACTTATGTGCAAACACACTGTAGTGAAGGCCAATGGGAACATGGCTATGTTCTTGACAGATATGGTAAGCGAGATACAGATGTTCTTGCTGATTTTGGCTTATTGAACAACAAATCTATTATGGATCATTGCAATTTTGTGAATGACCATGATGGTGAACTGTTCGCAAAGCATGGTGCAGCAATTGCGCATTGCCCGATTTCAAATGCTTACTTTGCAGATGGGGTTTTGCCGGTCAATCGTTTGAAGAAAAAAGGTGTAAAAGTTGGTCTTGGCACAGATATTTCAGGAGGATTTTCTCCAAGCCTGTACGATAATATCAAGCAAACGGTTATCTCAAGCAGAATGTTAACGGATGGTGTCGATGTAACTATTGAACAAGAAAAAAGAGGTGTTCTAAATTCTAGAGTTTCAGTGCTAGAAGCCTTCTACCTTGCAACTCATGGAGGGGGAGAAGCATTGAATCTGCCAGTAGGGCTCTTCAAAGAGGGACAAATCTTTGATGCTCAAGTTCTTGATCCTAAGCAGACTGCTAATAGTTTACCGGGTTTTGATTTATATACAGAGCCATTCAGTCGATTAGCCAAGTTATTGTATTTAAGTACTCCTGCAAATATTACGGAAGTATGGGTCCAAGGCAATAAAGTAAAATAATCTTAAGGAGATTCAGGAAAAATGGGAAAAGCAAGTGAAATCAGGTCCTCCAATCTTTCAATTGGCGTGGATGAAAAAATTTCATGGCAACAGTCACTAATTTTAGGTTTACAACATGTTCTGGCAATGGATGTTTATGTTCCACCAGTGATTATCGCATCGGCGGTGGCAATGTCGGCAACAAATTCAGCTGCACTTATTCAATCAACATTTTTGGGTGCTGGGATTGCATCATTAATTCAAGTTCTCTTTTTTCTACGATTACCAGTGTGTCAAGGTCCATCCTTTGTTCCAATTGGTGCTTTAGCAGGTATCATTATCAGTGATGGCGGGAAATTAGATACAGCAATGGGTGCAACATTAATTGGTGCGCTTGCGGTTACATTATTAGGACTTACAGGCGTATACAAGTATATTGTAAAGCACTTTATTCCATCAATTGTTAGTGGAACCATTATCATGATTGTTGGGTTAACCTTACTACCAACTGCTTTCACAAGTAATATCTATGTCTCAACGAAGACACTGTCAATGGATCAAAATGTTTTCTTAGCTTTTATTACAGCCGCAATTATGATTTTATTTTCTATGCTGGGAGTATATTTTTCCAAATTTGGTAGAATTTTTAGAATTAGTTCAGTAATTATTGCTCTAGCTAGTGGTTCCTTTGCAGCATCTCTGATGGGTGGCTTGAACCTCTCATCTGTTGCAAGTGCACCATTCTTCAGCCTACCACATGTTGCCTTCATTAATTATGGCTTGTCATTTAATTGGTCAGCAATCTTAACAATGCTTGTTATTTACATGGTGTTGCTGGCTGAAACAACGGGAACCTGGTTTGCCGTCAGTGCAGTTATCGAAGAACCCTTGAAGGATGAACAAGTTAATCGTGGAGTAATTGGTGAAGGAATTGGCTGTTTTATATCTTCATTGGTAGGCGCAACGCCACTAACGGGGTATTCAACTAATGCTGGTATTATTTCGATTACAGGTGTTGCAAGTCGCAGAGTCTTTGTGGGTGCATCAATCTTCTTTATTGCTTTATCATTCCTAGGTAAGTTGTCAGCCTTGATCAATGCAATACCTTCAGCCGTTATTGGTGGAGTATTTGCAGTTGTTTGTATGGTAATTATGTTGAGTGGATTCAGAGTTATTAAGAATGAAGAGTTTTCGGAACGTGAATTGTACATCATAGGTGTTCCATTGATTTTTGCGATTGGCTTATTATTCATGCCATCCTCATTATCAAAAAATGCACCACAGTTATTACAATACTTACTAGATTCACCAATTGCGATTAGTGCAATCGTTGCGATTATAATGAATAAATTAATTCCTGCGAAATAAAATAAATATTCTATAAAAAAAAGATCGAGTCAAAAATTAAAATTTTGATTCGGTCCTTTTTTGATTCTTCTTAAACTTGATTTACACGTCCAAGTTTTGTAAGGCACTTCACTTATGGCACACTCCCTTATCTTTTCTTTGAAATCTAGAAATAACCCTGTATAGATGGTTCCCCATTTTCAAGAAGAAGAATCTCATTAGCACATCTTAGTGACGATTGCTGTAGAACTTCGCGTGAACTTGCACCAATATGCGGAGTTAGAATGACATTTTCGAGTGCTTGGATTTCTGCAACAGAATGGAGTTGTCCAGAATCTAAAACATCCAATGCAGCACCTGCAATTTTGTGTGCAGTTAAAGCCGCATACAAGGAATCACTGTTAATTAGTGCTCCACGCGCGGTATTGATTAAAAAAGCATTTTGCTTCATTTGGTTAAAGAAATTATCATCAATGATTTGATTAGTCTCAGGTGTTGCAGGGACATGCAAACTGATAACATCAGAAGCTTTAGCGATTTTATCTAATTCAACTTGAGTTCCATAAGCGAGTTGTTTTGGGTGATGATTATAGACTAAGAGATTGATTCCAAAAGGTTGTAGTATAAGGCTTAATTTATGGGCAATTTTACCGTAACCAATTAAACCGATTGTTTTACCAGCCAATAATTCACCATCGTAGAATTTATTCTTACGATTGACAGGGATTTTTTTTAATAAATCAAGAATGAGTGTCAGTGTCAATTCTGCAACTGACATAGCATTAAGGCCAGGTGTATAGGTCAGCCTTATTTTATTTCTTTTAATGTAATCAAGTGGTAAGTTATCAACACCCACACCATGACGAGCAATTATTTTCAGATTTGGAAATAAATCAAGTTCGGAAGGAGTAATCTTGGTTGCACGAATTATCAATGCAGTTACTGTAGTAGGATCAAGCAATTTCATGCTTTCTTTAATTGTTTGCGGCTGAGATAAGCGAAATACAGCAAAACCTTTTTCTTTAAGTAAAATAACACCATCATCGGCGATTGGGTCAACAACATAAACTAATTGCATGTCAAACATCCTTCCTTCCTTCTTAATTCATTCAAGATAGCTATTAAAGGATTCATCATTTTTAATGAAATCGCTACTTCAATATAATAACACCTACTGTGAGTAGTATAATAATAAATTTTGATGTTTTTAAGATCACTTCTAGAGAAATTATTGAAAATTCAAAAAGTGTGATTAATAGTTCTATTTTTTTGAAGACGATACAAGACAAAAGTTTCCAGTGAACTAATGAGTTAAGTATTAAAGGCAGTTCAAAATAAGTGAACATCTTCCGGTTTTTATATAAATATGCTATTTTTTGTTGTATATTATAATAGTTGGGATTTTTTATTCACACAATAGCGGAGTATGGTACATCCTTAAAACCTCCGAAAAAAAACAAAGGGAGATAATATAAATGAATAAAACTACAAGTCCTTCAAGAAAAACTAGTGAGTTGGAGGGCGTAACACAACTAGGAAATCAGCACACATCATATCCTCAAGATTACACACCTCAAGTCCTTGAGACTTTTATAAATAAGCATCCAGAAAATGATTACCTTGTTACATTCGACGGTTATGAGTTCACAAGTCTTTGTCCAAAGACTGGGCAGCCAGATTTTGCCAATGTTTTCATCTCGTATATTCCTACTGAAAAAATGGTCGAAAGCAAGAGCCTTAAACTATACTTGTTTAGCTTTAGAAATCATGGCGACTTTCACGAAGATTGCATGAATATTATTTTGGATGATTTATACAAATTAATGAATCCAAAATATATTGAAGTCTTTGGCTTGTTTACTCCGCGTGGGGGCATTTCAATATATCCTTTCGTAAATCGTGTAAATCCAAGTTTTTCAAATAATGAGATTGAACAATTGGCCTTTCAGAGAAAGTTACAATTTTTAGGTAATATTCAAAATTATGGTCGTTCAATTAGATAGGAGTTATGCTATGGGGCAAGTTGTATTATTGTCAGGTGGGATGGACTCTGCTGTTTGTCTTGCACTGGCAATTAGAAAGTATGGTAAAAAAAATGTTACTGCATTAGCTTTTAGTTATGGACAAAAACATGCGATGGAGATTAAAAATGCACGTAATGTTGCAAATTATTTTGGTGTAAAAATTGTGGTCGCAAAGGTTGATGCACAAATCTTCCAAGGTTCTAACTCAACGCTTCTGCAAGGTAACGGACCAATCGAGCATAAAAGCTATAACGAAATTCTTAAAGAAAGTGGCGAGGGGACAGTTGACACATATGTTCCGTTTAGGAATGGGCTAATGTTATCACAGGCTGCTGCGTTAGCGTACAGTCAAGGGCTAGCCGAAGTTTCATACGGTGCTCATGCTGATGACGCAGCTGGAAGTGCATATCCAGATTGTTCACCTCTGTTTTTTGAATCAATGGCAGCAGCAATCTCGGCTGGTACTGCTGGGAAGGTTTTGTTAATTGCACCGTTAATTGAGAACAATAAGGCAGGCGTGGTTAAAATAGGAACAAGATTAGATGTCCCTTTTGAGTTAACGCGTTCTTGTTATGAGACAGGCAATGTATCTTGTGGTGAATGCGGAACATGTCGCGATCGTATTAGGGCATTTAAGGAAAATGGGTTGGAAGATCCAATTGAATATGCAACTAAGATTGAACGGAAAAACGATTAGTTGATTAGAAAAAAATAATGGATGGTTAGTTAAATGAGTGGAAATAAATTAAAAATTATAATTCTAAATGCAGTTTTAGCAGCAATTTATGTAGTTATTACTATGATATTTTACAGCTTTTCTTTTGGGGTTATTCAAGTGAGAATTGCTACAGCATTGTATCAATTAGTGGCTTTTAATAAAAAATATTATTGGGGAATGGTCATAGGTGTGGTTGTCGCTAATTTATTAATGAGTCCATTTGGGTTAATTGATATACTAGTTGGTTTGGGTGTTACAGGCTTGGGACTGGGGGTTGCAATTTTTATAAATAGAAGAATTAAAAACATCAATATTCGGTTACTGGTTGTGGGATTATGTGTGTCTTTTGGAATGATTTTCGTGGCAACCGAACTGTTTTATATTAGCAAGGCTCCTTTCCTAATCACATATGTATATTTGTTTTGTGGTCAATTAGTAGCTCAAATTATCGGGGCAATAATTTTTAAGATTATCAACAAAGCAATAAATTTGCATGAAATAATGAATTAAAAAAAATGTGGTAATCGTCAGTAAATTTTGAACAATTGAAATTAATCAAAGATTTTTGATGATTGACACGAATTTATCTAGAATCAATGAAGCGGAGTGTGCCATAAGTCGGGAAAATTTGAGTATTAACTCGGAATTACGAGCATCGTGAGTACTTTGCTATGAGTAATTCGAAGTTAGACGGAGAGTTTTGACTTATGAAGCATGTTTATACGGAATAAATAGAGGGGCTGAATCAAAAGATAACTTTTGACTTGGCCCCTCTCACTTAATTAAGATTTAATTAGTTATTTAATGTTTGAAAACGTGGATCTAACACATCAGTTCCCTGACGAGCCTCTAGGTCATCTAGAAGAGCGCGGACTTCATCGGTACTTTTAGCGCTCATTAGTTGTTCACGGAGCTGATGAGCGTTTCGTAAGCCGCGGACGTAAATCTTAAAGAAGCGACGTAGGGCAACAAACTTACGTGACTCGAAACGTGCATAGAAATCATCAAAGAGATCCAGTTGAGTGCGCAGCAGATTGAATGTTTCTGCAAGAGTATGCTGTTGCGGTGTAATTTCAAAACAAAATGGATTTGCAAAAATTCCTCTGCCAATCATGATTCCATCAACACCAGGATGCTGCTTTGCAAGTTCCAACCCCGCAACGGCGTTATTAATATCGCCGTTAATTTGAAGCAATGTTTGCGGTGCAATTTTATCACGCATCTTAATGATTTCATCAATGAGCTCGTAATGTGCCGGAACTTTGCTCATTTCTTGCCGGGTTCTGAAGTGAACAGTTAGGACCCGAACATCTTGTTTCAATAAAAATGGAATCCATTCTTCAAATTCTTGGATGTCGCTAAAACCTAATCTTGTTTTTACACTAATTGGTAGACCACTTGTCTTAGCGGAGGCAATAATCTCTTTTGCTTTGTCAAAGTGACGAATCAAGTCACTACCACCACCATTTTTGACAACTGTTCCATCTGGACAACCCATATTCAAATCAATTGCTTGATATCCGAGTTTTGTAACTTCTTGCACAGCCTTAGCAAAATCCTCACCCTTATCCCCCCATAATTGGGCAACAGGAATTTGTTTTTCTGATGGATCAATATACAAGCGTCCTTGAACAGAGAATTTCGCTTGGGGATGAGTTACTGATCTAGCATGAGTAAATTCTGTATAAAATACATCCGGTGGGCAGGCTTGAGTTACAACGCGACGAAAGACAGTATCTGTTACGGCTTCCATTGGTGCAAGACTTATGAATGGCCGTTTGTTTTCTTTTTTATCAGTAGCATTAGCAACGATGTTTTTCCAAAAATCGGTGTTTTCTGTTGGCACTAAAGACACCCCTCTACTTTAAATTTTACTAAAAAATTAAACTAATAGTTATATGATAATTGCCCACTAATTATGGGGATTATTAGACAATTTTGCAAGTTTTTTGATTAATTTGTTTCACTTGAAATTTATTTCTGAAGGGGCTGAGTCAAAAGTCAAGTTTTGATTCAGTTCCTCTATTTATTCCGTATAAACGTGTTTCATAAGTCAAAACTCTCCGTTTAACTTCGAATTACGCATAGCAAAGTACTCGCGATGTTCGTAATTTCGAGTTAGTACTCAAGTTTTTCCGACTTATGGCAGACTCTCTGAATCAAAAATTAAATTTTGAGCTAATTTTTCGGTACAAAGCAAAAAAGTTCTGATATTATCCGATTTCCATCAATTAATATCAGAACTAATATTGGATTGTTTCTTGATCCCGAATAAACGAGCTCCGTAAGTCGAAACTTTTCGTTTAACTTCAAATAATTCATAATCTTATATTTATGACATGCAAGTAAAAACCAATTATAGTTAGGCTTTTTGGATGCTTAACTTTTTCTGAATAAAGCCTAATATAAAATCTGAAATTATTGTCATTAAAGCGGTAGGAAGAGCACCAGCTAAGATTATTGCGCCACCATTTGTTGCATTCGTTCCGCGAATGATTATATCACCAAGGCCGCCTGCCCCAACGAAGGCACCAATGGCTGTAATTCCAATTGCGACAACTAAGGCATTTCTGATACCACCCATTATCACTGAAAGGGACAAGGGAAGTTCAATCATATACAAAATTTGAAATTTGGTCATCCCCATACCTCTGCCTGAATCTAAAATATTGGGGTCAACGTTTTTAATGCCTGCGTAAGTGTTTTTGATGATTGGCAGTAAGGAATAAAGGAATAATGTTGCTATAACAGTGTTGACTCCCAAGCCAAGGACTAGCATAATCATGGAAAGCATCGCTAATGAAGGGATTGTTTGAATAAGGTTAGCGAGCCCAATAACGAAGGAACTTAGGTACTTTTTTCGTGCAATAAAAATGCCTAAGGGGATTCCAATAAGAGCAGCAAGCAATACTCCATAGATGGATATTAAAAAATGGCTCGTGAATTGCTGTAGAACGTAAGTACCATTATGGTTTAAATAATACCAAAACTGATCCCAAGTATTTAAAGAACTCATTAGTTATCCGCTCCTTTAAAATAGTTGTTTTTTTCAAGAAATTTCTGAGCTACCACAGAAGGTTCTAGTAAATTGTTATCAACTTGATAATTTAGTGACTGCATTGTTTTGAGTGAGATTTTTCCATCGAGTCGATGCAAGAGAGGACTCAATTTAGGGTACTTTTTCAATATTGAATCATTTACCACCATAGAACAGTTGTATGGTGGAAAGAATTGCTTATTGTCTTCCAGTATTTTTAAGTTGTAGCTCTTAATTCTACCATCAGTTGAGTATCCTAAAACGGTTTGCATTTTACCAGCTTCAACTGAATCATATACTAGTCCAATTTGCATTGGATATACTCGCTTGAAATCAAAGCCATAATATTTAACAAAATCACTATAGCCATCACCTTGGCGGTTCACCCATGAGGAATCAACTCCAGCATTCATTTTAGAAGCGATTTTTTTTAGGTCAGAAATAGTATTCAAATTATTTTTTCTAGCGAAGCTTCTGGTAGTCATGAACGCATATGTGTCAGCGAATCCGTATGAAGGGAACCAGGTTTGGTGATAGCGCTTTTTAAATTGTTTTTTAACGATAGCCGTTGCTTTTTTGGGATCTTTTACACTTTTCATTTGAAGAACACCTGTGATGTCAGTCCCAGTGTAGCGTGTTGCTGAGATATCTGCATCATTGCGAATTAATGCTTGATGTGCAACTGTAGATGAACCTAAATTATTAAGTAAGGTTGTTTTATAGCCAAGTTCATGATTAATAAGTTCTGCAATTATATTTGCAACAATTTGAGATTCGGTTGAACTTTGTGAGGCAATTCTTATATTAGGTGTACTTTTCGCCGAACCTAGTAGACTACAAGAAGTCAACAGGCAAGAAGAAAAAGCTAGCAATATTGAAAGTACAATTTTATATTTTTTAGTCATAGTATCCCTCCGTTAAAGATTTGAAGAAGTTGGGGTAAGCTTTTTTTCCAATTTTCCTAATAGAAAATCAGTCAAGATAGCCATTATGGCAACAGGAATAGTTCCCCCAATAATCAAACTTGGTTGGAAGAGATTTAGGCCATTAAAGATAAAATCACCAAGTCCACCTCCGCCTATGTAAGATGCAAGTGTTGCCCAAGAAATTACATAAACAGCAGAAAGTCTGATTCCTGCCATGATTACGGGCATTGCAATTGGAATTTCTACTTGAATAATTGACTGGATATTGGTCATTCCCATCCCTCGGACACTATCTTTTAAAACTGGGTCGACACCTTCCATTCCGATATACGTATTACGCAGGATAGGTAATAAGGAATAAATAAAGAGTGCGATGATAGCTGGTAATTTTCCAATTCCAAAGAGAGGTATCATTAAGGCGAGAAGGGCCAGCGAAGGGACCGTTTGTAACATACCAGCAATAGCAATAACTATTTTTGCTGTTTTTGGTGTGCGTGTTAGGATAATGCCCAGTGGAACTGCAAAGAGGATTCCAAGAATTAATGCAAATGCGGATGTATAAAGTTGTTCCCATGCTTTAAGGAGAAGTTGTCCACCATATTCGTTTAGGAATGCAATCAAATTAATTACCTCCTTTTTCATAAATATCTTGGAAAACTGATGCTTCAGCATTATCTGCATTTCCCCAGATAATATCGTAAACCATATTCACGAGTGCTGAACGTGTAACTATTCCCTGCAGCTTGTTGTCTTTGTCAACAACAGGAGCATATTTAAGTCCTTGCTTCAAGATGCGGTCCGCACTATCGCGGATAAGAGTATCTGTGTTAATTTTAAAAATTTTAGTGTTTAGAATGTCTGAAACACTATTAGAACGATTATAGTGAGAAGCAAAAGAAGAAATATCAATGTAGCCTTTTAAATGGTTATCGTCATCAGTTACCAACAGTGTATCAACATGTTTTTCACGCATGATTTGAATAGCATTTCCTAAGGATTTGCCTGGAGTAATCGAAACGGGGTCTTTGAGCATTATTTGCTCTGCGGTAGTAATGTCTGCCCTAGCTTGAATTAATCGTTCTTCTCCGATTAGTTTGCGCACAAAATCGTTTACCGGATGATTTAATAATTCATTTGGTGAAGCGTCCTGAATGACTTTGCCTTCATCCATGACAACAATTTTTGTTGCAAGTTTTAGCGCCTCGTCCATGTCATGGGTGACAAAAATAATTGTTTTTCCAAGTTGTTGTTGTAGGTACATTACAAGTTCCTGTAAATTCTCACGAGTGATTGGATCAAGTGCTCCAAAGGGTTCATCCATCAGGATTAAATCTTGATTTGCTGCTAATGCACGAATAACGCCAACTCTTTGTTGCTGTCCGCCAGAAAGTTCGGAAGGATAACGTTTTAGATAACTTTCAGGTAATTCGACCAGCTTGATTAGTTCTTTAGCCTTGGCTTTTTTCTTGTTTTCGGGCCATTTTAAAAGCTTTGGTACAATTGTAATGTTTTGATAAATATTCATGTGAGGAATGAGTCCGATACTTTGAATAACATAGCCAATTTTTTTTCTAAGATTGACAGCATCGAGTTTTTTAATATTTTGTCCATTGAAAATAATTTCTCCACTTGAAGGCTCTAACATCCGATTAATAGTTCTCATTATGGTTGTCTTCCCAGAACCCGAAGTACCGATGAAACACACAAATTCTCCCTTGTTGATGGAAATATTGACATGTTCAACCGCAACGTTGTCCCCACGATAAACTTTGCTAACATCTTTAAATATTAAGATTGGTTCATCTTTTGTCATGTATTATTTCCCCCTGCTTGAAGTCAAGATATAAACTCTCTATCGTAACCATAGCACACCTAATTTATATAACCTAAGGAAAAGTGATTAAGTGAGCGAATGAACGCTAATTTAACAGCAATCTAAAGCAGAAGTGTTTTTGACATGTAATGAGGATAGAAATGTAGCGATGAGTTTGAGAAAAAGGCCATGATGAGTGATATAATGAATCTTGGCTAGTAGTGGGCGACTATGGAATGTTTATACGTAATTAATAAGGGGCTGGGTCAAAAATTAGATTTTTGACTCAACCTCTTTCAATACAATTTTTTGAAGGGGATGTAATAAAAAAATGGGGATTTTTCTAAAATTGTCATGGTTTTTTAAAGAACAAAAGAAATCTTATTTATTAGGGGTTTTCTATCTAGTGCTTGTTGCCATACTCAATATTATTCCACCAAAAATAATTGGTAGTCTAATAGATGGCATTCAGCAACATCGGTTAACAGCGCAAAAACTGATTTTTTTCTTGACGGTTTTAACACTGGTCGGAGTTGGGCAGTACTTATTCAGGTATTTTTGGCGAAGCTATATTTGGGGAAGTTCTGCTTTACTCGAAAAAACGATGCGTACAAGATTGGTTACTCATTTTGCAGCAATGGACGAGACATTCTATCAAAAATATAGAATTGGTGACTTGATGGCTCATGCAACGAATGATATTACCGCTGTTCAGCAAGTTGCAGGTGTAGGAATTTTAACATTTGCAGACTCAATAATTACAGGCATTTCAACAATTGTGGCAATGATGTTTTTTGTTAACTGGCGCTTAACGCTAATAGCAATTATCCCGTTGCCATTGCTGGCGATGCTGTCACGAGTTCTGGGCAACATAATTCACAGTGCATATGATAAGGCACAGTCAGAGTTTTCAAGTATTAATAATAAAACCCAGGAAAGTATCCTAGGAATAAAAGTCATCAAGGCGCTTGGACAAGAACGGGAAGATACTAAAGACTTTGATGTGCATGTGAAAGAAGTAATCAGGGCTAATCGTCGAGCCAATTTTTTGGATTCACTCTTTGATCCAATGACAAGTTTAATAATCGGATTGGCTTATGTGGCAACCATAATACTTGGTGGACATTTTGTAATTAATAATACGATTACGATTGGACAGTTGGTCTCCTTTATTTCTTATATTGGAATCTTGATATGGCCAATGTTCGCAATTGGTCGACTGTTTAATATCATTGAGTTGGGTAGTGCAAGCTATAACAGAATTCAATTACTGCTTGCTGAGAGAAGCAAGATTACAGAAGCCTTTAATCCTGTCACAAAAGCACCTCATGGAAATGTGAATTATGAGATTACGGAGTTTAAGTATCCCGATTCTAATGAAATGGGATTAAAGCAGATTAGATTTAAAATAAAAAGTGGACAGATTCTTGGAATTGTGGGGAAGACTGGGGCCGGAAAATCGACTATCTTGAAACTTTTTTTGCGACAATTTGATAGTTATGATGGAAGTATCAAGGTCGGTGATATTGATATTAGGGACTATAAGTTAGATACTTATTTACCCTCTATTGGGTATGTCCCGCAAAACAGTATTCTTTTTTCTACGACTGTTTTGGAGAATATCAGGTTTGCTAAACCGGATGCGAGTATTGCAGAAGTTGAAAAAGCAGCATTTATTGCTGATTTACACGATGATATTTTGAAGTTACCGGATGGATATCAAACACAAGTTGGAGAACAGGGAATTTCTCTTTCGGGTGGGCAAAAACAACGACTCGCAATTGCCAGAGCCCTAATACTGAATCCAGAAATACTGATTTTGGATGATTCATTGTCAGCAGTTGATGCTAAGACGGAGAATCATATTCTTAAGCGGGTGAAGGAATTGCGTGCAGATAAGACAACGATAATAGTGGCAAGTCGTTTGAGTAGCGTAGTGAGTGCACAAGAAATAATAGTAATTAAAGATGGCAGAATTGATCAACGAGGGACACACACAAGCTTAATTAGTGAACAGGGCTGGTACGAACAGACCTATAAGATGCAGCAGTTAGAACAGCAAATGGAAGGGGGAGATAGCTAGTGGAAAGAAAATCAGCATGGGCAAAGACTATGAGTTTGAAGGAACAATTTATAGTTTTAAAACGATTGCTACCATTTGCGGTAGAATTTAAGTGGCAGTTTGTTACCGCAATAATTTTTGCGGCTTTTTTGAGTGTGATCAATATATTGCTGCCAAAGCTACTGCAATTCTACATGGATCATTTTCTTACTAGTAAGAATGCAACTTTGAATATAATGTTCTTTTTTGCGGGACTCTATTTTTTAGGGACGATTATTAAGGCATTCACACAGTTTTTTCAGAACTTCTGTTATTCGATGGGTTCAGAACGTACACTTGAATTGATTAGAGTTAAATTATTTGCAAAGCTGCATCGTTTGGGGATGCATTACTTTGATCAAGTACCTGCAGGTTCGATAGTTTCGAGAGTTACTAATGATACCAAAACATTATTTGATTTTTGGATGCTCTTTTTAACTCTAATTGTGACTCTTTTTTCAAGTGCTTCGGCTTTCGTAGCTATGTACTTTACAAATATGAAGTTGGCGTTAATAATCTTGTTGTTTTTGCCAATTGTGATCGTAGTAATTATATATTATCAATTATATAGTTCAAAAATATATCGTCAGATGAGAGAGTATCTAAGTGAAATTAATGCGAAACTAAGTGAGAATTTGTTGGGAATGAGTATCATTCAGCAATTTAGACAGGAAAAAAGAATTTTAAACGAGTTTGAGAAAACAAACGAAGACTATCTTAAGATGAGATTAGCAATGATCAAGGTAAATTCATTACTACTTAATCCGGTTATAACTTTATTGTTTATTTTTTCTGAAGTGATTACATTAGGAGCCTTTGGAATAAATGGGACGACGAATTTCGTGCAGGCGGGTGTAATATATGCTTTCTTGTCATATTTACAAAGCTTTTTTAATCCAATGTCTGATGTAATGAATTCATTAACCGTCTTTCAAGATGGAATGGTAGCAGGAAGCCGTATTTTGCGAATTATGGATGATCAGACATTAGCACCAATTCAAAATGAGAACTCCGATAGTCAGATTACTGACGGCAAGATTGAGTTTAAAGATGTTACTTTTGCTTATGAATCTGGTAAAAATGTTTTGAAAGACATCAGTTTTAAGGTCGACCCCGGACAAACAATTGCACTAGTTGGACATACTGGTAGCGGCAAGAGTTCAACGATTAATATTTTAATGAGGTTCTATGAGTTTGCTAAGGGAAAAGTTGAGATTGACGGGACCGATATCAGGGAATTCAGCACGAAGGAATTACGACGGAAGATTGGGTTGGTATTACAAGATTCATTTCTATTTTATGGCGATATTGCATCAAATGTCAGAATGTTTGACCAAAATGTTTCTGATGAACAGATTAAGCAGGCAGCGGAGTTTGTCCACGCCGACCATTTTATAGAAAAACTACCAAAAAAATATCATACAAAGGTAATAGAGCGCGGAGCAACATATTCGGCTGGTGAGAAACAGTTATTGTCTTTTGCGAGAACAATTGTTAGAAATCCAAAGATTTTGATATTGGATGAAGCAACTGCCAATATCGATACACAAACAGAATTATTGATTCAAGAAGGTCTTAAGCAGATGAGGGCTGGTAGAACAACAATCGTTATTGCCCATAGATTATCAACAATTCGTGATGCCGACCAGATCTTGGTTCTGGATGATGGAAGAATTACTGAAAGTGGAACGCATGATGAACTTCTGGCAAGGCATGGTAAATATTATGAGATGTATCAGCTGCAAACGACACAAAACGTATTAAATAACTAATTTTTATAATTAGAAACAAAAAAAGTAACAAATTATAAAAATTTTATGTGTTAACATAAGTTGGTATCATACTAATATGAGCTTAAAATTGCAAACATAACGAAATTTTTGTTATGAATAATGGAAAGTTAGTTTGATAGTTTTGGTTTTGGAAAACACAGGTATAGCTAATTAAAAGGCTAGGTCGAAAATGAACTTTTGACCTGGTCTTTTTGATTTAAAAAAATAAGCTTACTATTGCAAAGCAATTTAAAAAGTGTTAAAGTAGATGATGTGATAAAAAAGGTAACAATTACGAAAGAAAAATATTTACTTGGAGGAAACTATTATGACAAAAATGACAGCAGGACAAGCTTTAGCAAAAGTATTGGTTGATTGGGATGTTGACCACATTTATGGTATTACTGCGGATTCAATCAATAATACAGTTGATGGTTTTTATAAAGAAAAAGCAAAATTAAACTATATTCAAGTTAGACATGAGGAAACAGGAGCACTTGCAGCTGCAGCTGATGCTAAGCTAACTGGAAAAGTAGGTGTTAGCTTTGGCTCTGCTGGACCTGGCGCGGTCCATTTGTTGAATGGATTGTATGATGCAAAGATGGATCATGTACCTGTTTTAGCAATTGTTGGACAATCTGCAACAGGAGTTATGAATACAAACTTCTTTCAAGAAATGAACCAGGATCCAATCTTTGTGGACGTTGCAGCATTTCATAAGCAAGTTGTTAGTGCAGATCAGATACCTTATGTGGTTGATGAAGCGATTCGTTCTGCATATGCAACAAAATCTGTTTCTGTTGTGATTGTTCCAGATGATTTATCAGGACAAGAAATTGAATTTAATGGTTTTAAGACGAAACCACTAAAGGCAATCACAACCCAAGTTGTCCCAAAGCAAGAAGATATTGAGACTGTCTTGAGTGCTTTAAAGGAGGCAAAAAATCCAATTTTGTGGGTTGGCAAAGGTGCTTATGGTGCACGTAAAGAAGTTGTAGCAGTTTCAGAAAAATTTGGATTACCAGTCTTATCAACAGCACCAGCAACGGGCGTGATGCCAACAAGTCACAAAAATTTTATGGGTTCATGGGGGCGTTTAGGTACAAAACCAGCCTTTGAAGCAGGATTAACGAGTGATTTAGTGCTTTTTGTTGGAACTAATTTTCCATTTGCAAGATACTTACCAGAGACTGCTAAGTTCATTCAGGTAAATAATAATCTTGCCGATTTAGGTAAGCAAAGAGATGCGGAGATTACGGTCTTATCAGATGCTAAACTATTTTTAGAAGAATTATTGAAAGCTGATTTTTCGGTTGAAAAACGTGCATTTCTTAAGGCGTTACAAATTAATAAACAAAATTGGGATAACTGGTTAGATGAGCTTGCTTCCGATGACAAAAGGGGCTTGAGTGCAGAAGGTGTCATGCGCGCGATTAAAGAGAGTTCGAGTGATAATGCGGTCTTTGGTCTTGATGTTGGCAACAACACAGAATGGGCAATTCGTCAATTACCATTTGACAAGCAGCAAAAGTTCTCGATGTCGGCATGGTATGGCACAATGGGTTTTGGATTGCCAGCAGGTCTTGCTGGTAAGCTCAGCTATCCGGAGCGTGAGGTTTGGACGATTTCAGGAGATGGTGGATACGCAATGGTAATGCCAGATTTATTGACAGAAGTTAAATATAACTTACCAGTTATCAATGTAGTACTTGAGAATAAGGCGTTTGGATTTATTCAGCATGAAAAGCTGATGGCACAGCAAGCACTTTATGGAATTGATTTATTGGGTGCAGATTGGGCACACATGGCAAAGGATATGGGTGCAATTGGATTTACGGTATCCAGCCTTGCAGAGTTAAACGATACTATGAAAAAAATTAGTGAGTTACAGGTGAGTGGCAATAAAAAACCAATTGTAATTGATGCAAAAATCAAGAATGTGGATCCAATTGATACGAGCTTCGTAACGGTGGATGAAAATATTTTTGGCAAAGATATGGTTGAAACATATAGAAAGCAATATGATATTAGTGAGGAAGCTCAGCCAGCGCTTTCAAGTATTTTAGAACAAATCGAAAACTAATTATTGAAAAGAGTGATGACGATGTTAATTATTAAATATTTTAATCAAGGGATTAAAGAAGAAATCAAGTATAATTCAGCTGACCAATTTGTTGCTCGTCAACAGCTTGAAGTTCCTGATTTACAGGATTACTATCAAATTATTGAAGTGTTACTTGATGGGAAACCAATAGAAGATTTTAAGGGGACAACGATTATTGACTTATTTAATTACTATAATGTCCTTGACTGACTGTAAGCTAAAATAATTACAGACAATCCGCTTTAAGATTTGTATTTTACTAACTAAATAAAAATAATTTATACAGAATTATCAGATAAAACTGGGTCAAAAATTAAATTTTGATTCAGTTTTTTTGTTTTTGAGACTGGATCAATGAGTTGTCTTCCATGAATTAGCATTTCTCGGCTAGCTTTGAAATTCATAGCAAAGTGCATGCTGTGTTTTTAATTTCAAGTTAGTACTAAAAGTCTACTGTCTTATGTTGAACAGAGTTAATAATTGGTAGTTGTAATTAATTTAATTTGTTACTATGATATGATAAGTAATATCAAGCTTTATAGAAAGGAAGGTATCACTTATGAAACCAATTATTGGAATACCTAGTGACCAATTAATTGAGGCAAATCCAAGAATGCCTGGAGATTATTTGGTATATGCTCCACATGATATAAAAGAAGCTGTTTATGCGGCAGGTGGGATTCCAATTATTCTGCCATTCCCTGAAAAGTTCACGGATGTTGAAGATTCAATTCAAGGTATAATTGCAACGATTGATGGATTAATACTTCCAGGTGGACCAGATGTTGACCCATTATTTTATGGTGAAGAACCTATCCCAGAGATTGGTATGACTCTTGGGATTAAGGATAAATTTGAAATTGCGTTAATAAAAGAAACGCTAAAAGTTGGGAAACCAATATTGGGAATTTGTCGTGGGATTCAAATCTTGAATGTTGCTCTAGGTGGAACACTATATCAGGACTTAGAAGCACAAAATCCAAATGTGAAAATCCAACATGCGCAAGCAACTTTGGGTCATTTCAAAACTCATCATGTCAAGATAGAAGAAAAGACACACTTGAATGATTTATTGGGAGAGAATTCTGTGGTGAATTCGAGACATCATCAAGCAGTCAAACAAGTTGCAGAGGGACTAACAGTAGCTGCAATATCTCCCGACGGAATTGTTGAGGCGGTTGAATCTGAGAACAATCATCAAATTCTTGCTGTTCAATGGCATCCAGAAAATTTATGGCAAAATGACGAAGTACAGTTCAAGTTGTTCACAGATTTTGTAGCGCGTGCAGCCAAAGAAAAATAGAGGCAAAAATATGCTAGGAGAAAATACAAAAAACATAATTGATCACTTGGATGAACAAGGGATTGAGCTTCTGGAATTTATTTATGTAGACTATACTGGAATTCCTCGCGGAAAGACGATCTTCCTTTCTGAAATAGGAAACCATTTGAGTTCCGGTACGGGGATTACAAAGGCAATGCCAGCTTCAACGATGCGTGATGAGATTGTTTCTATTGAAGGTATGAATGCAGTCGGAGAATACCGGCTCGTTCCAGATTTAAGATCATTACAGATATTACCCTATGCACCAACTGTTGCGACAATGATGTGCGATTATCGGGATCAAGATGGTTGTAAGATGGAATTTGATCCGCGTGTTTCCCTCCAAGCTGTTGTGGCTGAATATAAAAAGCTTGGTTTTGAGATAAAAATGACCTATGAGAATGAATTTACCTTGTATCAAAAAACAGATAATTCATTGGAACCTTATAATCCCAAAATCTGCTTTGCGGCTGAAGCAATGGATAATACATATCATTTTCTTCCAAAACTTATTAAAAACTTGCGCAAAGTTGGAATAGATCCAGTTGAATACTATCCAGAAGCAGGTGCAGGACAGCATGAGTTGCCAATTGCACCAACAGATCCACTGACAGCGGGTGATAATGAGATTAGATTGAAGAGAGTCATAAAAAAATTTTTCGCAGATAATGAATTATATGCAACATTTGCTCCCAAGCCGAATTTGAAATCTGCTTCTAACGGTGCCCATATCCACATGTCGTTATGGAAGGATGGCACGAATGTTCTGTATAACCGGGATGACCAATTGGAATTAAGTCAAATTGGTTATTACTTTGTTGGTGGACTGTTGCAGCATATCGATGCGCTGCTCGCGCTTACTTGTCCAACAGTCAACTCCTATCAAAGACTGCAACCAGGTCACTGGAGTTCTGCTTATGCAACGTTTGGCAAGGATAACCGAGAGGTGGCAATTAGAATTCCTTCAACTTTTAGAGGAGACAGAACAAATTCAATGAATATTGAATTAAAGGCAAGTGATGCAACTGCTAACCCTTATCTGGCCCTAGCTGGAATTCTTAGTGCTGGCTTAGAGGGGCTTAAGAATAAAAAAGCACCTTTGACACCGGTTGATGTTGCACCAGAAACGCTGACTGAAGATATGAGGAGAGAAAAGAAAATTAATCGCTTGCCACAGTCTTTGGGTGATGCCCTTGCTGCCTTAAAAAAAGACTCCGTAATGATCAAAACTTTCTCAAAGCTTGGGATTGAAACTTACATTAAAGTTAAACAAGCTGATATTGCTTATTTCGAAAATAAAACTGCTGAAGAAATAGCAGCAGAACATCGCGACATATACTAGGAGGAAAAATGGATTTAGCAGAATTTGTTCAATCAATGCCGCTTTTGGACCATCATTGTCACTATTTAATAAGTGCGAAGGCTAAAGACAGAGAAACACGACTAGCTCAGGTTTCGACTGAAGCTGCTAATAGTTATCCTATCGAAGATACAAAAAATAGGCTGGCTTGGTGGACATTCAAGGAAGAGGCAAAGCATTTTTATAAAAAAAACGATCAGAATTTCTTGCAACCTTTTACCAAGCAAGAATATATAGAATATAACCGTTCAATTTTTAGACACTATAATTACCAAATGCTACTAATCGATACAGGTTTTGTTCCAAATGATCCTGTAACAAGCATAGCAGAAACACAGGAAATAACGAGTGTCACAGTCTATACAATTTATCGAATAGAAACGCATGCAGAAAGCTGGATGCAAAAAGAAAATAGTTTTGAAAAATGGTGGCAAGCTTTAACGACAGATGTGGCAGATGCTAAGAAAAATGGATTTGTAGGATTTAAGTCGATTGCTGCATATCGTTTTGGTCTTAGACTCAAAAAGGTGGCTGTGGCAGATGCCATGAAGGCATTCACTAGCTGGAAAGAATCCGGAAGGACGCGTTTGACTGATGCAACACTCATCTGTTTTATTTTATGGAATCTTGCACCTCTTTTAGTTGCACAGAAAATGCCTTTGCAGTTTCATGTTGGGTATGGTGATGCGGATACAGATATGTTTGAAGGAGATCCATTATTGATGCGCTCTTTTTTGAATGAATGGAGTATGAAAGGTCTAATAGTTGTCTTATTACATTGTTATCCATATCATCGTGAAGCAGGGTATCTTGCCAGTGTGTTTCCAAACGTATATTTTGATACTTCTTTGATTAATCCATTAGGGCCTGCTTCAGTCGTACGGGTCTTAGATGAGGCACTTGAGCTGGCACCATACTCACGCTACTTATTTGCATCTGATGCAAGTACCTATCCTGAGATGTATGGTGTAGCAGCCAAAAGGTTTAAGGAAGCATTAATTCAACATTTTACTAAATTGAAGGATGTTCCAACCGAGCAAAAAGAACAATGGATTAGAATGATTTGTTATCAAACCAGTACTAATTTATATTTGAAAGCGAGAAACAAAAGGGAAAATGAAAAATAAAAGATTATCGTTATTAGAGGTCATGGGACTATCAGTAGCTATGTTAGCACCAACTGGAGCAATGGCATTTAATACAGCCGGAGCAGTAGCAAGTTCAGGAGTTGTTGCACCACTCGGATTCTTGCTGGCGGGCATAGGCATATTATTTGTTGGGATTTCTTTTGTCACCTTAGGGAGAAATATTGAAGGGGAAGGATCAGCCTATGCGTATAATGCCAAAGCCTTAGGAGAAAAAACCGGTTTTATTTCTGGATGGCTACTTGTTTTAACATACGTGACATTTGCATTCAGTAGTTCGGCGGTCGTTGGCAATTTCTTGAACGTTTTTTTTAAGCATTTTGATATAAATCTTCCTATCCCTTTATATGTGATTGCTGTTTTGTTGATTGGCGGAGCGTTGAGTCACCTTGGAATTGAATTTTCTACGAAATTTGCTATTATTTTGGAGCTGTTTGCAGTAGGTGCTTTGATTATTTTGACAGCAGCAATATTGTTTCAAGGCGGCGATGCTGGAATTACCTCCAAACCGCTGGATCCAGCAAATGGAACAGTTTCTGGGATTGGAGCAGGGATGATTTTTGCCCTGATGTCATTTGCGGGTTTTGAAGGGGCAGCAACAATTGTACCAAGAGCAAAGAAGCCTGCTAAAGCTATTACTGTTGCAATTTTTGGATCTGTTGTTTTTGCAATGATTTTCTATTTTGTTGTTAGCTACACAGAAATCATTGGTTTTGGAACTTCTAATATTGTTAAAATGCAAAATTCAGCGGCTCCTTTGAATTACTTATCAATTAGATACGTTGGAACTTGGATGGCAATTTTTATAGATTTTGCTTCTGTTACCAGTTATTTTGCCTGTTACTTCGGTGCTTTGAATGCTGGAGCCTTTATGATTCAAGCACTAGCAAAAGAGGGATATCTGATGTCTTGGATGGGTGAGCTAAAGGGAACAAAAAAGACACCGGTCCATGCACTTGATTTGATAACTATACTGTCATTGATTTTCTATGCAATAATTGGGATTGGAATTGGAGTTAGCGCTGGAAATTATTATAATTATTTAGGGACAATTGGTGTGATTGCTTTATTATTGGTTTATGTTTTAGTCAGTGTTGGAGCAATTGCATTCTTTCGGAAAAAGGGTAATAATAATCTTTTCCTTTTATTTATACCGCTGGTTGCAATTTTACTAATGGCTTTTCCTATTTATAGCAACTTGTGGCCAATTCCAGCGTGGCCGATGAACATATTCCCATACATTGTCTTTATTTGGGTAATAATCGGCTTTTTTATACCAAAGAAGAAACGTTAATATTTTAAATGAGATAGTTAAGCGAAAAGGGGAGTGCATCTTTAGGATGAATGACCTATTTCGCTTTTTATGTATAAAAATAATTTAAAAGGAATTCGTTTTCTTTTACGAAAGTACAGCAAAGAATTATTTTAAAAACTAAAATATTATATAGCGGTCAAATATGATAGGCTTTAAGTATAAGAATGAGAACGAAATTTTGAAGGAGGTTGTAATTAATGAAAATAGGAGTGGTTGGACTAGGCAATATTGCGCAAAAAGCCTATTTACCAACGTATTCAAAAATCAGAGATCAAGCAGATTTTATTTTTGCAACGCGAAATGAAGAAGTCCGAAACAAACTAACGAAACAGTATAATTTGACGAAAACTGTCAAAACTGTTGATGAGCTTGTTGCGCAAAATATTGATGCTTGCTTTATCCACAGTGCAACAGCTGCTCATTATAAACTCGCTAGAAAATGCTTAGAAAAGGGGATTCATGTTTTTATAGATAAGCCGGCTAGTGAGAACATAAAGCAAGTTAAAGAACTACAAAGGCTGGCATTAAAGCAATCTAAAATATTAATGATTGGGTTTAATAGGCGGTTTGCTCCAATGGTTGAGCGGTTAAAGAAAGTTAAAAATAAAAGAATTATTTCATTGCAGAAAAATCGGGTCAATGCAATTAGCGATCCAAAATTTATGATTTATGATCTTTTCATTCATCTTGTCGATACGGCAGTTTATTTGCTTGATGATAAAATCATTCAAACTAATAGTAAGATCATTCAAAATGCGGGTAAGCTGGAGATGATCACGTTGACAATAGAGACTGCAAAGACACTTGTTAATCTGACAATGGATTTAAATAGCGGTTCTAACCGGGAATTATACGAAGTGACGAGCAGTACAGGAACCTATGTACTGGAAAATCTTGCACAATTGAAGATATATCACGAAAATAGCAATGAGACATTTTCTTTTGATGATTGGGATAACCCGCTTTATGTTAGAGGATTTGAGCAGATGGTGGCTAACTTTATAACATCAGTCAAGACGATGACATCAAGTGATTTGCGGCAGAAAAACGTTTATTTAAGCCATAAGATCTGCGATGAAATAATAAATAAAATTCAGCAATAAAAGTTATATTTGGGGGAGATTATACTGAAGACACAAAAAGGTACGGTGAAAATATCTGAAAGAATACTGATATTAATCTTGTTTTTTATTATCGGAATTATCGCGGGTGCTGTTAATGTCAGTGCTGACGGTTTTGATATTAAAAGCTATGATGTGAATGCAGATGTTCAGAAGGATGGTAATGTTTGGTTAACGCAAAAGATAAAATATGATTTTGACGGTTCTTTTCATGGGGTCTATTATAACCAAGATATTAAAGGAATTAGTGGTGTTTCCAACGTAAGCGTTGAGACGATTGAAGATGGCAATGTAGAGAAGATTCCATTGTCTGTTAAGAAAAGTAACAATACTTTTTCTCAGATACAATCAGCAAATCAGTTAAAGCTAAAAGTCTATCACAGTGTTGCGAACAAAGAAGTGACCTTTGTTTATCATTATTTATTACATGGGGTAGTCAAAAATTATAAAGATACAGCTGAATTAAATTGGAAAATAATCGGGGCTCATTGGGATGTTGCACTCAATAATGTCAAGATTAAGATTGTGTTGCCTCAAAAAAATATTACAAAGTTGCAAGCTTGGACACATGGAGAGTTAAGCGGCAAGACGATAGTGAGCAAGAAACAGGGAAATGTAAAAATCTCATTGAGAAGGAATCCCGCTAATACTTTTATTGAAAGTCATATTGTTTTTCCAACAAGCGTGACTGCACTAAATCAAAATACTAGTGAGCAAAATGCTTTAAAATCTATCCAGAAAAAAGAGCGGACATTGGTCATGGAAGCAAATGAAAAAAGGAAGCGTCAAGAACAAAACAAATCCTTTTTTAAGAAAATTATGCTTTTTCTTATAATTATCTTAATTCTTTTATGGTTTATATGGAGTTATATGAATCCCGGAAATAAAAGCAAAAAGTTGCGCCCAATTGTTCATTCATATGAGATTCCAAGTCCTTCATCCGAGGTTACACAAGTCATATATCGGGATAAGAAACCAGATACTGCTGCTTTTAGTGCATTTATGTTAGAACTAGCGGCTAATCACCAAATCGAAATAGAAGAATCAAGCAAAAAGAAGAAGGATTTTAACGTTATTTTGAAAGATACTAATCTTGTTCGAGACTATAGTATCTTTAGAGTCCTGTTTAATACTGTCGGAGATGGGAATCAATTCACGTTGTCTAAATTAAAGAAGTTTGGTAAGAAGAAAAAAGAAGGTAAGAGGCTCTTTACTGCATATTCTTTGTGGCAACAAAAGGTTATGGAGGATGCAGATAAAATAGAATATAAGGATAAGCAGAATATAAGTTTGAGGAAGAAAGCCTTAGCATGGCTAATCGTCACAACATTAGTCACAGTGACTACATTGTTTTTATTAGCAAACAACTTTATTGTATGTGGCTTCTTAGTAATTTTGTATGCTGTTTTTGTATTTTCCTGTATCCATTATTATCGGTCACATGCACCATATTCTGAAAAAGGACAGGCACTAAAGTATCAGATTATGTGTTTCAGAGGAATGCTTAATGATATCGGAAATTTTGATATGAAAAAAGTTGGTGACCTAGTGTTGTGGGAACAAATTTTACCTTATGCAGTTTCATTAGGATTGGCAAAGAAGGTAATAAATGCGCTGAAAATTAATTTTGCGACAGCTGAACTCACTACGATGGGTGTCTATTATCCAATTTTGCTTGGTGGAAATTGGAATTTCAACGATACAATGACAACAAGTATGAGTTCTGCAATTACGAACTATAATAGTTCCGTTAGTGGCGGTTCTGGCGGCTTCAGTGGTGGTTCGTCTGGCGGCTTTGGGGGTGGATCCGGTGGCGGTGCCTTCTAAATCACAAAGGGGTCTAGGTTAGTATGGATTTCTGTAGTACAATTATACAGGTACTATTAAAATCATTTTTAGTTGAGGTTTATCATGAATAAGTTAATTGAGCTTTTTGAAAAATACAAACAGGTTATTGCTTATCTTTTTTGGGGTGGAGCAACAACTGTAATTAATATCGGAATATTTGAAATCTGGCATTTACAAGGTCTGAATTACCAAGTCGGGAATGTGATTGCGTGGTTCGTCTCGGTTCTTGTTGCGTATATTTCCAATAAGCTATGGGTATTTAAGACACCGTTTGGGACTCTTAAAGAATCTTTACACGAGTCAGGTGCATTTTTTTTCTATAGATCGGTAACATTAGTGCTGGATATCGTGATTACTTGGGTAGGGATTTCTTTATTAGGATGGAATCCACTTTTGGTCAAAATAATTGATAATGTTATTGTGGTTGCTGCTAACTATTTCTTCAGTAAGTGGTATATTTTTAAGAAAACAATTCATTAATATTTTCTATATTATAATTTTTTCGTAGTTTATAGGGTCGGTAACTAAGAAAACTTATGTTTTTAAGCGTGAAAGATAATGACACCAGAGAGCAACATCTGGTGTCATTTTTTCTATTCATTTTCTAATGAATAATAAAAAAACGGGTTGGTAAAACTAAGCATATAGCAAAAATTTATTTTGAAAGAAAATAAATAGTCAATAATACTTTTTTTTATAAATTCAAAAGTAAACGGTTCCAATTGTAACGATCCTTATATAATAGTATTTAAAGATGAATATGAGAAGTGAAAACGCATAAAAATGTCCTTTTTTCACGAGATGAGTATTAAAAAATCTAATGTGATGTTTGTTGACGTAAAGAAATATATAAATTATAATTCGATTAAATTAAGAGAATGAAGTGATAAGATGAAGTCAGCATTTGATTTAGAAACAATTCCAGATGAAAAACAGAGAATCGAGTTATTAACACGAGAATTAGTCGCCACAAAAAGTGTCAACGGAACAAAAGGTGAAGTTGTTTTAGTGGAGAAACTTGAAAAAATCCTTAGAACCTTTACGGTTTTCAAGAAACATCCTGAGTGGGTTTGGACACAGAAGATTAAGGGGGATGAATTAGGAAGAAAAAATATTTTTGCGTTTCTCGGTAAAGAAGGGATTCAAAAAACAGTCTTATATCATTCTCACTTCGATACTGTTGGTTTGGAAGACTTTGGATCAATTAAGGAGAAAGCACTGGATCCGACTTATCTAGAACAATATTTTACAAATTATGATAGTGATCGCGAAGTTCAAAATGATGCAGACACGGGAGATTGGCTTTTCGGTAGGGGTGCGCTAGATATGAAAAGCGGAGACGCTGTAAATATTGTTAATTTATTATATTTCAGTGAACACCCAGAGCTTCAAGAAGGTAATTTATTGTTCATGGGTAATTGTGTGGAAGAAAATGATCATAGTGGAGTAATTGCTGCTTTAGATGAGTTGAAGAGATTACAAGAAGAATGGAATTTACAATATAGTGTGGCTATCAACACTGATTTTATTAGTCCTAAGTATGCTGGTGATACACAGAAATATATTTATTACGGCGCTGCTGGCAAAACATTGACTTGTTTCTATATTAAGGGAATTGAGACTCATGTAGGTAACACTTACGCTGGGATAGATTCAACGTTAATTGCAAGTCGCATTAACCTATTAATCAATAATAATCCTGATTTTGTTGAAGATATTTCAGGTGAAGAAATCTTACCATCTTCGTGCCTTATGTTGCGTGATCAAAAGGATTTTTATAATGTGCAGACAGCAAAAGTAACTGAGATGTATTTCAATACCTTTACGTATAAGAAACCGGTTTTTGAAATCATTGAACAGTTAAAGATCGCGGTTAAGTCAGATTGTGAAAAATTAGTGAATGAAGCAAGGCAGCGCGAAAATAAATTTCTTAGTAAATTGAATTTTCCAGAGGTTGACAATACACGCAAACTCAATGTATACAGCTTTGAGGAATATCTTAATCACCTGGACGATTTGGGAATTGATTGGCAGTCACTTATTGACAGCTTTATCATCAGTAACCCTGAATTAGATAAGCGTTCTGCTGGATTTGAGCTGATTGACTATCTTGATCAGCAAGTTAACGATAATGAGGCCAAAGTTGTTTTATTCTTGGCGCCTCCATTTTGTCCGCATAACAGCATCTCACAAGACTCAAAGGTGTATCAGGATTTAGAAGAGGTGTTACAGAAAAACAACGAAAAAATTGATTTTACAATGAAACAATTCTTCCCATATTTGTCGGACAGCAGCTATTTAATGATTGATGAAACTCCACAAGAAATAGCAAAGATGAAGAATAATTTTCCACTTGTAGAACAACTATATCCGTTACCTTATGAAAAAATGCGAGAGTTAAACATTCCTGCAGTTGATATTGGTGTTTATGGCAAAGGTGCGCATACTTGGAAGGAAAGGGTTTATAAACCTTATTCATTCGGAATACTGCCTAAGCTAATTAGAAACTACACTCAAAAAATTTGGCAAGATTAAGGAGAATAGAAGATATGTTTGTAAGAAATGGAACAGCGGTATTAAAAAAAGTTTTAACCTGTCCTCCTACTTTTTTGGATGAGGCTGCACCAATTAATGAAATTTCAAAAAAATATCAAGATCAACCATTAGATAAGGCAAAGCTGCTAGACGAATATCAGCAGTTACTAGATGCTTACGCAAAAGCAGATGTGCAAGTCGAGCAGCTGACACCTCAAGAGAGCATGACTAATTCGGTTTTTGCACGCGATTTTGGTGGATGTGTAAAGGAAGGATATATATTAGGTAATTTCAAGGAACCATTACGTTATGCGGAGCATGCAGCATATGAAGAAAAAATGGCAGAACTAGGAATTCCTAAACTCTTAGAAGTAAAAAAAGGACTTTTTGAGGGTGGTGATTTTGCTTTTTTACGAGAAGATATAATTGCGGTCGGAATAATCGAAAGAACCAATATGGAGGGATTTAACGAGTTGAAAGAGGGACTAAAACCTCTTGGGTACCAGGTCTATCCTGTACCAGCAGATTCACGATACTTGCATTTAGATATGTGCTTTAATCTGGTTGATGACAATCTAGCAGTCGCATACGAAGAGGGGTTACCAATCGAATTTAAGGAGCTACTGAAGAAATTAAAGATCGAAATTATTAAAGTCCCTGAAGAAGCAATATTTCAACATGGGTGCAACTTGGAAAGCTTAGGCCAACATAGAGTTTTGTCATTGGAACAAAATAAAGATGTGAACAATGCCTTGCGTGAACATGGAATGGAGGTAATCGAATTAGATATTACTGAAACTTTAAAAGCAGGTGGGGGACCACATTGTATGACATTTCCGCTAGATCGTATATAAAAACTGGAGGGGTTTACTATGAAAAAAGGATTCAAAAAGGGATTGGGAGTTATTGGAGCAACACTTGCTTTAGGATTGATACTAGCGGGTTGCAGTAGCAGTTCGAGTTCTGATAATAGTGTTAAGAAAATTCAGGATAAGGGAACTTTGGTCGTTGGAACATCTGCTGACTATGCACCATTTGAATTTCCAATAGTAAAAAATGGAAAGAAACAGATTGTTGGATATGATATGTTGATTGCACAAAAGATAGCTAACGACTTGCACGTTAAGTTGAAGATTGAGAATACTGAATTTTCGTCTTTAATTTCTGAATTAAAGGGTAACAAAATTGATTTGATACTTGCTGGAATGGTTTCGACAAATCAACGTAAAAAAGCAGTTGCTTTCTCAAAATCTTATTATACGGTTGAAAATGTTTTATTAGTTCAAAAGAAAGATGCTGATAAATATAATTCTATTTCTTCATTAAAAGGTAAACAAGTAGGTGCACAACAATCCACGACACAACAAGAAATTGGGCAAACACAGTTAAAAAATAGTAATTTAGTTACAGAAAGTCTGGTAACTAGTTTAACAACTGAGCTCTCTGAAGGAAAGTTGGATGGAGTGATTGTTGAAAATGAAATTGCGAATAATTATTTAAAACAATATCCAGATAAATATGCAGTTGCAAAAGTTAAATTAACAACACCTAAGCAATATCGTCAAGTTAATGTTGCCCTTAGAAAAGGTGATAAAGCCCTGCTTAAGAGAGTAAATAAGGAAATTACAAAGTTACAAAAGAGTGGGGAAATGACAAAATTATTTAAGCAGGCTGAAAAAATACAAACTAAATACAGTAAGTAGTCAAAAGTAAAGGGTGAAGACAATGTTCGATTTTTTAAAGCAGTACTATCCAGTTTTTCTTGAAGGAACTGCGCAAACAATTTTAATTTCAATAATCGGTATCGTTATCGGCATCCTTTTGGGCCTCATTTTTGTAATGTTCCGGCTATCGAAGATCAAGGCTCTTTCTTATATTGCACGCGTTTATATTGCGATTGTTCGTGGAACGCCAGCAATGATTCAAGTCATGTTGATTTATTATACACTTTCTAATGTATTAGCCGTGCCACAGATTCAGTTTTTGGGTTCTGGATTGGACAGAGTTATTCCCGGGTCAATTGCATTGGGAATAAATTCTGGCGCATATACAGCTGAGATCTTCCGCTCAGGTATTATTTCAATTTCAAAGGGTCAGACTGAAGCAGGAATATCATTAGGATTGAGTGAAAGAACAACAATGTTTTCGATTATATTACCTCAAGCAGTTAGAAATATCTTACCTGCATTAGGTAATGAATTTATTTCATTAGTCAAAGAGTCCTCAGTGCTGTTTTACATTGGTGTCCAAGAAGTTACAGCGCAAGCCCTTGGAGTAGGTGGAACCTTGTATAATTTTGTTCCTCCTTTAATCGTTGCGGCAATTATCTATTTTGTGCTCACTTTTGTTCTTTCTCAGCTAATGCAAATAGTAGAAAGAAGAATGGGTCGCAAATATATACAGAGTAATTAGGGAGGGCAACCAATGGCAGAAGAAAATATTATTGAAGTAAAGAACTTGAAAAAAGCTTATGCGGATAATGTTGTTCTTGAGGATATTTCATTTACAGTAAGAAAATCAGAGAAGGTTGTTTTGATAGGACCATCTGGTGGTGGGAAAAGTACTTTGTTAAGATGTCTAAACAGACTTGAAGGTGATTATTCCGGAAATGTTATCTTTGAAGGGGAGGAACTAAATAGTGCCAGCAAAGATAAATTACGGGCACTCAGACAAAAAATGGGAATGGTCTTTCAGCAATTTAATCTTTTCCCAAATAAGACTGTTCTTGAGAATATTACATTTGCGCCTGTTAAGCTGAGAGTAGATACGCCAAAGCAAGCAATTGAGCATGCGCATTCTTTATTGAAGCAGGTTGGATTGTCTGAAAAGGCAGATGCATATCCGCAATCGTTATCAGGAGGACAACAGCAACGTGTAGCAATTGCGCGGGCACTTGCCATGAATCCCGAAGTCATGTTATTTGATGAACCCACCTCCGCACTTGATCCAGAGGTGGTTGGAGAAGTACTGGGTGTAATGGAAAAATTGGCGGCTGATGGGATGACGATGATTATCGTTACTCATGAGATGTCTTTTGCTCAAAATGTTGCAGATAAAGTTTTATTTATGGATAAGGGAAAGATTGCTGATAGTGGTAATCCAAAGTATATTTTTGAAGAAACTAAAAATACGCGGACACAATCATTTTTATCTAAAGTGATGTAGACCGTGAATGGAGTGGATAATGTGGTTAAGTCTTTATATGAACGTTCATTAGAAGTATTGCCTCCTGTTGCGAAGAGGTCAACAAAACTCGGTGTAACAAAAGGAAAAGGGGTCTATCTTACTTCTGAAGATGGCGAACAATATCTCGACTTTGCAGCTGGAGTAGGCGTTGTTAATTGCGGACATAATAATCCCAAAGTTGTTGTGGCAGTTGAAAAACAGTTGCATGAACTTGTGCATGGCGGGCACAATGTCGTTTATTATCCTTCATACATTGAATTGGCTGAAAAATTAGTGAAAAGAGTGGGAGAAGATTATAAAGTCTATTTCTCTAACAGTGGTGCTGAAGCTAATGAAGGAGCTGTGAAACTCGCATTGAGTGTTACAAAGAGAAATGGAATAATTGCATTTACAAGTTCATTCCATGGACGAACGCTTCTGACGGCTGCGATGACAGCTTCAAATGCACAGTATCGTAAGAACTATGAAGGCGTATTGCCGCCAGTTTATCATGTTGACTTTCCAGATGTTTACAATTCGAAATTGAGTGTTGATGATGAGGTTGCAAGATGTGTAACTCAGTTGGAGAATCTCTTTCATAGTGTTTTGGCACCATCTCAGGTTGCCTGCATTGTTGTTGAGCCAGTTCAAGGAGAAGGTGGCTATTTACCAGCTCCTAAAACATTCTTAGAAAAATTACGAGCAATTTGTGATGAGCACGGCATATTATTGATCTTTGATGAGATTCAGAGTGGCTATGGCAGAACGGGCCACTTGTTTGCAAAAGACTATTATGGAGTTCAACCCGATATCTTGACTTCTGCAAAAGGAATTGCAAATGGAATTCCTTTGAGTGCAGTAATTGGAAAATCAGAATATATGGATCAATGGGAACCAGGAGCACATGGAGGTACATTTGGTGGGAATCCGCTTGCGTGTGCTGCAGGAAATGCGGTTTTGGATATTATGAATGATGATTTCCTGGGAAATGTACGACAGAAGGGTACCTATTTCAAAGAAAAACTAGAATTGCTGGCAAATAAATATGATGTAATCAGTAGTGTTCGTGGCTTGGGATTAATGATTGGTGTAGAATTTAGAAATCCCCAAACTAATGAACCTGCTACGGAGTTGGTTACAAAAATTAGAGCAGAAGCATTGAACGAGCACCTGATTTTGTTGAATTGTGGAGTATTTCATAATGTGATTCGTTTCATTCCACCCTTGATAGTTTCGTATGATGTTATTGATAAAGCATTAGAGATCATTGATCGAAGTGTAGCAAAAAGTCTAACTCAGTAATGGAAAGGGGTCGTAATATGGCATATAAGGTTATCAATCCATACTCTGGTAAAGTGGTAAAGGAATATGAGTTGATGTCTAATGGTGAGATTGCAGAACGCTTGGATCAAGCCCAAAATTTTTATAAGGCTCAAAAAAAGGTCTCAGTTTCGGAAAGAGCAAAAAAATTGTTGGAATTTGCTGCAATACTTGAGAAAAATCAAGATAAATTAGCAACAGAAGCTGCAATTAATATGGGAAAAAGAGTTGCTGAGGGTAAAGGTGAGATTTTGTTGTGTGCAAATTTAGCTCGTTATTATGCAGAACAAGGACCAGACTTACTAGAACCTAAGCCTTATGCATATGCAGCTGGCAAAAAGGCACTTTTGGAACATCATCCGATTGGGATAGTTGTAAGCATTGAGCCTTGGAACTTTCCGTATTCACAAGTCATAAGAGTTTTAGCACCTAACTATTTGTTAGGGAACCCAGTTGTTCTCAAGCACGCAGGAATTGTTGCAGGATGTGCAAAATTACTCGAAGATTTGGCAATAGAAGCAGATCTTGGTGCTGGTGCATTTGCTAATCTTTTTGTGTCACATGATCAAATTGCTGAGATTATTGCGGATGAGAGGGTACAAGGTGTTGCTTTAACAGGATCTGAAGATGCGGGGCGGATAATTGCTGGACAAGCAGGCAAAAGTCTGATTAAATCGACGATGGAACTTGGCGGTAGTGATGTGTTTGTAATACTTGATGATGCGGATCTTGAATTGGCAATAAACGATGCTGTTGGTGCGCGGTTGCGGAATGCAGGTCAAGTATGTACTTCAGCTAAGCGCTACATTGTAGAAAAAGCTGTTGCTGCAAAATTTATTGCAGGTATAAAGCAGAAATTTATTAACATTAAATTAGGAGACCCACTAGCTGAAGATACTGAATTAGCACCATTATCCTCAAAAGATGCAGTTGAAGGACTTCAAAAGCAGGTGGAAGATGCTGTTGCAAATGGTGCTGATGTTTTAGTTCGAGGTGGCTCTGTTCAAGGCAACGGGTATTTCTTTAAACCAGTTGTTTTAACTAATATTAAACCCGAAAATCCGGCCTATTACCAAGAATTTTTTGGACCAGTGGCACAAGTTTATGTTGTCTCTAACGATGAAGACGTGATTGAGTTGGCTAATGATTCTTTCTTTGGACTAGCTGGGGCAGTATATTCGCAGAATGTAGAAAGAGCACATGTTGTTGCCTCTGAGATTGAAACAGGGCAAGTCTTTATTAACCGTCCGTCTGGGGCATATCCGGAACTGCCATTTGGTGGAGTAAAACATTCTGGCTATGGTCGAGAAATGAGTGACTTAGGGCTCTATGAATTTGCTAATGAAAAGATAATTGTGTTTAATTGAGTGATTTTATAAACGCAGACCAGATGCAATAAGAGAGAGGCAAGGTCAAAAGTTAAATTTTGATTTAGTCTCTCTATTTATTACGAATAAACGTGTTTGTTATTTTTTTAAAAATTGGAGGTCATCATGGAAGAGCGTGTAATGTATTTGAACTTACGGAAACAAGTTAATGATTGTAAGCCATATATAGCTGGTGAAACAGAAGCGTCGGTGTTAAGAAGATACGGATTGGATAAAGTTGTTAAGCTAGGTTCGAATGAAAATCCATTTGGTCCTTATAAGAATGCAAAAAAGGCTATGCAGGAAAGTTTAAAAGTAATTAATCGTTATCCTGAAGATGATTATGTAGAATTAACTGAAGTTCTCGCTAAAATTAATAATTTGGAAATCAAAAATGTTGCATTAGGGAGTGGGGCCGGCAATGTAATTGAAACAGTGGCTAGATTATTAATCGATGAGGGTGATGAGGTTTTAGTTGCTAAGCCAACATATCGTTTATATCGAGAAGTTTCAATCTTGATGGGAGCAAGTATCAAAGAGATTCCAGTAAAAGCAGATTTCACGTATGACTTGGAAGCCTTGCAAGAAAGTATTTCTGATAAGACAAAATTAATTTGGATGTGCAATCCTAATAACCCAACTGGAGTAATCAATGATAGAAAAGAGATTGAACGGTTCATCGAAAATGTTGGCGAGGATGTATGGGTCGTGTTAGACGAAGCATATGCTGACTTTATAGATGAGGATCAGCGTCCTGAGATAGTGGAACTTTTGAAGAATAAGAAATTAATTGTTATTAGAACTTTCTCTAAGTTCTACGGGATGGCTGGAGCTCGAGTTGGCTACATTATGGCTCAAGCACCAGTGATTAGTGCGTTTGATACAATTACGGAACCATTTTGTGTAAACCGAACCGGACTTTTTGCTGCGAAAGCTGCTTTATTAGAGGATCAGGAACAAGCAAATAGGATAAAAGAGTTTATTTTAGAAGAACGTGAACGAATGAGTGCTGCTTTGAGTGAAAAAGGATTTACAGTTATTCCATCAAGTTCAAATTTTATTTTTGCAAAGTTACCTGATGGTTATTATTCTGCAGCATTATGTGAACAGCTCATGGAAAAGGGAGTTATCATTCGTGAATGTGATGCTTGGGGCTATCCCGAGTATGTGAGAATAACGATTGGAAGGAAAGAAGAAAATAATTTCTTGCTTAATAAATTGGCTGAAATTATTTGAAATTAAAAAAGAAGCAACTATGTCCTGTGTAATGATCCTCCCCAAAAATAGATATTTCGGTATAACTTTTTGAGAAGTGATTCATTTTTTGGCATAGTTGCTTCTTTTTTGTAATAACATAAATATACTAAAGCCCTAGGCGACCACCATGAACTTTAACGACATTAGAAGTAACGATAAAAGCTTCAGGATCTATTGCATGAATTGCGCGCAGTAATGGGCCATAGCTTTGATTGTCGACAACGAGCATCAGTATTGCTTTTTGGTTGTCACTATAACCGCCGCGAACATCATATACGGTCAGGCTGTGATCGACATTGAGAGCCATTGCCTGAATTTCCTTTGTTTTATGGAGGCTCATGACTTGAATTTGAAATTTGTGATCTAAGCCTGTCTCTATATAGCGCATTACCATAGAAGTAATGACTAACGAAAAACCGGCTAAAAAGAAGGCATTCAATCCCATCGTAAAAATATTAAAGAAGGTTACAATAAAATCAATAACTAGGAGTGAAATCGCAGTGTTGATATGAAAGTACCTACGGATGATTAGCGGTGGCACAGTTGTTCCACCACTAGAAGCATCAATGCGATAGAGCATTGCAATTCCAATTGCAAAAATTGTTCCACCAATAATAACCGCGAGGAGAGAGTCATCAACAATCTTGAAACTAGGTGTTAGATACATGAAAAAGGGTAACAGTAAACTACCCAATGTAATTTTTTGAACAACTTCTCTCTCTAAAAAGAAGAAAGCCAAAATAATCATAATGATGTTTATTACTAGGACTGAAATTGCTGTATTAATCCCAAAAGAAGCGTTCAACAAGATTGCAATTCCAGTTGCCCCACCTGCTGCAACCTCAATTGGTGAGTAGAAAAAATTGATAGAGATAACTATTATTTCAAGTGCCACGACAAGTATCAAAAAATTAATTATTGGTCTTTTGCTGAGGTTTTTTGGCATAGATGACTCCTTCCGTATTACTTGTTAGTAATATTTTACCAAAAATCCAATAATGACGCGAGAATTCTTGTACCAAAATCAGTATTTTAAGTTCTAGGACTTGAGAGTGTTAATTAGACGTGCAATATTTTCAGAAGTTTGTGCAATGTCTGCTTCGCTATCTTTAAATGCACATTCTAGACTTTTAGCACCAGAGACGGTTGAAAAAATAGCATCTATTACATTGTCTTGGTACAAAGCATCGACGTCTTTACCTACATATCCAGCAAGAGCAATTACAGGAGAGTTGGGAGAAATACTTTTAGCAGTTTGCGCAACTCCAAATGGTGTTTTACCATATTTAGTTTGAAAATCAATTCCACCCTCACCAGTGATGATGAAGTCTGCATCCTGTATTTTATTTTTCAAGTTTGAATAATCCACAACGATATCAATTCCGTGTTTCATTTGTGCTGTAGTAAAAGCTAATAGTCCTGCACCTAATCCGCCTGCTGCACCTGCCCCGGGCAATGCTGCCACATTTTTTTTCAGATATTTCTGCAACATTTTTGAGTAATGAACCAAACTTTCGTCTAGTTGCTGTACCATTTTTGCAGTTGCTCCTTTTTGTGGGCCAAAAACTGCGGAGGCACCATTTTTACCAGTCAATGGATTAGTAACATCGGATGCAATCACTATCTTGACCTTACTTAAACGGCAATCGATATTTTGGGTGTCGATTTTAGCAAGCCGTATTAAGGCTGCACCACCAAATGGTAATTCTTTTTCCTTTGAGTCTAGCAAATGGACACCAATAGCCTGAGCCATTCCAGCACCGCCATCATTTGTAGCACTACCACCGATGCCAAGAATAATTTCTTCCACATTGTGATCAAGAGCGTCAAGAATTAACTGGCCTGTTCCAAAAGTAGTTGTAATTAGTGGGTTGGCTGTTGTCTTATTAATGTAGCCAATCCCACTTGCTTCGGCCATTTCAATTACAGCAGTTTTAGAATTTCCAAGCAAGCCATAATTTGCAGTTACTTTTTTCCCGAGAGGGCCGGTGACTTCCTTCGAAATAATGGTACCATTTGTAGCATCGACGAGAGATTGGACAGTTCCTTCGCCGCCATCAGCCATTGGGACAAGTTCAAAAACGGCTGTAGGAAAAATTTTCGAAATGCCTTTTTTTATGGCCAAAGCAACTTCTTTAGCTGTTAGACTTCCTTTGAATGAATCTGGAGCAATGACAAATTTCATGTTTAAAAACCTCACTTAAAATTTTAGAAAACCAAAAATAATTGTTGCAGCTACCATAGCTGTAAGTCCTATGATAGACTCATAAAGGATACACCGTGAACGTTCTTTGATGTCCATATGCATTGCATTTGCAGTGACATGAAAATAGTTACCATGGGGAAGTTGGTCAATTACGATTGCTCCTGTATGAACCATAGCAGCTGCAGCAAGCGGAGTAACTCCAAATCCTAGGATTGCTTTTGAAAATGATCCTGTTGCCAAGATAACACCTGTTGAAGTCGAAGCAGAAGCTGCTGCCATTAAGATTCCTGATAATGGTGCAAGTAAAACACCTGAAATATGGCTAATTTTAATCAAATTAATGATTTGTTCTGGTAAGTTTGAAGAGGTAATGGTCGCTCCAATTGTACCAGCACCGATTAAAATCAAAACAACATCCGTCATTCGATTTATCCCAGAGGCTGCATATTCACGAATTTTATTGCTCTGTTTCATAGCAATCGTACCAATAATAGCGGCAAAGGGGAGTATGTAGAGCGCATCTAAGTTTAAGTTAGTTAGAAAAGTAATATGGAGAAGGGAACCAATTGGATTTAATAATAGCAAGACAACCGCTACTAAGGGAGTTACAAGTGCAGTTTTCAAAGTTGGCAATTGTTTGAGAGATTTTGAACTACTAGGTAATTCAAAATCATGGTCTGTGATCATCGTCCCTTTTTTCTTAAGCAAGTTTGCGATGAAAATTGTCATTGCAAGTGCTAAAATGGCAGGGATTAAATCAGCAACCATAACTTGACTTAACTGCAGGTTGAATCCCTTTGCAGCAGCAATTGTGTTGGGATTAGGCGAAATTATGTTACCTGCTTTTCCACCTCCAGAAAGCGCGATTAGTAAGGATAACTTTGAGATATGCATGCGCTGTCCGACTTCTAGGGCAATCGGTGCAACTATTAGAACAGCGACAGGGATGAAAACGCCAACGGCTGTAATGACCATTGTGGCTAGGGATAATGCAAAAAGTGCAAAGCGATCACCTAGTTTAGTGACAATTGCGCGGGCAATCGTATCAGCGGCTCCTGATTCCATCATGACGCCGGCTAACATTCCTGCTGCAAGGACACGTAAAACTGTGCCCATAACACTTTGTGAACCTTGAATTAAAATATTAATTGTTTGGACTAGGTTTGCACCACCAAGTAAGGCACCGATTATGGCACCTAAAATCAGTGAATAAACAGGGTTAACCTTTTTTAAAATTAAAATAATGGCAATCGCCAAACCGATTAATGCAGCCCACCAAGAAATCGTAAGAGAGGAACTCATTTAAAAACCTCCTAATTGTGAAAAAAGCATCAAAATAAACAACAGAGTACATTGTACTCATATGTGATAATAATTACAAGCCCTTTTGTGTGTTGCTGGATAAGTGTTTGTAATAAAATATATGCGTTAAAAGTACCTATTTATTTTTTATTTTTATAAGCTAATTTAATCACAATTTTTTAAAAAGTTAAGTCGATGTTATTAGAATAATCACTTTAAACAAAAAAAACGACCACTTGCGTAAAATCAGTTTACCTTTTTAACGACATATGGTGTACTTAACTAGAAGGGAAAGAGCGTATGAAGATTAGAGTAGAAATTGATGAAGCGGTTGAAGAAACTGAAGTGGTTATTCGGGCTGCTAGACAAACTGATGATATTAAAAAATTGTATGAAGAAATTTCAAGAAAGGTTATCAACAAAAAAATTAAATTATTTCAAGGAATAGCAGAATTTCATATAAGCAGTTCTAATATACTCTTTTTTGAAACTGATGAGAGAAGTGTAAATGCACATACAAAAACTGATTTATTTGAAACACACTTAAGATTGTATGAGCTTGAAAAGTTGTTACCGCAAAATTTCATGAGAATCTCGAAATCGGCAATTATTAATTTGGATGAAGTATACACGCTAACACGTAGTTTAACAGGAAACTTGGTTGCGTTTCATGAGTCTTATAAACAAATATATGTTTCGCGAAAATATTTTAAGGATGTAAAAAAAAGATTAGAAAGTAGGGAAAAATAAAATATGAGAGCAAAACGCTTCTTTTTAGGAATTATAATTTTGATACTTGCAATATTACTTGTTTCAACAAAATTAGAAATTATTAGCTTTCAGTTTAAATTTTGGACAATTGTATTGACTGTGTTGTTTATATTTTTATTGGTACAGGGGATGGTATACAGGAGAATTTCACAAAGTGTCTTTTCAATAGCACTTTTGGTAATCCTTTATGCCAAAGAATTAGGGATTGAAAGATTAGGAACATGGACGATTATTTTAGCTGCATTCTTAGTGAGCGCGGGGTTGTCAATGATCTTTAAATCATTTGGCAAGAATAGAAAATGGTATTGGAATTGGAAACACAAAATAAGTTCACTTGAGACGGATACCTCTGAAAAGAAAATAAAAATCAATGAGAGTATGTCCAGCAGTGTTAGGTATATCAAGGCAAACAATCTTGAGCAAGTTGCCATTGATGCGCGGCTTGCATCTTTAAAAGTTTATTTTGATAATGTCCAAATTGAAGGGAATGAAGCAAATATATTTATTAATGGCTCATTAAGTGAAATAATAATGTTCTTCCCTAAAGAATGGAAGATTTCTGTCAATATCAACAGTGTATTGAGCGAAGTTAATACTGCACAAGAAGAAGGAAATGTTTTTGAGAAGAAAATATATCTCAGTGGGAATTTGAATCTAGCAGAATTAAAAATTAAGTATATTTAATAACTATTTTTGGGAGTGAATGTTTATATGGGAATTTTAAAACCCTATTTGAAAAATAATTATCTATCAATAATTGGTGCCGTTATTTCGGTAATTGTACTTGCCGGAAGCACCTTATGGCAGCCTAAGCTTTTACAAACAATTATGAAGGCGATCATTGCAAATAATCGTAATGAGGTCTATGACTATGGAATTCAGCTGATTGTTTTAGCACTAGTCGGAATCGTTGCGGGGATTGCAAGTACATTTTTTTCTGCTAAAGTCGCACAGTCAGTTACCACAGATTTAAGAGCAGATTTATATGCTAAAGTTCAAAAATTTTCTTTTGGAAATATTGAAAAATTTTCAGCTGGTAGTTTAGTTGTGAGATTAATCAATGACATGAATCAGATTTTGAACCTAGTTATGACAATGTTGACACAAATACTACGAATTCCAATCCTTTTTGTGGGGGCGTTTATCTTGGGAATTATTACAATTCCTAGATTATGGTGGATTGAAATTGTAATGATTCTATTGATATTATCGTTAACAGGTGCTGTTTTCTCGCATATGGGTAATTTGTTTGGAAGATTTCAAAAGTGGTTGGATCAGATGAATACAGTTGCTAAGGAATCAATGCAGGGTATTAGGGTTGTTAAATCATTCAACCAAGAAAAAAATGAAACCAAGAAATTTGCGGCGACAGCAGATGAACTGAAAAATTTGAATTTGACAATTGGATACTTATTTTCATTATTGATTCCTGCTTTTATGTTAATTTCAAATTTGATGATTTTACTAGCAGTTTATTTTATTGGAGCAAAAATTGTAAGCCATCCAAATGATTTAGCAGCAATTGCGTCCTTTATCTCTTATCTGATGCAATTAATGTTTGCTATCATAATTGGTGCGATGACAATGACAATGGCATCTAGAGGAATGATTGCATTAAAACGTGTCAAAGAGGTATTAGAAACAAAACCTGATGTTGTGTTCAATACCAGCTCAGATGAAAATTCTTTAACCTCAGATGTTGAATTTGAGAATGTTAGTTTTGCTTACCCCAATGCTAATGATGATTCTTTAAAAAACGTTTCATTTAAAATTAAAGCTGGTAGTTTTGTCGGAATTGTTGGTTCTACAGGATCTGGTAAAACAACTTTGGCACAGTTGATCGCGCGCTTATATGACCCAACAAAAGGTGGCGTTAAGATTGGCGGTAAAAATTTACAGACAATTACTGCAGCAACATTACGTACAACCGTTAGTTTTGTTTTACAAAAATCTATTCTTTTTTCCGGTACAATCGCAGACAATTTAAAACAAGGTAAAGCTGATGCAACAAATGAAGAGATGGAATGGGCACTAGACGTAGCTCAGGCTAAGGAGTTTGTCGATAAATATGAGGATGGTGTAAAACATCATGTTGAGGAGCGCTCGGCCAACTTTTCTGGTGGCCAAAAGCAAAGGTTGTCAATTGCACGGGGAATCATTGGAAAGCCTCAAATATTAATTCTTGATGATTCAACGTCTGCATTGGATGCAAAATCTGAGAAATTGGTGCAAAAGGCGCTTGAAAGTAAGATGCAAGCGACAACAGTCTTTATGATTGCTGAAAAAATATCTTCAGTAATAAAAGCAGACACGATTTTAGTGCTTGATAATGGGGAGTTAGTTGGAATAGGGACACACTCGGAATTATTAAAGAGTTCACCAATTTATCAAGAAATATATGCTGCACAGCTTTCACGGATAGGAGGACAAGCATAGTGAAGGATTTTAAGTTATCAATTGCATATTTCAAACATTATTTAAAACCTTACTGGAAAGGGTTGCTCTTTGTTGTAGCATTAACAATTGTTTCTACTTGGGCACAGATAAAAGCACCAGTTTATCTTGGAAAAGCTATGACAAACCTCAGCAGATATTTAGTTGCCTATATGAATCCGGCAACTCATCAAGAGGCATCCTTAGACAGCTTTCACAATGCACTTTGGATGATACTGGGTTTTTATCTTTTATCAATATGTACCATGCTGATCTCAAGCTTGTTGATCTCTCGGATAAATGCCTTATCAACTAATAAGATGCAACGCGGATTGTTTAGCAAGCTGCAAAAGATGACGATCAGCTATTTTGATAGACACCAAGATGGTAAAATTCTATCATTGTTTACATCCGATTTAGATAACATTTTTAATGCGATGAATCAAGCGATTTTCGAATTGATTTCACAGGTAGTACTCTACATAGGGGTCATCTGGATGATGTTTTCATTGAATGTGAAGCTGGCATGGGCGACTGTCGCCTTAACACCAATTGTGGTTTTAATTGCTTTTTTTGTTATTCGGAAGGCAAGGTATTACATTGATAATCAGCAAGATGAAATCAGTCAGTTAAACGGGTATATTAATGAGCAAATTAATGGTGAAAAAATAATTATCACCAATGGACTTCAAGAAAAGTCTGTGGAAGGTTTCAAGAGTTTAAATGAACGTGTGCGGAAGTCGACGTTTAAAGGGCAACTATATTCAGGGATGCTTTTCCCATTAATGCAGGGATTGTCACTGCTTAACTTGGCAATTGTCATAGCATATGGTTCTTGGATGGTAATCAATGGTGATGTAAGCAAGGCTGTTGGGCTGGGTTTAGTAGTTACATTTGTACAGTATTCACAGCAATACTTTCAACCTATTACGCAGATTACATCCATGTATTCCATGCTGCAATTGGCATTAACGGGTGCTAAAAGATTGAGTAATGTGCTAAAACAACCCGAAGAGCAAGTAAATAAAGACGGACGTGAACTTTTGAAGATTAATGAGGATGTCGCGCTGAAAAACGTTCACTTTGAATACAACAGCGGGAAAGAAATTTTACATGGAATTGATATTGCTGTGAAAAAGGGCAAGATGGTTGCTTTAGTTGGACCAACTGGCTCAGGTAAAACGACTGTGATGAATTTGTTGAATCGTTTTTACGATGTAACAAATGGGGAAGTTCTATTTGACGGAACAAATGTAAAAGATTTTGAACTGCATTCTCTACGTAAAAATGTTGGAATCGTATTACAGGACTCAATTCTATTTTCAGGGACAATTGCAGACAACATCAAATTTGGATTACCAGAAGCAACTGATAAGCAAATGATTGCTGCGGCAAAACAGGCACATATTCATGACTATATTGAGAGCTTACCAGACAAATACGAAACCAAGGTCAATGATGAAAATTCTGTATTATCTGTGGGTCAGAAACAATTACTTAGTATTGCCAGAACATTGTTAACTGATCCTAGTTTCTTAATTTTAGATGAGGCAACCTCAAATGTTGATATGGTTACAGAAGAAAAGATTAAAAAGGCGATGGATAACGTGATTGCTGGCAGAACAAGTTTTGTCATTGCTCATCGTCTTAAAACAATCGTGGAAGCAGATGAAATTATTGTTTTAAAAGATGGAATAGTGATAGAACGGGGGACCCATCAAAAATTGCTGAAGGAAAAGGGCTTCTATTACAATCTGTATGTTAATCAAATGGTATTTGAATAGATAATTACAAAATAAGAGGTAGGTATGCATGATAGCAAAGGAATTTTTTAACGTCTTCCTAGTACAAGGACTTGATGAGAGAATGCAGGTTATTAGAGAAAATGTGCAGCCAGAATTTAAGGTACTAGCGGGAAAGCTGATTCCTTTCTTTGAGTCACAATGTGGCAAAGAGTTCTACGCACATGTGGCACAACATCGGAGAAGAACAAAGTACGCTCCAGAAATCACATGGTGCGCATTTAGCCAACAAAAAAGAGGATACAAAATGGAACCACATTTTCAAATAGCAGTCAATAAAGACTATCTTGCACTGTGGTTGTCATTTATTGATAATCCCAAGGGAGAAGAAAAAATGGCTGCTGCATTTGTCAATAATCCAGAAAAAATATTTGCTCTGCCAAAAGATTTTGATGTGTCACTCGATCATACTAAAAGTAAGACTGAAAAAGTTGGAAGTGTAAATCTGATTGAAGATCTGAAAAGATGGGAAAATATAAAAAAAGGTGAATTTCAAATTGGAAAAGTTTTTCCCAAAGAATATTTTAAAAAAAATGGCAGTGAAGAGTTCATTACTACAATGTATAATGTTTTTGCGAAATTAGTCCCTGTTTATCAGGCTGCAATGAGTAGTATAGTTAGAGATTAATATCAAAAAAATGAGTGTGATATAAGTCGAGGAAACTTCGAGTTAGACGGAGAATTTTGACTTATAAAATAAGTTTATTCGTAATAAATAATAATGGGTCTGTGACAAAAGTTAACTTTTGTCACAGACCCCATTTGTTATTTAATTTTAACTATAGATGTAAATTAAAGCATATGACTAAGCAAGTGTATTAACTGGGTTTAGCGGTTTTCCGTGTTTAATCGCTGCATCAACGTTAGCAATTGCACCGAATGCCATTGCTTCAAGGCTTTCGGTAGTCAGTGCAGCAGAATGATTTGTAATAATTACATTAGGATCAGCGATTAGTTTTTCAAGTGAAATTTCGTCATTATCGTATACATCCAAGCCCACGGCACTTAACAAGCCCCGCTGCAAGCCTTTAAGCAAAACAGAATTTCTAACTAGCTCACCACGACTTGTATTAAGTAAGATAGGTTGCTTTTTGGTGTTCTTGATAACTTCATCGGTAATCATATATTTTGTATCTGATGTTACTGGGAGATGAAGTGAGATAATGTTACTTGTTGAAAATAGTTCATCTAAGCTGACCTGCTTAGCATAAGTTGATTCTCTTTTTGAACGATTATAAAAAATAACGTGCGCACCTAACGCAGACATCAGTTCAGCAAATTTTTTACCGATGAATCCCCAACCCACAACTCCTACAGTTTTTCCATGCAGTTCTGTACCTGTCGCTGGTGATAAATCATTTTTCCTATTCATCTTGTTATAGCCCAAGCCTTTTAGTAAGTAGATTGCAAGTGCTAAGCTATGTTCAGCGACGGCTTGAGCGTTAGCACCCGGAGTATTAGAGACCCAAATATTCATATCAGTTGCTAATTTAAGTGGAACGTTATCGGTACCAGCTCCATTACGCGCGATAATTTTTAAATTTGGTAATGCGGTAATAAATCTCGGATCAACAGGCTCAATGTTGCGCACGATTATTCCCTCATATGCAGAGAATTCTTGCGGTACAAGTTGATCAAAAGCCTGAGCGTTGGGTAATAAAGTAAAGTCATAGCCTAAATCTGAAATCCTTTGTTTGGCTTGTGGAACCAAGTCACCTAATAGTAGTATTTTATTCATAAATGAGCCTCCCTTGATAAACTATTTTTTTGTTTTGTGAAAAAATAGTTTTCTAATTAAAATAAGTAAAGATAATGATGTGATTGTCAAAATGGTGCCAATTACCGATATTAATTTACCACTCTTCAATCCGGGAGTGGAGTAGATTAATTGAATGTGATGAGATCCAGATTGGAGTTGTGCTCCTAAAAATCCTGTATTTGTCTTAATAGCTTTTAATCTTTTACCATTATCATAGATACTCCAACCTTTAGAAAATGGAATTGATGAAGTTAAAATTCCATTTTTAATAGTTTTAATTGTACCAGTAATATTATTTTTGGAGAACTTCAACGATTTTAAGCGGTTTTTTTGAATTTTTGCAACTTCTTTGTTATACGTTTTTCCCAATTTTTCAGCAACAATTTTAAGCTTGAAATCATATGTTCCCAATTTGGATGGTGTTAAAGTAAAATACTTGGGAGTCGAAGTAAAGTATCCTAGATTTAGCACGCCAGATGTTACGGTCTTATAAAATGACAATTCTGATTGCTTGGGCTGGGTAATGCTTTCTGTTCCTAGACTCGAAGAAACCTTTATGCTAAAGCTGTTATCAGGCGAACCATTTAGAATGTGATAGCGAAGGTAGCGGTAGTAATTATAGCTGTCATTATTAGTAATAATCCCATTTGAAGTAAGTGTGGCCTGCTTAATTTGTTCAATCTGAATCTGATTTGTTAGTGATAATTGATGATATTTGATATTGCTAAGTTCAATATGCAATTCACTGTCTTTATAATTACCTGGATTCTTCAAGATAATTTTGTAGGTTTCCGTACTGTCTAAATGTTCAAGATTGGATGTACTTACAATGTTGCCACGACTGGAAACGAGATAGTATTCGAGTTCTTGTGTGTCATTTGTTAATTTTGCTTTGGGATAGTGTTTAGCTATTGAATTACTTACACGTACTCCAGATGCTAACGCACGTTCCTTAGCAGTTGTTGTCATTGATTTTAATTGCTTAGAATCAATGACAGTATTTTGCCAATAGATAAGTGGAAAAGCTTGTTTGGTTCTATAGCGGATAGTTTGCGTGTCATTACTGTCTGATTGATTGTCACTTCCACTTGTTGACCGAGTTGAGGCTTTTTCGGGCAGGTAATTAACTGGAATCTTAGCTGAATTTTGCTGGTTTATTTGGGCAAAAATATATCTGACACCTAAAAAGTTATTTAGGACAGTTCTGTCACTGAACTGACTAATTGGAATATTTGCTTCGTATTGTGAGTTTTGCATTTTGCGAGCAAAATCACCAACGTTAACATTTTGTAATGAATAATATGAGGTAATTGAATTTAATTTATTAGGCTGTGCATTGTACATATGGAAACTGTTACCTAAGTTATAATTTTGACTAATGGTTGAAACGCGATATGAATTGGATGACTTTATATCCTTATCCAAACCAGCATACCTTGTTTTAATAAGTTTTTCGAAGCTTTTGAGAGGAAGCATTTCGTTTGAATAACCACCATTATAAGGAGCTTCAAAATAAATAGCGTTGAAAATAACATTGACTACAATTAAGGCTAGAAAAGCATAATTAGAATGATTCTTTTGCCCACTTGAGTAGTAGATTAAAAAGCCATAACTAATAAATAAAAAGGCCATTGGAATAAAAAGCTTCTCATCATTCTGAAAGAAGTAAGTAAAAAAAATCCAGCAGCTATATATTGCAAGACAATAAGTTAAAGTTAATTTTGTTTTATGCGTTAACTTATCAAGTTGTTCAATTAATATGCAGACTGAAATCGCAATTGGGAGTGATAGCATTAGAGTCCAACGATTAGAGGGAGAAGTTAGACCGTTAAATAGTGCGCCAAATTGTGGAAACAATAGCATTATTAAACCTAAAATAAAACTTGTACCCAGCAACGGATAATTCTTTATCTTGATAAGAATAAAGACAATTGCAAAAAAACTGATACTGGCAAATCCCAAGGCACTCCAGAAATAGAAATTACGATTGCCGCCATTAATTAATTGTGAAGGCAGTGCAAGGTAATAGTAAAGTGGATAAAGGCGTAAGCCGTTTACGAAAGGGGCATTACTGCGTGTAGATGAAAAGACAGCCAGCATCTCTGGAACCCATAAAATAGCGGTTATGGAAAGTGAGATGATTGTACTTAATCCCAGCTTGAAAAAAGTTTTGAAAAATCCTATTTTTTTGCGATAAGTTATTAGATAGCGTAGTCCCAAATATAATAGTGCACCAAATCCTAGAATATAGGCAAAATAAAAATTGCTAAAAAGCATCCAGCAAAAAGCGAATGTTAAAGGCCAAATTGATTTTTGCTGCAACACACGCTCAATTCCAAGTATTAATAATGGGAAAATCATAAAAGGGATGGAAAAGAAAGGCTGGGCAATATTAGCATAAAGCAAGAATGCATTGAATAAGTAGACAACTGTTCCAGAAAGAATTATTGTGTTTTTAAAAGAAAAATGAGATGCAAAATAACAAAAAATAAGGCCAACACAATATAGCCGCAGTATAATTAAAAATTGATATGCAAAAATAATTTTGGAAGCTGGAAATAATAAAATCAAATAATTAAAAAGATCACCTGTAACATAGTAAGCATTAATTTGGAAAATATCCCCACCAAGTCCAAGCTTGAATGACCATTGAGGCCAAGGTGAAAAGGGGTGTCTTAGTATGTTGAGCAGTGTTTTACGAAACTCTTCTAACAATGGAAGATGTTGTTGTGCACCATCTAGATGCCAGATTAGAGAGTGACCGGTAACAAAATATGTACCATACACAAAAAAAGCAATAAGAGCAAAAATTGCAGTATATTGCAAGTACAACTTCAAATTATTTTTTTTAGTAAATGAGAATGTCAAAGAAACTCCTCCTAGAAAAAACTAACTAATAAGTACAGAAAAGATTATTTACTTATTTTTGCTGCCAACTCATTTACAAAAACATCCAATTGTTGCAAGGCTTCTTCTGTGTCTGGAGCTAGGTTTATTTTTACACTTGTAGTACCCTTGGTAGCGCCTGTTTTTTCGAAAGCTGCCGCAAATTTGTCAACAGCAACACAATAATATTCACCATAGAAAGTATCACCAGAGCCTGCAACTCCATAAATTTTTCCTGTTAGGTCGAGGTTCTCTAATTCTTCAAAAAAGTCAATTCCCTCATCAGGAAGTGCACCTTCGTCATATGTATAGGGTACAACAATGCACAAATCGACATCTTCAAAATCAGATGGATCGCACTGTGAGATTTCTTCAATATCGACAGTGATGTTCTTTTTTTCCAATTTTTCTGTCACAATATCAGCAATGTCCTCATTATTTCCGGTAATTGAAGCAAATACAACCTTAGCTTTAGTCATTCATATTGACCCTCTTTCAGTAATCTATCACTAGTTATTATAACAGAACTTTATATTTGCATTTAAAGTAATTGAAACATTATGCTAAATTTAGGATATAATAGATATGTATATTAAATTGGAGGCAAAGAATTATGATTACATTGAAATCACCACGAGAAATTAAAGAAATGGCAAAGTCGGGTGCAATTCTTGCAGGGATGCATGTCGGATTGCGAGATATTATTAAGCCAGGAATTTCTAGTTGGGAGATTGAAAAATTTGCACGTAAGTACTTTAAAGATAACGGTGCAATTCCTGAACAAATTGGTTTTGAGGGTTATAAGTATGCAACATGTATTAGCATAAATGATGAGATTTGTCATGGTTTCCCAAGAAAAGGGCTGATTTTGAAGGATGGAGATTTAATCAAGGTTGATACTGTTGTCAATTATCATGGTGCGATGAGCGATTCATGTTGGAGTTATGTTGTGGGAAAATCAACGCCAGAGATTGACCGCTTGATGAAAGTAACAAAAGAAGCACTTTATTTAGGTATAGAACAGGCCCAAGTTGGAAAAAGAATTGGTGATATTGGTGCTGTGATTCAACACTATACTGAAGATGTTAATGGATATGGTGATGTTCGTGATTTTATCGGTCATGGAATTGGGCCAACGATGCATGAAAATCCTAGTGTCCCACACTACGGCGAAGCTGGAAAAGGACTGAGACTGCGTGCAGGAATGACTATCACTATTGAACCAATGATTAATATGGGAACATGGAGAGCTGAGATGGATGATCCAAATGGCTGGACTGCACGGACAGCCGATGGAAGTCTGTCATGCCAATTTGAACATACACTTGTAATCACCGAAGATGGTCCTAAAATTTTAACTTCACAAGATCCAGAATTTGATAAAAAATATTTGCTTGATTAATGTTAATTTTTTTTATAAAATAGATTTTGTTATTCTGCTGATAACAAAAATTGCTGATAATTGTTACGAATAGAATAAGTGTTATAATCGTAGAAAAGCGTATAAGAAGGAGCTAGTACTTATGAAAGTTAGAAAAGCCGTTATCCCTGCTGCTGGTTTGGGAACTCGTTTTTTACCAGCAACTAAGGCACTTGCTAAGGAAATGTTGCCCATAATTGATAAGCCAACAATCCAATATATTGTGGAAGAGGCAAAAAAATCTGGAATTGAAGATATCTTAGTTGTAACTGGAAAAGGTAAGCGACCAATTGAAGATCATTTTGATTCCGTTCCTGAATTAGAACAAAATCTTAAAGAAAAAGGGAAGACTGAATTATTAAAACTTGTTGAGCAAACAACAGATATTAACCTGTACTTTATTCGACAGTCACATCCTAGAGGACTTGGCGATGCTGTTTTGATGGCAAAAGACTTTGTAGGAAATGAGCCTTTTGTCGTGATGCTTGGTGATGACTTGATGAGGGATAAGGTTCCATTGACTAAGCAGCTAATTGACCGCTACGATCAAACACATGCTTCAACACTTGCTGTAATGCGTGTTCCCCACGAAGAAGTTAATAAGTATGGGGTAATCGATCCGGGTTCCGAAACGAGCAAGGGGCTATTTGATGTAAAGCAGTTTGTTGAAAAACCGGATGTTGACAAAGCTCCTAGTGATCTTGCAATTATTGGACGTTATCTTTTGACACCTGAGATATTTGGAATGTTAGAAACGCAAAAACCAGGTGCAGGTAATGAAATTCAATTAACGGATGCAATTGATAGGCTAAATAAAATTCAACGGGTATTTGCACATGAATTTAAGGGTGAGCGGTTTGACGTTGGATACAAGTTTGGCTATCTAAAAACTTCAATCCAGTTTGGTCTTGAGCATCCTGAAGTTAAGGATGACTTAATTGCTTACATTAAGGAATTATCCAAAAAATTGAAATAAAGTTTGAAGCAAAAAAAGATTCGTTTTTTTAGACGAATCTTTTTTCATATTTTTATTGAATTTATTTAAGATATATCTGATAATTAACTTTGGAAACTTTTTTAGAAATTATTTATTGGGGGTATGAGAATGGCTAGAAAAAAAAGCCATACTAGGACGAACAAAAAAGTATTATGGGGATTGATAACCATAATCGTGGTGGTTGCTATTTGTATCTTAGGGGGGACTAATACATTTATCCGAGATAAGTTTACAGGTGTCTTCAGCGATAGTGTAAAATCACAAAAAGTAGAGTATCAAAAGCAGCAGAGTATTGCTCAAAAAAAGTATGGCAAAGCTAGTGCATCTGATAGCGAGAGCAGTCAAAAAAGCTCAACAACAGATACTTCTGGAAGCAGCAAGTCGAGTAGTTCAGAAGTAAATAAGAAAAGTAGTGGGGTATCAAGTAGTGAAGCGATGAACTCAACTGCTGCAACAACCTCTTCAACTTACAAGAGCTATGTAGTTGAGGCAGGTGATACATTGTCCACTATTGCCAATGAGTATGGAACGACAGTTACCAGATTGATGACCATTAATAATTTGAGTACAGGGACTATTTCTACTGGGACGACTCTAAGAGTTCCAACAAGCACAGGATCGTCAAGCACGAATTCATCGCGGACCTCTAGCACTGACTAAATAATTAAGGCGGTGTGTTTTTTAAATAGATTGTTGTTCAGTCCTTAGTAATTAATTTTTAATTCCTACCGTGCTATAATTAGCAAACGAACAGGGGGAGTAAAAAATTAGAAAAAGAGAATTTAATACTATTGCAATTAAGGAAGTTGTGAAAGACTTAATAAAAAGATCTTCTAGTATTAATATTAATAACACTTCAATTGTTATTGCTTATTACGCCTTGCTAGCAATTTTTCCATCGATAATTTTGCTTGGAAATACGCTACCACTTCTAAATATCAAGGCTTCTACAGTTTTAGTGTACTTAGAATCGGCAGTTCCAGCGACAATTTATAAAACATTATATCCGATTATAATTTCTTTCTTAGATCACAGCAGCGGCGGTTTGATTTCTGTGAGTGCTCTTGTAGCATTATGGGCAACGAGTCGAGGTGTTAATGCACTTAAACTGGCTTTTAATGAGACATATGGGGTCGAGGAGTCACAAAGCGCAATTACTGCCAGAATTATTTCTTTTTTCTTAACATTGATCTTCATTTTCTTAATGATTGCAATTATTTTACTATTCAGTTTTGGACAAACAATCCTTGAATATTTAACACCTATTTTTCAGTTACCAAGAGAGTTAGGAAATATTTTCAGTACATTGAAATGGCCAGTTACCTTGCTGGGACTATTTTTTATAATAAGTCTAATTTATTATTTTCTTCCAAATGCTAAGTTGCATCTACATTTAATTATACCGGGAGCTACAGTTGCAACACTGGGGTGGATTGCATTGGCACAAGGATTTTCTATCTATGTACATTATTTTGCTAAGTCTGTACTTAGTTATGGAACAATTGGAACGTTCATCGTGTTACTGTTTTGGCTCAATTATTCTGGATGGATCATAATGATAGGTGCGGTGTTGAATGCATCACTTGAAAAATATTTTTATAAGGAAATTAAAGTTAAGAAAGCAAAGTTAAAAGAATATATTAAGAAAAAAGTTGAAAGTTAATTTTAGTTAGTACTCAAATTTTCCCGCTTTATGTCGCACTCTGATTAAACGTGTTCCGCAAGGCAAAATCTTCCGTCTAACTTCAAATTACTCATAGCAAAGAGCATGCTATGTTCATAATTTTAGTTAGTACTCAAATTTTCTCGCCTTGTGTCACACTCTAAAGTTCATCAAGTTTATTAGTGATTTTGTCTAAAGCAAACCCTTTACGATAAAGAGTTTGCTTTATTTTTAGTTTTTTCTGAGAATCTGTGAGATGGCTGTTATTATATTTATTCCAAAGTTTTTCTACATTATTCAACAAAAGTTCATCTTCATGATCTGAATCGTTAGAATAGTCGGCAGCAAGGATATCTACAAATTCTGTAGTATTATATCCCTTTGCAATAAGTCGTTGCTTGATTTTCTGAATACGTATTTTTGATGGTTGATTCCGATACTGATGGATGAGTTTTGGAATTAAAGCTTCTAATTTGGCGGTCACTTTGGTGGAATCATAATCAAGCTTTGCCTGCTCAATATTGTTTTCTGAGATACCTTTTGTTCGTAAATTATTTCTAATGACGTTGAATCCCTTGTCTGAAGTGTTGACCATCGTTCTTACATAACTGGCAGCATATTTTGTATCATCCAAGAGATTATAAGCGCGAAGTTTATCTTTTACTTTTTCAATTAATAAGATATCATCAGAGGTTTTTTTTAAATGATTATCAATTTCTTTTTCACTTCTTAATTGATAACTCAGATAATTCAAAGCTTTTTGATATATTTTAGAGAAACCTTCAGAACTAATTAGATGTGCAATTAATTCATCAGTGAGCTCTTGTCCCTTATGAAGGTGGTTTTCAACTAAGACTGTTTCTGAGACTGAGAAGATGTATTTACCATCTATGAAAAGGTTGAATCGACCTGGCTTTTTTTGAGCCTGAATTTTTGTTAAGATTCTGGGCATAATAAATTCCTTTCAGTTTTTTTATAGGGTCGGTAACTAAGAAAAATTATGATTTTAATCGTAAGATAAATTAGTGTCTTGACCGACCAGAATTGTATTCTGTTAATTGATTTTCAATATATTTAGCAACTACTTCTTTTGAAACATTTCCTAAAGTACTCATAAAATAGCTATGCGACCATAGATGTCCTCCCCAAAGCTGTTCTTTTGTTTCTGGAAACTGTTTAAACCACTCTCTAGCTGAAGTTCCTTTAAAAGACTTAACAATGGAACTGGGTGTCTGTTTTGGAGAAAAACTTAACATCATATGAACATGGTCAGGCATAACCTCAATATATTCAATTTCAGTATTGTTATTGTTTGCTATTGTGTACAAGATGTCTTTCATAACACTTCTAGCTTGTTCATTGGTAAAAATATTCTTTCTGTATTTAGTGACAAACACTAAATGGAAATTAAAGTCATAAACATTGGTTCGATTGTATTTTAACATGCGTATATCTCCCATCACCAAATAATAACATAAATATATCGGACTTTAAATTAACATATGTTATGCTTATTTCTGGAAGCTCGGTACTTTAGATAATGTAAGTCACAACATATGAGCGAAAAAGATTAAATGATATAATTAAGCAATTAAGAATGTAAGTTGAGGAGTTTTGTAATGCAATATAAGAAAAGAAATCAAGATAGTGGACAAAATCTGTTAGTTTCTGGGAAAAGGTTTCCGTTAACAATTAAGCGACTAGGTATTAATGGTGAAGGAATCGGATATTTTAAACACAAAGTTATTTTTGTTGAAGGAGCATTGCCTAATGAAGTGGTTGTGGCGGAAGTTGTAGAAGATAATGGCAAGTATGCGACTGCTAAAATTCATCAGATTAGAACAAAAAGTCCTTACAGGATTGAGAAGAAAGATAATTATGATGTTGGCGGAATAGAGCTAGAACATCTCAAATATGAAGAACAATTAAAATTTAAGAAAGATGTTTTTGCACAAGCATTAGAAAAGTTCAAACCACAAGGATATCAGAGATTCAAGCTTCTACCAACTATTGGAATGAAACATCCATTTGAATATCGAAATAAGGCACAGTTTCAAGTGAGAAAAACAATTGAAGGAAAAGTAATTGCGGGATTGTACAAAAGAGGGACACATGACCTAGTGGACTTGCCGACTTTTAGCACTCAAAGACCATTAACAATGAAAGTAATTAGGAAAATTTGTAAGTATCTTGAAAATTTGGAGATACCTATTTATGATGAAGAAAATAATTCTGGAATTATAAAGACAATTGTTGTTCGGGAGTCATTTGCGACTGGAGAGGTGCAAGTCGTTTTTATTACAAATTCAGAGAAATTACCAAAGAAGCGATTTCTTTTCGAAGAAATTAATAACAATTTGCCTGAGGTTACTTCTGTTTTACAAAATATAAATAAGGGCAAGACCTCATTAGTATGGGGAAAGACAACCAAGTTGCTCAGTGGTAATGAATACATTACGGAAAAATTAGGCAATGTTGAATTTAAATTATCAGCACGAGCATTTTTCCAATTGAACCCCTATCAAACACAAAAAATGTATGAGGAGGTAAAAAAGGCGCTTGCTTTGGGCAAAGCAGAGAAACTGATTGATGCGTATTGTGGTGTAGGAACGATTGGTCTGTTTGTAGCAAATGAGACTAATGAAATTCGTGGGATGGATATAACTCCTGAAGCAATTGAGGATGCAAAGCTTAATGCCAAATTAAATAAACAAAATAATTTCTTGTATACAGTTGGAAGAGCAGAAAATTTAATTCCAGAATGGCAGCAAAATGGTTTTGCTTTTGACGCGCTTGTAGTTGATCCACCGCGAACAGGCATGGATACAAAGCTAATTAAAACAATTTTAAAAGCTAAGCCGCGAAAATTTGTATATGTCTCTTGCAATCCATCAACGCTTGCACGTGACTTAAAGGAACTTACCCAGGTCTATTATGTTGACTATATTCAATCAATTGATATGTTTCCGCAAACAGCAAGGTGTGAAGCAGTCGTTAAGTTGTCTAGAAGGTAAAAAATACAATTTAGTGTATTGAAATTTAAGTTTAATAATTTCCAAGCAAAATGGTGGTGAATTAAAAATAATAATTAATTTTTTTTGGGCTTTATCGAAGAAGTTTGATATAATAGATAGTGATAACGGTGTGAGTTACACCTTGTGTTTATAGAAGGCAGGTTTTAACCATGCATCAGGCAAGAGAACCAAAAGAAGGTGATTTTATCACCATCAAAAGTTATAAACACGACGGTAGTTTGCATCGAACATGGCGGGATACAATGGTACTTAAAACTAGTGAAAATGCTCTGATTGGTTGTAATGACCATACGCTTGTAACTGAATCTGACGGGCGACGTTGGGTTACGCGTGAACCAGCGCTAGTTTATTTTCATAAGCATTACTGGTTTAATATAATTGCTATGATCAGGGACAATGGAATTTCGTATTATTGTAATCTTGCTTCGCCAGCAATTTTAGACCGTGAAGCATTAAAATATATCGATTATGATCTAGATGTCAAGGTTTTCCCAAATGGGGAGAAGAAGCTGCTTGATGTGGATGAGTATGAAGAACATGGGGCTAAATGGAATTATTCAAAAGACACAGACAAAATTCTAAAACACAATGTACTTACACTTGTTGATTGGATTGATAACCAGAAGGGTCCTTTTTCTGAAGAATACATCAGAATCTGGTATAATCGCTATTTAGAATTGTCGCGGCGCATGTGAACGTTGAATTGTAACTGAGAGGGGCTGGGTCAGAAGTTAAATATTGATCTGGCCTTTTTCTCGACTCCGAATAAAAAAATGTTTTATAAAGCAAAAGGAGAAAATAAGGTTAACAAATAATATATGAGGATGAATGATAATGTTTGAAAAATTAAAAAACTCAAAATTAATATATGTTACAATTGAGGCTCTCTTGATTGCAACTTTAATCTGGATTTGTACAAAGATAAGCTTTATTTTTGAGCCTGTAGGAACATTCATCTCAACTTTATTTGTCCCAGTAATAATTTCTGGTTTTTTGTATTATCTATTGGAGCCGCTGGTTAAATCTTTAATGAAAATTAAAATAGGCAAGTTTTATTTGAACAGAACTTGTTCGGTAGCAATCGTATTTTTATTGTTAATAGCCATCGTTGCAGCTGCGTTAGCCTTTTTGATTCCAATATTGGTGTCACAGATTGGACAACTCATTTCAAATTCGCCTGACTATATTAGAGCAGTGCAAAAAATGACAAATCGCTATTATGATGATTTTTCACAGCAAGAGTGGGTGAAACAGTTAAACATAAGTAGTTATATCGGTACCGTAGAAAAAAATCTGTTGAAGTATGTTGAGGGCTTTTTAAGTACTGTCACGAAGAGTCTTGGTTCGATAATTGGAATGGTAACGAGTATTACAGTGACAGTTTTAACCGTTCCGTTCATGTTATTTTATATGTTGAAGGATGGGCATCGACTGATTCCAAATATTCAAAAACTTATGCCTAATAAGCATGGTAAACAAGTTGAAACACTATTGAGAAAAATGGGTGAAACAATTTCAAAATATATTGCAGGACAATTTATTGAATGTACCTTTGTAGCGACTTTTACCACATTAGGATATTTTATGATAGGGATGCCATATGCTCTTTTATTGGGAGTAATGGCTGCCTTTACCAATCTCATTCCATATTTAGGACCGTACTTCGGGGTCTTACCGGCTTTGTTACTCGCAATTTCAATTTCACCTAAAATGGTCATGCTAGTTATTATCGTGTGTATCACCGTCCAACAGGTTGATGGAAACCTAATTTATCCGAATGTAATTGGGAAAACTCTTGACATTCATCCCCTAACAATCATTGTATTATTATTGGTTGCTGGTAATCTAGCCGGACTTATGGGAATGATTTTAGGAATACCTTTTTATGCAGTTTTAAAAGTTGTAATTAAATATTTCAGAGATATCTATCTGTTAAATAAGAAAGAAAATAATTCTCATGAATAGTTTAAGATGATCTTATTGAAATTGACGTAGAATTTAGTATCTTGTAACATAGCAGTAGATGAAACAGAAAAGTCTTGGGTGAAATTATGAAAAAAATAGAATTAAAATATATTACAAAAAGTACACCACTGCTTACTGAAAAAAAAGATATCGTTAAGTCGAAGCTGTCGGCAAGCGAAAGTAAAAATTTTTGGGAACTGAGGGGTATTAATCTTAGCATCAGTCCAGGTGAAGCAATTGGTCTCCTAGGCAATAATGGTGCAGGAAAGACAGTCTTAATAGATATTTTGGCTGGAAAAGAAAAACAGACAACAGGTTTTATCACGATGGAGGCGCATACTAGTGTAGCAACAACAAGATATGGTCTGGATAGGAATATTACTGGATTAGAAAACATTAAGCACGTTGTTTCTTCTGCAAATTTAGATGAATTTAAGGCAAATCATATAATAAATGCAATTATCAACTTTAGTGATTTAGGAGAATGGCTATATTGTCCTGTAAAAACCTTTTCTACTGGATTATACGCTAGATTATCAGTAGCAATTGCACTTTTTGTTAAACCGGAACTTATTTTAATTGATAGTATTTTTGGCAGTCTTGACCTTGCATTCTTCAAAAAGGTAAGCGATAAAATTCAAAGCCTGAAGGACGCTGGTGTATCTTTTGTTATCTCTGACATTAATGTTGTTAATATTGAGCGCTTTTGTGAACGGACACTTTGGCTAGAATTTGGTGAAGTGCAAGATTTTGGTTCAACCCGTGAGATTATGGTGCAATATGAGTATTCTTTTGGTTGGCTGCAATCGTTAACTGCGTCAGAAAAAACAGATTATTTGGCCAAGAAACAAGTTGAACGTCAATCTTTTGATGTAAGTACTGTATATGAAGAGTTTAAAATTGAACAGTTCAAAAATGGGTTTACACGAAAAGATGAGCCAAAAATGCGTAATGCTTTTTATAATGAACGTGGTGCTGACCCAGTTAAGCTGCTTACAGATAAAAAAAATCAGGAAAAAGCTACTATTAAGCGAACAAAGAAAAAAAGTAGAAGATTGAAAATTATTGCTTGCATCATAGTTCTATTATTACTTGGTGGTGGTATATATGATTTAGCTTTTGCTAAGGAAAGTGCTTGGGATTACATGCAAAATAGTATTGCACAAAATAATAGTAAATCTACGGCTAGTTCAAAGGCTGAAAGTCAGCAAAAAAGTAAGTCAGAAGCTAAATCTACGGCTGCAGCCAATAGCAAAAGTTCTTCTAAAAAAGTTGCAACGAAAAAAGAAAAAGCAGCGAGAGCAGCTAGCTTAGCCAGTTCAGAAAGTGCATCAAGCGCAAAAGCGGCTAGCGAATCCAGTGCAAAAGCCTCAAGTGAAAGTGTACAAAAGTTAAAGGACAATACACAAACAATCAATGTTCAAAGTGGTGATACTTTGGAAGCTTTAGCGAATAAGTACGATACAACTGTTGATAATATTATGAAAATTAATAGTTTTACTTCAAATAGTGATTTAAAAGCAGGAAATGTTATTCGAGTTCCAAAATAACCATGATTGCGGATAAAGAGTGTATGTTATATAATCAGGAATTAATATTAACTTTTTAACAATTGGAGAGAAAATATAAAATGAATTCAGAGCCTGGGCTTGTTGGTTCGTTACTTATGGGTATTGCTATAGTTTCACTTTTTAGCGCTGGAATAATTCTAAGTGTTATCAGAAACTACCAACTTTTTTATAGAATGGAACAGCATAATGAGAAAATAACTTCTTTCAAAAATGTTAAAATAGGAGCTGATTTTTCGCTTGTTTTTTTGTTGGTTATGGGGGCATTGTTAAGTGTAACTGCAATTAGCAAGTTAAAGTTGGTCGTAGTTGGAAATAATGTGCTAGTTTTTTTTGCTGTCAGTGTGGTAATAACAGCTTTTCCAATTTTTGTAGCAGATGTATTTGAAAGAATATATAGAAAGAATAATTTGCAGTTCTTTTTACATTTTCTGAGATATACAGTCATGCTAAGTTATCTTTTTATACCATTTCAAAAATTGCATAATGTAGTGATCTCAGATAGAAAAAATATTTCTGATATTAAATCACAAGATAACATCACTTCCGTTGAGGCATTAGGAGCGCTAATTTCTCCTGAGAATGAAGAAAATACATTAAAACCAGAGGCCTTTGATATGATCAAAGGAGTTCTTTCGATGCATGAAAAAGTGGCAAAGGAAGTCATGGTCCCACGAACAGATGCTTTCATGATTGATATTCAAAATGATAATGATCGGAATATTGATGCAATATTACAGATGCAGTATTCAAGAATTCCAGTCTATAATGAAGCCAAGGATGATATCGTTGGAATTGTGCATATAAAAAATATATTAAAAACTGCTCGTGAACAAGGATTTGATCACATAACTATCAGGAAAGTCATGCAGCCAGCCTTATTTATACCTGAAATTATGGCAATTGATGAAGTAATGTTTGAAATGAAAAAAACGCAGAATCAATTGGCAATCCTTTTTGATGAATATGGTGGAGTTGTTGGATTGGTCACATTAGAGGATCTTTTAGAAGAGATAGTGGGGGAAATAGACGACGAATCGGATCAACCAGAACAAGACTATCATAAGATTTCTGACAGTGAATTTATCGTACAAGGTAAGTTATCATTAGATGACTTCAATGATGAATTTAGGACAAACTTTGAAATGAATGATGTGGACACCATAGCTGGTTTTATGATTGCAAAACTTGGGTATATACCAGAGGATGGCAGTTATGAAAGTGTCGATATTGAGGGGGTTAAGTTAATAACCGAAAAAGTTGATGATTCCCGTATCATGGAGATTAAAGTTGAACTTACTCCTGCGTTAGCAATCGCACATGTTCAACGTGAAAAAAAGGTTTAGATCTAATAAATGAAAGAGGGAAATTATGAATATTCAAGACTTGGCAGGGGCAGTTAATAATAGGCGAACGTTTGCAATTATTTCTCATCCTGATGCAGGGAAGACTACTATAACTGAGCAACTGTTATTATTTGGCGGCGTCTTACGTAAGGCAGGCACTGTAAAAGCAAAAAAATCAGGGAGTTTTGCAAAGTCTGATTGGATGGAGATTGAAAAAAAGCGCGGGATTTCTGTTACAAGTTCAGTAATGCAGTTTGATTATGCAGATAAACGCATTAATATTTTGGATACACCAGGACATGAAGATTTTTCTGAGGATACGTATCGAACTTTAATGGCGGTTGATTCTGCTGTGATGGTAATTGATTCTGCAAAGGGGATTGAACCCCAGACAAAGAAACTTTTCCAAGTATGTAAAATGCGTGGAATTCCGATATTTACATTCATTAATAAGTTAGATAGAGATGGAAAAGATCCGCTGGAATTAGTTGCGGAGCTAGAAGAAGTTTTAGGTATAGGTGCTTTCCCAATGAACTGGCCAATCGGGATGGGAAAAGGTCTGAAGGGACTCTACGATATTTTCAATCATCGAATTGAGTTATATCGCAAGGAAGATCAGGGAGAAAGCTATCTGGAATTAGATGAAAATGGCGAATTAATCGGAGACAATTCGTTAAAAGAAGAAAGCATTTATCGTCAGGTTCTTGAAGAAGTTGAATTGCTAAAAGATGCTGGTAACCAAATGGATAAAGAAAAGATTGCTGCTGGTAATCTTACTCCGGTTTTCTTTGGTTCTGCTTTGACTAATTTCGGTGTAAAAACATTTTTAGATGCGTATTTGCAATTTGCTCCTGCTCCTATCGCACATAAGGATGAAGAAGGTGAGAGAATTAGTCCGACTTCTACGGAATTTTCAGGATTTGTTTTTAAAATACAAGCTAATATGAATCCTAATCATCGTGATCGAATTGCTTTTGTACGCATTTGCGCAGGTGAGTTTGAAAGAGGGATGGATGTCACATTAGCACGTGATTTAAAGAAAATAAGGTTATCGAATTCTACACAATTTATGGCGGATTCCAGAGAAACGTTAGAGACAGCGGTTGCTGGTGATATTATAGGTCTATATGATACTGGTAATTTTCAAATAGGAGATACTATTTTTGCTGGAAAACATAAAATACAGTATGAAAAACTACCTCAGTTTACTCCTGAGATTTTTGTAAGAGTTACTGCTAAAAATGTAATGAAGCAAAAGTCGTTTCATAAAGGAATTGCGCAACTTGTTCAAGAAGGTGCTGTTCAATTGTATCAGAGCTATAGTACAAGTGACTATATTTTGGGTGCAGTTGGTCAACTTCAATTTGAGGTTTTTCAATTTAGAATGTTGAACGAGTACCATTCTGAAGTTGTAATGATACCTATGGGCAAGAAAATTGCACGCTGGATAGATCCAGAACAGTTAGACGAGAAGATGTCATCTTCTCGAAATATATTAGTGAGAGATCGACAGGGATTACCGTTATTTTTGTTTGAAAATGAATTTTCTGAACGTTGGTTTGCTAACAAATATCCAGATGTGAAGTTGTCAGCCAAACTATAAAAAAGTTGAACTTTTAGTTTAAATAAACATAAAAAAATTAAAGAAGGAACTGAATCAAAATTTACTTTTGACTGGTTCCTTCTTTAATTTTTGTAAGCTAAAATTATGGTAAAACACTTAATTTTGATTTCGAGATAATTAGATTCGAAGCGCTGATGGATACAAGGTTTTTTACTTGAATAGAATATACTGACTAGGAAGCCAGAGACTATTGGTTAACCTATACCATGTGACTTCATCGGAGGTGGATGAATACTCAAGTCTAATTTTAGTTCCGTGTTTGAGTGTGCCAGATATCTTACCAAAAGGTCTATCATAGAGATTAACAGATTTATCAACAATATAGTCCACAGTAGCGTCAATGAACATAGCAAGTTTGGCAGCACCATGGACAGGAGGTTCAATGGTAATTTCAGCTGTGGATATAGACATAAGTGTACTGTTAAAAACAATCCATAAGGGACCACCAATACAATACCATTTTGTATTTTCTGCTGTTGTAATAACCGTAAAGGTTTTCCAAATAGTTTGTGGAGATAGGTTGATTTTAAGTCGCTTTCCACCTGGAGCATCATATACAGGTACCGAGCTTTGCATCTTAAAATAGAGAAAAGCCGGCTCGTTTGCAAGCCATGCCCGTCGGCGATAGAAAAATGTTAGAGAAGAACTTCCTAAAGAACGAATTCCTCGAACTGATCCTTTGACATTTAGTAGGCTGTACTCTGGAATAGAAGGTGAATATAGCTGATACGCATCTCCTAGATAGCCCTTAGATAATTTGGGTGATAAAATTAGTTCGTTTGTATCGGCATCTCTATAGAAAATCCATATCGAGCCTGCTGTTTTTTTATGGAATACCAGAGTCAAAACTGCATAGGGGCTAACGTAATTTTTTGTGAATCCCTTAAAATTAATCAGGTCAAAATTTTCAAGAGGTTTAATCCGATAATTAATTTTCTCACCAAGATGTCCACTAACAATTTGTGGTGTAGCCAGTTCGTTTGCATCTTCATCTGTATAGATAATTAGCAAGACTGAATCTTGAAATTCTTTTTTTTTGTATGAAGACTTCCTTGCAATTTCGACGGATTTCTTACTCTCAGATTGTTCTACGAATTGTCGTTCAGAAAGATCCTTCTCCTTCTGTGCAGATGTAACATCATTCTTACTTGTCTTTCTTGCATATTTTCTTTTTGAATCGCGTGATAATAAATTCTTAATGAACTTAGGAAATTTCAAAAATGCACCGCCTTAGAAACAAATGGAAAAGATTGTAATATCATTTTTAATTTTTAAATGAAATATCGACAACTCTATTACCAGTTGTAATTGTTACATCAGCAATTGATGAGTTTGTTAGTTTTTCAAGTACAAAATTAATTTCTTCTTCAGTAATCCCACGTATCTTATTAGAAATAACAATCTCGCTGGTCGTTGCATTTTTTCTGAAGACTACACGCGTGTTGCCAAGTGTGTAAATTTTGATGAAATGGTTAATAGAATGTGCAAGTTCTTGTTTTATCTTTCTTGAGTAACTACTACTAACGTCTATTAGATGCATTATAAAACCCCCTTGCTAATGCTAATTATTTTTATACTCCTATTATAATATAAAATGGTACATATAATATAGCAAAATGCTATAAAAAAAGGAAATGTAAGTGAATTTGCATTTCCTTTCGATTAAAGTTTATTTTTTTGTCTGTTTAGTAATGTTAGCAATTTCAGGTGAATCAATTTTTATTTGGTCATCAGTAAGTTTTGCTTCAAAGATCTTTGCACTTGGATGTTCCAAATAGTAATCTGCAATATTGTCTTCAAGTTGTTCCTGAATAACACGTCTAAGTGGGCGTGCTCCCATTTGAGGACTGTAACCCAAATCAACGAGCTTGTCTTTAACATCATCCGTTACACTTAGTGAAAGTCCTTGGTGAGCCATCATCGAATTAACATCATTTAACATCAACGATACAATAGAGACTAAATCTTTTTTGTTGAGTGCATTAAATTCAATAATATCATCAAAACGATTTAAAAACTCAGGTTTAAAATACTTGTTAAGCTTATTCAACACAGAGTGTGTATTCCCAGTAGCAGCAGCACCGAATCCGACACTCGCAACAGAATCTCCACTTCCTGCATTTGAAGTCATGATGATAATAGTATCTTTAAAGCTAACTGTTCGGCCCTGCGAATCAGTTAGACGACCATCATCGAGTATTTGCAGAAACATATGCATCACATCAGGATGTGCCTTTTCGACTTCATCGAGTAATAATAAGCTATACGGATGACGACGAACCTGTTCAGTCAATTGACCAGCTTCCTCATAGCCAACATATCCTGGAGGTGAACCAATCAATTTTGAGATTGAATGCTTTTCCATATACTCGCTCATATCAAAACGAAGCATCGAATCTGTTGTACCAAAAAGCTCTTTTGCCAGTTGTTTTGCTGTCTCGGTTTTTCCTACACCAGTGGGTCCTACAAATAAGAAAGAACCGATTGGTCGGCCTGACTTATTAAAGCCAACGCGATTACGCCTAATTGCCCGAGTAACCTTGTTGACAGCATCTTTTTGCCCAATTATATGAGAATCTAAGGAAACAGCTAAGTTTTTCAGCTGTGTTTGCTCTTTTTCTTGTAATTCTCCTACTGGAATATTTGTCTTTTCTTCAATAATTTTTTCCATATCTTTTTCAGTGATTATTGGAGAATTTTCAGAATCAACCTTTGTTTCTTTCATTGAGCTTAACTTGTTTAGTTGGTCACGATAATAGGCAGCCTTTTCGTAGTCTTCTGCCTTTAACGCAATTTGTTTTTGCCCTTGTGCGTTTTTAATTTTCTGTTCAATAACATTGGGATCAACTGCTTGAATGGTCAAATTTTTGCGTGAACCTGATTCATCAAGCAAGTCGATGGCCTTATCTGGCAAAAAGCGGTCTTGAATATAACGATCAGACAAGGTAACTGCTGCATTAATAGCTTCAGGAGTGTAGTGGACGTGATGATATGCTTCATATTTAGCTTGAATACCTTCAAGTATTTTGATAGTTTCATTAATAGATGGTTCATCAACTTGTACTGGTTGAAGTCTGCGAGCAAGTGCGGCATCCTTTTCAATCGTACGATATTCATTCAAAGTTGTTGCACCTACTAATTGAAGTTCTCCGCGTGCCAGAGCAGGTTTTAATACATTTCCAGCGTCCATGCCGCCTTCAGCGTTACCAGCACCTACAATCTCATGAATTTCATCAATAAAAAGAATAACATTCTGATTCTGTTTCAACTCATTCATTAATTGCTGCATTCTTTGTTCGAATTGACCACGTACCCCAGTACCTTGAACTAAAGAGACAACGTCCAAGCGAATAACCCTCTTATTTAGCAATTTTTGTGGGACATCGCCATCAACAATTTTTTGTGCTAATCCTTCAACAACAGCGGTTTTACCAACACCGGCTTCACCTATCAATACAGGATTATTTTTAGTTCTTCGGTTTAAAATCTCGATTACCCGTGAAATTTCATTATCACGACCAATTACGGGATCGATATTGTTATTTTTTGCTTCATTCGTCAAATCCAAGCCAAACTGTGCTAGGATTCCACCATTACCACGTCTTCTTCCACCATTATCAGAAAATTGAGCAGATTGTGGCACACCTTGTTGTGCTTGTTGAGTAGGGGTTGATCCATCTCCAAGTGAACGGAAGATATCATTAAGACTCCCAAAGCCAAAAGGATCCTGCAAAGCATTATCCTCACCATTTTTTTGAGACTGCTCCTTTAAGGCGCGGTAGCAGTTTTGACAAAGGTCAATCGATGTTTGCTGCCCATTGAGACTTGTAGAAAGATGAATTGTTGCTGGATTATTTTTACAATTTTGACATAGCATTAAGAACTCACTACCTTTCTTGAGATAAATAAGTCAAAAATATATTTGACCATCTTTGACCTTTGAAAGTAGTATACTAACTTTTCAGTGCTAGTTCAAGCATTAAGCCTTTTTTTATTTGTTTTTTTTGAAGTAAGTATGTATCATAGATTATGCAAAGAAAGGGATGATAGTGTGGCAGAAATATTTACAGATAAGTTGAAAAAATTAGCTGATGGTGAACTTGAAGAAATTAAAATAACAACTGATAATTTTATGAATTTTCAAGAAGCGTTTATGAACTTTCCACAGAGGAAAAGAGTAGTTGGGGAAGCAAGCCATAATGGTGAGATTACCTATCATTTTGAAAAATAAACGGGATTGACACCAGCAAATAACAGTAAAAAAGTTCAAAAAAATTTTATTGTAAAACTTGTATTGTAATTTGATTCATGCTAACATTTACTCTTAGTAGGAGCGATTCTGTCACTATATAATGAAAACGTGTTCTTGAGACGTTTTCATTTTCAGATGAGTTCTTAAAATACTTTATTTATAACGTAAAGGAGTTCGACTAGACATGGAAAAGAAAGAATTTCACATTATCGCAGAAACAGGTATTCACGCTCGCCCAGCAACGCTTTTGGTGCAGGCAGCAAGCAAGTTTAATTCAGATATTACTTTGACCTACAAAGAAAAATCTGTTAACTTGAAATCAATCATGGGTGTTATGTCACTTGGCGTTGGTCAAAATGCTGATGTTACAATTAATGCTGATGGTGCAGATGAAACAGATGCACTTGCAGCAATTGCTGATGCAATGACAAAGGAAGGACTTGCAGAATAATGTCTGAAATGTTGAAGGGTATTGCTGCGAGTGATGGTATCGCTACAGCAAAAGCATATATGCTCGTTCAACCAGATTTATCGTTTTCCGAAAGTTCTGTTGAAGATACAGAAGCTGAGACTAAGCGGTTGGACGATGCGGTTGAAGCTGCAAAAGCTGATCTCAAGATTATCAAAGAGAAGGCTGCTACAAATTTAGGTGCAGAAGAAGCAGAAGTTTTTGAGGCACATTTAACAATTTTATCTGATCCTGAATTGCTTGGAAACATCAAGGACAAGATTGTAAATGACAAAGTTAACGCCGAGGAAGCCTTAAAAGAAGTAACCGATGGTTTTATCGCGATGTTTGAGGGTATGACAGATAATGCCTATATGAAAGAACGTGCGGGCGATATTCGAGACGTTACTAAACGTGTTTTGAGCCATTTACTAGGAGTTACGTTGCCTAATCCTGCTCTGATTAATGAAGAAGTAGTGATTGTGGCACATGATTTAACTCCATCCGATACAGCACAATTGGATAGGAATTTTGTAAAGGGGTTTATCACTGATATAGGTGGACGGACATCGCATTCAGCTATTATGTCTCGGACCCTTGAAATTCCTGCTATTGTTGGTTCAGGCAATGCTACTACCGCAATTAAAGAGGATCAAACTGTTATCATCGATGGCATTGAAGGCGAAGCGATTATTGAACCTTCTAATCAAGAATTAAAGAAGTATGAAGATAAGGCTTCTGATTTTGTTAAGCAAAAAGCTGAATGGAAAGAATTGAAGGATGCTAAGACGCTTACAGCAAATGGTAAGCAATTTATTTTGGGGGCTAATATTGGTACACCGAAGGATGTTGTAGGTGCAACTGATAATGGTGCCGAAGCTGTCGGCTTGTTCCGTTCAGAATTTTTGTACATGGATGCAAGCGAATTTCCTAGTGAAGATGATCAATTCGAGGCATATAAACAAGCTGTTGAAGGTATGAATGGTAAACAAGTTGTTGTTCGTACAATGGATATTGGTGGCGATAAAGAATTACCTTATTTGCCGTTGCCAGAAGAAATGAATCCATTCTTAGGATATCGTGCTATTCGTATTAGTTTGGATAAGCAAGATATTTTCAGGACGCAGTTAAGGGCTTTGTTGCGTGCATCTAATTATGGGCGTCTAGCAATTATGTTTCCAATGATTGCTACAATAAAGGAATTTAAAGATGCTAAAGCTATCTTTGAGGAAGAAAAGGCTAAATTTGTTAAAGCTGGGAAACCCGTCTCGGACGACATTGAAGTTGGTATGATGATGGAAATTCCTGCAGCAGCGATGATTGCTGATAAATTAGCTAAGTATTCTGATTTCTTCAGTATTGGAACCAATGACTTGATTCAATATACTATGGCTGCTGACCGCGGAAATGAACGTGTTTCTTATTTATATCAGCCTTATAATCCATCAATTTTACGTCTTATTAAGAATATTATTGATGCTTCACATGCAGAAGGTAAGTGGACCGGAATGTGTGGCGAGATGGCGGGCGATCAGATTGCTGTACCTATTTTAGCAGGTCTCGGTCTTGATGAATTTTCAATGAGTGCAACTTCTATCCTTAAGACACGTAGTTTAATGAAAAAGTTAGATACAGAGAAAATGAAAAAATTAGCTGAAAAAGCAGTTAGTGAATGTGAAACAACTGAAGAAGTTATTTCTTTAGTTAAAGAGTTTACTAAGTAATAGATAGTTCATTTTAGGGGCTGGGTCAAAAGTTAAATTTTGATCTAGCCTCTTTGCTTATTCTTGATAAATAAGGCTGATCAGACAAAATTTTTTTTGCAACCTTGAATTACTAATGGGAAGATAGATGTACGCTATTTTTTAATTTAGTATCAGCATTGCTTGCTAAAGTACAAATTCGTATGCGTTATTTTATTTGAATTTGAAGATTAAGTAAAAAAACTATTAAGATTAAAAATGATTTTTAATGAAAAATTGAGGAATCATTGCATTAAGTTGGCGGAACCAATATAATTAACAATGACTATTAATTATTAAGGGGGATGCTCGTGAATATTGGGATTTTTACGGATACTTATTTTCCGCAAGTCAGTGGCGTAGCTACCTCTGTTAAAACATTACGTGAACAGTTGGAACAACATGGGCACAATGTGTACATTTTTACAACGACTGATCCAAATGTCGAGCCTAATCAATACGAAAGAAACATCTTTAGATTTAGCAGCATACCTTTCATTTCATTCACTGATCGACGAATTGCAGTCAGAGGTCTGTTTAGGGCTTATCAGGTTGCAAGGGATCTGGAGTTGGATGTTGTGCATACTCAGACAGAATTTTCGATGGGGTGGATTGGTAAATTTGTTGCTAAAAACCTGAAGATTCCATGTATCCATACCTATCACACAATGTATGAGGATTATTTACATTATGTCGCTAAGGGTAAGTTATTGAAGCCATATCATGTGAAGCAGATGTCACGTACATTTTGTTACCATATGACTGGGATTGTTGCACCAAGTGAAAGAGTCTTGGATACTTTGGATCGATATGGGATTAAGACTCCTGTGACAGTGATTCCAACAGGTGTTGATATTAAGAAGTTTGAGGACGTTACAGCCGATTTAGACTTACGTGAAAAATATAATTTTAAGAGTGATACACCAATATTGTTGACATTAAGCAGACTAGCTTATGAGAAGAACATTGATAGATTGATAAATGTCTTACCTGAAGTATTAAAAAAAATACCGGATGTAAAACTATTAATTGTTGGTGATGGTCCAGCTATGGAATCTTTAAAACAACAAGTTACTGATTTGAAATTAGAATCAGCTGTCATTTTTACCGGTGAGGTAGATAATGAAGAGGTTGCTAATTATTATCATACAGCTGATTTGTTTGTCTCAACTTCTATTTCTGAATCGCAGGGTTTGACCTATATTGAAGCTATGGCGTCTGGACTACGTGTTGTAGCTACGCATAGTCCATATACTGATGAGTTGTTGAGTGATAGAGATTTTGGTGGAACTTTTAGCAACAAAGATGAATTAATTGATAAAATTGTTTTTTACTTGGATAAAAGTAAGGAACAAATTAATCAAGATAAACTAAGGTCCAAATTAACTTCTATTTCTGCAGACAATTTTGGCGAGAAAATATTACAGTTCTACGCCGATTGTAAAGCATTGTATGGTAAGGAAAGTGAAACTAGTCATTCTAGCGAAACGGGCTGATTAAGGGAGTTTTAAGATGTTGAAGATTCAGATGTTTTCTTCTGCCACGAAAGTAAAGGGGCAAGGGGTTGGTAGTGCGTATACAGAGCTAATCGGATTGTTGCGCAAAAAGTTATCAGGAAAGTTAGAAATATCAATTAATAAATTTAGCAAGTCTGATATCAGCCATTATCATACGATTGATCCGCTCTTCTTTTTGACAACCTTCTTTCCAGGGAGAGGTCGAAAAATTGGATATGTCCATTTTTTACCCGAGACACTAGAGGGCAGTTTGAAGTTGCCTTGGATTATTAAAAAAGTTGTTTATCGTTATGTAATTGCATTTTATCGTAGAATGGATCATTTGGTGGTTGTCAACCCGATTTTTATAAAAGATCTTGAAAAATATGGAATTTCAAAAGATAAAATCACGTATATTCCTAATTTTGTTTCGCGAGATGTCTTTTTTTCTCAAAATACTGAAGGAAAAATAAAGATTAGAGAAAGACTTGGAATTGCTCAGAATAAATTCGTTATACTTGGAGTTGGACAAGTTCAGGAACGTAAAGGTGTTCCTGATTTTATTGAACTCGCTAAGAAGTTGCCAGAATTTCAGTTCGTATGGGTCGGAGGTTTTTCTTTTGGAAAAATTACGGATGGATATGATGAGCTTAAGAAGGTTGTTGATAATCCTCCAAAGAATCTTATTTTTCCAGGAATAGTTGATCGCATACAGATGAATGATTATTATAATGCAGCTGATGTCTTTTTGTTACCATCATACAACGAGCTTTTTCCGATGAGTATATTAGAAGCTTTCAGCACAGGGACACCTGTCGTATTGCGGTCACTTGAATTATACGAGGTCATCTTGAAGGGATATTATCTGTCTGGCAAAGATGTCGCTGAATTTGAGGTGATTTTAAGGAATTTGGCAAATAAGTCTGAATTAATTAATGAAATGTGTCAAAAGTCATTAAGTGCTTCGAACTTTTATTCAGAGGATAATCTAGCTAAAATATGGTACGACTTTTACTGTCAGCAGACTGAGATGGTGAAGGGATGACAAAGAAAAATAAAATTGTCTTATTGTTGATGTTTATCTTTGGGAGTATTATTTTAGGATTCTCTTTGCGCGATATTTCATTCGGTTCATTAATGCATGATGTTTCTTCGCTTAAATGGGGTTGGTTGCTAGTTGCATTTGCAAGTATGGGGCTATCATTATTGATTGAAGCTGTTGTGGTCAAAATACTATTACATCGTGAAGGATCTAAATTTAGTTGGCGGGATACTGTTAGAATACCTTTGATTGAACAACTTTTTAATGGAATTACCCCCTTTTCTTCTGGAGGACAACCCGCACAATTGTTTGCACTCCTACAATCTGGTATTGATGCAGGGAGAGCAACATCAGTTCTTTTAATGAAATTTGTGGTATATCAGTCAATGATTGTTATTAATTTTGTATTTGCATTATTCATCGGTTTTCATTTGATAGCAGACAAGATGCATGCCTTGTCTATTTTATTTATTTTTGGATTTGTAGTGCATTTAGTAGTTATATTGGCACTATTATTGGTAATGTACTGGTATGACTTTACTAAGAAATTAGTTAAGCTGTTGTTTAAGCCTGTCAAATGGTTCTCTAATTCTGAACGCTACATGAAATGGGAAAAAGCGATTGATGAAAAAATTGATAATTTTTATGAGGAAAGTGTGCGCCTGAAGGGTAATTGGAAGCTATTACTGAAAATAAGTCTATTGACTCTTGTTCAGTTATCTTTTTATTATGTGATACCCTATTTTATTTTGTTAGCATTGAATGTTTCGCATGCTCAAATATTATTAGTCATTACACTGCATATCCTTATTGTAATGGTTATTTCGCTGTTCCCAATTCCGGGTGGTTCAGGAGGGGCAGAGTATAGTTTTTCAATGATCTTCTCAACATTTATAGCCAATTCTAGTAAGTTAGTATTAGCCATGATTTTGTGGCGCTTTGTGACTTATTACTTTGGAATGCTTCTTGGGATGATTGCATTGATTATCCCACCTAAAAGTAGAGAAAAATAATTTTTTGAATTAACTCGTCCTCTGTTGGACAGTCTTTGTGGAATCAGGGAGCTTTCTAAAGATGAGGGGCTTTTTCGTATTCAGGGGAATTTTGACTTATGAAACACGATTGTTTGTAATATATTGAGGGTTGGTTTAAAAGCTAAATTTTGAATCAGCCCTTTTTCTATTGAGCTGGAGGGTAGAGGGCTTAATCAAAATCGAATAAAATGATATTGAAAACAGGAGTTAATCAGATTAAAATTATTGCATCAACTATTGGAAATTATTTTAAGGGAGATTTGTAAATTGAATGGCAACCGCAAAATACATTTTTATGCGTGACTATTATAAAAGCAATCTAAAAAGAGGGGGATTTATTAATTCTTTTATTTGTTTTTATATTAAGACACATGTTTTTTAAACTTTTTTAATGTTATTTGAATGATAAAAGTGATATATTTCGTGTATGTTTAATTTTTATTTGTTAAAATAAATTTATTATGTTCATTTAAGGATTGTTTTTCAATCTGGAAAGAAGGAGTTTTTTAAAATGGAGATTTCACAATTGACAGCAATAATTTCACGTTTAGATGCAATGGTTAAAGAACAAAGTGATGAGGTTCAGAGCAGACGCTTTGAAAAAGATGGGCGTGAACGTGGAGTAGTTAGCTATGATAAGGAAACAGACACATTTACTCTTGAAGAATCGTCAGATAAACAGAAATTTGAATTTGACAATATTGATTTAGCTGCAATGGAGATTTACGATTTATTGAATGACTAATTGTTAAAAAAAATTGAAGATGAGTTTTATTTTTATGTTGTGTGCACAAATAGGGATATAATTAGTCTAAATGATATTTTGAAGATGGAGGCAGTTTAATGGGGTCGGTCTTAAACAAGATTAGGAATATCCTGAACACCAAAAATGGTTTCTTTGTTTTATTAATGGTTTGTTTCTGGATTAAAACTTATTGGACTTACCAGACGAAGTTCAGTTTAGGGGTTACTGGTGGGGTTCAAGAGGCAATCTTAATGTTGAATCCACTTCCGTTTGGATTATTACTTTTGGGGATTGCATTATATTTTAGAGGGAAAAAATCATATTGGATTATGATGATAATTGATTTGTTAGCATCACTGTTGCTGTTTGCTAATATTCTTTATTATCGAGAGTTTTCAGATTTCTTATCTGTGGGAATAATCAAATCCTCTGGTTCAGTTTCAAATAATTTGGGACTTAGCATTATGGAAATTATACGGCCAAGTGATTTCTTAGTATTTTCAGATTTTATAATTTTAAGTCTACTTTTACTTTTTAGAGTTATCAAAATCGATAAGAGAAAAACGAATTTTAAGTTGGCAGGGGTAGTTACTGCTTTATCAGTAGTTCTATTTGCATTAAATATAACTGTTTCCGAGAAGAATAGGCCACAATTATTAACAAGAACATTTGATAACAACTATATAGTAAAATATCTAGGATTAAACTTTTATACGGGATATAATGTTTATGAGACGTATAAGGAAAGTTCGACTAGAGCAAATGCTAGCAGTAATGATTTAAAATCTGTGTTGTCTTATTTGAAGAAAAATCGATCATCTTCTAACATTTCATATTATGGTAAAGCAAAGGGAAAAAATGTCTTTATTTTTCACTTAGAGAGTTTTCAACAATTTTTGATTAATTATAAGGTAGATGGAAAAGAAGTTACTCCAAACATCAATAAATTCTATTCTGACAGCAGTACATTATCCTTTGATAACTTTTTCAATCAAGTAGGACAAGGAAAAACTTCAGATGCTGAAACAATGTTGGAGAATTCATTATTTGGTTTACCATCTGGCTCAGTGATGACACAATACGGAACTTCAAACACTTTCCAAGCATTACCTGCTATTTTGGATCAAAAAGGGTATTCAACAGCAGCTTTTCATGGAGATGTAGGAAGTTTCTGGAATAGAGATAATACTTATAAATCTTGGGGATATCAATACTTCTTTGATGATGATTATTACAAGCAAAAAACTGATTATAGTGTAGGATATGGTCTGAAAGATAAGATATTCTTGAAACAGGCGACTAAATATATTCAACAGTTGCCGCAACCGTTTTATGCAAAGCTGATTACTGTTACGAATCATTATCCATATGAATTAGATAAGCAAAATCAAACTATTGCAAAGACTACGACGGGTGATAAGACTGTTGACGGGTACGTCCAGACAGCACATTATTTGGATCAAGCATTTGGCGAATTTATATCTTATTTGAAGAAATCAGGTCTATACAACAATTCAATGATCGTTGTTTATGGTGATCATTATGGTATTTCAAATAATCACAAGAAAGCAATTGCACAATTGCTGGGAAAGAAGTCTGTTTCAAGTTATGATTTGGCAATGTTCCAAAAGGTACCATTTATGATTCATTTGAATGGGCTAAAGGGTGGTGTTAATCATACTTATGGTGGTGAAATTGATGTAATGCCTACTTTGGAAGACTTATTGGGTATTGACTCTTCTAATATGATTCAGTTGGGTAATGATTTGCTTTCGGAGAATAGGAACCAGACAGTAGCATTTAGAGACGGTGACTATGTTTCACCAACATATTCAAAAATTGGGAGTAAGGTATATGATAGCAGCGGTAAGGTAGTTGAAAATCTAACTACTGAACAAAAGGAACAGGTTAATTCTATGCAATCCCATACGGATAAAGTGCTGTCATTATCGGATAAGATTGTTACTGGTGATCTTTTAAGATTTTACACGCCTTCCGGATTTAAGAAGGTAAATAAGAGTAATTACAGCTACAAGTATGCAGATGGAATTAAGAACTTAAAAGCTGCTCAGAAAAAGGGAACTAGCCTAGTTGAGAAATATGGCGGTTCAACTGTAAATTTGTTTAAGACAGATGCGCCTGAACTAAAATAGAAAAGTTATCCAAGAGAGGTAAGTCGGATATAAGTCAGGAAAATGTGTGTATTAACTCGAAATTACGAACAATATGAATGTATGTTGCTATGGGTAATTCTCAAAGTTGGACAGAGAATTTTGACTTATGGAATATATTTATCAATAACAAATAAATAATCTAAGATTAGTTCTGGTATTAATTGGTGAAAATCAGTTAATACCAGAACTTTTTGTTTTACGCTGCAAGTGAAGCTAAGGGCGACTATAAGTCCCTGGGACTAGATCAAAATTTAACTTTTAGTCTGGTTCCTTTTTATTGACTACACGCAAATACGTTTGGTAGGTTGTAATTATTTATTTTGAGTTGTTCATAGTTATATACTTCATTCACAGGCCCAAGTTAGTACTAAAAGTATCTGTATTAGTACAGTATCTTTTCTTATGTTTGAATACTGTGCCGCTGTACTTAGCTCAACGATAATTAAGTGAAATTATTGATAGTATTCAATGAGTCAGAGTTATTATAAAGAGGTAGTACATTTATCTTTTTTAGCGGATATAAATGTAATTTAGAAGTATTTGGAATAAATAAAAAAACTTCTTGACGTGTAGTGTAATAATTGGTATTATATTTGTTGTCGTTGAAAGATATGAATACTTAGCTAAAGTAAATATTTGAATATTTATTAGTTCTACAGGTATTTTTATTCAAAAAAAGTTATTGACTTTAATGAACGATGATGATATTATTGAATAGTTGTGTTAAGCAATTATGTAGACCTTTGAAAACTGAACAAAGTTTCGACAAATCAAATGTGTAGGGTCTCTTGTTTAGTACAAGAGCAAACATTTGCGAAGTCAATTCGCTAGTAAATAATTAATTAAAGAGTCACAAACTTTTAAAATGAGAGTTTGATCCTGGCTCAGGACGAACGCTGGCGGCGTGCCTAATACATGCAAGTCGAACGCAAAACTTTCACCGAATGCTTGCATTCACCGGAAGTTTTGA
>NZ_VJYB01000006.1 GCF_030400225.1 Lactobacillus sp. UCMA15818 | reverse complement strand
TTCTGTTAGAGGTCTTGAAAAGGTAAAAAGAGAAGCTGGAATTGCCTTGATGGCAATGAATATTAGAAAATTGGTAGCGAAGGGCACCAATCATAACTGTTTTATAAACCCAAAGAAGAGATTAGTGAAAATCAAGGAACGATTTTCACTAATCTCTTCTATTTTGAAGGACTTATGGCACAGACCCTATATTTATTGCGAATAAATGTGCTCCATAAGTCAAACTCGTCATCTACCTTCAAATTTTCCCTCCCTATATCACAGTTCTTTTTTAGTTTCTAATCTTAAAAAAAGAGGCTATACAGCTAATTAATAATGAATTAAGCTCTTCTCTATTGAAAAGAGGCTCAAGGCCTTAAAATACATTCTAAAACAGTTTCTATTAACAATCTCGATTGAAGTTTTTCCGAATTCCAAAAAAGCAATGCATAAAAAAAGCTACGGTACTGATAATATCAGTCATCGTAGCTTAGTAACTGTTAATTAGTTCATGTGAATTGCGAAAGATGGTTGGAAGTATTGGAAACTCTTAATACTTACATTTTGACCAGATGATGGAGCAGCAACATAGCTTGTACCACCAATATAGATACCTACATGCCATGATGAACCTTGAGAACCCCAGAATAATAAGTCTCCGGCTTTAGCTTGACTAACTGCAACGGCTGTACCGATTGTTGATTGTGCTTCTGAAGTACGAGGTAATGATACACCAAAATGTGCATATACATACTGAACGAATCCAGAGCAGTCAAAACCACTTAATGATGTTCCACCATAGACGTAAGGAATGTTTTGACTAGCTAAGTAAGTTGCGTATGAAACAACTGATGACGTAGATACTGACGATGTTGTAGCTGTACTGCTAGAAGCTGCAGTTGTAGCAGTGGAACTAGCAACAGAAGAACTGGTAGTCTTTTTAGCGGCACTAGTTGTTGTAGCAGCAGCTGAACTTGAGCTAGCAACAGAAGCGACGGAAGAACTAGCAGTACTTGTAGTTGTTGCTGTTGAACTAGAACTGGCAGCCACAGAAGAACTAGCAGCACTTGTAGTTGAAGCAGCAGCTGAGCTAGCTGTACTGCTTGCTGCTGTTGTTTCTGTTGTTGATGGTGTCTTTGTAGGATCATTAATCGTCAAAGTTTGACCTGGTAAAATAGCTGATTCTAATGTATTCGATGAGCGCAAAGAAGCTACGGTAACACCATAAGCTTGAGCGATAGTATAAAGAGAGTCACCAGACTTAACAGTATATGTAACATGGTTTGCTGAGACAGTAACAGAAGGTGTAGCAGTTGTTGCACTTTCTGTAGTTGTCGTAGTTGTAGAACTTTCTGTTGTTGATGTACTTTGATTATCTGAAGATGTAGAACTAGTATCTGCAGAACCATTAATTTTCAAAGTTTGACCTGGTTTAATTAGCGTTTCTGTTGATGATAGTCCATTTAAAGAACGTAAACTATCAACTGTTGTATTATATTTTTGAGCGATGGCCCACAATGAATCTCCGTCTGTAACTGAAACAGTGGAAGTAGTAGCTGATGTAGAGTTTGAGTCTGAAGTGCTATCACTATCAGGAATAGTTAATGTCTGACTAGTAATGATCAAATGACTATTCTGATTAATATTATTTAAAGTTTCAATTGACTTAATGGAAACACCATATTTTTGTGAGAGGTCCCAAACAGTGTCGTTCTTATTTACCTTAACAGTTGTTGTTGAAGCACTTGCGTTTGTTGTAGAAGCAAGAAATAAACTCGCCGCACCAATAGTGCTTGCTAATAATGTTTTCGTTGTACGTTTCAAATTAATTCACTCCTACGTTATTTATTTTTTTTAATCAATAACTTGATTGTAGTCTATCTTTATTGCATAACAGTACAAAAAATATTACATTTTAAGCTCTTGTGTAACAAAATGCAAACAATAACCGAAAGAATAGTGTTTTTGAGCGAAAATTATTTTTTTTGAAAAATTTTTCTAGTTTAAAGTGCTATTACAGTAGGATTTGCAATAATTTATAAGAACTTTTTTTCTTAAGAATATTACAAAAACATTACACCCGCCTTAAGAAGACTTTTTTAATACAACTGTTGATAGCTATTACTTTTTCTTAAATATGGGAATGAAGTTCGTTTTAGATTATTACAAGTATGTTAAATTTAAAAATTTTAATTGAAATATAATTTTATTGATTTGGAAAAGAGATTAGTGTATCAAAAATAACTGTAGTGGGTAAATTGATTATTTGTGACTAATACCATTGACATCTAGCCTAATTTTGTCTATATTCGAATATTAGAGCATACTTTAAAATTAATTAGAAAGAAGTGAAGGAATATGGCGATTGTTTACAACTTTTCTGCTGGACCTGCTGTTATGCCGAAAGAAGTTTTAGAACAGGTCCAAAGGGAATTACTTTCGTATAAAAATAGTGGTATGAGTGTTATGGAGATTAGTCATCGTTCCTCACTTTTTGCTGATATCCAAAAGGATGCTGAAAAAAATCTACGTATGCTAATGAATGTTCCAGATGAATATGATGTATTGTTTTTGCAGGGTGGAGCAACGCTGCAATTTACAATGGCACCATTGAACTTAGCTATTAATAAAAAGAAAATAGGCTTTGTTGATACTGGTCACTGGTCACAAAGGGCTATTGAAGAGGCACAAGTGCTTGATGGCATAAGTGTTAATAAGGTTGCTAGTGGGGCAGATTCAAAGTACACAAAACTGCCGAAGATAGTGGGCCCTTTACAAGAAGATGTAGATTATGTCCATATCACTCTGAATAATACAATTGAAGGAACTGCATTTCGCACAATTCCTTACGAAAAAAAACAACTTGTAATAGGGGATATGTCTTCAAATATCCTAGGGCAGAGATATGATGTGAGAGACTTTGGAATGATTTATGCAGGTGCGCAAAAGAACATTGGGCCTGCTGGATTGACTGTGGTAATTATTCGGCATGATTTAGTGGAAAAAGCACCCGAACTCCCTTCAATGTTAAGTTATAAGAAGTTGGTTGCCAAGCATTCAACATTAAATACACCGCCTGTTTTTGCAATTTATTGTGCCGGACTGGTCTTTAAATGGCTCCTTGCACAAGGAGGAGTTGATGAAATGGAAAAGCGAAATCGGCAAAAAGCACAGCTGCTTTATGATTTTCTTGATTCGTCAAAACTGTTTAAATCACCAGTGGATGTTGAAAGTCGTTCGCTAACTAATGTGCCTTTTATAACGGGTAATGCAGAATTAGATAATCAATTTATCACATTAGCAACTGCAAATAATTTAGTTGGTTTAAGAGGGCACCGTTTAGTGGGTGGGATGCGTGCTAGTTTATATAATGCATTCCCAATAGAGGGTGTAAAAAAATTAATCACTATTATGGAAAAATTTGAATTAGAACATAAGGAAGTGGACTAAAATGTTGGATATTAAGACCTACAATATGATCGCTCCAGAAGGACTCGCAGAACTTCCTGCTGATATGTATACAGTCAATAAGACTGATAAGCCCAATGCGTTGCTGATTAGAAGCCAGGACATGCACAAAACGAGATTTGGTACCAGTGTGCTTGCAATTGCAAGGGCGGGAGCAGGTGTTAATAATATTCCGCTTGCTGAAGCTGATTCAAACGGAACAGTTGTTTTTAATACACCTGGTTCAAATGCTAACGCGGTTAAGGAACTAATTGTAGCAATGCTGATTCTAGCAACACGACCAGTTTTTTCTTCGGTTCAATGGGCTAGAAAATTGAATGGAGCAGATGTCAGTCTGCAAACAGAAAAAGGGAAGAATCACTTTGCAGGAACTGAGTTGCAAGGTAAGACAATTGGGATAATCGGGCTTGGGTCAGTTGGTTCCAGAGTAGCACGAGCAACGGCGGACTTGGGGATGCGAGTAATTGGCTATGATCCATATATTAGTGTGGAGCATGCTTGGCGCCTATCAAATGATATTCCGCGTGCAAAAAATCTGAGTGAACTACTGCAACAAAGCGATTATGTTACTATTCATATTCCATACACAGAAGATAACAAGGATCTAATCACTGCAAAAGAATTATCAGAGTTGAAAGAGGGAGCAATTCTTTTAAATTATTCACGCTGGGGAATTGTTAATGAAGGAGCAGTCATAGATGCTTTAGATAGCCATAAAGTTGCACAGTATATCACAGACTTCAGTTCAGAGAAGGTTATTAATCACGATAATACTATGGTTACTCCGCATATTGGTGGGACAACGCTTGAAGCTGAGATAAATGGAGCAATAATGGCAGCACAAACTCTAAGAAAGTATTTAGAGACGGGTAACATTATTAATTCTGTGAACTTTCCAGCGGTCGAGATGCCTTTTGATTCTAGTTTCCGCATTACTCTGATTCATCAAAATGTTCCGAACATGGTCGGGAGAATTACAACGATTCTTGCTAGATATGACATTAATATTGATAACATGATTAATCGCAGTCGTGAACAGATTGCTTATACAATGATTGATACGGATAATATTTCTGAGAAAACTTTCACTGAATTGAAGAATGAATTAAATAAGATCCCAGAGGTAATTAGGGTAAGAGAGATAAGGAAGAATGAATAGCTTAGAACTTGTATAATTTTATTACATTAGGAAACAGAGTTTAGGTTATATATCACAACTACATAGGGGAAAGTGTGACATAAATCGGTAAAATTTGAGTATTAGCTTGAAATTAGGGGCTTGACTAAATGTAGGAGAGGGACTAGATCAAAATTAACTTTTGACCCAGTTCCTTATTTGATTATATATAGAAGTTACGTATTTTTTGTAGTACTGTAATTATTATAGAACTCTAAAAATCTATATTTGGAAAGGATATATTATGGGATATATTGAAGATATTAGGGGTCAGGTTGGTAATATGCCGATTATTTTGAATGCTTCTGCAGGAGTAATTACTAATAAACGAAAAGAACTGCTATTACAAAAACGTGTTGATACTTCTAATTGGAGTTTGCCAGGAGGGTACCTTGAATATGGAGAATCCTATTTAGATGCATTGTACAGGGAAGTAACAGAAGACTGTGGTTTCAAAGCTGAAGATGTAAAAGCGCTAGGAAATTTTATGGATTTTGTTTTATATCCAAATGGTGATAAGGCACAGGTTTTTTGTAATCTATATCTGATTAACTCCTTTTCCGGGAACAGGATTACCACTCCTACGAAAGAAACGATAACTACAGCATATTTTGCTTTTAACAATTTGCCTCCGTTGTTTAACGGACAGAATAGAAAAATGATTAATTTTGCTAGTACCTTATTTGAGTGAATCTTTTTGAAAGCGATTACGATATGTTCGTGATACTTTTTGTCCAAGGCAGAGTCTGTAATGAGTTAAAACATGTAAATAATAATAGTAGTAGTAAAATGTCCTCTAAATGTTGGGCATAATGAAAGGGCAGGTTCAAAAGTTAACTTTTGAACCTGCCTCTATTTGTTCCATATAAACGTGTGCCATAAGTCAGAATTCTCCGTCTAACTTCGAATTACTCGCTCGCTATGTTCGTAATTTCTAGTTGGTACTCAAATTTTCCCGACTTATGGCACACACTCTTTTGTGGAACTCTTCATTTTGAGAACTTTTGCCCTAACCTTGACAGATATTCTTAATTTTTGAGTAATGATTTGCTGATTTGTAATTGATGATATATCAAGGCAGAACAATAGATAAGCGCCTCAATCATTGTAATAAAAAATGTGACTGGCCAATTTGTTACATATGAGAGATAAAGACCAATCCAGATTCCACCAAGTGAAAAAATAGTTGATAGAAAAATCATCTTCCAGAGTGACGGTGTGTAGTATTTCGCCGAAGATGCAGGAATCGTCAATAAAACAAATATTAACAAAGAACCGATAATCTGTGAAGTTACACTGATTGTAAGGGCTAATAGGCCTAAGAAAATGATAGAAGTCAGTAAATTAAGATGCTGGTTGTACTGAGAACCGGTCACATCAAAAGAGTTATAAGCCAACTGTCTGAATAATAACGTAATGACTATCAAAATAAAAACACTCAATATTATTAGTGAGTAGAGATTTCCGATATTTATTCCAACAATACTGCCGAATAAAATATTAGTTGCATAGCTGGACTGCTTACTGGACAAAGAAAGAAATAGAATCCCTAATCCAATAAAAAGCCCAGAGAAGAGACTAATTGACGATTCACGTCTACTAAGTCGATCGCCCGAAATTCCAATAAACAAAGCACTAGCCATTGTGAAGATAATCATACCTAATAACGGACTGATACCTAAAAATATTCCAAAAGCTGCTCCTGAAAATCCGATTTCAGAGAGAGTATGTGTGAAAAAAGAAGTTTGGCGTGCAACGACGAAAGTCCCCATTACCCCACAGATTAAGGAGATAAAAATACCTGCAATAAAAGCATAGCGCATAAAATCAAATTGCAGCATTATTCTCTACGCTCCTTTCTGATAAGTTCTGCTTGCAGATGCGACAAGTGAAGTACATAATCTGCATATTTTTCTATTAATTCAGGATCATGTGTGATGAATAAGACCGTAATGTCCTGTTCTACTAATAGAGAACGAATTAAAACAAGCAGTTCATTCTTTGTGCTTGTGTCAAGACTGGCAGTTGACTCATCCAATATTAATAAGTTAGGCTCAGCACATAAAGCTTGTGCTAAAAATGCACGCTGTTTTTCTCCACCTGAGGCTGCTCCCAGCGGATGATTCTCAATTGTAGCAAGATTTGTTTTTTCAATAATATCTTGCAACAGCTTTTTCTCAGATTTAGTGTGCCACAACAGGTTAGATTGGCGAAGGCCGAGTCCAACAAAATCATGGATACTTAATGGAAATTCATCATCAATATTGCGTAATTGAGGCACATATTGCGTTTTGGAGCGAGTGGTATTAATATTGATTCGTCTATCTTTCGTCTTGAAACTTTGCAGAATATGCTTCACTAAAGTTGTTTTACCAACTCCATTTTCACCAGTCATGCAGGTTAACTTATTGGAGGGAATGGTAAAATTTAGATTTTTAAATAATTGCTTCCCGGGAACCTGGATATCCAGATTCTTAACTTCTATCATTGAATTCATACTAGATTAACTCTCGCTTTTTTGAATATTTAGAACCTGCTGGTACTCGCCTTTCATCCAATTAAAGTAGTCTTTGTGTTTTGGAAGAGTCTCTGTAACACTAACTACTGGGACGTTATATTGCTTGCACAATGCTACTAGGTTCTTTACAACCTTATCACTTGCTTGTGTATTTTGAACAAAGAATGCAATTTTATGATTTTTAATATCATTTTGCATATCCTTAATATCACTAGGAGAAGGATCCGTTCCCTTCTCGACAGAGTTAGAAAAATGTACATTATTAACCTTATAACCCATATCTTGTAATGCATAATCAAAGACTGGTTCACTAACATCAACTAGCTTGTTATTGCTGTTCTTTTTGATCTGATTAATCATTGTATCTAACTTAGAAAGACTATTTGCATATTTTTTTGCGTTCTTTAAATATTCTTCCTTGTGTTTAGAATCAATCTTACCAAAACGTTTAGCTAGATATTTGGCAACAGCAGGCATTGTTTTACTATTGTACCAAAGATGTTCGTTATCACCATCTTTTTTATTCATAATATCTTCACCAACTGCAATCTTCTTTGCACCAGATAATTTCTTTGCCCAAGAATCATAACCAATCCCATTATAGAGCAGTATGTCACTATTAGCGACAGTTTTTGCAGTTTTAGTAGTTGGTTCAAAGTCATGTGGGTCAATGCTTGGATTATTAATAATGGATGTAACCGAGCCATGACTGCCAAGAACTGCCTTTGCAACTTCCCCATAAAAGTCAGTTGTAGCAACAACCGAAATTCCCTTTGCTTTTTTTTGAGTATTTGCCGAACATCCGGCAAGAATTAAAATTAAAGATAAAAGCAAGAAAAGATAGTTCTTTTTCTTCATAATGATATCCTCCAATATAGTATGTAACTTTTAATAGTAATAATTACAATTTAGAATAGTATCTAATTAAGGCTCGACTGTCAAGGACATTTGATATGATAATAGTAATTATTACTGTTATTAAAAAACAAAAAAGCCAATATACTAAGGGAAATAACTTCTGAATTACTATTTAAATTTTATTATAGTTTTCCATTCCATTCGCCTAAGAATTCTTCCAGAAAGTTCAACATGAATGTTTGTCTGCCCGCAGCAATTTTCCTTGCAGTATTGGTATTCATCATTGCTTTTAAATTAAGAAGCTTTTCATAAAAGTGATTGATGATGGTTTCTCTTGAAAGATTACGATATTCTGTTTTATCCATTGATGTTCGCGGTTTAACTGTGGGATCGTATATTACTTGTGAATTTTTTCCTCCATAGTAGATAGCGCGCAGTGTACCAATGGCACCAATTGCATCTAATCGATCTGCGTCTTGGACTATTTTTCCAGAAATAGATAATATAGGTGGATTCTGACCTAAAGATTTACTAAATGAAAGATTTTTTGTAATATCCAGTATCTCAGTAATTTCATCGTCTGAAAAATCACTTTCTTTTAAAAAAGCAATCGTTTTAACATTCTGTGCAGCGGGATCCTTTACTAATTTGTCATCTGCCACATCGTGAAGATAAGCAGCAGAAATTGCTATTAAAGGATTACCGGGTTCACTTTTAAGTATTTTTTTGGTCAGATTAACTACACGCAGAATATGGTCAAATCCATGACCAGTTGTATCAGAACCCATTTGTTTTAGAGAGAAATTATGTACTTTTGCAATTTTGCTAGATAAATTCATAATCAAATTGCCTCCTTTGCAATCTCAGTAATAATTATAGCAAATAATACTGAGAGTATCGAATGTATAAAAGATACTTTCAACATAAATATGATTTAAAAAAATTAGCAGATATTCATCTTTGGGAAATATAAAAAAGGTAAAAGATGTCTAGAAAACAGCAAAAACTATGCGGTGGAGAATATAGTATAAGACATTTTACTTTTTTTTAATTTTTTTACATGGTAGAATTCCTAACAAGGAGCTATCGCCCGAATCTAAACCGAATGTCCGATCCGAGTTTTTTGGTAACTTCTAAATGTGGGAAAGGTGTGACTGTTATAACGCAAAGTATAGAAGGGAGGTAGCTGTTTTCAATGTGGGAACAGCGAATTTTATGAAAGTATTAATAGCATTAGAGAATGTTGTGATGGATGGTGTCAAGCGCGCATCAACGGTTTTGGGCAACACCCTGAGTGAAGAAATGGACGTTGCATTTTACTCGCTAAGTGAGGGCGAGCCATATTATGAGCTGAAGGCACCCATGATAATAGCTAAGCGCCCTGTATCAAGTAATATTTTGAATTTTTTTGGAGAGAATCCATATGATGAATATGCTGAACAGATTGCTGATTTATGTGAGTATCTGGATGAAGAAAATTACGGATGTGTAATTTTACCTGCAGGGTTGCTGACAAGTTTTGCACCTTTCATTAAAGAAAACGTCCCGAATGTGAATGTAATTGCATGGATGCATAATAATTTCAATACCTATGTGACACAATATTATGCAGGGATGTTGAATGAATTCAAACAAGGATTAGAGGCGGCAGATACAGTGGTTGTGCTGACCGACTCAGATTATGAGAATTATTGCCAGTTTAATCAGCAAACCGTTAAAATTTATAATCCACTAACTTTAATTCCAGATAAGAAGGCTGATTTGAATAGTCATATCATTGCATTCACAGGAAGAATCGCAATTCAGCATAAGGGAATTGATTTATTGTTGGAAACTGCAAAGTCGCTCCAAGATGACTGGAAGATTGCAATTGCAGGTAAAGGAACGCCTGAAGACATGGTAATCTTTGCGGAATTGGTTGAAAAATTTGATGTTGCTGATAAAATCATTTATCGCGGCGCGCTTAAAGATCATGAACTGCAAAAACATTATGAAGAGGCTTCAATCTTTGTTTCGACCTCGAGATGGGAAGGAATGCCATTGGTGATGGGTGAAGCAATGGGATTTGGGTTACCAATTGTGGCAATGGAGAATACAGGTTCAGCAGAATATCTGCGTGAGAATCGTTATGGTATTATGACCAAGCCGCAAGATGTGGCTGATATGGTTCGTGTCTTAGATAAGATGACAACCAGCCGCTTCTTGAGACGCTACTATTCTGAGCGATCGCTTGAGCGGATTAAACACTTTGCACCAAAGGCAGTAGCAGATCGTTGGATACCTGTAATTGCAGAAACAAAGAGGGAACTAGTATAAAATATTTAAAACTGAAAAGAGAATAATAGAGTGAAAACGAATGCGTTTAATAACTTAAGTCAATAAAAAAGTTGAGACTAGAAAAATTAGTCCCAGCTTTTTTTGTAGTTCAAAAAGTAATTAGTTCACAAAAAGTTGATAGGCGTTACGACAATCATCTGAGTTGTTGCTCATATAAACAATACCAGAATAAGTAAATCCCATTTTTTTGATTAGGTATTGCATTCGCGTATTTTTTTCGTGAGTGTCAATTCTAATCTGTTTAAAACCAAGTGAATATGAGATTGAGAATAAGTGATTCATGAATGTTTCTGCCAGATGCTTCCCATGAAAATGTGAAGAAACAGCGATCCGATGGATAGTGGCATAGTGTGTATCTTCTGGTCTAATCCACTCACCATCAGTAATTTTTTGATAATTGTCATCAGGCTCTTGCAAGAGGGCAGCAAAGCCAGCGACTTCTTGTCCTACTACCAGTACATAGCTTATTTTTTTAGCAATATCAGCTAGTAATGTTTCTTTGCTTGGATAACCGTTTTGCCACTGTGGTATACCTTCAAAAGCAAGCAGCTGTTGTGCCTCTTTCACAATGATAAGCATTTTGGGGATATCATTTTGGGTTGCTAAACGAATATAAGTTAATGCCAAGTTCTCACTTCCTTTTTTAGAATGAAGCAATTGCATCTGTAAGTAATTGAATGAATTTCTGGCGTTGAACAGTGGTTAATACATGGACATTCTTGGGGAGATTTAATAGATTAAAACGATCAACAACAGTTTCACCGCGTGTCAATGTGCCAGCCACTTCAACATCAACATGATAATCAGCTCCCTCAAAGTATTCGGGATGCTGGAGCCAAGCAATTGTACAAGGATCATGTAGAGGAATTCCTTTGAACCCCCACTTGTCTTGTCCGTAATAAATACCATAAAAGTCCAATTGACCTGCTGTACTGTGTGCAACTTCATTATCAATTTTGCGAATGTTTTCAATTTCTTCTTGGTAGATTTGTGCTTGATGAGTTAGATTCAGCCCTGCCATAATCAACGGCAGTCCTGAATTTATAACGATTTTTGCAGATTCAGGATCGACCGCAATATTGAATTCTGAGCTGGGAGTATAATTTCCTGTATCCATTGCTCCCCCCATAAACACAATCTGAGCAATTTTTGTTTTTAATTGGGGATAAATTTGTAAAAAGAGTGCAATATTAGTCATTGGGCCAGTTACAACTAGGGTAACTGGTTCTGCAGCGGAACTAAGTGTTTCTGCAATTAATTGGACGGCAGGGATCTTTGCAGGCATAAAATCAGGATCTGGCAGCACTGCACCATCAAGTCCAGTCTCACCATGGACATTTTCTGCAACTATCAAGTCTTGCATCAGCGGTTTTTTATTACCTCCAGCAACTGGGATATTTCTTTGCTTTAATAAAGTTAACATGCGCATTGCATTATTAAGTGTTTTATCAGGAGTTTGGTTTCCGGCTGATGTTGTTACCGCTAAAATATCTAGGTCAGGGGCCGCGACTGCCATAACAAGTGCCAAAGCATCGTCGTGTCCTGGATCACAATCGATTATAATCTTCTTCATTAAAAATTCCTCCTCCAAAACAACTATGTAAGGTGTATTGTATACAATTATCTCTTGAAATAACACCTTTTTTTAAAATTACTAAAAAGTAAAGTGGTACTGATTTCTATGATAGCTTAACAGCGAGTGCAATTAAAGATTATATAAAAACTAAATGTTAGCGCAATTCTAATAAATAGGCTAAACTTATCTAAAGATTTGAAAGGAGACTAACTCAAATGGAAAAGAAAAATTTTGACTTAAAAGATGCGCTTGTAATTGGCGGGGTAGCAGGAATTGTTTCAGGATTTGTTAAGTTAGGCTGGGAGAATTTGTTGCCTCCCAGAACACCAGAAAGAGATGCAACAAATCCACCTCAGACTTTTATGCAGCAATTGGGAATCCCCGAGTCGCTCACACATGCTACATATACTTACTCAGAGCATGAGTTGCCATGGGCAAGCTTCATCATTCATTTTGGCTTTTCAGCAACGTTTGGAATGATCTACAGTGTTGCGGGTCATTATGTGCCAGTAATTAAGGCAGGCCAGGGGACCTTGTTTGGTGTAGGTGTTTGGGCAGCAACTCATGTTGGGCTAATGCCAGCTATGGGGACAGTTCCTGCAGCAAAAGATCAGCCGATAGAGGAACATGTGTCTGAACTATTGGGTCATATGGCATGGATGTGGGTTAATCATGTAGTAATTGAAGAATTAAGTAATCAGGAACAAAAATAAGAGTGGGGCATTCACCTAGGGTTAGAGCATAGAGCAGAACAATTATTGTTTGCAGTTCTATTTGATAGTTCTATAAAGAGGGGGAATTCTAGTAGTGGAAAAAAATAAATGGCAAACAAAATGGCCTGAAAGAATTAGTTATGGCCTGAGTGACGCCGCTGATAATCTTGTTTTTCAGGTAATGACAACATATCTTCTTTATTTTTATACAGATGTCTATGGGCTGAATTCAGGAGCAGTAGCAATTTTATTTGTGGTTGCGCGCATTGCTGATGTAATCGGAAGTGTCGTTGTGGGTATTATGATTGACAATACACATTCAAAATTTGGAAAAAGCAGACCTTTCTTTTTGTGGTATGCGGTACCATATGTTGCATTTGCAATTTTGACCTTTGCAACGCCCAATTTTTCTGAGCAAGGTAAATTGATTTGGGCATATGTAACCTATCTTGGATTAGGCTTTTTCTACACAACAGTCAATTCGCCAATCACATCTGTACTGCCGGCAATGACACAAAATTCGCGTGAAATAACTTTGTTAGGAGTTGTTCGTCAATTTGGGGGGAGTGCAGGACAGATTATTGTTTCTGTGTTCACAATACCTCTAGTGGCACTTTTTGGGAGTGGCAATGAACGAGTAGGGTTTTTATGGACAATTATTTTATTTGGAATCATCTCATTGATTCTGATTTTGAATACCTTTTTTCAAATTCGTGAACGTTTCACAGTCAGGGAGATTGCGCATCAGCCATTATCAAAAGTATTTGGGATGTTAAAGAAGAATACTCCCTGGCTCGTCTTGTCCGTAGTTATCTTGCTGTTTTGGTTAGTTACAGGTATTAAAAATCAAACGACAATTTATTATTTCAAATATGTATGGAACAATGCTGACTTAGTTCCATGGGCAAGTAGCTTTACTTTTTCATCCTTGATTGGTGTAATGTTGATCATCAGATTGACAGTTAAACATGATAAGAAAAAAGTAATGACCTTGGGAATGATTACTGCATTAATTGGGCAATTTATTTTAGCTGGCGGTGTATATTTCAGCAATTTGATCATTATTTTTGGTGGTATCTTTATTAATTCTGTCGGTAACGGAATTATCGTTGGATTGGTCTCAATTATGATTGCCGATACAATTCGTTATGGCACAGTGTTGGGAATACAAGCAGAAGGGATACTTTCTTCTACGAATATACTAGGTGTTAACCTAGGGCTAGGTTTGAGTGGCTTAATTACTGCTGGGTTATTTGATTTTGCAGGATATGTGCCAAATGCTAAGCAAAATTTAACAACCTTGAAGATGATCAATATGAACTATGTTTGGATACCTCTTATTATCTATGTATTGATGATTATCATCCTGCATTTTTATAATGAGAGTAAATTACAGAAAGCAATTAACTCTGATGATTAGGGATATTTAAAGCGAAGGTGTTACATTTTTTGTGATTTGAACAAAATTTGTGACACTTTTTTATTGGGAAAAATTTTGTTTGGCTAAATATGCAGGCTAGATAGTTGCTGATATTTTTCTTCTGTGTTAATTTATAACTAGTAAGTTGTGATTTTAAAAAATACAGGGGGCAATCTAATATGAAATACGGAGTTACAGCAGCAACAGGCAAGTTTGGCAAAAAAGCGGTCGAATATCTGACTGAATTGGTTGATAAGGAGGATATTGTAGCATTTGCTCGTAACGTAAAGAAAGCTGAAAAATCTTTGCCTGCAGGAATTGAAATTCGGCAGGCAGACTATACTGATGAAAAAGGGCTTGAGAAAGCATTTACTGGAATTGGGCGCTTGCTCTTCATTTCATCAATTCCAGGTGGAAGCTACCCACGTGATAAGCAGCATCTGAATGTTGTGCAGGCAGCACAAAATGCAGGAGTAAACTTTGTTGCTTATACTAGTTTTCCACATGCAGATCAGGCCAAGAGCCCTTTGGCAGCAGATCATAAAATTACTGAAAAAGCATTGACTGATAGTGGACTAAGACATGCATTTTTGAGAAATAACTGGTATCTGGAGAATCAGATTGATCTTATAAAGGGAGCCTTTGCAGGTCATCCATTTCAATATTCAGCGGGTGAAGGACGTGTTGGATGGGCACTTGAAAGGGAGTATGCAGAAGCTGCAGCAAAGGTTTTAGTGACAGAAATTCCAAAGACAGTCTATGAATTTGCTGGCAATTCGCTTTCATTTGCTGACCTTGCTAAAACGATTGCCGCTGTTTCTAAAAGACAGTTTAAAATCGAATCTTTGTCTGATGATGAATATCGTGGTGAGTTAAACAAGGCGGGATTAAGGGATGCGGCCGATATCCTTTTAATGATTCAAAACTTAATTAAAGATGGTGAGCTTACAGAAAATGATCGAGATTTGGCGGATGTTCTAGGCAGAGAGCCCACATCTTTGAAGGATGCTTTATTAGAGATATAATATCCTAGCACGAGAGAAGGGATAATATGAAGTATTCTCATAAGTTGAGTGATGCCGTGCATATCATGGCATATATTGAAATTTGTAGGGGACAAACTTTATCAAGCGGCGAAATTGCTAAAAGTATTAATTCTAATCCTAGCCTTGTAAGAAGATTGATGATGTACTTGACTCGTAGTGGACTTTTGATAACACAAAAAGGAATCGCGCAGCCAACTTTGGCTAAAGATAGTGCCAAGATTTCTTTATTTGATATCTATAGTGCAATAATAGATGAACATAATTTACTTCATGTGGATGATAAGACCAATCCAAATTGTATTGTTGGCGGAAACATTCAAAGGGTTTTAGAAGTTGAGTATGCCAAAGTCCAGATTGCAGCAGAAGCGGAAATGAAGAAAATTTCGCTAAAGAAAATTATAGATGGAATTTTGGTAGAACGCACCAATTAGTGTACAGATAAACTAAGCATTCTGTAAAATGCAGTGGCTGTCCTTTTTTAGGAAATAGGCCACTGTTTTTGTGTGCAATAATAACCTGGAGGATAACTTTTATTTTATGAGCTAATTTTATAACTAATTTTAAATTAGAGGATTAAAAAAAAAGCTGGAAAGCCGATGTAATAATATGTGTAAATGTTTTTTGGCATAATAAAAGAGTTGACGGAGGTTTTCTATGAAAAAAAACAAGGCAAGTATAGGAACTATTATGGCAGTAATTTTGGTAATTGCAGTTATGATACCCACGGTTTTAACTACTACAAGTTCTTATATCCAGACAAAAAATCTATTGATCTCTAGGAACGACATTAGTAAAAAAAGTGCAACAAATATTTTAATAACGTCTAAACAAACTCTTCAAGCAAAGGTTGAGCAGGAATTGAAAAATTTAGCATATCTGCAAATTTTTAAATCAAAGTTCAATAGCGGAAATATCAATCATACTTTGAAGGCAATCAAGGGTGGAAATGGTGATATTAAAAAAATTACTTTTGCAAGCTCAAAGAGCAATAAGAATGTTTTAAATAAGGAATGGTACAAAGGCGGATTAACAAATAGTGGTAGTATTTACTGGACGTCACCATATAAAGATAGCGCAGGTGATTACATTGCAACAGCTTCAATTGCAATACATAATAATGAAGGGCAAGTTGGGGTTTTGGCAATGGATACTTCATATACAGGTATCCAAAACACGGCGATGGGAATTAAGGTTGGACGAACGGGCAGTGCAACTTTAATATCTAACTCTGGTCGTGTGGTAGCAACCAATGATATAAGCAAAAATGACGGCCTACAACTTGGACAAAATATTGATAAAACCGAGCTTTATAAGAGGATAAAAGAGTCAAAAAAGCTCCGCGGAACTATTGCTGTTAAAGGATCAAATAAAATCGATGAAGTTTATTTTGACAAAACAACTTTTGACAGCTCTACATGGGCTTTTTCTAAGGTTGGCAAAACCGATTTAAATAAGGAACTACATTCCCTGATAACGACAGCTATTTGGGTTATCACTATTACACTGATTATCGTAGTTATGTTCTCACTGCTTGCAAGTAAAATGATGTCATTGTTGGTTAAACAGTTTAGTGGTTATTTCATTAAAGCTGGTCATGGAGAACTCACAGTAATAGAAGATAAGCCTAATAAAACTGCTAAATGGTTGGATAAAATTGCCCATAGAATATTAAGACCGGATGAAAAAGGTAATGAAATCGGTAGAATTACTGCGCTATACAATAAAATGATTATTTCTATCAGTAAACTTATTAACCAGGTTAAAGAAGAAACAAGGATAGTTGCTGAAAAATCAAATTTGCTCATGGAACTGGGTGATCAAACTAATAAGGCAACTGAGGAAGTTGTACAAACAATAACAGGAATAGCAGAGGTCACAGGGGTTCAAGCCCAAGACACAGAAAATAGTGTTACAAAACTGCAAAAACTGTCGCATATTACCAATGGATTGAGTGGAAATGTCGAACAGATGACTAGTGCATCCAAAGAAGCTGCGAAACTGAATAAAGATAATATTAGAATTACAACAAATGTTGAGCAAAATTGGAAAGATGAACTAGAAAAAATGGAGAACTTGAACCAAACTGTCGGAGGACTTGATAGGAATATTCAGAATATTAACAAGATAATTAATGTTATTAATGGAGTTTCACATCAAACCAATTTGTTGGCACTAAATGCTTCAATAGAGGCGGCCAGTGTAGGTGAAGAAGGGAAGGGCTTTGCGGTAGTTGCCACGGAAATCCGCAAGCTTTCAGAAAAAACAAAAAACTCGACTAAGGAAATTGAAGAAATAATTCAAGAAATAACAAAACAATCGGCTGATATGGTAAATCAAACCGCTATTTCTGTTGCTGGTGGACAAAAACAAACTGCGTTAATCGAAAACGCAATTGATTCTTCTCAAGAGGTATTTAAAAAAAGCAGCAAGCTGTTAGAAAAGATCGTTGAAGTTGAGCAATACAGTAAAAAAATCAAAGAAGTTCAAAAAGATGTGCTAGAAAAATTAGAAGGAGTTGCATCTTCTACAGAAGAAAATGCGGCTGGGACAGAAGAAGTTTCTGCAAATTCAGAAGAGGTTTTGGCTACAATGACAGAATTTACAAGGAATATTACTGATTTGAAAGAAGTTTCTGAAGTATTGGAACGTGGAACAGAGAGATTTAAAACTGTGAAGTGAGATCTAAAATGATGTATCAAGAAACAAGGATTTCTCAACAAGTTAGAGGATTATAAGAATACAGTAACTTTAAATAAAAGAAAAAATGAAGTGCCCCATAATAATTAGATTTTTTTGTCTAATTATTATGGGGCACTTCACTTTGAACTAGTTGCTCTATTTGTTAAAAATAAACATGTCTCATAAGTTAAACTTCCATATTTTACAGCAAAAGTAGCTGTTTATCTAAGATCATGCTGATTTCTTTTCAACTATTATCTCTACACGACGGTTATTGGACCGGCCAGATGCAGTTGTATTTGTTTCTTTGGGCTTATTCTCACCATAGGCCTGAATTGATATATTATCTTCATAAAAAACGTTATTACTCACGAAAAAATTCATTACTGATATTGCGCGTGCAGAGCTAAGTTCCCAATTTGATTTGTAAGCAGAAGTTGATTTCAGCGGCTGGTTGTCAGTGTAACCAGCGATAATAATTGGATTTGTACTAACTGCTTTAAGAGGACTAAACAGCGAAGTCAACAAATTCTGTGTGTTCTCTGATAGAGTTGCACTGCCAGAGTCAAACAAAATATTACTGTTTATAACGATATGCAAATCATTGCTTTTTATGTAAACTGATACGTTGTTTGTTAAGCCAGAACTCTGAAGATTTGCAGCTAATTGTTGTCTGATAATCTCTAATTGATTGTCTGCTGCTTGGGTGTTAATTGAAGAACTTTCTTGTGAAGAAGCAGAACTTAAGGCAGAACTTAAAGTGGAACCTTGAGTTTTGCTTTTTTTTCCGATATTTACGATAGAATTTGATGATTGATGTGTTGATAGCAATGTTCCAAATTCTGATTTGAATTCTTGAAATTTGGCAGTATCAACTTTGGCCATTGCAAACAAAACAATGAATAGTGCTAACAAAAGTGTCAGCATATCAGAATATGGCAATAGCCAACCCTCGTCGATTTGTTCTTCATTCTTCTTTCGTTTTTTCATTAGCAGAATCCTTTTTATTGTCTGATTTCTTTTCGTTAGTAAGACTATACAACTTTTTCTCGATACTGCTGGCCGAGGCACCAGACTGAATTGCGATAACTCCTTCAAGAATTAAGTTGAGGTTTTCAATTTCCTTTTCGGACTTGACGAGTAATCTTGAATTGAAAGGAATTAGAATTACATATCCGAAGAAAATACCATATAAGGTCGCAACAAATGCCGAGGAAATAGATGTACCTAGGGCATTTACATTGTTAAGGTTGCCTAATGCGCCAATTAGTCCAATTACAGCACCTAGAACTCCAAGGGTTGGTGATGTAGTTCCTGCAGTTTTGAAGATACCTGCACTTTTCCTGTGACGTTCATCCATACCTTCAATCTCATTTTCCATTATCTCTCTGATTTGTTTTTCCCCCAAACCATCTATTACCATCTCTAGTCCTTGCTCGAGAAAAGGGTTATTTAATCCTTCTCTTTGTGATTCCAAAGCAAGTAAACCATCTCGACGGGCAACGTTGGAGAGGTCAACTATTTCTGAGATAAGTTTTTGATTGTCGAATTTTTTCGTCTTGATTAAAATAAGCAACATTTTGGGAACTTTTTTTAATTCACTAGATGGATAACTGTTTATAACAGCAGCTGTAATACCTGCAAAAATAACAATCATAGCTTCTGGATTCAGTAGTACAGCGATGCTTGCACCTTTTAAAACCATACCCACTGTTATTGCAATAAAGCCAAGTATAATACCGATTAGTAGAAAAAAATCCATTGAGAGTATGCCTCCTGATTAAATAATAGAATCGAGTTCACTGTCTATATCGGCTAAAAAAGCAAAAGATTTAACGCAACAATAATGAGTGAATAAAATACTCAAATAATATATTTATTTTGAGTTTTTTTAAAAATAAGTCATAAGAGAGTAATATAATATTACTAATTTTAATATTAATGATACCATAATTTTTTTATTATATAAATATATTATATTATTCATTTTTATAAAAAATATACGAAAAGAAAACACTAACTATCGTTAAAATAACAATAATTGAGAGTCTAAAAAAGCTGATAAAATATTGCTAACTGGTAATATAAAATGTATAATTTTGGTATTAAATAATCAAAAAAATTAAAAAGATACTTAGAAAACATTAAGAAAATGGAAGTGATATCTAATGGATATTTCAAATTTGTTAAAAAATTCACTGGATGCATCTGCTCTTAGATCTGAAACTATTTCGTCTAATATTGCAAATGTGAATACAAGCAATTACAAAGCAAAGCGAGTTGAATTTGAGAATCAACTGGCTTCAGCTTTAAATCTGGTTACAACAAAGGAAAACCATATAGGCGCAAATTCGGCAAGTCAAGCTCAAGTGAAAACTGATGATACAACTGCTGTTAATGAGAATGGTAATAATGTAGATCTCGATGTGGAAATGGTTAATCAATCAACTAACGAACTCTATTATAGTTCAGTAGTATCCCAACTAAACGGGCGCTATCAAATGCTTAATTATGTACTTAATAATTAATTCAAATTCAGGGGATGAAGTAGATGAGTGTATTTAACGGATTAGAAATAAATGCCAGCGGATTAGCATTGGAGCGATTAAAGCTTGACACTATATCAACTAATATTGCGAATGTAAATACGACACATACTGCAGAAGGTGGAGCATATAAGAGTAAAACTGTGCAGTTTAGTGAGAGCTTGAAGAATGCGCAAGCAGCTGGGGAATCCAACACAGGAGTAGGTTCACAAATGAGTTATGGGGTGAAGGTCACGGGATTGTCTCAGGATAATACAGACAAGGTGGAATATGATCCTACAAATGCTGATGCAGATCAAAATGGGTATGTACATATGTCCAATGTGAATTTATCGGATCAAATGGTTAATATGATTCAAACTATGAGAACGTATGAGGCAAACACCTCTGCAGCGGAGTCTAATAAAGACATCTTGAAGAAGGCACTAGAGATATCAAAGAGTTAGGGGGAATAAAATGGTAGGAATTAGCGGAGTAAGTGACTTAAACAACTATAGTAACTCTGTCCAAAAAATGACTGGATTGACTAGTCAGACAAGTAAGCTTGATGATGATTCACAAAATGGAAAATCATTTAGTGATTATTTGACGTCGGCGTTATCGTCTGTTAGCCAAAATATGTCCAACATGGATCAGAGTTCAGCAAGTATGATTTCTGGAAACAACAGTAATTTAGGGGATGTAATGATAAAAATGACCGAGGCACAACTTTCTCTAGAAACGGCTGTTCAGGTTCGTAATAAGTGTATTGATGCTTACAATGACATAAAAAACATGCAATTCTAATTTTGGGGACAGCATTATGCGGAGGGAAAACTAAGTGTTGGAGAGAATTAAAGCATTTTTAGCAAGGTGTGGGGAAATATGGCAAGACCAAAGCCGAGTAAAAAAAGTAGCATGGATATCTTCATTGGTCAGCTTATTAGTTGTTATCGGTGTTGTTACATATTTAACTACAAAAGTACAATATGGAGTTTTATTTACAGATTTGAGTGATGCAGATGCCGGCAGTGTTGTGGAAACTTTAAAGAGTGAGGACATTCCATATAAATTGGGAGATAGTGGAAAAACTATTTTGATACCTCAAAATAAAGTAGATCAAACACGAATTGACTTAGCGGTAGACAATAAGCTTCCAGATAGTTCTACTGGGTTCGAATTGTTTGATAATACAAGCGTTATGACGACTGACGAAGACCGCAAAGTTATGTATCAACGTGCGGTTACAGGTGAATTGGAGCGCGCAATTGAGTCACTTAACGAGGTTCAAAAAGCCAAGGTAATGTTAGTAATGCCTAGCCAAAGTGTATTTAGTGATAGTGGTAATGCTAAAAAAGCTAAAGCATCAATTGTATTGACACTAAAAAGTAGTGGTATCTCTGGGGAAGCTGTGCAAGGAATTCGCTCATTAACAACTGGGGCAGTGGAGGGACTTACGCAAGACAATGTCAAAATTGTTGATAACAATGGTAATCTTCTGACAAGTTCGGGTGGAAGCAATTCCTCAAGTGGATACAATACCAAGTATATGCGAATTGAAAAGGCTTATGAGAAAACGATGGAAGCAAAAGTAAAAAAACTTCTTACACCCATATACGGAACAAATAAAATTCGTGTTTCGATTGATTTAAGCTTGAATTTCGATTCTATAGAAAATAAAGCAACTACCTATAGTAATCCTAGCATTAGGAGTGAAGAAGAGCAGTCCACAGGAAGCGGTGCTGCTACAGCAAGCGGTGAATCGGCTAACAGTGCAACAAATGCAACTGCATCATCAAGCAGTTCAGATGCGGGTTCTTATAGTCGCACAGTAAATAATGAATTAAACACACAGGTTACTAAGACTATCAGTGCACCTGGAGCAATCAAAAGAATGACGACTTCTGTTATCGTTGATGGCAGTCTTTCACAGACTGATCAGCAGAAGATTCAAAGTGTTATCCAATCAGCTGTTGGTTACGATCAGGGAAGAGGCGACACAATTAATATTCAAGGAATTGATTTTGCGAAGAGAAACAAGGCAAGTAGTTCTAAAACAAAGAAAAAGACTGCCAAGAATAATTTCATCTGGGTGTATTTAATTGGTGCAGTCGGAATATTAGTGGTTGTTGGTACTATTGTATTTACAGTTATGCGGATTAGAAGAAATCGAAATAATGAATACTATGACGATTACGATGTTACTGCGGAAGCAGATGAGGTAAAGCCAGATAATAATACTACTGAGGCAGTTGCAGAGGATACTAAACCCACAATTGATTTAGAAAAGAGAAAAGGCAAGGTAGCCGAAGATGAGAATGCAAAGGAATTTGCTGGTGAGCACCCAGAAGTTGTTGCAGAGTTGCTAAAAGCATGGATGAAAGAAAAATAGCAGGGGGAGAGTGACTATGGATTCAATGGATGGTATTAAAAAGGCAGCAATTTTGTTAATCTCGCTTGGCTCTGAGACATCTGCAAAAATAATGAAGCTGCTCCCTGATAGTTTTATCCAGAAAGTTAGTTATGAGATTGCTAACACAGATTTTGTTAGTCCTGAAGAACGATCTGGTGTGCTTAAAGAATTTATTGCAACTGCTGATGCACGGCAATATGTTATTGATGGAGGAATAGATTATGCAAGGGATCTCTTGAAGCAGGCTCTGGGTCCTCAAAAAGCAAAAGAGATAATTGATATACTAAATCAAATTCAATTAAAAGAAAGACCTTTTGAAATTGCCAGAAAAGCTGATACAGCACAACTAACTAGACTATTGCAAGAAGAAAATCCACAAATAATTGCAATGATAATGTGTTACATACAACCTGATAAGGCAGCAGAAATGTTAGCACATTTTTCTGATGAATTACAGGTCGAAGTTGCAGAAAAAATCGGAACATTAGGTAGTGTGTCACCTAGAATTATCAAAAAAGTTGAGCATATAATGGAAAATAAATTTTCAACAACGGTGGACAATGACACAGAGAATATTGGCGGTGTCCACTCATTGGTCGAAATCCTTAATTCGGTCAGTCGAGGAACAGAAAAGAATATTCTTTCTGATCTGGAGAAAAGGCAACCTGAACTTTCACAAGAAGTTAAAGCTAGTCTCTTTACATTTGATGATATTATCAGCTTGGGTAGCAAAGATGTTCAGAAAGTCTTGCGCGATGTTGAAAATTCTGATTTGTCATTGGCACTCAAGGGTGCTGCAGATTCAATTCGAGACTTTATTTTTGCGAACCTTTCTAGTCGAGCTGTTGAAAATCTGAAGGAAGAAATCGAATTTATGGGACCAACACGTCTTTCTGCTGTGGAAGAAGCACAGCAAAAGATCGTTGGAGTTATTCGTAGGTTGGATGAAACGGGTGAGATTTATATAGAAAGAGGCGAACAAGATGCGGTTATTGAATAAAAATCTTGTTAAAAGCAATATAACCTCAAGTACCGAAGAAAAAAAGAAAATTGTTACGAAGATGCCTGAGCCACGAAAAATTGACCCCAACTTGAATCAAGTAGGGAGCCAGCAACGTGAGAGTCTAGAAGTTTTAAAGGAAACAATTATCGAAAGTGCAAAAGCAGAAGCTAATAAAATTAGAGATACGGCTTATACAGTTGGAGAAAAAGAAGGATTTGAAAAGGGGTATCAAGATGGAAAGAATGAAGGTCAAAAAATAGCAGCTAGTTTAATAGAAAAGGCGCAGAAATCTTATCAAGATGTGGCAGCTGATATTAGGCTTTACGAACAGGATAAACATGATGAAATCTTCAAATTTGCAGTAGAGATGGCTGAAATAATTTTACGGCATAGGATAGATGAAGATGCTGGTGAGCTATTGGCGTTAGTAGAACCAATCTTTTTTAAGTTAGAAGAACCGGATCAGATTTTCATAATATCTGCTAACGAGCGCTATCATGATTTAATTGTGAAAAAGATGGAAGAAAAAAGAAGTGAAGTGAGCAGGTTGAGATATACAATCATTAATGATTCAAAAATGGGATTGTATGAAATTAATATCGAGTCTGGTGATTCACTGGAAACATTTGATTTAAAAAGTGAGTTGGCAAAATATATGACTAGTGTTAAGGAGCCTGCAAATGAGCTTTGAAGTATCTTTCGAGCACTATTTGGATCAAGCCAAAAAAAATAAATTTTTTTCGAGCTTTGGCAAGGTAAGCGAGGTCGTTGGGTTAACCATTCGCGTCACGGGAATAGATGTTTTTATTGGAGAAATCTGCAAAATTAAGAACAAAAATAATGATAAGGTAACGCTCACTGAGGTTGTTGGCTTTATAAAGAAGACGGTTTTATTGATGCCGTTAGATGAGCTTGGAGGAATCGGCCCAGGCTCGCTAGTAAAGGCAACAGGTAAAAGTTTGACAATCAAAGTAGGTGACTCTTTACTCGGACATACATTAGACGGACTGGGAAGAGTCATGGGAGACGAAAAAGGCAGTGATGAACAGCTCTTTGAATACCCAGTAATGAGAGAATCTCCAGACCCGTTTAAGCGTAAGAATATTGATACAATTTTGAGTACGGGTGTCAGAGCGATTGATGGAATGTTGACTGTTGGCGAGGGTCAGCGGATGGGTGTCTTTGCAGGAAGTGGTGTCGGCAAGAGTACATTACTTGGAATGATTGCTAAATATTGTCAGGCAGATGTAATTGTAATTGGCCTTATCGGTGAACGAGGCAGAGAGGTCAAAGAATTTATCGAAAAAGACTTGGGCGATGAAGGTTATGCGAAATCAGTCGTTGTCTGTGCTACTTCGGATATGCCACCGCTAGTTAGATTAAAAGGTGCGTATGTAGCGACTGCAATTGCGGAATATTTTAGAGATCAGGGAAAGAAAGTTGTATTGATGATGGATTCAGTCACACGTTTTGCAATGGCGCAAAGGGAAATTGGATTGTCAATAGGTGAACCTCCAACAACGAAAGGCTACACACCTTCAGTTTTTGCGACGCTGCCGAAGCTTTTGGAAAGAAGTGGGATGTCGGAAAATGGTTCAATTACTGCATTTTATACGGTACTTGTTGAAGGTGACGATATGAATGAACCGATTGCGGACTCAGTTCGTGGAATCCTTGATGGACATATTGTTTTATCTAGAAAGATTGCAAGTAAGAATCACTATCCAGCAATCTCAATTCAAGATAGTTTGAGTAGGCTGATGAAATCCTTGATTACAAAAGAACATGAAAATGATGCAAAAGAGTTGCGGGAAAATATAACCGTGTATGCAGATGCAAAAGATTTGATTGATATTGGGGCATATAAGAATGGAGCAAATCCGGTTATTGATTATGCGGTTTCCTTACACCACCCAATTGAAGACTTCCTCTGCCAGTCTGTAGATGAGTATGAAGCTTTTGATAAAATGGAAGGGAAACTACATCAATTATTTGATCAATATAATCTCTAGAGAGCCGGGAAGAAAATGGGAAAATTTAACTTTACACTTGAAAAATTGCTCGATTTTAGAAGAGAAAAAGAAGACAGTTTAAAGCAAGAATATACAACCTTAGGCTCCAAATTATCTTTAAAAGAAAAAAGAATTGACGAATTATTATCAGAGAAGACGAGCTTGATGTACTTGATTGAACCAACAGTTGGAAGAATGCAGATTCAAAGAAATTATTTAGATGAAATTAATCAGCAAGTAAACAGACTGAGACTAGAAGCAGTAGAGCTGAAAAAAAGCCTTGCTGAGTTATTGGAACGATTGATTGGAGCGCAGCAGGAACGCAGAGTTTTAGAGAAACTTGAAGTAAAACAGAAGGATGAATTTGAAATAAGATTAGCACACGAAGAGCAGAAAGAATTAGATGAGTTTGCAAATCGTAAATCGTTGAAAGGAGGTGAAAATTATGGATAGTACTCTAATAACTAGTCGACAAGCAGCAATGACAGATACTGTAGGTGCCGGGAATACCAGTATTGCAAGTGATTTAATAGGAACTTCAGCGCAATTCACCAATCTATTGCAGCAAAAGTTAAACAGTAAGACTTTAATAGAAGGTTCCAGTGAGTCTAGTGCAAGTGTTGAAAGTTCAGTTGATGCAAAAAAATTCCAAGATAGTGAAGATTCAGCCAAGGATAAGCAAGTTGGAGAAGATAAGGAAAAGGATAAAAGTGATGATTTAAGCGACCTAGCGCATGTAGATCCTGCGATACAAGAAGAAAAAGCTGTCTCGGTAGCACCAATTTTAAGTAAAGCAGATTCCAAAGATACTGAACAAATAGATAATGCTAGCTCTACAAGTGACAAAAATCCATCTTCAAATGTAATAGGTGTAGAAGATGATGCCAGCAATAAAGGAATTAAGAAAGCAATTAATAAGGATAAGGATTTATTAGAAATAGATTCCCAATTATTTACTGGAAATCTGCAAGAGTCAAACACGAATCCTGTAGTAAACAATCTTCAAGGCCTTAATGCTGGCCGAAACGATATCAAAAGTGAGGTTGAAAATAATAACTCACTGGAGTTGACTGGCACAGATAACGTGCAGCAAATTGTTCCAGAAATACAAGGTAAAAATGATAACGTAGTAAATTTGGCACTTACAGACCAGATAGGTAGTCAAACCACAAACTTGGTGACAGAGAATAAGATTACACAAGAGCGCAAACCAGAAACGATACCAAAAATCAGTAATGCTGTGACAGGCATAGAAGAAAATGAAACAGCAGTCATTGATGAAACAACAGACACTAAAGAAAATTCGACTGTGGTACCACTGGATAAACAAAAAGAGAATGCTAGTACAACTGTAGATTCCAAGGTAATTGAAGATATGACACGAAGCCAGGTCGCTAATTTGATGATGGAAAATAGTGTTACACAGGAGCATAAGACGGATTTTACAGCAAAAATTAGCGACTCTGCGACTATTTTGCAAAGTAAGACGGCCACAAGTATTGTGAAGACGTTGTTGAGTGGAGCAAGCAAGCAAGTTACAGTTCAGTTGGAACCGGGAAGTCTGGGAAAAATTGAAATTTCTTTGCAATCAACGTCAAATGAAGTCAGTCTTAATTTTAAGTTATCATCGAATCATGCAAAATTGCTTATCAGCAGTATTTCAACACAGTTAGAACAGGTATTGAATGACCAGATTGCAGCAGATAAGACAACCAGCAATAGAATTTCAGCATATCAAACAACAGCAAGTATTTTAGACGGTGCACAGTTTTCATTTGGACAGCATCAATTTGGACAACAGGCGAATCAAAATTCTTCTAAAACGAGATTTGCTGAACAATATCGGAATAATAAAATCGGGCAAGATGAAGCCAGCAATAAAAAGCAGGACAAAAAGCAGCAAAATGAAAAAAATATAATCAGTATTTTAGCATAAAGGAGAAATGTTCATGAGTTATGACTATACACAAGCCATTCCGTCAGTAGGAATATCAACGGAATATAGCGGTTCAACAAGTAAGACGAGCTTATCAATGGATGATTTCTTGAAAATCATGTCTGCTGCAATGCAGAATCCATCAATTGATAGTGATTCATCGAGTGGTAGCAGTAGCGGGACAGATTACGTCTCACAAATGGCACAGTTTGCATCATTAGATCAGTTAAATAATATTGGGAAAAGCTTAACTACTACGGTTATGGGAATGCAGCAAAACGAAGCATTTTCGTTATTAGGAAAAAATGTAAAGTTAACCGATGGGGGCACAACGGTGAGCGGAAAAGTGGATAAAGTTAAATTTTCAAATGGTTATGCAACTCTTGTGGTAAATGGAGATGAATACGAGATGGGTGCATTAACGGAAGTGGATAATGATACAACAAATTAATGGAATTAGTAATAGTTCCAAGGGGATAAATAACGAAGTTCACGTAAATAATTCCAGTAAAAATAATGAAGACTTTTCAAAAATACTTGCAGATAAACAGGAACAAGTGAAGATTTCAAAGCATGCACGTCAAAGGTTGAGTGCACGTAATTTGGATCTGCAAAATAGTGATCTTTCCCATATTGGGCAGGCTATGAACGAACTGGATGAAAAAGGCAGCAAGGACTCGTTGCTGTTATATAAAGATATGGGGTTAATAGCAAATGTTCAAAATAGAACGATTATTACTGCAATGAATGTCAATGAGATAAATACAGTTACAAACATAGACAGTACAAAATTTGTAAAATAATAGGCTGGACCTTATAAGGAAGCCTAATTAACTCTCTGACTGATTGAGGAGAGATTAACCTATAGGAGGAATTTTAAATGTTAAAATCGCTTTATTCTGGTGTTAGTGGTATGAAAGGTTTTCAAACAAAGATGGATGTAATCTCGGATAATATTGCTAATGTAAATACAATGGGTTTTAAATCAAGTCGTGTTATTTTTGAAGACTTAATGAGTCAAAATATGTCCACTGCATCATCTGCATCTAATAATTTAGGTGGTACAAATGCGAAGCAAATCGGACTTGGGGTTCAAGCTGGTTCGATAGATAAAGATACTTCGACAGGTTCACCCCAATCAACGGGACGAACACTTGACTTTTATATAAATGGTGGTGGATATTTCATCGCTCAAAACGAGAAGGGCGAGAACCTGTATACAAGAGACGGCGCATTTTCCAGGGATAATCAGGGGAATTTAACAACGAGTGATGGATTTAAAGTTATGGGCCGAGCAGCGACGACCCCACTAACAGAATATACAGACGGAACTAATACAGATAATGCACTTGCGGCTTCTGGAAGCCTATCCGCATTAACAATTCCAAGCACCATTACAGTTAATGGTCAGACGCTTAATTATGATTCTGTGTCGGTTGATCAGAGTGGTCTTGTTATTGGTAAATATGGTAGTCAGAATTTCGTGTTGGGCAAGGTTTCCTTGGCAACCTTTAATAATGCCGCAGGGCTTGAAAATGTTGGGGGTAACAACTTTGCAGTTTCATCGAACTCGGGGGCGGCTATCATATCAAATCCTGGGGATACAGGCACAGGAACTTTGGTGTCAGGTGAACTAGAGATGTCTAATGTCGATTTATCTAGTGAATTCACGGAAATGATTGTTGCGAATAGGGCATACCAAGCAAATGCAAAAACGATTACTACATCAGATGAAATGTTACAAACATTAATTAACTTGAAGCAATCATAATAACGAATGCTTGATTAATAATAAGGAGGACAAGGGTTGATTGAATTAGTAGGTCTAAATGGAAAAACATTTTTCCTGAATGCAGATTTAATTTTTAAAATCGAAGAAACTCCGGATACAATAATTACGCTTACGGATGATAGAAATATAATTGTAAAGAATAAAGCAATTGAAATAAAAAAATTAATAATCGAATATCGGAAAGAAATTCTTGTGGAGTCACAGAACTTAAACGCCATTAATAAGGAGATGTAGATAGTCACTCATGGCAAAAGAAAAAAGTGAAAAAAAAGGGAAAAAATGGATTTTGTGGATGTTGATATTACTTGTGGTGGCAACAAGCGGTGGAGTAGTTGGGACAGTCGTTACACCAAAGATAATGAGTGCATTAGGTTCGAAAAAAGAGACAGTTAAGCACCATGCTAAGACAGTTGTTTCGGGGAAGCAGCAGTTAGTGCCCGTTAAAAAATTTGTGATTAATTTGACTAATGAAGATGGATCGGATAATGCACAATATGCCCAAATCACCTTATCATTTTTAGTCGCAAATTCAGAGCAGAAAACCAAAGTTAAGAAGGATGTCGCAGTTGTCAGAGACAGTGTTATAAATGTTATTAGGCAAAAAAAGGCAAGTGATATTCTAGGATCTTCAGATAGCCTTGCGGGATTAAAAAGTCAACTACGGGACACTATTAATAAAGCGTATGGAACAAAAATAGTAGAAGATGTATTTATTACAAATTTGGTTATTCAATAGAAAAGGGAAAAGATGGATATATATATTACGGTTTTCAAAACAATTGTCTTTTTAATAATTATCATTTTCATGATTAATATTTGTTTAAAAACCCTGGGGAAATATACTAATCAGAGTAAAAAAAATTTTAGAATCATTCAAAAGATTGCAGTGAGTAAGACCTCCTCTATTGGAATAGTACAAGTTATCGATACTTACTATGTGATGAGTTTCTCAGAAAACCATAATGAGATTTTGAAAGAATTGAATGACTATGAAGTGGCCCAATTGTTGGACTCGTTGGAAAAGGCTAAAAGCAGCGAGCACAATAGTAAGGATTTCAAACAAATTCTTCAAGATATGAGTGATAAGATTCAAGCGCTTAAGAAGAGGAAAAGATAATGAAGAAGAAAATTGCCATGGGGTTAGCCGTAATTAATATCTGTTTTTGGAAACTGTTCCTATTTCCTACTACGGTTTCTGCTATTAGTACCAAAGATATTACGTCGACTGTTAATAATTTACTGAATAATAATTCAAGCTCTACTACTACCGTTAATACCTTTATCTTGTTGACTTTGTTATCGATTACTCCGATCTTGTTAGTAATGATGACGTCTTTTACGAGGATTATAATGGTACTTTCATTTGCAAGAAGTGCACTTGGAACACAGCAAAATCCACCCAACCAGGTGTTGCTTGGACTAGCTTTATTCCTAACATTTTTTACAATGCGCCCGGTTTATACAGATATTTACCAGGATGCAATCAAGCCGTATAACCAAAGTGAGATAACGCAGCAGCAGGTATTTGACCGCTCAGAGGACCGAATAAAGGAATTCATGTATGGTCAGACAAGACAAAAGGATATCCAGCTTTTTGTTGATGTGTCTAAAGAGAAAGTTAATACTAAAAAGTACAAAAATATACCGTTGACGATAATTACCCCAGCTTTTGTGATTAGTGAGCTGCGCACAGCTTTTAGTATAGGATTTCTGTTGTTTATCCCATTCTTGATTATCGATATGGTAGTCTCAAGTATTTTGATGTCAATGGGAATGGTGATGTTATCACCAGTCATGATTTCGTTACCGTTTAAAATTCTGTTGTTTGTACTTGTAGATGGCTGGTACTTACTAGTAGAGTCACTAATCAAGAGTTTTTATTAGGGAGTTAGGTAGATTTTATGACAATCGAAGTAGTTTTACAGGTTATTAGGGATGCTTTTATTAGGATTATTTTAATTTCAGGTCCAGCAGTTGGAATTGGAATGTTAGTTGGGCTAATAATTAGTATCCTTCAGGCTACTACTCAGATTCAAGAGCAGACCCTGAGTTTTGTACCGAAGCTGGTTGCGATTTTAATTACTCTGATTTTGGCAGGCAACTTCATGATAACAATTCTTCTTGAATTTACGAAGAATGTATTCAAGATGATTTCAAAGTTGTGAGGTGGTCAAATGGTCGTGGTTCAGGTAGGAGCGCTTCTATTGTGCAGGGTGATGTCATTTATCGTGATTTGTCCAATCTTTTCACAGAAGGGTTTTCCTAATTTTGCAAAACTTGTCGTAGGAGGAAGCTTAGCGATTTCAGCCTACCCTGCAATTACAGAATATAAAGAAATTACTAACATGGTACTTTTGGGAGAAGTGGCTATCAAAGAAGTCCTCTTTGGATTAGCAATGGGTTATCTAAGCCAGCTTGTTTTTAGCGGAGTTATGATGGCAGGCCAGATGATTGATTTTCAAGTGGGATTTTCTATGGCACAAGCATATGACACTATGACAGATGTTCAATCTGCCCAGTTCAGTAAGCTTTATTACTGGTTGACAGTTTCCGTCTTCTTTATGCTCGATTTGCAAAATCTAATGATTTATGGGGTTATTAATTCTTTCAAGATTGTTCCGCTAGGCACTGAGAATATAAATGGAGCATCAGTAGATGGGGTTGTTCAGTTATTTGAGAAGACGGTCGAGATGTCGGTTAGTCTGGCAGCACCTATGGTAGTAGCCGTACTTGTGATTGATATTTTGTTGGGAGTTATCTCAAGATCAATTCCACAGATTAATATCCTAATGATGAGTCTTTCTGTAAAAACAATTGTTAGTATTGTAATTTTTTTACTTGCTTTATCAAGTTTGGCAAGCTTTTTGGGGAATAACCTTTCTGAGGGAATAGGGGACATGCTTGAGTTCATAAAATCTGTAAAATAGGAGATTAAGATGGCTGACAAAGATGGGAAAACAGAAAAACCAACTCCTAAAAGATTAAAGGATGCAAAGAAAAAAGGAGAAGTTCCCAAAACACCGGAGTTGAATATTGCGATCTCCTTATTAATTTTTGCATTTGTCATTCTTCCTCTGTGGGAATTTATTCTCAAGGAATTCTTACCCTATTTGACACAAATGCTTGAACAAATTGCAGATTTTAAGGTCGAGATGAATGATCTGCCGCGAGTAGCAGTTCAAGCTGTGCTAATGATAATTTTACTAGCAAGCCCATTTATGCTGATCAGTATTTTTCTCGGATCATTTGTTAATATCCTGCAAGTCGGATTGTTGTTTACATGGAAGCCACTAAAACCCGATTTTAAAAAATTAAATCCGATTAATGGGTTTAAACAAATGCTAGGTCTGAGATCATTGGTTAATGTGGCAAAAACACTTGCGAAGTTAGGGATTATCATTTATCTCTGCTATCAGCAATTCATGTCGGAAATTCCAACAATAATTAATTTGAATGATGTAGGAGTTCAAAAAATACTTTATTTTGTCTTAGATTTTACTAGGTCATTAATTGAAAAAATATCTTTCTTTCTCGTAGTTGTTGCAATTTTTGATTATGGGTATCAAAGATATACGCACTATAAGAGCTTGCGAATGACTAAGCAAGAAATTAAAGATGAATTCAAACAACAAGAAGGAGATCCAAAGGTCAAGGCACAGCGAAAAGCTAGGTATCAGGCGATGTCGCGCAATGCAATTTCAAAGGTCAAGGAAGCAACTGTGATGGTTACAAATCCGACGCATTATGCAATTGCAATCAAGTATGATCCGCAAAAGGAAGGGATTCCACTGCTTTTGGCAAAAGGTGCGGATGAATTAGCACAGCGAATGAAAGCAGAGGCCAAGAAAATGCATGTACCAATGATTGAGAACAGGCCTGTTGCCAGAGCCATCTTTGCTAAGGTCGAACCTGGTGAATTTATACCAGCAGAGATGTATGAATCAGTTGCAACAATTGTAGCACTAGTTTACCAGTTGGAAGAGAAAGAAAAAAATAAGATTTAGATTGAGTTTTGGGGGATTAGTAGATAAATGGGTAAAAAGAGGCTTAAGAAGAAAAGAACATTAAACTATGCTGATGTGATTGTTTCGTTCTTAGTAATCAGTATTATCGGATTAATAATAATACCGCTGCCCGCAATGGCATTGGATATACTAATTGTTATTAACCTAGCAGTTGCAATCAATATTTTACTTATTACACTATTCACTAAGAGTGTTCTAGAATTTACGACTTTCCCAACATTGTTATTAATTACAACAATGTTCAAGCTTGGTTTGAATATGTCTTCAACTCGTTTAATACTGACTGAGGGTAATGGTGGAAATGTAATTGCTGCCTTTGCCAATGTTGTGGCAGGCAGTAATTATATCGTTGGAATTATTTTATTCATTATTATTATGGTTGTACAACTAGTGGTTGTGACTAATGGTGCAGGACGTGTTTCTGAGGTTTCTGCAAGATTTACGCTTGATGCGATGCCAGGAAAACAGATGGCGATTGATTCTGATTTGAATTCTGGGTTAATAAATGAAGAACAAGCTAGAAATCGCAGAAAGGATTTACAACGAGAAGCCGATTTTTATGGTTCGATGGATGGAGCCAGCAAGTTTGTTAAAGGTGATGCAATTGCAAGCATTATGATCACCTTGATCAATCTGATAGCAGGGACCATTATTTTTACCATGAAAGGTGATTTATCAATAACTGATGCATTAGCTCAATTTGGAAAACTGTCAATCGGTGATGGCTTAGTCAGTGCGATTCCTTCACTTCTGATTTCAATCGCATCCGGGATTATAGTTACTCGTTCAGATAACAATAGTTCTTTTGGTTTGGATATTTCGTCTGATGTCGTAAGATATCCTATCTTATTTAGAATCGTCGGTGTAATTTTGTTGATACTGGCAATAGTGCCAGGTTTTCCTTTCCTACCTTTCTTATTTATTGGGATTGGAATGTTTGTTGCAAGTATGGTTATTAAACAAACAGAACAAAAAACAGCAATTAGAAAAAAAGAAGAAGAACAGAAATTGGCGTTGAAACGCAAGAAAAAGGAACAAGAAGAAGATGAGTCGGTCTCCTCTTTTCAGGTTGAACCCATCGCAATTGAAATTGGCTATGGATTGATTTCGTTGGTGGACAGTACGATTGATAACAGCTTAATGAGTAGAATAGTTGCTATTCGCAAACAAACAGCCAGAGAACTTGGAATCTTGGTACATCCAGTCAGGATACGAGACAACTTGTATCTTGAGTCGAATGACTATTCTATTAAAATTAGAGGAAACGAAGTTGGAGCAGGTCAGATTTACGCAGATAAGTTGATGATTATCAGTCCCGATGATGAACCGTTCCCATTCAAGGGTATTCCGACAAAGGAACCAGCATTTAGTATTGATGCAATGTGGATTGATCAAAAAGACAAAGAAGCTGCTGAAGTTCAGGGATTTACAATCATTGAACCTTTGACAGTAATTGCCACACATTTGAAAGAAATAATTTTTGGTAATGCACCAGAACTTCTTGGTAGACAAGAGGTTCAGAAGTTATTAGAAGGAATAAAAGATCAGAATAATGTTGTAATAGATGAATTGATACCGGATATTTTACGCTTGGGAGAGGTTGAAAAAGTTTTACAAAACTTATTGGAAGAAAAAATTCCAATTAATGACTTGGCAACAATTCTGGAAACCTTGGCGGATTATGGATCAGTTACAAAAGATACAGAGGTATTAACTGAATATGTAAGACAAGCGCTAAGAAGAACAATTGCTGCTAAGTACGCTGATGAGCAAAAGAATATTAAAGTAGTAACAATTCATCCGAAGGTGGAGGAATTAATTACGCAAAGTATTCAAAAAACGGCTACTGGCTCATATCCGGTGTTGAAGCCAGATTCAGTCAATCAAATTCTAGAAGCTATTAACAAGATTCAGCAGGAACTGACACTTAAGAATATTGAGTTTGTAGTATTAACTTCTCCCAAAATCAGACTGGCCTTTCGAAAGTTAGTTTCCTTTAATTTTCCCAATATGTCGATTTTGTCTTTAAATGAAGTCCCTAATGAAATTTCGATTGAAACTGTAGGAACAATTAATGTTTAAAAATTTTTGATGAGGGAGGATAGAGATAATATGTATGAAACTAGCACTGAAGATGAAGTCTTGAAATATCTTCCTTTAGTTGAAAGAGTTGCTAAAAGAGTTCCGATTAAAAGTACTGAGTATGAATATAGCGATTATTATAATATTGGTGTGATCGGTTTGATCGATGCTTTACACAAGTTTGATTCTACGAAGAAAGTTCCTTTTGAGAGCTATGCGGCAATCAGAATCAGGGGCGCAATTATTGACGAAGTTCGGAAACATTCAAGAATCTCAAGATATAAGATGGTTGCGATTAATGATTTTTACAAGGCAAAACAGGTTCTCGAACAGGATCACAAAAGGGAAGTCTCTGACAGTGAAATCTGTGAAAAAATGGGAATATCCATTACACAATTGAATGAGATATATGAAAACATTCATTATTTGGCTAGTATTTCTCTTGAAGGAACGATCTTCCCTACAGAAGGAGAAGGTGGAATCTCGCTAGGAGATATTATACCTGACAAAAGTGGAACTAATGCTGAACAAAAGTTAATTGGAGAAGAACGTGAAATGGCTCTTACAAGATGTATAAGAAAGCTAAATGAGCGTGAGCAACTAATCTTGAGCTTGTACTACAAGGAGGAAGCAACTTTAAAGGAGATTGCTGCAATTTTAGATATTTCAATTGCGCGCGTTTCGCAGATTCATGGGAAAGTAATTGCAAAGCTAAAATTATCGATGGAGGATGAATTGTCATGATACGAGGGTTAGATACGATAGAGCAAAGTCTAGATGTTTTACTCAAAAGGCAAGAAAATACTAGTGGAAATATCGCTAATGTCAATACAACAGGGTATCAGGCAAAGCAGCTATTCCAATCAACATTAAAAGAGGTGCAATTTGAAAATCACCAAGGAGGCGCAACAGTTTCTGAAAGACAAAACATTGGTGGATTTACATTTGGTAATGCTATTGATGGTTCTTATATTGATAGTAGCAAAGGCACAATGAAAGAGACTGGGAGAACGACCGACTTTGCGATTAATAGCAATGGATATTTTACAGTTAGAATGAATGATGGTTCACTTGCATATACAAGGAATGGAAATTTCAAGCTTAATAATCAAAATCAATATACAACGCAAGAAGGCTATCAAGTTGTGGGAGCGAATGGACAGGCGGTTAGTGCAAGTGATGATCCGTCTTTTAGGATAGCAAGCATTGCTAATGAACAGCAGTTAACGGACGCAGGGAACGGCTATTATACGACTAATCAAAATGTGCAAGTTGATACGAATCCTAATGTGATGCAAGGTTACTTGGAGCAGTCGAATGTTTCGATGTCAGATGAAATGGTAACGTTAATGCAAACAGGTAGAGAGTTTGAAGCTAATCAAAAGGTTTTGAGTTCAACCAATGAAACGCTAGATAAGGCAGTCAATAGTTTAGGGAAGGCATAGAGGTTGATTTAGATGAATATTTCGGGTATTTTATCGATTAATAAGTCTGGGATGAATGGCTTACAAAATAATATGGACAACATTGCAAATAATATTGCAAATTCAGATACAGTTGGCTATAAGAATAGGGACACGACTTTTCAAGAGTTAGTCAATAATCAGACAACAACGCAAGAAGCAAATCTAATATCTGGAACAAATCTTGGTTTAAATACTGGAGTAGCAGTCAATGGTGAATCAGTTAACTTCACGCAAGGGAGCTTGCAACAGACTGGGAGTGCAACTGATTTTGCGATACAAGGGCAAGGTTTCTTTGGGGTATACGGGCAAAATGGTGAATTATTGCTGACACGTGATGGTAGCTTTAAACGCGATAGCACTGGACAGTTGGTGAACGCAAGTGGGAATAAAGTGGCTGTTGATGCAACTGTGCCTGAAACGAATTGGCCCAAGGGTGATTTGAGTGTTGCTAGCGATGGCAGTATAAGTATTGTGAACAATGGAAACAGCACTTCGGTGGGAAAACTAAGAATGTATTTACCGCAAAATAATGAAGATTTAGTGAGTGTTGGCAATAATAATTATACTGTTACGAATGAGAATCAATTGCAGGTGATGACAAATGCAAGTGTCAAGCAAGGGTATTTGGAAACTTCAACTGTTGATTTAGCAAGCTCGATGACGGACATGATTGCAACCCAAAGAGCATATCAGATGAATGCCAAAGCACTTCAGTCAACGGATGATATGTTTGAGGTAATTAACCGCTTAGCCGATTAATATTGTAAGAGGTGAGACATCAATTGATAGAAGCGAGAAAAGTTTCAAAGATATATAAGGGGAAGATTCATGCTTTACAAAATATTAACTTTTCAATTAAGCAGGGTGAATTTGTCTATGTAATTGGTGCTAGTGGAGCAGGGAAATCAACCTTGCTGAAGCTTTTGTATCGTGAAGAAGAGCAAACTTCTGGAAGTATTAAGATAGGAAATACTTTTGTTAACCGAATCAATCATAAGCAGCTCTATCATTTAAGAAGACAGCTGGGGATTGTAATGCAAAATGACTTGTTCTTATCCAAACGCACAGTCTTTGAGAATGTTGCAGTGTGTGTTGCAGCTGTGAGCGATGCTAATGACAATGAGGTAATGGTGAGAACAAATGATGTCCTGGATGTTGTGGGTATGCTCAACAAGAGTGATAGAAAAATTAACGAATTATCAATTGGTCAGCAAAAGAGAGTAGCAATCGCTAGAGCAATTGTCAATTACCCAGCGATTGTTCTGGCTGATGAACCAACAGCAAACTTGGATTCAAAAGCTGCATTAGAAATAATGAAGCTTTTTTTTAAGATCAATAGTATGGGGACAACAGTCATTATGGCAACGCATGATAGTACTATGGTAAATACGGTGCGCGAAAGGGTACTCGAATTAAGCAGTGGGGAATTGATTAGAGACGAACAAGGCGGTGGATACACTAGATATCCTGATAATAAAGACGTGTATATCTGGTAATGAAGTCTTAATAATTTCAATAAATTTCCGATATGAAAAGTATAGAGTTGCGTAAGTTTTTAACTAATCTTGCTCGAATCTAAATATATGTTGTTCATGTCGGAAGGGGTATTAAGTAATGACCAAGAAAAGTTTAAAGAAAGTCCCTAAGAGAACCGTAAAGTTGAAAATAGGTGCATTTAAGCCAATTATTTTCACCTTGCTTGTATTAATTATTGCCTATTTAATGCTGGTTAGTGGGAGCACCGATACTGCGATCAGAACTAAATTTTTTATTTTTGCAGTAGTTGTATTGGTGTTGCACCTGATTCTGTGTGTTGCCTTGAATTATATTGCAGCAAACCCTTATAAGAGAGAGCTTGAATATGTCCATCAGAAAATCAATCAGGTTGTTTCAGGAGATTTCTCCAGCCTAGATGATCTGACACCATCAAAAAAAGACGATCCAGCGATTTCTAAAATAAAAGATGATGTGCACAGCTTTGCGAACACTTTTATGGCCGTAATCATTGGAATGAAAAGTGAAAGTACAAAAATGAGTGGAATGGCACAAAATCTTGTTAAGGTTCTTGAGGATGCAAATAGTTCGGTTGATGGTGTCAAAACAACAATGGGAAACATTTCGGAAGCTTCAGGTTCACAGGCTGCAGAAGCCGAACAGACATCGAATGACATGCAAGAACTCTCTAACAAAATAGAGAAAATATACAGTGAGATTGAATTAATGAATGGGTATGTTGAAGAATCAAAGGAGACGAATTCGAGCAACTCAACCATGATGGTTCAAGTATCAAGTAACTGGGAAGAAGAGCGCAAGGCACAAGCACAATTAGTTACAGAAATGGATGAAATGAATAAGGATATTCAGAGTATTGGCAATATTGTTGCATTGATCACGGATATTTCTGAACAGACAAACCTCCTAGCACTCAATGCCTCAATTGAAGCAGCAAGAGCAGGGGAAGCAGGACGGGGCTTTGCGATTGTAGCTGAAGAGGTCAGAAGTCTTGCAGAACAAAGTAGCGAGTCAACAAAGAATATTAGAGAGATAATCACACTGATCAGAAATAAATCAGAGCATATGGCCTCTTCTTTAAATATTTCATATGAGAGTGGAGAACAGCAAACAAATTATATTGGTCAAGCAATTAATTCAACTGAACAGATCTCAGTCATAGTCAAGAAATTTGTTGATAGTATTCAGAAAATCGAAAAAAATGTATCAGCAGTAATTGAAGAGAAAAACATGGTTGGTCATTCAGTGGAGAATATTTCTTCAGCCATTTCTGATACATCGGCAGGAACACAAGAAGTAACTGCAAATATTGAGGAGCTTCAGTTGAATGTTAAGGAATTTGAAAAGAATGTCAGAGAGATTGAAGATATTGCAGATGTTCTGAAATTCCAAGTGGATAGTTTTAAACTTTAAAAAGGTTAATTTAAGGGAGATGGCTTTAGATGGTGGATCAGTATATTGTATTTAAAAGTCATGAGCAGATGTTCGCATTGCCAGTAAGCATAGTGAAAAGAGTAGTAGAATCTCCAAAGTTTATTGTGCTTCCGGAGGTACCCGACTATGTGCTAGGTGCAGTCGAATATAATGATACGATGGCGCCAATTATTGATTTTAAAAATAAGCTTTTTGGTGAAAAAGTTGAGGACAGCCCAAGCTCTAAGGTTATTTTGTGCAATTGGCAAGATAATTCGCTAGGATTATTGATTGAGGAAATAGTTGGGATTACAGAACTGACTGAGACAGAGTATGAGACCGAGATTGAAAAGGCAAATTTAAAAAGAGGTTATGTGGACAAGTTTTTGAAGCTCAAGGATGATATTGTGATTTCAATTAATTTAGCATATCTTTTCAATAACAGGCAAGAAGATCAAATAATGGATGCACTTGAAGAGACTGCGTCAGAAGGTACTTTTGATGACAGTACTAGGGAATGAAATAAAAGTTGGGATTGCGGAATATAAGTTAGGAACGGAAACAGAAAAATTGATAACTGTCGGTTTGGGTTCTTGTGTGGGGACACTTATCTATGATAAAAAGACAAAAATCGGTGGATTAAGTCATATAATGCTTCCAGATAGTGTGCCATTTGAAAATAAAGGCATACTTAATAATGCAAAATTTGCAAATTTAGCAATTCCAGAAATGGTTTCACAAATTAAGAAAAAATCACCTAATGCAGATTTGACTGCCAAAATTGTTGGTGGAGCTAACATGTTTAATTTCAATAATGGTTCTGGTTTGAGCATTGGGCAACGCAATGTGTTAGCTGTCAAGAGTTCTTTAGCTAGTTTAAAAATCCCAATTATTGCAGAACATGTTGGCGGAAATAGTGGAAGAACAATGATAGTCGACTTGAAGGATTTTAATACAATGGTGAGAATTGTTAACCACGAAATCGTGTATATATAGAAAGACGGATTTTATGAATATTTTAGTTGTTGATGATTCAGCATTCATGCGAAAAGTAATTACGGACATTGTCGAAAAGCAAAATGACTTGCGTGTGACGGATACTGCAAGAAACGGTAAGCAAGCGATTGAATTGATTGAGCAGAATAATTATGACTTGGTGCTAATGGACATTGAGATGCCAACAATGAATGGATTAGAAGCACTTAAAATCATTCGGCGTACTAATGATGTTCCAGTAATTATCTTGAGTGCATTGAGTAAAAAAGAGAATACGATTGAAGCTTTAGCTACAGGAGCCACTGATTTTATTGAGAAGCCAAACAACTTAATGAGTCTAGAAAATGAATGGTTGGAGGAATTTTTAACAAAGGTTAGGGGAATTGATAGTGAAACAAGAAGTGATTTTGTTAGTAAAGTGAATCTTTTTGTAGGTGCAAAAACAATTGAAAATGATTTTAGTACTCTCAGAGCTGTGGTAATTGGTGCATCAACTGGCGGACCCAAGACACTGCTTAAAATAATCCGTTCACTAAATATTGCTACAAAGATACCGGTATTAATAGTCCAGCATATGCCTAAGGGTTTTACCACATCATTTGCTGAAAGACTGAATCAGGAAAGTAAAAGTGAAGTTGTTGAAGCAAAAGATGGACTTAAGATTGAGCCTAAGATATATGTTGCACCAGGGGATTTTCATATGATAGTCAGAAATGGCAAGATATCTTTGAATCAAGGACCCAAACAAAATGGGACAAGACCAGCTGTTGATAATTTATTTATTTCAGCTGCAGATACCTATAAAGAGCGGCTTGCAGGAATTGTTTTAACTGGAATGGGAAAAGACGGAACGATTGGTATGAGCAGAATAAAAGATTTTGGAGGCCATACAATTGCGCAAGATGAGCAGAGCAGTGTCATTTTTGGAATGCCACGTAGTGCGATTGAGGCAGGGGTTGTCGATGAGGTTTTAAGCTTAGAGGGAGTATGTCAGAGACTGCAACAGATGATTGGGTGAGAAGATGACACAGAATTTTATTTTCTTCAACAAATGGGTACAAGAAAATGTAGGAATTGATTTAGATAATTATAAAGAAAGACAAATGCAACGCAGAATAACAAATATTATGAATTCTACGGGTGCAAAAACGATTGAGGACTATGCACGCATTCTTGAGAAAGACCGAGATGCATATAATGCATTCGTAAAGCATATAACAATCAATGTCACAGATTTTTTTAGAAATAAAGAGATATTTGAGACATTCGAACGTTGTTTTATGCAAGAAGTGGTTCCACGATTCGAGCATATAAAGCTTTGGAGTGCTGCTTGTTCAACGGGTGCAGAGCCATACTCGTTAGCAATGATTTTGAATAAGAACAAAGTCAGAAACACTAGCATCCTTGCAACTGATATTGATGATAATATTCTAGCAAGGGCGAGACAGGGTGAGTATGCAAAAGCGGAGTTAACGAAGGTCGAACCCGGTGACTTGCTGAAGTACTTTAGTGAAATTGGACCCGATAGATATGCTGTAAACAAAGAGATTAAGAAATATGTTTCTTTTGAAAAGCAGGATTTATTGGGAACAAAATATCCTAAAAATGTTCAAGTAATAGTTTGTCGCAATGTCACTATTTATTTTAAGCTAGAGGCACGTGACGAAGTTTATCGAAAGTTTAGCGAAGCACTTAGTAAAGGCGGACTGTTGTTCACAGGAGCAACCGAAACAATAAATGAGCCCAGTAAGTTCAATCTTGAAAAAGTTGATACTTTTATATATAGAAAAGTCTAATGCGGAAGGAGATTTGATTAATGGACGACAATAGTGTATACCGTAATCTATTTTTTGAAGAAAGCGATGATAATCTTCAAAAATTAAATGATGATGTTCTGGAATTGGAAAGCGAGCCCCAAAATATAGATTTAGTCAATGAGATTTTTAGAGCAGCACACACTTTAAAGGGAATGTCTGCAACAATGGGCTACGATGTAATGACCAAGTTAACTCATAAGATGGAAAACCTTTTTGACTTTTTCAAATCTGGCAAATTAAAAGTCACAAGCGAATACATATCGTTGATATTTGAATGCTTGGATAAATTGTCACAATTGGTAGAGGATTTGCGCAATGATCAGGAGTTATCAGAAGACCAGATTAGCGAGTTACTAAAGAAATTAATTGATGTTGAAAAGAGTGTTAATGGCACAACGACTGAGGAAGTACACAATACGACCAGCAAGTCTGAAGAACTCACTACAGGATTAAATAACAGTGAAGATGCAGATATTGATGTTGTAAAAAAAGCAAGGTCACAAGGATATAATGCATTTGCGGTGGCAATTCGAATAGATAAAGAATCAATGCTTAAAGGCCCACGTGCATTCTTGATAATCGAACATCTGGAGCAAGAAGGCGACGTGATCTATACGGAACCTACTGCTGACTTACTTGAAAATGGTGAATTTGATACTGACTTCAAGTTGATTTATTTGACGAAGAGTACAAAGGAACAGGTTGAAGCAAATATTGATAGCAATAGCGAAATTGATACCTTTATCGTAGAAGAATTTGATAGTACAAAGGTTTTGAACGGTAAAGAACAGGTACAAACTACGGAAGAATCGCCAATCGCTAAACCAGCTGAAAATACACCAAAGAAACCTATGAAAGCAAAAGAAAAGAAAAATAGTACACCAAACAAACATCCAAGTGCTGCAAGAAATCAGTCAATCAGGGTTGATTTATCACGTTTGGATCTATTCTTGAATTTAGTCTCCGAATTGGTTGTTTACCGTAACCAACTGGATGATGCAAACAAAAGAAATGATGCAACTGAGGTCAAAGATTCATTAGAACAAGTCTCACGTTTGACTTCTGAATTGCAGGATTTGGTCTTAAAAATTAGGATGCAGCAAGTCAGTGTTGTTTTCAGCCGCTTTCCCCGCATGGTTAGGGATTTAGCGAGAGAGCTTGATAAGGATATGGAACTGGTAGTTGAGGGTGAAGAAACCGAGCTAGATAAGACTGTGGTTTCAGAATTGAGTGAACCTCTAATTCATCTATTGCGTAATTCGGCAGACCATGGGATCGAGAGTGCAGAAGTTCGGCAGAAATATGGTAAACCAGTAAAGGGCATAATCAAACTATCTGCATATCAAGAGGGAAATCAGGTCAATATTACACTCGAGGATGATGGTAAGGGACTTGATCCACAGGTCATGAAGGAAAGTGCAGAGAGCAAGGGAATTGATACAACAGGGATGACAGATGATGAATTAATTAATTTGATTTTTCACCCAGGTTTTTCAACTGCTAAGAAAATTACTAATATTTCTGGGCGCGGTGTAGGCTTAGATGCGGTAATGGCCAAGATCAGTGATTTGGGTGGATCGTTGGAGATGAAGACCGAACTCCATGTTGGTACCAGATTCTTAATCAAGTTGCCGTTAACGTTGTCAATTATTCAAGCATTGATGGTAAGAGTTGCTAACGAAAGTTTTGCAATTCCGTTGGACGTTGTTGAACGAGTTGTTGTAATCCAAGAAAAAGAAATAATTACTAGTATGGATAAGGAAGTAGTAGAGTACCAAGAGGGGTTGATTCCGGTCATTAGAGTAGACCAAGTCTTAGGTTTGACTAATGAAGAAAATGCCAAGCAATTTGCGATTGTTGTTAAAAGCGATAAGCAATATTTTGCAGTATTGGTGAATGAATTGATTGGGCAACAAGAAATTGTAATTAAGAAAATCGATATCATTATTCAAAAACTTAATAAGTTTCAGGGTGCAACAATCTTTGGAAATGGTTCAATTGCTCTTATTCTGGATGTCAATGCTATTTGCCAAGGCAAGCCGGTTGAAAGCTAATGGAATATACTGACATTGAATTAGATGCAATAAGAGAAATCATAAATATTGGTGGCGGCAATGCAGCAACAAGTATTTCAAAACTTATTAACCAAAAAATCAATATGCATGTTCCCGAAATCAGTTTTTTAAGTTATCATGAACTATACAAAGAAATGTATGCTGAAGATGAAGAGGTCCATGCTACTATTAGTAATTTTAAGGGCGATTACAAAGGGGTCTTTCTTCTAATAATCCCGGATAAATCGATTAAAAAATTGGTTAAGTTATTGTTGGGTGGAAACTCGACATCAAATGAATTGGAAATATCAGCGATTAGTGAATTAACCAACATAGTAACCAACTCCTTTCTAAGTGCGATTGAAGGATTATTGAATGCAGAAATACAATCATCAGTGCCACGAACACAGGAAGATTATTTTGGTGCTATTATCAGTAGTTCTTACTTAGCATTGGAACACTATGATGATCAAATAATGATTATGAGAAACGAATTTATATATGCAGATGAAAAAATTGATTCATCGTTATTTTTAATTCCAGAGCAGGGTGTTTTGAATAAAATGGTAGAGTCTTTACGAGTTTGAAAGGAGCAATAAAATGGCAAAAAGAGTCTTAATCGTTGATGATGCGGTTTTTATGAGAATGAAATTGAGGGATATCCTAGAAAAAAATGGTTATGAAGTTGCAGAAGAAGCTGAAAATGGACAAGATGCGTTTGACAAGTATCAAGCTGCAAAACCAGATTTAGTTACAATGGATATTACTATGCCCGAAGTTGATGGAATTGAATCTCTAAAATTAATTAAGAATTTTGATGGTAATGCAAAAGTTGTAATGTGCAGTGCAATGGGGCAACAGGGAATGGTTATGGAAGCAATTCGAGCAGGAGCAGTTGACTTTATTGTTAAGCCTTTTGATACAGATCGAGTTATCAAGGCTTTAGACAAGGCACTATCTTAAACGTTAGGAGATGTTGGGCTGTGCAAATGATTCTCTTCAAAATGAACCAGCAGAATTTTATGGTTTCAGCGGAGTCCGTTGAAGAAGTAATAGATACTGTGGAGATAACAGGAATACCATTAGCACCCAAGTGGGTACAGGGATTGATAAACTTGAGAGGCAGCGTCTTGACAGTGATAGGGTTGGCAGAACTGATTGATTTACCGCCAATTAAGAAGAAAATGAATATCTTGATAATGAAGAACGAGGATAATCGTAAAGGATTATTGATAGATGAAGTGTTGAAGGTCATTGATATTGAACAGGGACAAATTCAACTTGAAAGCACTTCGGATAAGAAATATTATATTGGTGCGACAACTGTTGAGGAAAATGTAGCAAGTGTTATAGAGATAAATCAACTGATTTTTTGATAAGTGAGGGATCAAAGTGGATCAAGTATTGACACAACAAGAAATTGATTCTCTGTTGAACGCAATGAACAACGGTGAAATCGTAGAAGAAAAAATTGAAAAAGAAGAAGAACTCAAAGTAAAGAGCTATGATTTCAGAAGACCGACAAAGCTGTCTAAAGAGTATGTCAATACGTTGCACATGATTTTCGAAGACTTTTCTAAGGTCAGTAGTAATGTTCTCTCAACACTCTTGCGGGCAAATATTAATCTTAATTTGGCATCTATTGAGCAGGTCAGTTATGATGAATTTATTCATTCGGTTCCACGATTTACTTTGTTAGGTCTATTCCATTCTGAACCGTTAAAGGGAATTCAGATTCTAGAGATGAATCCACAGTTATGTATGATGATAGTGGAACTGCTTTGTGGAGGAGTGGATATTGGCAAGCAAGAGAATGTTTTTGTAAAGGGTAAGGATACTTTTACAGATATTGAATTGACACTTCTAAAGGAAATTGTTGTTGAGATGACAAAAATTTATGAAAATGTTTGGAAAGATATTATTGAATTACAGACTGAATTTGATGAGTTGGATAGTAACCCACAGTTGCTTCAAAATATGTCGCCAAATGAGCCAGTTGTGATGATAACATTTACTGTTAGAATAGGTGAGGTTGACAGCTTTATTAATATTTGTGTCCCATATGTATTCTTTGAAGGACTCACAGATAAATTAAGTTTTCACAATTGGTTTGACTCAAATCAGGAATATAGTGCAAATGATGAGCGCAAGTTAAAAGAGAGCATGAACAATATTGGTCTTGATTTACAAGTAGTTCTTGGAGAGTCGGAGCTGGAATTATCCAACTTTCTGCACTTAGAGCCAGGAGATATTTTGAAGCTAGGTAGTAAGATTAACGAGCCGCTTGATTCATATGTTGAAGGCAGTCCGTATTATAGTGTCAAATTAGGTAAGAAAAATAATCAGATTGCTGTAGAATTAATCGACAAGTTAGAGGGGGAGACTCAATGAGTGACAGTCTATCACAAGAAGAAATTGATGCAATGATGGCAGGAGCAGCGACAAATGATACTACTGAAGTGAAAAGCGATATTGATGAGAAAACAAAACAAGATGTTATTGGAGAAGTAGGCAATATATCAATGTCTCAGGCAGCAACGACCCTGTCATCTATTTTAAATAAACGTGTGAGCATAACTACTCCAAGAGTAGAATCGACAAAGTTTGGTGCTATTTTAGATGCTATAAGTACACCCAAGGTTTCAACTGTCGTAGGTTTTAAGGAAGGATTAGTCGGTTCAAATCTGTTACTTCTTGAGGTTAAAGATGCAATTGTAATTGCAGATTTAATGATGGGAGGAGACGGAAAGCCTGAAAATAAACAGTTTACTGATTTGGAATTAAGCGCAGTCGCGGAAGCAATGAACCAAATGATTGGTTCGGCATCGACATCTATGGCAACCATGATAAACCGTAAGGTTGATATTTTACCACCAAATGTCAAGTTATGGGAAGATCCAGAAGCCGTTCACTATGATAATCTTGATAGTAATGCTGATGTATATCGCATTTCATTTTCATTATCCGTTGAGGGTTTAATTGAAAGTGAAATTATGCAGATTTTCACTGCGGATATGGTGGAAGATATCTCAAAGGCAATGCTTTCCGATAAGGCAACGACAGTTAGGAATGATGAGCAAACTGCTGTTGAGCCGGTTGCTGAAGTGAGCAAGAAATCAGCAACAAAGGCAGTTCCGCAGCAAGAAGAACCTGCCGTAGGGAAAACTGTTGAGGTAAGCAAACCAGAATTTCAGGTACTAAATGATGAACGAAAGGCCGAAGGTGACAACCTGGATTTATTATTGGATGTGCCGTTAAACCTGAGTGTTGTGTTGGGCAGAAGTGAGAAGAAAGTGCGTGATATATTATCTTTTGGGACAGGATCTGTTATTGAATTAGACCGCTTAACCGATGAGCCACTTGAGATATTACTTAATGGGAAGCCGATTGCAACTGGTGAGGTTGTCGTAATCAATGAGAACTTCGGTATTAGAATTACGAATATTTTATCACCTACGCAAAGAATAAATCGTCTTAAATAGATTGAAAAAAGTTAAACGAAAGTGGTTTAACTTTTTTTTGTTGTGCCGATATTAAATATATGATACTTTTTTATGGAAGGAGTTGGGTATTTTGAAGATAGAAGGCTATCAAGGAACCAATAATATATATGGCGATCAAGCTGCTAAGTTCACGAAAAATACACAGTTAGCCGCAAGTAAAAATCAAACTAATAAGAACTCAACTGAAGAATCAACAAGTGTTGAATTATCAGAGCGGGCACAGCAGATAATGCAAGGTCAGGTTGAACCTGAGATTGACTTGAAGAAAGTTGCAAGTCTCAAGAGTGCAATCAATAGTGGGAATTACAAGATTTCGGCAGATGATATTGCTAAACGGATGATGGCGCAAGTGGACATGCAAAAGGAAGATTAGTATGCAAACAAAAGAATTTGAGCGGCATTTAGGAAACTTTGTTAAGCTGTTAAAAAAAGAAAAGGACTATCTAATTAAAGATGACGGAGAGAGTCTCACAAATCTGCTGCCAGAAAAAGAAGTCTTTGTGAAGGTCTTAGAAGGTTATCAAGGAAATATTTCTGAAAAGGTACGCGAATTGATTACTGTAATTAAGACGCAGCAGGAGGAGAACATGCTGCTTACAAGACAGGCAATTGGTTATCAAGAGATGCTGATGACGGCCGTTAAAAAAAATCTTAGCAGTCCGGCTGGTACGTATTCGAAAGGCGCGCAAGTATATGCACAGCCGCGTACTAACTTTGTTGATGAAGAAATTTGAGAGGTAATAAAAATGGCAGGGTTGTTTGGAACATTAAATAATGCAACGAGCGGATTAAGTGCAAATCAGGTTGCACTGCAGACGAGCAGTCACAATATCGCGAATACCAGTACTGATGGATATTCTCGTCAACGAGTCGACCTAGAGACAAACAGTGCATATACGGTTCCAGGTGTTGGAACGCTTGGTACAGGTGTGAAATCAGCAGGTGTTGAAAGAATTGTCGATGATTTTGTTCGTGGACAGATTCGCAATGCCAACTCTAATTACCAATTTGCAACAGAAAAGTCAGATGTCTTAGGTGATTTGGAGAATGTCTTCAACGAGCCTTCTGATAATGGATTGCTGACGCAATTATCAACACTGACAAGCAGCTGGACAGGGCTTTCCAATAACCCAGAATCTGATACTGCTAAAACGTTAGTCGCGGAAAATGCTAGCACTTTTGCAGATACATTGAATAGTATGGCAAATGATATTAGTAGTCTTAACAGCAGTACAGTCCAAAGTGTGAATAAGAATGTGCTTGATTTCAATAATAAGGTCGAACAGCTGCAGAATTTGAACGAGCAAATTTACAATATGTCTAGCAGAGGTGAATCTCCTAATGATTTATTGGATACAAGAGATTCGGTCTTAAAGGATTTGTCTGGCTTAGCCAATATAACCACTACGACTGATAATTATGGGCGTGCGTTTGTTCAGCTTGATGGGCAAGATGTATTGACCAGTACAAATATGTCAACATTGAGTGTGGTTACTACAAGTACTGCAAGCGGGTCAACGTTAGCAGTTGGGGGCGATAGTAGTGATGTAGGTACGACGGATACCCAATACGCAGTGGGAACGGTCGTACTATCTAACTCCGCCGAATCTACAGATTATCAGAAACTAAATGTTTCTTCAGGAACCATTGGCGGTCTGCAAGCAGCAATCGGGGAAACTCAGGATCGTTTACAAGATTTGAATGATTTTGCAGAAACGATTGCTAAGACAACAAATATGGTATATACGAACGGATCCTCAAGTACTACAGGGTTCTTTAATCTTGGAACAGGAGATAACTATGCAGCAAATATCACACTCAGCTCGGATGTTAGTAATAATGTTACAGGTATCAGTGCTGGTAAGACGACTGCATCAGGGGATGGAACTAAGGCTGCTGCAATTGCAGCATTAGCAGGCACAAAACTCGATTTCCCTGTTTCTGACACAGAACTTGCAACATATGACAGCACTTCGATGAGCTTTACCAGCAGTCAAACAGGGTCGACTTTTGCAAATGAGTTCAATAATACTGTCACTAAGAATGGTATTTCTAAACAATCAGCCGATAACACTGCAACTGCACAACAGAGTGTCTTAACACAGCTTGAAGAAAAGGACGCATCTGTCTCGGGGGTATCATTAAATGAAGAAATGTCGAATATTATTAAGTACCAACAAGGTTTTCAGGCAAATGCACGTTTGTTATCAGTTGTCTCGGAAATGTTGGATACTTTAATTAATAATACTGGAGCGTGAGCAATATGAGAATTTCTAGCAGTATGGTCTATAGCGATTTTTTATCCAATCTTTCTATTAATTCTAATAAGGTGCAGAACACAATGAGCCAATTATCAAGTTCTAAATTGGTTAACAAGTCTTCGGATGATCCGCTTGCTGCTTCGCAAATAATGAATTTGAAGGACTTGATTTCACAAAACGAGAGTGATTCATCGACTATTTCGGATTCACTGACATGGACTAAAACGCAAGACTCGGCCTTAGGTGATGTTAATACAGCGATGTTGCGAATTAAAACATTGATTCAGTCCTCCGCCAATAGCACAGCTGATAGTGATGAATTTAAAGCAAATAAAGATGAAATTCAGCAAAATATTGAAAGTATTGTTGATTCACTGAATACAAATTATGGTGGTAAATATATTTTTGCAGGGCAAAATACAACGACCCAACCATTTTCAGTTGAAAAAGATGACAATGGTGATATTACGGGAATCAAGTATAGTGGAACAACGGATAATTTGAGTCGTGAGGTGTCTAAAGGAACAACTGTTAGCTTGGTAACTGATGGGAGTCAGTTTTTAGATGAATCAGGAACAACGGCGGAGCCAAAGAATTTGGGAACATTTTTCAATGATCTAGTCACAGCATTAAATAATGGTGATACTACCTCTTTGTCAAATGGCATAATGACTAAATTCGAAGATTATCGCCAAAATTTTGTTAACGTCAGATCTAAGTTAGGAGCACTTGAAAACCGGCTAACCTCTGTACAATCACGTAATGAGACAGAAAATACTAATTTGACAGATAGCTTATCAGACAAGCAAGATGTAGATGTTGCTTCGAAATATGTTGAGTATACTAGCCAAATGGCAACATACCAAGCGACTTTGGCAATGGGTACAAAAGTAATGCAGACATCTGTTATGGACTATATGAAGTAGTTTTTTGATGGTTAAAAATAATAATCGTATTTGTCATATTTATAGTGAAACGGGGATTGGGTCAAAAGTTAAATTTTGATCTGGTTTCTTTTTTATCCCAGGTAAACGTGTTCTATAAGTTAAAGTTCATCATCTAACTTTGAATTACTCATAGCAAAGTATTCAAATTTTTCTGATCTATAGCACACTTCTTATGTGTGATTATTGGAATAAAACACTATGGAATTGACCCAAGTTAAGTGTTTCAAGCAAGGACAGCAGTTAAAGATATACTTGGTTTTCTGGATTAGTGAGTAATAACTTTAGTACATTAATCTTTGATTATTTGCCAATTTTTTGTTGCTGGATAAATAATTTTATACAGAACTTAGAAGCTATACTGCTTCGAGTTCTATTTTTTTACTCTTATAAAAATTAGGTTGGGTCGAGTTAAATCTTGAGCTAGTCTTAATTATAAATTGCGAATAAATGTGTTTCATAAGTTTAGAATTGCGCATAGTAAAGGGCATGCTATAGTTTTACTGTGGCAATCTTAGTGAGCAATAAAAACGCTATTAGTAAAAAGTGACAGGTACTAGTGACATTGTTATGATAACGCTTACATCGGAATGAGATAAACTAATAATTGTAAGGAAGTAGGTGAATATATGACTTTTGAGGAAAGGAAACAATCCCTGCTTGAATTTCTAAGTCAACAAGATAATTACTTGTCTTCTGGAACCATTGCTAAAAAGCTTAAAATTTCTAAAAGAACCATAATACGGTATGTAGATAAAATTAACAGAGATTGTGATAATAACAAATTGATTATTTCCGAAAAAGGAAAGGGATATCGTCTAGATTATGATAAGTATCTTGAAGAAAAATCTAATACGAAACAAATTAGTGATTTTTCTCCAGTTGAACGACGCAATGAAATTTTGTTGAAGCTGTTAATGAAATCACCAAGAAAAATAAGTGTGGATTATCTTTTTGAAAAATTTTATGTGAGTGAAGCGGTTATGAATGGTGATTTAACTTTTATTAAGTCACAGTTGAGTAAATATAAAATCAGCATAATTCGACAAAATCGTTTTGTGGGAGTAATGGGTAATGAATTGGCAATTCGGAGAGCACTCTTACGATATGTGCCTCGAATAAATGATATTGATGAGGAGTTGCTGAACAAAGATTTTTCACTATTAAACAAATATGACATGAGATTTGTGGTTGAACAATTCCATTCAATTGAAGAACAGTTAAATTCTATAATTCCCTATCCGTACAATATTAATATTTTTTCCCACTTATGTATTTTAATAAATCGATATCGCAGTGGAATTGAGGTTTCTTCTGATGATAGTGATTTTGATATCAATGGTCAAAAAAATACGATTGAAGCGAATGGTTATTTGTACCAAATTTCTAGTAAATTAATAAATAATTTTTCAAGTTATTTAGGCCATGAATTACCAAATCAAGAAAAATATTATTTACTGCAGTATTTAATTTCATCCCGCCTTTTTTCCAACTCCGAGAATGAACCTAATTATTCGGATGAGGTCGAAAAGATAACTCATCAAATTATTGAGACAGTTTTGGATAATTATAAGGGCAGTATCAGCACTACTAAGTTAAAAATAGAATTAATTAATCATATAAAGCCATTGTTAAATCGTATAAAAAATAAAATTTTTGTTAGTAATAGATTATTGCCGGATATCAAAAATGAATATTCTGAAATTTTTGAGATTGTTAAAATCGCTGTCAATAAGATTTTCATTCAATATTTTGGAGAAACTTTATCTGACGATGAGATTGGATTTATTACTCTTTACTTTGCTAAAGCTGTTGAACAAGAGATTAAATCATTATGTGTTTTAATCATGTGTGCAAGTGGAGTGGGAACTTCAGAACTTTTAAAGGTAAAAGTTCATCGTGCTTTTCCAAATTTAAAAATAGAAGATGTGGTTTCATTGAGACAATATCGGAAAAACTCCGAAAATTATGATAAGCAAATTGACTTAATAATTTCTTCCATTGTTCTTAACGAAGTTGTTGGTAAGCCGTCAATATTGGTAAGTGCTATGTTTAATAAAAATGATCAAAAAAATGTAGAGAGATTAATTAGGGAGCTGAAAAATAAATGAAAAATGAAAATGTGGATTTTAATATCTCTGATGTTATTACAACAGAATTAATTTCAGTTGATCTGAGAGCGGATACAAAGAAAGAGGCCATTGAAGAATTAACTGAATTATTAGTTATTAAAGGAGATGTTACGGATCGTCAAGCCTTTATTGATGATGTGGTGCTTCGGGAGTCAGAAGGTATTACTGGTTTGGGGCAAGGAATTGCAATTCCGCATGGGAAATCCCAAGCTGTTAAGAACACTTCTTTAGCAATCGGCATTAGCCAGCATGGTATAGAGTGGGAGTCTTTGGATGATGAACTGGTAAGTGTAATTATTTTATTTGCGGTGAAAGATACTGATGCTAATACACTGCATATCCGCTTATTACAAAAAGTAGCAATTTTATTAGCAGATGATAATTTTATTACAAAACTTCATGAAATTAAAGATAAGGAAGAATTAATTAAGTTACTAAATAGAAAAACCAAGGAGGTATAAGTTATGAAAATTGTTGGGATTGCAGCATGCACATCTGGGATTGCACATACGTATATTGCGCGCGAAAAAATTATGAAAGCAGCACAAGAATTAGGCTATGAAATTCATATGGAGACTCAAGGTACGATTGGTACAGAAAACAAATTGACAGCGGAACAAATCAAAGAAGCTGATTTTGTTCTCTTGGTGATTGATATAAAAATTGGAGGGAGTGAACGTTTTGCCGGTAAAAGAGTCGTAGAAGTGCCGACGAACACTGCAATTAAGGCACCTAAAAAATTGCTCCAAACTATTATAGACAAGTTGTAAATATTGCAAATAGGAGGCGGGTAAAAATGTTAAAAAAAATGCAACTTAGGAAACACGCTATGACGGCTATCTCGTATATGTTACCACTGGTGGTTGCTTCCGGGTTATTGATTGCTATTGGTAACTTAATGGGTGGTTCAGTGATTACGAAATTTACAGGCAATTATTCTGTTGCTTCAACATTTACGACTTTAGGTGTTTGGGGAATGGGACTGTTAGCACCTGTCATTTCAGCGGCCATTGCATATTCCATTGCAGATCGACCGGGGATTGCACCAGGTTTATTAAGCGGTATTATTTCTTATAACATTGGTGCTGGGTTTCTGGGTGGAATGTTAGGAGGGTTCTTAACAGGTTGGGTAGTTTTACTTCTAGTTAAGTATATAAAAGTTCCAAAATGGGCTGAGGGCTTGGTTCCAATGATGATTATTCCATTACTTGCATCAATAGTTATGGGGATAGTAATGTTCTTCATTGTGGGGCAACCGATAGTCTGGGCAACTAACGCATTAACTTCGTTTTTGAATAGTATGCAAGGTTCAGCACGTTTCGCATTTGGTGCTATTTTAGGAGGGATGGCAGCATTTGACTTTGGAGGACCAGTTAATAAAGTTGCATCTCTATTTGCAGATGGGTTGTTATTGCAGGGGGTTAAACAACCTGAAGCAGTCAAAATTTTGGCTTCAATGGTTCCTCCTTTTGGGGTTTCACTTTCTTGGGTATTTTCTAGGGTCTTCAAGCGTAAAATTTATACCTTAGAAGAAGAAGACAATATAAAGATTGCATTTCCAATGGGAATTGTCATGATTACTGAGGGTGTTATCCCATTGGCAGCAGTTGATTTGATTCGCATGGTGGCCTCATGTTCAATAGGTGCTGCAATTGGTGGCGGCTTGTCAATGTCCTGGGGAGTTGAAAGCCCAGTACCTTCGGGTGGTCTATTCATTGTACCTGCAATGAATAAACCAGTGCTGTTCTTGGTAGCACTACTAATTGGTTCTTTAGCTACGGGAGTCATTTTATTTCTTTGGAAAAGAAGGGTTCCAGAGGAGCAAGGGGGTACTGTGAGAAGTGACGAAGAGGAGGAAATTAATTTAGATGATATCAAAATTAGTTAACGGAAGGGAGCCTGAAAATGTATGTATCAATGAAGAGCATGTTAGATAAGGCTAATAGGAATGATTATGCGGTGCTGGCAATTAATTGCTTTAACTTAGAAAGTGCGTATGCAACGATTCTTGCTGCGGAAGAAAAAAATGCCCCGATTATAATTGATTTGTTAATGGAGCATCTACAAAAACATATTAGGGCAGAATATGTTTTACCAAGTGTCATTAAAATGGCCGAAACAGCCAAAGTTGATGTTGCCATAAATTTGGACCATGGCAAGTCTAAGGAATATGTACTAAAGAGTATCGCTGCAGGCTTTTCAAGTGTAATGATTGATGCTGCAGAATATGGCTATAGTAAAAATGTACAAATAACTAAAGAAATAGTGAAAGCTGCAAGTATGTGCAAGGTGAGTGTAGAAGCAGAAATGGGCAATATGGGGACGGTATCTGGGGAAAAGCTTACACAAGCTAATATGTATACAGATCCTGAAAAAGCTATCAAGTTTATTCAAGAAACAAATGTAACCGCTTTAGCTATCTCGTTTGGATCAAGCCATGGAATTATGCCTGAAAATTTTGTTCCAAAATTTGATTTCAGTATTATTGAAAAAATAAAGAAAGCAACCCATATTCCTTTAGTGCTACATGGAGGATCAGGTTGTGGCACTAAAAATATCAAAAAGGCGATCTCGCTTGGCATCAATAAAGTGAATGTTGGTTCTGATGTCATGAAAGCCCAAGCTGATTCGATTTTTGAACAACAAGAAAATGAACGCAACCGCGAATATGTTGATTTAATGACAAATACAATTTTTGCAGCTAAGGAGATGGTGCAAAGCTATATCGAAATTTCTGGATCAACTAACCAAGCCGCAATAAGATAATAAACTATAAAAACTAAGGAGATATAAACTATGCTATTAAATATGAATCAGATGCTCGCTGTTGCTAAAAAAAATCACTTTGCAGTCGGTGCTTATAATGTCTCAAACGCTGAATTATTAAAATCAGCAGTTGAACAATGTGAAGCTGATAATGCTCCTGCAATTATTGCCGTTCACCCCACTGAAATGGCATATGCAAAGGATGACTTTTTCGCTTATGTATTACAACGAATCAAGAACAGCAAGGTTCCGTTTGTTTTACACCTAGACCATGGTGATACTATCAATAATGTTGCTCGTGCGATTCATAATGGCTTTAGTTCAGTAATGATTGACGGTTCACTAGCCACTTGGGAAGAAAATGTAGCTATTACTAGAAAAACGGTTGATATGTGTCATTTGGTTGGAGTATCAGTTGAAGGAGAGTTAGGAACGATTGGCCAAACAGGTAATCATATAGAAAAGCATTTACAAAATGGTATTTATACGCAACCTGAAGATGCTAAAAAATTTGTTGAAGAAACAGGTGTGGATACATTAGCAATTGGAATTGGGACAGCGCATGGAATTTATCCTTCAGATGTGACTCCGAAAATTCGGATTGATATCTTAAAAGATATAATGGCAGTTGTTAATAATCCGTTAGTATTGCATGGTGGTTCGTCAAATCCAGATGAGCAAATTGCTGAAGCTGTTAAGACTGGTATTTCTAAAGTCAATATTTCTTCGGATTATAAATATGCATTCTTTAAGAAGGCACGTGAAGTATTGAGTAGTGATGAAGGCTGGGATCCAAATAATTTATTCCCAGTATGTATTGTTGAAGCTAAAAAGGTTGTTCACCATAAAAATGCGTTGTTTAATGCAATTGGGAAAGCAGAACTATATAAAGACCTCGATCCGTGGCGAGCAGAGTATCTATAGTCTGTGTGACCAACTTAGATAAATTCTATCTAGAGAAAGGAAAATTATGATAGGAGCAATTGAGGCAGGGGGAACAAAATTTGTTTGCGCTGTAGGTAACACGGTAGGAGAAATTCGTGAGAGTGTCAAATTTTCAACTAGAGGACCCCAAGAGACACTCAATGATGTAATAGACTTCTTCAAAAATAAAGAAATTGATGGATTAGTAATCGGTTCTTTTGGACCAGTAGTCATTAATAAATTTAAGAATGACTATGGTTGCATTAAAGACACTCCTAAATTATTATGGAAGAATTTCAATCTTGTATTGTATATCAAAAAATATCTGAAGGTTGAAATCATTTTGACAACGGATGTTAACATTGCGGCCTACGGAGAATATGTGTTTGGTAATGGTAAAGGGTATAAAAATATTTTCTATTCCACAATTGGAACTGGGATCGGCGGAGGGTTCATTCAGAATGGAAATATTTTTTCAGGAGATTCGCACTTAGAATCAGGGCATATCCTTTTGCCTAAAGAAAGCGAGGATCTTGATTTTAAGGGTGTTTGTCCATATCATGATGGCTGCTTTGAAGGGCTTGCTTCAGGGCCATCAATTGAAGCACGCCTTGGTAAGGAAGGCTTTGAAATTAAGAAGGATAATCCAGTTTGGGATTTATTAGCAAGATATATTGCTAAAGCCTGTGTGAACTATACGTTAACATTATCACCCGATATTTTGATTTTTGGTGGAAGTGTCTCTAGTCAGCAACAACTGTATCCTAAAGTTAGGAAATATTTTTTAAGAGACATGAATAATTATGTCGATATTATAGATGTAGACAAATATATAATTCCGGCAAAACTCGGTAATGATGCAGGAATTAAAGGCTGTCTGGCGTTTGGTAGAACAAGATTTGCAAGATAATTTGAGATTAGATATCCTGGATAGTAAATTATAGAGCTGGATCAAAAGTTAAATTTTGATCTGGTTTTTTTATTCCAGATAAACGTGTTCTATAAGTCAAAATTTATCTACTTATGGTACATTTTCTTGTTGATTGTTGCGTATATCTGGTATTCAGAATATAATTTTTTAAATATTAGTTTTTACAAAGGAGAATTATATGCTAACAAATATATATTTTGTTCGTCATGCATTGCCAGATTATTCTTGGGCAGATGATGCAACGATGTCATTAACTCAAGTAGGAAGAGATGATTCTTTAGCGGTACTTGATTCGCTTAAGAATATCTCTTTTGACTTTTGTATCTCAAGCCCCTACAAGAGAACTTTACAGACAATTGAACCACTAGTTTCTGAAAAAAAGCTTAAAGTACACACAGACGAATGCTTAAAAGAAAGGGTTCGCGGTGATATTGGCGAAAATGGGGATATGCTACTTAAAAAAAGATGGGAAAACTTTGATTTCCATGAAAAAAACGGCGAATCAATGAATAGTTTACAGCAAAGAAATATGAAGGTACTTAGTAAGATTCTTGAACAGCATCAAGGAGAAACTATATTATTTTCAACTCATGGAGCTGCCTTAAGTGCTATGCTTAATCATTTTGATAATGGATTTGGATATTCAGATTTTATCAGACTACAGTATTTTACTCCGTATGTGTTGAAAATAAGCTTCGATGAGAGTAGTAAGATTGTTGATAAAAAGGAAGTTTTAATTATAGACAAGAAATAAGAGTATAACAGCGATGACAGGATGTCTGTCTTGCTATTAGAATAGAGACACGTTAATTTTGAGGAGGAGTATGTATGGTTGTAGCCAAGATATCAGAACTCTTAAAGTATAAGCGACAAGAAAATGGACTCACTCAAGCTGCTGTTGCCAAAAAATTGCATGTTTCACGTCAAGCAGTCTCTAATTGGGAAACTGGGAGACACTTACCAGATGTTATACTGATAAAAAAATTGGCGAATATTTACGGAATTACAACGGATGAACTAATTAGTGGAGGAGATAAAGAAAAGGTTGAAAAAAGTAATTCTACTGCAACTTTGCTTTATCCGTTGCTGTTGTTAGTAACATTAATCACCAGCAGATTGACTATAGCTTCAAATTCACGGGCATTGTTAATAATGGACGGATTGATCTTGTTAAGCATCATGCTAGTTTTTTTAACTAAGTTCGCAGATAGTAAAATACAAATTTTAATGCGGATATTTAGTCTAACCGTATTTTTAAGTTGTACATTTATTAATGATATTTTAAATAATTTTAGTTTTCAAACTACAACTTTTATAAACAGCCTAATTCTATTATGGCAATTGTTTAGTACATACTACTACCAAAAAAGGAGTAGTTAGCGATATGAAATTAAAAATGTGGTGGTTGAGTAACTTAATTTGGTTACTAATTTTTGGCGTGCTGAGTTTTATTTTGATGACGAGAAGGATTGATGGTTCGGGCGCAGTTCAAACGCCAAAGACAAGAGTAGTTTCTTTGATTGTTTTAGCAGTCTTTTTTATAGTTGTAGCAATAATACAGTTAGTTATCTTGATATTTGTTAAGAGAAAAAGATAAAGTGTGTTAGATTCTTTGTGATACAAATAACTAATTTTTAATAATTATTTATATTAAGTTAGTAGCTAGATTATGCATTGTATTTTCAGCATTAATTTGAAGTTTAGTGATTTACAATATGTAAATTTGTTATTTAACAGATGTAGATTTGTCATTGAAAGCGCTTGTTCTATGGATATAATAAAGCTGGATAGTTAAATAATTCACTAATTCAAGGAGGGATAAGTATCATGAAAATCAGTGCAGCAGTAGTTAATAAGGTTGGTGACCCGTTTGTAATCAAGAATAATATTGAACTAGCAGATATGGGGCCGACAGATTTACAAATCAAGGTGATAGCAAGTGGAATTTGTCATTCAGATGAGGCAATACGTAAGGGGGATGCTTCCTTAGGCTATCCTGTAATTTTAGGGCATGAAGGTGCCGGAATTGTTGAAAAGATTGGTTCACAAGTACAAGATTTTACAATTGGTGACCATGTAGTGTTATCATTTTATTCTGATGGCACATGTGACAATTGTTTGAAAGGAATACCCACGCAATGTCGCAGCTATGCCAAGTATAATTTGAGTGGAGTACGCGCAAATGGGACTGATCACTTCCTTAAAGATGGCAAGCATATTAGTGATATGTTTAACCAGTCATCTTTTACAACACATACGGTTGTGAATCAACGCAATGCAGTTAAGGTTGATAAAAAGCTTGATTTGCGTAAACTTGGACCTTTAGGTTGTGGTTATGTAACTGGTAGTGGTACTGTTTTTAATACTTTGAAGCCAAGACCAGGGCAAACAATTGCCGTTTTTGGCACTGGCGCAGTTGGGTTGGCAGCGATGATGGCAGGAAAAATTTCTGGGTGCACAAAAGTGATTGCGGTAGATGTTGTACCAGAAAGGCTTAAGTTAGCCAAAGAACTTGGTGCAACTCAGGCAATCAATAGTAAGGAGGAAGACCCAGTCGCAGCCATTCAAAAGTTAACGAATGGTTACGGGGTGGACTTTACTGTTGACACAACAGGAATTGAATCTGTTATGTTACAAGCAATTAATGCGCTAGCACAAGGTGGAACAACTGCTTTGATTGCAGTAACTGCAAATAACATTACAATGAGTTCTTGGAATGACTTGTGTACTTCTGATCGTAAAGTTGTCGGTGTCAATATGGGTGATTCGATTCCGCAAATTGATGTTCCACGGTTGATTGAATTTTATAAATTAGGGATGTTTGACTTTGACAAGACCGAAAAGTTCTACAAATTTACTGATATTAATCAAGCAAACAATGACTCAGTTATGGGAAAGACAATTAAACCCGTTTTGGTTATTGATGAGGAGTATCAACCAGAATAATTAATGAGGCTAAGTTACTCATGATTTAAGAAAACCTATACAATAAGAACATATTTATACGGAATAAATAGAGGAACTGAATCAAAATTTAAATTTTGATCCAGTTTTTTTGAGGGGAAAATTCTGATGGAATATAGCTACGGGAAAATTTACCTTGCTAAGAGTGATTATCTTAGATTATTTTTCCAGTTTTTAATTATGTATATATGACATAAAAAGACTGTCTTTTTGATATTGTAAACGGATACATTCAATGGTGTAATCTATTTGTATACAAAATGGATATCCGAAAAATGACAAGGGGTGGCAGCATGGCAAAAGAAAGTTCAAATGGGTCAACTTGGGCTGTATCGTTAACCAATTTTCTGGATTCTGGATCAATTGTAGCGGGTGCATCGGGTTTAACACTATGGCAAAAATCTTTTGGATTATCTGATTTTGATGTTGGATTGTTGGGGGCTCTAAGTGCAAATGCATTTGGGTCAGCGTTAGGTGCAATTATTGGTGGAAGACTTTCAGATAAGTATGGACGAAAGATGATTTATACCTATGACATGTTGATTTATATGTTAGGAACATTAATAGTCGTTTTTTCAGTTAATTTTCCAATGCTTTTACTAGGCTTTTTAGTAACAGGTATCGCAGTTGGTGCAGGAGTTCCTGCTTCGTGGACATACATTGGGGAAACCTCAGGTGACACTAATCGGGCTCATAATATCGGTATCTCACAATTTGCATGGTCAATGGGACCAGTAATTATTTTTATATCAGGTACCTTATTGGCTCCACTAGGCCTATTGGGGAGTAGATTACTTTTTGCTTTCTTGACAGTAGTAGCTTTTATTGCATGGAATTTACAAAAAAAGTTACCAGAATCACAGGATTGGATCAATCAAAAGAAAAAAGAATTGGGATCGCCAGTTGAGAATCATCCCTACCGTGATCTTTTTGCCAATATGATATCAGTTAAAAGTATTCTATTCTTATGTGGGGTTTACGTATTCTGGAACTTAGTTGCAGGTGCGATGGGATTCTTCATGCCATTCGTATATGAAACAGTAGGTGGATTGAATAATACGCAAGCAAATATGTTACAAGCAGTATTATGGATTTTCACAGCCCTTGCTGGATACTTCGGCTTTGCCCTTTTAGGAGATAAAGTTAATCATCGCTCATTCTTCTTCATAGGTGCAAGCATGGCAGTGATTTCATGGGTAATTCTAACATATATTGGTTTTGGTTGGTTAGCATTGTTGGCGTTTGTTATCATTTGGGGAATTTCAGCTGGAATTGGAGCTCAAGCATGGTATGCACTATGGGCTGTTGAATTGTTCCCTACTAAGTATCGGGCTGGTTCGCAAGGATTTATGTTCTTCATTGTTCGTGGGACAGCAGGAATATGGTCAATTGTATTTCCAATTATTTTATCTTCTTTAGGTTTTAAAATTGCAGGAACTGCAATGATTATTTTGCTTCTGGTATCGTTAATTGTTGGAATCTTATGGACACCTAAAACACGTGGTAAAACTTTATCACAAATTACAAAAGAACGTTATGGTGACAAACAAGAATAAAATTTTCAATTGAAGGGATAAGGGTGACATGACTTATGAGTAAAACTTATGTTGCTGTTGATATAGGGGCTTCAAGTGGTCGACTAATGCTTTCAAAACTAGTCGACAACAAATTAAGCTTGAGAGAAATTCATCGGTTTAAAAATGGTTTTGTTCACAATAAAGGACATGATTGTTGGGATATTGACAAATTAATAGAAGAAATTCTAATTGGCTTAGAAAAAATTAAAAAAGCTGGATATGATTCAGTTGTTCTAGGGATTGATACTTGGGCGGTTGATTATGTTTTGGTTGACCAAAAGGGAAACAAATTACAGGATTCGATTTCTTATCGTGATAATAGAACTCATGGAAGCATAGAAAGGTTAACGACATCATTATCAAAAAAGTATATTTATCAAAAAACAGGAATTCAGTTTCTTGACTTTAATACACTTTATCAATTATTTGAAGAGGACAAAGAATTGTTAGCCAAAACAGATAAGATAATGATGATTCCAGACTACATTGGCTTTATTTTAACTGGGAAAGCAGTTACTGAAGTTACAAATGCGTCAACAACACAGATGCTAAGTCTGCGCGAAGGCCTATTTGATAATAACTTATTGAAAAGTGTTAATGTAAAACAATCTCAATTTCCAAAATTAGTAGAAGCTGGAACGATTCTAGGTGATATTAGTCAGCAATTAGTCAAAAAGTATAGTTTGCCTCAAACCGAGGTAGTTACAGTAGCAACACATGATACTGCTTCGGCTGTTATTGGTACACCTGCTCTGGGCCAGCGGTGGGCGTATTTAAGTTCTGGGACATGGTCGCTGATTGGTGCAGAACTTAATACTCCAGAAAATGGAGAAAAGGCTTTTGAACAAAACTATACAAATGAATGGGGAGCGTACGGAACTTACCGTTTTTTGAAAAACATTATGGGATTGTGGGTCATTCAAAATATAAAAAAAGAGTTGAATGATCAGTACAGCTTTGCAGCTTTAGCAGCTTTAGCAAAAAGAGAGCCACCATTCCAACAATTCATAGATATAAATGCTGCTCGTTTTCAGAATCCAGAGAATATGATAGCAGAACTTCAAGCATATTGTCGTGAAACTAAACAGAAGGTTCCTGAATCACCGGGAGAACTCGCAATGGCTGTCTATTCAAATCTGTCACTATATTATGCAAATGAATTATCTATTCTTGATGATATTTTGGGCTATCACATTGATAGTTTGAACATCGTTGGTGGTGGTTCAAATGTAGATTTAATGAATCAACTGACAGCAACGGTGAGTGGCGTTGACGTATATGCAGGTCCAAGTGAAGCGACAGCGATTGGAAACATTATGGTTCAAATGATTACGAAAGGTGATATTTTGAATATTTATCTTGCTCGTCAAATAATTAGTGATTCATTTAAGATAGACAAGTTTGTTCCTGAGAGAGAAAAATATTCTAATATCCTAGATGATTACAAAAAGTTTTTGAAGAATGAAAAATATAAAGGGGGTAATTTGGTTGACAGTTAGAATGGGACAGTTAATGCATGTTTATCGTGATATGTATGAAGAGTATGAAAAACGACATAATAATCTTTTTCCAAAAATGCGAGAAGCTTTGAAAGATGCTGGGGCACATAATTATTCAATATTCCTTGATAAAGAAACTGGAAATTTATTTGCTTATCTAGAAGTTGACGATGTCGAGAAATATAACGCTATCGCACAGTCTGATGATTGTAAAAAATGGTGGGCATATATGGAACCAATCATGGATACTAATGAAGACAAAAGTCCGGTAACTTTAGACTTACACGAAGTATTTCACTTAGATTAAAGGAGGAGTTTTAAATGGTTAAAGCAGAGAATATTGAAAGGGCATACAAAACAGCTAAAGAAAGATATGCAGAAATTGGCGTTGATACAGATAAAGTGATTGCACAATTAAAGAAGGTTAAGCTCTCAATGCATTGCTGGCAAGGCGATGATATTCATGGATTCTTAAATCCTGATCAAGAATTAACAGGGGGAATTGGGGTCAGTGGAGATTTTCCAGGAATTGCACGGACACCAGATGAATTGACAGCCGATTTGCATAAGGCACTTACCTTGATTCCTGGTAAACATAAAGTCCAGTTGCATACATTATATGCAGTAACTGATCAGAAGAAGGATTTCAATGAAATTGGGCCAGCGGATTTTAAGTATTGGGTAGACTGGGCTAAAAAAGAAGGTGTTGGTCTTGATATGAACCCAACCTTCTTCTCTCATCCAAAAGTAAAGCATAATTTCACACTTGCTAGTCCTGAAAAACAAATTCGTGATTACTGGATTGAAGTTGGTAAGAAGTCGCGAGAAATTGCAAATTATTTTGGTAAAGAATTAGGGCAACAATCAGTTAATAATTTTTGGATTCCAGATGGTTTCAAAGATAATCCAATCGACAAGCAAGGCCCAAGAGAACGTTTAATTGCATCACTCGATGAAGTTTTTGCGAAAAAGTACGAAGAGAAAAATACTATTGAGGCAGTTGAAGGGAAACTCTTTGGGACTGGAATTGAATCATATACAGTTGGTTCACATCTCTTCTATAACAATTACGCAATTAGCCGTGATAAGTTATGGACGATTGATGCAGGTCACTGGCACCCAACAGAAGATGTTTCAGATAAGTTTTCAGCATTCTTACCATTTGGTAAGGGGTTGATGTTGCATGTGTCACGACCGGTTCGGTGGGATAGTGATCATGTTGTGATTATGGACGATGCATTGATACGAATTGCACGTTCATTGGTACGAGACAACCAATTAGAACGAACAAATATTGGGCTTGATTTCTTTGATGCGACGATTGACCGCGTGGCTGCTTGGGTAATTGGAGCACGTGCAACGCAAAAGGCCTTATTGCAGGCAATGTTGGCACCAATTGATCAACTGAAAAAAGCTGAGTTAAGTTATGACTTTACAACACGTTTAGCTGTTACAGAAGAGCTCAAGGCGTATCCATTTGGTGCAGTTTGGGATGAATTCTGTTTAGAAAACGAGACACCAGTTGGGACTGATTGGTTGGAAGATATCCATCAGTATGAAAAAGATGTTTTATTTAAACGCAATTAAATGCAAACAACAGACATAAACTAGGGAGAAAAGTATAATGACTAAATTTGTAAATTCAAAATTTGTAAAGAAAATATGCGAAGTTACCCATGAGTCCTACGTACATGGCTGGGACGAACGCAATGGTGGCAATGTTTCATTGAGAATCGATAGTACCGATTTAGCTGATTTTGCTGATGTTAGAGAAGTTAAAAAAACTTTTGTGCTTGGCTTTGATGCATCTCCATTAGCAAAGGAATATTTCTTGGTTACTGGAACAGGACGGTATTTCCGAAATGTAATTAATCAACCAACACTTGACTTAGGCTTGGTTCAGATTACATCTGATGGCCAAAAGGCAGATTTATTGTGGGGCTTTGAAGATGGCGGTAAGCCAACATCAGAATTTCCAAGTCATTTGATGACACATATTGAAAGATTAAAATTCGATAAGACTCATAGAGTTGTAATGCATTGTCATCCAACAAATGTGATTGCATTGTCATTCACACAAGATTTAAACGAGGGACATATCTCACGACTTTTGTGGAAGATGCAAGCAGAATCTTTGGTAGTCTTTCCAGAAGGTGTAGGTTTGATTCCATATATGACACCGGGCACAACAGCTATTGGCAAGGCAACGGCAAGTAAAATGCAAGATTTTCGTGTAGTAATGTGGCCACATCATGGGTTGTTTGGAGTAGGTTCAGACTTAGATGAGACATTTGGCTTGATCGAAACGGTTGAAAAAGCTGCAACAATCTATTCACAAATTGGGGCACAAGGCGGAGAGATTAGACAGTCTATCTCTGATGAACAATTGAAGGAATTAGCTGCGGCATTTAATGTTGTTGCAAATCCAGCATTTATTTAAGGAAAATAATAAGAATAAAGTCAAGTAACTAAGAAAAGTTACAGTGGCTTTATTTTTTTAATGTAGATTATATGGTGGGGATGAAATGATGAATATTTTTGAGAATGTGATGCTGCCGGTGATATTAATTTTTGCTAGTGGATTTATTTTCAAAATAAAAACACAGATGGCTATTAAGCCACTCTCAAATATAGCTATATATTTGCTTCTTCCTTTTTTGGTATTTCAAACATTTTATAAATACTCCATCAATAGTAAATTCGTAACCATTATCATTGTGACAAGTATAATATTGATACTGTTAATTATCATAGGAGTAGTGTTTAGCCGTTTTTGGGGGTTAGATCAGGATGAGAGGGATGCATTTTTGTTATCAATTTGTTTTCCGAATAGTGGGAATTTCGGGATACCTATAATAATGTTTGCATTTGGTGGTGCAAAATTACAATATGGAATGGCAATTATGATTTTTCATAATATATTGATGGGAACAGTAGGAATATATGTGGCATCTGATAAGAGTTCAGGGATAAGGAAGCCCTTGACAAATATTTTTAAGCAACCGATGAACTATGTTATATTACCAGCAATTTTATTAAATAAGTGTAATGTTGTGGTACCCAATTTTCTTATGAAGAGTGTCAACTTAATAGGGAATACAACAATACCAATCATCATGCTAGTCTTAGGAATGCAATTGGCAGAGATTCACTTTCAAAAAGTAGATTGGCGTACAGCAGGGTGGGCATGCTTATTTCGATTGGTAATATCTCCACTGATAGCTTACTTTATAGCAACTATGCTAATGCTTAGTTACAGTATGATGGTTGTATTTGTATTAATGTCAGCGATGCCTAGTGCGGCAAACACTACGTTATATGCAATTGAGTTTGACAAAAAACCGCAATATGTTTCTAGTTGTACTTTAGTCAGCACCATCTTCTCTGTTGTAACAATTACAATGATTTTAAATTGGATGATTTAGAGAGTGTGTTATAAGCGATAAAGTGATTTTACCTGAAAAAGGATTTAAAATTAAGAGTATTGCAATGAGATTTTGACTTTCTTTTGAGATTTGTTAAGCTGTAAACGAATATGTTTTTTAGTGCTCATTCTTTAAAAGTAATATTCAAAAAGCCTTTGAAGTTACATATTCATATTGGCTTTTCGAGTAATTATAGGGGGATGAAAAAATGTTAAATCGAAGAGTTATGACCATGCTAAGAACTTTAAACCCAATTGAAACCAAACAAAAGCAAGATGAGTGTTATCTAGAAGAAATACCAGCAAATACAATTGAGCGAACAGGGCAAACAAACAGTTTTAAAGTTCTAAATAACTATTTTTTTAAGAACAAGGATATTTATATAAGTAAGCACAACAGATTTGCTCCTTATCCAACCCATTCACATTCTTTTTTAGAAATCAATTACATGCTTGAGGGGAAATCAGTTCAAGCAGTAGATGGAGAAAAAGTTGTGTTAAATAGGGGAGATTTATTATTATTAGATGTTGGAGCAACACATTCGATTGGGGCACTTAGTGAGAGTGACTTGTTGATTAATATTTTATTTAGAAATAGCAATATCAACATTGATTTATTGAAAGACCTAAGGCGAAGTCGCAGCGTTTTATATGATTTTTTATTGAAAAGCTCAATGAAGTCAAATCAAAAAAAAGATTTTTTGATTTTTAGAACGGCAAAAAATTACAAGATTTCACAGATAATGGATGAAATTATTGAAGAATATTTTTTGAAGAGGGAATTTTCAGATACAGTTATCAAGGCGTGTTTACAAATTTTAATCACAAATCTGGTCAGAAATTATCGTATTTTAGAAAATGAACCGCAAAGTAAAACAAGGAAAATAATGATTGAGGTACTAGACGAAATCGACAAAAACTACACTGATATTAACCTAAAACAAGTAGCTGAAAAATATAATTACAATAAAAACTATTTCAGCAACCTCTTTAAGAAGGAAGTTGGAAGGTCATTTTCAGAAACGGTATTAAAAAAAAGGTTAACACAGGCAAACGTCCTAATTACCTCAACAACACTCCCGATTAACCAAATTGCGCAGGCTGTCGGAATTTCAAACTATAGTTTTTTTTACAAAAAATACTTTGAATTTTATAAAGAATTGCCATCGGAGCAACGAAAAAATGGATTATAATTTACAGTAAGATATAATGTATGGATGTTACTCAATTGTCTTTTCTCCCCATTAATTTTTACGTTTCCAAAAAACAATGTTAAGCTGTAATGTATACTTTAACCAATAAGGAGAAAAACATATGAGAATTGACACATCAAAATACCCAGAAGGAGAAACTGCTGTATCCGCTGATAGGATTAGGCGTCTCAAATTATTAAGCAAACTGGCAACCGTTATGTGCATTGCGATGTATATTTCATATATTCCTCAAATTATTAGTAATTTTTCAGGGCATCCAGTCGGGTTTCTACAACCGTTTGTAGCAATGGTGAATGCTTCGTTATGGACTGGCTATGGCTGGAACAAAACATATAAAGATTGGCCTGTAATAATCGCCAATGTTCCGGGCATTTTTTTTGGATTATTCACAGTGGTTACGATATACATCCACTAGGTAAAAAGAGTTGACTAATAATAAAATGAACCCCAAAAGTTAGATTTTTTGTCTAATTTTTTGGGGTTCATTTTATAGTATCTGGGAGTGTGATATAAGTTGGGAAAATTATGGTTCGTGGATCTCAAAAAACATTGATTTGGTTGGTCAGGATATTGCTGAGTATTTTAAATACGCAGCTAGTATTAATAAAAAAAAGAATTTAATTTTGTTTCTTTCAACTTTAGTTCTAGGTATTATTGTCGGAATTAGTTCACTCTTATTAAGCTTATTGCTGGCTGAAGTTGAGCAATTATTTTTGAATTTTCAAGAAAGTGCAGCTAATCCTGCTTCACTTTTGATTTCTCCACTACACAGAATGTTCTCGGTTTTTTTAGGTGCAAGTGTCGCTGGGTTTATTTGGTGGATTTTGCGGACAAAGTTTAAACAAACAGTTCCAATTGCAAAGGCAATTTCTGGCAAAAATATGCCAGCTGTTCAAACGACCATCCATGTTATGACGCAAATATTTTATGTAGCAACTGGCGGATCAGTTGGTAGAGAACTAGCACCTCGTGAGGCCGGAGCAATGCTTGCCCAACGCTGGAATTATTTTTTGAAAAAAATAAATTTTTCTTTGAGCATGAGTGATCAAAAGTTGCTGATTGCAGCAGCTGCCGGAGCAGGTTTCGCCGGTGTGTATGGTGCCCCGTTAACTGGTATGTTGTTTTGTGTTGAGGTATTACTAAAGGATGTGAGCAAAAAAACAGTTGCTGTCAGTTTAGTGATGTCATCAACTTCAATGTTAATTGGTACAATCTTTAAGGGAATTGGCCCTTACTATTTAGTTGGAAAGCAAAATTTTTCTTTGAAATTTTTGCTATTTGTAATTTTTGCAGCACCAATTTGTGGTTTAGCAGGAGCCTTCTTTCGCCAAGCATTTAAATGGGCAGGCTATAAACAGACTAAAGATAAAAATATTTTGTGGCAATTGCCGCTAACTGGTTTATTAACGGGTGTTATAGCAACTGTTTTTCCAGAGATTATGGGAAATGGTCGTGCTTTAGCTCAATTATCAATCGATACAATCAATCACAAGTTTTTGTTGTTACTACTTGTCGGAGCGATAATAAAAGCAGTCGTAACGGTTTTAACAATTAAAAGTGGAGCCTCTGGCGGAACACTGACACCATCAATTTCAATTGGGGCTGTAATGGGCACAATTTTTGGACTTATGCTCCAAAATTTTTTTCCAGGGCTTTCGCTTTGGCAATGCAGTTTGCTTGCAGCATCTCAGTAAGCACCATTAATGGCATTAATGATGATTTTGGAAATTTGTCATTTGAGCTATTCGGCTATTCGGCTATTTTGCCATTAGGCTTAGGAGTATCAATAGCGATGATAGTTTCCAAATTAGTTTTAAAAGGGCAATAATAGAATAGATTTAATAATTTTATACAGAACTTAGAAGCTATACTGCTTCGAGTTCTTTTTTTCTTGATTTTGTACATAGTTGGTTCAGTTTAATGCAGGAAATTAAATACAAATTTTTTTCAAATGTTTTCAAAAAATTTTATTGAGTAAGGTATCTTTGACTTCTTTAAGAACATTAGAATCTTTTATTGGTACGGCAATTTGTTACATAATAACACTCTTTTTTGCTCTGTGTGAAGTATGGCGTACAATTATAAAAGAAAGGACTGATGATAGGCTAACATAGCAACTAGTTCCAGAATTAACACTAGAGTCGACCCAGTAATTAAGAAAAAGGCCCAGGAACAACTAGCTCAACACGGCTTAACTATGTCCGAATTCATGCGAGTAGTTGTGACAACCGTGGCTAACAATGGATTACCACAGCATTATGGTTTTCCAAACAATCAGGTTGCTAGGTCATTAACTGAGGTGGCTGAAGACCTTGCAGGGACTACAGAATTAAAGAGTGCGACTAATAAGCAAGAGTTGGAGCAGTTGTTAAATGAGTAAAATAACTCCAACCACTCAGTTTAAGCGGCAATATAAAGTTGTGAAGAAGAATCACAGATGGCGGCCAATTTTTAATGGAAAGGTATCTTCCGATACAGAGGTACGTTCTCCTTGGGATTACATAATCGACTGTTTTTTAACAGATAGGAGCATTCCAGAATATTTCTAACAGTATAGTGTGGTCAAACATTTCCTATTGATTTTCCGAACACTCTAAAGAAGCGAAATTAAGCAAAAAACTAGCAAAATTTCTCCCAAATTCAGGATCTATTTTGCTAGTTTTTTTAGTTATTCGTAATGGCTCCATGCTGCATAAATGTAAACCTTTTTTAATTCTTCATCTACACGATAAACTACTCGGTGCTGCGCATTTAGTCGCCTTGAATACAATCCACGACCGGTTGGCTGTAATTTTTCAAATGATTGTGTTAACTGGTATGAATTCACTTTTAAAATAGCAACCGTTTTTAAAAATTGGTCCTTTAAGTTCGATTTCTTTAACTTTTTCAAATCACTTTTAGCAGAGTTTTTTATCTCAACTTGATAAACACTCATAGATTATCCCAATCAATTTCATCAGCGTTAGTAAAGCCACTGTCATCATCTACACGTTCACGGACTTTAGCCAATGTTCCAGTATTTTCCAAATATAAGGTCTCAGTGATTGAATCCCAATCTTTTTTAGAAATAATAATGGCTGCTTGATCTTCATTTCCGTTAGCAGGTGTAATTGTAACCGGTTTTTTTTGCTGGTTGATATCTTTTAAAATCTGATAAAGGTGCTGACGTGCTTTTGTGGGTGTATAGTTTTTCATTTTGATCACCTCTAAGACAAATTAGAACGTACGTTTTACACGTACGCAACTATTTGCTTATATAAGTCATACTTTGGGATGTGGCTAAGCTGAAGTGCTTTACAAAAATTGAGTATTAACTCGAAATTACGAACATAGCGAGTACTTTGCTATGAGTAATTCGAAGTTAGACGGAAAATTTTGACTTATGAAACACGTTTATACGAAATAAATAGAGAAACTGAATCAAAATTTAACTTTTGACCCAGCCTCTTCCTACGTTTAGTCAAGCCCCTAATAAAAATTTCTCATCAACAGCGGTTGACAAAGAGCCATTTAAATCTATCCAAATTGATATTGTTGAATCTGACTATACTCATTTCCTTTTTCTTCTTCGGCATTACGAATATCTATATCATTTTGTAAGTTTAAAAAATAGCGGTCAGAAACTCCAAAAAACCTGCCTAATCTAACAGATGTATCAACAGTGATTTGTCGCCGATCATGTAAAATATCTTGTATTCTAGACGTTGGTACATTGATCTTCTTTGCCAATGCATAGGCTGAGAAGTTCAAAGGCTCCATAAATTCTTCTTTCAAAATTTCGCTAATTTTTGGTGTTGGGATCTTACTCATAATATTCACTCCCCTTAATGGTGATAATCAATAATTTCGACGTTGGTAAAATCACTATGATTTTCAACTGAAAAACAAAGTCGATATTGTGCATTAATTTTTATACTATACTGTCCTTCTCGATCTCCCACTAATTGTTCCAAATGATTAGCAGGCGGAATTCTTAAATCATTGATATTCGTAGCATTATCTAACATAATTAGCTTTCGTAAAGCTACTTTCTGAATTGATTGAGGCAACTTCTTAGAAAATTTTTGATTATATATTTTCTTAGTTTCCTTGTCTGCAAAATTTCTTATCATAGTTTTTCCTTTGACGTAATTTAACTATATTGTACCTCAATTGCGTGTATATGTAAAACAGCTATATCCTAGGGGTCATTGATAATTTATAAACCCTACAGTTCACTCATAGAATCATTGAATATTAAGCTTTATGGACGGTCGGTTATTGGGTGCTTACGGTTAAAATCAAGCAACCTGAATCTATATTTGTGTTAAAGCTTCATCAATAGGTGTTTTCCCATCGCTCATTTTAATGATCTTTTTGCTGGTATTGTCGAACTTGATAATGGCAGCCAGTGTCTCAGCAACATTTTGAATTGTATTCTTTGTTCCGCTATTCTCATTAAGAGCAATTCTGTGAGAACCCTTTTCTTCAATCAATGCGGCAGCTTGTAAGATGGTGTAGTCCAACTTGCTCTGATGGACAAGGTAATTATCGGCGAAGAACTTAGCAATATTATAGTCCAAAAGGTCTTCCATACCCCTCTTCTTCCATTGTTCTGGTTCTAAAGAAAAGGCGGAACTAAGCATAATAAATCGATTAATATGATTTTTCTCTGCAACTTGCATTATTTTAACAGCACCGAAGGCATCGGTCTGTAGTAAGTCTTTGCCGCGTGATCCAGCGACGAAATAAATTGCATCTGCATCTTTAACAAGTTCTGACAAGGTTTCAAGTCCAGTGTGCAGATCCAACTTTAGCGGTGTAACATGTGGATTCCGCAAGACTCTTTCTGGAGATCTGGCACCAGCCAAAATCTCATGGCCTTCCAAAGTTAATTGTTCGATTAATTTAGTAGCAACACGTCCTGTGGCTCCAACAATAAATATTTTCATTTCCGCACCTCTTTAATATAATTATCAGTTATATTCTAGCATTTTTGATTATTTTACGGCTAATGATTACACTTTGGTTAAAATGTATTTTAGGTGTGGAAAGTTCCAAGCCAAATAACTTTTTTCTAATAATCATGCGGATGCAAAAAAGATTTGCTAGACATTTTCTTCATTATTTAATAGCGTAGTTGTTGTAAGGGAGGGATGATAATTATGGAATTAGCCAAGATTCTGATTCAAGAAAGAAAACACTTGGGGAAAACACAGCAAGAAGTTGCGGATGATTTATTTATTTCGCGACAGACGCTTTCTAATTGGGAAAATGGGAAGAACTTTCCTGATGTGCCAACATTAATTAAGCTCAGCAATTATTACAATTTTTCACTTGATATTATGAAGGGAGATAAGCAACTGATGAAGAAAGTTGAAACGGATTACGAATTAATTAATATCAAAAAGGCTAATAAGAAATATTCTTGGTCACTCTTGATATTGCTAACATTGGTCATTATAGCGGCTTTTGCAATGTCATTCTTTGAAAATCAAACAGGTGTGGTCAAATCGTTGACGTTGGTTATGTCACTGTTAATTCTTGCATCGCTTTACGTTTCTTATAATTTCCTGAAGCAAGTCTATCAAAAGTATGCGAACGAGCCTAATACACCACTGTTCGTACCAAAAGTTTTTGGCTATGGGATTGCAATTAACCCATATCACAAAATTGGCAAGTTGATTTTTGCACTTCTCTTTCTCGCAATCGCTATTTTTTTCTTGGTCACGATAGTTTCTTTGTTTGTGTGATTTTTGGTAGATGTGATGTAAATCAAGTCTCATAGTATGTAATCAATGAAAGAATTAAACCATGGTAGAGTAAAAATTTTAATAAAACTTCATTAAAGGGAGTCACCGGATAACTTTGATTTACACTTCAAAGCAAATTTTATGAATATTTCTTAACAAGAGTATTAAATAATTTATTACTCGACCGATATCTATAAACATGAGGGGGAAGCCTCAAAATAAACTCGTAAAAAATGGAGGAATTAAATATGCGTATAAATACTAATATTTCTGCTATGGATACACTTCGTAACTTGAATGCTGCAACTGCAGCTAAAAGTGATTCTTTGTCAAAGCTTTCATCTGGTTCACGTATCAATAAAGCCGGTGACGATGCTGCTGGATTAGCTATCTCAGAAAACATGAAGTCACAAATCAGTGGGATGACTCAAGCAACACGTAACGCCCAAGATGGTGTTTCGTTGATTCAAACAGCTGAAGGTGCACTTAGCGAAAGCCAAACAATGCTTGAACGTATGCGTGATCTTTCTGTTCAAAGTGCCAATAGTACTTTATCAGATAGTGACCGTACGGATATCCAAAAGGAATTCGGTGCTCTTCAAAGTGAAATTACACGTGTTAGCCAGGATACAGAGTTCAATAACAAGAGTCTCTTGAGTGGAAATAACACATTTACTTTCCAAATCGGTGCAAATGCTGGGCAAACACTCTCAGTTTCAATCAGTGACATGAGTGCAGATTCATTAAAAGTTGGAAGCACGACTTTGTCTTTAACAGCTTCAGACACAGATATTACTACAATGCAAACCGCAGCTAGTGCACTTACAACAGTAGTGGGAACAACTGCAACATTGTCCGATACTGATATTGAAAATTTGGCAGCATTGGGTGTTGATACAACATCATTGACTACAGCATCTACATTGAGTAATGTTTCAGGTTTGTCAGACTTAGAAGCTAAGATTAAGACATTAGCTGATACTACTAGTTCAGCTACACAGCTACAAGAGACAGCAGATACTATTAAAGCATCTCAAGCAATCACAGCTCTTACAAAGGCTGTAAGTACTGTTTCTGGTCAACGTGCCGACCTTGGTGCCGCACAAAACCGTTTGACACATACAATCAACAACTTGGGAACAACTTCTGAGAACTTATCAGATGCTAATTCACAAATTCGTGATGTTGATATGGCTTCAGAAATGACAACATTTACAAAGCAAAATATCTTGACACAGGCAGCAACGTCAATGCTTTCACAAGCTAACTCAATGCCTAATACAGTGCTTACTTTACTTCAAGGTTAAGCTTAAGCACGCTGATTTATCGTTATACAATAGCGCTCAAAAGTCGAATGCAGGTTCGACTTTTGTCGTATACATAAGGATTGCTTCTAAACACATAATTTACTAACTTAAATATTATAAAGTGAAAGGATTGATATTATGACTAGTGTGACGACTACTGATGGAATTAGTACTACATTGGGACAATATTCAGGTATCACTGCAAGTACCATTGAATCTTTATTGCAGGCTGATTCTTCTTATGTAGCCAGAACAAAAGCACAGACTCAAATCACGACAAATAGTTCACAGCAGACAGCATGGGGAGATATTAAAAGCCGGCTAACCAATTTTTTGACTGATGTTCAAGCACTAGAATCTGACGATGCTTTCAATACAAAAGTTGCAACAACCTCTGATTCTAGTGTGGCTTCAATCTCAGGAACCTCTGCGGCCGATGAAGGAACATATTCACTTAGCGTCAGTCAGCTGGCAACGAATACTAAAGTCATTGGTAGTCAAGTCTCCACAGATAAGGATACAGCACTTGGTATTAGCGGTACGCTGACCCTGAACAGCAGTGATAGCAGTACGACAACGGCAACTTCGGTTGATGTAGCTATCAGTGCTACTGATTCATTAAGTAATGTAGTTGATAAGATAAATGCACAAACCAATAAATCAGGTGTCAAGGCCAGCTTGGTAGATAATCACTTGGTGCTAACGGCACAGACTGCAGGAGCAAAGACACTCGCAGTTTCAGCCGACAGTGATAGTGTTCTGAGTTCACTAGGGATGAGCAGTGATGCGACAACAACGACAACCGGAAAGACAGCTAAGTTCCAATTGGACGGTGTTTCTATTGAACGTAATACTAATTCAGTCTCTGATGCAATCAAGGGAGTCACAATCAATCTCTCCAAAATCAGCAGTGATGCAGTGACACTGTCTCTAACGAACGATACCTCCAAAGCCACTTCGGCTGTTAGCACATTGGTCAGTCAATATAATAGTCTAATGGGCTTAATAAGTGATGACTTGGATGTTGGTGATCCAAGCAGTTCGGACAACACCCAGGGGACACTCGTTGGCGACAGCGAGTTAACCCGACTTCAGAGTCAATTGAGCAGCTTGATGACTTCTTCAGCCACGAATGGTACAGCCTTGAATGCCAGCAAGTTGGGGATCTCAATTACTGATAATGATGGGACAGTTGGATTTGATGCAGATAAGTTTAAGGCACAGTTAGCTAGTGACCCTGATGCGGTCAAGAATTTCTTTTACCAGTCAACCAAGAGCATTACTGGTACAACAAAGTCAGAATCAGGGTATGCTGCGAGTCTCGGGAGCTTAGCAAACAATTATTTGTCAGACACTTCGACGAACAAGGGCACTATTGCAGTTAAGTTGGCTGGATATACAACTTCAACTTCTGAATTAAATGACCAAATTAAAAAGCTCACGACAGCACTTGAGGCAAAAAAGGACCATTATGTTGACATCTATACTCGGCTTGATACTGCAATGATGAAGGCTGAGACACAGCTTAGTTATGTAACAAGCCTGACATCGTCAACGTCAAGCAGCAGTAGTAGTTAAGGAGAAAGCAAGTGAATAATTATAAGAAGACAATAATGCAGATAAATTCGTTGCTTGCAGATAGTTTGTTACAGCAAGAGACCACTGTTTATGAAGAAGCACTTACTAAAACCAATACTTTGTTGGATACACTGCAGAGCACTGCTCGGCCGAATGGATTAGCTGATATGCCTGAGTATAAGCAACTGCAGCACAATTATGAACAGCTTATCTCACAGATTAAGGATAAAAAGCAAGCGGCATTGAATCATATTCAGAAGTTAAATCAATCACGAAAAAGCACTGTAATGACCTATTTGCAACAAGAAGAAGGTCCATCACTAATTGATATGGATTTATAGTAGTACTAAAGGAGTATAAAAAATATGTACACAGACAAACGTAAGGCCAAAGATGTTTATCTAAGCAGTCAGATTTTAGGAGCTTCACCCGAAAAACTGGTTATTTTCTTGTATGAGGGTGCAATTAAGAGTCTAAAGCGTGCGGAATTCGCACTGGATAAATCTGACAATAATGGTGCTCATCATGAACTGATTAAGGCACAGGACATCATCAGTGAATTAAAGCAAAGTGTTAACCAAGAGGTTGCTGGAGAACTACCCGCAAGTCTGGTTAACTTATACGACTTTATGAATAGTGAACTGGTTAAGGCGAATTTAGGTAAGACCAAGGAACCAATTGGACCAATTATTGAGATGCTGAGTGAATTGCTTGAGTCATGGCAAGAAGTGCTGGCACAGCAAAATAATATTTGATAAGAGGAATGAGTCGATGGAGCGAATTAAATGGAGTCAGCCGGTCTTAACAATCTCTTTGCTTGTTTCTAATCACTTGGAGAGTGTCCAGAAGTGCATGGATTCATTGTTGCCAATATTGAATCAAGTCCCTAGTGAACTGATTGTTGTTGATACTGTTGGAGCCGAAGAAAGTGACGGGTCACTACAAGTTGCAACAGAGTATGCTGATTTGGTAGTCCCCTATGAATGGAATAATGACTTTGCTGCGGCACGCAATGTTGGTCTGAAGCGTGGACGGGGCAAATGGTTCTTGTTTCTAGATGATGATGAATGGTTCGATGATGTTTCAGAGTTAATCGCATTTTTCAATAATGAAAAGGAATATTCGAAGTATGGTTCGCTTTCGTATATTCGTAGGAATTATTTAGACTTAGAAGGCACAAATTATTCTAAGAATATTGAAACACGTTGCGTTCGTTTGACTGAAAACACGGAATTCAAGAGCCCAATTCATGAGTATTTGTCACCCATCTACATTCCAACCAAGGCGACAAAAGTCTTCATGCATCATTTTGGATATGTGGGCAAAAGCCTTGAGAATAAGCTTGAACGTAATGAAGATATCATGCGTGAGGGACTCGAAAGTAATCCTTACGACATGCATTTGTGGGCACAGTTGGTTGCAGGCATGAAGAAGGATACGAAGGAAGAACGGGATGTTGTTTTTGAGACTGCTGAGGAAGGACTAACGAACTTCTTTGCAGAGGATAATAAGAATCCGACAAACAAAAATGATTCATTCACTCTTATGTGTTATATGATTCAGGTACGTTTGCGCAATGAATGCTGGCAAGAAGCGCTTGATATCAAAGATGAGTATGCTGACAGGTTTAAGCTGAACCAATATCAAAAATGTGTCCTTGATCAATTAATCTTTGTTACTTTGTTGAGCTTGGAAGAATTTGCACAAGCAAGCAGTTGCTTAGAGGATTATATGGTCAATGTACGCTGGCTTGTTGCACATCAAAGTGAATTCGTTAACCAATCCTCTTTTTATTTTAGAGCACTCGTCAGTGTTGAGATGGGAATAAAGATGATTGTGAAGATCTTTATCAAGTCAATGATTGAGAAGAATTATCGGACAATTATTCATTTTGCCAGATATATTCCGTGGAAGGATGACTTTGATAGTACTGCGCGCTTGCTTGGAACCGTACTAGAAGCATTGTTTTTGGAGAATGATTCAAAGGGATTACAGCAATTGCATGATATGTTGCTGAACGATGATGGGCGACTGCCAGATGTTTTTGGACGCGATATTGTAATCTTAAAACAAAAAGACAGTATTGAAGCACAGCAGCTTGTGGCATTTGTTGCCAAGTTGAACTCAGATGATGACTTTGTTTTGCTGCAGCGACTATTGATTGCACGCAATAACGGAGAATTTGAAGTGCTTTTAAGAACGCTCAGAAAAAAGAAAGTAACATGTGCATTGCCTAAGGAAGAATTATTCGCTGAATTAATTAATAAGAGAATTGATCCAGCTTTTGCAATTGATAAGATAAGTCAAGAGGACTGGTATCAGGCTTCACTTGCAGTAGTTCATCAAATGAGTTCGAAAAAAGATGAGATTCCTGAATTTGCACGAAAGATTATGAGTGTCTGGCCGAAATCACAGCGCAGAGAATCGTTATTGCAGTTGTTGTACCATGAATTTGTCTTCAGTGCAGAAGTTCTGCCAGAAAGTATTGAAGAACAATTACCATTTTATGCCCGAAGTGTTGTGAGTTGTGCACAGTATCTCTATCATGAGGAGCTTTTGGCGGGTGAACCGTCTAATTTATTACCTGCAGAAACAAGATTTGCGGTCTTTCTTGCACGAGCTTTGGAAGAACAAAATGATGGTAATTATTCATTATATTTTGCTAACCTTAGATGGGGTTTGAATTGCTATGAAGAAGCAAAAACAATTGTCGATCATCTTGTCAAGAAGTATCAAGGACTTGAAATAAAACAAAAGCAGATTGCTGCCGAGATGCAGCGACTGGGCAATCAAGTTAAGGCACAAATCTTGGATATGATTCGCCAAGGAAAAACACAAGGTGTATTGTCGATGATTAATCAGTTGAAAGAGTTACTGCCAGAGGACAGGGATGTTGACCGCCTTAATGAGTTGTATGAGAGATTATTATAAGAAAAAACAATTTGTGAAGTAAAGGTAAATCAACTTGCCAATTTTGGCAGGTTTTTTATTTTGCAAACAAAAAATCACCAAGATTGTTGTGCAGGAGACCTTGAAATAAGCGTAAAAGTATCATAAACTAATAGTAGTTCGTGAAACAATTGTGTTTCACAAAATACAAGCAGATATCAAGAGGAGCAATATGAATCCAACAGAATTTAAACAGGCTCTTTTGGACCTAGGAATAAAATTAGATGACCATCAAATGGAACAGTATGAACAATACTTCCAGTTACTGGTAGATTTTAATGCACATACGAATCTAACAGCAATCACTGAAAAAAATGAAGTGTATCTAAAACACTTCTTCGATTCACTCTTGACGGGTGTAGCGATTCCACAGTTACAAGTAGAATCGTTAACTCTATGTGATGTCGGCGCTGGGGCTGGTTTTCCGTCGATTCCCTTGAGAATAGCTTTTCCGAATCTTGAGATCACAATTGTGGATTCGTTGAACAAACGAATCTTGTTCTTGGAGAAGTTAGCCGATAATCTTGGATTGACCGGCGTGTCTTTCTTCCATGCTCGGGCTGAAGAATTCGCGGGCAAGAAGAGTCAATTTCGCGAAAGTTTCGACATTGTGACTGCCCGAGCTGTTGCACGTCTCAATGTTTTGACCGAGTTATGTCTGCCTCTAGTGAAAGTGGGTGGAAGCTTTGTTGCACTCAAAGCTCAAAAAGCAGGGACGGAACTTGATGAAGCACAATTTGCAATTAAGACATTAGGCGGTAAGTTCATCAAAGACGATAAATTGACACTGCCCATCACAGGTGATGAACGACATCTTATTAAGATTGATAAAATCAAAAAAACACCAGCAAAATATCCAAGAAAAGCAGGAACACCTGGAAAGAAGCCTCTAGTAGGGTAGAATAGATGGAGATTCGAGGAGGGATTGAGAGTGGCATTTTCATTTTGGAATAAAGATAAAAAACCAGAAGTCCAAACACAAACGGTAAGAGAAATCGAACTTTCACGGATTGTACCCAATAGATTTCAACCACGGAAGGTTTTTGAAGAAGAAAAGATTGTTGAATTGGCCAATACGATTCGTGATCACGGTTTGCTGCAACCAATTATCGTAAGAGAGTATCAGGAAAATAAGTTTGAGATCATTGCTGGCGAACGGCGCTTCAGAGCGGTATCGTTATTACAATGGGAAAAGATCTCTGCAATCGTTAAGGAAATGACAGATACTGAAGCTGCATCCCTCGCTGTGATTGAGAACCTGCAGCGTGAAAGCCTGACTGCGATTGAAGAGGCCAAAGCATATCACGAACTGATGGAGTTAAATAAGTTGACGCAAACAGAATTGGCAAAGGCACTTGGTAAGAGCCAATCGTTTGTTGCTAATAAGCTGAGATTACTTAAGCTGGCGCCTTATGTGCAGCGTGTAATTATGCAGCGCAAGATTTTGGAGCGTCATGGACGCAGCGTGTTAAGCTTGGAAGATGAGCAGCAGATTGAGGTAATCAAGCAGGTTATTGACAAGCAGTTAACAGTCAAGGAGACGGAAGAGCTTGTTCTTAAGGAATTGGAGAAGAAGGAACAGCCGGTTAAGTCAACTAAGAAGAAGCCGCAGCGCAATCAGGCACTTCATGATACGCGAATTGCAGTAAACACGATTAAAAAGTCAGTTAAGCTGATTAAAGAAAACGGAATGAGGGTTAAGACACACGAAGAAGATGTTCCCGGTTTTCATCGGATTGTAATTGACATTCCAGTTGATAAAAAATAACAGTATGATAAATAAAATCATAGGAGGGTCAGAAAACATGGGGATTGTAATAGCACTTGCCAACCAAAAGGGCGGTGTAGGCAAGACAACAACAAGTGTCAACTTGGGGGCTTGCCTCGCAGATCTCGGCAAGAAAGTTTTATTGATCGATTCAGATGCACAGGGAAATGCAACAAGCGGTGTTGGAATTAAAAAGGCAGAGATTGAAAAAGATATTTATGATGTGTTAGTCAACGAGTATCCAATTGCTGATACGATTATTGCTACAAGTCATGCGGGACTTGATATTGTTCCTGCAACGATTCAATTATCGGGTGCGGAGATTGAATTAACATCACAGATGGCACGTGAATCGCGACTCCTAGATGCTATTAAGCAGATTCGAGCGGACTATGATTATATTTTGATTGACTGTCCCCCTTCTCTTGGCCTGCTAACAATTAACGCATTTAGTGCTAGTGATTCAATCTTGATTCCAGTCCAAAGTGAGTACTATGCGCTAGAAGGCTTGAGTCAACTGATGAACACTATCAAGCTTGTACAGAAACATTTTAATCCGCAACTTGCTATCGAGGGTGTTTTGATGACAATGCTGGATGCACGAACCAATCTTGGCTCGCAGGTTGTTGAGGAAGTGCAGAAGTTCTTCAAAGACAAGGTCTACCAAACCGTGATCCCAAGAAATGTCCGCTTGTCGGAAGCACCAAGTTATGGGCTTGCAATTGTTGATTATGACCCCGCATCACGAGGTGCCAAGGAATATATGGCATTAGCGAAGGAGGTATTAGCTAATCATGGTGAATAAAAATAATAAGGGACTTGGTAGAGGAATCGAAGCGCTCTTCCAAGATTTAGAACAAGTCGATGATGGCAAAGAAGTTGTTACAGAATTAGCCTTGGGCGATATTCGTCCAAATCCCTATCAGCCTCGCAAGATATTTGATGAGGATGCGTTATCTGAACTCTCTGTCTCAATTAAAAAATCTGGTGTTTTTCAGCCAATCATTGTGCGTAAGTCAAGTGTCAAGGGGTATGAGATCATCTCTGGTGAACGGCGCTTCCGAGCTTCTAAGTTGGCAGAAAAGAAGAATATTCCTGCAATTATTCGTGAGATTGATGAGGCAAGTATGATGGAGATTGCAATTCTTGAAAATCTGCAGCGCGAAGATTTGACACCGCTTGAAGAAGCACAGGCCTACAATACCTTGATGAACAAGCTGCAGCTTACACAGGAACAAGTTTCTGAGCGTCTTGGAAAGAGCAGACCTTATATTGCTAATTATCTAAGATTGCTTGGATTACCAAAGGAAGTTAAGGATATGCTGCAACGCGAAGAGTTATCAATGGGGCAAGCCCGAACCTTACTAGCCTTAAAAGACAAAAAGCAGGTGATACCTGTTGCGAAGCAGACGGTTGAAGAGAATCTAACCGTGCGCCAGCTTGAACAATTGGTTGCTAAGATGAACGGTAACGAGAAAAAAACTATTAAAAAAGTAAAAAAAGACCCAAATGCAGTTTATTATGAACAAAGTGAGAATGCATTGCGTGAGAAGTTTGGCACAAAAGTTGCAGTTAAAACGAGTTCTAGGCAAGGTAAAGGCAAGATTGAGATTGATTACTTATCGACATCTGATTTCAATCGAATTATGGATATACTTGGAATAAGTCTCGATTAACTATTAGAATAGATGGAGGTATGAGAATGCAAGCTGAATATGAATTGCGTGATATTGTTGAGATGAAAAAGCCGCATCCTTGTGGTACTAATAGTTGGGAAATCATTAGGTTAGGAATGGATATTAAGATTAAATGTACGGGCTGCGGCCATTTGGTAATGCTGCCTCGCCGAGAATTCAATCGTAAGTTAAAGAAGATACTGAAAAAAGCAAATATTGAAGAATAAGAAAGAGTGAAATAAATTATGGCATTAACAGCTGGAATTGTGGGATTACCTAATGTTGGGAAATCAACATTATTCAATGCGATTACTAACGCAGGAGCGGAGATGGCTAATTACCCTTTTGCTACAATCGATCCTAATGTAGGGATGGTTGAAGTGCCCGATCAGCGTTTAGCAAGAATTGATGAACTTATCCCAGCAAAGAAAATTATTCGAACAACCTTTGAATTTACTGATATTGCAGGAATTGTTAAAGGGGCAAGTAAAGGTGAAGGTCTGGGTAATAAATTCCTAGAGAACATTCGTCAAGTTGATGCAATTGTACATGTTGTTCGTGCTTTTGACGATGACAACATTACGCATGTCAGCAATAAGATTGATCCCTTAGATGATATTGACACGATTAACCTAGAATTGATTTTGGCAGATTTAGAAAGTGTTAACAAGCGTTATGCCAGGGTCGAGAAGGTCGCACGGACGAAGGATAAAGAGGCAGTTGCTGAATTCAGTGTGTTACAAAAAATCAAACCGGTTCTAGAAGCAGGAAAGTCTGTTCGTTCACTTGAATTTGACGAAGAAGAGCAAAAAATTGTTAAGGGCTTGTTCCTCTTAACGTCTAAACCAGTTCTGTATGTTGCTAATATTGCTGAAGAAGATATGGCAGACCCTAGCTCTAACGGTTATGTGCAGCAGATTCAGCAATTTGCCGAAGCAGAAGGTTCACAGATGCTGGCAGTTAGTGCAAAAACAGAAGAAGAGATTGCTCAATTAGATGATGCAGATAAGCAAGACTTTCTGGAAGCAGAAGGGGTTGAGGAATCCGGTCTAGATCGGTTGATTAAGGCAGCGTATAAACTGTTGGGTCTAGCTACATTCTTCACTGCTGGCGGCAAAGAAACACGTGCTTGGACATTTAGGCAGGGAATGAAGGCACCTCAAGTTGCAGGAATAATTCATTCGGACTTTGAACGCGGCTTTATTCGCGCCGAAACATTTTCATTTACAGATTTAGACCAACAAGGCAGTGTTGCCGCTGTACGTGAAGCCGGGCGTCTCCGCTCTGAAGGAAAAGAATATGTGGTCCAAGATGGCGATATTATTGAATTTAGATTTAACGTATAGTAATTATGTAAAAGGATGGGGATTATCTTGGCAGAAAATAATAAAGAAACTGGAAGCAAACAAACTCTTCCCGAGACAGAGAAGGTAACAGGAAAAGTTGAGAAGAAGGATACTGCTGAACTAACGAAGCGCAATGCAGAGTATTTGTTCAAAATTAAAAAAGTTCTTGAAGAAAAGGATGTTGCAAGCCAAAAGATTGAAGATGCTCTGCAGTCAATGACTGAAGAACTTAAAGAAAAACAGCGTCAAGGTATTACTGCAACAAAGCTTTACGGAACTGTGAATGAAAAAGTTGATGAGATTGTCAAGGGACCAAAGAAAGCTCCTACAGCAACGCCATTTTGGAAGATTGCTCTGGATAATGGATTGATGATGTTTATGATGTTCTGTATCATGTATGCGATTTTGCAACAATTCTCGCCAAATTCGTCCCAGATTAATGGCGGTTTTCTGACATTGATTGTCACATCCGTTATTGCTGGTGTCGCGATGGCATATTTCTACCGTGTTGCAGGCGACCGCAGAACTAGTGGCAAGAAATTGCCCTTTTGGAAAACAATGTTATTATCACTTGCATTGGTTGTCATTTGGGTATCAGCCTACACACTTGTTGTGAATGTTCCCGGTATAATTAATCAGACGCTTGAACCTGTTGTTTATGTCGTTTTGGCAGCCTTAGTGTTTGGTTTACGTTATTTCTTAAAGAAGAAGTATGACATTAAGAGTACACCATTTTAAAAGGATTATTAGTTTGTCTCGGTTACACACTAAAAAGCTTCCACTTATCAATTATTTGGTTAATTACCAATTCTTGATTTAGTGAAAGCTTTTTATTTATTCAAATAATTAGGATTTACTAGCAAATTCTTGATAGAACTAGTAGGTATCGTGAACTTTGGTGTTCCCATATAACCAGGAGCAATTTCGAATTGTTGGAAGACAATAACTAATTGATGATTTTTATTGATATAAAAGCTGTGCTCAGCATTTAGGATAGCACCTTTTGAACCTATTCCTTCAGCTAAGTCCTTTTTTGTCCAATAGTATTTACTGTCTGATGATTTGACCTGCTCCTTAATTTGTTTTTCAATTTGATTGCTAATTGCTGTGATATAATGCTTGGATTTGAAGAGCAACGGCAGAGTTACAACTGTTCCTGCCTGTTTATCAACTGTATCGTACAGTAATGTTGTTTCTGAGTCTGCCATTGTTTTGGTCGACTGGCGCTCAAGTACTAAAAAGCGACGATCATCCACGAGTTTTTTATAGTTACTTGTGACACTAATTCTTTTATTTTTATTAATCCTAAAGTCTTTTTCAATTGCCTGATATTTTTTCTTCGAATTTGCAAGATATTTTTTATTTAAGGATGCGATTGCCTTATTCTTTGAATCAATATAAGGAGTTTTGATATTAACGTTATGATTGTTTGTATTATCATGATAGTTAGAGCCAGTTAAAATTTTGACAAACTTGCCAATGATTGGTAATTCAGCTGCAAAGCTTCGAACAGGTGGAACTACGATTGTCAGGAGTAAACAAATTGCAAAAAAACTAATTGTCCCAGCTGCAAAACGTTCCCAAAATATTAAACGTAATTTATGGAAAAACTTTTTTTCCTCGGAAGCAAAAGTGTTAATAATTTGTTTCTTAGTATCTTCAGAGACAGAGATTGAAACATATGTCTTTCTAAATGAACTAAGTATATCTTTTGTTGTTTTCAAAGAGTTCCCTCCTTATTTTCGAGAATTTCACGTAGGTGATTTAACGCGCGATACATTTTTGTTTTAACGGTATTTACATTCATATCTAAAATAATTGCAGTTTCTTCTAATGTAAATCCTTCAAAAAATTTTAATACAATAATTTCTTTTTCAGGAGAATCTAATTTCGAAATAATTTCATTAAGCTCCATTCTAGTCACTATAGAGTTACTTTGAGTAACTTTTTCTACCGAAATATCAACACTAGTTGGTTCATGTTGTTTCTTTCGCCAGGCATCTTTACAAGTATTAATTAATATTCGATAATACCATCCTTGGATATTTTGAATGTTATTGTTTTTTTGTAATGACAATAAGACTTTGTTGAAGCTCGTTTGAATAAGATCAAGTGCATCATCATGATGATGTGTGTAGCTGAATGCAATACGATACATTTTTTCGTATTCATGGGAAACAAGTTGTTCAAGCTCGTTGACACTGTTCTTTAGTTTTTTTCTTCTTTGCAGTCTATTAAAGATAACGTTCACCGACTTTCGTGGTTCTTAATATATTAGACGTTTTAATGATATGAAAAGTTTCAAGAAATTTAAAATAATCTGACTTTTGAAACATCTTTAGTGGGATACCAAAAAGGATTGGGTCAAATGATATCTTTTGACCCAACCCCACTCTTTGTAAATAAACGTGTTTCGTAAGTCAAACTTTGCCATTTAACTTCGAATCACTCATATTTCCCTGATTTATGTCATACCCTTCATCAACTTCCACTGTTATGCCGGGCTTTATCCTATTATGCCGTTTAATTTCCCTATTTAAAAGAATTGCAGTTATGATTGCTAGAAGTGCAAAGCCACTTGCTCCAGGCCCAATTACGGCTAATCCATGATTTGTAACTAGTATCCCACCGGTTGCAGAGCCAAGAGAAATTCCAAAGTTAAAGAAGATGGAATTTAAAGAAGACGAAAGAACTAATGACTGCGGATACTCCTTTTCTGCAACACTAAAGAAGTGCACTTGAACGGGTGCATTCAATAGATACATCGTGATTCCCAAAAGAAGAATTAACAAGAGCCCTAACCACTTTACATAAGGTAGGAATATCATCAAAATAAATAGGATTACCTGACAAGAATATACAAGCGGCATCCGTAAAAGTCCATCATTTTCTGCAAGATATCCACTTGCTTGATTACTGATGATGGACATTAAACCAAAGACAAACAATAGGATACTTAGACTGTCGGTTGAGAAACCCAGCTCGGTTGTTAGGATTGGGCGCAAGTAAGTATAGAATACATAAATACCGCTGGCACTGAGCATTACCAGTAAAGAACCCAACCAGATGCGAGAATCACGTACAAGAGTGAGCTGTTCAAGCAACTTGCTGTTCTTTGCAACGGGTGCTTTAGGCATACTTAAAGTAAAAAGTATTAATGTTACGATACTGGCAAGTGTAATTACAGCAAAAGAAATCCGCCAGTTAAAAGTAGTGCTGATCCACGTACTTAATGGTACGCCAAAAACCGATGCAATACTAAATCCGGAGAAGACCCACGAAACCAACCACGCACGCTTCTCAAGGGGAGCAATCAGATTGGCGAATATTAAGGCAAGCGAAATGATGATGCCCGAAACAAGTGCGGTCATAATCCGCGAAACTATTAGGAAATTATAATTAGGTGCAATAAAGCTCATCAGATTGCTTAAAATAAAAATAATCATAAACCAAAATAATGACCAAAAATAACGGAACTTTGCAATTAGTGCAGTTAATATAGGAGTTGAGAAGGCATAAACAAAAGCAAAGATTGTTACTAAATAACCAACGGTGGTTACTGATTTATCAAATTGATGTGCAAGGTCATTCAAGATTCCAACAACAATGAATTCACTGCATCCTAAAACAAAGGCAATCAAAATAAGGACAGTTGCCCTGAATTTAAAACTCCTCATGGTAGCGCTCCTCTTCTAAGAATATAATGACACAATCATAATGATATCGTGTTGACTAATTAAAAGGAAGCTTTATTTTGATTTTAGTCTTAAAGTTTCTTTTTTTGAAAAATATATTGAAAAACATTGTTTTTTATTATAATATTTTCATGGTATACGAATTATATTTAGGTGTAAGATGAATAATATATGCTTATTGGAGGATGCTTATGCACTTGTTATCAGATTTAATAGCGGCAATCGGAGTAGTATTGAATGGTATTCCACAAGGTATTATGGCAATGGGTCTTGGATTTGCTGTTTTTCCCACAACTTTTTCATTTGTTTTTGCTTCAGCAGTTAATGGGGTCTTTGGTTCAGTTGCACCAATCTCATTTCAGGCTGAGTCGCTAGCTTTAACTGGAAATCTGGGGAAGGACTTGCGCGAACGGACATCTATTATTTTTGGCGGTTCAATAATTATGGCTGTTATTGGTTTCACGGGATTGTTGCCTAAAATTGTGTCAGTGCTAGGTAATAATATCATTGATGGAATGATGGCAGGTGTAGGGCTAATGCTTGCTAAGATAGCTGTCGATATGAATAAAGGAAGTAAGAGCAAGACGGGCTGGATTTCGATTATGATTGCAGCCATCACATACATAATTTCAAAGGACTTAGTATGGACAATTGTTTTATCAGTAATTGTCTCAAGTGTTTTTGCAGTTTTTGTAGAACATTATCGCAAGGAACTACCAACTAGTGTGACGGAACGCAGATTTAGATTTTTGAAACCAATCTTCAATGTAAGGATTGTTCGTGGGGCGCTTGGCTTGGCATGCCTTAATATTGGAGCAAATCTTTCTTATGGATTGATCACAGGACAGATGACTGGCATTAAACCGAATCCGGTAGACTTGAATCTACTGACAATTACACAGTCACTTGCAGATATGGGAACTAGTCTTTTAGGAGGAGCACCAGTAGAAACAATTATTTCAGCGACAGCGAGTGCGCCTGAACCCGTAATTGCAGGAATAATGATGATGCTCATCATGGCGATTATTTTATTTGCTGGATGGTTGCCAAAAATTGGGAAGTTTGTTCCAAGTTCATCAATTGCAGGTTTCTTATTTATTTTAGGCGCAGTTGTTATTTTCCCGGAGAATGCCGCAGCTGCGTTGAATGGTGCGAATAGTCTTGTAGCTGGAATTACGTTAGTTGTAACTGCAATTTTTGATCCATTTGTTGGAATAACGACCGGAGCCTTTTTGAAATTCTTATTGCCACTGATTGGATTGGGGGTCTAGCAGATGCCAAAATATTACGAACTAGAGTTAGGAAAACTCACACGCAAATTGCCGTTGATTAGGTTAAATCCAACTCTTACAATTGCTTCTTTTGTATTACTGGGGGATGCAGAATTAACTCATTATGCTGCTCAAGAGCTGAGCAAAAGGATTAACGAACCGTTTGATTACGTAGTAACGATGGAGAGTAAGGGAGTCCCATTAGCACAAGAATTAAGCCAGTGTATGGGGAAAAAGCGATATATTGTACTTAGGAAAAAAGTTAAGGATTATATGAAAAATCCGCGTGTTTTGGCGGTCAATGCGATTACATCTAGTCAGGAACAGGTTCTGGTATTAGATGGTACAGATGCGCAAATAATTGCTGGCAAGAGAATATTGCTCCTAGATGATGTGATTAGCAGTGGGGGCTCAATGATTACTGCGAAGAAGCTAGTTGAGAATGCAGGTGGACAGGTAATATTACAAGCTGCTATTTTGGCAGAAGGCAAGGCTAGTGAACGCAAGGATATTTTATATTTAGAAGAATTGCCATTGTTTGACTAGATAACGAGGTAAAATTTGCTGATTTGATAATGAAAGCTGTGTGGCAGAAAAGAATAAAATGTTGCTTACTTTTAATAAGCACGTATAATGAAGATAACTTATTGATTTAATGATATTTGTTATCTAGAGTAAGAATTAGGAGGAAGTAATTATGGCAGCTATTATTCCGCAATTTCAGTTATCGGAGAAGACGCATACTGGAACCGTTGCATTGAAGGTCGCAAACCTTGTGAAACAAACAGAATTTTATTCTCGGGTCGTTGGGTTAAATGTGTTGTCTCAAGGTCATATGAAAAGTGTTTTAGGTGCAAACAATGATAAAAAACCATTGTTGATACTGAGAGAGATTGAGAATCCATTACCTTTGACACGTAAAACCGGATTGTATCACGTTGCATTTCATTTACCAACACGTAAAGATTTAGGCAATGCACTTATCAAGTATATGACTAGCAAAGCACCCGTTATTGGAGCTAGTGATCATGGCTATAGCGAAGCAATCTATCTTACTGATCCAGAAGGCAATGGAATTGAAGTCTATCATGATAAGCCACGTGATGTTTGGGATGTTCAGCCAGATGGTGAAATTCCAGCAATCACTATCGAAATGGATGCTGAAGGTGTAGTCGGTGCAGCTGATCGGAACTGGCAAGGCTTTCCAAGCGGAACGACCGTAGGCCATGTACACTTGAAGGTTGCTGACCTAGACAAAACGCAAGACTTCTATATCGATGTTTTGGGATTATCATTGAAGACTGATTTCGGTCAACAAGCGAAGTTCTTTGCAACAGGTGATTATCATCATCATATTGGGTCAAATATTTGGAATGGTCATAATATCCCTGGAATGGCAGAAAATGATTTAGGACTTGATTACTATACTTTTTTTGCACCCGATAAAGAGGAAGTTTCACGAATTGAGGAACATCTGAATGTGATTGGATATGCCTTTGATAAGGATAGCACAGGTAATCTATGGTTGATGGATTCAAATGAAATAAAGATTCAGATTCAAGTTGAATGAGTGGGATACTTAGCCGCTGATCTGTAGAATGTATTATTGATTAATAATATAGAACAATAACGAAGAAAGAGGTCTGTGCGAGTGGAAAGCATAGGTCTTTTTATTTTATATATAAATTTGAGAAATTCCATAATTATGTACAACGAAAATTATTTGCTCTAGAATTAAGTATAGTAAGCTTTATATTTTAGTGTTGTATTAAGTAGGGCTTTTATAATAGAGAGGCGAGTATTGATGGATAGTGGTAGTCAGGATAAAAGTCAGACTAGTTTTTTAAGATACTGTGTTTATATTATTTCACTAGGTGGTTTTTTATTTGGGTATGATACAGGAGTTATCAATGGAGCACTAGCATTTATGAGTAAAAAGGCTGAACTTGATTTAAGTCCAACGTTACAAGGAATAGTTTCAAGTTCGCTAATTCTGGGAGCCTGCATTGGGGCACTAGGATGTGGACAGGTTGCGGACCATATCGGGCGACGGCGGACATTAAGACTTATTGCTGTTATATTCACGATTTCTACAATTTTATGTGCGTTTGCACCAAATTTTTGGCTGATGACTTCTTTTAGATTTGTTTTGGGTGTTGCTGTTGGTGCAGCATCAGGAATTTCTCCGATGTACTTGGCAGAGATTTCCCCTAAGGCTGTCAGAACGGTAAATGTTAATAAAAATGCAATTGCAATTGTTTTAGGTCAGTTGACAGCTTTTATCGTTAACGCAATTTTGGGCAATGTTTGGGGTGACTGGTCGCCAATCTGGCGAGTGATGGTCTTTTCTGCAAGCATTCCTGCGGTAATTCTCTGGATTGGATCATTCAAGATTGCTAATAGTCCAATCTGGATTATGGCTGAGAAACAATATAAGAAAGCCAAAGGTATTTTTAAAAAATTGGGTTTCAACAAATTAGCTTATAATAAATTGAAGGAGGATTCCGCAGAAGAAGATGAACCTAGGGTTTCTTGGAAGGATATTTTTAAGAACAAGAGTTTGTGCTATTTATTGATTTGTGGAATGTTGGTTGCGTTGATTCAGCAAATCTCGGGTGTTAATGCAGTGATGTATTATGGCACTATATTGATGGAGAAAGTAGGAATGGGGCAAGGTGATTCATTGTATGCAAATATTTTGATTGGTTTTGTTTCGCTTATCGCAAGTATCATAGGTACAAGAATGATTGACAAGTATAACCACAAAAAGATGCTTGTAGTTGGCTTAGCAGGCAATGTTTTGTTCTTGCTTTTACTTGGGATAACGATGAAAACTGCGTTATTTTCACAATTAATTACTAATATTTTGATTCTATTATTTTTAGCGCTCTTTCTTGCATGTCATCAAGGAATAGTTAGTCCGGTTACTTGGTTAATCTTGACTGAGATTTTTCCAAACAGGATTAAGTCACGATTAATGTCTGTTTCAACTGCAACAGTCTGGCTTTCTAACTTTGTGATTAGCCTAATTTTTCCAGTTCTTATATCTGTAGTCGGGATTGCAGTCGTCTTCTTTATATTTGCAGTCTCAAATGGCGTAAGCATTATGTTTTCAACACTTGTGTTAAAGCATAATAAATTACAAAAAGCATACGATGCAGGTAAAGAAATAAAATAACTGTCAGTTAAAGAAAGTAGGAGATAATATGGTTGAATTCTACATTGGAACTGAAGTAATTAATGAATTACCCGTTAATAGGTTACCAAAATTCTATTCTTTTGGTGTACCTACCTACACTAATTTAGGCGATCAAGCGGTATCTTTAGCACAGAAAAAGTATATCGAACGTGAATTTCCAGAATATCAATTTATTGAAATTTTAGAAGATGATAATGATGAGGGGATTGAAGTAGTTAAAAAGGCTATTAGACCAGGAGATATTGTTTCGTTTGTTGGTGGAGGCAATATGGGCAGCTTGTACACTGATCATGAGGAAGCTCGGCGCAAAGTGTTTGCCACATTTGTTGATAATCTGACGATTTCGTTTCCGCAATCAATACATTTTGAAGATAATGAACATGGTAAGGCTGAAGAAAAGCTAAGCCAAGAGGCCTATGCAAAGAATCCGCATCTTTTTTTAATTGCAAGGGATGCACAAAGCTATCATCGAATGCAGACAACTTTTGAAAATAAGGTCTTGTTTACTCCCGATATGGTTCTGTACATGAAATCTGTAAAACATGAGGTAAAGAGATCAAGCGCACTGATTGTGCTACGACATGATAGTGAGAAAGTTGTTAAGCAAACAACTGTTGATGCTCTAAGAGCTCTTCTTAGTAAGAATAGCAGTGTTGATGAAACAGATACGGTTCTCGATACTGTCAATCGTATTACTCCAGCTAACCGCGAAAAATTATTCAGAGAAGAATTGGAGCTTTTTGCAAAACAAGAGATTATCGTGACTGATAGATGGCATGCGATGGTATTTTCTGTACTGACAGGAACTCCATGTCTGCTATTTGGAAATAGCTATGGTAAAGGAAAGCACGCCTATTTTGATTGGTTAGAGCATATTAACTGGGTTAGTTATACGGATGAAGATGATGTTGAGCTGCTTCAACGGCAAATCAATGAGCTTAAACAAGTTGAGATTCATGAATACAACATCAAGGATGATTTTAATCAACTAAAACATATAATTCAGTTAAATTCAAATAAGTATGGTTTCTAATAATGGCTTATAATTTTTCAGAGGAGAATCCATCCCTAATAAAAGAGCAGGAAAAGGCATACGAAAATAACAACACCAAATTCTGGGAAGTCTGATAGTTAAAGGCGAGTATTAATTCACCAATGATGAAGAAAAAGAGGCAAGTAATGGAGATAGGCTTATAGAAAATCCGATTTTTTAATTTATAGGTATCATGTTTTTTCTCGAATAAGTGACGTAGGAAGAGTAGGAAAACTATCGGAATCAATGATAATAAGAGTGCTGTATTATTTGTTGAAAAATTCAGTACAAAAACAAAAAATGCAAGGATTAGATTGGCATGGAGTGCATATTTCCAATCGAATGTTAGTTTTTGGCTGTTGTCCATATATACTCCTCCTATGTGATTTATTTCATTATTATACCTTTAATTTAAAAGTTAGTAAAGACATAATTTGAGGATCAATTTTTTTCTAGATAATAAAATAAGAGGTTGGGCCAAAAGTTTGGCTTAACCTCTCTATTTGTTGTGTATAAAAGTGTTTTATAAGTACTAATTCTTCGCCTAATTTCGAATTAGTATTCAAATTTTCTCAACTTTATACTCCCTTATTTCTTTGTATATTCTAGTTTTACGAATCAGAAAAACTTAGCAGATATATTACAGATTTTCCCAGGCAGCTGATCCAATTGTTGGAAAAATAGGGATAATTCTTTCAATCTGCTCAGGTGTTAACTTAAGCTCAATTGCCGGCAACAAGGTATTAATAACATCTTCCGCATGATTACTTATCTCTGTTGCACCCACGAGTTGATGTGATTTAGTGTAGACTAATTTGTTTTCTCCGAATGTTTCTTTTTCAACATGGCGGTACCAATTATCCAAAATATTATTTGTGGAAACGGTTAGACTGTCATTTTTTGCTGCTTCTTCCGGTGTCACACCGACTTTTGCAATTCGAGGAATAGTGAAGACAGTTGAAGGAATTGCTGGATAATCAATTGGTTGACTCGTTGCACCAGTGAAGGTTTTCATCAGATAAAGCGATTCAAAAATGGCAGTGGGAGTGAGCTTGGGCTGGGTTTTCTTTAAAACATCCCCACTTGCATAAATATGGGGGACAGTCGTCTGCAAGTAGTCATTTACAATAACTCCATCCTTGTCATAATCTACTCCGATGCCTTCTAGCCCAAGACTTGTTGTGTTGGGAGTTCGTCCAGTTGCGTCCAAAATCCAATCAGCTTTAACTTTTTCAGTATCATTGTAATGGATAGTCTTACTGTCAAAATCATCTGAAAATGAGTTAACAGTTGCGTTTTTGATAAAAATTACACCAGCTTGACTAAGCTTAGCAATTATTTTTTCTACAAAAGGCGGATGGAATTTTCTTAATGCTTTATCTGCACGCAAAATGACTGTGACTTGAGAGCCAAACGCAGATGCGATTGAGGCAAACTCCATTCCGATGTATCCCGCACCAATGATCGCGATTCGCTTAGGCAATTTTTTTAAATTCATAAAAGCACTACTGTCATTTACAATTTGGCGTCCAGGTAAGTCTAATTGGTGAGGATGCATTCCCGTTGCAATAACGAATTTTTCTGCTGAGATTTTCTTCCCATTTACTATAATAGTGTGCGAATCGATAAAATGTCCCCGACCTTTAATCAAGGTAATCCCATTATCTTGCATTAAATTAGCGATAAATTCAGGTAGAGCATCAATTACTTCATGCTTGTGTGCAATCGTGTTTTGCCAATTCAAATCTAGAATCGGACTAACAAGTCCCTGCATATCACTTACTTGATTGGCAAGGGCAACAGGAGCTTCAAGTGTAATTTTTGCATTGCATCCCCTATTAGGACAGGTGCCACCAACGAGTCCGCTTTCAACAACGGCAACTTTGACACCTTGTGCAGCAAGTGGAATTGCACCGTCGAATGTACCATGACCACTGCCAAGATATAAGACATCATAGTCATAAGAATTTGTGGACATAAAAAGACCTCCTCATTTTAAACGAATGATTACCAGTTAATATAACCATATCGCAGTGCGAGATCTTAAACAAAATAAATGCCTAGTTATTTGCTGTTTGTTTACTTAAAAAAGTTAGTGCGAAATCTTGGTAAAAATCAATTGCTTTTAAGTAAGAATCAACGTCAACGTACTCATTACTTTGGTGCGAAGTATTGGAGCCTGGTCCAATAACGATATTGTTGAAGGATCCCTTTGCTTGCAAGAATTCGGCACCGTCATTAGCACCCAGACTTCCGGTAATAGCTACTGGTTGACTCCAATATTTGGAATGAACTTGCGTTGCAATTTTAATTATTGGGGAATCTGGGCTACCGGGAATAGCTTCTTCTGGGAAACTATATGTGATTGCTAGATTGAAATTTGTTTGTTCATTTAATTCAGCAATAATTTTTTCAAGTTCTGCGTAAAACAATTTATTTGGGTATTGCGGAATTGTCCGTATGTTTCCTAAAAGTTCTGCATATGAAGGAATATTATTGACTTGTTCGCCACCGTTGATAACTGTAATATTATGCGTAACACCGCCAAGAACTTCATCAGTTGCAGTGAATTTTGCTAGCCGAGTCTTTGCAAGTTTGTAGAATTCAATTAAATTATCAATCGCATTGATGCCATATTGCGGACGAGCACTATGAGCAGATTTTCCTTTAGAGGTTACTTTGTAGTCAATCACGCCCCGAGCCGTATAAACAATTCGTTGCATGTTGTCTGTTGGTTCTGCAATTAACAAGCCAGCCAAGTTGTCTGCATAACCTAGCTTGGTTAGCTGAGCGGCCCCATATTCACCTGTTTCTTCACCGACTGTTGCTAGAAGTCGAACTCGACCCGGAAGCTCAATCTTTTTTTCAAGTAGTTCGAGCAACGCAACAACTAAGGCTGACAAACCGCCTTTCATATCAGTCGCACCACGACCGAAAATTCGGTTATCTATGATAGTTGGTTCAAAAGGTGGGGTTGACCAGTCAGCCAGATTGCCAGGGGCAACGACATCCATGTGACCAGAATATCCTAAGATGGGGCCTGAATTACCAATCGATATTACTAAATTATCACGGTTGGGAGCATAAGGAACTTTTTCGATTTTTATGTCTGGGTAATCAGTGAATAAGGAAGCGATATAGTCAGCGACCGCCGTTTCATTATCATTAACTGATTCAATTGCCAAAATATTTTTTAAAATTTCGATTTTTGTTTTTTTATCCATTTTTAATCACCAAATCATCCTTTATATTCATATGATGTTGCTATTATAGCATAAAGATGAATAAAAATTAATTTTATAACTGTGTTTTTTAAAAAATAGTAGATATATACGGAAGTAAACATTATTCATAGATGGTATCTGGTGTTTGAATGATACGTAAACTTGTTGATTTTCATGTAAAATAAGCGTTTTTTATATCTTGTATTTCATCTACCCTTTCCTTCTTTTAGAACAGATAGGATGAAATAAATTTAACATATTAAACAAAAAGTTCTGGCATTGGCTGATTTTCATCAATTAATGTCAGAACTAGTTTTAGTTTGTTTAGAATATTGGGACTCTTTAGAAATTCAAACAGGCAATACTTAGACCTTTAATGTCTGTCCAACGTAAATCAGACTTGTGTTAGAGATACTATTTAAAGAAGCAAGCTTGCTAACAGTTGTACCGTAAGCTTTTGCGAGTGCAGATAAAGTGTCCCCTGATTTGACAGTATAGGTGGACGATGAACTTGAACTAGTAGACGAACTTGAGCTTGACGATGTCGTTGCTGATGATGAACTGCTACCTAGCTTCAGAACTTGTCCAACGTAAATCAGACTTGTGTTAGAAATACTGTTTAAAGAAGCAAGCTTGCTAACAGTCGTACCATAAGCTTTTGCAATCTTGGACAAGGAATCACCTGACTTAACGGTGTAAGTAGATGATGAACTTGAACTAGAAGACGACGAACTCGAACTAGTTGATGAGCTAGATGATGTCGTCGATGATGACGAACTGCTACTGAGCTTCAAGACTTGTCCAACGTAAATCAGACTTGTGTTAGAAATACTGTTTAAAGAAGCAAGCTTGCTAACAGTTGTACCATAAGCTTTTGCAATCTTGGACAAGGAATCACCTGACTTAACAGTGTAAGTAGATGATGAACTTGAACTAGAAGACGACGAACTCGAACTAGTTGATGAGCTAGATGATGTCGTCGATGATGAACTGCTGCTCAACTTCAAAACCTGTCCAACATAGATTTTGTCTGCATCACTAAGACTATTAAGTGAGACTAACTTGCTGACGGTCGTACTGTAGGTATTCGCAATCTTAGACAAAGTATCTCCTGATTTAACAGTGTAAGTTGACGACGAGCTGGAACTAGTCGATGAAGAGGCTGTTGTACTTGAACTAGTTGATGAGCTTGAGCTAGATGATGACGTTGAACTAGATGAAGAATCAGTCGATGAACTGGTTGTTCCACTGTATTCAAATGCCAATTCGTCCCAAGCAGTCAAGTCATATTCTGCTATTATTTCTTCTAATTTCGAAGTGTAACTAGTATCAGTTGCATAACCATCTTCATAGATTAATGTTGCAACTGTATCAGAATCTGTTTCACCGACTAAATTACTATAGCGCGAACTATTCGCTAACAATTCAGCATGATCAGTAATACTGTCGTTGTCACTATCGTATACACGAAATTTAGCATATACGGTGTGATACGATCCACTGTAATATTCAGAAGTTTTCAATGTTACCGTTGTTCCAGTCCAAGAACTACCGGCCTTGATACCAAATAAATTGTGGTATGTAGTAGCCAATGTCGATGTCCCCCAACTGCTTTCAAGAATCGCTTGAGCTGCGGTCACAGATGGGAGAATTTTATATTTAATCCATCCTTCAATCGCACCAGAAATAATTTTGTTAAGGAAAGAAGAAACTTTTGAACTGTAAGTAGAAGTATTAGCTGCTTCAATTTTAGCAATTGCAGCTTCAAGTTCACTATCTGTCAGTGTTCCCGTTGTGCTAGTACTAGAGGTACTGGTAGTTGCTTTGGAAGCCTTACTTGTAGTAGAACTAGAAGTTACTGTAACAGTAGAACTTGAACTTACACTAGCAGAAGTGGCAGTGGAAGCGGTGTCCGTATCACTTTGTGAACTTGACGTACTACTTGTATCAGCGGCTTGACTAGTGTCAGAGCTTGAGCTAGCTTCAGAAGCTGAAGCAGAACTTGGACTAGCAGAAGTGGCAGTGGAAGCGGTGCCCGTATCACTTTGCGAACTTGACGTACTGCTTGTATCAGCGGTTTGACTAGTGTCAGAGCTTGAGCTAGCTTCAGAAGCTGAAGCAGCATCCACACTGGAAGAAGTTGCAGTAGAGGTGGTATCTGTATCTGTATCACTTTGCGAACTTGACGTACTGCTTGTATCAGCAGCTTGGCTAGTGTCAGAGCTTGAGCTATCCCCAGAAGCTGAAGCAGAACTTGCACTAGCAGAAGTGGCAGTGGACACAATGTCAGCATTACTTTGAGAGCTAGAAGTGCTGGCCGTATCAGAAGATTGACTAGTATCAGAACTCGAACTATCCCCAACCATTGAACTCGAGTCAGAGCTTGTACTAGAAGAACTATCAGAACTAGAGCTGCTGGAAGTACCGCTGCTTGTAATGGAACTATTAACTGAAGCAATACTATCAGCCTTGACTTTCAATGTATGAATCGGTTTTAGTTGTAAACCGATAACGATAGATGAAATTGCTACCATGCTGTATATCCAGTATTTACCGGATTTATACATTTTATAATGAATCTTTTCGTTATGATGTTTATCCATATTTCCTCCTATAAGTATTTTTTCTCTAATAAACATCCCCAACTCTAAGAATAACACAGAATATTTGTCAGATGGCTTATAAGAAGGACTGTAATCTTAATGTAAAATAAAGGATTACTTTATAATTCGATTGCCTATATTTAAGTATTTCTTAGATAAGATGTTCAAAAATAATTTTGAATTCATATGATAATTATAAATAGACAAACAATTCAAAAACTCAATAAATTCTGTCGCCGAAAGTTGATACTCGCGATTTTTTTTTGAAGGAAATTGTTGCTGCAAAACTTGGCGAGTATTTGCATTAGTGTAAAATTTGTAATTAGTTATATCCGTAATAAATTCATAATTATCCATTTATAAGCACTCACTTTCGCTTTCGCTTTTTACTAGTTTGGTATGATTGACCAATTGAGTGATAAAAATAATTTTTAAGCTGCTGTTGAGTAAGCATAGACTGTAAATGCTAGATAATTATTAGATTTAATGGCTTTTTCTATCATTTTTAAGTAACCATCTTCTTTAAGTTCAGAATTTTCAAAGTAATCATTAATAAGCTGCTGTTGGACAACGAAGACAGCTCTTTGAACTTGGCCACCAAGGAAGCGACATCTAATAAAATTAGTACAGATTTGCTGTAAAGTAACTTTGTAGATTTCTTCATTAAAATCGAGGCCTAATTTTTTTCTATCGAACAATAACTGCCGGGTCACCCATAGCGAGTCAATTGCTTTTGGCTTTGTTGCAGCTATTGCAGTGATTCCATTTTGATTGCTGCGATATCTGTAGACGAGATCTGCAACAGTACAAGTCGTTTGGCTTTGACCATAAATTAGGTAAATCAATATTGTATCCTCAAACCAATAATCTTCAGGGAAGTCAATTTTATTGAATAAATCAACACGATAGATTTTGCCCCAAGGGTAGCCATACAATTCGTAAGGATTAAACTCATTTTTGTTTTGATAATCAAATTCACTTATGACTCCAGAATGATTGAATTGCTGATAACCCCCAGCAACGATATCGGCTTGTTCTGCGAATGCTTTGTCCAGCAAAGTCTCTGCAAAACAATCTTCTAAAAGATCATCTGAATCAACAAAACAAAGGTATTTTGCATTAATTATTTTTAAACCAGTATTTCTAGCTCCTGAAAATCCTTGGTTTTTTTGGCTGGTAACGATTATATTATCGTTATTAGTGTATTTTTTTAATAATTGTTTGGTTTTATCAGTTGAACCATCATCAATAATCTCAACTAACAAGGAATATTTTGTTTTTTGATTCAAGATGGATGATATACATTCTTCAATTGTGCTTGCAGCATTATAGGCAGCAACAATTATTTTTAAATCATAGTGATAATTATTATCTTCTAAGGTGCATGCTTTGATAGCTGAATTTTGAGAATCCGGATTTAGTTTGTCTAGATACTGAATAGCCTGTTCGTAATTTGGTAGTCTTCGATTTTGCGTGCTGAATGTTTCCAATAAAGTACAAATTTGTTTGTTATTAAATGAAAGCTTTTGTAGAAATACCATGCAAAATTGAAGCAAAGAAATATGAGTTAACTTAAAGAGATATTTGTTCAACAGCAAAACCTACCTTTTATTAAAATTGAAAAAAGAGATCAAAAAAACAAACATGTATTTTGAAATTGGATTCAATTCTAATATTAATCTGTTTTTTTGAAATTTCAAAGACCTTTTCTTAGGCTTTTTATTAAAAAGTGGATAAGAATGATATTTATAAATGATTAATTAAATGGCCACCAAGTGAATCGTCTTGCTAAACGAGGTTCGCTCTTTGAATTATATGAAACATAAAAAGTGCCTACTTGTTCACGCATCAAAAGAGGAATCTGTTTATAGGATAATAAGCGAATTGAGTAGACATATGAACCCTTATGAGCAATGAGAGCCCAGCGTTCATTTTTATTGTACCTTCCAGTACTGAATTTAAGCCAACTTCCGCTTCCAAGTGGGGAATCAGAAACGAAGGCATCAACCTTTTGTGGGACAGAGACGAGTTCCCCATGACTATCCTTACTTCCTGAATCAATAACATCTGACCATTGCTTTTTCTCAGAAACTTTCCCGGGTAATATTGCATAACCGTACTGGGTTTTCAAGAATGGATTAGAGAAATCAATCCACTGATTTTGGGTAGCTCGACCATATCCTAAGATTACGAGCCAAACGATTAATAGAATTAAAAAGCTAAGAAGTATTCGCAAGTAAAGCCCATATTTTCTCTTATCCCGAACATCATTACTAAGCTGTTTTACCATTTGATTTTCTCCACCTTTAAGTAAATTATCAAGAGGAATATCAAGAATTTCACCGAGTTGAATTAGTGTGTCAAGATTTGGATAGCTTAGGTCGTTTTCCCAGCGCGAAAGGGTTTGCCGTGTGACATGTAACTGGTCTGCAAGTTCTTGTTGAGTTAGATTGAAATCTTTTCTTTTATTGCGCAAAATATTATGGAATTCCATAGATATAACCTCCTTGATAAATTTAAATTAATACCAAATGGTTTAAATGTAACGCAATTATCATGTTACATCTGTAATTATTTTGGTGTGAACCTTAAATGATTGTGAGGGGGTATGGTACAATAATTTCGAAAAAGATAACGGATTTTAATTATAGTTGGAGGCAGTCATGAAAAATCAACTTGGAGTTTCTTTAAAGAAAATTCGCGAGAAGCAAAAACTTTCTCAAAAAGAGGTTGCTAGTAACGTTTGCTCACAATCAATGTTATCTGCAATTGAACATGGAAAATATACTCCGAATGCAGCGTTGTTACTGGCACTTTGTAAAAAATTAGCAATTAACTTGAATGACGTTAGCTTAGCTAGTGATTTTGATATTTCTAGTAGCCAAAACTTTAATAATAAGCTTTCTTATTTATGTAATCAGCATAAATATGTTGAATTAAAGGCCTTTTTAATGAATTCTGAAACTTTTGATCAAATCCAAACGGCGGAACAAAGCCAAGCATATTATTATTATCTAGGTGTTGCTTGTTGGCATGTGGATTCAAATTTGAGTAATGCCAGGCAAAATCTGCAATTAGCGATTGCCAGTGGCGAAGAGCAGTTGACTAGGACAACTCTAACTCGGGTAGCTCTTATTTCTTTAGCTTTGACAGAGGCAAAAGCAAGTCAACAAACACGAGCATTAGATCTTTTGAGACAAGCTACTGAAAAAGTTGATAAAGTTTTTTATGAGGAAAACTTAAATATTGTTTTTTACATTGCAGCATTAATCTATTTAGAATTTGATAATAATAAGGATGCCTTAAAGTGGATTCAAGCAGGTATTAGATTCAGTACCACACATAATTCTCATTATATGCTTGCTAATTGCTACTGTCTTCTTGCACAGATTGCAAAAAACAGCGAGAATTTGGATCAGCAGTTAGAAGCACAGAAACGCAGTGACCTTTTCAAGAACCTTTTTGATGAAAGAGTCTTTGATGATTTCTAAATATCAGTATTCTGATTTTTAAAAATTATCAAGATACGCTAAATTAAGACCATACTTATGAGGAGGTCTTGATTATGGATCAAAAATTATTTTCAAATGTTGTTTTAGTTAATGCAGAGGAAGAAGAGGTTAGGAAAATTTTAGAAAGCCCAGAAAACTTACTGAAGTGGATTCCAGAAATTACAACGGTAGAGAAGGGAAATCATGATTTCAGTATTACACGGGTAGCACCTGCTTTGAATCAACAAGAAACTATTACAGTGGAAAAGGGTAATAATAGTGTGACATACAATAGTAAAGGCGGCAGACTTGAGTATCGAATTGTATTTTTGTTATCAGGTCAGGATAGGCAAACAACGATTCAAGAAGATGTCTATGTAGAAAAACAAGCAGATATATTCTTACCTTTAAAATTATTAGCACCAATTGCAAAGTATTCATTTAATACTAATTTGAACAATTTAGCTGCTTTTATAGAAAGCAAAATTGTAAGAAGAAATTCTTGAGCTTAATGATAATTTAGAAGTTTAACAAGAAGAAAAGAGGAAGCAATGAATCTCTGCTTGCCCTTTTCTTTTTGTATAGGCACAATTAAGAGTGAACATAGGAGGAGATTTAATGAAATTTGGTGAGCGGTTAAAGCGGGCAAGGATAGAAATGGATTTGACCCAAGAACAAGTTGCAAATGATTTTTTTATTACCAGACAAACTATCTCTAGCTGGGAGAATGAGAAGACTTATCCTGATATTTCAAGTCTCATCAAATTAAGCGATTATTACCATATTTCATTAGATATTTTATTGAAGGAGGATGTCGGAATGCGTGAAAGTTTGGAGAAGAAAGAAGTTTCAGAAGAACTGAGACCAGTTCGTCGGAACCTCTTATTAATTGATGTAATCTTACTTGTAGTCTTATTAGGAAATTTGTTTGACTTATTTAAAATTAGTGGAGGATTATCTTTATTTATCCTATTAATTTTATTATGTACCATTTCGGCTTTGAGTGATTTGAATAATTTTGATAAGGCATATTCGCTTGGATTAAAATATGAGTGGCAGAAGTACATATCTGGTGACAAAGGAAAGAAGTATGCACTTATTTTACCGACATTATTTGTAATTATAGGTGCGATACTCTTGATGTTTAAAATGATGTCAGTTGGTCTTCAATTTCTATTTGCAGCGGTAGTGTTCGTTGGTGTAATTTTATTGGAAAACAGAAAAAAATAGGTTAACAACTACAAAAGGCATGGGATTCTTTTTAATGTATTGATATTATTTCATTGAATTTGAAGAAGTAAGAGTGTACACTGTTTTTATGAATATCGAAATAAACAAAGAAGAAAAGGTAGCTGAGTTGTTTCGAGCCTTGAGTGAGCCCAATCGGATTAAGATTATTAAAATCCTGAGGAATAGTGATAAAGAGTTGACCTGTAGTCAAGTTAGTGAATTATTGCAGATTGCTCCATCGACCGTTTCATATCACTTTAAAGCGCTACGCAAGGCAGGACTAACGACGACAAGGCAGCAGGCACAGACTAAGTATTTGTCGTTAAATAAAGCGACATTTAGGCAGTACTTGCCTAATCTTTTGGACTCATTATGAGTCTTTTTTTTAAGAACGTATTTCGATAATTATAGAAATAAGAGGAGAGATACTATGAAATTATTTTATGCTTCAGGAGCAAGCTCGTTAGCAGTACATATTTTATTAGAGGAAAGCGGTTTGAAATATGGTCTTGAGAAAGTAAATTTAGATATGAAAACATGGAATAATGGTGATTATAACTTAATTAATTCTAAATCATATGTACCTGCTCTTGAGTTAGATAATGGTGAAATTCTAACTGAATGTGCAGTTGTTTTAGAATATATTGCTCATAAAGTTCCTGCACAAAACTTGATTGGTGAATATGGGAGTACAACCTATTGGCAGCAAAGAACATGGTTGAATTATATTGCAACTGAATTGCATAAAAACTTTATTTCGCCTTTCAGAAAGGGCAATTGGCTGCCAAACACAATTGAATCTAAAGAGTTAGTGTACAAACGAGTTTTTCCAAGGCTTAAATTTGTTGATACCCAATTAGGACAACAAGAGTACTTGGTTAATAGCCATTTTTCCGTACCTGATACTTATTTATTTGTTATGACTAATTGGCTTTACAGGTTAGAATATGAGTTCAATGGCTTAGGGAACTTGCAAAGATTTGATACTACTATGAGAAAAAGGCTTGCTGTTCAAGATGTGTTGCAGCAAGAGGGGAAGCCGCATTCGTTGCAAGACTAGCTGATTAATCCAGCCTTCTTTATCTGTGTTCTTTTTAATAATTGACCAACAAAAATTATACGAGATAAGTAATTCTTTTGTTTAAGTTTCATTTTGTTAAAAGTAAATTTTTGTAGTCATATAGTTATTTCTTTATACGAACGACATATGAATCCATTAAAATTCGAGTCATAATCTGTAAAGGAAGACGTGAGCGAACTTCATAATTTGGGAAATAAGTAGTTTCAGACTTAAAACCACAGAAGAGTAAATCAGATAGAGAAGCAATTGATGAACTGGAATCGGTTGTAAAAACGATTTTCGTGATGTCTTTTTTCTCTAAGATTTTTGCGGCTTCTACCAGTTCGGGTGTTTCTCCATTCAATGAAATAAGGATAGCAACACAATTAGTTGATATCTTTTTTGAAACAGTTTTGATGATATTAGGATCGGTTTGTAATTCTGCATATTTATCAACTAGCTGTAATTTCATTTGTAATTCTTGACCAATGGATTCAGATAGTCCTCGCGCGAAAATATAAACCATTTTGGCATTCTTAATTTGGTTTATGGTATCTTCAATGATATCAATTTTTAAATTCTTAAGAGTATTGTTAAGTTCAATTTCATTTTTCAAAATAACAGAACGAATTAAACTGTCGGCGTGCACTAAGATATCATACTTAGGGCCGCTTTTTTCTGTACTTAATAATTCATGGCGAAAATCAGTATATCCAGAATACCCTTTTTTTTTCAAAGTACGAACGATTGTTGCAGTTGAAACATTGGCATATTCACTTAATTTAACGATGGACATATCACTGATTTGATTAGTATGATTTTGAAGCAAATTCCAGAGGTAGCGCTCAGCACTGCTTAATTTCTTCTCCATTTTTTTCTCCTTTAATAAATTGTAAACGTTTTTCATAATATAACCCCATCATAACTCATTCTTGAAAACATTTTCAAGAAAATCTATTTAAAATATAAAGTGTGAAGAGGTAATTAAACAAGAAGGAGGATGAGCTAATTGATCTATACAATCACACTTAATCCAGCTATTGATTTATTTATTGATACAGAAAAAATGGAACCAAATATAGTTAATCGGACAAAAAAGTATGATATTCAGGCGAATGGTAAGGGAATTAATGTGTCATTTATTTTAAAAGAACTTAGTGTCGAAAGTACTGCAATAGGAGTTGGAAATGGTTTCACAGCTAAATATATTCAGGATGAACTTCAGCAAAATCATATTCAGCATTATTTTACTGAGAGTCAGGGTACTACAAGAATCAATGTTTTCACGAGAGTAAAAGAAGGAGACAAAGAATATAAATTAGTAAATCCGGGACCTGTAGTTGGAATACACGAACAAGCAAAATTACTACAGTATTTGGAAACTAAGTTAAAACGAAATGATGTTATTTGTATTTCTGGCAGTTTTTCACAAGGAATTGAGCCAGATATTCTTACTAAGTTTGCAGAGATTGCAGTCATTAAGGATGCAAAAATTGTTATTGATACTAGTTATAAGCAAGTAATGGAGGTCCTTAAATATCACCCGTGGATTATTAAGCCAAATGAAGATGAAATTAAAAGTTGGTTTAATATTAAAAGCCCTTTGCCCCCTGAGGATTTAGCAAAATTAGGACGTGAGTTAATTAAGCAAGGTGCTCAACTAGTGCTGATTTCACTTGGTGGGGAAGGTGCAATATTAGTTTCAAAAGATAAGATTCTTTATGGTAATGCTCCTAAAATAAATATTTTGAATACTGCAGGAGCGGGTGACTCAATGTTAGGGACCTTTATCGGTAATTTAACTAAAGGTATTGATAATGCAACGGCATTGAAAAAAGCAATTGCTGCAGGAAGTGACGCGGCAAGAAGGGAATGGATTACAGATTTTACTGCAGCAGCAAAATTGGAAGAAGAGATTCAAATTATGGATGATTTTTTAAAATTTTAACACTGTAAATTATGTGGAAAAAAATGGAGGAATACCTATGCCAAAATATAACATTATTGCAGCAACTGGATGTGCTACTGGAATTGCCCATACTTATATGGCTCAGGAAGCACTAGAACAAGCAGCTGTTAGGAAAAATTTGACGATTAAAGTTGAAACGCATGGACAAACTGGAGTAGAAAATCAACTATCGGCGGCTGATATTACTGCAGCTGATGCGGTTGTAATTGCAGCTGATATTGATGTGGATGCAGATCGTTTTGCTGGGAAAAAAGTTGTGATTGTACCTGTTGCACGAGGGATTCATGAGCCAGATAAATTAATTGAACGTGCTTTGGCAGCAACTACACCAATTTATAAAGCTGATAAAGCAACTAAAAATGCAGTGAATACTAGTGAAATACAGCAGACAAATGGAAGTATAATTACAAAAATATATACCTCGTTGATGAATGGTGTCTCACATATGTTGCCTTTGGTTGTTGCTGGAGGGGTATTGATAGCTATTTCTTTCTTTTGGGGAATATACTCAGCAGATCCAAAATCTTCGCAATATAATCAATTTGCATACATGTTGAATACAATTGGAAGTACAACTATGAATTTAATGGTTCCAGTTTTCTGCGCCTATATCGCTGAGGCAATTAGCAAGCGTTCAGGATTAATTGTTGGTTTTGCAACTGGGATGATAGCTTTTAATAATGGGACTGGATTTTTAGGCGCAATAGTAGGTGGCTACTTAGCAGGATACACTATTGTTTTATTACAAAAGGTTTTGAAACCGTTACCTGACAAAGAGTTTCGTGGACTTAAAGCAATATTTCTGTATCCAGTGCTAGGGGTTTTTATCTCAGGATTAATTATGTGGTTTATTTCAACTCCAATGAAGACAATTAATCTTGGAATGATGGACTTTTTGAAAGGGATGCAAAACTCTGATCCTCTGATATTAGGCATTATTGTGGGATGCATGGCCGCTTCAGATTTTGGTGGACCAATTAATAAAGCTGCTTATTTAACAGGCACTGCTTTATTAGCACAAGGAAATTATTACTTTATGGCAGGAGTTTCGGCTGCATGTATAGCTCCACCATTGGCAACTGGTTTTGCAGTTTTGATGAGTCCAAAGTCATATTCAAAAGATGAGCGTAGTGCAGGTTATGTTAACTTTTTATTGGGTTCAACACATATTACTGAAGGAGCGATTCCGTTTGCTGCTAAAAATCCATTATTGAATATTCCAGCATTCATGGTTGGATCCTCTATTGCGGCTGTTTTATCATATATGTCAAAAATTCAAGTTCCTGCACCACATGGTGGGTTTATTGTATTACCGCTGGTAAATCATCCTCTACTTTGGGTAATATATATTGTCATAGGAGCAATTGCTTCAGGTGTGTTATTAGCGATTATCGCTAGACGCCAAGTTAAAAAACATGGTGGAGTTGTTGCTGCCAGTGGTGGTATGGGGCTACTAACTGGTGAAGTTGAGGACAGCGGTCCTGTTGAACAGATTTTACATTCAAGTAGTGAAAATTATAACAAGGAAAACGATAATAATTTAAGTGTAATTTTAGAAAAAGAAAATATTTATTTTAATGTTTCTGCTAAAAATCAGCAAGAAGCATTGCATTATCTGGCTGAAAAAGCTGGTGAGAGAGGAATTAGCAATTCAACAGAAAGTGTATTTCAAAAATATATTAAACGTGAAGAAGAAGGTTCAACCGGCATGGAGAATGGGATAGCAATTCCACATGCTCAAGATTCAGCTATTAGGAGTTCCAGTATGATAATTTTAAAGTTAAAAACTCCTGTTGAGTGGAATACATTTGATGGGAAACCTGTTGATTTGATTATTTCTTTTTTAATTCCTGAGCAAGATAAAGGGGCACATTTGCATTATTTATCAAGCACGGCAAAGTTACTAACTCATCAAGATTTCGTTACTAAACTGAAGAATAGTCGTAATAGTGATGAGATTATAAATCTATTTAAAAACAATAGATAGAAAAACTAATGGAGGAATGAAGATGAATGAAACAAAAAAGTTGTATTTAAAAAAAATAATTAATGGTGATGGAGTAATTTCTGCTTTAGCAATTGATCAACGCGGTTCTTTAAAAAAAATGTTAGCGATTGCAGCAGGAGGAAAAAATAATGAGACAGATGTAATTGAATTTAAGAACTTAGTTTCAAGAAAATTAACACCTTATGCATCAGCCATTTTACTTGATCCTGAGTATGGATTGTCAGCCTCGAAGATGAGATCAGCCAATTCTGGATTACTTATGGCTTACGAAAAAACAGGGTATGATGTAAATACGCGTGGTAGAATGCCAGATATATTAGCAGATTGGTCGGCACTGCGGTTGAAAAAGGCTGGCGCTGATGCGATTAAATTTATGTTATATTATGACATTGATGAAGATGAAAAAATTAATCGCAAGAAGCAAGCTTTTATCGAACGTATTGGTGCTGAGAGTGCTAACGTTGGGTTACCCTTTTTCCTGGAGTTGATGTCATATGATGCAAATGTTAATGATACTCAAGGGCGTGATTATGCTCAACTTAAGCCACATAAAGTTATTGAAATGGTAAAAGAATTTGCTGATGAACGTTACCAAGTGGACGTATTAAAAGTTGAAGTTCCTGTAAATATGAAATTCGTAGCTGGTTTTAACGATGTAGACAACTCCGTGTATACTGCGGAAGAAGCGGCTTTTTATTTTAAAAAACAAACAGAAGCAGCTAAAGGAGTTCCGTTTATTTTTCTGAGTGCGGGTGTCAGCGCAGAATTGTTTCAAGAAACTTTGAATTTTGCTGCGAAAGCTGGATCAAAGTTTAATGGCGTATTGTGTGGAAGAGCAACGTGGAGAGGAGCAATTGAGCCTTTTGCTCGAAAGGGAGAAAAGGCTGGAGAACAATGGTTGGAGAACGAGGGACGAAGGAATATAGAAAAATTAAATGTTGTTTTGAGACAAAATGCAACACCATTGTTTAAATGAGATAGGCTTTTTAACGAATAAAAATTAATAAGCTTTTAAATATTAAGCAATTAAAATCATAGATATTCTTTATTAAGAAATGTCATCAAAAAAGAGTAGGCAAACTTATCTGCTTACTCTTTTTTGATATATATTACAAAAGCTTTATAATTTATGTTTCATAATCTCCCATTTATTTCCCCAAGTTTGCATTGCTTCAAAAATCGGGCGTAAATCTTCACCCTTTGCGGTCAGACTATACTCAACATGTGGTGGTGTTTCTGGGAAGACACGGCGAGTAATAATATGAGCATTCTCTAGTTCTTTTAGACGAGAAGATAGTGTACGAGGACTGATACTATCCAAATTTCTTTGTAATTGATTAAAGCGTTTTTCGCCTTGGAACATATTCCTTAAAATTAAAAAAGTCCATTTTCCGCCAACTGTGTGGATAGTTTTCTCAATTGGGCATGGATATTCTGGTTGATCAATAGTCATAAAATTACCCCCAATACTTTAGTTTTTGTTAGTACATATAAGAAAAGTCAGTACTATATTATCTATACTACTTCATTTAAGATAGTTAATAAATAACGAATGGAGTGGTTAAAAGATGAAAGTAGTTGTATTCGGAGCTAGTGGTTTTATTGGAAGTCATGTTGTCAGTTCTTTATTTCAGGCTAAACATAATGTGACAGCCGTTGTCCGCCCAACAAGTAACGCCTCTTTTCTAGAAGAACAAGGAATACATGTTGTACGAGTCAATTATAATGATTTATCGCAAATAAGTGCTGCAATGAAAAGCCAAGATATTGTTTATAATTGTACAGCATCAACCAAAGCACTGTCTAAAAATGGAGGAAATGCTATAGAGATTTCTTTAACAAAGGTGTTAGTTGACGTTGCATTGAATGAGGGAGTCCATCATTTTGTTCAATTAAGTTCTATTACTATTTATGGTTTTGAAAAAGAAGGAATTATTGATGAAGACTACCAGCCACTTATAAAAACACCAACACAAATTCTTCAACAAGAACGTGAAAAAGTAGTTATAAATGCTGGGAAAACGAAGAAAATGGTGACTACGATTGTTCGCCCAGCAAGTACCATTGGAGAGCGTGGGGAACATTCTTTCTTTGCCAAGATGTTTGAGCTTAATCAAACAGGAGAATTTCCGATTGTTGGCCGAGGTGCTGCTAGAACTTCATTTATTGATACACGTGATATTGGGCAAGCTATGACATTAATAGGTGAAAAAAAGCTTGCGGGCATTTATTTAGTAAAAGGCTTTGATGCAACGTGGATACAAGTGAAAAATACGATGGATAATATCATGGGGCAAAAAACAAATTATAAGCATATTCCGGAGACAACTGATAAACAGAATATGCAATCCTATGAATATAAGACCTTTGCAACAACTCGCGTGTGGAACGACTTGCAAATAAGAGAACAAGGATTTTATCCTAGGTATTCACTGCAACAGGCGGCAGAAAAAGAAATTTATTATTTAAAATCAATTATTGAGAATAGATAGGGGTGACCAAAAGTTAAATTTTGTTCCAACATCACTATTTATTCCATCTAACTTCGAATTACTCATAGCAAAGTACTCGCTATGTTCATAATGTTGAGTTATTACTTAAATTTTTTTGATTTATGTCACACGCCCTTTATCTATCTTAAAATAAACGGGTCATGTTATACCAAATTTCGCCAGCATGTTTAGAGTCAGAAACTCCGTCAACTCGATAACCGTATTTTTCGTAAAAAGGGACTAATTCTTCTAGGCAAGTCAGTGTTATTAAGTGACGTCCTTGATTTTTAGCTACTGTGGCTAATTGTGCTAATAACCGTCCCGCGAGTCCCATTTTTTGTTTATTTGGTGCTACGGCTAAGCTAAGAATTGTTTGGTAGGGAGCTAGTGGGGAATTTGGAGTAGATTTTTCAAAGAGTTCATCTGAAAGATAGCGTTTGGTTGATGCCGGGCCCACAATATAACCTAGTGGCTGCTGCTTTTCATCGTAAGCCACAATGAAAGTATCGGGAATTATTTTAATTCTTTCTAACATACTTTCTTTAGTTGCAGCTTCAGCTTTAGAAAAGCCAGAATTTTCGATTTCCATGATTTGCTGTAAGTCTTGTTCACGGGCTTTGTCAAAGATAATTGTCATTTTAAAATGCTCCTTAAAGTAATTATTGTTGTGCATAACTTTTGGGTTATCACAGCTGATAGAATAGAAAAGTTATGTGTATTAACTGTGATTCTGATGTTTACTTAACCTGATTTAAAATAGAAAAGCCCTATTAGTCAAGTATTATAACAAAATAAAGGTAGTATTTAATTAACTTTGAAGAAGAACTGCTGGTTGGATAATTATTGTAAATTATAGAAGAATTAATTATTTGAATGTGCAGTCAACAAAAAGTAACAGAAAACTAAGTCATCCATTTGTTTGAGGGAAATTCTAGTTTCATGGTAAAACTTTTCAATTCGATATTGAATAGTATTTCGATGTAAATAGAGTTTTTTGGCAGCCAAACTAACATTACCTTGTTGGCGATAAAGTTGTGGAATGACTTCAATTACTTCTGGGTAATTTAGAAGATACTTATAGTAGGCATCAACTAGCTGAGTTGGTAGAGCTTGACAATATAAACAATGAAATAAGACATGTTGTAATTTAAAAGTTTGTCCGTGGAAATATGACCATTCGCTTTCAAATACTTGCTCTTCGGCCTGGAGAATCCTCTTGAGATCACCCAAAGGTTCCCAGAAGTTTCCGATGAACATGTGTGATTTAGTAGAAAAATCTTCGTCTAGCATTTGCCTGATACCATCTAATTCACTTAAAGATGAACTTTGACTCGTGCAGCTTTCAATTAAAATTCCAGTTGATTCATTCAAAGAGTAAGCTGTCAAATAATTATTTGGTAATATTTGGGACAAAGCAGTTAACCAATCGGAAATTTTAAAGTCGGTTGTTTTAAATTCTAAGTGAAATGAAATTTGGCGAACTAATTTATCAGTTTCAGGCATCGTAGTACCGGGACTTGTTAAGTAAGCTCTCCAAGGATCATTAATTGGCGATATTGAATTTAAAGTAATTTGACCTTGTCGAAAAAGAGTCTCGAGCAGATGTCTTTCCGTTTGAGATAAACTATCCCTAAAAAAGTTAACAAAGTACTTTTCTAGGGGGAAAATTAGATATTTATCAGTTAATAATTGTTCAGTAGTAATAAAGGTTTGTGGATAGAGGTGCAAAAGTTCTGTTAGTTCCATAATTCATCCTCCAATTATATCAATATTTTAGTATGGGGGCTGTGCCAAAAGTTGAATTTTGACCCAGCTTCGCTAATTATTCCGGATAAATGTGTTCCATAAGTCAAAATTCTCCGTTTAACTTCGAATTACTCATAGCAAAGTACTCGCTATGTTCGTAATTTCGAGTTAGTACTCAAATTTTCCCGACTTGTGTCACATTGCCATCTGATTTTACTTTTGGCAGAATGCACAATTTTGCACTAATAATTTTGTGCAGTTCAAGCTGTCTTCGAGTAAACGCTTACAGTAAAATAATAATAGAAATAAGTGGAAAAGGAAAGGTGAAATTATGACGGAACTTAAATTAGAACATATTTACAAGGAATATGATAATGCTGAAAAAGACTCTTACGCTGTTACTGATTTTAATTTAGATATTAAGGATCGCGAATTTATTGTTTTTGTTGGACCATCCGGATGTGGGAAATCAACAACCCTAAGAATGATTGCTGGATTGGAGGATATCACGAAAGGTAAATTGTTGATTAATGAAAAAGTAGTTAATGATTGGGCACCTAAAGATCGTGATATCGCAATGGTTTTTCAGAACTATGCATTATATCCACATATGACAGTCTATGATAACATGGCTTTTGGGTTGAAACTCAGAAAATATCGTAAAGAAGATATTGATAAGCGCGTTAAAGATTCTGCTAACATTTTAGGATTAACAGAGTTTTTAGCAAGAAAACCCGCTGCGTTATCTGGCGGTCAGCGACAGCGGGTGGCTTTAGGTCGGGCAATTGTTCGTGATGCACCAATCTTCTTAATGGATGAACCGTTATCTAACTTAGATGCAAAGCTGCGGGTATCAATGAGATCTGAGATTGCGAAACTGCACCGCCGCTTAAACACAACCACAATCTACGTTACACATGATCAGACGGAAGCAATGACCATGGCTGACCGCATTGTTATCATGCGTGATGGTAAAATTCAACAGGTAGGGACACCGCAAGAGGTTTATTATAAACCTTATAATCGTTTTGTAGCTAGTTTTATCGGCTCACCTTCGATGAACTTCTTTAATGTAATTTTGAAAGACGGTTTTGTGATTGATGAACAAGATAACTTAAATTTAGGTGTTCCGGAAGGGGTATACAAGGTATTGAAAGATAAGGGGTATGAAGGTAGCAAAATGACCTTGGGTGTTCGGCCAGAAGATATTCATACCGAAGGAACATTTATTGAAACTTTCCCACAGGCTAAAATTCATGCTGAGGTTATTGTTTCCGAACTATTAGGTGCGGAGTCAATGCTTTATAGTAAGGTTGGACAGACAGAGTTTGTTTCAAAAGTTGATGCTCGTGATTATATGAAACCTGGAGAAACGGTTGACATGGGATTTGATTTAAATAAGGCTCATTTCTTTGATATCAAAACAGAACTTGCAATTTTGTAGTAAATATTAAGAGAACAAACTAAAAACCTTCTTTGAAAACAATAAATTCAAAGAGGTTTTTTACTTATATAACATATTTATTCGTGATAAATAGAGGACTGAATCAAAATTAACTTCGACTCAGCCCTAATTAAAAACTACATATATATCTATTTAACTGAATTAATATATTATAAGGGTTCTTTGGTTGTAATACCCTCAACAAAAGAAACGGGGAGTACCTTTTTGTTGGGAACTGGACTATGTTCGATTAAGCTAAACAAATTTTCAACAGCGACTTTAGCTAACAGAACAGTTGACTGTTTAATTGATGAGAGTAACAAAGGTTGATTTCCATAACAAGGAGCACCATCAAATCCAATAATTTGGACTTGTGCAGGAATTAGAATGTTTTTTTGCTGTAAAATATGCCAACAAGAGTAGGCAAGCGCATCGCTTTCTGCAAAAATACCGTCAAAATTATTTTTGGAGGGAGAAAAGTTCTCAGCAATAAAGTTTTTTAACATAGCTAAAGAGTTATTAGAGGATAAAAGCACTTGCTGCGCAGTATATTGATGAAACTCACAATCATCAATGAACCCTTGTCGTCTTTCCCAAGAAGAATTTTCAATAGGTTTAGTTCCCAAAAACAAAGGCTTTTTTACCCCTAAAGCCCGTAATTTTTGAGAGGCAATACGCCCCCCAGTATAATTATCGGAAGTTACTAAGGGTATCTGCTCCGTTAGACTATGCTCTAGAGTTACAAGCGGAATATTGGCATTTAACCAAGGGCGAATATCTGAATAAGACATTGTGATAATCCCAGCGACTTTTTGGACTTGAGCCATTTCTAAATATTTAATTTCTAAAGTAGATTGATTGCTTGAGGTACACAATATTAACGAAAAGTCTTTTTTTCGAAATTCAGCTTGAATTTTTTCAGTTAAGTCTGCAAAAAAAGGAGTATTAATTTCGGGTAAAATTAATACAGCATATCTAGTTTGCTTTTTTTTAAGAGCTTGCGCAGTGCCGTTTGGCAAATAGTCTAGTTCAGCAATTGCTTGGGCAATCTTCCTGAAGGTCACTTCTCGCATTTTAGCACCATTCAGATAATTTGAGACTGAACCACGTGAAACTCCAGCTAAATGAGCAACATCATTAATATTTGTCATACGACTAACCTACCATAAATAAATTTTAGTCTCATACGGTCGCAATTGATCAGCAACTATTTCTGAGTAATTTTGAACAATCAATCTTGCCTGAGCCGGTAATTCATAATGACGAGTTAATTGTTTTTGAGTATAGTTGCAAATAACAAGTAAATGTTGGTCCGCGTTATTTCGGGTATAAGCAAAAACATCTGGGTCACTGTTGTTTCCAGCAACTAATTTAAAATCCCCATCAGTAATTACTGCCAACTCATATCGCATCTTGATTAATTTCTGATAAAAATAAAAGACTGAGTTTTTATCTGAAAGAGCAGCAGCAACGTTAATTTGTGAATAATTGGGATTCAATGCCATCCAAGGTTGAGTGGAAGTAAAACCTGCATGTGCAGAATTATTCCATGGCATTGGGGTTCGAGCGTTATCGCGAGACCTTTGTGAAAAATAATGTAGTAACTTTTTTGAGGAAACCACTTTCTCTTTTTCAACTAACTCATGATAAGCATTACGAGCTTCTACGTCAACCACTTCGTCAAGAGATTTGAAGTTGGTATTAATCATCCCAATTTCTTCGCCTTGATAGATATAGGGTGTTCCTTGCATACCATGTAACATTGCAGCAAGCATTTTTGCAGATAAGACACGATATTCTTCGCTATCATTTCCAAATCGAGAAACAACTCGTGGCTGATCATGATTATTCCAAAATAAACTGTTCCACGCTTTATTTGCTAGTGCAGTTTGCCACTTCGCCAGATTATCTCGTAAAACTGTTAATGAAGTTTTCTGGTCACTCCATTTTCCAAGCCGAGGATCAGAATTGCCATCAAGCCCCATATGTTCAAACTGAAAAACCATATTCAATTCAGAACCTTTTAAATCAGCGTATTTTTGTGCCTCGTCAATTGTTACTCCCGCAGTTTCGCCAACAGTTAACCAATTATATTTGCTTAAAACTTCTTGATTCATTTCTTGAAGATACTCATGTTCATGTTTGCCATTAGCAACTAAGGCTCCACCATCACCATATAAAGCTCCGGGTGTCTTAGGACCATCGGGCAAATCTGTTGGTTTTGACAACATTGAAATTACATCCATGCGAAAGCCATCAATTCCTTGTAAGGCCCACCAATTCATCATATCAAAAACTGATGTACGAACTTGCGGATTTGCCCAGTTTAAATCTGGCTGTTCCTTTGCAAATAAATGTAAATAATACTGACCTGTAGCGGAATCAAATGTCCATGCAGGTCCAGAAAAGAATGAGCCCCAGTTGTTAGGTTCGTGCCCATCAACGGGATCTCTCCAGATGTAGTAATCGCGATAAGGATTTGATTTGCTTTTTTTGGATTCTTGGAACCAATGATGTTCAGAAGAACTATGATTAACAACTAAGTCCATAATAATTTTTAAGTCCATTTTGTGAGCTGTAGTAATTAATTGCTGAAAGTCGGATAAATCACCAAAATCAGGATTAATTACTTGATAGTCAGAAATATCATATCCACCATCAATGTTAGAAGTTTTATAAACAGGATTGAGCCAGATTACATCAACCCCAAGTTTTTTGATGTAAGGCAGACGCTGAATAATTCCTTGCAAATCTCCAATACCATCATGATTGCTATCTTGAAAACTCCGAGGATAGACTTGATACACAACTGCTTTTTGCCACCACTTTGCTTGCATATATATTACCTCCAAAATATTAACTTGGAACGTTCCAAGCTTATTAATAATTAGAATTATAAGCGCCATTTATTTTTTTGCAAGCGATTTCAAAAAATAAAAAGTATTTATTTAAAATGCTTGACAATTTTTTAGTGTAATGTTATTTTATTGACGTAAACGTTTACGCTGAATGAAAGTTTAGGTGATTGGATGGCCACCATTAAAGATATTGCAAAAGCAGCAGGAGTATCAATTGCGACAGTTTCAAGGGTTATAAATGACTTAGGAGGATATTCAGAGGTTACTTACCAAAAAGTGAAAGCGGTTTCAAAAGAGCTGAATTATACAAAAAATTCATTAGCTCGTTCACTTGTTAGGAAAAGAAGCCAAACTATAGGCGTAATTATGCCTACGGTGCCAACAAGCTTCTCTAATCCGATTATTGATGGAATTGAAGAAGTTGCTGAACAATTGAATTTTGATGTTATTATTTCACATACTGGATCGGCTAGTAAGTATATTTTGCAGAAAATCATTAGAATGAATGAGTTCAAAGTGGATGGACTGATAATAATTTCAAGCCAGTTGAGCCAAGTAGAAACGGCATATTTAGAAAAAAATGATATTAAAACTATTTTGGTTTCGACTATGGTCCCAGATTCAGATTTACCCTATATCAAGGTTGACGATTATTCAGCAATGTATGCAATTACGAATTATTTAATTAGTATTGGACACCGAAGGATTGGATTAGCAGGGCCTAATTTACAAGATAAAGTTGCGGGACAACCGCGTTTTGCAGGGTATAAAAAAGCCTTGATTGATGCTGGAATTAAATTTCAGGATGAATGGATTCAAACTGGGGTTTTTGATTTCACTTCTGGTAGAAAAGCTGTTCGAAACTATTTGAAGGACGCAATTGATATTAGTTGTATTTGCTGTGTTAGTGACGAGTGTGCTTTAGGTGCAATTTCTGAGGCTGCTGCGAACAATATTATAATTCCTAAGGAACTTTCGATTACTGGTTATGATGGGACAAGTTTAGCCAAAATGGTATCTCCAACTTTGACAACAATTAAACAACCTTTTTTTCAAATGGGTATTCAAAGTTGCTCAGAGTTGATTGCATGTATTAATGACGGGAAAGTAATGAAAAGTCAGTTACTGAATTTTAGCTTGGAGTTAGGTCAGACAACAAAAGAAAAAAGAGGGTAATCAAATATGTTTAAGGAAAAATTCAAATATATTCTATCAGGGGTTATTGGAATCGCAGCTGCCAGTTTACTTCTTACTGGTTGTAGTTCATCAAGTTCATCAAATGGAAAAACAACTTTGCAATTTTTTTCAACTAAAACCGAAAACGCTTCAACCTACAAAAAACTGATTAGTAAATTTGAAAAGCAAAATCCAAATATTAGTGTCAAGTTATCTTCTCCGTCTAATGCAGGAACCGTTTTGAAAAGTTACTTATCCAAGAATTCTATTCCTGATGTGATGGCTGTTGGTGGGGATGCCAACTTTTTACAACTAGAAAAAGCACATGTCTTGAAAGATTTAAGTAGGCAATCTTATGTTAGCAAAACACAACCAGTTTATCGGAAAATGATTACTTCGCTGTATTCCGGTAACAAATTATATGCTGTTCCTTACGCAATAAATGCTTCGGGGGTTATTTATAATAAAAAACTTTTTGCTCAAGCTGGTATTACGGAAACACCGACAACTTGGAGTGAATTTATCAATGATTGTAAAATTCTCAAATCTAAGAATATTACACCGATTGAATTTACCTTTAAAGATAGTTGGACTACTTTAGCAGTATTTAACCAATTGTCAGCCAATATGATTTCAAAAAATTGGATTAATAAAAGGTTGGATAACAAAACTACTTTTGCCAAAACTCATAAACAAGTCATGGCTAAATATTTGGAATTATTAAATTATGGTCAAAACGACTATACTGGAACTTCTTATAACGATGGTGTTGCTGCATTTGCTAAAGACAAGGCGGCAATGATGGTTAATGGTAATTTTGTTATTCCGGGAATTACACAGTTAAACAAGAATGCAGATTTAGGAATGTTTATGTTACCTGTTAATGAAAAAGCCGCTCAAAATAAAGTAACTTCTGGAGTAGATGTAGCACTTGCAATTTCTAACAAGACAGAACATGCTAAAGCCGCTGAAAAATTTGTTAAATTTTTAATGGAAAATGGGAATGCTAAGCAATATACTAAAGAACAATTTGCTTTTTCAGCCATTAAGGGTGTTACACAAAATAGCAAACTTGTCTCTGGAATTAGTTCACAGTTGGAAAAAGGACAGGTTGTCAACTATCCAGATCATTACTATCCAAGTGCTTTAGATTTAACAAAAGTTTTAACTCAAACTGGCGTTAATGCTAAGTCCGGCATGAGTGCTTCAAAGAACATAACGCAATCATTAGAAAATGCAGACAAAGCATTTAATTCTGCAAACATTAAGGAATGATTTTATGGAAAGGTTAAAGAAAAAACGTGATATTACACCTTACTTGATGGTTCTGCCACTGGCAATTTTATTTTTTATCTTTCATACGGTACCTTTTTTACGTGGTGTATTTTACAGCTTTACTGATTGGCCAGGTTATGGTGGTTGGCATTTTGTTGGATTAAGGAATTACCTTTATATGTTTTCGAACAGCCAAATTAGCCAGGCATATTGGTTTACCTTTAAGTTTGCACTATTTGCTACCATTTTTGTTAATGCTATTTCACTAGCACTGGCAGTGGGGCTAAATGCAAATATTAAATATAAGAAAGTTTTAAGAGCACTTTACTTTCTTCCTTATATGATGGGGATGTTAATTGTCGGTTTTATTTTCAATTTTATTTTTGGCACAATGATTCCTAATTTTGGGAAAGCACTTGATTGGTCGAGTATTAGTACTAATATTTTGGGAACTGACCATGCTTGGGTTGGTATTTTAATCGTAACTATTTGGCAAGGAATGGCTTTTAATATCTTAATTTATCTTTCGGGATTGCAATCAGTTGATGATGAAATCTATGAAGCAGCCTTAATTGATGGAACAACTCCATGGAAACGCTTTTGGAAAATTACTTTTCCGTTGATTGCCCCATTCTTTACAATTAATTTGGTTCTGTCCGTTAAAGGTTATTTAATGGTATTTGATCAGATTATGGCAATGACTTCAGGTGGTCCCGGAAATAGTACAACATCAATCTCAGTCTTAATCTACACACAAGGTTTCCAAAGTTCACAGTTTGCAATTCAATCTGCTAATGCGGTAGTTTTATTCATTATTGTTGCAGCGATTTCATTATTGCAATTGAATATTTTGAATAAACGCGAGGAGAGGTTGCAATGAAAAAAACATTAATGAAGAAACGCTTAAATAAACCTAATTACACCTTAACTGCTATTTTAATGGTAATAGCGATATTTGTTATTCTAGGTCCACTTTATATGGCACTAGTAATTTCATTGAAAAATCCGAGTGATATGGGTAATGTTTTATCATTGCCAAAACATATTCAATGGAGCAACTTCTCTGAAGCATGGAAAATGACAGATTATTCGCGAATGTTTTTAAACACTTTCTTCATTACAATTGTAAATATTGTTTTTACAATTTTAACTAACTCAATGGCAGCATATGCAATTACAAGAAATCGTAAAAAAAGTAAGTTCTTTAATGTCTTGTACTATTATTTCATTAGTGCAATGTTTATTCCTTTCAATGTAATAATGCTTCCATTAGTTAAAGAAGTTAGTGCCTTTCATATGGACAATGTCTTTGGGATTACATTTTTATATATTGTTTTCGGACTTCCAATGAACACCTTTCTCTATTCAGGCTTTATTAAACAAATACCAACTGCACTTGAAGAAGCTGCAGTTATAGATGGTGCAACACCTTTGCAAGTATTTTTTAAAGTTATTTTCCCACTGATGAAACCAATGCACGCGACAGTGGCTATTTTATCATTTATGTGGACTTGGAATGACTTTTTGATGCCCCTAGTATTGTTGAGTAATCCGAAAGATCAAACCTTACAGTTAGCACAGTATGTTTTTCAAGGACAATTTTCAACTAACTATAACCTAGCATTTGCTTCTTACGTCTTAGTTCTTGCTCCAGTGTTATTGATGTATATCTTTTTCCAGCGATATATCATTTCTGGGGTAGTCAGTGGAGCAGTTAAGTAGAAAGTTTAAATTGTTAGGATCTGATTCTGGTAATTAACTGGTATCAGGTCCTTTTTTGTTGGTGCTACTAAACGAACTAAATGTTTATTCAGTTATTTGTCCAACTTATCAGCTGTGATAACCCGAAAGTTATGTGCATTAACTGTAATTCTGATGTTGGCTGGATAATTATAAACATAGTAATTTTTTCTGATATGTTCAATATTAGTAGCGTTTAATATTGTTGTACTTATCAAATCTTTGATTTCACTGTTTGATAAGTTGAGATATAATTTTTTATTTATTCGTCCGTATACCAAAGTTGTATAACAAATTTGCGTAATAATGGTGCTTATTAATTTATCCATTTTTCCTGACTCCAGTATTTTTAATTTAAAATACAATTAGGCTACACTGAAATGAATCTTAGGATATTGCATTCATTCGGAGTGTTGTCGTGTAACAATTTATGCTTAAATTTTAATTCGATAGAATGATAGTTATTTTACACTAGTAATGATATTTTGTTGGGTTATAAAGGCTTCATAATTTAGGTACATTAAGTCCTCATCATAGTACTTTTCACCGTCAAATAATGAATAAGGCTCTCGACCATATTTTTTAAAACCAAGACTGCTGTATAACTTTTTTGCTGGTTTATTTTCAGATAAAACAGTAATTTTTAAAACTTTTAATTCTGGGATTAAGAATGCTTTATCCAATAAAATAGTGAGTACTTTTTTAGTAAGTCCCTGATTTCTATAATTGTTCAAGCAATAAACAGAGGTAATTTCACCCTTATGCTGCTCCTTTAAATTATTTTGTTGTGTAAAAGAAGCGATATTGACTAGCTGACCTGATTCAAAAAAACCAATTGTAAATTTATTTTTTTCTTGTTTAATTTTGTTTTTAAAGTAACTATCAGTCTTTTGCGATTCTTCTTCATAGCTAGAGCCAAAAGCCATAGGATCATTTTTCAAAGCAAACAGTCTAATTCTTTTGAAAGATAAAAAATCATTTGAATCAAGTATTTTAATATCCATAATTGAACCTCTCCTTAAATTTGATTTAAAATTGGTAGGTCTTGTTGAACAATTGTTATAACAAAAATAGAAGTAGTATTTAACTTATTCAGTCCGATTAAATTTTTCAAGTCGATAGAGGCCTTCATCATCAATTATATCAATGCCGTTTTTAAAGGAATAACCCATTTTTTGATAGAATTTTAGTCCTGTAATTGAAGCTGGAACTTCAATTCTTCTAGCTCTTTTAAAGAATGTATCTTGTTCCAATGTTTGAATAATTTGTCTGCCAATTCCTTTGCCTTGATATTCCGGCAATACGAAAATATTGAAGAAACTACTTTCATCTTTTTTACCCCAGTAAGCTCCAATTGAACCTACACCGATAATTTTATTTTCAGCAGTATTATCTGAAAATACGTAGCAATGAAAATATTTAGCCTTTTCAATAAAGTCTAAAGCTGTCAATTTTTTCAAATCATTTTCCAAGTATTCCTTGGAATAGTCTTTAATATTGGTAGTCAACATAGTTTTTTTGACCAAATTAGCAACTTCAACGGCATCCGTGTCTTTGAAAGCTCGGTGGATAATCATTATTTATACATCTCCCTAAGTGATAAATATTTAGGCTAATTATATGCTTTTTAGGAGATGGTTTGAATAGATAACTTCTTTAATGATAAATAGACTGAAATTGCTAAAGTGCGGTTTATGAAAAAATGATTCCTAAACATCTTGATTACAGATATTAGGAATCATTGCATACCAATCTGGATGTCACTGAACTACTTTGCATAGTAAGAATACTATTTGTAGAAATCTTTTAGGTGGAGATTTCCCGGACAAGATAGTTTAGATGAACTTGGATGTGATAAAATAAAATGTTTGTAATTATATTGAAAGATGTAAATAATGTATCACAGAAAGAATTAGCCGAACGAATTGCATGAAGCACTCCCATTATGATAGGTACTTGGTATTTTTTACAAATTCACTTTGGCCATTAGCCAATGAATAAGTTTAAGATTACCTATGAAGAAAACAAACATCATGAAAATAATAAGCAGCCATTGCCAAAATGGTGAGTATGTCAGTTTAGTTAAGATAAGTAAATAGGCAATAGTCACAGGAATTTCAATAAGAGCTGTTACAACGCCAGGGACATAAGCATGCTTAATCAGTGAAAAGCCGATGTGCATTATGAGATGAAAGAAATAAGGGAGTGTAGCAGCAACTATTAATAGCGGATAATTGAACCAGTAAGCGATGACAGAGAGTGCTAAGTAAATACAGAACTCTTCCCAAATTCCAGCGGACAAGATATCCGAGCGATTTACTCCACCAAATAATGTACGGCCATAAATAGTTGGGTCATTTCTTTGCAGCCAGTGGGGTACAAAAACTAATTCTTCAAAATCGTGGAACATAAATAATAATGGTAATAACCAGTACGAAGACCAGATTGTCATTTTGATAACCTCCTATACTTGTAGTGTATTATGATTTTCATGCATAATAAATACAAGTAACGTATGTGCCATAAAAAAGGGGAGATTGTGCCATGACTAGAGATAAGATGATTGAGCAATCAAAGAACGCATTTGTCGAGGCACTATTTTGTTTACTTGAGCATGAACAATTCGAAGATATTACAATCAAGCAGTTAACTCTGGAATCGGGATATTCACGCAGAACCTATTACCGGTATTTTGGTAGCAAGACATCCATTTTGGATGAAATGTTAGCAAAATATTTACATAGTTATCAGGAGTATTTATCGGGTGTACCAATGAAACCAGAAGATATTTCTAAATGTTTTATCAACTTTCTTTGGCCACATCGTCAGAGAGTAGTGATGCTAGCCCGCCATAATTTACTTGTTCCACTACTAACTCGTCATATTTCAACGATTGCGGCTACGCTTTTGAACATCAGAGTTCCATGGAGACAAAAAAGGGCAGATAATCAATATTATTACGCAATTATCTACTCAATTGGTGGATTTTGTGTACTCCTAGATACCATTTTTAAGGATAGATTACCTAAAAATCCACAGCAAATTAGTGAGGCACTAAATACGGCTTTGAGAGAGATCTTATTTCAGATGAACAAGTAGCGACTACTCCTTTAGATAAGAAATCTGCGAGAAATCAAAAACGTCAGTTAATTCTTGTACAGTTAGATACTTTGCAAGGTATATTTTTTCATTCTTTAGAAAATTTACCTCGTGATTTGTTAAGTAGGTAATCAGATTAGCTTTTTTTAGCAATTTAAGACCAGCTTCTTTTTGTCCTAGTAAATACAATGTCAGTCCTTTTAAATTAAAGAGTCGTGTTTTATGGTAGTAATCTTTATCACGGGCACAAAAATGATTTTCTAGGTGGTTGACCAATGTATGCGCTTGGTTAAAGTAATTGTTGGCTAGTAAATGCAAAATAACATTATTATAGATATAAAAAAGAATTGAGAAATTATCGTGGCGGAAATCGTCATAGATAATTTCTTTTTTTTGCAACTCATTGAATAAATTAAGCATGATTGGCAATTCTAGAAATGAAAGAGCGTGGCCAAATAAATAGAGCTCAAAGAAAGTCCAATTATCAATTTTCTGAAAATAGGTTACCAAGATTGTAATTTCCTTTTTTGTGAGTTCGCCTTCACCCAAGGTTACCAACATCATTTTTAGTTGAATGGTCTGTAAGTTAGCGAACATGCCTTGTTTTTCTTGCCATTCAGATAAATATTTTTTTAGCATATCAATATTTCCAGCTTGATATGCTTGCTGAAAAGCGGGTAATAAGTCATTTTTAGTCGGATTTTTTTGTTGATAAAGAAATTCAAATTCTGACAATTGGACATTAATTCTGTTCAGCAATTCTAGTAAATGACTGAAAGAAATATCCGTTAATCCATTTTCAAAACGTGATAAAAAAGGAATAGAAACAATTCCTTGGCTGGCCTCTTTGAGAGTAATGTGTTTTGTTCGTCTAAAATACTTGAATATTTGGCCTATTTTCATGTTTTTTAACCTATATGCAACTTTTTTATTTTTCATTTTAAGCTTCTTGTACTATAAAAGCAATTATTAATTATTTAAGGGGTAAATATTTTGTTTATAAAAAATCGTAATTTTAGTTATCTTTGTATGGCCTTTTTAATCTCATCAATTGGTGATTGGCTGTATCGCTTAGCATTACCAATTATTATTCTTTCCAAAACAGGTTCGGCTTATCATGCTGCCACTGTTTTTGGTATTTCATTTATTCCGTGGATAGTTTTCTCATTATTGGGTGGTAGTTTTGCTGATAATTATGCTAAAAAGAAGATTCTGATTATTGGAAATCTCTTTGCTGCACTGGTTGTGCCTTTATTGTTGTTCACCTTAATGGAGAAAGAAATTAACTTTAGTTTATTATATGTAGCAGTTTTTATTTTATCTTCCATTGACCCGTTGATCCATCCAAGCTTCCAGAGCATCATTCCAGAAATAGTGGAAGATAAAAAATTTGCTGAAGCTAATGCGACTATTCAAACAATTGATAACACATTATCAATCATGGGACCATTAGTGGGCGGATCACTGGTAACATTGCTAGGTGACTACAATGCCTTATGGATTGATTTATTTTCTTTTTTGTTAACCGTAGTGATATTGGTACAGCTTCCAAGAGACAAGAATAAAGAAGTTCAGATTAATTTTGCAATTAAGAAGTTGACCGTTGATGTCATTGAGGGAGCTAGTTATAGCTTGCGGGAAAAAGTAATTTTTAGTGGTTCAGTTATGTTTTTTTTTACTAACTTTGCATTGAATATGTTTGAAGCAAATTTTATTTACTACATGACTAAGTTATTGAATTATCCACTTTTTGAGGCAACTTTAGCGATGTCGATAGGAGGAGCTGGATCATTGATTGCTGGTTTTGGTGGAAGCAAGATTGTTAATCATTTTAAGACAGGTGTTTTATTATCATCTAGCACTATTTTGGCTGGTTTGAGCACTTTGCTCTTATTAGTAAGTACTAACTATTTTTATATTGGTGTGGTTTTAGGCATCATCAGTTTTTTTGGGACAATTAATGTTATTACTTATTTTACTTTAAGGCAAAGGACAGTTCCAAAACAGATTTTGGGAAGAGTTGTTTCGGTTACGCGGATGGTTTCTTACGCTTCAATTCCTGTTGGTTCATGGTTTGGTGGAGTATTATTGGCACATGGTCAATCAATGTTTATGGTTATTTTATTGGCAGGTAGTTTGCGAACTTTAACAGGGGTAGGGGCGAAATTTTCACCATTAGGCAAGGAATGAGTCTTTGTTTAAATACAATTAATGTGTTGAACATAATTGATGTTAAAATAGACAAAGATACTTCGATGTTTTCTATATTTAATTCTGATGAACTTGAGTCCAATTAAAAATGGAAGGTGATGTAAGATGTACGCCAAAAGATTTATACAGCTGTTTTTAATATTCTTACTGACAATTTTCATGGCAATGTCGGTGGTTTCTTACTTTGGTATTAAAGGATACTTCGCACAATCACTTGCCTTATCTGTGGTAGGTTATATTATTTTAGTAATCCCCTTAACTATACTGACAGTTCTTAAACAGCGTAAAAAATTTAGCAAGGATGGAAATCCCAAAAGTAATAGTGAATTTAATAATGCTTTGAGTAAATTGGATAATATCATTGTTTTATCCACGGTTTCCGAAAATAATAGAGTAACTTCAAGTGTCATTACTTTTAAGCAGTCAAGAACAGAGGATAATATCTTCTATATCATGACTGATAGTAAGACAAACCGTGTTAGGAATATTATTCAAAATGAAGCCGCAGCAATCACAACTTGGTTTGATGAGAAAACAGGAATAAGAATTAGCTCAAATAATATTAAGCCAGAGATTATTGGAGGCAATGAAATGCTTACCGAAATCGCTGTGCACCCAGAGATAAAAGAGCTATCCGAAGATCTCAAGAATAATGTTATTATCAAGTTAACTATTCACTCGGCTTTAATTGAATCATTTCAATCTAGTCCATTAGTAGTAACATTTTCATAATCTAAAGGTCTATTTGAAGTTCAAAAAATAGCATAAACTTTAAATTTATTTATATATTTGATCATAAAAAACACCCCATAATAATTAGATTTTTTGAGATCTAGATATTATGGGGTGTTTCACTTTGGTTCAGTCTTTTATCACTTTTTTAATCTTTATTAAAAACCTCTTTGGCAACTGAAATTGCATTTAGTACTCTCGGAAAACCAACATAAGGTAAGCAATGAACGAAAGTTTCGATTATCTCAGCACGTGTCATTTCGACATTTAAAGCTCCTTGAATATGAATGCGAAGCTGACTGGATGTATCACCTTGTGTCAGTAATGTAGTAATTGTAATCATTTCGCGCTGCTTCATGTCTAAGATACCTCGGGTTTTTGCTTCATCAAAAGCCAGAAGTGTTTTTTGGTTTAAGATAGGAGCAATGTCTGCTAGGCTGTCCGTTACTAACTGGCTTGCTTTTCGTCCAATAACTTCCTCGCGTATCTGTAATCCATTTTCGTATTTATCCAAAATAATTCCTCCTTCTATGTGATAAAATCACTATAAACTATCAAGTTAACTTGATAGCAAGTAGAATTTTTAAAAGGAAGTTATAAGATGATTAAAACATATAAGATCTCTGAAATTTCAAGTATAACTAGACTTTCAATTCCAACACTACGCTATTATGAGGACTTAGGTCTTCTGAAACCTGCACGCAATGGTAATAACTACCGTGTTTTTACGGATAAAGACTTGCGATGGATTGAATTTATTAGTCGCGCAAAGGCAACCGGAATGCCACTTGCAAAAATTATTGAATACTCTAAGCTACGAGAACAAGGAGATGAAACAGTTAAGGAAAGAATAAGTATCTTGGAACAACAAGAACAAATATTGCATGCACAGCAACAGAAAATTCAGACACACATTGACTTTTTACAGAATAAAAAAAGATACTATGCACAATTAATGGCTGACTACAAGAAATCTTAGTTGGTTAATTACTATTGAAAGAATTGATTAACTTATGGTGTTTATTCCAAATAAAGGCTTTTACTACACCCAAAATTTTTGCTTTTGGGACAAAGCCATAATAGCGGCTATCGTTTGAGATTTTGCGATTATCACCGAGAACAAAATACTTACCTTTTGGAACGGTAAAGCTTTTATTTGTACCCAAGGTTACTCCTGAAGCAGGTGATAAGGCAGTCGAAAGTGTCAGTGTTCCGCTAGATTGTTGCTTTTTGGTAATATATGATTGTGAGACTAGTTTGTTGTTTACATACAACTTGCCATTATTCTGATACTCGATTTTATCACCGGGCAGCCCAATTATACGCTTAATATATTTCGTTTTAGGAGTAACATTAGGTTCCTGAGTATCAACACCGTAAGCATTGAAAATAATGATTGAATTCCGTTTGATTTTTGCGGCTTTTAACATGATGACACGTTCCCCAGCCTGCAGATTGGGAGCCATAGAATCGCCAACAACATTGGCAGAGCTGAATAGGAAAGTCTTAACAAAAAAAGCAAGTAATAAGCCGATTAAGATAGGCCATACCCAACTCATAATATTCTTAAAAATAGACACTGGTTTTCCTCCTCATTGATGTTATATAGATTTCATAGACCAAGATTCTTCAGCTAATAACTTCAAACTTTACTTAAAAACGTACCATATGTGTATAGCTTCTGTTTTTAATTCTAGGACACAGTCTATCTGTTTGTCTAGCTTATTATGCAATAAAAAATTAGAATATAGGAAGAATAGCTGTAATTAAATATGGAGTTAGCAAGAGCTAGGGTGGGAATAAATGAAGATAGAAATTGTATGTGCTGTAATCTTAAATCGGAAGAAACAGATTTTTGTAGGTAAAAGAAAATCTAAGAAATTAGCTGGCTACTGGGAATTTCCAGGTGGCAAGATTGAAAAAGATGAAGGAATAAAAGAAGCACTTAAACGGGAAGTAATGGAAGAAATTGGAGCAGAAATTACTATTGGTTCAATGGTAGTCCCAGAGTATGCATACCATTATCAATTTGGGGATGTAAAACTGTATTTTTATTTTGCACGACTAGAAAGCAAAGAGGGCGAACCAAAGATTTATGAGGAATACGGATGGTTGCCAATTCAGCAGTTAGAAAATAAGAAGTGGTTGCCAGCAAATCAGAAGGTACTCGCGAAATTAAGCAAGTGGGATTTAAATAAGGTGGAATTTGATGAATAATGAAGATATTAAGCAGAATCTTTTGCTGGCAGCAACAGTTGGATTCTTGGATGATAGTCAACCTGGGGCTACTAGCGAATTATTGCCACAGCTGGTAAGCAATCAACCGAATGATACGATGTGGGAACATCTCCGGTATGAATTACAGACTTGTCGGAGTTTTTCTTTTGCACTGGCATTTATTACCGAAGATGCACTAACGCCTTTGAAAGTCGTGTTAGCTGACTTAGCAGTTAAGGGAATCTCAGGAAGAATTCTGACTTCGAATTATTTGGCATTTAATCAGCCGAAGGTCTTTGAGGAACTACTTAAGATTCCAAATATTACGGTTAGAATTGTTACGCAAGAAGGCTTCCATGCTAAAGGCTACCTTTTTGAACATAACGACTATTATTCGATGATTATCGGTAGCTCAAATTTGACGCGTGCAGCATTATTGCACAACGTTGAATGGAATTTGCATTTTTCGGCACTCAAGGATGGTGCAGTGACCAAGCAGATTATGAATCAGCTGGATATTGAGTGGCAACAAGCAGTCGAGCTCACTAATCAATGGATTGAAGAATATCGGCATGTCTATAATGATACCCAGCAAAAACGAACGATAATTAATTCGGTTGAAGTCAAAGAAAAAGCACCAATTGTTCCTAATAAGATGCAGACAGAAGCGCTAATTGAATTAGCAAAATTGCGTGCAACAAATGAAAGAAGAGGTTTGGTAATCTCCGCAACAGGGACGGGGAAAACATTTTTAGCTGCGCTTGATGTAAAGCAAGTTAATCCAAATAAGATGTTATTTGTAGTTCACCGTGAACAAATTCTACAAAAGGCACTGGATAGTTTTAAACGTGTTTTAGGTGGAAAAGATAGTGACTATGGAATCTTATCTGGGAATCGGAATGAAAGACAAGCCAAGTACTTATTTGCGACTTTGCAGACACTCTCCAAGACAGATGTCTTAAAGCGATTTGCACCAAATCAATTTGATTATCTCTTGATTGACGAGGCGCACCGAAGTGGGTCTGAGACATATCGCCGCATCTTGGATTATTTTACCCCAGCTTTTTGTTTAGGGATGACAGCGACACCTGAGAGAACAGATGATTTCAGCATTTATCAACTATTTGATTACAATATTGCCTATGAGATTCGGCTCCAAGATGCTTTGGAAGAACAGATGCTGACGCCATTTCATTATGTGGGACTGCAAGATTATGAGTATGATGGCAAGTTGATTGATGATAAGTCTCCACTAAGATTATTAGTTGCAAAGGAACGTGTTAGTTACGTGCTAAAACAACTTGAGTACTATGGATATTCAGGCAAACGAGTTCATGGACTTATTTTTTGCAGTAATGTGCTTGAATCAAAGGAGATTGCCCAGCTTTTGGCGAAGAATGGGCACCCAGCAATTAGTCTAGATGGGAGTGATTCAATTGCGCGGCGTAACCAAGTAGTTACCCAGCTTGAGCATGGTCAAATCGAATATATCGTGACGGTAGATATCTTCAACGAGGGAATTGACATTCCATGTTTGAATCAAGTTGTGATGCTTAGGAATACGCAATCAAGCATTGTTTTTATTCAGCAGTTGGGTCGAGGGTTACGTAAGTATATCGGTAAAGAGTTCTTAACAATTATTGATTTCATCGGAAACTATAAGAATAATTATTTAATTCCCACAGCGCTGACAGGAGATATCTCACGCAGTAAGGATAGCGCACGTGCAGATTTAACAATGCAGCCAATTCTAGGATTATCAACAATTAACTTTACTGAAGTTGCGAGACAGCGGATATATGAGGCGATTCAGGTTGCGAAGTTAGATGCTTTTGCAACTTTGCGTGCAGATTATCAGGAACTCAAACAAAGACTAGGCAGAATTCCCTTATTACTGGATTTTCAAAAATACGGTGGAATTGATGCTGAAGTCTTTGCTGAGAATAATCAACTTGATAGTTACGCGAGCTTTTTAATTAAGATGAAAGAGCAAGTCAAGTTAACCGAGTATGAAGCAAAAGTATTGAGTTTTGCAACTAAGGAATTGGTAAATGGGATGAGAAGACATGAACTTTTACTATTAAGGCTGTTACTGGAAAAAGAGGTAACAGATAAGGACTTTACAGAAGCCTTGCAACAAAATAATTGTTATTTAGATGCTGCTGTATTGCAATCGGTTGATGACATTTTGAGCCTGCACTTTTTTGATATCAAATCTGGGAGAGAAAATAAGGCTGAGAAATACGGGAAGCAAGCTATTGTAGAGCATTCAAATGGAAAGTACGGGTTTAATTCTGTGATTAATGCTAGTTTACAAGGAATAAGTGACTTTAAGCGTATGTTTATGGATGTTATCGCAACTGGATTGTATAAAGCAAATAATTTTAATGCCAAGCAACCTTTCGCATATTATCAAAAATATTCTCGCAAAGATGTCTGTCGACTCTTGAATTGGAGCAAAGATGTGAGTGCTCCAATGTATGGCTATCGTGTAGGAAGAGATGCTTGCCCAATCTTTATCACATATGAAAAAGATGATCCAACAAAGAATCGTAGTGCACGCTATGAAAATGAATTCTTCAATACTGGTTTAATCAAATGGTATACCAGAAGTCCACGACATATTGATTCAAAAGAAGTTCAGCAGCTATTAGAGCGAGACCACAATGGTGATTTTAAGGTGCAAATTCAACTATTTCTTAAGAAGAGTGATGCCGAAGGGAAAAAATTCTATTATTTAGGGAAGGCTCAGGCTGCTTTGGATTCTGTAAAGGAACAGATGATTAGTCAAGCTGGTAAGCGTCCTAAGGCTGTCGTTTCGTTGAATTTGAAGTTGAATGAACCAATAAAGTATGGTCATTTTATAAATATCACAAAAAAATAAAAATATTTATTGCTTTATGATATTAGTATGATATCATAGTGTTATCGATAGATGAAAAGATTGTGAGGTGAGTCCAATGGATGATATAGCGACTTTTTTGTTGAGGTTACCCAAAGAACTAAAAAGTAGACTTGAAGCAAAAGCAAAGGAACAAAATCGCAGTGTGAATAGCCTGCTGCAGACAATTATTGAAGATTTTTTAAATGGTAAGGAGCAGGCGGCCGTTTCGTTAGAAAAGCGCCAATTTATCGGGCAAGTTGTAGAGAACAGACAAATTGATCCAGACAATGGACTTGTGCAAGTAAACGGAATCTATTATCGTTACTTGATTGAAAGTAATCTGGAATTCGATTCGAAAATAAATTATATCGTAATTGAGGCTAATGGGAATATTTTGACACTACGCCCAATGGTACATTAAATTACGAGTATGGGGGAATTCAAATGTTCGGAATAAAGATTGTAAATCAAAATTGTCAAGGTCTTGTGGAAACATTGGGAAAGTATAGTCACAGCGTCGATGCAGGATTACACTTTTATATTCCTATTTTTCAAAGGATCCAGACAGTTAACTTGGCAATGCGTCCGTTGCAGTTATCACAGTATTCTGTAATCACAAAGGATAATGCAGATATTCAAGCGAGTGTTACCTTGAACTATCATGTTACAGATGCTAAAAAGTACGTTTATGAAAATACAGATTCAGTTGAATCAATGGCTCAGTTAGTAAGAGGACACCTGCGTGATATTATTGGACGCCTTGAATTGACAGATGCGCTGGGTTCGACTTCCAAGATCAATGCGGATTTGGCTGCTGCAATTGGAGACTTAACCAATGTCTATGGAATTAATGTTGACCGAGTAAATATTGATGAGCTGACACCATCGACTTCTATCCAAGAAGCAATGGATAAACAATTGACTGCCGATCGTGAACGAATCGCGACAATTGCACGTGCCCAAGGTGAGGCACAAAACATCAAGTTGACAACTGATGCTCGTAACCGTGCGCTTGTTGAAACTGCGCAGGCACAAGCTCAGGCAACTAGGACACAGGCTGATGCAGAGAATTATCGCATCAATAAAATTCAAGAAAGCTTGACAGCTGTCAATGAAAATTATTTCAAGGATCAAAGTATTCATGCATTTACCGAATTAGCACAATCAAAGACTAACTTAGTGGTTATGTCAAAAGATGAAGTGACGACTTTGGGCCAGGTTCCAGTTATTAAGAAGATGCTAGATCAGGAAAATAATATCTAAGAAGTTAGTTCCAGTTACTGGATATGGTTAAAAAATTAATTAAGACAGGGAGTGTGCCATAAGTGAAGTGCCTTACAAAACTTGGACGTGTAAATCAAGTTTTGGAGGTGCTTTTTTGACACGTAATTATACCTACAGTTTTAAGCTGAAAGTTGTTAAAGAATATTTAAATGGTGAAAATTCATTA
>NZ_VJYB01000005.1 GCF_030400225.1 Lactobacillus sp. UCMA15818 | reverse complement strand
TCTGACTACGAATCAGAAGGTTGTAGGTTCGACTCCTACTGGGTGCATTAATCGGGAAGTAGCTCAGCTTGGTAGAGCACCTGGTTTGGGACCAGGGGGTCGCAGGTTCGAATCCTGTCTTCCCGATTTGAAAATTGGTTGGCTTATTTCTTTGGAGTTAGTAATCGGGAAGTAGCTCAGTTTGGTAGAGCACTACGTTCGGGACGTAGGGGTCGCAAGTTCAAATCTTGTTTTCCCGACTTGAGTACACACATATGAAGAAGTTATGGAATTCTACCATAACTTTTTTTGTGTTCTTGAGCTTTTTTTAATATTTAGGTTGATAAAAATTTTTTTTGTGGTTTAATCTGTAACAAAGCTAAAATAACTTGTCTGTATATCGTTAACTTTGCAATTGCAATTTTTTTCCGTATAATAAAAGTCAATATTAGTCAAATTAAAAAGGGTGATTGCATGCAAAGCCAAAATATTTCAGATATTATTGAGAAATACCTCAAAAGTATTCTAGCTGATTCGCAACAAGTTGAAATCAAGCGCTCCGAAATAGCTGAACTTTTCAATTGTGTACCATCGCAGATTAATTATGTTATCAATACCAGATTTACCATTCAAAATGGATATGTTGTAAAAAGCAAGCGTGGTGGAGGGGGTTACATCAGGATTGTTAAAGTGAATTTATTAGATGATTCAGATGTTATAGACGATTTGATTAATATAATCGGGGATGAAATTGATTTTAACAAGGCATTTCAAATCATCCAAAGTGTGTACCAGGAAGGAATGCTTACAAGAAGAGAATCTAACTTGATTATTTCTAGTATTGACAAGCGAACTCTCGCCTTTGAAAATAGACAGATAGAAAAGATAGTTAGAGCAAGGATTTTAATCAGTATATTGAATCGTTTAAGATATGATGACTAGAAAGTGAGGGGTTATAATGGATAATTTATTCACACCAAGCGCGAAAAAAGTTTTAGTTTTGGCACAGGAACAGGCTAAATATTTTCGCCATCAAGCAATTGGAACAGAACATTTATTACTTGCTTTGACCCTCGAAGAACAAGGCATCGCAGCAAAAGTTTTAAAACAATTTATAGTTACAGAGACAGATGTTAGAGAAGAAATCGAACGAATTGCTGGATATGGAACGTTGAAAAAGACTGATAAAGTCGGTTATCTTCCATATTCTCCAAGGGCAAAAGAAATATTAGCATTGGCTGGTGACGAGGCCAAACGGACTAATGCACAAAAAATTGGAACGGAGCATCTGTTACTTGCTCTTTTGAGAAATAACGATATTCTTTCTTCGCGTATTTTACAGGCGCTTAATGTTGATACTAGAAGAATGTACCAATCAATAGTGCATAAATTGGGCTTGAGTGAAGCACAAATGAAAAAATATGAAAAGAAATCAACTAAAGCAAATGGGACACCAACCCTTAATTCCTTAGCAAGGGATCTTACGGATTTAGCTCAAAACAAAAAGATTGATCCAGTAATTGGGCGTGAAAAAGAAGTTAAACGATTGGTTCAAGTTTTAAGCCGAAGAACAAAAAACAATCCTGTTCTCCTTGGTGAACCCGGAGTTGGCAAAACAGCAGTTGCGGAAGGGTTAGCAGAAGCAATTATCGCTGGAGATGTACCTGACTCATTGCAGGATAAGCGTGTAATGATGCTTGATATGGGTTCATTGGTAGCAGGCACTAAATATCGTGGAGAATTTGAAGATCGTGTTAAGAAAATAATTGATGAAATATATGCAGATGGCAATGTTATTTTGTTTATTGATGAACTGCATACTTTGATTGGTGCTGGTGGGGCAGAAGGAGCAATTGATGCCTCGAATATCTTAAAACCAGCATTGGCGAGGGGAGAAGTTCAAGTTGTTGGAGCGACTACTCTTGATGAGTTCCAAAAATATATTGAGTCTGATTCTGCACTTGAGCGTCGTTTCGCTAAGGTATTAGTCGAAGAACCCTCAAGTGAGGATACAATTGCAATTCTTAAGGGCTTACGTTCTCGCTATGAAGAACACCATCAAGTTGAAATAACAGATGAGGCTGTTGAGAGTGCTGTACAGTTGAGTGTGCGTTACATCGCAGATCGTTTTTTACCGGATAAGGCAATTGACTTAATGGATGAGGCTGCTGCACGCGTGCGAATCGAAAACAGCAATGGAGTGAATAAAATTGCTGCAAAAAGAAATTTATTGAAGGATTTGGCTGAACAAAAGGTTGTAGCACTAGGTTCAGGGGAATTCGATGAAGCTGCTGAGATTAGAGAAAAGGAATTAAAGATTAAGAAGCAGCTTGACAGGCTAACAAAAGCTAATGCTAATCATACCGGATATTCCTTGAGTGTTGAATCAGAGGATATCGCAAAAATTGTTTCTGAATGGACTGGGGTACCGGTTACTCAGATGCAAAAGAAGGAAACGACCCGTTTGATTGATCTTGAAAAGGTCTTGCACAAACGTGTTATTGGACAAAATGAAGCTGTTTCCGCTGTTTCACGTGCCATTAGACGAGCAAGAAGTGGATTGAAGGATCCTAATCGTCCAATTGGTTCGTTTATGTTTCTCGGGCCTACGGGTGTTGGAAAGACGGAGCTGGCTAAGAGTCTTGCAGAAGTAATCTTCGGTTCAGAAGACTCGATGATTCGGATAGATATGAGTGAGTATATGGAGAAGTATGCAACAAGTCGTCTTATCGGATCACCACCCGGATATGTTGGGTATGAAGAAGGTGGACAGTTAACAGAGAAAGTAAGACAACATCCATATTCTGTTATTCTTTTCGATGAAGTTGAAAAAGCGCATCCAGATGTCTTTAATATCTTATTACAAGTTTTAGACGACGGATATCTGTCAGATTCAAAGGGTAGAAAAGTTGATTTCAAGAATACGATTATCATAATGACATCTAATCTTGGAGCAACTGCGCTTAGGGATGAAAAAGAAGTTGGTTTTGGCAGTACAGATTCGGCTAGTGATTTTACTAAGATGTCAGCTAAGATTCGCGAAGTTTTGAAGAAAGCATTTAAGCCTGAATTTCTTAATAGGGTTGATGAAACAATCATCTTCCACTCACTTCAAAAAGAAGAACTGCACAAAATTGTTAAACTTATGGCAAATGAATTGTTGAATCGTGTGCGGGAGCAAGATGTTTCGGTTAAGATTACACCAGCCGCCGTTGATGTAATCACAAAAAACGGTTTTGATCCTGAATATGGAGCAAGGCCAATTAGAAGGGCCTTACAAACCGATGTTGAGGATAAATTGAGTGAACTATTGATTACTGGACAAGTTAAGGTCGGAAGCAAAGTAACAATCGGTGCATCTAAAGGCAAGATTAATATTACTGTTACTGAGAACGAGAATAAAAAGGAATTAACAAAACAGTGATGTTCTTAGTATTAAAGTAAGGTTTAAAAACTTTTTAAGTCAGTGCCATAAAGTCGAGGAGATTTGGTTATTAACAAAAAATTACGAATATAGTGCGAACTTTGCTGTACGACGTGTTTATTCATAATAAATAGAGAGGGGCTGGGTCAAAAGTTAAATTTTGATTCAGTTCCTCTCTTTATTCCGTATAAACGTGTTTCATAAGTCAAAATTTCGAGTTAGTACTTAAATTTTCCCGACTTTGTACTGCTTTTTTCTTACGTTTAGTAAGCCTTTATATTATACGTTTCTCTGTTGTGGCTTAGGGTGTTGCAGACTCCAATTTTATTCTTGACACAATAAAATTTTATTGGTATCATAAGTAATTGCAAAACTGTGAAATGGGGAGACTGTGATCTATTGTCCATAGAATCCCCCTATAGAAGCAAAAATGGTGTTAATTCGGTATACGATGTGACCTGTTTTTGGTTTTTTTTTGCCAAAAAAATGTTCTTTTAGTAATTTGTAATACAAATGTAATATTTGACTGGCCGTCACAGAAAAATTTTGAGAGGTGAACAACTTGGCAGGACATATAGTAAAATACGGCAAACACCGTACACGTAGAAGTTATGCTCGAATCAAAGAAGTGCTTGACTTACCTAACTTGATTGAGATTCAAAGTGACTCCTATAACTGGTTTTTGGATGAGGGTCTTCGTGAAATGTTTGAAGACATTATGCCAATCGAGGATTTTGCGGGTAACTTGTCGCTTGAATTTGTCGACTATCAGTTACTTGAACCTAAGTACACTGTAGAGGAAGCAAGACAACACGATGCAAACTATTCAGCACCACTTCATGTAACTCTTAACTTAATTAATCATGAAACAGGCGAAATCAAGGCACAAGATGTCTTCTTTGGCGACTTTCCATTAATGACCGAGCAAGGTACGTTTATTATTAATGGTGCTGAACGTGTAATTGTTTCTCAGTTAGTACGTTCACCAGGAGTGTATTATAATTCAGAGTTAGATAAAAATGGCCGTGAGAATTACGGAACAACGGTAATTCCTAATCGTGGTGCATGGCTAGAATATGAAACAGATGCAAAAAATATTGCATACGTTCGTATTGATCGAACACGTAAGATTCCATTAACTGAATTGGTTCGTGCTCTGGGTTATAGCTCAGATGATGAGATTATTCAAATCCTTGGTAACACTGATAGTTTGCTGTTGACTCTTGAAAAAGATGTTCATAAAAATGCAGACGATTCACGTGTTGTTGAATCATTAAAAGATATTTATGAAAGACTACGCCCAGGAGAACCAAAAACAGCAGATAGTTCACGTAGTTTGTTGACTGCACGCTTTTTTGACCCAAAACGCTATGATTTAGCTCCCGTTGGTCGCTACAAGATTAATAAAAAACTAGATTTAAAAACTAGATTGCTTAATTTAACTCTTGCTGAAACGTTAGCAGATCCTGAGACCGGAGAAATTATTGTCAATAAGGATACTGTGCTTGATAAACATGTTATGGAGAAACTAACACCATATCTTGAAAAAAATGATTTTAAAACAGTTGTTTTTCATCCATCAGATGAAGGGGTTGTTACTGACCCAACAACGCTTCAGATCATTAAGGTTTACTCTCAAAAAGATCCAGAAAAAATTGTAAATATGATTGGCAATGGAAACATTGATTTAAAATTCAAACATATTTTACCTGCTGATATCATTGCTTCAATGAATTACTTCTTTAGTCTGCAAGAAGGAATTGGATTTGTTGATGATATTGATCATCTAGGTAATCGCCGAATTCGTTCGGTTGGTGAGTTATTACAAAATCAATTTAGAATTGGTCTTTCACGTATGGAACGTGTTGTTCGTGAGAGAATGTCAATTCAGGATACATCAACTGTGACACCTCAACAATTAATCAATATTCGTCCAGTAGTTGCTTCTATTAAAGAATTCTTTGGTAGTTCACAGCTTTCACAGTTCATGGACCAGACCAATCCGCTTGGTGAATTAACACATAAGCGTCGTTTGTCTGCCTTAGGGCCTGGTGGATTGACTCGTGATCGTGCGGGATATGAAGTTCGAGATGTTCACTATACTCACTATGGTCGGATGTGCCCAATTGAAACACCTGAAGGACCTAATATTGGTTTGATTAATAGTCTTTCTTCTTATGCTCGGGTAAATCGTTATGGATTTATTGAAACCCCTTATCGTCGTGTCTCGTGGACAACGCATATGGTTACAGATAAAATTGATTATTTGACTGCTGATGAAGAAGATAATTATGTTATTGCACAAGCCAACTCACCATTGAATGAGGATGGTTCATTTGTCGATAATGTTGTTATGGCTCGTAATAAGAGTGAAAATATTGAGATAACTGTTGATAAAGTTGATTACATGGATGTTTCGCCTAAGCAAGTTGTTGCAGTTGCGACAGCATGTATTCCTTTCTTGGAAAATGATGATTCTAACCGTGCTTTGATGGGTGCCAACATGCAGCGCCAGGCTGTGCCTCTACTTGATCCTCATGCTCCACTTGTAGGAACAGGTATTGAATACAAGACTGCACATGATTCAGGGGTAGCTTTAATCAGTAAGAGTGAAGGAACCGTTGAGTATGTGGATGCACGTGAAATTCGTGTTCGTCGTGCTGATGGCTCACTTGATAAGTATAAGTTAATGAAGTTCCGCCGTTCTAATGGTGGTAAGAACTACAACCAAAGACCGATTGTGCGTGTGGGAGACCATGTTGATTATGATGAAGTTTTGGCTGATGGTCCATCGATGGAAAGCGGCGAGTTGGCATTAGGACAAAACCCATTGATCGCCTTTATGACTTGGGATGGCTATAATTTTGAAGATGCAATTGCCATTAATGAACGTTTAGTTAAAGAGGATGTATATACATCTATTCATATTGAAGAACATGAATCAGAAGCTCGTGATACCAAGCTTGGACCTGAAGAAATGACTCGCGAAATTCCGAATGTTGGTGAAGATACACTGCGTGATCTTGATGAATTCGGGATTGTGCGTATTGGTGCCGAGGTTCATGATGGTGATATTTTAGTGGGTAAGGTTACTCCTAAAGGTGTGACGGAATTATCTGCTGAAGAACGTTTACTGCATGCAATTTTCGGAGAAAAAGCGCGTGAAGTTCGTGATACCTCATTGCGTGTTCCTCATGGCGGTGGCGGAATCGTGCAAGATGTAAAAATCTTTACACGTGAAGCAGGGGATGAATTATCACCTGGTGTCAATATGATGGTTCGTGTTTATATTGCACAAAAGCGTAAGATTCAAGTTGGTGACAAGATGGCTGGACGCCATGGTAATAAAGGGACTGTTTCAATTGTTATTCCTGAAGAAGATATGCCATTTATGCCTGATGGTACCCCAATTGATATTATGCTTAGCCCAATGGGTGTACCGTCTCGTATGAATATTGGACAGGTTCTTGAGCTCCATTTAGGAATGGCTGCTCGCAAACTCGGAATTCATGTTGCTTCACCAGTTTTTGATGGTGCTCGCGATAGTGATATTTGGGATTCTTTGAAAGAAGCTGGAATGGCAACTGATGGTAAGACTTTACTCTATGACGGACGGACTGGAGACACATTTGATAATCGGATTGCGGTAGGTGTGATGTATTACATGAAGCTCGCACATATGGTTGATGATAAGATTCATGCCCGTTCAATTGGACCATATTCACTTGTTACCCAGCAACCACTTGGAGGTAAAGCTCAATTTGGTGGTCAGCGCTTTGGTGAAATGGAAGTTTGGGCACTTGAAGCCTACGGGGCCGCTTACACACTACAAGAAATTTTGACTTATAAGTCAGATGATGTTGTAGGTCGTGTTAAGACTTATGAAGCTATTGTTAAGGGCGAACCAATTCCAAAGCCTGGTGTTCCTGAATCATTCCGTGTACTTGTTAAAGAATTACAGTCACTCGGACTTGATATGAAAGTGTTAGATGTCGCTAAAAAAGAAATTGAATTGCGTGATATGGATGACGAAGACGATGAAGTTGTTAATGTTGATGCTTTAAGCAAGGTAGCGAAAGAACAAGCTGAGAAGAAAGAACAAGAAGAAGAAGTCAATGCGGGAAAGACTGAATCTAGAACAGAACACTAGTTGCTATAAATCAGCTAGTCGGCTACTTTAAATCATCCAAATAAGAAAAGGAGGTCGATCTCTTGATCGATGTCAATAAATTCGATAGTATGCAGATTGGTCTGGCTTCTTCGGATAAGGTCCGTAGTTGGTCTTATGGCGAAGTGAAGAAACCAGAAACAATTAACTATCGTACTCTTAAACCAGAAAAAGACGGTTTGTTTGACGAAAGAATTTTTGGACCAACAAAAGATTGGGAATGTGCATGTGGTAAGTATAAACGAATTCGTTATAAGGGAATCGTTTGTGACCGTTGTGGTGTTGAAGTAACACGCTCTAAAGTTCGTCGTGAACGCATGGGACATATCGAACTTGCAGCACCAGTGACACATATCTGGTATTTTAAGGGAATTCCTAGCCGAATGGGCCTAGTACTTGATATGAGTCCGCGTGCACTTGAGGAAGTTATCTACTTTGCCTCATATGTTGTTACGGAACCTGGAAATACACCGCTTGAAAAGAAACAACTTTTGACAGAACGCGAATTTCGTGAAAAACGTGAACAATATGGTAAAGAATTTAAAGCAGGAATGGGTGCGGAAGCAATTCGTACTTTGTTGCAAGATGTTGAACTTGAAAAAGAATGTGCAGAGCTAAAAGAGGAATTGAAAGAAGCAACTGGGCAAAAGAGAACCCGTGCAGTTCGTCGACTTGATATTCTTGAAGCGTTCTTACAATCAGGCAACAAACCCAGCTGGATGGTAATGGATGCCATTCCAGTTATTCCCCCAGATCTTCGTCCTATGGTGCAGCTTGAGGGTGGACGTTTTGCAACTTCAGACTTGAATGATTTATATCGGCGTGTAATTAACCGTAACAATCGATTGAAACGATTGCTTGATTTGAATGCACCTGGTATTATCGTACAAAATGAAAAACGTATGCTACAAGAGGCTGTTGATGCACTAATTGATAATGGCCGTCGTGGTCGTCCTGTAACTGGACCTGGTAATCGTCCACTGAAGTCATTGTCACATATGCTTAAAGGTAAACAGGGACGTTTCCGCCAGAACTTACTTGGTAAACGTGTTGATTATTCTGGACGTTCTGTTATTGATGTTGGACCTAAGCTCAAAATGAATCAAATGGGAATTCCTCATGAAATGGCGCTTGAATTGTTTAAACCTTTCATGATGAAGGAACTTGTTCAACGTGAGATGGCTTCTAATATCAAGAACGCTAAACGTAAGATTGATCGACGAGATGAAGATATTTGGGATGTGTTGGAAGAAGTTATCAAGGAACATCCTGTTCTTTTAAACCGCGCACCTACACTTCACCGTTTAGGAATTCAGGCTTTTGAACCTACCTTGGTTAATGGGAAAGCGATGCGCTTGCACCCATTAGCTTGTGAGGCTTACAATGCTGATTTTGATGGAGATCAGATGGCTATTCATGTTCCATTATCTGCGGAAGCCCAGGCGGAAGCTCGACTATTGATGCTTGCTGCTCATCATATCTTGGCTCCAAAAGATGGTAAACCAATTGTTACTCCATCACAAGATATGGTTATCGGTAACTATTACATGACAGTTGAAGAGGCTGGACGTGAAGGCGAAGGAATGGTTTTCAAAGATGTTAATGAAGCACGTACAGCATATTTGAATAACTATGTTCATTTACACACACGCATTGGTTTGCAAACAACATCTCTTGCTAAAATAGGCAAACCTTTCAGTGATTGGCAAAAGGGCCGGATTATGGTTACAACTGTTGGTAAAGCAATCTTTAATGAGATTCTTCCACCAGAATTTCCATACTTGAATGAACCATCAGAAGAAAATCTTACAGGAATGACACCTGATAAGTTCTTCATCGAACCAGGTGCTGATATTCATCAATACCTTGCTGACCATGAATTAGTTTTACCTTTTAAAGCAGGTTTCTTGAGTGATATTGTTGCCGAAGTTTACAAGAAATTCAAAGTTACTGAGACGTCTAAGCTGCTTGATAGAATGAAGGATGCTGGATATTATGAGTCTACTAAGTCTGGACTGACTGTTGGTATTTCTGATGTTACTGATTTGAAGGAAAAACCAGCTATTATTGATCAGGCACATAAAGAAGTCTCGAATGTTGCAAAACAATTCCGTCGAGGTTTAATTACTGAAGACGAGCGCTACGAAAGAGTTATTGCAATCTGGAATGATGCAAAAGACCAGATTCAGGAAAAACTTATTCAAAACATGAATCCTAAGAACCCAATTCAAATGATGTCGGATTCTGGTGCGCGTGGTAATATTTCCAACTTTACGCAACTTGCTGGGATGCGTGGATTGATGGCCGCACCTAATGGCAAGACAATGGAATTACCAATTATTGCAAACTTCCGTGAAGGTTTATCTGTTATGGAAATGTTTATTTCAACTCATGGTGCTCGTAAAGGTATGACTGATACTGCGCTTAAGACTGCTGATTCTGGTTATCTTACACGTCGTTTGGTTGATGTTGCCCAAGATGTAATTATCCGTGAACAGGATTGTGGAACTGATCGTGGACTTGATGTGACAGCAATTCGTGAAGGTAATGAATTAATTGAACCTTTATACGATCGTATTTTAGGTCGGTATACAATGAAGGAAGTTAAGAATCCGACTAATGGTAAGATTATCGTGCCAGCAAATGTTATGATGAATGAAGATATAGCAAATGAAATCATCAATGCTGGTGTTGAGAGGGTTACAATTCGTTCGGCATTTACATGTAATACTCGTCATGGAGTATGTGAACATTGTTATGGTCGTAATATGGCCACTGGTGATGAAGTTGAAGTTGGTGAAGCAGTCGGAACTGTTGCTGCTCAATCAATCGGTGAACCCGGTACTCAGCTTACGATGCGGACTTTCCATACTGGTGGTGTTGCGGGAGATGATATTACTCAAGGACTCCCTCGTGTTCAGGAAATTTTTGAGGCACGTAATCCTAAAGGACGTGCTGAAATTACTGAGGTTACAGGGGTCATTGAGGCAATTGAAGAAAATCCTGCTGAGCGCACAAAAGAAGTTACAGTCAAGGGTGAAACGGATACAAGAACTTACAGTCTGCCATTCACTTCAGTATTAAAAGTTGCTGAGGGAGATAAGATTCACCGTGGGGATGCATTGACTGTTGGGTCAATCGATCCTAAACAACTTATTCAGGTACGCGATGTATTATCAACTGAAAACTATATTCTAAGAGAAGTCCAGAAAGTTTACCGTATGCAAGGGGTGGAAATCTCAGATAAGCATATTGAAGTTATGTCTCGTCAGATGTTACGCAAAGTTAGAGTGATGGATCCAGGCGATACAGACCTCTTGCCAGGTACATTGATGGATATCTTCGACTTTAAGGATCAGGATTATAAGACCATAATTCAGGGCGGAATTCCTGCTACTGCAAGACCTGTATTACTTGGAATTACGAAAGCTTCTCTTGAAACAAACAGTTTCTTGTCTGCTGCTTCATTCCAGGAAACGACGCGTGTTTTGACGGATGCTGCAATTCGCGGTAAAAATGATCCACTTATTGGTTTGAAAGAAAATGTTATCATCGGTAAGATTATTCCTGCTGGTACAGGGATGCCTGACTACCGTGGAATCAAGCCTAAAGAAGTTGGCACAGTTTCTGAGAACGTCTATTCTATTTCTGATTTAGAGAAGAAGATGAAGGAAGAAGAAGCTGCTGCGCAAGGTTCTACTTCAAGTGATTAAATAAATCTGAAGTAAAAAGGAGAGCGTACCATAGGTCGATAAAATTTGAGTACTGATACCAAATTACTAATATTGTGTGTGTTTTGCTATGAGGAATTTGGGGTTAGGTGAGAATTTTGATTTATGGAACACGCTTTTCCAAAATTAAAGGTGCCAGGTCAAAAATTAAATTTTGACTTGGCACCTTTTTTGTATATCAGAATGTCTAACATATACTTTCAATGTAGAAAGGATGTACCACAATAATAATGACTAGTGAGAGAGTCTGGAATGGTAAAAATGGAACTTTTTTTAGATGAGTAATCAAAAAAAATAAAATACCAAAGATTGACGCGGTGAGTAATAAATACAAAGTGCATTGATAACCGAGTACAAAATAAGAAGTAGAAGTATAGATTACATCAGCCCAACCGAACATTTTTTTGATTGAGAAATAAATGAGTATGACTAACAATAAAAAGAATTGAAAAAAATACGAGAATGAAAATTTTAAAAAGATAATACTTAATGCGAAGAATATTGAGAAACCCAGATACAAAATTTTGCTTGAAGCGGCATATAGTTTATAATCTTGCAGTCCAAGGCAGAGGCTCCATATGGCAAAAGAGAATAAAATAAAAAAATAAGAACGTGGATAGTTAGAGTAACAATATACTGCGAGACTTCCACCTAGAAGTTCAATAAAAGTGCTTAAAGGGGGGATTTTTGAGATGCAAAAGCAGCAGTGACCTCTTTGTAAAACAAAACCAAAAATAGGAATCAGCTGCCAAAATTTGAGGGAATGATGACACTGCTCACAAAAAGAATGTTGGTGTAATTGGGATATATTATTGACATATCTCCAGCTGTAGCACACAACGAAGGAACTTAAAACTGCACCAAAAAGAAAAATTAAGAAGTAGTCCATCTAAATAACCGCCTTTTGTTTATCTAAATGTAATTACGCATTCAAAATAAAAATGGAAAATATTTAAAAAATATTGACAGACACCTAAATGAGATGTTATTATACTCAAGGTGCTTTATGTGAACAGTTTCTCTCGTTGTCGGGACATGCTGACTGTGTTACGTTAGCATACATTGTTTCATCTAGGTCTAGGTTCTTTTTATTTTTTTGCAAAATAATGAACCACCTGGATGTGTGTACTTAAAAGATGTAAATTTAGAAAGGAGGAAGCTTTAGATGCCAACAATTAATCAATTAATTCGTAAAGGTCGTAAATCTAAAGGTTCAAAATCTGATGCCCCAGCTTTAAACTTTGGGTATAACAGTTATAAGAAAGCTCAAACAAATAATCCTGCTCCTCAAAAACGTGGGGTTGCAACTCGTGTTGGTACAATGACACCTAAGAAGCCTAACTCAGCTTTACGTAAGTATGCTCGTGTTCGTTTGTCCAACTTGATTGAAGTAACAGCGTACATTCCAGGTATCGGTCATAACTTACAGGAACATAGTGTTGTTTTGATTCGTGGAGGTCGTGTAAAGGATCTTCCTGGTGTTCGTTACCATATCGTTCGTGGTGCTTTGGATACAGCCGGTGTTACTGACCGTAGACAAAGTCGCTCGAAGTATGGTACTAAGAGACCTAAGAAATAATAATAGATCGGTTTAAGGAGGTTATTTAGATGCCAAGAAAAGGTGCTGTTACAAAGCGCGAAGTATTCCCAGATCCAATTTACAAATCTAAATTGGTTACACGCTTAATTAATCGTTTGATGGTTGATGGAAAGCGTGGGACTGCTTCAAGAATTTTATACGAAGCTTTTGATTCAATTAAAGAAGAAACAGGTAATGAACCATTGGAAGTGTTTGAAGAAGCAATGAAGAATATCATGCCTGTACTTGAAGTTAAGGCTCGCCGTGTGGGGGGTTCTAATTATCAGGTTCCTATTGAAGTTCGTCCAGATCGTCGTACTACATTAGGTTTAAGATGGTTAGTGAACTACTCGCGTTTACGTGGTGAACATACTATGCCAGAACGTTTGGCAAAAGAAATTATTGATGCTGCTAATAATACTGGCGCATCTGTTAAGAAGCGTGAAGATACACATAAAATGGCAGATGCAAACCGTGCATTTGCACATTATCGCTGGTAATTTTGGAAGATGGCTATTATATGATTTCTGTAATCCTATAGTAGTCATTTTTTTGAAATTATTTGAAATATTCATAATTTTAATTAGATTTGGAAGGAGAAATCTCTCAAATGGCTAACAAACGTGAATTTCCGTTAGAAAGGACACGTAATATCGGAATCGTCGCTCATATCGATGCTGGTAAAACGACAACGACAGAACGAATCTTATATTATACTGGTAAAATTCATAAAATTGGTGAGACCCACGAAGGGGCATCACAGATGGATTGGATGGCACAAGAGCAAGAGCGTGGGATCACAATTACTTCTGCTGCAACAACTGCACAGTGGAAGAGTCACCGTATTAATATTATTGATACTCCAGGACACGTTGACTTTACTGTTGAAGTTGAACGCTCATTGCGTGTTCTTGATGGCGCAGTGGTTGTTCTTGATGCACAGTCAGGTGTTGAACCACAAACAGAAAATGTTTGGCGTCAAGCCACAACATATGCTGTTCCCCGGATTGTTTTTGCAAACAAAATGGATAAAATTGGTGCAAACTTTGATTATTCTGTAAGTACAATCAAGGACCGTCTTCAAGCAAACGCCGTAGCTATTCAGATGCCAATTGGTGCTGAAGATGAATTTCAAGGTGTGATCGACTTAATTGAAATGAAGGCCGATATCTACGATGAAGATGAGCTTGGTTCAAAATGGGATACAGTTGATATCCCTGATGAATATAAAGAAGAAGCACAAAATCGCAGAGATGCAATGATTGAAGCAATCGCTGATATTGATGAAGGCATTATGGAAAAATACCTTGAAGGTGAAGAAATTTCCAAGGATGAATTGAAAGCAGCTATTCGTAAAGCAACATTGGGCTTGGAACTGTTCCCAGTTTTGGCTGGTTCAGCTTTCAAAAATAAAGGTGTCCAAATGATGCTTGATGCAGTTAATGATTACTTACCTTCACCTTTGGATGTTAAACCATATAAGGCTACTAATCCAGACACTGATGAAGAAGTTGAATTAGTTGCAGGTGATGATAAGCCATTTGCTGGTTTGGCATTTAAGATTGCTACAGACCCATTCGTTGGGCGTTTAACATTCTTCCGTGTATACGCAGGAACACTTGAAGCTGGTTCTTACGTATTAAATGCTACAAAAGACAAGCGTGAACGTGTTGGACGTTTGTTGCAAATGCATTCAAATCATCGTAAAGAAATTGCCGAAGTATTCTCTGGCGATATTGCAGCTGCGATTGGTTTAAAAGATACAACGACTGGAGATTCCTTAACTGATATCAAACATCCATTAATTCTCGAATCGATGGAATTCCCTGATCCAGTTATCCAGGTATCGATTGAACCAAATACGAAGGCTGACCAAGATAAGATGGATGTTGCTTTGCAAAAACTCGCTGAAGAAGATCCAACTTTCAAGGCAGAAACCAACCCAGAGACAGGCGAAACATTAATTGCTGGAATGGGTGAACTTCATCTGGATATTATCGTTGATCGTATGAGACGAGAATTTAAGGTTGAGGCCAAAGTTGGTGCTCCACAAGTTGCTTATCGTGAGACATTTACAAAACAAGTGTCTGCACAAGGTAAGTTCGTGCGCCAGTCTGGTGGTAAAGGCCAGTATGGTGATGTTTGGGTTGAATTTACACCAAACGAAGAGGGTAAAGGCTTTGAATTTGAAAATGCTATTGTTGGTGGGGTTGTTCCTCGTGAATATATTCCTTCAGTAGAACAAGGCTTACGTGAATCAATGAAGAATGGTGTTCTTGCAGGATATCCATTGATTGATGTTAAGGCTAAGTTATACGATGGGAGTTATCATGATGTCGATTCTAGTGAAGCTGCATTTAAGGTTGCCGCATCATTAGCGTTGCGTAATGCTTCTAAGAAGGCAGGCGCTGCAATTCTTGAACCAATCATGCGTGTTGAAATCGTTGCTCCTGAAGATTACTTAGGTGATGTTATGGGACACGTTAATGCTCGTCGTGGTCGTGTTGAGGGGATGGAAGCTCGTGGTAATGCACAAGTTGTTAAGGCTTTTGTGCCACTTGCTGAAATGTTTGGCTATGCTACAACACTGCGTTCAGCAACACAGGGTCGTGGGACTTTCACAATGACAATGGATCATTACGAACCAGTTCCAAAGACTATTCAAGAAGAGATTATCAAGAAAAATGGCGGTAGCGTCGAATAATTAGAAAAGGGCGAGATCAAAAATTAAATTTTGACTCCGTCCTTTTTTGTATAATATATGCAGTTTTTGTACAATGGTAATTTAAAGCAATCTTTGTTAAAAGTGGATCTTAAATAATTTTTGCACCAAGACTAGTCTTAAAGTGGTCAAGTGCCCATTCATGTCCTGTTTGGTTGAAGCTGGCAACTGCGTTTTGTGGAATTGTAATTTTGAAATTCTTATTATAAGCGTCGATGGCAGTATGGAGGACACAAATATCAGTACAAACACCGCAGAGATAAAGTTCTTCAATATGATGTGTACGTAAGAAGTTTTCAAGATTAGTATTTGCAAAAGCAGAGTACCTGTTCTTATCATAGAAATAAATCTCTTCATTATTTTTGTGCAAATCGAACCATTTACCAACATTTCCAAATAATTTTCGTCCCCAAGTATTGGCCAGATTATGAGGAGGGAAAAGTTTTGTTTCGGGATGGTATGGATCATCTTGAGTATGAAGATCTGTAGGAAATATAATGCAATCATGGTTGGCGAAAAACTTGTTAGCCAGCGTTACGATATTTGTATCAATTGCTTGCCCAGGAACACCACAGGTTAGTGCACCTTTATCAGCAACAAAATCATTTGTATAATCAATTACTATGAGAGCTTTTTTCATTGATATTGGTCCCTTCTAGAAGTGTTTACAAAAAGAATAAGCATTTTTTTAAAAAAATGCAAATTAAATTGAAAAAAAGCTTGCTTTGAAGATATATCCAAGGTATTATAAAAAGGTACTTGTCCAAGGGATGAGTGCGCGTATTAAAAAGAAGTTTGAGCTGTGATGTTGAAGGTTGCGACACACCCGGGAGCTTTGCCATGGGGTGGTTGGGAATTTTGACGGAGCTAGTCTTGTTTTTAAAATAGACGAAGGAGGGAACAAAATGGCAAAACAAAAAATCCGTATCCGTTTAAAGGCATACGAACATCGCATTTTAGATCAATCTGCTGATAAGATTGTCGAAACAGCAAAGAGAACTGGTGCAACAATCGCAGGTCCTATTCCATTACCAACGGAACGTACACTTTATACGGTTATCCGTTCACCACATAAGTACAAGGACTCACGTGAGCAATTCGAAATGCGCACACATAAGCGTTTGATTGATATTATTAATCCAACACCTAAAACGGTTGATTCATTGATGAAATTGGATCTACCTAGTGGTGTTGATATTGAAATCAAATTATAATTCAGTAATTACTAAAACAATAGTAAAATAAATTAATTGGAGGTGTATTCATGACCACTAAAGGAATCTTAGGGAAAAAAGTAGGGATGACGCAAGTTTTCACTAATAACGGCGAATTAGTTCCTGTAACTGTCGTTGAAGTTAGTGCTAACGTTGTAATGCAAGTCAAAACTGTCGAAAATGATGGTTACGAAGCTGTACAGTTGGGCTTTGATGATTTACGTGAAGTGTTATCAAACAAACCTGCTAAAGGTCATGCAGCAAAAGCAAAAACTGCTCCTAAGCGCTTCATTCGTGAAATTAAAGATGTTGAGCTAGGAGATTATAAAGTCGGAGATGAAGTTAAGGCGGATATCTTTGAAACAGGCGACATCGTTAATGTCATAGGTACATCAAAGGGCCATGGCTTCCAAGGTAACATTAAGCGTTGGGGACAATCACGTGGGCCAATGGCTCATGGGTCTCGTTACCATCGCCGTCCTGGTTCAATGGGTGCCGTTATCAACCGTGTATTTAAAGGCAAACTTCTTCCAGGTCGTATGGGTGGAGATCGCGTTACGATTAAGAATCTTGAAATTGTCCAAGCAGATGTGGAAAACAACGTACTTTTAATCAAAGGTAATGTACCAGGTGCTAACAAATCATTAGTTACTGTTGTTGGTACGATTAAAGAAAAATAATTTGAGGAAGGGAGGACAATTAAATGCCAAAAGTTACATTATTTAAGCAAGATGGTAGTAAAAATGGTGAAGTTGAATTAAACGAAAACATTTTTGGTATCGAACCAAATGATAATGTCGTCTTTGATGCAGTGATTATGCAGCGTGCATCATTACGTCAAGGAACACATGCCGTTAAGAACAGAAGTGCTGTTTCTGGTGGTGGTAAGAAACCATGGCGTCAAAAAGGAACAGGTCGTGCTCGTCAGGGCTCAATCCGTTCACCACAATGGGTTGGTGGTGGAGTAGTCTTCGGACCAACACCACGTTCATACAGCTACAAACTTCCAAAGAAGGTTCGCCGTTTAGCAATCAAGTCAGTACTTTCACAAAAAGTATTGAATGAAGGTTTACTAATTGTTGATAAGCTAAGTTTTGAACAACCAAAAACAAAGGCCTTCGCAGAAGTTTTGAATAGCTTAGATGTTAAGACAAAAGTTTTAGTAGTTCTTGAAGATGGCAATGACTTAGCCGCTCTTTCAGCTCGTAACTTGCCAAATGTTACGGTTGTTAGTGCTAAAGGCGTTAATGTGTTAGACGTCATTAATAGCGACAAGTTAGTCATGACTCAAGAAGCTCTTTCTCAAGTAGAGGAGGTTCTTGCATAAAATGGAAGCACGTAAAATTATCTTAAAACCAGTTGTTACAGAAGCTTCGACTGCAAATTTGGATGCAAAGCGTTATACATTTGATGTTGACACGCGTGCAACTAAGATTGAAGTTAAGAAGGCTGTTGAAGAAATTTTCGACGTTAAGGTTATCAAAGTTAACGTCATGAATGTCAAAGGCAAATTAAAACGTATGGGTCGCTATGCTGGCTATACAAAGAAGCGTAGAAAAGCAATCGTTACTTTAAGTGCAGATTCAAAAGAAATCAAATTATTTGAAGAATAAAATTTTGTATATAGGAGGGAATACACGTGGGGATCAAAAAAATTAAACCAACCTCTAACGGACGCCGTAATATGACTGGTTCAGATTTTTCTGAAATTACAAAAACAACTCCAGAAAAATCTTTGCTTGAATCACAAAGCAAGACAGCCGGCCGTAATAGTTATGGTCGCATTACTGTTCGTCATCGTGGTGGTGGTCACAAGCGTCAATATCGTTTAATTGATTTTAAACGTATTAAAGATGATGTACCTGCAACAGTTAAAGCAATCGAATATGATCCAAACCGTTCAGCAAACATTGCATTACTTGTTTATGCTGATGGTATTAAGTCATACATCCTTGCTCCTAAAGGCCTTGAAGTCGGCCAAGTTGTTCAATCAGGAAAAGAAGCAGATATTAAGGTAGGTAATACTTTAGTATTATCAGATATCCCTGTTGGTACAGTTATTCATAATATCGAACTCAAACCTGGAAAGGGCGGCCAGTTAGTTCGCTCAGCTGGTACCTCAGCACAGTTATTGGGTAAAGAAGGCAAATATGCTTTAGTTCGTTTGACTTCTGGCGAAGTTCGTATGGTGCTTTCAACTTGTCGTGCTACAATTGGTGCGGTTGGTAATGAGCAACATGAGCTTATCAAAATCGGTAAAGCTGGCCGTTCACGTTGGGCTGGTAAACGTCCTACAGTTCGTGGTTCTGTAATGAACCCTAACGATCATCCACATGGTGGTGGTGAAGGTAAAGCTCCTATCGGACATCCAAGTCCTATGTCACCATGGGGTAAGAAAACGATGGGTTACAAGACGCGTTCTAAGAAGGCACAATCTGATAAATTTATCGTACGTAAACGTAACAAGTAGCCAGAAGGTTGCTTAAGGATTAGATGATCCGAAAGGAGGATTCACATTGAGTCGTAGTTTGAAAAAAGGACCATTTGCTGATGCTCATTTAATGAAGAAAATCGAAGCTCAAGCAGATCAAGAAAAGAAATCTGTAATTAAGACATGGTCACGTCGTTCAACAATTTTCCCAAGTTTCATTGGTTATACAATCGCTGTGTATGATGGTCGTAAGCATGTACCAGTTTATATTCAAGAAGATATGGTTGGCCATAAATTAGGTGAATTTGTACCAACACGTACATTCCGTGGTCATGGTACTGGCGATAAAAAAACAGGTGTTAAGTAAGGGAGGGTAATAAAATGGCTGAACAAGTAACATCAGCAAAAGCAACTGCCAAAACAGTTCGAATCCCTGCACGTAAAGCACGTCTAGTGATCGATCTCATCCGTGGCAAAAGTGTAGCTGAAGCATTAGGGATTTTGAAGTTCACACCAAGAGCTGGCTCCCTAATTATCGAAAAAGTATTAAAATCGGCAATTGCAAATGCGGAAAATAATTTTGACTTGGATGTTGAAGATTTAATTATCAGTGAAGCTTTTGTTAATGAAGGACCAACCTTAAAACGTTTTCGTCCTCGTGCAAAAGGTTCTGCTTCTCCAATCAACAAGCGTACTAGTCATGTTACTGTAGTTGTATCTGTAAAATAAGGAGGGATAATGCGTGGGTCAAAAAGTAAATCCAACGGGATTACGTGTAGGAATCATTCGTGACTGGGATGCAAAATGGTATGCAGAAAAAGATTTTGCTGAAAATTTACATGAAGATTTACACATCCGTGAATACATTCAAAAGAAATTAGCCGATGCATCTGTCTCTACCGTTGAAATTGAACGTGCTGCAAAGCGTGTTAATGTTTCAATCCATACTGCAAAACCAGGTATGGTTATCGGTAAAGGTGGAGCTGAAGTTGAAAAACTTCGTAAGGAATTAAATGAATTAACAGGCAAACGAGTTCATATCAATATTATTGAAATCAAGAGACCAGATTTAGATGCTTTGTTGGTAGGCGAGAATATTGCGGTTCAATTAGAAAATCGTGTTGCATTTCGTCGTGCTATGAAACAGGGTATTCAACGTACAATGCGCTCTGGTGCTAAGGGAATTAAGGTCCAAGTTGCAGGTCGTCTTAACGGCGCCGATATGTCGCGTGTAGAACATTTTTCAGAAGGAACTGTTCCTTTACACACATTGCGTGCTGATATTGACTATGCGTGGGTAGAGGCACAAACAACTTATGGTAAATTAGGAGTCAAGGTCTGGATTTATCGTGGGGAAGTTTTACCTGCTAAGAAAGATAATAGTAAAGGAGGGAAATAACCTATGTTAGTACCAAAACGTACAAAACATCGCCGCGAATTTCGTGGCAAGATGCGTGGTGAAGCAAAGGGTGGCAAGACTGTTGCTTTCGGGGAATACGGTTTACAAGCTGTTGACTCACATTGGATTACGAACCGTCAGATTGAAGCTGCTCGTATTGCAATGACACGTTATATGAAACGTGGTGGGAAAGTTTGGATTAAGATTTTCCCTCATAAATCATTTACTGCTAAAGCTATTGGTGTTCGTATGGGTTCTGGGAAAGGTGCTCCTGAAGGTTGGGTAGCCCCAGTAAAACGTGGCAAAATTCTTTTCGAAATTGGTGATGTTCCGGAAGAAGTTGCTCGTGAAGCATTGCGTTTAGCTTCCCACAAGCTCCCATTGAAGACTAAGTTTGTAAAACGTGAGGAAGTAGGTGGCGAATCAAATGAAGGCTAAGGAAATTAATGAATTAACCACTGCTGAAATGCTCGATAAAGAAAAGCAATTCAAAGAGGAATTATTTAACTTGCGCTTCCAATTAGCTACCGGTCAATTGGAAAATACGGCTCGTTTAAAAGAAGTTCGTAAGACGATTGCACGGATTAAAACTGCATTACGTCAACAAGAATTGAACAAATAGAATACGAAGAGGAGGAAACTAAAGTATGACTGAAGCTCGTAACCAACGTAAAGTCTATCAAGGACGTGTTGTTTCGGACAAAATGGATAAGACGATTGCTGTTGTTATTGAAACATACAAGAACCATAAAGTTTATAACAAACGTGTTAAGTACTCTAAAAAGTATAAAGCGCATGATGAAAATAACGAAGCAAAAGTTGGAGACATTGTAAAGATTATGGAAACTCGTCCGTTGTCAGCAACAAAGAGATTCCGTTTAGTTGAGATCGTTGAAAAGGCAGTTATTATCTAGATATTTTCTAGACTTAATGGACTTTGATTCGTATTCTGATTCGTTAACGAAAGGAGGTCACATATCGTGATCCAACAAGAAAGTCGTTTAAAAGTTGCTGATAACTCTGGTGCACGTGAAATTCTTGTAATTAAAGTCTTAGGTGGTTCGCGTGTTCGTACAGCGAATATTGGTGACATGATTGTTGCTACTGTTAAACAGGCAACACCAGGTGGCGTTGTCAAAAAAGGTGACGTTGTCAGGGCAGTTGTTGTTCGAACAAAGTTTGGAACACATCGTACAGACGGTTCTTACATCAAATTTGATGAAAACGCAGCAGTTATTATTGGTGATGACAAGTCACCTAAAGGTACACGTATCTTCGGGCCAGTCGCACGTGAATTACGTGATGGAAACTTCATGAAGATTGTTTCCTTAGCACCTGAAGTATTGTAATAAACCGATATTGGCAAGGAGGTGCGAAATAAAATGTTTGTAAAAAAGAATGATAAAGTTAAGGTAATTGCCGGTAAGGACAAGGGTAAAGAAGGCATTGTTGAAAAGGTTTTCCCTGGGAAAGACCGTGTAATTGTTAAAGGTGTAAATATTATTAAGAAACACCAAAAGCCAAGCAACGCAAATCCTAATGGTGGAATTGTTGAGATTGAAGCACCTATTCATGTTTCCAATGTTATGTTGCTTGATCCAGCAAACAATGAAATAACTCGTGTAGGAGTAAAAGTTGTTGATGGTAAAAAAGTTCGAGTTTCTAAAAAAACTGGTGAGTCTTTAGATAAGTAGAATAGGAAAGGAGGATTGCTTTCTTCATGGTTAATCGTTTAAAAGAAAGATATGATAAAGAAGTAGTTCCATCAATAATTGAAAAGTTTGGCTATACTTCAATCATGCAAGCTCCTAAAGTTGATAAAATCGTTATCAATATGGGTGTTGGTGATGCAGTTAGCAACGCTAAGAACTTGGATGAAGCTGTTGAGGAATTGACTTTGATTGCAGGTCAAAAACCCGTTATTACTAAGGCAAAGAAATCAATCGCTGGGTTCCGTTTGCGTGAAGGTATGCCTATCGGAGCTAAGGTTACATTGCGTGGTGAACGTATGTATGATTTCTTGGACAAATTGGTATCTGTTTCCTTACCACGTGTGCGTGATTTCCATGGTGTTAGTAAGCGTGCCTTTGATGGCCGTGGCAACTACACATTGGGTATTCGTGAACAGTTAATTTTCCCCGAAATTGATTTCGATGATGTTAACAAGGTTCGTGGAATGGATATCGTTATTGTTACAACTGCAAATTCAGATGAAGAATCCAAAGAATTATTGTCGCAACTAGGAATGCCATTCGCTAAATAAAGGGGGGTTCACATTGGCAAAAAAATCACAAATTGCAAAGAACAAACGCGAAGCTAAGTTCTCTACGCAGGAATATACACGCTGTGAACGTTGTGGTCGTCCACATTCAGTTTATCGTAAGTTTAAGTTATGCCGTGTTTGCCTAAGAGATCTTGCCCACAAAGGTCAAATTCCTGGGATGAAAAAGGCTAGCTGGTAATCCAATAAAGTAAAAGGAGGGCAAATTTAATGGTCATGACTGATCCAATCGCAGACTTCTTGACACGTGTTCGCAATGCAAACATGGCAAAGCACGAATCTCTTGAAGTACCTGCTTCAAAAATTAAGCACGATATTGCAGAAATCCTCAAGAATGAAGGTTTCATTCGCAATGCCGAATATATTGATGATGACAAACAAGGAATCATCCGTGTATTCTTGAAATTTAGTAAGGATAATGAACGTGTTATTACTGGAATTAAGCGTATTTCAAAACCCGGTCTACGTTCATATGTTAAAGCAGATGCTGTTCCTAAAGTCCTAAATGGCTTAGGAATCGCTATTCTTTCAACCTCAGAAGGGGTTATGACAGATAAAGACGCCCGCGCAAAGAAAATTGGCGGCGAAGTATTAGCATACGTTTGGTAGAAATTTTCGAAAGTAAGGAGGTGTCACTACCGTGAGTCGTATTGGTTATAAAGAAGTTACTGTACCTGCTGGTATTGAGGTCAACCGTGATGGAGACATCGTGACTGTTAAAGGACCTAAAGGTGAATTAACTCGTGAGTTCTCTGATAAGATTTCGATGGGAATCGAAGGCAATGTTGTCAAATTTGATCGTCCAAGCAACGATAGCAAGACAAAAGCATTACATGGAACAACAAGAGCTGTATTCCATAACATGATATTGGGTGTTACCGAAGGCTTCAAGAAGGAATTAGAACTTCAGGGTGTTGGTTATCGTGCACAAATGAAGGGACAAACACTTGTGTTGAATGTTGGTTACTCTCATCCAGTAGAATTTGTTGCTGAAAATGGGATCAGCATTGAAGTACCTTCTGCAACCTCAATAATTGTTTCTGGTATTTCAAAAGAAGCTGTTGGAGATTTTGCTGCAAAGATTCGTTTGACACGTGCTCCAGAGCCTTACAAGGGCAAAGGAATTCGTTATAAAGGTGAAATTGTTCGTCGTAAGGAAGGTAAGACTGGTAAGTAATCAGTTTAACTGAAGATCTAAATTAAATTAAGAGGTGAAAATTGTGATTTCAAAACCAGATAAGAATAAGACACGTCAAAAGCGCCATCTACGTGTCCGTGGTAAGATCTCTGGTACAGCTAAGTGCCCACGCTTAAATGTTTATCGTTCTAACAAAAACATCTACGCTCAAGTAATTGATGACGTAGCGGGTGTGACGCTAGTTAGTGCCTCTACATTAGATAGTGAAGTCAGTGGTGACTCTAAGACAGGACAAGCAACTTCAGTTGGTGAAGTTGTTGCAAAACGTGCTGTTGCAAAGGGTATTAAGGAAGTTGTTTTTGATCGTGGTGGATATTTGTATCATGGACGTATTGAAGCACTTGCAACTGCTGCTCGTGAAAATGGATTAGACTTTTAGGAAAGGGAGGGAAACTAATTTATGACTTTTATCGATCCAGCTCAATTAGACTTAGAAGATCGCGTTGTTGCGATTAACCGTATCACAAAAGTTGTTAAAGGTGGACGTCGCTTGCGTTTTGCTGCCTTAGTTATTGTTGGAGACCACAATGGTCATGTCGGCTTTGGTACAGGTAAGGCACAAGAGGTTCCTGATGCTATCCGTAAAGCTGTTGATGATGCTCGTAAGAATCTTATTACAGTTCCAATGGTTAACGATACGCTTCCTCACGAAGTCCTTGGTGAATATAGTGGTAGCCGTATTATGTTGAAACCAGCTACAGCCGGTTCTGGTGTTGCTGCTGGTGGCGCTGTCCGTGCCGTTATGGAATTGTCTGGTGTTGCTGATGTTACAAGTAAGTCACTTGGTTCAAGCACACCAATCAATGTCGTACGCGCAACAATGGACGGTTTAGCAAAAATGAAGAGTGCTGAAGAAGTTGCTGTACTTCGTGGTGTTTCAGCACAACACTTAGCAGAATAAAGGAGGCTCAATATTATGGCTAATTTAAAAGTTACTTTGGTTCGTAGTGTCATTGGGCGTCCGCAAAAGCAACGTGATATTGTTAAAGCACTTGGATTAGGTCGTATCAACAGTACAGTTGTACTTCCTGACAATGCTGCAACACGTGGTGCTGTTACGAAGATCAATCATTTGGTTGAAGTTTCAGTTGCTGAGTAATCGTTTATGACATGTTATAACTATTAATTAAGGAGGTGCCAACCTGATGGAATTGCATGAGTTAAAAGCAAGTGAAGGTTCACGTCATGTACGTAATCGTGTAGGTCGCGGAACTTCATCCGGTAATGGTAAGACGGCTGGACGTGGTCAAAAAGGTCAAAAGGCTCGTAGCAAAGTACGCTTGGGTTTTGAAGGTGGACAAATGCCATTGTTCCGTCGTATGCCAAAACGTGGTTTTCAAAATATCAACCGTAAAGAATTTGCAGTTGTTAATTTAGACACGCTTAACAAATTCGATGAAGGTACAGAAATTACACCTGTACTCTTAGTTGAAAATGGTGTTGTTAAAAAAGAATTAAGTGGAATTAAAATTCTGGGTAATGGTGAGTTGACTAAGAAGTTAACTGTCAAAGCCAACAAGTTTTCTGCTTCAGCTAAAAAAGCTATTGAAGCAGCTGGCGGTCAAGCCGAGGTGATTTAATGCTTAAAACGATGAAGAACGCCTTAGCTGTAAAAGAGATCCGTAACAAAATCTTATTTACATTAGGTGTCTTGATTGTATTTCGTTTAGGCACATATATCACAGTCCCTGGGATCAACGCTAAGGCTTTAAGTAGTGTTGCATCTTCAGGGTTAGTTAGTATCTTGAATACTTTTAGTGGTGGTGGCTTGACGAACTATTCCATCTTAGCAATGGGTGTTTCGCCATATATCACAGCTCAGATTATTGTTCAACTACTTCAGATGGATATTGTCCCCCGCTTTGTTGAGTGGAGTAAACAAGGTGAAGTTGGTCGTAGGAAGCTTAATCAAGCTACAAGATACTTAACGATAGTGCTGGCGTTTGTACAGTCAATTGGAATTACAGCTGGATTTAATGCACTGAGCAGTTTGAATTTGGTCGAAAATCCAGGAGTTAAGACATATTTAAGTATAGGAATTATTTTAACGGGTGGTTCGCTATTTACTACATGGCTTGGCGATATGATTACTGATAGAGGTTTTGGAAACGGAATTTCAATGATAATCATGGCTGGTATTATCGCAAGAATTCCTACTGGTATTCATCAGATTTACAATGATCAATTTGCTGATGCTTCATCAGGTGACTTGTGGAAGAGCATTTTATATGTTGTTGTGTTGGTTATAGCTATTCTGGTAATCATTGCTTTTGTTACATATGTACAACAAGCAAGTTATAAGATTCCTATTCAATACACTAGACGACTTGCAGGAGCAACTAACAGCTCATATCTCCCATTGAAAATCAATGTGGCAGGAGTTATTCCAGTTATTTTTGCAAGTTCCTTTATTGCAACGCCGCAAACTATTTTGATGGCATTTACACAAAATTACTCTGAAGCTACATGGTATCAGGTGATGACTAACATCTTCAACATGCAAGCTACAGGCGGAATGATTCTTTACACTGTTTTGATTGTTGTATTTACATTCTTTTATGCTTTCGTTCAGGTTAATCCGGAGAAATTATCGGAGAATTTGCAGAAACAGGGTAGTTATATTCCAAGTGTCTGGCCAGGTAAGGAAACGGAGAAATTTGTTTCACGTCTGTTGATGCGTTTAAGTTCAGTCGGTTCACTCTTCTTAGGACTCGTTGCCTTAATTCCATTAGTTGCCTCAAATATTTGGGGATTAGATGAATCAATCGGATTAGGTGGAACTAGTTTACTGATTGTTGTGGGGGTTGCACTTGAATCAATCAGACAATTAAAGGGTATGATGATGAAGCGCGAATATGTTGGCTTTATTAGATAAGTTAGTGATGATGAAAGAGAGTTCGGCTTCGCTTTAGTGAAGCCAACTTTTTCATTTAAACCTAATTACACATTCTATGGAGGTTATTGAACAATGACAGGAATGAACTTAATGTTAATGGGACTGCCTGGAGCTGGAAAAGGGACACAGGCTGAAAAAATTGTTGATGAATTTAATATTCCGCATATTTCAACAGGGGATATTTTTCGTGCTGCTATTAAAAATAGCACACCAATGGGCTTGAAGGCGAAGGCTTTTATTGATAAAGGTGAACTTGTTCCAGATGAAGTTACAAATGGAATCGTCAAAGAACGTTTAAGTGAAACTGATACAGACAAAGGCTTTTTACTTGACGGTTTTCCTAGAAATATGGTTCAAGCAAGAGCGCTGGAAGAAATGGGAGTTGAGTTATCAAAAGCTTTGGTTGGTGTTATCAATATTCATGTTGATCCTGCTTCATTATTAGAACGATTGACAGGGCGCTTTATCTGCCGAAATTGTGGTGCGACATATCATAAGGTCTTTAAACCAACGAAGGTAGCGGGAATTTGTGACCGTTGTGGTAGCCATAACTTCTATCAGCGCGAAGATGATAAACCCGAAACTGTTAAGAATCGTTTGAGTGTTAATATTAAGATGAATACTCCATTATTAGCATTTTATGAAGAAAAGGGCTTATTACATGAAGTTGATGGTAACCAAGATATTGATAAAGTCTTCAGTGGTGTCAAAGAAATCTTAGAAAAGCTGAAGTAATGATTGTTGAAATTGCTTGCATATAGTTCTTTGAAATGATATACTATTTCAGGTTTATCTTTTCAATAGGATTAGTCTGTCCATTTGGATGGATTAGCTTGCGTAAGAAGAGTTACTCCTTGGTTTTAAGGAGTTGCCGTTTTGCGTGTAAAGTTTTAAAACCATTTAAGGAGGTACTTTTGCGTGGCGAAAGATGATGTGATTGAAATTGAGGGTACAATCAAAGAAACGTTACCCAATGCGATGTTCAAAGTTGAACTCGAAAACGGACACGAGATACTAGCTCATGTATCAGGCAAAATCAGAATGCATTATATTCGCATTTTACCTGGTGATAAGGTAACTGTCGAAATGTCCCCTTACGATTTGACTAAGGGCCGCATTACCTATCGCTTTAAATAGATTGTACTTCAAATACATTTGGGAGGTATAATTCATGAAGGTAAGACCATCAGTAAAACCAATGTGTGAACACTGTAAAGTAATTAAGCGCAAGGGTCGTGTTATGGTAATTTGCTCAAATCCAAAACACAAACAACGTCAAGGATAATTAAAAATTAGGAGGTGTAATTGTTATGGCTCGTATTGCAGGTGTCGATTTACCACGTGACAAGCGTATCGTAATCGGATTAACTTACATTTATGGAATCGGTAATACTACAGCACAAAAAATCTTAGCAGAGGCAGAAGTATCTGAGGATGTTCGCGTACGCGATTTGACTTCTGATCAAGAGGACAAGATTCGTGCTGTCGCTGATAAGTATAAGGTCGAAGGTGATCTTCGTCGTGAGGTCAGCTTAGATATCAAGCGTTTATCAGAAATCGGATCGTACCGAGGTCTACGTCATCGTCGTCATTTACCAGTTCGTGGACAAAACACGAAGAATAATGCACGTACACGTAAAGGCCCAGCTGCATCAATTGCTGGTAGAAAGAAATAATTAATTAAAGGAGGTTAGCTATTTCATGGCAGTTAAGAAAGGTTCACGTAAGCGTCGAGTAAAGAAAAATATTGAAGTCGGCGTAGCGCATATTCATTCAACATTTAATAACACACTTGTTATGATTACAGATGTTCATGGCAATGCTATTGCTTGGTCTTCTGCAGGCGCTCTTGGTTTCAGGGGTAGTCGTAAATCAACTCCATTTGCCGCTCAAATGGCTGCAGAAGCTGCAGCTAAAGGTTCAATGGAACATGGTATGAAGAGTGTTGAAGTTGCAGTTAAAGGCCCTGGCTCTGGTCGTGAAGCCGCTATTCGTGCTTTACAGACAACTGGTCTTGAGGTTACATCGATTCGCGATGTGACACCAGTTCCTCATAATGGATGTCGTCCTCCAAAACGCCGTCGTGTTTAATATGGTTTCGTATTCATTTTGAGGTAAATCTTCATAATGTTTTCGCCAGATTACACGCCGTGTTTTGAAAGGGGTAAAGATAAGAATGATTGAATTTGAAAAACCAAAAATTCATAAAATAGAAGAAAATCTTGATTATGGTAAATTTGTTATTGAACCACTTGAACGTGGCTATGGTACTACTCTAGGTAATTCACTTCGTCGTATTTTGCTTTCATCACTTCCTGGTGCTGCAATTACTGATATTCAGATTGATGGTGTACTGCATGAATTTTCGACCATCAAGGGTGTTCTTGAAGATGTAACACAAATCATTTTGAATCTTAAAAAAGTTGCTTTGCGTATTATTTCGGAAGAAAATCAAACTTTGGAAATCAATGTTGCTGGTCCTGCTGAAGTAACTGCGGGTGACATTCAAGGAAGTAGTGATGTTGAGGTTCTTAACCCCAATCTGTATATTTGTACAGTTGCTGAAGGCGCATCATTCCATGTTCGAATGACTGCTAACACTGGCCGTGGCTATGTTTCTGCTGATGATAACAAAGCCAGAGCTGATGATATGCCGATTGGTGTATTGCCAATCGACTCAATTTATACCCCGATTGAACGTGTAAACTATCAAGTAGAGAAAGCACGTGTTGGTCAAAGAGATGATTTTGATAAGTTGACACTTGATGTTTGGACTAATGGTGCAGTTACTCCAAGTGAAGCTATCAGCTTATCTGCGAAAATTTTAACAGAACATTTAACTTTATTTGTTGATCTTACTGATGAGGCAAAGAATGCTGAAATCATGGTAGAAAAAGAAGAAACACATAAAGAAAAAATGCTTGAGATGACGATTGAAGAGCTTGATTTATCGGTTCGTTCTTATAATTGCTTGAAACGTGCTGGAATCAACACAGTTCAAGAGTTAACTAACAAGTCCGAAGCTGATATGATGAAGGTCCGCAATCTTGGACGTAAGTCATTGGAAGAAGTTAAGAATAAACTTGTTGACTTGGGTTTATCATTACGTCATGATGACTAATCTTTATTAAGGGAGGGAATACTTCATGGGTTACCGTAAATTAGGACGAACAAGTTCACATCGTAAAGCTATGTTGCGTAACTTGACGACTGACCTGCTCGTTAACGAAAAAATCGTGACAACTGATGCACGTGCTAAAGAAGTGCGTAAATCAGCTGAAAAGATGATTTCATTAGGTAAGAAAGGCGACTTAGCTTCTCGTCGTCGCGCTGCTGCATTTTTGATGAATGTTGTAGCTGACGTTAAAGAAGACGGTGATAATGTTGTTGTTCAATCAGCATTACAAAAGCTTTTCTCAGATTTAGCACCACGTTTTGAAGAACGCAATGGTGGTTACACACGCATCCTCAAGATGGAAGAACGTCGTGGAGATGCAGCAAAAATGGTTGTTCTTGAATTAGTTGACTAGTTTGAAATAACTATCATTTTGTCACTTTTATAACGATAACTGGGCGTTACGATGATGGGGTAGTCCCTAGTCTAGTCCTAAGTACCTTAATTGGGAAACCTTCGTTATAAAAAGTGATTTTTTGGTTCTAAAGCATTTTTTTGCTTTGGAACCTTTTTTATAATCGTAGAATTGAGCTTTATGAAGCAAAATTGAATTTTAATTCAATACTGTAATTAAGCCGTAAGTTGTTGGTTAAAAGATAAATTGGTGACTAGTGCTCAAACTTAATCTAGTGATGCCAAAAGTTGAATTTTCTTGGGTGTGGTCATACTATCGACCGATAGTACACTTTTACTGTATTAGAACTGTTCTTTAATTCTTGCAATACAACTCTTTTTTAATAAACTGGATATGGTATGATAAATGTTATAAAATTCTAGCTGAGGAGAGTACAGAATAGTGGATATGATTGAAGTCAAAAATCTTATTTTTAAGTATCCGCAACAAGAAGTGTATAATTTCAACAATTTTAACTTGAAAGTCAAAAAGGGTGAATGGCTTGCGATTATTGGACATAATGGAAGTGGAAAGAGTACATTAGTACGTCTGATAGATGGTTTGCTGGCTCCCGAAAGTGGCGAAATTACAGTGAGTGGAATAAAATTAACGCCTGAGACAGTTTGGGATGTACGCAGTAAAATCGGCATGGTTTTTCAAAACCCTGACAATCAATTTGTTGGAGCTAACGTTGAAGATGATGTTGCTTTTGGATTAGAGAATGCTGCAATTCCACGTGAAGAAATGTTAATTAGGGTCAAACAGGCACTTGAACGTGTTGGTATGTGGAAATTTGCAGACCATGAGCCAGTTAGATTGTCAGGTGGACAGAAACAGCGAGTGGCATTGGCTGGAGTAATTGCATTAAAACCCGAGATTGTCATTCTTGATGAGGCTACAAGTATGCTTGATCCTGAAGGGCGTCTGGCAGTTTTGGAGATTATTCATGAGCTGAATCGCGTGGAGCATTTGACTGTTATTTCAATTACACATGATATTGATGAGGCATCTAAAGCACAGCGAGTGGTGGTACTAGATGATGGTAAAGTTGTTCAAGATGATATTCCTGCAGAGATTTTTTCACATAGAGCAGGTTTGATTAAAATTGGACTTGAGCCTCCTTTTTCGGAAAAATTAAAAGAGGAACTTATTAAACAAGGAATCAAAGTCCCTGATGAATATCTTACAAAAGAAGGAATGGTTGATTGGCTATGGCAATTATTTTCAAAACAGTAAATTATACGTATCAACCAGACACTCCTTTTGAACAACAGGCACTTGATAATATATCGGTTGAGATCCCTACTGGAAGTTACACTGCACTAATTGGGCATACTGGGAGCGGAAAATCTACTTTTTTGCAACATCTGAATGGGCTTTTGCGCCCAACAAGTGGCGAAATTCTAATTGGTGAACAAATAATTACGACTGAGACTAAGAATAAGGAGTTAGGTGAGCTTCGTAAACACGTAGGGATTGTGTTTCAATTTCCTGAGGCACAATTATTTGAAGAAACAGTAATTAAAGATATTGCCTTTGCACCAAAGAATTTCGGAAAAACTGAAGCGGAGGCAGAGATAATTGCGCGCAAAATGGCACGGCAAGTTGGATTAGGTGAAGAACTATTAACTAAATCTCCTTTTGAATTATCTGGCGGTCAAATGAGACGTGTTGCAATTGCTGGTATTCTTGCAATGGAACCTGAGGTCTTAGTGCTAGATGAACCAACGGCTGGGTTAGACCCCAAGGGACGTCTTGAGATGATGAGAATGTTCAAAAGGTTAAAAGAAGAACAGAACTTGACAGTTGTTTTGGTCACCCACCAAATGGATGATGTCGCCAATTATGCCGATAATGTAATTGTACTGGAAGAGGGAAAGCTGATTGCTAATGGAACACCTAGTGAAATTTTTTCGCAACCAGATTGGCTTGTTGAACATCATCTTGCATTGCCTAAGGCTGGTGAGTTTGCGTTGGCGTTTGAAAAGAAGACAGGATACAAGTTTTCAACTTTACCATTGACAGAGGTTTCCTTAGCTCGACAAATTGCATCTTTGTTGCATGAAGGTGGAGGTGATGTTCATCATGGGTAAAGTTTTATTAGGAAGGTATGTTCCTGGTGATTCAATTGTGCATCAGATGGATCCCAGAGCAAAATTGATATTAAGTTTTTTCTTTATTATTATTATCTTTTTAGCCAATAATTGGCAGTCATATGTTCTATTGTTGACGTTAACGATAGGCAGTATTATGGCTGCAAAAGTTAACTTTGCTTTTTTTATCAAAGGTGTTCGTCCACTAATCTGGTTAATATTATTCACAGTTTTGCTACAAATTTTTTTTAGTAGCGGAGGGACCATCTTTTGGAGATGGGGACCATTTAACCTATCTTATTTTGGCTTGATTAATGGGGCGTATGTTTTTTGCAGATTTGTACTCATCATTTTTATGTCAACATTATTAACGCTGACGACAGCACCACTTGAAATTGCGGATGCGCTTGAAAAATTGATGATGCCGCTAAAGAAAATCAAGGTTCCTGTCTATGAGATTTCCCTGATGCTGTCAATTGCACTGCGATTTGTACCCACGCTGATGGATGAAACTGCGAAAATTATGAATGCACAACGTTCACGTGGGGTGAATTTCGGTGAGGGAAATATTATGCAGCAGATAAAGTCGGTTGTTCCATTGCTTGTTCCGTTATTTGTTAGTTCATTCAATCGCGCCGAGGATTTGGCGACTGCGATGGAGGCACGGGGGTATCGTGGTGGTGAAGGAAGAACTAAGTATCGTGTACATTATTGGCATACGAGTGATACAACAGGATGTGCTGTCTTTGTGATAGTGATGCTTATCTTATTATTCGTGCGCCATTGGTAATTATGAGTGGATGTGAGGAATTAGATGTCAAAGAGGTATATGATAACGCTGGCGTATGATGGAACAAACTTTGCGGGATTCCAGAGCCAGCCTCAGCAACGGACTGTGCAAGATGTTTTAGAAAGCGCCGTTAATAAGATGAGTACTGCAAAAGAGTTTGTGCATGTTTTTGGTTCAGGGAGAACAGATGCTGGCGTGCACGCATATGGTCAGATTGTTCATTTTGATCTTGAAAATGATATTCCAGAACAAGGAATTGTGAATGGATTAAATAGTATGCTGCCACTGGATATGCAAGTAGTGGATGCAAAGATTGTCTCAAAGGAGTTCCATGCGCGATTTACGGCACATGGCAAACGTTATCTGTATCGTGTAAGTCGTGGACGTTTTGTCGATCCTTTCAAACGATTTTACACCGGACATTACAAGTATCCGATAGATATCGAATTAATCAAGAAGGCAATTCCAGATGTAATTGGAACACATGATTATTCAAGTTTTGTAGCGTCAGGCAGTCAAGCCAAAAGCCATGTTCGAACTATCTATGATGCAACTGTTAAGGAAGACTTTAAAAATAATGAAATAATTTTTGAATTCTTTGGGAGCGGCTTTTTATATAACCAGGTGCGAATCATGGTTGCTGCACTTCTTGAGATTGGTAATGGTAAGCGACCAGTACATGATTTTTTGCGCTTGTATGAAGTTAAAAATCGCAATGAATGTCGTGCAACTGCTCCAGCAAGCGGTCTGTATTTAAAAAAAGTATATTATAATGTAGAAAACGATAAATAAGTAATCGATTTTAATTGACTTTAAGGACAAAAAAAAGTATCATAATATTTGGTATTGTTTGCCCCACGGTAGGCCCCGGAAACTTATTTTGTGTCAAACAAGCATATACAAATGGAGGAAATAAACGTGCGTACAACATATATAGCAAAACCAGGCGAAATCGAACGTAAATGGTACGTAGTAGATGCAACCGATGTTCCTTTGGGACGTCTTTCATCAACTGTTGCTTCTATCTTACGTGGTAAAAATAAACCAGTATTTACACCAAATGTTGATACAGGTGACTTTGTGATTGTTATCAATGCAGAAAAGATTGCTTTAACAGGTCGTAAAGCAACAAGAAAAATTTACTATCATCATACAGATCATCCAGGTGGTTTGAAGAGCCGTACAGCTGGTGATTACCGTGAAAAGGATCCTGAGAAGTTAATTGCTTTATCCATCAAAGGAATGCTTCCAAAGGGTACACTTGGTACAGCGCAAGCTAAGAAGTTACATGTATATCGTGGTGCAGACCACAAACATGAAGCTCAACAACCAGAAGTATTGGATATCACAAACTTAATCTAGGAGGAAACTTAATTGGCTCAAGTACAATATAAAGGCACTGGCCGTCGCAAGAATTCTGTTGCTCGTGTACGTTTAGTACCAGGTACAGGTAAAATTGTTATGAACGGCAAGCCTGCAGAAGAATATGTTCCATTTGCAAACTTACGCGAAGTTATGGTTCAACCATTTGACGTTACAGAAACAAAGGATGCATATGATGTTCTTGTCAACGTTGATGGTGGCGGCTTCTCTGGTCAAGCTGGCGCAACACGTCATGGTATTGCCCGTGCATTGCTCGAAGTAGATCCTGATTTTCGTGGCGTCTTGAAACGTGCAGGTCTTTTGACTCGTGATGCACGTATGAAAGAACGTAAGAAACCAGGTCTTAAGAAAGCTCGTAAGGCTTCACAATTTTCAAAACGTTAATCGTTGGTATATCAATGATGAAAACACTTCCCTTTTTGGAGAGGTGTTTTTTTTTATAAAGAGAGAGCTAAAAATGGAGCGCGCAAAAGAATGAGATACAGCGATAAATTTTTCTGGACATGTTTTCGCAAAATTAAGTACAATAACAATGAAAGTACTTTGTTTAGTGTGACATTAAAAAGTAATGGATTATCCAAGGAGGGCTCGGATGAATTTTGAACAACTACTTTATGTTGAAGTTTTGGCGCAACATAATTCCATGCAAAAAGCTGCTGAGGTACTTCACATTAGCAAGTCAGGGTTAAGCATTGCAATTAATCAATTTGAAAGAGAATTGGGTGTGCGGCTATTTGATAAATCACCAGCTGGAACTCAGTTAACAATTGAAGGGGGACAGTTACTTTCCTCTATTTCAGATATTCTTAGTTTTAAAAATAATCTTGAAAATACAGCCGCTATTGTTGCTAATCCAAAAAAACATCAAAGGATTTCAATTCATTATATGAATACAATGTTAAAACCTTTTATGAATACCTTTATTGATAACTATGCAAGTAAATTCAAAAATGTGCAATTTGATATTAGCTGTCATGAATTTGAATCTATTGTCCGTCGTGTTCATAATCAAGAGATTGATGCGGGATTTATTGCTATTAATAACATCCAGGATGCAGCCGTAAAAGGTCTGGTTTTTACGCCAGTCTGTGATAGCAAGTTAGTTTTATTATGTGCTCCAGATAATTTTTTGAATACTTTGGGTAGACCAATCACCTTAGAAGATTTAAAAAAACAGCAATTTAGTATTTTCAATGATAAATTTCATGATGAAATTTTTGAAAAGTTACAATTTCAATGCGGCCCTTTATCCTTAATTTTAAGAGTAGATGATGCATGGGCGATGAACAAAGCAATAATTAAATTAAACACAGTCTGTTTTGGTCGAATATTACAGGGTGATTTATCAAGCAATCCAAATTTTTCAAACTTAAAAACAATTGATGTTGGTCATATCATTGACGATAACTTTAAACTTGGCTGGTTGACCAACCCCAATCATATGATATCTAAGAAAACACGGGAACTGTTACAAGATATTACGGCAGAAATTAAAAGAGAGTGTAATATAAATCGAAAAAGTTTGAGTACCAACTATAAATTACGAACATAACATGTACTTTGCTGTGATTAATTCAAAGTTGGACGGAGAATTTTGAATTATGGAACACTTTTATTCGTAATAAATAGAGGAGCTAGATCAAAATTTAACTTTGAATTTACTTATATATTTGGTCATAATAAAACCCCTAAAGTTGAGTGATTTTCACTTTAACTTTAGAGGTAGACCTCATTTTATCTAACTATTATGGTCACTTCATTTTGACCCAGTTCCCTGCGATTTAATTTGTCCCATCGTGAGTCACAACATCGTCCAGTTTAGTATTAGTAAGTGTCTTGAGATATTCTATCCCTGGCATAGCAAAATAGTCTGTGTTTGCAAGTAATTCAATCAAGCCGGGAGTTAAGTGAGATTTTTTAACAGATTCTTCGTTAAACTCTAAGAAAATTTTGTCCGCCTGTCCAGTTTTAAGTTTATAAGCAATTTGTGGATCAATTAAAGTTGGTCGACCTAAGCTTACAATATCTACATCGTTCAAAGCATCTTCCATTTTTTCAACGGTATGAATACCACCAGCAATTAAAATAAGCGCGGGTTTTTGGATACCTTTTCCAAGTAATTGTGCATAGTTTTTATCAGAATCATTAGGAGTAGCCGTATAATCATTTGTGGAAAGATGCACATAATCGAATTCAAAATCCGTGGACAACTTATTAACCAGTTGTTGAGATTCATGCCAAGTATAACCAACATTGTCACCATGGACTTCTTCTGGACTAATACGATAACCCACAATAAAGCCTTTTGGGGCATATTCTTCAACTACTCTAAAGACTTCTCGAGCAACCTCAATAGCAAAATTCATACGTTTTTCAAGACTGCCACCCCAAAAATCATTCCGAACATTTGAAAAACTGGAAAAGAACTCTTGAAGTAAATAATGATTTGCTCCATGAATCTCGACACCATCGAAACCACTATCAATGGCACGTTTGGTTGCGGTACCAAAATCATGTACAATATCCCATACTTCCTCTTCAGTCAATTCATGTAATGGGTAATCAATCCAAGGAAAATCAATTTTTGAAGGTACCTCCACACGACCGCCAAGAGTAATTCGGTACTGTGCTTCACGACCTGAGTGAACTAACTGAAGAATTGCCTTATTTCCATCTTTTTTTAAACCTTCAGCAATTTTTTTAAATCCTGGGACAAAGTTGTCATTATAAATTGCTAATTGTTCACGATTTGGGGCCCAAGAGCGTGAAGGTCCACCATTTGGACTGACACTTGTATATTCAACGATAACCATACCTGCTGATTGTGAACGCATATTATAATAGTCAACCGTGTCCTGCGTTATTTTTTCATCTAAACCGCTATTTGTTAGCATAGGTGATTGAGCAGTTCTGGTGGAGATTGTCGCACCATGCCGAAAGGTTACTTTATCTGTTAAATTTCTCATTATAAAAATGCCTCCTTATTTTTTATAAATCAAGTATAACATTTCACAATCTTTTAGGTGTTTCGGAAATATGAATATAATGTTGAGTTTTATTGAACAGAAACGCATGCTAAACTATTACCAATGTATGGGTCTAATTTTGGAGGCTTGCTACCAAATTGTGCTTTACACCTTTCGATATCGTTTGAGGCCAACGATGTTTAAGAATGTAAAAATAACTAGAAAAACTAGAAGAATTAACCAGTCTTTCGCTATAGCATTCAAGCCCTGCCCTTTGATCATTACATCTGTCAGTGCATCTCCTGCATAGCTTAGTGGCAATAGATAACTAATGAATTTGACCCAGTGAGCCATTGTATCTAATGGAATGATCCCTGAGAAAAAAACTTGTGGTACAACAATAATTGGAATAAATTGCATCATCTGGAATTCAGAGTTGGCGAAGGTTGATACAAATAGACCGATTACAAGTGCTACTAGAGCAACTAGAATATTCGTCAGTAACACTAAGAAAAGATTGCCAACTATTTCAACTTGGAGAATATAAATAGCAAATAGGACGATTAAAAGAGTTTGCAAGATTGCAAACAACCCATAGCCGGCAAGGTAGCCAAAAACTAGCTGACTTCGACGGATTGGTGTTGCTAAAAGACGATCTAAAGTTCCAGACGTACGTTCTCTGATAAGTGCAATTCCGGAAATTAGAAAAACAAAGAAAAAAACAAAGAAACCAATTAAGACAGGAAAGATTTTATCAAAAAAGGTACTATTCGAATTACCATAAAGATATGAGTTTTTTATTTTGAAATTCAAAGAAGTTCGTTTTGTAGAAGGTTGGAGCGGCATTTCTTTCAGAGTTGCAGACAATTCTTTAATATTTGATGCTAATAGTGCATTTGCAAACAGGCTTTTAACTTGCGCACTTTTCGTAGGATCCTCATTCTCATATGTAATCTCAAGTTTATTTTTGTTACGTGTAACAAAAGCATCCAGATTGGCAGCTTGAATCTTCTGCGTATGGTTGTGTGAGTTTTGATAATGATGGATGCTCACCTTGGAATTTGGGAGTGATTGAATGATTTTGTGAGGAACACTAGTGGTAACACCAAGTTTAAGTTTTGTATCAGTATTTGAATTAAAGACTAAGTTCATTAATGTCAGAATTAAGATGGGAGCTAATAGCATCAATGCGAGAGTTCTTTTATCACGGATGATTTCTTTGATTACTCTAACTAGAACGGCTTTGAACTGAATCATTTTGAACTCACCTCTGCTTTCAAAAAGACTTCTTCAATACTGGTTGCATTGAACTTCTTTTTCAACTCGTTTGGAGTACCTAATGCGAAAATCTTACCATTGATAATTAGTCCGACTAAATCGCATTTTTCTGCTTCGTCCATAACATGTGTTGTCACAATAATTGCTTTTTGAATAGTTGCCAGAGCACGTAACTGTGTCCAAATGTCAAGTCGCAAACTAGGGTCAATTCCAACTGTTGGTTCATCCAAGATAATCAAATCAGGATTGGCTAATAATGCAATAGCCAGGGAAAGACGGCGTTTCATTCCACCGGAAAAAGCAGCGACAATTTGGTGCAGTGAATCTGTTAGGTTGACTAGGGATATATTTTTATTAATAGCAGCGGTTAGTTCTGCACCCGTAATTCCCATAAGGTTACCAAAGAAAGTTAGGTTTTCTAGCGCGGTCAGTGTTTCATATAAAGCATCTGTTTGGCCCATGTATCCAATCTTCTCAAGAATTTGACGGTTGGGCATCTTTTCTCCAAAAATGGCAGCAGATCCAGTATCAAGTTTCTCCATACCTAGCAGACACTTGATAGTTGTTGTTTTACCAGAACCACTTGGGCCGATTAAGCCAATTATTTGGCCTTGTTTGATGTTTAATGTAATATCGCTGAGCACTTTTTTTTGACCAAAAGATTTAGAAGCATGGTTGATTGATGCGATTGTATAATTAAAATCGGTCATGGATAAATCCTCCTTTTTACTTTTAATGTACATTGTGTTTATTATATATATATTTGAAGTATAAGAGTTTTTATAAATTCTACAAGCAAAAAGACGAGATAATGGACAGATTAAGAAAATTGATTTTTAGGTTGTGAAAGGTGGAACCTGCATGATGGATTTGAGGTACCAAAAGACGAAAATTGCAATCTTAAGGGCAATTGAGGTATTGTTGCAAAATAAAGATTTTGAGAAGATTTCAATTAAAGATATTTGTGAAGCAGCACAAATAAGTCGCAGTGCATTTTACCTTCATTATACTGATAAATATGATTTAGCAAAGCAATGTCAACTTGAATTAATTGAGACGGGAAACCGGCTTATCAAAGAATCTATCATCGTTAAACGTAGGGAATTGATGCTGACAATGTTAAACTTGCTTTTGGGAGAAGGAAGGGTACTAGCATTATTGATTTCGAGTCATGGGTCAAGTGAAATTCAAGATAATATTCGTTATTTGATGCGTGAGAATGCACGTGAAAATATTTTACCACTTACAAATCTCAAGTTCGAAAACACAACTGAAGAGCGCTATTTTCTCAGTTTTTTTAGCAATGCTCTGTTCGGTGTAATTCAAGAATGGATTAATTCTGGACAAAAAGAAACACCCGAAGAAATCGTAGCACTTGTGGATAAAAACTTCCTATTTGAATTCGAATAAGGATAAAGGTATATTTTCACTACTATGCTTTACAAACTACTCCCCCTATGTTATCTTTTTATGGTAGTTAGCATTACATACTAGTTGGAAAGGAGTTATCAATTTGAGCAAAACACAAATGCTGAAAGGTGTACTTGAAGGTTGCGTTTTGCAAGTAATTTCAAAACACGAAACCTATGGGTATCAGTTGGTTCAAGAATTACGAACAGCCGGGTTCAAGGATGTAATTGGTGGAACTATTTATCCTATTTTGCAGAAATTAGAAAAAAAAGAACTGATTACTGGTGTGATGAAACCTTCACCTGAAGGACCAAGCCGCAAGTATTTCAATATAACTCTAACAGGGCAAGAAAAACTAGCAATTTTTATGTATGACTGGCGTGAAATTAATGGAAGTGTTAATCAGATCTTCAAGTAGGGGGAAATCGGATGAGTAGTAGAGACAAGCAGGTTGAAGGTATCAGAAATAAGATGAACGAGTTACAGAAAAAGTTAGAGGGTGAAAATGCAACCTTTTTTGATGATCTCAGAGGTTACTTGATTACATCCAGTCTTTTTTATGATGAATTAGATGTGACAGAACAATCTTATAATGTTTGTGTTGATTTGATTGAAGCACAAGAAAATGGGCAGACAGCACAAGAATATTTTGGCAAGGATAGTCGTAAGCTTGCCGACAGTATGATTAAAAATTTTAGGCATGCAGGCTATCGCGAAATCATGGAGTTAATATTATTACCAATTGGGATATATTGGGCAATATCATTTATTAGTGACTTTGCAAAGAGAGGTGCACTAAAAATAAATATTCTCGAATATATATTGATTGCATTGCTTTCGCTGGGAATGGTAGTAATTGTTTTTGAGGCAGTTCATAAATCAATTTATTTGAGTGAAAATAATCCATTTAGAAAATCAAAAATCGTTCAATTTATCATTGGAACTATTTTCTTTACTTGTATCACAGGTGCGTTTGTGACAATTAGTGTATTTACACCACCAATTTGGATAGCTAAGTTGGTGTATCCAGGTGATGTAATTCTAATGTTAACCGTCACAGCAATTTTTCTCGGCTGGATTATTATTGGAAGAAAAAGAGAACTGTATAGTATTACTCCTTTTATTGTATTGATGGCTGCTGTTGGGATGTTACAAAGAATACCCGTAATGTTAGCAGTTGTAGGTTCCAATAATATCAAGTTTTTAGCGGTGGGTGCAGCAATTAGCGGTTTCTTAATCAATATTGTTTGGGGAAGAATTGAGATGAAGAGAATAGCACACGATTAAAAGTAAAATTTTTTTTATAAGTAAAAAGATGATACCGTTATAGATTTTCTGGCATCATCCTTTTAAATAATTTGCAATTCTTAAAACTTGGGGTTTAGAAATGTAACTTCTATATGTTACATAGCACTTTTTATTTATTTAGTTTTTCCTTAATAATCTTAGCGGAGTTGTCTAACTGAACTTTTTCTTCAATTGACAATGAAATTGAGTTGACTTCAATTATTCCTTTGCGACCAACGACTGCAGGGTAACCAATGTAATGACCGTATTCTTCAAGATAGACAGAAGTTGGACAGGCTAAATGTGCATCTGAAAGAACTGCCTGTGTCAACTTGATTGCACAGGTCGCGATTGCATAGCAAGTATAGTGTTTGCCAGAGAAGACTAACCAACCGCCACGGCGCGCCTGTTGATCGAGTGAGGTTAAATCGAGACCTTTTTCCTCTGCGATTTTAATGATTGGATGACCTTTAACTTCAATAGTTGTCCATGCAGTGTATTGGGATTCACCGTGTTCACCCAAAACATATCCGCTGACATTTTTAGGATCTTCGTGGAGAGCTTGACCAACGGCGCGTTGCATTCTAGCTGTATCCAAGAATGTTCCGGTTCCGAAGACTTGTGCTTTGCTGAGACCAGTCTGTTGTTGCAATAACGTGGTAATTACATCACAAGGATTACTGATATTGATAACAACACCATGGAATCCAGATGTTTTAAGATTTGCTGCAACTTCTTCAACCGCTTCTGTATTGAAATTAAGCTCTCCAAAGCGATCACCATCCATTTTGATGGAATCGATGTTTCCAAAGGCAGTGATGACGACATCAGCATCAGATAGTGAGTCATAATCCTGTGGGATAATCTTGGTGAACGTGTCTAGTCGTGCAAGTGTATCACGCAAGTCATATTCTTCTGCGGTTGTCTTGTCATCATTAGTATCAATAATAACTAATTCATCGGCAATTCCCTTTGTAACTAAAGTATAGGCAATCGTGGCACCAACATGTCCTAAACCAATTATTCCAATTTTGCGCATTTTAAGTTCCTCCCCGTTACTAAAATTTCAGTAAAACACTGTTATCAATTTAAATTTTAAATTAGTGAATGTCAAGTAAAAAAAGATTTTAATCTTGACATAACTGTCTTTTCAGATAAAATAGCCTTGTGAACATTAAAATGAATAACATAATGAAAAGTAGAGTATATGTGTAAATTTTTGAGAGAGCTCTCAGTTGGTGTGAGAGAGTAAATGAATGCATAGAAAATGAGCTTGGAATGGTGCTTAGCAACTTGTGAGCTAGCAACGGATTTGTGCACGTTATTGACACATGCTAAATTACATGTTTTTAGCTGTGGAGGTGTTATCTATGAAGATAGCACAAATCAAGGTGGTAACACGAGACTCGTCCTTACATACAAGGGATGAGTCTTTTTTTGGTAAAGAAAAGATAATACAAGTTATTAGAAAGCAGGTAGATATGAAAAAATTCAAAGCAAGTCTTTTACAATTGGACATAACTTTTGGTAATCCAGAAGCTAATTACATTAATGTTGAGAAGTATATTAGAAAAGCAGTTCTTAGTAAGCCAGATGTCTTAGTATTACCTGAAATGTGGAATACAGGATATGCCTTGGACGAGCTGGGAGAGATTGCAGATCAAGATGGCAAAAGAACTAGGGCTTTTCTCGCAAAACTCGCCAAACGGTTTGCAGTTAACATTGTCGGCGGTTCAGTGGCAACTAAAGAGGATGGAAAATTCTACAATACAAGTTATGTATTTGATCGTAAAGGTAATTTAGTTAGCCAATATCAGAAGGTTCATTTATTTGGTCTGATGAATGAAGATGATTTTATCAGTGCTGGTTCAACTCAAAATCAATTCGTGCTGGATGATATCAAGGCAGCGGGGGTAATTTGTTATGACATTCGTTTTCCAGAATGGGAACGTAAGTTGATGTCAAATGGGCAACAGATACTTTTTGTGAGTGCACAATGGCCAACTAAGCGCATTGCGCAATGGAAAATGCTATTATGTGCACGTGCAGTTGAAAATCAAGCATTTGTAGTTGCAGTTAATCGTGTTGGTGAAGCACCTAAGGATAGTTTTAACGGTCATTCCTTAGTGATTGATCCATTAGGTAAGATCTTAATAGAAGGTACTACAGATGTAGAAGGAATTTTTACCTGTGAATTTGATCTAGATGATTTAATACAAGTGCGGGGAAATATACCGGTCTTCAAAGATCGCCGGCCAGAACTATATTAATGAAGAACAAGCATCTAAAGAAGGAGAAATGCATAATGTTTTTTGAAGAATCAGAACTTTTAAAGAATTTACCAACGCAATTTTTTGCAACACTTGTAGCCAAGGTTAATCAGAAGGTTGCTGCTGGAAATGATGTAATCAATCTTGGACAAGGGAATCCTGATCAGCCGACATTTGACTATATTGTTAAAGAGTTGCAAGAACAAGCAACTCAGCCAATCAACCACAAATATTCGCAGTTTAGGGGTCTCCATGCACTTAAAGTTGCTGCTGCAAAATTCTATAAGGAAAAGTACGGAGTTGATTTGGAGCCTGAGTCTGAAGTTGCAATCTTAGGCGGTTCAAAAATTGGACTGGTTGAATTACCATGGGCATTGATGAATCCAGCTGAACTATTGCTGCTGCCAGATCCAGGTTATCCAGATTATCTATCAGGAGTAAGCTTGGGTAAGGTTAATTATGAAACTTTCCCATTAAAAAGGGAGAACAATTTTTTGCCAGATTATCAAGACATTGACGAAGAAACTGCAAAAAAAGCAAAATTTATTTATTTGAACTACCCGAACAATCCAACAGGAGCAGTTGCTACCAAAGAATTTTATAAGAGGACAGTTGCTTTTGCACGTAAATATAATATAGGAATTGTGAGTGATTTTGCATATGGGGCAATAGGCTTTGATGGATATCATAATCCAAGTTTTTTGGAGGCTGATGGAGCAAAAGATGTTGGTATTGAAATGTACACTTTTTCGAAGACCTTCAATATGGCAGGGTGGAGAATTGCATTTGCTGTTGGGAATCCATCTATGATAGAAGCAATTAACTTGATTCAGGATCATTTGTTTGTGAGTGTCTTCCCAGCCATCCAAGAAGCAGCAGTTACGGCATTATTAGATTCGCAAGAAGAGACTGAAGTAAAGAAGCTTGTCAGCAAGTACGAAGAACGACGTAATGCTTTTGTCGGTGCAGCTAAGAAGATTGGATGGAATGCATTTATTCCTGGAGGGACCTTCTATGCTTGGATGCCTGTCCCTGAAGGTTATACAAGTGAGAGCTTTGCCGATTTATTGCTAGAAAAGGCAAATGTTGCAGTTGCACCAGGCAAAGGATTTGGAATAATGGGAGATGGATATGTCCGAATTGGGTTATTAGTTGAACCAGAACGACTAGTAGAAGCGGTAAAACGGATTGAGAAGTTAAAACTTTTCTAAAGAAATAGGAATGGATATTCATATTTTTAACAATTAACACTATGATTATGGGTATAAGAATTAGTATAAAATGAGATCTAAATTTATTTTTTAATTTATCATAATTCGGTGTGTTGTTGTTGCTTAGTGATTGTCATGTAATCACTTAGATAAATATGGGTATTTTTTTGTCTTCTTTATTGTTATTAGGAACCTCTTAGTTTAAAAAAATTATAAGTTATAAGAAAAAATTTGTTTTTTTTAGTAATTTAAATAATATAGATGGGCTGACGTTAGCTTTTTTTTAAAAGTTCTTGATAGTATAATATAGAAGTGAAGTTTAACTTTTTACACAATAGAAAGTTAACAAAAGGATGAAAGCACTTAAAAAGCTTAATGTGTGGTGATGAATAGCAAGGATTAAGGCAAATAACTGGTTTTTTACCTTAAAAAGCATATAATGATAAACAAGAATTTGTATTAAGTTGTGATTTTAGGCATCGTAGCTTGACAGCAAGAATTAATTCTAGTATATTAAGTAAGTTCAAGTTGAATATAAATAAATTTAGCAAAAAATGGAGGAAAAAAAGTGATAACTTTACAAAAGTCTTTAACTAATTTAATGCAAGTATTAAGGTTACATGAACATCGTCAAAATGATCCTGATTTCGAAAAATTAGGAGCAATCGATGTCTATTACCTTGAAGCAATTTATCAATTAAAGGAACCTACGATTGGTATGATTTCAAAATTGCTTGATCAATCAACACCTAATACTAACTATCATATTAAAAAATTAATGCGACTTGGTTTAATTGAGAAACGCTTAGATGATACAGATCGGCGTGTTACTCATTTGATGGTTACGGAGAAATATCTCAAGATGCTTGAGTCAGATAATGAATTCTGGCAAAGACTAGAAAATCGTTTGGAAGATGAGGTTGCACCAAAGGATCTAGCGATTTTTAAGCGGGTTTTACGCCAAACTATTGAGGTCGTTTCTGATGAAAGCTTAGACGAATTTTAAATAGAATCCATTAGTTAGGGAGTGTACCGTAAGTCGGAGGGTTCGAGTTAGTAATTCGAAGTTGGACGGAGAATCTTGATTTATGAAGCACGTTTATTCGTAATAGGTAGAGGGACCAGATCAAAACTTAACTTTTGATCTAGTTCTTTTTTTTACACTAAAAAACTTCTAAAAGTGTCTTGCTTAATTCAACTTTTAGAAGCCACTATAATTCGCAGCTCTGTATTGCTGCTCGAATTTTACTACTTTATTACACAAATTTTTTCTTATAAATTAATTTTCTGTGGGAGTATCTCTATCAGGCGTTGCTGGAGTTGGGTAAGCATATGCGAGTGCCGATATACAAGTGAGAGAAGAAACTCTGGTTGATCAGCATCAGCAATATCTAGGACTTTGATTCCAGCTTCTGGAGGTAAGGCCAACTCGGTTAAGAAGCTTATCCCCATATTTTCTTTAATCATTGCTTTTAAGATATGAACGTCATTGGAGCGATGAATAATCTGCGGACGAAATTGGTTAGCATGACACATCTTGCTGAAAGCAATTGAGTGAATGAAACGGTCATCTAATATAATGAACTTTTCCTGTGCCAATTCTTTGAAATTGACACTTTTTTGTTGTGCCAAAGGATGTTTCTCACTGACTGCAATCTTAAAATGTGTACGATCGAAAATTTTGGCATCGAGTTTGGAGTCCACAATTGGTGTAATCGAACCAATTAAGGCTAAATCAAGCGTTCCGTCAATAATATAGTTAAGCATCTCATTTGATCCAGATTCGAAAATATCTAATTTATCAATTAAGCCAGCACGTAATAATTCTGGGGCTACGTGTGGAAAATAATAAGTTCCAATAATCGGCGGTAAACCAAACATTACTTTTTCGCTTGAAATTCTGGCAAGCTCTTTTTTCATGACTTCTAGTTCATTCAATATTTGCGTAACATGCCGATCGAGCTGTTCGCCACTTGGAGTGACGACTAATTGTTTATGAGAGCGATCACGGACAAATAATTTAACTTCAAGTTCTGTTTCTAAACGTTTAATCGCCATTGTGATTGTAGGTTGGCTCACGTTGAAGAAAGATGCAACCTGAGAAAAGTTTTTGTATTTGACCAATTCATGGAAGTAATGAAACTCCCTAATATTCATAATAAATCCTCCTTGTAAAATTAGCATAATATTCTTCATATAAAAACAATTGATAGTATAATGCAACTTTGACTATAAATTAAGACAAGTTTAACATATCAAGTGAGTTTAGCAATGCTTTTAGAGATGAAAATAATGAGTATCTTAATTTATTTTTCAAATAAAAGCTTTTCACTTTGTGGAGATAATCAGCTTATTCCATGATTATCTCTGTTTCATAGCAATAATTTTTTGAAGTAGTTTATTAATAATAATTTATGGGGGTAATAAGAAATGACAGTATTTTTAACTTCAGTTTCTAGTGTAACAGTTATTGTCTTGATAATGGCTTTAGGATACATTCTAAGAAGATCTGGGTGGTTTTCAGATACATTTGGCAAGAATATTTCTTCTTTGATTACTAAAATTGCTTTACCGGCATCAATCTTTGTCGCTGTAATGAATAATTTAACACGAAGTAAATTGTTCGGTTTATCAACAGGGCTACTGTTTCCTGCAATAGCGGTAATATTAGGTTATATAATTGCGTGGGTAACAGTTAAAGTCTTGAAAATTCCAGCAGGACGCCGTGGTATTTTTATGAATGCCGTTGTTAATGCTAATACCATCTTTATTGGGATGCCATTGAACAATGCACTTTTTGGTTCAAAAGCAACAACTTACTTCTTAATTTACTATATCATTAACACTGTTTCTACTTGGGCATTTGGTGTATTTTTAATCTCCAATGATGACCCAACTGTTGATAAAAGTAAGAAAAAGGCACAAAAATTAAATTGGAAAAAACTCTTACCAATGCCACTTGTTGGTTTTATTGTTGCCGTTGTCTGGATGCTTATTGGCATTCCAGTTCCATCATTTGCTGAACAAACTTTGACATATGTAGGTTCACTTGTGACACCATTGTCATTAATTTATATTGGGATTGTACTTGCGGATGCAGGTCTAAGTAACATGAAACTCGATCGAGATACTATTTTAGCTCTATTAGGTCGATTTGTGTTGTCCCCAGTGGTTTTAATTATATTAATTAAACTGGGTGGATCATTAGGATTGGGTATGCCAACGTTAATGAGCCAGACGTTGATTGTGCAATCTGCGACACCAATGCTTGCTGTACTTCCTATTTTAGCGAATGAGGCTCATGGTGATGTTAAATATGCAACAAATGTTGTAACAATTAGTACTGTATTGTTTATTGTGATTGTGCCAATTTTGATGGCAGTTATTCAGTTTGTCTAACCATTATGGGGCACTTCAAAATATATCAAGCCCAAAAATTAGCTTGAATCAATGAAGCTTTCGAAAATTAAGAATATAATTAAGGATGGAGTTGGGTCAAAAGTTAAATTTTGATTCAGCTCCTTTTCTTGCATCTAGTCAAATTCTTAATTATTATTCTTGGGTCTTTGAACTAGTGATTTGCTAATGATTTTAAATTATTGTCCCCCTTTTTTGTGAGTAAAAAAAAGATGGATTGTGTTATAATCGATTCTATATTAATGCGAGTGGAGTTGGAAAATTTGAGTAATCATCAAAAAACAAGAAGGCTCGTTTTTTTGTCTTTTTTTACAGCAATTATCATTGTCCAAAATCTAGTTCCATTTTTAGGATATTTACCAATTGGCCCACTAGACTTAACTTTAATCCACATTACAGTCATTGTTGCGGCTTTTGTACTTGGCCCAGTGGATGGTGCAATCGTTGGGGGTGTTTGGGGTGTAATAACTTTTGTAAGAGCATTTATTTGGCCAACCAGTCCCTTAGCTACAATTGTTTTTGTGAATCCATTAATCGCTATATTACCCCGTATCATGATAGGTATTGTTGCTGGAGGGATATTTGGAATTGCGCTTAAAAGATATAAGAAACCTTATAGGGTTTTACCGGTGGCGGCAATCTTGGGAGCCTGTTGCAATACGCTCTTGGTACTGGGACAAATTTATCTGTTTTATCAAGGAAAGTCCCAAATCTTGTATCATATTGATGCTAAAGCTCTTTTGCCATATCTATTGACTGTCGTAGGAACAAATGGAATTCCTGAAGCAATTCTTGCTGGAATAGTTGCCCCCCTAATTAGTGTTCCATTGATAAAAAGATGGAACTTCCACAAATGAGATTGTTCGAAAATGAAAGGTTGAGTCTTTGTGCCTAGGAAAAAAAGTACAAGAACACGAATGGTTAATAAGAGAAAGCCCTCTGCAAGAAGAAAAGGAAAGTCTAAAAAAAAATGGGGGATATTTTACACAAATGGGCACGTGCAAATTTTTAATGTTGCCGTGGCTTTGTTGATTCTTGGAATTCTAGGAGTGCAGTTGCTTGGGTGGGTAGGTAGAGTTGGTGAACAAAATAATCAAAATACACAAACTAGTCAAATAAGTGATGCAACAAAGCGCAAATTTATTACTGCACTGCTACCAATTGCACAAGCGCAGCAAAAGCAATACAAGATATTAACCAGCATAACTTTAGCCCAGGCTGCGCTTGAATCTGATTGGGGACAAAGCCAACTGGCTGCACGATACTATAATCTGTTTGGGGTAAAGAGTAGTGCGTCAAATGCGAAGGCTTTGACGACAAAAGAATATGTTAATGGTCAATGGATTACGGTAACTGCTAATTTTGCTGTTTATACAAGTTGGACACAGTCAATTGAGGCGCATACGAAACTATTTGTGCAAGGAACTGCGTGGGATAGTCAGCATTATCAGGTCGTTTTGACTGCCAACAATTATAAGGAGGCAGCTCAAGCGCTACAAGCAAAAGGCTATGCAACCGATCCTGATTATGCAGCAAAACTAATTAATGTGATTCAGACATACAAATTAAACAAATATGATACCTTATCTGAAACAAACACGAATGAATAGTGTTGAAAAATAGATTTTCATATGTTAATCTTCAATAAGATATTGCTTATATAATGTCATAATATGGTTGACGAGTTTCTACCTAGGACCGAAAATCTTAGACTATAAGTAAAAAAGCTGTTATTTAGTGGGCTTCTTTTACTGTTTTTGACCGTAGAAGAAGTCTTTTTATTTTGCAAAGGAGAGACAAAAAGTGAAGTTATTAGAGAATCGCATTCGTGAAGATGGACTGGTTCTACCAGGCAATGTATTAAAGGTTAATCAATTCTTGAATCATCAAATTGATCCTGATTTGATGTATAAATTAGGACAAGAATTTGTGAAATTATATCAGGGTGAGGAAATCACTAAGATAGTGACAATCGAAGCATCAGGGATTGCGCCCGCAATAATGACTGGTTTGATTTTGCATGTTCCTGTTTTATTTGCACGCAAGCAAAAAAGCAGCACTATGAATGCAGGCTTGTACACTGCGGAGGTTTATTCATACACTAAGAAAGTGAAAAATACTGTTTCTGTGGATCAAAAGTTCTTGAACAAGAATGATCGTGTTTTAATTATTGATGATTTTTTGGCTAATGGACAAGCAGTTCAAGGATTGATAGATATCTGCAAGGCAGCGCAAGCTGAAGTAGTTGGTGTTGGAATTGCAATTGAGAAGTCTTTTCAAGATGGAGCAAAGTTAATTAAGAAACAAGATATTCGGCTTGAATCACTTGCTCGAATCTCATCTTTTGCTGACAATCAGGTTCATTTTGTGGAGGATAAAGACAATGAATAATGATGAGCTCAAGGAAGTTTCACATGGGAAAGCAGCTATCTTAGGAATTCAGCACCTCTTAGCAATGTATTCGGGTGCGGTAGCAGTTCCCTTGTTGATTGGTGTGGCTCTGAAGTTCAATAGTACACAGATGACTTATCTGGTTTCAATCGATATCTTCATGTGTGGGTTAGCAACATTATTGCAATTATTAAGGAATCGTTATTTTGGAATTGGCTTACCCGTAGTCTTAGGATGCGCCATTCAAGCAGTTGAACCGCTTAAAATGATTGGCAAACAGTTTTCGATTGGAACAATGTATGGTGCAATAATTGTTGCCGGGATTTTTGTATTTCTGATTGGGGGACAATTTGCCAGAATTAAGAAGTTTTTTCCACCAGTCGTAACAGGATCATTGATTACCGTTATCGGACTAACCTTGATTCCAATTGCTGTCCAAAATATTGGTGGTGGTGATGCAGCAGCTAAAACATTTGGCAGTTTGCAAAATCTCTTACTAGGATTAATTACAATCGTTGTCATACTATTGATTCAAGTTTGGGGAAAAGGGTTCATTAGTTCTATTGCTATTTTGATTGGATTAGTTGTAGGAACAATCACAGCATCATTTATGGGCCTTGTTTCAACTTCTCCAATCTCAGAAGCAGCATGGTTTCATATCCCGCAACCATTTTATTTTGGTGCGCCACAATTTGAATGGTCATCATCGCTGACTATGATAATTATTGCTTTGGTCTCAATGGTTGAGTCAACGGGTGTATTTTTTGCATTAGGAAGTATTTTGGATAAGAAGATTACTTCGGATGATCTGAAAAGAGGTTATCGAGCGGAGGGATTAGCTGTAATTCTCGGTGGAATCTTTAATACCTTTCCCTACACGACTTTTTCACAAAATGTTGGTTTGCTGCAACTCTCTGGTATTAAAACTAAACGTCCAATCTATTGGTCAGCAGTGATCTTAATGATAATGGGGCTTTTGCCAAAAATTGGAGCAGTTGCAACAATCATCCCAACTCCTGTTTTAGGTGGGGCAATGCTAGTGATGTTTGCAATGATTAGTGTCCAAGGTATGCGGATGCTCTTCGCAGTTGATTTTTCTGATGAGCGTAATATTCTAATTGTTGCTTTGGCTGTTGGAATGGGTCTTGGTGTTTCTGTGTACCCAGGTATTTTTCAATTTTTACCAAAAACAGCGCAATTATTTTTAGGAAATGGAATTGTTGTAGCAAGCATAACATCAGTCCTATTAAATATTATTTTCAAGGGGAAAGATGGTTTGGTTGAATAACTAAAATAAAAATGTGACTTGTGAAACACGTTTATTCATAATAAATAAAGAGCTGGGTCAAAATTTAACTTTTGGCTCAGCTCCTGCTTTTTATTTTGGAAAGTGCTCAAAGATTACCCAATTTTTGATGCATTCATATATTTAACATGCTAACAAAAATAATCTTTTGTGCCTAATTCAAATTACTTATAACCAATCCCAGGTTAATTACGTAATTTACATTAGTGCTCAAAGGTTACCCGATTTTTGACGCATTCATATATTTAACATGCTAACAAAAATAATCTTTTGTGCCTAATTCAAATTACTTATAACCAATCCCAGGTTAATTACGTAATTTACATTAGTGCTCAAAGATTACCCAATTTTTGATGCATTCATATATTTATAAAACTATTAAAATTCAGGGCACTATAATTATGGTAAGATATCAATGAAAGAGTTATAGGGACGTTTAAAAACGTTTAGGGTGATTATCCATATGGAAAGTAGTGATAGAATGGAAGAGAAGACTTTGTTTCCGGGAAATACCATTGGAATCATAGGTGAAAGTCCCAATGGTATTATGCTTGCAGAAGCAGCTAAAAAGATGGGCTTTAAAGTTATTGCCTATAACAGCGATGAAGCTGCACCAACAATGCAGGAAGCTGATTTGGGAGTTGTCGGTTCATTACACAATAAGAGCAAGTTGCAAGATTTTGCTGAACGCTGCGATCTCGTAACTTATGAATCGGACAAGGTTCCTTCAGACACGGTTGAATTAATTGGACAGTATACCCAAGTTCCGCAAGGCAGTGAAGCACTGGAGATTACACAAGATCGTTTGTTAGAACGTGCATTTTTAGAACAAATGAATGTTAATATTGCGCCGTATGCAACCATCGTAAGTTTGGATGATATCTACCAAGCAATTGGTTCCATTGGATATCCATGTATCTTAAAGCCAATTCAAAAGGGATTTGGCAGAAAGAGGCAGCAAATTATTAACAAACAGTCGGATATTGCAAAATGTGCTGATATTATTGATCTGGGGACTTATGTTCTTGAAGCATGGATTCCGTATGAGAAAGAACTTTCAGTAATAATTGGCAAGGAGTTTGATGGAAAACTCAATTTCTTCCCAATTGTTGAAAATTTATATCAGGATCACCATCTATTTCAGTCGATTACTAAAAGTCAGCTTGATGCAGATGTTCAGTCGGAAGTACACAGAATTGCAGCTGAGATAGCTACGCAGCTTGAGTATGTTGGAATACTAGAAATTGCATTTTTCCTGACCAAGAGTGGGTCGCTCTATGTAAAAAGGGTAGTCCCAGCACCGCATAAAGCGGGCTTTGTTTTTGAGAAGGCAACTAACATTTCAATGTTTGAGATACATTTGCGCACTCTCGCACGAATGCCAATTCCGCAAGTAAGATTTGTCCAGCCAACAGTGATGGTTGCAATAAAAAATGAAGATTTAGAACCATTGCGGATGCAGTGGGTTTTAAAAGACAATTGGTTTTATCGATTTTATCGCTACCCACAAACTAAGCGGATGGTTAATCCAGGGTATTTGTTGGTTCTTGCGGAAACGACAACGATGGCAATTCATCAGATTGAAGCAACGAATATTTGGAACGATAAAAATACGGAGATTGATACCTCAAAGGGAATGACTGACGAAGAGATTCAGTAGAACTATGAGAATATAATATGTATTTTTTGATGTATTCTGCAAAGATTTCGTTTTTTTATTGTTCTTTTTTGATTTTTAGTCATGAATAAAAAAATACTGCAGTGGGAAATGTCTTTTTATTTTCTTACTGTGGTATTTTCTGTTTAAAGAAGAGACGTCTTTGGGCAGAATATATTTGTCTTTTTTTAGAAGCGTAATGTTTTTTTTGGTATAATAAAATATGATTAGATTCAAGAGAGGATTGAAAGAATTGACAGTAGAAAGACTACTAAAAGGAATGAATGATAAGCAGCAAGAGGCGGTCTTATGTACTGAAGGCCCACTATTGATTATTGCTGGAGCTGGGAGTGGGAAGACACGTGTTTTGACGCATCGTGTAGCTTATCTGATTGAGGAAAAACAAGTCAATCCTTGGAATGTGCTGGCAATTACGTTTACAAATAAAGCAGCAGCAGAGATGCGTGAACGGATTGGAAATTTACTGGAAGAGGGCGCAAATGATGTGTGGGCTTCAACATTTCATGCACTCTGCGTAAGAATTCTACGGCGTGATATCGATAAGATTGGATACAATCGAGCCTTTACGATTACAGGAACTAGTGAACAACGGACGCTTGTTAAGCATATTTTAGCTGATTTGAATGTTGATATTAAGAAATTTGATCCGCGTGCAGTACTAAGCGAGATCTCAAATGCAAAAAATGATTTGAAGACACCAACGGATTATCGAATGAATATTCAAGGACCATTCGAACAAGTTGTCGCAGACGTTTATCCAGAGTATCAAAAACAATTGGAGAATAATCAAGCGGTTGATTTTGATGATTTAATTATGCTGACACATCGTCTATTTAAGGAAGTACCAGATGTGCTCGAATTTTATCAACGTAAGTTTCAATATATCCATGTTGATGAATACCAGGATACTAATCAAGCACAATATGAACTTGTAAGCTTATTGGCGAAGAAAAATCATAATTTATGTGTTGTTGGTGATGCAGACCAAAGTATCTATGGTTGGCGGGGAGCTAACATGGAGAACATCATGAATTTTGAGCAGGACTATCCAAATACGAACCTGGTTAAGCTGGAACAAAATTATCGCTCAACTAAGACAATTCTGCAAGCTGCAAATTCAGTAATCAAGAATAATGCGAACCGTAAAGCAAAAGAATTGTGGACACAAAACAACGAAGGCACAAAGATTAAATATTATCGCGGGCAAAATGCAAATGATGAGGCCTTCTACGTTGTGCGCAATATCCAAAAGATGATGCGTGAGAATGGCTGTCATTTTAATGACTTTGCAATTTTATACCGAACGAATGCACAGTCGCGAATAATTGAAGAGACCTTTATAAAGGCCAATATTCCTTACAAGATTGTTGGAGCGCATAAATTCTATGATCGCAAGGAAATTCGTGATGTTTTAGCATATATGCAGCTTGTGACTAATCCGCAAGATTCGTTGAGCTTTGAACGAATTGTTAACGAACCAAAACGCGGGATTGGCGGAACGAGTATTGAACGTTTAAATGACTTTGCACAAAGTATGGGAATGAGTCTTTTAGATGCTGCAAGCAATGCTGTTTTAGCGAACATCTCTGGTAAAGCAAGCAATGCGCTAACAGATTTTGCTAATTTGATTAAGACTCTGCATGAATTGCGTGATAAGTTGAGTGTTACCGAATTGACAGAACGGATTCTTGAGAAGAGTGGATATAAAAAGGTTCTGGAAGACTCTAAGACACTAGAAAATCAAAGTCGTTTAGAGAACTTGGAAGAATTTCTTTCGGTTACCAAGCAGTTCGATGATTCATGGGAGCCTGAAGATGAAAATAGCGACCCATTTGTTGACTTTTTAGCAGATTTAGCATTAGTCTCCGATCAAGATAGTCTAGTTGAAGAAGCAGATGAAGTCACCTTGATGACATTACATGCAGCCAAAGGATTGGAATTTCCAATTGTTTTCTTAATGGGGATGGAAGAGGGGATTTTCCCATTATCACGGTCGATGATGGATGAGAATGAACTTGAAGAAGAGCGGCGGCTGGCATATGTCGGAATTACGCGGGCGGAAAAGGAGCTGTTCTTAACAAATGCATTTTCAAGAATGCTGTATGGGAGAAGACAGACTAATCCGGCTTCAAGATTTATTGAAGAAATTGATCCTGAATTATTACAAGCTGAGAATCAGCAAGCTGCTAATACAAGCATAAGACGCAATGATTCTAGAAAAGAATATCCTTTCGGACAAGCCAGGACACAATATAAGATGCCAGCTGGAACAGTTGAAGAAAATAAAGGAACAGGTGCTGAGAAGGTTGGCTGGAGTGTTGGCGATAAGGTTTTACACAAAGCCTGGGGTGAAGGAACGGTTGTTAAGCTCACGGGAAGCGGTGAAGACATGGAGTTAGACATTGCATTTGCGGGAATGGGTATCAAACGTTTGTTGGCATCCTTTGCACCAATTAAGAAGAAATAGTCTAATCATGAGGAGGTCAAAAGATGGTAGCTGATACAAGAGAACAGGCACAGGAGCAAATTAGTGAATTAGTTAAACAATTAAATGGCTGGGCACACCGCTATTATGTGGAAGACCGTCCAATAGTGGAAGATTATGTCTACGATAAAGCGTACCGAGAACTTATCGAATTGGAGCGGTTGTATCCAGACCTTATTCTAGAAGATTCTCCTACGCAGAGGGTTGGCGGGCAGATTCTTAGCGGGTTTGAGAAAAAAGAACATGAAATTCCTATGCTTTCTCTGGGAGATGTTTTCTCGAAAAATGAGTTGGAACAGTTTGATCAGCGTTTGAGTAAAATGCTTGTTGAAAAAGTTGATTATAGTTGTGAACTTAAAATTGATGGTTTAGCAATTTCTCTCATTTATAAAGATGGAGTTTTTGTACAAGGATCGACTCGTGGCAATGGAGTGATTGGTGAAGACATCACGGAGAACCTGAAGACAATCAAAGCAATTCCACTGAGATTGACTGAACCAGTTACTTTGGAAGTTCGTGGTGAATGCTATATGCCGAAGAAAGCTTTTGTAGGGCTCAATAAAAAAAGGGAAGAGCAAGGATTACCGGTTTTTGCAAACCCAAGAAATGCAGCAGCAGGAAGTCTACGTCAGCTAGATACAAGAGTTACGGCTTCAAGGCAGCTTAGTACCTTTATCTATTATTTAATGGAACCCGAGAAGCGTGGCTTAAGAACTCAAACAGATGTGCTTAAACAGCTACATAACTGGGGATTTAAAGTCAACCTGGAATCACAACAATCAAAGAACATGGAAGAAGTTTTTAAGTATATTGATGAATATCAAACCAAAAGAGCAGATCTTCCGTATGAGATTGACGGAATTGTATTAAAAGCAGATGATTTAGCAACCCATGCGGTCATTGGGAATACCGTTAAGGTTCCTCGGTGGGCAATCGCGTATAAGTTTCCTCCCGATGAGCAAGAAACAGTTGTGCGACTAATCGAATGGACGGTTGGACGGACAGGAACCGTTACCCCAACTGCAGTGATGGATGCAGTGCAGCTTGCTGGGACAACAGTTGCAAGGGCTTCACTGCATAATCCAGACTATTTAAAAGAAAAAGATATCCGTCTATTAGACACAGTCAAGCTACACAAAGCTGGTGACATTATTCCTGAAGTTTCAGAAGTAGTATTGACAAAACGTCCAGCAAATTCAAAACCTATTGAGATTCCAGCAGAGTGTCCAGTATGTAATGCGAAGCTGGTTCATCTCGATGAGGAAGTAGCGCTGCGCTGTATCAATCCAAAGTGTCCAGCTTTAGTTAAAGAAAGTCTGGTGCATTTTGCATCACGGAATGCAATGGATATTATGGGTTTAGGTCCTAAAATTATTGAACAGCTGTTTGCAAAGCAATTAGTCAGCGATGTTGCAGATTTATATCACTTAACTTTTGAAGATTTACTTAAATTAGATAACTTTAAGGATAAGTCTGCTAACAACCTGTTGACAGCTATTGATAATAGTCGGCATAATTCTGGAGAGCGGCTTCTTTTTGGATTAGGTATTCGACATGTTGGTGCGAAAGTTGCGAAGCTTCTGATGGTGCATTTTAAGTCTTTGACAAAACTTGTTGCGGCAGAAGAGAAAGAAATTGCACAATTAGATTCATTGGGACAAGTAATTGCAATGAGCATCGTTACTTATTTTAATAATACTGAAGTTAAGAAGTTGATCGCAGAATTAGCAGATGTTGGTGTAAATTTGGAATATCAAGGACCTAATACAGGTGCTAGTGTCAATAATTATTTCAGTGGTAAGAAGGTTGTTTTGACAGGGACATTAGACCAGTTGAAGCGTGCTGCGGCAAAAGAATGGTTAGAAGCAAGTGGTGCTGATGTTGTGGGAAGTGTATCAAAAAAAACAAATATTGTAATTGCTGGTCATGACGCGGGCGGCAAATTGACAAAGGCAGAAAATCTTGGAATTGAAATAATGAGTGAGCAACAGTTTATTGAGCAAATGGAGGCTGTAAAGTGAAAAAAGTAGGAGTCATATTGGGTGCCGCATTAAGCCTTGTACTACTCGCAGGGTGTGCAAAGTTGAGTTCAGCAACGTCTACCGTAAAGAATGCCGCAAAGAGTTCATCATCTTCATCTGGTTACCAAGTGACTGGGAAATCTACAGATAGTGAATATCAAGGTGTTATTGAAAATGGTAATTATCTAACTAGCAAGGCACGTGGTGTAGGAATCTCACAAAATTCAGATAACTTACTAAATCTAAAGAGTTTTGAATCAGGACTGACACAATTGTCTAAGACAAAGTATTCAACAAGTAATTACATCTTTCGTGAGGGTCAATTGTTGTCTTCAACAACTGTTAATAACTGGCTTGGAAGAAAATCAAATAGTAACTCAACTGGTTTAAATCCGGTCGATAATGGGCAAACTGATGCTGATAAGCGTAATCCAATTTATATCCAACAGATTGAAGAGCAAGACTATATGAAAGAAGTTAACGGAAAGCTCAAACTTGCTGGAATCACCATTGGTATTGGAATGAACACAAAAGACTATTATGAAAAAGAGGAGTATGGGGCGACTTATACCACAACTATTTCGAAGGCAAAAATGATTGCTGAAGGACAACAGGCGGCCGCTAAGGTTTTGGAGCGATTACGTAAAACAAGTGGAGTGTCTGCAAATACCCCGATTGTTATTGCGATGTTCAAACAAGCAACAAATGATAGTCTTGTTGGTGGTTCGTTCTATCAGTATACTTATGTAACAAGCGGTTCAACAATTAATGATTGGACAAGCCTTAATTATAAGAGTTATGTCTTCCCCGAAACATCGGTGTCTTCAGTTCCTAATGATAATGATGAGACGTCTTTTGAGAGTTTTAAGAAACAAGTCCAGAATTTCTTCCCTAATCTTGCGGGGGTAACAGCACAGGCGGAGTATAAGAATAAAACGCTTCAAGGAATGAATGTTAACATTACGACGCAATTTTATAGTTTAACTGAAATCACAAGCTTCACACAGTATCTAGCACAAGCTGCAAAGACCTATTTGCCAAGTGGAATTCCAATTGATATCACAGTTAAGGGAACAGATGGGACAGTTCAAAGCTTCCTTGCGCGTAAATCAGATGAGAGTAGTTTCTATACACATGTTTTTGGAAGCTATTAAAAAAATGAATCTGTTGTGCATATAGTTGTTCAGTTATGCTAAAATAATTACTGATGAAATAGGGAAAGAGGGAGTTTGAATGGCAATTAGTGCAAGCGAAGTGAAGCATGTCGCAAGTCTAGCAAAGTTAGCTTTTACAGATGAGGAATTGCAAAAATTTACAGGACAGATGGATGAGATTATCGAAATGGTTCAGCAACTCAGTGAGGTAAATACTGATGGAATCCCTGTGACAACAAGTGTAACGGACGCAATAGGCGTAATGCGTGAAGATGTTACGGTTAGCGGTACATCACGCGAAGAACTGATGAAGAATGTACCTCAACATCAGGATGGATACATCAAGGTACCAGCAATTATTGATGAAAGCGAGGAAGCATAGTCCATGAATTACTTTAAACATGATTTTGCGAGCTTGCATGAATTATTGGTCAATAAGGAATTAAGTGTGACTGATCTTACACAGCAGACTTTTGATAATATTGAAAAACGTGATCAAAAAATTGGAGCATTCTTGAGCTTGAATAAAGAGGCTGCATTAGAACAAGCTGCTCAGCTTGATCAAGTAGGAGTTGCTGCAGATAATATTTTGTCAGGGATTCCTTTAGGTATCAAGGATAATATTGTAACGAAAAATTTAAAAACAACCGCCGCTAGTAGAATTCTTGCGAATTTCAATCCGATTTATGATGCGACTGTAATGGAGAAGTTACATGCGCTGCAAACAATTACAGTTGGTAAAACCAATATGGATGAATTTGCAATGGGGGGTTCAACTGAAAATTCGGCGTTTCAATTGACGAAGAATGCATGGAATCAGGCTAAAGTTCCTGGTGGATCATCTGGTGGTTCGGCAGCTGCAGTTGCTTCTGGTGAAGTAATCGCTGCACTTGGCTCAGATACAGGGGGTTCGATTCGTCAGCCTGCATCTTATAACGGAATTGTAGGAGTGAAGCCGACATATGGACGTGTGTCAAGATATGGTTTGATTGCATTTGCATCAAGTCTTGATCAGATTGGTCCGTTTACGCGTACGGTCAAAGACAACGCAATTTTGTTAAATGCAATTAGTGGTTTGGATCCTCACGACTCAACTAGTTCGAACCATGCTATTCCAGATTTTACGGCTAAATTGAACGGTGATATTAAGGGAATGAAGATTGCAGTTCCTAAAGAATATATGGGTGAGGGTGTTGCCCCTGAGGTTCGCGAAGGAATTAAAAATACAATTGCAGTTTTTGAGAAACTTGGTGCAACGGTTACTGAAGTTAGCCTTCCGCATAGTAAGTATGGTGTTCCTGTTTACTATATTATTGCTTCATCTGAAGCGAGTTCAAACTTGCAGCGTTTTGATGGGATTCGTTATGGACATCGTGCTGCGGATGTTAAAAACTTGGAAGATGTTTATGTCAAGTCTCGTTCAGAAGGTTTCGGTGATGAAGTTAAGCGCCGTATTATGTTGGGAACATTCTCCTTATCTGCTGGAACTTATGATGCATTCTTCAAGAAGGCAGCCCAGGTTCGAACATTAATTTGTCAAGATTTTGCTAATATATTTAGTGATTATGATCTTATTTTAGGACCAACTTCACCAACTACGGCATTTGGAATTGGTGAAGATATTAATGATCCAGTTACGATGTACATGAACGACATTTTAACAATTCCTGTGAACTTGGCAGGTCTTCCAGGCATGTCACTTCCTGCTGGCTTTACAAAAGGCCTCCCAATTGGAATGCAGCTGATTGCTAATCGTTTTGATGAAGAAACAATGTATCGTGCTGGTTATGCATTTGAACAGGCAACTGATTTTCATAAAGAAGTTCCAACGTTTGGGGGCAAGATTAATGAATTTTGAAACAACGATAGGACTAGAAGTCCATATTGAGATGAAGACAAAATCAAAAGCTTTCTCACCGGCACCTGTTAAGTACGGTGTAGAACAAAATACCAATACTAACGTTGTTGACTGGGGATTTCCTGGGGTGTTGCCGACTATCAATAAAGGCTCCCTAGAGTATGGAATGCGTGCTGCTTTGGCTCTTAACTGTGAGATAACGAAAGATATTCATTTTGATCGTAAAAATTATTTCTATCCTGATAATCCCAAGGCTTACCAGATTACGCAAGCGCAGACACCAATTGGACGCAATGGGTGGCTTGAAATCGAAGTAAATGGCGAGAAGAAAAAAATTGGAATCGAAGAAATGCATGTTGAAGAGGATGCGGGTAAGAATACACATAGTCCAGATGGTTATTCGTATGTTGATTTGAACCGACAGGGAACTCCATTGATTGAGATTGTTTCTAAACCAGACATTACCTCTGCTGATGAGGCATATGCTTACTTAGTACGTTTGCGTCAAATAATTCAATTCACTGGAATCTCCGATGTTAAGATGGAGGAAGGATCTATGCGTGCTGATGTTAATGTATCGGTACGTCCAATTGGCTCTGACAAGTTTGGAACAAAGACTGAAATGAAGAACTTGAATTCATTTGAGCATGTAAAAAAGGGCGCTCACTATGAATCTAAGCGACAACAACGAGTTCTATTGTCAGGTGGCAAAATTCAACAAGAGACGCGGCGCTTTGATGAACCAACTGGCGAGACAATCTTGATGCGTGTCAAAGAAGGAGCAAGTGATTATCGCTATTTCCCAGAACCAGACATTCCACCAATTCATATTTCAGATGATTGGATTGAAGAAGTTCGTGCATCAATTCCAGAAATGCCTGATAAGCGTCGTGAAAAGTATGTTTCCTCATGGGGAATTCCAGAATATGATGCGGGTGTCCTTACACAAACCAAGGAAATGTCTGATTTCTTTGAAGCAACTGTTGCTGAGGGTGCTGCTGCAAAGCTTGCTGCTAACTGGCTCATGGGTGAAGTTAACGCGTATATGAATGCTAACAAGTTGGAGTTGCTTGAGACTAAGCTAACACCAGAGCATTTGGCAAGTATGATTAAATTGATTGAAGATGGCACAATTTCATCTAAGATTGCTAAGAAAGTTTTCCAAGAAATTATTGCAAATGGTAGTGAACCAAAAGCATGGGTTGAAGCTAAGGGCCTCGTTCAGCTATCAGATCCAGCTGTTTTGGAACCATTAATCAAAACGGTTTTGGATAATAATGAAAAATCAATTGAAGATTTTAAGAATGGTAAAGACCGTGCAATCGGCTTCTTGGTTGGTCAAATCATGAAGGGAACTCATGGTAAGGCAAACCCTAAGATTGTTAACAAGCTATTAATGGATAGCTTGAAGAAAAGATAAGAGAGCAGAGAGTTAAAAAGCTTTTTTGTGTAGGTTTAAAGGAGAGGTAGCGATGAAGAAGCGTTGTCGGATTATTTACAATCCAACATCTGGACGTGAGGCAATGCGCAATGATCTTGTTGAAATTCTTGATATTCTTGAGAATGCAGGATATGAAACAAGTGCGTATCGTACAACCGCTAAGCCAAATTCGGCACGTGATGAGGCAGAACGCGTAGCACGAGCTGGGTTCAACTTAATTGTTGCGGCTGGCGGAGATGGAACTATCAATGAAGTGGTTAATGGAATCGCTCCATTGAAACATCGTCCAATGATGGGAATTATTCCCGCGGGAACAACAAATGATTATGCAAGGGCGTTGAAGATTCCACGTGAAGATCCGATAGCTGCTGCAAAGGTGATTGCCAAGGGCAAAAATGTTAGCATGGATATCGGCCAAGCGGATAAGAAGTATTTTGTGAATATTGCGGGTGGTGGATTACTGACAGAACTGACATATGGAGTTCCATCACAATATAAGTCACTCTTTGGTTACCTCGCTTACCTTGTTAAGGGGGCAGAAATCTTACCACGAGTTAAGCCAATTAATATGCATCTCGAATATGATGATGGTGTTTTTAATGGTAAGGCTTCAATGTTCTTCCTTGCATTGACTAATTCGATTGGGGGATTCGAACAGATTGTTCCTGATGCATCGCTTGATGATGGGAAATTCACGCTGATTGTGGTGAAAACAAGTAATCTTGTTGAAATCTTGCAGCTGATGACAATGGTGCTGAATGGTGGTCGTCATATCAAGGATCCGCGGATTTTGTATGTTAAAACTTCTAAAGTGATCGCGAAGCCAGTGGATGAGAAGATGATGATTAACATTGATGGTGAATATGGTGGGGATGCTCCAATGGTCTTTAAGGACTTGAAACAGCACATTCAAATATTTGCTAATACGGACAAGATTCCAGAAACTGCGATTACATCTTCCAAGACGACTGAAGAAATTATTGCGGAGCATTTTGTCGCAGAAGTTGAAGATCTCTCAGAAAAGGATCTTGATGGTGACGGTACAATTGGTGTCTCAAACAGAAAATAGTAACAAGTTAGTAACATGTTGATAAGTCGGATAGCCGTTTGGTTTAAATAAAATCAAGCGGCTGTTTTGTGTGGATAAAGATTGCACTTACTAGCAATTCAGTATAAAGTAAAACTATGAGTCACAAAAAAGGAGAAATAAATGAGTAAACCACCAGTAACAAAAAATCAGAAACTAACATTGACAATTAGCGATTTGACATATCAAGGAATGGGTGTAGGAAAAGTCGAGCATTACCCGTTATTCATTGAAGACGCATTACCTGATGAAGTTGTGGATATCACTGTGATGAAGGCAAGTAAGAATTATGGTTTTGCAAAAGTTATCAACAGGCATAATGATAGTCCGCTTAGAACTTCAGGAATTAATAAGACTTATACACAGACTGGAATTGCACCACTGCAGCATCTTAAATATGACGCACAACTTGATTTTAAACGTAATCAGGTTGTGGAGTTGTTGAAAAAGTCACATTTAGAAGAAGTTGAAGTTGCACCAGTCTTGGGAATGGACGAACCTGTCCATTACCGTAACAAGGCTCAAGTCCCAGTACGTACAGTTAGAGGACAACTTGAAACTGGTTTTTTCAAGAAGAATAGTCATAACTTTGTTCCCATGGAAGACTATCTTATTCAAGATAAGCGAATTGATGAAGTAATCAAGGCTGTGCGCGATATTTTGCGCAAGTTCATGATCAGTGCATATGATGAGAAGACACACAAGGGAGTAGTTCGTCATGTTATTGTGCGTCGTGGGTATTATTCGCATGAAGTAATGGTTGTATTAGTGACTCGTGCCAAAAAGATTCCCGAATCAGATATGATTGTTGATGAAATCATGAAGACTTGTCCAGATGTGCGTACAGTTGTGCAAAACATCAACCAAGAAAAGACAAATGTGATTTTGGGTAAGACTGAAAAAATTCTTGCTGGAGATGGTCGAATTAATGATAGTCTTAATGGTATTAATTTTGAGATTTCAGCACATTCATTCTATCAAGTTAATGCTGTTCAGACAGAGAAAATCTATCAAAAAGTTGTTGTAGATGCAGAATTAACCGGTAAGGAAACTGTGATTGATGCATATTGTGGGATAGGGACAATTTCTTTGAATCTCGCACAAAAAGCGGCAAAGGTTTATGGTGTTGAGATTATTCCAGAAGCAATCGAGGATGCTAAGAAGAATGCAACTGTGAATAACATTAATAATACAACTTTTGAAGTTGGTACGGCGAGTGATTGGATGGCTAAATGGTCTGAAGAGGGAATTAAACCTGATGTTGTCGTCTTTGATCCACCACGTAAGGGGTTAGAACCAGAAGTTATCACCAGTACAGTGAAGTTATCCCCAGAAAAAATCGTTTATGTGAGTTGCAATCCCGCTACATTAGTGCGTGATATCCAGTTATTCACAGAACAGGGTTATCAAGTTGCAAAACCAATTCAACCAGTTGATCAGTTTCCAATGACGACACACATTGAGACAATAACGTTATTACAACGACACTAAAGTTGGAAATCCTTAATTTTAGGCAGCTTTGCAAGCATATCATCTTCACTGGTGAGGGGGATAAAATCCGAAATAAGGAGATTCGAGACTACATCAATGTGTCAGAGATTATAGAACTAGTAATAGTAAGTGGGAACACAACAAATGAAAACTAAATGTTAGAGCAAATAGTGTCTATTTACTCGCTAGAATAAGGCGTTTCTGTAAAAGAAAGCGTCTTTTTTTGTACACAGATTTAAAGAGAAAATCAGAGAAATGAAATAAGTATGAAAACGAAATTAAAAAAGTTATCCCAAAAGGCAATAAACCTGCCTAATGATTTTGGTAGCAGTATTTACTAGCATGGTTGCTACATCAACGACTTAAATGAAACAACAGGATATGCTTATACAGCGGTAAGCTTACATTTGGCATCACCCATGACAATATCTATGTTATGAAGATGGACGGCAAGAAAGTATTCTGTGTAGAATCTGTTATTTTTACAACTAGCGGAGCGGGTTATATTCCAGAAGCTTATGTAGATGCAAGAAAATATAAATAAATTTCGTTTGACAAAAAGGTAATAGGTTACCTATAATGGAAAGGTAACCTATTGCCTTTGATGATTGGAGGGAGCGTAATTATGAAGCCACCTAAGAATACGAAATATATCTTATTTGGAGGAACGTTTATATTGGCAAATAAACTTCAGCTGCTCGGTGATAATGTAGTAAAAGGACTAACTACAAAACAATGGTTTTTACTTGTAAATCTTATTGATTTGTCAAAAAGTGAAACTGTTACCGTGTCAAAACTTGCAGAAGTAATGGATTCAAGCCGGCAAAATACTGCCAAAATGTTAGAAGGTATGGAAAAAGAAGGACTTGTCACCGTAAATCAAAGTAAGTCTGATAAACGTACCCGTATTGTTTCTATTACTCCGCATGGTTTGACCATTACAAAAGAAAGTGAAATAAGCAGTCAGGACTTCCTTGGCGAAGTGTTTGATGAGATTAGCAAAGAAGAGCTTAAAACAGCAAGTAAAGTAACTCTGAAAATGATTGAAAATCTGGAACGATTGAAAGGAAAGAACCATGAATCATAAAATAGCGGTTATTTACCAGTCGTACTATGATACGACAAAACAATATGCTAAATGGATTAGTAAAGAGCTTGGAGCAGATTTAATTGAACGAAATATGGTACTCCTGTCCACTCTTAATAAATATGACTTAGTTATCTATGGTGGGGGATTATATGTCGGTGGGATTATTGGTGTGGATTTGTTTTCTAAAAGTTCAGTCTCTCGATTTGTAATTTTCACAGTTGGACTTGCAGACCCCAAAGATACTGATTATGCAAAAGCCATGACAAAGTCGTTTCCAAATCAAAGTAATCAACCGTTGCAATCTTTTCATTTTCGTGGAGGTATTGACTATTCAAAATTAAGCTTTATGCATCGTAATTTGATGAAATTACTAGGGAAAATGGTTGCGAAAAAGCCTTTGCCTGAATTGACTTCGGAAAATAAAGCAATTCTTGAAACCTATGGAAAACGGGTGAATTTCACTGATAAGTCATCTATTGAGCCATTGGTTTCATTCGTTAAGGAGGTATTGAAATGAAAACAGTATTTGTGGAAGAACCCAATAAAAAAGTATATTATTTAGTCGTTGCAATAGCAGTATTATCTGCAATTGCTGCAGCTGTTAGTTTGTTTTATAACCCAGACGTAAACGTTGGACAGAAAGTCAAAACAATTAGTGGGCAGACAATCCAATTATATGGACGGGGAATCTATCATAATGATTCGCTTTCTATGGCAGTGCAGGCAAAAGGACAAGATTTAGTTACCTTGTTTCTAGGCGTCCCCTTTCTTACCTACTCTCTTTATCTAAGTGGAAAAGACAGCTTAAAGGGAAGCTTTTATCTTACGGGAACATTGGCATATTTTTTATATTCTTATACGATATATTGTTTTTCTGGGAACCTGAATTCATTTTTTATTATTTATGTAACTATAACTGGATTATCCTTTTTTGCTTTTGTTTCTTGTATGATATCTTTTAATTTTGGTGAAATGAAAGAAGCTTTTACAACGAAGTTACCGATAGGGTATCTGGGAATTTCCAATATTGTATTTGCACTTTTAATTGGGATGAACTGGCTCAGCCGCTTAAAGGCTCCGGCTTCATATGCATATTTGGAACACTATACAACATTTCCTATTCAGGCAATAGATTTAGGATTTGTCCTTCCAGCCATTATCTTCAGTAGTGTGATGTTGATTCGACGTCAAAACTGGGGATATTTCTTAATACCCATTATGACCATGAAAATACTCACCTTGTTAATTGCACTAGACGCCATGATTCTCTTTATGTACCTGAATAAAGTTGAAGTTTCATTGATAGAAATAATTATCTTCCCATTATATACGCTGATAGTGATTTTCAACTTCTATTTGATTCAAAAAAATTTGAATTACAAATCATAAAGCTGATGAAAGGAATTTATTAAAAACAAAGAGGAAAAACGCACATGGAATGGATATCATGTCCTATTTGCCAAAGTAAAACTCGTATCAAAATCAGAAATAAAGAATATTTCACTATATTGTCTGAAGTGTAAGTAAGAAGATTTGATTAGTATTAACAACCTGAAAATGATAATATCAAAGAGACAGCCGCTGAGACGATAACTACGAAGTGGAAAAACTTCAAGCTAGCGGCCTTTTTGATTGATGGACATAAAGCAAGGCTCACGGTTATTGGTGTAGCGGTAATAAGGACATAATGGAAGATTTCTTGAAAAAGCTAGATGAAATACTGAATGAAAGTAGCGTCAAGAAGCAATTCATAAAAATTCAAAAGAAGATGGCAGCCTTGGATAAGAAAAAGAGCAATCTTATTTAATATCAGTTTTTAATTATTAAAGGTGTTGACTTTCTTTGTTAAATCAGTTAGCATAAAATAATAATACAATTAGTTTTTAGTGAGGAAAATAAAATGAACATATTGAAATCCAAAATTCAATATATGTGTCCTTGTGGATTAGGTCTTAGACGATCCACTATTTTGGCATGATATTTTTCCAGCTAAAAAATGGAACGGATGAGACGAAATCTTTTATTTTAAGATTTCGTTTTTTTATTTGTACTTTTACATACATTAGGAGGAAATTTAGATGTGGGAAATTATCAGCAAAGCTTTGCCTCAAATTTTAGAGGCTGGTTTTAAGTATACTGTTCCGTTAACACTTATTTCTTTTTTTCTAGGAATAATATTGGCACTTTTTACAGCATTAATTAGATTATCTAGCAGAAAAGGATTCTTTTTGGTAGTAAAATTATTTTTTAGATTTTATGTTTGGTTATTTCGTTCCACACCACTATTAGTACAACTATTCATAGTTTATTTTGGATTACCATATTTAAAAATAAAAGGAATGGCTCCAGAAGGAATAAAGCTCGATGCCTTTATTGCAGGAATAATAACTTTCTCGCTTAATACGGGTGCTTATGCATCTGAAACAATTAGAGCGGCAATTAGTTCAGTGCCTAAAGGACAATGGGAAGCTGCATTTTCAATCGGAATGACGAGAAATCAGACTCTGAAAAGAATTATATTACCACAAGCACTGAGAGTATCTGTGCCACCGCTGGCAAATAGTTTCATTAGTTTGGTTAAGGACACATCTCTAGCGGCTTCAATTACTATTGTTGAAATGTTTGAAGTAAGTCAACAGATAGCCGCAGAAAATTACCAGCCATTATTAATGTATTCCTTGGTAGCCGCAGTTTATGCTGTCTTTTGTACGATTCTTTCTTGGGGGCAAGGTAAGCTAGAAGATAAGCTTGGTGTAAAGGCTAATAGGTCAAAAAAGGAGGTGGTAATTGATGGAGTTGAGAGAAATTAATAAATCATATGGTAATCACCTTGTTTTAAAGAATATTAATCTAGAGTTCCCAAAGAAAAAGGTTACTGTTTTAGTAGGACCATCCGGTTCTGGAAAATCAACAATTTTACGTTCGTTGAATTTATTAGAAACACCAGAGAGGGGGAAGTATTTGTTTGATGATTTGATAATTGACTTTACAAAGGGGATTGATAAAAAAGAATTATCTTACGTACGACGGAAAACAGGGATGGTATTTCAAAGTTATAATCTATTTCCTCATTTTTCAGTTCTTGGCAATATAATTGAAGGACCTACTCAGGTGTTAAAGCTCGATAAAGAAACAGCGATTAAAAATGCAAAAAAAATATTAAAAAAAATTGGATTGGAATCTAAAATTGATAATTATCCAGAAGAACTTTCGGGTGGTCAGGCACAAAGAGTAGCAATTGCACGCTCTTTAGCCATGAATCCAGAGTATATTTTACTTGATGAACCTACTTCTGCATTAGATCCCGAATTAGAACTTGAGGTTTTACAGGTCCTTTTGCAACTTGCAAAAGATGGGCAATCAATGGTGATTGTTACACATAATATGTCGTTTGCACAACAAGTAGCCGACAAAATAGTATTTGTAGAAGATGGAAATATTATTTATGATGGGAAACCTGATCCTTTTTTCAAAAACAATAAAAATTTGAGAATTACGAAATTTCTGTCATCTATGGTATTAAAATAAAAACTAATTTTGGGGGATTTTTGATATGAGAGAACAAAAAATTATTTTAAAAATAGAAGTATTAATAGCAGCAATCATAATTACTTTTGGAATTTTTATAGGACTAGCCACGAAGGCTAACGCATCTTCGTACAAAGATGACTTAATAAATAAAGATCAATTAACAATAGGGTTAGAAGGAACATATAAGCCTTACTCATATCGCTCAGATGGAAAACTAACAGGGTTTGAAGTAGATTTAGGGAAAGCCCTTGCGAAAAAAATGGGAGTAAAAGCCAAGTTTGTACCAACAAAGTGGGATTCACTAATTGCAGGAGTAGGGGCTTCGAAGTACGATATAGTGCTAAATAATATAACACAGACTCCTGAAAGAAAAAAAGTATATATTTTTTCTAAACCTTATATCTATTCACGCTATGCTCTAATTTCTTCAAAGAAAAATAAGATTAATAACTTGAAAGAGGTTAAGAATAAAAAATTTGCAGAAGGAACAGGGACCAATAATGAAATCCTCGCAAAAAAATATAAAGCGACGATTGTTTCTTCGGGAGATTTTGCAACAAGTCTGTCATTAATTCGCCAAGGCAGAGTTAATGGAACAATAAATGCGGCGGAAGCGTATTATGCATATGCTAAGAGTAATAAGGTGAGTGACTTACACTTCAAGGACTTATCAAAGCAGGTTAAACCAGTTAAAATTTCAGCCCTCTTAAATAAGAAAAATAAAAAACTACAAGGACGAATTAACAAAGCATTGCAGACACTTAGAAATGATGGAACTTTGCAGAAACTTTCAAAGAAATATTTTGGTTCGGATATTACTAAAAATCCTAAGTAAAAATTGGTTACGGTCTAAATAAATGGACTAAAAAAACAAGCGAATCCAGTATAATTCGGACTAGCTTGCTTTTTTATGTGCCTTAATGATTTTTTCAATGGGTAGCGATTGGATAATTGCTGCCACTATAATCAATGTACCGCCAATAAGTGCAAATATACCAAGATGAGTACCCAACAAAGCAACTGATAGAATTGTAGCAACTAGGGGTTCAAATGCACCTAGCATTCCAGTAGTACTTGCGGAAATATAGCGGATGCTTGCAAGGAAGAATAAATAGGCAAACAGTGTCCCACCAATGATGATATACACAATCAATCCCCAATCAAACAGTGTAAGCGGGGGCCATGGTATAAATAGGAGGACAGGTGAAAGACAGACTCCACATAGTGACATTGAGACTCCTATTATTGGAATTGTTTGGTAGCGCTGCATTAATTGAGTGGGAATTACGACTTCCATCGCGGTACAAAAGGCTGCTAGCAATCCCCAGACAAGTGTTTGCATTGAGAGTGACAGATGATCTAAATGGCCATTAGTAACTAAAAAAATGGTTCCGATGATTGCTACAAAGACAGAAATTATTTCTATTCGCTTAGGCAAGATATGTTTGATCAGCAACATATACATAATTATAAACAGTGGTGAAAGAAACTGAATGACCGTTGCAGTGGAAGCATTACTATATTGGACAGCCATAAAATAAGTGAATTGTGAACCACCGACTCCAATAATTGAAAATGGCAGTAAGCTTGGCCACGTATGTTTGTCAGATAACAGAGCTTTTATCTCTCCATAATACAGATAATGAGCCCAGATTGTAAGCAGTAATCCGGTCCCTATCAGGCGCAAGTCAACTAACCAAGCAGATGTGATTGTGGTGTGCAGATATAGATATTGAACTGCGACACCAGACGTTCCCCAAAATGATGCTCCAGAGATAGCTAGGACAATACCACGATATCTAACGTTCATAGGACAACACTAGCTTTTTCACAGATTTTATTGGAGATAACTTAATAAAAGAAAATAAGAGTTTGCACATTTTTCCCTCCGGGTGATTTATCGTTTAATATATTCTATAATAAAGTTAAACAAATTTGAATATGGTTTTGATTAATCTATAGCGTGAATCGATTATAATTTGATTAGTAAAATTAGTGAGACAGAAAAATGATATATCAAGTTTCTGGGGTAAGCAAGGTTGATAAATTATTTGATGGTTGAGGGGATGTGCACAATCTATGGTCGGTCGGACTAACTGAAGAAATAGGGGATTATTTTGATAAAGAATATCAAGTATATGAAATCAAAGGGTATTAGTATAAAAGAAGGTGATTATAATCAATGCTAACTTTATTCAGCGAATCACGATAGATTGGAACAAAATTGCCGAAGAGAGTTACACCCGAACGATAGCTTCACTAAGTGGACTAACACAACTTGATTTTAATCATCCAGTGACTTTTTTTGCAGGAGAAAATGGGAGTGGAAAGTCGACCTTGTTAGAAGCAATTGCAATCAAGTATGGTTTCAATCCTGAAGGTGGAAGTCGTAATTATCAGTTCTCAACATATGACACACATTCGGAATTGTTTAACGGAATGCGCGTATCGGGGGGAGCCATTCGCGCTGATTGGGGGTACTTCCTACGTGCAGAGAGTTTTTACAATGTTGCTACCAAAGAGCTAGAATATTCTGATAAAAAACATCCAGCAGAGAATTATCACGAGAAGTCCCACGGTGAAAGTTTCTTGGCACTTGCACAAAAGCAGTTCAAGCCAAACGGACTCTATATTTTAGACGAACCTGAAGCGGCACTATCACAACAGCGGCAATTGGCGCTGCTGTCAGAGATTAGGCAATGTGTCAACGCTGGCTCACAGTTCATTATTGTCTCTCATTCACCGATTCTTTTAGGATACCCTGGGGCGGAAATCTTGGTATTTGATGATGGAGAAGTGCATAATTGTGCATATGAGGAAACAGAGAGTTACCAAATAACAGAGATGTTTATCAACAATAAGGAGCAAGTTTTGAGAAATCTGTTTGATTAAATTATTGCAGGAGGAAACTTATGGCAAAAGAAAATGAGATAGAAAAAATGTTGGATCAATTGAGTGCTGCTTATGCTGATGAACAAGTTAAGCAGCAAGCAGGTGCCGGTGAAATTATTTTGGCTATGGCTAAGGAACTGGAAAAAACTGGAAACTGTGATTTAGTTGCCAGCAAGCTCTCTAAAGAAATTGTACTGTACTACTGGCAGCATCAAAAAGATTTTCCGGCTGCATTGATTACGCTGCATAACCAGATAAAAAAGCGTGCTGTCAAATATGATGCAACAGCAGTTACAGCAATGATGATGCCAATTTGGTTTTAATTATTATTTGGAACACATTTACATGGAATTAATAATAAGGAGGTCGAGCCAAAGGTTAACTTTTGACTTGACCTCCTTTTCTATTGTTCTGGATAAGCACGTTCCATCTTATTGGAGTATGTTTTTTAGTAATCAGTACTACTAATTTTTTGCACACTTTGCCGCTGGTTAATTACGATACTTGTATAAGCATTGTTTTGAGCACTATTAATCAAATAAGTAGTTCCCAGGTATCCCATGCGATAAAAGTCTTGAGTGACGCTTGATAATTGTGGACGGACAAGTTTGCAAAGATTAGTTCCATCGATAGTGATAATCGATAGTTCAGCAGGAACATTAATTTTTAAGTGACTACATTCGTTCAAAATACCGATTCCAACTAGATCGCTAGCTGCAATCACAGCTGTAACGTCTTTGTTTAAGCAGTAGTTTCGCAAGGCGGAAATTCCAGATTCGTAACTGTAGTCACCTGTTTGTAGCCAGTGTTGTTTGAAGGTTATTCCAGATTCATTTAGTGCTTGTTGATATCCTTTGAAACGCAATACGCCTGTATGAGCACTATTTGTAATATCTAATCCCGCTATGCCAATATTTTTATGTCCTTGCTCAAGCAGGTATCTGGTTGCTTGATAACCAATTTCTTGATCATCTGAGGAAATATAATTTAACTCATTATTCTTAAATGAGATTGATAAAAAATAAAAAGGAATCTGAGAAGATGTCAAGATGTCAAGATTTGATGGAAAAAGGTCGACCGATAGGAGTAAGATTCCAAGAATTGGTCGTTCTAAAGCAGTTGATAATGCAATTTTTTGCGCACGTTCATTACGATCACCAGCATATAGAATGATAACTCTTTTTTCAGCTTCGTCAGCCCTTTTTTGAATGCCATTAATTATCTGGTCTGAGAAGTTTGTTTTAGTAGAGTTAACAATCACGGCAATAACATTACTCTTTTGTGTAACTAATTCAGTTGCAGCCATATTTTTTTTGTATCCAAGATTTGCAGCAGCTTCGCGGACGATTATGGCAGTCTGTGGACTAAAGAATCCCGTCTTGTCAGATAAAACTCGCGAAACAGTTGCGACAGAAAAACCGGTTTCTCTAGCTATATCTTTAATAGTGATGCTCATGACAACGCTCCTTACAGTTTATATGTATTATTTTAACGCAAAATAGAAATAAAATAAATAAGTATAAACACTCTAAGGCAAACGTTTACTTTTTTATAAATATCTATTGTAAACGTTTGCTCTAGGTATTATAATACTCTGTGAAAGCAATTACACAATTTATATAATACGAGGAGTGATAGATATGGAAAGGAAAGTTTCTAGTTCGGTTAATAAAAATGTAACCGGTAACAAAAAAGGCACTTCAGTTATTACCAACTCTCTTCCCAAGTTGCCGCTTAGTACAATTTTTGCAATGACCTTTGGCTTCTTCGGTGTCAATATGGCTTTTTCTTTACAGTCATCGCAAATGGGGCGAATCTTCCAGACAATTGGTGCTAACCCGACTAAATTAGGATTCTTTTTTATACTACCTCCGTTGGCAGGAATGATAGTACAGCCCTTAGTTGGAAAGTATTCAGATTTAACGTGGTCAAACAAGTATGGTAGAAGAATGCCATACTTGATGTTGGGAGCACCAATTGCCGCATTAGTAATGGTGTTATTGCCGAATGCGGGGTCATTTGGATTTGGATATGCATCTATCGCAGCACTAACTTTCGGAGCAATTGCAATTTTATTCATGGATTTATCAAGTAATGTTTGTATGCAGCCATTCAAGATGATTGTCGGGGATATGGTTAATGAAGACCAAAAAGATTTAGCATGGTCATGGCAGCAATCATTTAGTAATCTTGGTGGAGTTGTTGCAACGGTATTTCCATTTTTACTTACAATGTTTGGTGTTTCAAATATTGCAGACCAAGGAGTTGTTCCCTTATCTGTCAGACTTTCTTTTTATATCGGAGCCATAATCTTATTAGCAACTTCGGTATATACGGTTATGAAGGTTAGAGAATATGATCCTGTAGCATATGCTGAATATCATCATCTTGACCCTAATCATCATAAAGAAGTTCCTTCATTGTGGTCTTTGGTTAAGAGAGCGCCCCGTGCTTTTTGGGAAGTTTCATTTGTTCAATTATTTGACTGGTTTGCATTCCAATATCTCTGGACATATGCAACCGGAGCAATTGCTAAAAATGTTTGGAATACAGCAAATACGGCATCAGCAGGTTATCAAGCTGCAGGAAATTGGTATGGAATCTTAACATGCATTCAATCTATCGCAGCTGTTATCTGGGGATTCTTAATCTTATCAAAGACGAATCCTTTGAAAAGAAAGTTTTGGTTTCGAGTTGGTCTTATAATGGGAGCAATTGGTTTTGTGGGTGTTTTCCTAACGCATAATCAATATCTGTTAATCTTACCATTTTGTTTAATTGGAATTTCGTATCTTACAATGCAGACAGAGGCATTTTCAATTTTTACTTCTGCTCTAAATGGTAAAAATGAGGGCGCTTATATGGGATTGTTTAATTGTGGTATCTGTTTACCGCAAATTATTGCATCAGTTGCGAGTTTTGCAATCTTCCCGTTGATCAACAATTCAATGCCAGGCATGATTCTGGTTGCCGGAATTGTAATGCTTTTGGGTGCTGTTGCAGTTGGTGTTATCAAGGAAGACAAGCCTCAAGAAGGTATAGCAAAAAGTAAATAATAATTGTTTGAAGGAGAGGGATAGTAAGATGAAAAAGAAATGGTGGCAAAAAGCGGTTGTGTATCAAGTATATCCAAGGAGTTTTCAAGATAGTAATGGTGATGGAATAGGTGACTTGGGAGGAGTTTTGAAGCGACTGCCATATATTAAGAAATTAGGTGTGGATGTGATTTGGCTCAATCCAGTATATAAATCACCTGATAAAGATAATGGATATGATATCAGTGACTATCGCTCAATTCAACCGAAGTTTGGAAATATGGAGATCTTCGACAAATTATTGAGAGAAGCGCATCGACTAGGCTTAAAGATTGTAATGGATTTGGTTGTTAATCATACATCTGATCAACATGAATGGTTTAAAGAAAGTAAGAAGAGTAAGAACAATCCATATCGCGACTTTTATATTTGGCGTGATGGCAAAGACGGAAAAGTGCCAAATAATTGGGGTTCATTTTTTGGTGGTTCAACGTGGGACTACAATGAGTCTACCAAACAGTATTATCTGCATCTTTTTGCGAAAGGTCAACCAGACTTGAATTGGGAAAACTCAGAAGTGCGTGAACATGTCTGGGATCTAATGAGATTTTGGCTTGATAAGGGCATAGATGGCTTTAGAATGGATGTTATTAACTTTTTATCGAAACCAGCTGGATTTCCAGATGCGCCTAATCCTAAACAAGCTGAATTTGCAAATGTTGAACCAATGGTAGCAGATGGGCCAAAACTCAATGATTATTTGAGAGAAATGAATGATAAAGTTCTCTCACATTATGATTTGATGAGTGTTGGTGAAATGCCTAGTTCAACTCCAGATGATGCTATTAAGTACACAGGTTTAGAAGCAAAAGAATTGAACATGGTATTTCAATTCGATCATGTTACCCTAACAATGAATGATGATCCAAGACTAGGCAAGTGGAATGATCAGCCTGTTAAATTAGTGGATTTGAAGAGGTCACTTTCTAAATGGCAAGAAGCACTAGATGGTAAGGGCTGGAATAGCTTGTATTGGAATAACCATGATCGTGCACGAGTTGTTTCACGCTTTGGCAATGATTCACCGAAATACCGAATTAAATCAGCAGAAATGTTAGCAACAATCCTGCACATGCTACAAGGGACACCTTATGTATATCAGGGTGAAGAGTTGGGAATGACTAATGCACATTTCAAGGATTTGAAAGATTATCAGGATATTGAATCGCTTGAGGCCTATCATCAGCTTGTGGATCGTGAAAAATTAGTTGATCATGATACGATGATGCGATATTTAGCTACAGAGTCGCGTGATAATGCAAGAACACCAATGCAATGGGATGATTCTAAGAATTCAGGTTTTACGGAGGGCACACCTTGGATGAAGTTAAATGAAAATTATTCCGAAATTAATGCAAAGAATGAACTAAATAATCAGGATTCGATATTCTATTATTATCAGAGATTGATTGATTTGCGGCATAATAGTGATTTGATTGTCTATGGTAATTATGTTGAACTTGATCCGGATGATGAGGAAGTCTTTGCGTATAAACGTAACTATGAGGGAAAGACACTGTTAGTCATGGGCAATTTCACTGATAAGAATGTTGTGCGTAACTATGATGTTCCAGAAAATAAGCAGTTACTAATTAGTAATTATGATAAAGATAAAAACCTTAAAAAATTACGACCATACGAAACAAGAGTGTATGAGTATTAAACGTGAATGGTAGTGAATACGTAGAAACTGGGGTTAGGCCAAGGGTTAAAGCTTGACCTAACCTCTCTCTTTGCGTTTGTTTTGGTATGGAAGAAGCTCTCTAGAGAATTTTAATGTATAATAAGATGATTAGTTTTACATATAATTTCCTCAAAGGAGAGAAGAAGAATGAATTTAAGAGCTATGAAGACGACCGTTGGTATCTGGCTATGCTTGATAGGTGTATTTGCAATAATTCATTTTGCATATTTGTTTGCAGGAATTGAATCAGACAATCGGGTTATTGTAGATGATGCACTACTAACCTTATTGGTCTTACTTCTAAATAAGAAGTACCTTCAGCTCAAGTTACACCACCAAATAGATCTCTCACTTAATGAATTATTGCGAATCAATAGTTTACCAATATTCTTTTATTGTGTTTATATTGCATCTTGGTTTATGAATTTGCAAAATCTCAGTTTGATGCGAATTGCGGATACAATATTATTGGCGCTAGCAGCAGCTGTATTTGAAGAAACATTTTTTCGTGGCATATTGATGAATAACATACTACAGCACAGCCCGCGTAATCCTAACAGTTATTTGAGTGTAATCTTGGTCAGCAGTGTCTTATTTGGATTGACACACATGATTAATCTTTTTGGTCAGTCCTTTTCGGCAACGCTATTACAAGTGATTAATGCGTTTGCGATTGGCGTAATGCTTGCTGCAATCTATCTAAGAACAGGAAGCTTGAAGTGGACTATTTTATATCATTTTATGCTGGATTTTACAGGCATACTCGCCAGTGGAACTGTGATAATAGCAACGCCAACATTACAAAAATGGGTTGCAGTTTTAGTCGTAGATCTATTGTACATATCCGCAGGGATGATTTTAATCAGAAAATCACAGGAAAAAAAGCTGAAATTTTGAACTAAATAAGTGAAGCGATAAAGTAGGCATCGTATTCGATTAAGGTAGAAAAACACTTAATTGAATGCGATGTTTTTTATTGACTGTCAGCAACTTAACAACTATAAATTATAAAAATAAATTGTTTTAATATAATACAAAAAGGTTACGAAACAAATGCAGAACTATTACACATTAAATACTTATTCATAACATTAATTATGTATACTTCTTGGAGTGCTTAGGGTAAGAGAGCATAAAAAAGTTTTGGAGGCTATTTTTGATGAAAAAGCGAAATAAATACTTGGTAACTTTAGCAGCACTTTTTGTAATGGGAACATTAGGTGCCTGCTCAAATAGCAATGGTGCAAGTGCTACTTCAGACAGTTGGAATACAATTGTCAAGCAAGCAAAAAAAGAAGGCAAGGTCGTTTCTGTAGGTATGCCAGACACTTGGGCAAATTGGATAGGAACTTGGAATGATATTAAGTCAAAATTTGGAATCTCACACACAGATACAGATATGTCTAGTGCACAGGAATTGCAAAAATTTAAATCAGCAGGAAAGTCTTCTAGTGCACCTGATATAGGCGATATTGGTCTGAATGTTGCACCCACTGCAAAAAAGGAGAATCTTTTAGCTGCATACAAGACGAAGTACTGGAAGGAAATTCCATCATGGGCAAAGGATAAAGATGGCTACTATTCAGCTGGATACACTGGGTCAATCGTCTTCATTACAGATACAAAAAATGTTAATTCTTCAGAAGCACCAACTTCTTGGAAACAACTAGCTTCAGGAAAGTACAAGGTTGCAATTGGTGATGTTTCCACTGCAGCACAAGCCCAATATTCTGTTTTAGCTGCTGCATTTGCAAATGGTGGTAGTGAAAAGAATATTAATCCAGGACTTAATTATTTTGCAAAACTTCAAAAAGAAAATCGCTTATCAACAGTGGATACAACAATTGAAAACTTGCAAAAAGGTGAGATTCAAGTTGCTGTAATGTGGGACTTTAATGCATTAAATTACGCACATCAGATTAATTCTAAACGCTATAAAATTACTGTTCCTACGGATGGAACAGTCGAAAGTGGATATGCTGAAGTTATTAATAAAAATGCAGCTCATCCTTATGCAGCAAAACTTGCTAGATCTTATATTTTATCAGATGCAGGTCAGATTAATTTAGCTAAGGGATATGCACGACCAATTCGCAAGAATGTAAAATTACCAGCAGCTGTAAAAGCAAAATTGATTCCTGAGAGTGAATACAAAAAGGAATATCACGTAAAGAATAACAATATTTGGAACAAGGAAACATTGAAGTTAGGCCAGGAATGGAAGAATAAAGTAACAGGAGCAAACTAAAATATGTCAACACGATTAAAAATATTTTTACCATTTGGATTACTGATATTATCAGTCTTAGTAATACCTGTATGCGTAATGCTGATCTCAAGCTTACAGAATATGGATGGAGGGCTTAGCTTTTCTAACTATCATCAGATTTTTTTCTCCCGTTATTATCGTGGAGCAATTTATAACAGTATCAGTATTTCGTTGATAACATCAGTAGTGTCATTAGTGGTATCTATGGTAGGAGCTTGGGGATTAACTAAATTGTCTCTAAGCACAAAAAATATTTTGATTACAGTCTTCAATATGTCATCAAGCTTTGCAGGTGTTCCATTAGCATTTTCTTTAATAATTTTATTTGGCAATGCAGGTGTTTTTAAGGCAATTACCAGCACCTTGCATATACATGATGCTTTGAATATCTATTCTGTTACGGGAATGACATTTGCTTATACTTTTTTTGAAATCCCCTTGGGAATTATGTTTTTCTTTCCAGTGCTGGATAGTTTGAGTAAGGAATGGTTTGAAGTATCTGATGTTTTAGGAGCTTCTAAAACGTTTCTTATTGGTAAAGTAATTTTTCCAATTATACTTCCGAATATCGTGGAAGTCTTTGTTTTACTTTTTGCTAATGCGATGGGAACGTATGAAACAGCCTATGCTTTGATGGGGAACAACTTGGTTTCAATTCCGACAGTCATTGGCTCATTGATTAATGGCGAATTGATAGCCAATGTACCATTAGCTTGCGCCTTTGCGACACTCTTTACTGTTATTATGACGATAATAGTATGGTTGGGCAATAGAGTTACAAATATCAAAGGGAGGAGAATCAGCTGAAAATGGAAAAGCATATCGATAGAATAATTGCAAAGATAGTAATCACACTGATTTCAATCTATCTAGCTGCACCAATTGTAGCGACAATTATGTATTCCTTTGCTAAATCATGGGTAAATACGATTCTTCCAGACGGATGGACTTTCGAATGGTACCTGCAGCTCATCACTAATTCAGATTTCTTATCTGCTTTAGCAAGATCAATAATTCTTGGGTTTGTAACAACTATCATTGCAATGTGTTGCTTTTTGCCTGTTGTATTCTATGCCAATGTGTATGATGAGAGTATCAAGGCAAAATTGAGGTTTATTACTGTTCTTCCGTTTACAATTCCAGGGATTGTTCTAGTCACTGGGTTAGTGAGAGTCTACGCTAATCTGCCAGTTCCGCAGATGTTAGTACTTTTACTAGCAATTTCACTGCTGAGTCTGCCTGTGACCTACCAGGCACTTGATAATGCATTTATTGCCCATGACTTTCGAGCAATGTTCGAACAGGCATTAATTCTGGGTGATTCACCAATAAAAGCATTTGTGAAGGTTGTGATACCTAATATTCGTGTTGGAATGTTTATTGCAATGTTATTAACATTTACAAATGCTTTTGGCGAATATGTGCTAACCAATATAATTTTAGGTGGAAATTATGAAACGCTTAAGATTTATATGTATCGTTTAATGCAGAGTAATGGTCAGGCAAGTAGCGTTTTGACAACAGTTTACTTCTTCTTTCTAGCAATAATTTCAATAATCATGATTGCTATCATGAAGTGGCAAGGCAGTAAAAAAGCAGAAGAAGTGGAGGATACAAAAAAATTATGAGTTCTATTTCATTAGAGGTGAAGGACCTAGCCATTAATTTATCTGGTAATCAGGTAATTAAAGATATGAATTTTAAAATTAAAAAAAATACATTGACAACATTTCTCGGCCCGAGCGGTAGTGGGAAGACAACGGTACTCAGAGCAATTGCTGGGCTAAATCAAAAAATAGCAGGAAAGATTCTGCTGGATGACACTGAAATTCAGAATTTAGCTGCTAATCAAAGAAATATTGGAATGATTTTTCAATCATATGCATTATTTCCTAATCTATCAGTCTTTGAAAATGTTGCCTATGGTCTAAGAGTCAGGAAGGAACCAAAGGCAACAATCAAGGAAAAAGTTGATGCAATACTTAAAACAGTTAATCTGCAAGATAAGGAACAAAGTTATCCTGAGAATCTTTCTGGGGGGCAAAAACAACGTGTTGCAATTGCAAGAGCGATGGTTTTAGAGCCAAAAATTTTATTATTAGATGAGCCTCTGAGTGCTTTAGATGCGAAAATTCGGATAGAACTTCGTAATCAAATTAGGGAGTATCAACAAAGACTTGGAATTACTATGTTGTTTGTTACACATGATCAAGCTGAGGCAATGGCAATTTCTGATGAAATCATTGTGATGGATAATGGAAAGGTGCAGCAACAAGGTTCGCCACTAGAAATCTATACGCATCCGCAGAATATTTTTATTGCTAAGTTTATTGGTAATCATAATATCCTTGATGCAGCTCAACTGCGCAGCCTTGGGGTAGAACTTGCTGAAAATGACAAGAGCAATTTCATTATTAGACCAGAACTTTTCCAAATCAGTATAACTGGTGACAGCAGCGATTACATGGCGGTTTCTGGAAAGGTTAAGAATATATCCATACTAGGCGATCGTTTTGAATATAGATTTATTACAGAAAATGGTCTAGAGCTAAAGGTGGAATTTCTAAATCAGCAGCAAGCTTTTATGATAGAGACGGCAATAACTTTTTACGTCAAAAAAGACAACATCGAAAGGGTAGGAATTTAGGATGTTGACCTTGGAACAACTAAGAGAAATTCCGCGAAATAGTTGGAGTGGGCATAATCATACGGAATTTTGTTCACATGGAAGCGGCGAAGATGTTGAATTATATATTCAAAAGGCAATCACTGAAGGCTTTAAAACTTATTCAATTACTGAACATTTCCCATTACCACAAGAATTTTATGAAAAAGCAAATGGATCTGCACATGCAATATATACAGCTGCCATGCGAATTAATGAATTGCCAAAATATTTTACCAAAATGCAGGATATTAAGCTGAAATATCAAGACAAAATCAGGATATTAATTGGATTTGAAATAGATTATATTGCTGAATTTCAGAAGTGGACGCAACAGCAGCTGCTAAAGTATGCTGATCAAATTGATGATGCAATCTTGTCTGTTCATTTTCTGCCAACAAAAGGTGGCTTGAGCGCAGTTGATGACAGTTTGATTGACTTCAAAAATGGAGTATTAGCTGAGTATAAGACGCCAGTGAACGTTGCTAAAGTATATTTAGCTACGATGATGGAAGCTGTATTATGGAACACACAATACAAGCCTAAAAGATATGGTCATATTATGTTGTACCGTAAATGGAGAAATGAGTTTCCTAACAGTGCAATTTGGGAAGATGAAGAAGTACAGGATAAATTAGCTGGGATTTTATACATGATTGCTAGTAGAAAAGAATTTCTTGATTGTAATTTTTCTGGCCTTTTTAGGAGTACACAGACAGAACCTAGTCCAAATTATAGTTGGATACGAGAGGCGCAAGAAAAGCAAATACCTTTAGTTTATGGTGCAGATGCGCACAAGGTAGTAAGTGTTTCTGCCGGATTCAACACATATTTGGAAAATAAATATTATTTGTAGGAGATGTAGCCATGAGCTTGGAAATTACAGGTAATCGAAATTTTCGAATTTGTCAATTGACAGATATTCATTTGGGTGAGTATCCCTTCAATAGTGCAAGCAGTGATACTATTCAACAAATTGAACAATTGCTAAAAGAATACAATTTTGATTTAGTTATGATTACTGGTGACCTTATTTGGGGTAAATCGGTTGATGAGCCTGACAAGGTGCTAGGTGAACTGTATCGGATGTTGAATAAGTACGATGTTCCTGTTGCGGTAACCTATGGGAATCATGATAGTGAGGGGCAACATTCGAGAGCAGAGTTACGCGAATATGAACAACTTCTTACACATAGAGCACCAAAGAAAAATAGTATGATTGTTAATGATCGTGAAAGCTATACTTTAGAAGTTTATCGAAACAATAACTTGAGTAATGTGCTATATGTGTGGGATAGTGGTGATTATTTGGGAGAGGAACCAGATGGTTATGCTGCAATCGAACCCGAGCAAATTGAATGGTTTTGGCATTTACCTTATGAGAAAGGTAAAAATCAGCAAGATATCGTATTTATGCATATCCCTCTTCCCGAATATAATTTGGTAGAATCATTTATAGAGGGACAAAAAAACGAAAAGATTTGCGCATCCCCTTATAATTCAGGTCTCTTCTATAGTTTAAAAAAAGCCCAAAATATTAAAGCACTTTTTGTAGGTCATGATCATGACAATAATTTTATTGCTAATTATAAGGGAATCAAACTTGGTTATGGCAATGTAACTGGATACAATACTTATGGTTCACTGAGACGAGGAGCTAGGGTGATTGAATTAACACCTACAGATATAAAAACGCAAATTATTAATTTTACAGAGAAATAATGGATAAGATATGCAGTATTAAGAGACAGCTAAGGGTGGAAAGAGTGTGACATAGGCAGAAAATTTTGGTTTTGGAACACGTTTATCCGGAATAAATAAAGAGGCAAGATCAAAATTTAACTTTTGATTGTGTCTCTTTTTACTTTGCTTATTTGTATGAAATTTATTTTTGTACAAAAAATTTTTGAAGGAATCTGACGGATAGTTGTATAATAGTACGCAAGGAAACTAGTGTTGATAATAGTTAATTTTTAGGAACTATGTGAACTGATTAAGGTCGGAGGGATCAGCTGTTGTTTAAAAAAATTGGAATAGGAATCCTTATAATTACTAGTGTAATTTTTATATACTTGAATCTAAGCAAGAAGACAACGATAACTGTTAACTTTGTAGATGAGAACGGAACAAAATTGTTAGTAAATGCAAGAAAGTATTATGGTGTTCCGTATACATTATTGAGCAGTAAACAACTTGAAGAAAAGGTTCTAGGTTATAAATCAACTAGGTCTTTTATATTTTTCAATAATAAAAATCGAAAAATGACGTTGAAATTCAAATCAAAAAATTATAAGCAGGAGATCAACAATTTTAATAAAGCAAAATATGTTGCAGCAACCTTTCAACCAATGACAGTTACAGCCAAGAATGGATTTCAAGGTGATCCCTATAATACTGCCCGAACCTACGATGGAAAGGCAACAGGAAAGGACAGCCTGAGGCTAATTTATTCGAAGGATGGAATTAAGTGGAAGAAATTACATGTTAGCTATCCGCGATTAAATGTCCGTGATCCAAGTATTGTTAAGATAGATAGCTATTGGTATATTGTCTATACTAAAGGAATAGTGCGGACTAAAAATTTTAAGCATTGGGAAAAAATAAAATGGCCGCATTCAAAAATTTTTGTTAATCACTTTGAGTGGGCTCCCGAATTTTTTAAAGACGCTAAAGGAAGCTATCATATAATTATGGCTGGAAGGTCCACAGCCACCGGCAATTTTCAGCTTTATGTATCTGATTTTAATAAAAAAACAGGTCATATTCTAAATAATTGGCAAAGTATAACTGGGAATAATCTGCCTAATAACATGATTGATGGAAATCTGACATATCATGATGGAAAATATATTCTCTTTTATAAGAATGAAGATGTTACGACAAATAAATTAACAAGGGCCACTTCTAATAATTATTTGGGACCATATAAATCAGAGACACTAAATGTGAATTTAACAGGGTATGATGGCTCTGAAGGACTAGAAGCAATTTTTAGTGGCAATACTACAAGGCTTTATGTGGATACCTATAAATTTACTAAAAATGGACAGACTATCTATAACGGCATTCACTATACGAAGGAAATAGGACAAGACAATACATGGGCCAAATTAAAGCCAATAAAGGCACCGTTTATTGTGCGCCATTTTGGAATCTTAAGAATTAAGTAGGAATGGGCGTGTACAACTTATATCTATTCTCCAATAATTTCAAAACCATATCCGCGAATATGCTGCTTTAATAAATCTAAATAATTTTTAGCTGTATCACTGAGTTCAATTTTTTTGTTTTTAAGATATCCAAGAGTCATTCTGTCGGGTACATCTAGCGGAATTGCGACAATCTTTTCATCATTGAGCTCACTACTGATGATTCCGGAACTGATTGTATATCCGTTGAGTCCAACCATCAGATTAAAAATCGTTGCACGATCACTGATTTGAATCCATTTTCTATGCTGCAATGTGCTAAGAATTTCTTCGGAGAAATAAAATGAGTTGGTATCACCTTGCTCATAGGAAAGATACGTGTAGTCTTCAAGATCAGTAAGTGTGATCCTTTTTTTATTAGTTAACGGATTGTCGCGTCCAACGAATACATGGGGATGAGCAATGAATAATGGAATAAATTCAAGACTTTTTTCAGAAATTAGTCGCATTAGAACTGTCTTGTTGAAATTATTCAGATAGATTACACCAAGCTCGCTTCTGAAAGTTTGAATATCATTTAAAACATTCTCTGTTTGTGTTTCGCGAAGTGTAAAGTTATACTCATCTTCTCCAAGCTTTTTAACTAGTTCAACAAATGCATGCACAACAAATGCATAGTGCTGACCAGAAACACTGAAGACTTGTTTACGAACGGCTTCCTTACCAAAACGTTCATTTAGTAAGTTGACCTGATCTAAGACACTACGTGAATAGTTGATGAATTCGCGCCCTTCAGCAGTCAATGTGATGCCCAGCTTACTACGATAAAAAAGTTGAATTTTATATTCTTTTTCGAGTTCCTTCATTGCTTGTGAGAGTGAAGGCTGGCTGATGAAGAGCAGTTTAGCTGCCTCATTCATTGATCCTGTCTCAGCAATTTTCTCAAGATAATGTAGTTGTTGGATTCTCATGGAGTTCCTCCTCTATTATAGGTAATACCTATTATATCATTAAATAAACAAGTATTATCTAACACTGAATATCTTTGTTACACTGTACTCAACAGAAAGAAAGCAGGAGGAATAAAAAATGACAGTTGATAAGTTTCAATTAGTTGGTTCACTACTACGTACACCAGAATTACTTGCATATAAGAATAAAATCGAACATCGGGATGATATAAAGTATCCATTTTATAATGATTTCCCAGGTTATAAAGAAACAGAATCTAAGGCAATCAGCAAAATTATCCAGTCTCAAATTGAACATAATTTGAGTGTGATTACTGACGGAGAATATTCAAAATCAATGTGGCATCTTGACTTTCTGTGGGGATTCAAAGGAATTGAACGATATATTGCCGATCATGGTTACACGTTTAAGGATCATGATGACAGTATTTTTGAGACCCGTAAAGACATTGGCATCAAGATTACTGGACCTTTATCTGGTAAAAATCATCATTTTATTGATATTTTCAAAGAAATCAAGGAACAAGCACAGGGAAGAACAGTTAAGACTACTGTCTGGGGAGCAGCACATGCAGTTACTGAATTAACAGTCTTTGATGGGCTCTTTGGGGAGAACCAAGTTTATAAAACAAAAGATGAGTTAAAAGATGGGGTAATTAAGGCCTACAAGGAATTTCTAGCTGATTATAAAGAGGCTGGAGGAGAGATTGTCCAATTTGATGATTGCTTGTGGGAACTTTTTGCTGATGATAATGAAAGTAGTTTTTTCACTGATGGGACACAAGGACTAGAGGACTTAGCAGACGAATTTGTTGCAATCAATAATACGGTTGTTGATTACGGTCACAAGTTAGGCTTGAAAATCTGGACACATAATTGTCGTGGTAACTATGAGAGTCGCCATGCTGCGGGTGGTTCCTATAAGGCGATTGCTGAGAAGTTCTTACGTGATCAACATTATGACCGTTTCTTCTTAGAATGGGATGATGATCGTGCAGGGGATATTTCAGCACTTGAAGTCTTGCGTAACAAACCGAATGTTGAGGTCGTTTTAGGATTACTTTCAAGTAAAACTAATACGTTGGATGATGAGAAGCGTGTCTACCGTTTATTGGATAAAGCTAGTCAAATTATCCCTAAGGAGCGTCTATTTATTTCACATCAATGTGGTTTTGCATCATGCGACTCAGGTAATGAGCTGACGATTTCACAACAATGGGCCAAGATTACACAAGGTCAAGAAATTGCTAAGAATTTTTGGAGTACAGCAGCGGTCGATTAAACGTAATAAAAAGGGCAGGAACTCAACCAATTTTTGGAGGGTTCTTGTTTTTTGTTGTAGATAAAGAAATAGATTATAATATAAAAATATACATGCGAAAGGAGGAACTGATGAAAATAATAATTATTGGAAATTGCGGCAGTGGTAAGTCCACCTTGGCTAAGCAGATTGCGACACAGCTGGATTATCCGTTATTGCAGCTTGATAGTTTATGGCATCAAACAAATTACTCAGCTGATGCGAAAAAATGGTTTATCCAAAAACAAATTAATTTTATGCAACAAAATAATTGGATTATAGAGGGAAATTATCAATCAACAATGAATTTACGCCTTCGACAAGCAGACACCATTATATGGTTGAAGATAAATAAGTTTAGAGCTATCTGGCGAATTATCAAACGTTCAATATTATTTAGGATAAATAATAAAACGCGGCCAGAAATGCCAAACCAATTCAGTGAACATTTTGATTACGAATATTGGAAGTTCTTGAAGTTTGTCCTCTCCTATGATGAGAAAAAGGTTTTTGAATTAATTAAAGCTAATAGAACCAATCAAAGCGACCTAGTGATCGTTAAAAAGCAAGCAGATAAGGAAAAAATTGTGAATTTAATAAAAATTGAGGATGAAGTCGTCTGAATATCATAGGGAGATGAAGAAAAAAATGAGAAGTTTATCTTGTGTTTTTTGCCAGTGGGAACAGCTAGCAATTATTTTAGAAAATGATTTGGCGGTTGGATTCAAGGATACCCACCCCGTAAGTAAGGGACACCTTTTAATTATTCCTAAGCAACATCGGACAAACTATTTTGATTTAAGTGAAGAGGAATTATTGGCAATAAATAAGTTAATACATAGCGGGAAAGAATTATTGGATCATCAATTTGCGCCTGATGGTTACAATATCGGTGTTAATGTTGGTAAGTATGGAGGTCAGGGAGTGTGATATAAGTTGGGAAAATTTGAGTACTAACTCGAAATTACGAACATAGCGAGTACTTTGCTATGAGTAATTCGAAGTTAGACGGAGGATTTTGACTTATGAAACACGTTTATATGGAATAAATAGAGGTTACATCAAACTTTAACTTTTGGCTTAGCCCCAAGGTATATTGGAGATGATCTTCATCCTGCTGGGGGGATTAGAAAGCTATTGCCAAAAGGGCAAGAAAAATGATGTGGTTAGTAAGACCAGAAAGGAGAATTAACTGTGGGAAAATATATTTTACAGCATGTTCCATTTGAAAAGCCGGGTATTTTAGAGCAACTAAATGCAAAAATAATTAAGATGTACGAGGGAGACTATTCGCTTCCGAAGGCGGCAGATGTTGAACTATTGATTATTTTAGGTGGACCGATGGGAGTCCATGATAACTATGACTGGCTTATTGCCGAGAAAAAGTTAATTGCGGAAGTTATTGTTTTGCAAAAGCCAATCTTAGGGATTTGTTTAGGTGCACAACTAATTGCACAGGTCCTAGGAGCGAATGTGTACCCAAATAAAAATGGAAAAGAAGTTGGGTTTAAAGAAGTTAAGAAACAAGTGAATGATTATTCTTTTTTACCAACGGAACTGGAAGTGCTTCATTGGCATGGTGATACTTTTGATTTACCAGATAAGGCGATCAGATTATACAGTTCGGATGCTTGTCCAAATCAAGCATTCGTTTATCAGGAAAAAGTAATCGGATTACAATTTCACATGGAGACCACAGCAGCCACATTAAATGGTCTAGTTGAGTCAGATAGTCGATATATCAAAGGTAATATATTTGGCTATTCCAAGGAAGAAATCTTAAAGACTAAGATTGCAGCCCAAAATGAGTCAGTTCTGCTGAAAATGATTGAGTACATTATGAAATAAAGTGGAGGTTTTGCTGTATTTCATGTAGTTACATAGATCAAAATGATACTGTTGAGCTAAACTTTAATAAATGAATTGAAATAATTGGTTAATTTGTAGTTGCGAAAATTGTTGAGTAACTAGAAGAACTGCTTGAACCGGAAGTACTATTCTCAGAAAATGCATTATAAGCAGGACTCATATTGTAGGTTTTACCATTATTATCAGAGGTTGCCAAACTTAGGCGATTTGTCGAGTCGTCAGTAGTATCCTCAAGGCTGGAACCTGTTTGCCAGTTTTTTGTAATCCTTTTATTTGCAGGTACTAAAAGAATACTCAAATAACTGGGAATACTTTGTAAAGCTGTGCTGTGAACGTTAATTACTAGGCTATCGTCGGGATGCAGGATAACTTGTTTGAAGTAATAAACTTGTGTTTGATTCGTGTCATCTGTAGTTAGTGTTCCTTTTTTAAAATCTAAAGTATATGAATTAGCATAACCTATGTATTTTCCAGAATATTTATTATAGTGTGAATAATTAGTAATGGTTGTTGATTGTGTGACTGAGTTGACCGAACTAGCCTCGCTTTTTGAGGCTTTGGACATGCTGCTTGAACTGCTATCTTGAGTGGTTGTCTGCGATGAATTTGCAGCATAATTATTTGAGTTACGTGTAATTTGTTTTTGCGACTCGTTAAAAATTAAGATTCCTGCAAAAATAAAAATAATTCCAAGTGCAATTTCGATAATAAACGTGCGTTGTCGGATAGACCTAACTCTGAGGTAATCTTCACGCCACGCAGGATCAGTTCGGCGTTCTTTGTAAAATGTATATGTATGCTGTGAACGTGTACGTTTACTAGGATAAGTTTTAGGTTTCATAATGTTTAATATTGTCTCCTTATAGGGCGAAGAGATACTTGTTAGTTGCACAAGTTAAAATATTTGTCAGTATTTTTAAACCAACTTGGTCATTACTTAAAGAATTTCGCCATGTATAATATTATTCTAATATATAATAGTAGTTATGAATAGAGATATGCAAGAATTTGGAAACTAATGAATTCAGAGTCAGTATTTTCTGTAGTAAATATTCAACAAATTGAGAAAAATGTCAGATATAAATACAGGAGGGTCTAGTAAATGACTGATATTATATACATAGTTAAAGATTCAGATCATGGCAAAGAAGTGGAAACGTTTAATTATTTAAATGAACACAAGAAAAGTTTGGGAAAGCGAAATAGCAATCGAAATCTTTTCTTATATAAAGTTTCAAAAAAAGGAGTAATTGAGCCCACAAATCCAAAGATTCAAAAAATAGTTGATTTATTAGGCACTAAAATACTACCGCTTGCATTAACTATAAAACAAGGCAGTTTGTTCAATAATGACGAACTGGCAGCAATGTTTGATGGTGTCTCTCTTCAGCAGTCTGAAGAAAATTAGTTTAGTTGTCGGATTGATTTAGCCAATCTAATTTTAAGGAGGTAATATGATAAATATCGGTTTTTATACAAGTTCCACACCAATAACTGTTTTGTCACCTAAAAGATTTGAACGTGCTCAAAAATTTTTGAAAGAAAATGGCGTTAAATTGATACCAGGTAGTCTCATAGGAAAGATAGATGGATATCGTTCTGGCAGTATTATTGAGCGTGCACAAGAAATTAATGAACTGATTCATAATCCTGAAGTTGAGATTATCATGGCAACAATTGGGGGAACAAATACCAATGCTGTATTGCCATATATTGATTATGGGTACCTGGCAGAGCATCCTAAGACCTTTGTTGGCTATTCAGATACAACAGCGTTATTGTTAGCGGTGGCAACTAAGGTACCTCAGTGTCGAGTTTTATATGGGCCAGCTCTTGTTTCTTCCTTTGGTGAATGGACACCATTTGTTGAGAAGACATGGGATTATTTTAAAAAAGTTGTTAATTTAGAAAATGATGCGAGAATCATATTACAAGCACCTAATTATTGGACCGATGAGAAAATAAATTGGGAGAACTTTGAGCATGAAAAGACCGTAACTGTCAATAAGTGGCATTATATAAAAAAGTCAGTTTTAGAAGGGAGAATTATTGGGGGCAATCTTAACACGATGTACGGTTTGATTGCCTCTGAATATTTTCCGAACTTCACCCAGGATGATATTTTATTGATTGAAGATTCTGAAAAAGATGCTTCAATTGTTGAAAAAAATTTTGCAATGCTTAAGTTAGCCGGAATTTTTGATAACATTAAGGGGATTGTATTGGGTAAACATGCTCTTTTTGATGATGAAGGTAGTGGTAAAAAACCAATTGATATTTTACAAGAAGTGCTAGGTAGCAAACAATTACCAATTATTTATGATTACGATAGTTCACATACTGTTCCAATGATGACCACGCCACTGGGGACACATGTGAGAATTGATGCAGAAACAATGAGTGTGGAATTTATAAACTATTAAAATTAGCAATAAAGGAGAATTTTGATGACTGAAAAGATTTTTAAAACAGCAACCTACGGAACTAATCAACTAAAATTAATAACTGGGAAAGGCCCGCTTATGTCAAAGACAGTAGATGTAATGGCAAAAGTTGATGTTGATACCGGTGAAGTTAAATTTTTTGTTGACCCTAAGGATTTGCAAAGATAGAGGAATAAGTAAATTATAAAATAGGACGGATATAATCAGTCAAGTTCAGATATAAAAGTGGGATTACGAAGATAGCAGTTTACTTTGTTATGAATAACACAAAATTAGACGGGAAGTTTTGATGTAAAAGGTACATTCATATGTAATAAAGGGGTTATGCCATATAGATATTTTGGCACAACCCCATTTTTGACTATTAAGTTAAAAGTATTTATTCAAGACGAATATAACTCTGAGTGTCATCATCTATCAGACCTTCAATATAGTTGAATACCAATAATAGCCAGCCAAACGCAAGCATGAAAGAAATAATTTCAAATGCAGTTAGAGAAAAATATCCGACAATCCGAAATAGAAATTCCGAGATTACTAAGGATACACCAACGGCATATGAGAGGAGCATAAACTCTCTCGTTATTTCAGGTAATAGCCAGCGTATGCCAATGATTAAGGCTAGTACGAAGTAAATTAAGAAAAGTGCTACATGATCGTGCAGTATATGGAAAGAGGCATCATTAGGAAAGACTCCAACTAGCCCGAGATTAATGGCAACCATTGTCAATAAGATACGTAAGAGCCAGAGCTTCCAAGTGTGAGCATAGGTATTATGTAAGCTTACAAATAAATAATCAATCAGTGCCAGCATCAAGAGTGCAGAAAGGATAAGAGTTGCATTAAATTGCCATCCACTTGAAGCTTTGTTAGTCCCCAAAAAGCTGAGATTATGCTGCCACCAGTAACGGCTATTATTGACGGCCATTGAGGTTACGACCCCAATTATGATTACAAGTGTTAAGACCGTCGAGAGTAAATTGCCATTAATGATCAATGCAAAGTGAATCATGCCAAGATTGATGAGGGTGCAGAATACAAAAAGGATAATACTGGCAGTAAAGTTGTCAAACAGCACACCTTTGAATAAAACACCCAGCAGCCACATTGCACTAACGAGACTGAGTGCAAGAATTAAGGCAAAGGAGATTACAATCACTGGAAAATTACGCCAGTAGACATTTTTTGCAAACTCGTTATGTGGATTCTTACGATCAATGATGAAGAAGAAGGTAAAGAGAATTGTGCCAATAATTGCACCCAGTATGATGATAATAGTGGCTAATGAGGAGTTGCCAACCAACTTAATAGACTGGATATTTTGGCCAATACAATAAATATAGAAGCTAAGACTTGTAAACAACGCAATAATAATTGGCCAGATAAAAGAATTCTTAGCAGTAGGCAATTGATTCTCTTGGAATTGAACAATTAACTTGTTGTTGCGAATACTGAGGATGGCTTTGTCATCAGCTTTAAGATCTAGTTTTTCGCTAATATCAGCGGGAATTAATAATTGCAGATTCTTGTTTTTCATAGTGTCCTCCAATACATAAAGTACTGGAATACATTATACCAAATTTTTAAAGAGAGTATTTAATGTATAGATAGCATGATAAACATAAGAAAAGGACTGGATCAAAGGTTAAATTCTGAACCAGTCCTTCTATGAATAAAGAATAAACGCGTTTTATAAGTCAAAACTCTCTTGACTTATGTCATACTCTCTTTATTTTATTCTTGCGAAAATCATGCAGAATCTTCAATGCTCGCTTTCTTGTTTTGATATTAGGACTTTTGAGCATCCGGTAAGCTGTGGATAAATCAGTTTTAGTTGACATAACTATCTCCTTTATTTTCTAACTTCAATAAAAAGTGCACGCTGCTTAAGGCGAGGCGAGTACTTCATGAGTTTGAGAGTTTCAGGTGTATTACGCTTATTCTTACTTGTTAGATAGAGCCGTTCTCGAGTTTCTTTACATTCTAAAATAATATTTGTACGCATTATGATCACTCCTGTTATTTTTAAATAGTAATTATTACTATTTAAAAATAACATATCATCCCTTGTAAGTCAATCAAGTATAAATGACTTAGTTAGAAGAGCTAGAAGAAATTTTAAAGTTGGATTATCATAGTGAATATATTATAGTAAAAATTCTCTGCTATTTTAAACGTGGTTTCTAAAAATTACATTTTATAGTGTTGACATTTGGGATTAGTGGCAATATAATTGTTTTATATAATAATTAGTAATTATGGAAAGGCACAAAATTATATGTGGAAAATAAAAGATATGAGCAAACTCATTAGTGGTTCTCCGCAGTTTAGGATAAATGAAGTACTGGACAACACAGCACCCCTGTATACTTATTATGGACAGGCAGAATTGGAAGGTGACTTAGTAAATTTACAATTAGGTATATCTGACAGTAAGCAAATACGTACTTTAGATAAGGTGAATACAGTTAATGAAGGTGATGTAATCTTTAGTTTAATATCAGGAAAAGCGACTATTGTTAGGAATATTCATCAAGGATATTTATTTACTCAAAATTATGTGAAGTTTATTTTAAATGATGAAATAGATGCAAAGTATCTTATCTATCTATTAAATGAAGATGCGAGTATAAAGCGACAATTTAAAGTGGGATTGCAAGGATCGATGGTATTGAAATATACAATTAGACAAGTAAGAGAACTAGAGTTGCCCAAAATTATTCCAATAGAAAAGCAAAGAATTATTGGCGAGATTTATTTTAATCAATTACGATTGCAGGCTTTAAAAAAGCGAGTAGTGGCATTAGAAAGTGCAATAGTATTAGAAAAATTAAGGAGGACTAATGACTGATGAATGAGGCGAAGTTTGAGACAGACTTGATTCAATACATTACAAGTGGAACGATTGCTAAACCTAATGGTGAAAACACAACACTTAAAGAAGACACTGTAGATTATATAGTCAAAACCAAGAATTGGAAGTATGAACCACAAATCAAAAATACTGAACAATTATGGAGCAACTTTAAGCAAATTCTGGAGCGACATAATCAAAATACGTTAGAACATGAATTGAGTACTGTTGAATTTAATCAAGTTAAGAAGATTATTTCTGATATCCAGACACCATATGAAGCAGGGCAGTTCTTATATGGTTTAAATGGTGTATCACAAATTGAAATTGATTTGGATGATGGACGACATGTATTTTTAACTATATTTGACCAAAAACAAATTGGCGCAGGTGATACGGTCTATCAAGTAGTTAACCAAATTGAAAGACCTGCAGTGATTATTGGAAGACAAAAGCGACGGTTTGATACAACTCTTTTAATCAATGGATTGCCAATTATTCAAATTGAGGAGAAGCGTGACACGCATGATGTGAACGAAGCATTGAACCAAATGAATCAATATGCAGAGGAAAACCAGTATCGTGATATTTTCTCAACCCTTCAGATTCGAGTTGCAATCACGCCGAATAATGTCAAGTACATGGCCAATACGAGCCCAGATAAGTTCAACACAGACTTCGCATTTAATTGGCAGCGAAAAAGTGATAATAGTATTGTGCGTAATTGGAAGGAATTTGCAGATTCGATGCTTTCAATACCAATGGCTCATCAAATGGCGACCAATTACATGATCTTGGATGGAACTAAAAATAAGCAGATGCTTAAGGTCATGCGCCCATATCAGGTTTATGCTACACAAAAAGTTATTGAAGGGTTGAAACATGTCGATTTTGAGCTTGGCATTAACAAAATTGGGTATATCTGGCACACAACAGGTTCAGGGAAAACAATTACTTCTTTTAAAACAGCCTGGCTGGCAAGCAGAATGCCAAAAATTGATAAAGTAGTCTTTGTAGTTGACCGAATTGCCTTAACTAAGCAGACAAATGAGAATTACAAGGCATATGATCCAGATTCTACTGATAGTATTGATGGAAGTGTTCAAAATACAAGTAATACAACTGATTTAAATCGTAAACTGAAATCAAAAGATAATAGTATTATTGTAACTTCAGTTCAGAAGTTGGACACGTTAGTTAAGCGTCAATCGTTTAAAGCACCAAATAAGAATATTGTTTTCATTGTTGACGAAGCCCATCGTTCAACTGGAGGAGATTCATTCAAGCATATTCAAAAGTCTTTTAGAAAATCTGCTTGGGTTGGTTATACTGGAACACCAATGTTTGATGAAACGACGACAGGCTTGTGCACAGAAGATGTTTTTGGTCCTTTATTACATGCTTATACTATCCGAGAGGCGATTGCTGATCGTAATGTTTTAGGATTTAAAGTAGATTTTGAAACAACAATTAATGAACAAGAAATGAAGGATAAATATCTACCAGATTTTTATCGCAATCGATATCCTAAATGGACGGAGGAAAAAATTCAAGAGAAGATTATCAATTTATCACCAGATGATATGGATGACGCCGTAGAACCAAGCTTTTATGATGAAAATCCAGATCATGTTCATGAAGTCGTTAAAGACATCTTTAAGAATTGGCGCAATCGCTCAGTTGAAGGTAAGTACAATGCCTTATTGACAACTCATGTTGGTGGGGGAAAAGCCAGTATCCCTATGGCAATAATGTACTTTGAAGAATTTCAACGAGTGAATGAGCTTAATAGAAATGAAGGAAAACAAACCCTAAAAGTTGCGGTTACTTTTAGTCAGAATACATCCAATAGCAATAATATGCTTAAAACTAATAATGGACTTTTTGATGCTATAAGCAGTTATAACACTCAATTTGGTACAAACTTTGGGATGGATGATGTAGCGGGATATACACAAGATGTTACTTCACGCCTAAATAAATCAGCTAGTGATGGTAATTTTCTTGACTTAGTTATTGTTGTTGACCAACTCTTGACGGGGTTTGATGCACCAGAACTCAATACACTTTACGTTGATCGGACTTTAAAAGGTGCAGGTCTAATTCAATCATATTCACGTACAAACCGAATTGCTGATATGCAGGCAAAGCCATGGGGACGGATTGTAAATTATCGTTGGCCAGCACAAAATGAAAGGTTGATGAATCATGCGTTAGCAATTTATGCTAATAAAGATTCAGCCATTTTATCTGATGAAGAACGAAATAAGCAAAACATAAAAGATGGGATCACAGCACCTGAGTTTAAAGATGTATTTTCAGATATGAAGGAAGTTGTCACAAACCTCTCACAGCTGACAAGCGAATTTACACAGTTGCCGCCTTCAGAAAAGAAAAAAGATACAATGCTTGGTTTACTTCATGAATATAATAAAGGTATGGCTAAATTGAAACAATATAATTCTGAAGAAGTGGGTGGTGAGAATGAGGGATTTAACTACGATAATCCTGATGAATTAATAGAAGCTTTGGGGATGACACTGGAGCAAGAAGTCATGCTGACAACTGTATTGACAAATGAGTTGAAATTGATTATTTCTAAGAATAAGAAGATTCCAATTTATCAGATTGAACTGCGGATGACACACATCAAGGACGTTAAAATCGATTATGATTACTTGACGGAATTGGTTGAACGATTGTTGAACGAAGTACATGAAGGTAGGACAAAAGAAGCTAAAGAGACACAGGAAAAAATTAATCAATTCGCAAATGGTTTGGATGACCGAAATTATGCAACTAAGATTACTAATGCAGCAGTTGCAATTATCAAAGGTCACTTTCCTCCAAGTGGCTCAGATTTTACCTATCCAGCTAAATTAAAAGATAGTGAAACGATTATTGAAGCTGCTAATAATGTCAGTCTGGATAGAACTCTGCTTGATTTTCGTGTGAAGTGGGGAATCACTGAAATCATAACAAGTGTACAAATGCGTGAACTCTTTAATCGTCATCGTTTTGGCTTACAGGACTTAGATGATACCGGACAAATTCGTGATATTATCGCAAAAGCAAGTGCTGAGTATACAATGTTGGCACATGACAAGGATATCCAAAAATTTTCGAAGATTAAATATCGTAATGGATTACGCGAGGCAATTTATGAGTTAGCTGATGACTTGACCGAAAGTTAAGCAAAAGGAATAAGTTGGCAACTATGGTGAGGAGGGTAAATGTGGCGAGTAATATAATTTTTTATAATACGGAAGATGGGGAATCTAAAATTGAACTGCATCTGCAAGACGGAACGGTGTGGCTGTCACAGTTGGAAATTGCTGAATTGTTCCAAACAACAAAACAAAATGTGAGTAAGCATATCAAGGCGATTTTTGAAGATGGTGAGCTTGATGAAAAAGTGGTTGTCAACTATCAGTTGACAACCACTCAACATGGTGCAGTTGTAGGGAAAACCCAAACTAAAAAGGTTAGATTCTATAATCTTGATATGATCCTAGCAATAGGTTACCGAGTTCGTTCAGCTCGTGGTGCTCAGTTCAGAAGATATGCATCGACTGTTTTGAAAGAGTATTTAATCACGGGAGCAGCGTTAGATACAGAAAAATTAGCTAGTGATTTGACCTACTTTAAGAATTTACAAAAGCGGATTCGTGATATCCGTTCTAGTGAACGACTGTTTTATCAGCAAGTCTTGGATATTTTTGCTACAAGCGTTGATTATGATGGTTCAAGTAATCTTGCACGTGAATTTTTTCAAACTGTTCAAAATAAAATGCTGTATGCAGTAACAGGACAAACCGCACCAGAACTTATTTTTACAAGATTAGATGCAAGGCGGGATGACTTGGGACTAACTAGTTATAAAGCAAATTACCCAAGAAAGTCTGATTTGAAAATATCAAAAAATTATTTAGATGAAAAAGAATTGAATCGACTAAATCTAATAGTTTCAGGATATCTAGATACGGCGGAATATCAAGCAGAAACGCAGACAACCATGACAATGGCTGATTGGAAGGCTGAGCTCGATCGGTATCTGAACTATCAACGTGCTGATATTTTAGAAGGTAAAGGAACAATTAGTCGAAAGAATGCGAATATCAAAGTTGATAGGGAATATGAAAAATATCAAGAAAAGCATCATGAAATTGCAAGAGTGGATGAAGATTATTTCAAAGCCTTATCAAGCAATATGAAGCGCTTGAAAGGAGACAAAAATGAGTGAGAAAAAACAAATGGTTCCTAAGTTGAGGTTTCCAGGATTTACTGACGTTTGGGAACAGCGTAAGTTGGGGGAAATGGGCAAAATACAATCTGGAATCGGTTTTCCAGATGCTGAACAAGGTGGAACAGAAGGTGTTCCATTTTACAAGGTATCGGATATGAATAAGCCTGGTAACGAACATGAAATGATTAACGCCAATAATTATGTCAATTACGAGCAGTTGTCACGCAAAAAATGGAAAACAATTGAGACGGTCCCAGCAGTCATATTTGCGAAAGTCGGAGCAGCGATCATGCTCAATCGTAAACGTCTTGTGACAAGTCCATTCTTAATTGATAACAACACCATGGCGTATGTCTTTGATGGCTCTTGGGATATTGATTTCGGAAAGACTTTGTTTGAAACAATCAACTTACCTCGATATGCACAAGTTGGTGCTTTGCCTAGCTATAACGGTTCAGATATTGAATCTATCGAAGTGACTTTGCCGAACAAAGGTGAACAGGTCAAATTGGGAGCATTTTTCAAAAGCCTTGATAAAACTATCACTATTCATCAGCGTAGGCTCGAACATTTAAAAAAATTAAAAAGTGGTCTACTTCAAAAAATGTTTCCTAAAAAAGAAGAAAAAATTCCCGAATTACGATTTCCAGGATTTACTGAAGTTTGGGAACAGCGTAAGTTGGGGGAAGTTGCAGAATTTTCAAAAGGAAATGGCTACACAAAAAAAGATTTGACGGAAAATGGCAGCCCTATTATTCTTTATGGTCGTCTATATACAAAGTACAAAACAGTGATTAATGATGTAGATACTTTCGTAGTACCGAAAGATAGATCTGTAACTAGTAAAGGAAATGAAGTTATTGTTCCTGCTTCTGGAGAAACATCAGAAGATATTTCCAGAGCTTCTGTTGTTGGTAAATCAGGATTTATATTGGGTGGAGATCTAAATGTTATAAAGCCTAGTATATTAATTGATTCGTTATTTTTAGCATTAACCATTTCAAATGGCTCACAACAAAAGGAAATGGCTAGGAGGGCTCAAGGAAAATCCGTGGTTCATCTTCATAGTTCTGATTTGCAACAAATAAATTTATTATATCCAAAACTAAAAGAACAACAACAAATCGGCACTTTTTTCAAACAACTTGACAACACCATTACCCTTCATCAGCGTAAGATAGACCATCTAAAACTACAGAAAAAGGCACTTTTACAACAAATGTTTATTTAAATTAAGAAGATAGAAGGAGACATAAAAATGGCAGAGAACAATTTACAAACTATAACTGGCAAGCTCTGGGCAATGGCGAATGAACTTCGGGGGAATATGGATGCTGCTGAATATAAGAACTACATTCTAGCATTCATGTTTTATCGTTATCTATCTGAATTCCAAGAGAATTATTTGGTTGAAAATAATGTTTTAGATATTCCAGAAGGAGAGTCAATAAATAAAGTATATTTAAAAAAGGCAAACGGAGAAGACCTTAAAGAGTATCTTGAAGATATTTCTTCAAGCCTTGGATATGCAATTGCACCACTAGATACCTGGGAATCACTGATTAATAAGATTGATAATAGTATGGTTATTCCAAGTGATTACCAGACTATCTTTGATAATTTCAACAAAAATACTGAACTTAATAAAGAAGCCTCACAAGATTTTCGAGGAGTCTTCAATGATATAAATCTAGGTGATTCTCGCCTGGGATCATCCACCAATGAACGTGCCAAGTCTTTGAATCGTATTGTAAAATTGGTTGATGATATTGATTATAAGGGTGAAGATGGTAAAGATATTTTAGGTGTTATTTATGAATATCTGATTGGACAATTTGCAGCTTCAGCAGGGAAAAAAGGTGGGGAATTCTATACGCCACATGAAGTATCTAAGATTCTTGCAAAGGTAGTAACTGATGATATTGAGGAGTCGGACAGAACATTTTCTGTCTATGATCCAACCTGTGGCTCAGGATCATTGCTGTTGACGGTTGGTAATGAATTGCCAGGCGGAACCCATCCTGGAGCAATTAAGTATTATGGTCAGGAAAAGAACACGACAACTTATAACTTGGCACGGATGAATTTAATGATGCATGGGGTTTCTTTTAATAATATGACACTTTCTAATGCCGACACACTTGAAAGTGATTGGCCAGATGGAATTGATGTTAAAGGAATAGATCATCCACGGTCTTTTGATGCAGTAGTTGCGAATCCTCCATACTCGGCTCATTGGGATAATAGCGAGACAAAACTAAAGGATCCACGCTTCAGCGACTATGGTAAACTTGCACCTAAAACGAAAGCAGACTACGCATTTGTTCTTCACAGCTTGTATCATCTAAATGAAGAAGGAACCATGGCGATTGTATTACCGCATGGTGTGCTGTTCCGTGGTGCAGCAGAAGGAGTAATTCGCAAAAACTTGATTGAACATAAGAGTGGGAATCGAATTTTTGCTGTTATTGGTTTACCCGCAAATCTCTTTTATGGTGTATCAATTCCGACGACTATTCTTGTATTCAAGAAGAAACGCACTACAAAGGATACTTTATTTATTGACGCAAGTAATGAGTTTGAAAAAGGCAAGAATCAAAATAGATTGAGTAACGAAAATATTAATAAAATTGTAGAAACTTATCGAAATCGAGTGGATGTCGATAAGTATGCCCACCTTGCCTCAATAGATGAGATTCGTGAGAACGAGTATAATTTGAATATTCCACGTTATGTAGATACTTTTGAAGAAGAAGAGCCGATTGATTTACAAGAGGTTAAGTCTTTGTTAGCTAAAGATAACCAAAAAATTGCAGAACTTGAAGCAAAAATTGCAGAGCAATTAAAAATTCTAGGAGTATAGCTCAATAAATCTAACTTAAAGTTGAGAAAAAAGACCAAGAAATGAAATTCTAGGTCTTTTTTGCGTACGTTTGGGAACAGCGTAAGTTAGGGGAATTATTTAAGCCATCAAGAAATAAAAATAATAACGGTCTATATAATCAAAAAGATATTTTAGCAGCTTCGTTGGGTACGGAGTTGATTCCGAAAAGAACATTTTTTGGTTTGAAATCAACCAAGGAATCAGTAAAAAATTATCGTGTAGTTAAACATGGTGATCTAATTTATACAAAATCTCCAATAAAAGGATTTCCAAACGGAATCGTTCGAACAAACAAAGGTAATGTGGGAATTGTTCCTTCGCTCTACTGTGTTTATCAAGCGCAAAAAGAAATCAATACTAGTATTATTCAATTGTATTTTGAAGACAAAAATAGATTAGATTTTTATTTGTTTCCACTTGTAAATGTTGGAGCACGAAACAATGTTAACATTACAGATTTAGAATTCTTAGAAGGAATAGTCAAAGTTCCTAAATCAATCGAAGAACAAAAGAAAATTGTTGACTTCATAGAACATTTTAATAAAGCTATTACTATTCATCAGCGTAGGCCATTCTCGTAAGGCAATAGTTAGCTACTTAAACTTGATAATGAACGCATGACTAGGTCAATATCTTTATTTTCAAGTTCAGCGATAATATGCAGGTAGGTTTTTTGAGTTGTTGTCATACTTGCATGACCAAGACGACGAGCCACGCTGGCAATCGAGACTCCCGCAAATAGTAAAAGAGAGGCATGAGTGTGACGTAATCCATGAATTGAAATAATTGAAATTCCTGCATTTTTACAATGCTTTTCAAGCCGTTTATTGGGAGTTGAGTTCCAAACTTTTCCATGAACAAAGATTGGTTCTTCCTTGGGTAGTCCTTTGATTAACTCAGTGAATTGAATAGCAGTTTGCCAATCAATTTGAATTTTTCGATTTGATGTCAGGTTTTTAGTTGGCAAAAAGCCAGTGTTATTTTTATAGTCCCAAGTTTTATTGATGTTTAATGATTGATGTAAAAAGTCAAAATCACTGGGTGTTAATGCAAGTGCTTCGGAAAAGCGAATTCCAGTCTTAGCGATTAAGAGAATCATCCAATCCCAATCGAGTGTTGACCCAAGTGTTAAGTCTGCTAAAAGTTTATGAACTTCAAATTGATTTAAAAATTTTTGTTTTTTACTGCGAGGGGTACGACCTTTAATAATTGCTTTACGTGTTGGATCATGTGTAAGCCAGCCCTCATCAACTGTATCCAGTATTGCAGCTTTTAATTGATGATGAAAATCCATTGTGGTTTGTCTTTCATGAAATTGTGCGTAATCATTAAGTAATTGTTGGTAAGATGTACGAGTCAGTTGACATATTTCAAGAGTCGGAATGAGTTTCATGAGCCAATGTTGTGTCATCATGTATTTTTGTAAAGTTACTTGGCGTACTGCTCCTTCTTTATAGATTTTAATCCAACGGGCGTAATATTTATAAAAAAGTTCATGGTTTGTATTTTGATTATCTGCCATTTACTTATCTCCTCATTATTTATTGAATGTTTGAGAATGTTCCACGCTGATAATATTATCAAATTGTTTTGAAACGTATTTTACTTTTTTTATAGAAACTCATAAAAATGATTCAAATATATTTTATTACAGTTTATAATTAACACAATAGTCAGTAACTTAATAATTTAATCTGGGGGAAAATTTTGGATAATAAAAAGGGTGGGTTTTTAAATCAAGATATACTGAGTAACGCAAAAAGTATGTTTACTAATAATAAATTTCAAGTTTCTGAAGCGGTACAAAAAAATGATGGAAACACTTGGATGGGATTATGACAAAACGACTAATGGTATACCAGGACAAGAAAGTATTGATGATCTGGTAAATGATTATTTATCAAAATATGATAAAGAAACTGCGATTGATAAATTAATCCAGTTTCAAGTTGCTAAAGCTGCTACGTCTGGATTTGTAACAGGCTTTGGTGGAGTCATTACTTTTCCTGTGACAATTCCAGCTAATATTGCCTCGGTTATTTTATTTCAAATGCGAATGATTGCGGCAATTGCACGAATTAGAGGATATAATTTGAAGAGTGACCAAGTGCAAACCTTTGTTTATGCTACATTAGCAGGGACTTCAGTTTCTGATATAGTTAAGAAGACAGGAATTTTGTTTACCAACAAATTAGCTACGGGAATGATTAAGAGAATACCAGGTACCGTATTAATAAGTATTAATCAAAAAGCTGGTTTTCGTTTGGCAACCAAATTTGGTTCAAAAGGTCTTATTAATTTAGGCAAGATGGTCCCAGTTTTGGGTGCTGTTGTTGGGGGAGCCTTTGATACAACTTCTACCTTGGCAATTGCTTCATTAGCCAAGAAGACCTTTTTAGAGGATGGCGTAGCAATTGGGGATGGAACGGTAATTGATAAGAAGACATTGGAAGTTGTTCCTGAAGAAAATAGCTAAGAATAAGTCCGAAAAGCTTTTTTATTTTTGAATCAAAGAAGAATATTAAAATGATAGTTAGTTAAAAAAATACCAATCTCAAAAATTAGATTTTGTAGTCTAACTTTTAGAGTTGGTATTTTTTGATGTAATTATTATAATGCTGCTTATTTAATATACGTATACTTATAATTCCACTGTGTTCCAGCAGTATTATGAATGATACCTTTAACATCAGATTTCTGCAAGTAAGATGTAACTTGTTGATAGATAGGTGTTACTCCTTGGTCCGCATTGAATATTTTAGCTGCAGCAACCAAATCGTTCCAGCGTTTATTGGTATTATTTGCATCTTCATTTTGGGCTTTCTCTATAAGTGCATCATATTGAGAGTTCGAATATCCGCCATAGTTATAAGAAGTTCCTGTTAATGGAATTTGGAGGAATGTGATAGGATCATTGAAATCACCGCCCCAGCCAGATAAGTATAGGTCAAAGTCGCCATCCTTTGCACTCTGTGAAGCATTATTGCTCGGAATACTGCGAATGGTTATTGATAAACCAGGTAAGACTTTAGCATACTGTGACTGTAAGTATTGCGAAACCACACTGCTACTGCTGTCATCGTTTGAAGATAATAAGGTTAGCTTCAGACTCTTTAGACCAGTTTCTTGCAGGCCTTTTTTCCAGTATTCTTTTGCTAATTTTTCATTGTAAGTGACAGTGTTTTTAACTGTCTGTTGTTTCGAAAAGTCTTCACCAGTTTTTGGATCTTTTGCTAATCCAGAAGCCACAAAGCCAGTTGGAATGTAAGAACCATCACCCAATACTTTTTTGGTAAGAACTTGCCGATTGATTGCCAATGACATTGCCAAGCGGATATAACGATTGTTTAAGGCCTTACGCTTATCAGTATCTTTATCATTAAAATTGTACGCAAGATATGAGATGAAAGAGTACGGATAAGACTTAAATTGTGAAGAACTTCGGTAATTCTTAACTTGTTGGTTAGACAGAGGTGTCAGATCTAGCTTGTTTTGTTGATATAGTTCATGACCAGTTGTCGGATTTTCTACGACTGTATAATTGATTTGATGTAGCTTGACTACACTTTTATCCCAATAATGGGTGTTTTTTACGAATTTCCATTTGTTACCTGTTCCATTCCATGACTTGATAGTGAATGGACCGGAATAAACCATGTATTGTGAACGAGTCCCATACTTGCTGCCATATTTTTCTACAACTTTTTGATTTTGTGGCCCAAATAATGGATAAGCCATTAGGACTTTGAAATAAGAAATTGCTTTGTCGAGTTTGATAACAACAGTCTGCTTGTCAGTAGCACTGATCCCAATTTGATTAGCCGATTTCTTACCCGCAATAATTGCATTGGCGTTTTTGATACCATTGAATAAATAAGAGTATGGCGATTTTGTCTTAGGATTTATCGTTCTGCGCCACGAATAAACAAAGTCTTGTGCGGTTATGCGGTCACCATTGCTCCAATATGCTTTTCTAATCTTGAATGTCCAAGTTTTACCATCTTTAGAAACACTGCTGGATTTGGCTAAACCAGCTGTTGTAGAACCATTTTTCCCCAAGCGATAAAAGCTTTCAAAGACATTACCAGTTTGACCATAACCAGTTGATTTTGAAATATCAATCGTACTTAATGGTGCAGTAGTGCTAAGGTTTAAAACTTGTTTTTGTGTACTGCTAGTCTGCTTCCCACATGCCGTAAGTAATAAAAATAAACTAGCAAAGATTGTTGTGATAGCAATTTTTTTAGAATTCATCGATTGTTCATCCCCCATTTTTTTAATTAAATACTCCTCTTTATTGAGATCTATTTTGCCACATAGCTGTACTTCCCCTAGAACTACCACGCCAGAAAACTAACCACGCGATAATCTTATGCTGCCTAATTCTAGTCATAAAATCTCTCCTTTTTATTAATCCGTAAATTGCAAATAAAAAAGCCCCAGCAACCTAATGCAGGGACGTTCAAACGTGGTACCACCCAAAATTTACTGCGAAAGCAATAGCTTCGTAGCCTCATAAACATAATCATATTATGTTAAGGACGATATCGAGTCAAAACGTGCTGACAGCTTGCACTTCCAGCAAAACTCCAGATTCATCTTCATCAAGTTTTTGATGCTGCCCTTTCACTATTGGCAGTCGCTTTACATCTTTGGCTTGATTACTCTTTCCTTCAACGTTCATTTATTATACTTCCATTTTGATAGTATAGATGTTACTGAATTTTAAGTCAACTAGGAGATGTAAAAAGCAGAAAATTGAAATAACTTTTGTAAGCATATGCAACAGGTAAAAAATTTATGATTTCATATTAATTCAATAATATCTTTGGAATAGGCTATAATTAATACAAATACTGATTCAGATGAGATTAAGTAGTGAGATCTTTTATTGAAAAACAACAAAAATAGGACTTTAAATTGTGAGGGAATTTTTTGAAGAAAGAATTGAGAAGGCTGCTAGAATTAACGGAAGGTAACTTAAGTTTTAAGGATAAAACAGTTGTGTACATGATGAACAACCTCGGTAATGTGGATCCAGAGTTAAGGGATAATTTAATCTATAGCTTATTTGCTAGAGGCTTTGAAGAAAAAGCATTCACAGTGAGACAGCAACAAATAATTATCACTGATTTTATAAATAATTTGGAAATATTTACTGAAATTGACGGGAAGAAGGATCAGATTTTTTTACGCTCATTTAGTGCATTATTGGGTAGTATTTTACTGGATGTTGATGGAGAAACGCCTCTTTTTACCGATAAACAGCGAGAGCTTATTTTCAAAAGTGCAATTGATTACTTGAAAAAGGAAAATGATTTTCGCGGATATGTTCCTGAAAAAGGATGGGCACATGCGATTGCCCATGGGAGTGATTTTCTAGGTGCAGCAATTTCACACAAATGCTTTCATACAGAAGATGTTAATTCTATTTTTGATGTAATTCGATGTATCATGAATAAGCTTACTGTACCTTTTATTGATGAAGAAGAACAGCGGGTTGCGTATGCATTTTTTCAGGGTGTTGAAGCAAAAAATATTAGTGAGCATGATTTGATAGGTTTTATTAAGAAGTATGACGATGAAATATGGCAGAGGTACATTGAAAGCAAAGGTGATTTATCTGCATTCTATTGTCTGTCGACCTGGTTTCATCTCATGCAAAATTGGTATTTTATTTTTTGGGGATATCCAAGTATTAAAGAAAGTTTAGATTTGAGAATTAGAGGGTATTTAAAGAAGATGTTTAATTAAGGATAATTCTTTATTAGTTTAAAGGGGGTTAGTGATGATGGATAAGAGAAGTGCTAAAACACAGACAAAGACTGAAAAAGCGTTGTTTGAACTGATGCAAAAAAATAATTTTTCAGATATTTCGATTACTGATATTGCATATCAAGCAGAAATATCTAGGATGGCATTTTATAGAAATTATGATAGCAAGGAAGATATTTTAAATAAATTTATTCAAAAGGAATATGATCAATTTGTTGCTGATATTTCACAGCGTAACTTGGATAGGTTGGATCAGTTGTTAGAGGTTTATTTTGGCTATTTTAGTAATAATCCGCAGGTTTTGTCAGCAATTGTGAATGCCGCAATAGAAGGATTAGCGCTGGAAAAACAAAATAAGTATTTGAATGATTTCTTTAAGCTTAAAATAAAGGATGAGCAGCCTTCACAATATGAGATTGCCTATTATTCTGGAGCTATTTTCTCAAGTTTATTGTATTGGCGGAAAACAGATTATAAACGATCTGTTAAAAAAATTGCAGCACAATTAGCAAAAAAAATTAAAAATGATCTACAGGGAAGAAACGATGAAACTGTTGTTTGAAATGGATTATGCAAATATTTATTCCGTATAAACGTGTTTCATAAGTCAAAATTCTCCGTCTAACTTCGAATTACTCATAGCAAAATACTCGCTATGTTCGTAATTTCGAGTTAGTACTCAAATTTTCCCGGCTTATGGCACACTCTCTAGGCAGTAAAAAGAAGGCATGGGTCAAAAGTTATGATCCATGTCTCCCTTTTATTACGCTTAGTTAAGTTTTTGCTTAGAGCCCATGACCGTTTGTTTCTGTTTCACGAATATAAACAGGGTCTGCAGCGGTTATTTTTGAAGAATTGACAGTACAACAATTATTAGACTTCTTACAGCAATGCCTATTTCTTAGAATCTTATTACCATATAGATGGCCGACCGCAGCTCCGGCAACAAAAATAAGAGAAGCGGCAAATAAGGTATGTTTTTTCATTATTATTCCTCCTTGCAATATATGTTATAAACCGTTGGTTAAATTAAATTTGCGGCTTTAAAAATTTCTTCTAAATATGTTCCTTGAATTTTTTTCAAAAAAGCATCGAGTCCGACTTTTTCAAGCTTATTCAACGGGAGTTCTGGAAGGCTTTTTTGATCATTCAGATAGTAAATTGAATTTAAAATTGTCCTGAGATCGAATGAAGAAGCAAAGACTTCAGGGACTCCGCGGTCTACATCTAGTAATTGGTAGACTGCTTCCATTGCTGTTCTTACAGAATACTCAGTTGTAAAGACAGTGTCTCTTGGAGTTTCAGCAAAGTTACCAATAAAGGCAAGGTTTTGCGAACCAGCAGGAACAACAAGTGGACGGTCACCGGTAGTTCTTGGCATGAAGTATGAAGTGATGTAAGGCATGTTCACAGGAATAGAGTTAGCAGCTTGTGCTATATTGGCAATTTGATTTTCTGGAACGCCAATATGATATAAGAATTCCTCACAAATTTCTTTACCACTACATTCAGTAATCTTTTTTTGAATATAGTTACCGGGTTGATCAGAAAACAGACCATACAGCCATACAATTAATTCATTTGACCTTTGTTGTTGAAAATGAGGTTGTCGACTGATTGAGATTCCTAAAAGCCAATTTGAGTCTTTGATTGAGACGGGTCCACTAGTCACGATTGAACCGCTGCGAGGATCCTTACCAGTAATTTTTTTAATATAAGGAATGACGCGCTCATCCGTGAAAGTACACGTAGTTGAAATTACCCAGCTTGCTGTGGGAATATTTTTATAGAATTTGGCTGGATGCCCAAAATCTGAGTCTTGGCTTGCTAATTTTTCCCAGAGATTCCAACTTGGTCCAATTTCATGTTCTTTTGGTGCTGGGTGAGTATTATCGCCATAAGTGGTGCTTTCTGTAATTGAACCGTTGGTAACAAATATTAAGTCATCTGCAGTAAGTGAAATCTTTTTCTTTTCTTCACTGCTGGTCAAGTCAAGTTCAGTGGCAATCTTTTTTTCAGTTGAGTGCTCAACGATGATATTATCAACAGTTGTATTATATTGAAAATCAACATTTTTATTTTCAAGAAACTTGATAAGGGGTTTGATTAAGGATTCATACTGATTAAATTTTGTGAATTTTAAAGCTGACATGTTTTGGAGAGTCCCTACATGATGGACAAAGCGTAATAAATAGCGACGCATCTCAACGGCACTAGCCCAAGGTTCAAAGGCAAACATCGTTGACCAATATAGCCAAAAATTGGACTTGAAAAATTCGGTCCCAAAAACCTCGTTAATCTTAACATCACCGAGTTGTTCCTCAGACGCTAAGACTAACTTTGCGATTTCTTCAATTGCTTTACGTGAGAGTGTCAATTGCCCATCAGTTGTAATCTGCTTACCACGATTTTCAATAGCTCGAGTTGTCGAATAACTCGGATCATTTTTGTTCAGCCAGTAGAATTCATCAAGTACCGAAACTTCTGGATCGTCTAAAGTTGGAATAGAACGAAATAAATCCCAAAGTGTTTCGAAATGAGGCTCCATCTCTCGTCCGCCACGAATAATATAGCTTCTTTGTTCGTTCAAAATACCATCCATGCTTCCACCCGGTAAAGCTAATTCTTCAAAGATATGAATTTGATTTCCAGGAACCTGCCCATCGCGAATCAAGAAGACAGCGGCGGCCAATCCAGCCAATCCAGAGCCAACAATATAAGCCGATTTATCCTCAGCATTTGCCGGTTTTTGAGGACGGGCGAATGCCTCATAGTTACCATTACTGTAATACATGGGAATCCCTCCTTAAGTAAAAGTTCAGCATAATTTTAGTTACACTTGTAACTAAGTTGAGTATAGAACACGGATTATAAATTTTCAATTAAAAGACGGAAAGGAAAGATCGTGGACAAGACAAGTTAATTCAGGTGTACTAGCATTAGTTCACTTTTATAAGTATGAAGAACAATTTTAATACAATATAATGAAACCGTATTCAAAAGGAGTTGATATTCAATGTCAGGGAAAAAAAACTTAGATGCAAAAGATCAAGCAATTTTAAACCTGATTTTAAAACACGGAACAATCCACTATCAGAATATATCTGAAAGTACTGGATATTCCAGAAAAACAATCGCAAACCATTTAGACCACATTGAAGAATTTCTGGACGAATACAGTGTTGAATTAATCAGAAAAAGGGGGACTGGGATACAAGTAAGAGGTGACGCAAAGCAGATAGGTATATTGAAAAAAATGTATTTTGAAAATGATGAAGTTACTCTGTCATTGTTATCGAAATTGACATTTTCAGGTAAGCCTTTGAAGATTCAAGATTTAGCTGATGCGTTTTTCTTAAGTAGAGCATCAATTGAGTCCAAAATTCAAAAAGTCAAGCCAATACTTGATCGATATGGGATTGCAATTAGAACTAAGGGCCATGAAGGCTTAATTGTTGATGGAACCTCCAAGCAAAAAAGAAAATTTGCAGCAGATTTATTATATAAGTTTTGGAATACACAAAATGATGAGTTAGTTATCGATGAGAAGATTCTAGCTAATATCATTGATAAAAGTTTGTTAGAAAAAATAATTAAGATTACTGATGAATTTATAGTGAGTTCAAAGCTGAAGTTTACGGATTATGAAAAAGAATCATTAATAATTCATCTTGCTATCTCTTTATCAAGAATCGGTAAGAAAAATGAGTTTAGAAATTTTGAAGCGGATGGAATGATCAACAAAGAGACACTTTATCTGGTTCAAAAACTAGAAGATGAATTCAAGATAAAAATACCACTAGCTGAAAAAAACTATTTGGATATTCATATTCGCTCAGTGAAAGCTGGAATGAATGAGGAAATTGAAGCAAATTATAATTCCGAACTATTTGAATTCTTGGAACAAAATATTGATGAGTGTGATGCAAATCTGCTAAACGGATTAGTGCTGCATCTAACACCCGCAATTAAAAGAATTAATTTAGGATTAAGCATTAGAAACCCGTTGAAGGATGAAATTAAGCAAAATTTTGTTAGAGCTTATGAAGAGGCTTTAAAGCTGAGTAATACTATTCGTAGAAAATACAATGTTAACTTTGATGATGACGAGGTTTCATATATCGCATTACATTTTCAGGCATATTTTGAAAGAGAAAAATCGATTTTTAGTGTATATCTTGTCTGCAGTTCAGGATTAGGCACTGCACAATTACTCAAACAGCGAATTTTACAAAATTTTTCAAATCAATTGGAAGTTTTAAGAGTGTTATCCAATAATGAATATCAGAATTTGAGTGAAGACGAAGTAAAAAAAGCTGATTTGGTTATTGCGACGATTAATACGGTTGAGAGAGATGTACCATTAATTGTTGTAACACCTTTTTTGGATATTGGGGCAGTCGGAGAAATAAAAAAAGGTTTAAGAAATCTATCGTCTAGGAACAAAAGATTTAGAATGAGGTCCTTAATCAATCTTGATAATATTATTATAAAAAATGAACGTGTTACTTTTGAGAAAGCTGTTACGGAAGTCAGCAAAATCGCTGAAAAAAGTAAAATTTCCAAGGCGGGTTTAAAACAAGCTATTTTACAAAGAGAAAAAATATCGTCGACTTTTTATGATGAAGTAGGATTACCACATGCTACCAAAGAGCAAGTTAATCAATCTGCTGTGTTTGTTTTTGTCTCTCCTAAAGGTATTTATAAAGGACATGAAAAAGTTAATATTTTATTTTTCCTGCTTTTGACAGATGATGCAAAACCATTTATCAACGATTTTTATGAAGCGTTGAATGAAGTAGTTACAAATAAGAAGAAGATTAAAAAAATTGTTAAGGCTACAACACAGTCACAAGTTATCTATGAACTAGAATCAAGAGAAAAAGAGGGCAGTGAGAATGAATGATAATATAAGTGAATTTATTTCTGAAAAAAATATAGTTCTAAATTTAAGGGCCTTGAATCAATCGGATGCAATTCAAAAGCTTGCAGTGATTTTAAAAGAAAATGGATATGTTGATGACGCCGTTGCTTTTCAAAGGGATGTGTTAGAAAGAGAAAAAGCCTCAACAACCGGAATTGGAAATGAATTGGCTATTCCTCATGGTAAAAGCGCACATGTTATTCAGACAACAATGATGTTTGCAAGAAATGAGGAAGGTATTGAGTGGAATTCTTTAGATGGCTCTAAAGTAAAAAATATTTTTCTGATGGCAGTTTCACCAGAAGACAAGGGAAATGAACATTTGAGGATGTTGGCAACTTTATCAGGTGAATTAATGGACGATGACTTTGTAGAAGCTATAAAGAAAGCTGATTCAAAAGAAAATATATTAAAAATATTACAAAAAAGGGGAAATGAAAGATGAAAATTGTTGGAATAACAGCATGTATAGCAGGAATTGCACACACATATATGGCAGCAGCTAATTTAAAAAAGTTTGCTAAAAAAGAGAACTGTGAAATTAAGATTGAGACACAAGGTGCGATGGGAATTGAAAATGAATTGACACAAGCAGAAATTGATGAGGCAGACGTAGTCATTTTTGCAGTAGATACAACTGTACAAAATGAAGAAAGATTTGCTAGGAAAAAGATTTTAGAGGTTGGAACGTCTAAAGTTGTTAAAGATGGAAAGACAACCATAGAAGATGCTATCAAATTAGCGAAAGGAGAATGAAGATGAGCGGATTTAAAGGAGAAATGAAGAAGCTGGCAACATATTTTCAAACAGGGGTTTCATACATGATTCCACTAGTTACAGCAGCAGGGTTACTGACATCAATTGCGGTTATTTTCGGTGGAAATGGTGTTTGGAATGAAACATCTACTATTTGGGGAAATATTAGGTTGCTGGGACAGACTGGATTGACTTTTATTGTTCCGATGATTGCTGCATATATTGCATTTGCAATTGCGGATCGTCCTGGACTAGCTCCAGCGTTTATAGTGGGATTGATTGCTTCAAAGATGGGAACAGGTTTTCTAGGAGGTATGTTAGTGGGGATTTTAGTTGGTTACAGTGCTAAATGGTTAAAAAAAATACCAATGCCAGCAAACTTACAAGCGGTTAAGTCCTTAATTATTATTCCTTTTTTAGCAACACTTATAATTGGCCTTTTGCTGATATATGTAATAGGTACACCTATTCAAACAATGACAATATTCCTAACAGCTTGGCTTAAAGGGATGAGTGGAGCAAATGCAGTGTTAATGGCAGGAATTTTGGGCGCAATGATGGCTATAGATATGGGGGGACCTATCAACAAAATTGCTTATGCTTTTGGAATGGCGGCATTTACCTCAGGAGGATATCAGGCAAGTACGGCTATGCTAATGGCGATTGGAATCCCTCCACTTGGAATGTTTGTTGCAACACTATTAGGTGGCAAGAGACTTTATTCTGAGCAAGAAATCGAAAGTGGAAGATCTGCATTAGTGATGGGGATTGTAGGAATTACAGAAGGAACAATTCCATTTGCGGTTGCTGATCCGGTTAGAGTGATTCCAAGCATTATTGTAGGAACTTCATTAGGCTGTGCGGTTAATGGATTTTTTGGAACATATCAAAAGACAGCCCTCTCAACAGTCATGGCAATTCCATTTTCTTCGAATTGGATACTTTATATTATTGCAATTTTGGTTGGTGTTTTCACTGTAGCTATTTTAGTCAATTTATTGAAGAAATTTACAAAAAGTAGTATTGAATCAGAAGAATAATAAGGAGGCAACAAAGTGGTAAAAGCATATCTTGTAAACCATACACATTGGGATAGAGAATGGTATTTTACGGTAATGGATTCACAAGTTTTAGCGGACCAAGTTTTTACAGAAGTACTTAATGAGCTTGAAACCCACCCAGATGCTAATTTTTGTCTTGATGGACAGACATCTATTCTTGATGAATATGTAAACACTCATCCTGAAAACTTAGAAAGAATCCGCAAATTAGTGAAGAGTGACAGATTATTTGTAGGTCCTTGGTACACGCAAACAGATGCATTGATACCTGATGCTGAATCCATTTTACGAAACCTTAATATTGGTATAAGTGAGGCAACTGAAAAATACGGGAAAGCAATGATGGTAGGTTACTTGCCTGATACATTTGGATTTAATGCACAAATGCCAATGTTGTTAAATCAGGTTGGAATAGACAGTATTCTCTTTTGGAGAGGAACTAATTTTAATACACAAGTTTCTTCACCCTATTTTAAATGGAAAGCTTTGAGTCAGGATACAGTAACTGCTGCCAATTTTCCTTTTGGATATTTTACAGGACAAATTGGATTAGATGCTAAGAAAAAAATGTCTAGTTTTATTAATGATAGGTACGACCCAAATATCAAGTTTTTACACGAACATGGTAATAATTCTGATGTTTTGATGCCATCAGGGATTGATCAGATGAATATTGTTCATAATATTGCAGAAACTGTAAGAAATATTAACGAGAAAAGTAATTATGAGACAAAAGTTTCTACTTATCAGGAATTTGTTGATATTTTGAAAGGAAAAGTATTACCCGAATATAGCGGTGAATTACGTTTGCCAACCTACTCAAGAATTCATAGGACTATCGGTTCAGTAAGGCAATCAATTAAAAAGCAAAATTTTGAAATTGAACAGAAAATTTTGAAGCGTGTTGAACCTCTGATGGTGATTGCGGAAAGTACTGGTATTGAAGTTGGCAGAGGCATGCTTACACAGTTGTGGAAAAAATTATTGGAGTCACAGGCACATGATTCGTTGGGAGGGAGTATTTCTGACAATGTTGCAGAGGATATTATGCATAGATTTAAGGAAGCAAATGAGTTGGCAGATGGGATTGAAAATTTAATTAAGAAGAAGATTGGAGAATCACTAGATCTTAATGATAATGAATTGCTTTTATTTAATACTACACCGCAGATTTTTGATGGATTTAAAAAAGTAAGAATTATGGCTCGTTCAAAAAATATTAAATTTGATAATGTTGAATTTCAATCAGTCGTGGTTGACAAACATTATCCGATGAGAAAACATGTTTTAAAAATGACGGAAAAGGGTAGAGAATATTTTGATGAACCCGAGTATTTTGCATTGACATGTACAATTAAGGTTCGGCTAGATTCATTAGGATATACGGTAATAAGATTTCATGATGTACCAGACGAGAATAATTCTTGTGTCTTGAAAGTTAATGATTATGTTGCAACAAAAAATATAAAATTTGAATTCAACAATGGGAAGATAAATTTTATCAGTGGAACTGAGGTTATTCATGACTTTATGTCACTGCTAGATGCGGGGAATGATGGAGATACCTATGATTACTCTCCTGTTGAAGATGATGAGGAGAGAGTCTTACCATTTAGTGAGTGCAATGTGGTCCGTGACAGTGATATATTGGAGAATTTAATAATAAGTGGAGAGCAGGTATTGCCTGAAACATTATCAGATAGAATAAATGGAAATGACAAGAAAAAATTTTCATACAAACTAGTAATAACATTGAATAAAATTACTGAAAGGTTTTCTTTTAAGGTAATTTTTAATAATAATATTGAATCGCATCGGGTACGATTGAGGATAAATCCGAATAAAGAAATTTTTAAGATTAAAGCAGGTATACAAGGTGGGATAATCGATGTTACAAATAAAAAAGTTTCCGAAAGTTGGCAAGATAAATTTGATGAAAAACCTGTAAATATATATAATTTTGACAAACTTCTGAATGTGAACGGTAATAATAAATCTTTTAGTTTCTTTCCGGAGGGATTAAAGGAGTTTGAGTTTGATAATAAGTATCTTTATATAACCTTATTATCTACCACTGGACAATTAGGAAAGCCAAATTTAGCGTGGAGACCAGGGAGAGCATCAGGGGATACTACAAATGAAGGACATATTATGATGCCCACTCCAATGGCACAGGAAAAGGGTGACTGGGAGTTTTCTGTTGGGATGGTATTGAACAAAACAGATGAATCGCTTAGCTTACTTTCAAGAGAAATAAATACAGCTTTTGATCAAAGTATTTCTTACCAAAAGCAGACATTAAATCTATTCATAAATCGATTAGACAATAAAATTTGGCCAACAGAAATTAGTTATCAGATTCCAAGAAAATTGTCATTGCTTGCTGTTGATCAAGAATTAGTGGTATCAGCAACTTATCCATCCAAAGAAAAAGGGAAATATCTGGTTAGAATTTTAAATGCTTCAAGTGAGATTATTGATATAAAAAACAAAATTAGTAGGAAAGCGGTTAAAGTCGATATATTTGAAAATGAACTTGCTGATGAAACTAAGATAATGCCTTACGCATATGCAACCTTCAAAATTAGTAACATAGTTAAATTTAGGAAAAATGAATTGGAATTATGATAGAAGTCGCAAAACCTGTTTAGCAACTGATAGGATTTGCAGAGAAGCTCTGATTGTTGGGACAGGGAAAATTAATATTATGTGTGTTAGTCTAGTATTAACAAATAATATTAGGAGTATTCAAATTTTGAAAAAAACAGGTACAATTAGTCATATTGAATTATACGTGAGAAACTTGAAGGAAACACGGAACTTTTGGGAATGGTTATTGATTGACAAGCTCAATTATCAACTTTTTCAGAAATGGGCGGATGGAGTAAGCTATCGCTTTGATGACACCTATATTGTTTTTGTACAGACCGACAAGATAGAGTCAAAATATAATCGAACAGCGGTGGGACTAAATCATTTAGCCTTTTATGTTGAGTCTCCCCAAACTGTTGATTTTATTCGCCAAGAAGTTCATGAACGAGGATATAGTGAGTTGTATGCAGACAGCTACCCTCATGCAAGTGGTAATGATGTGTACACATTATTTTTTGAAGATCCAGATAGGATTAAGGTTGAAATTGTTAGTGATGAGAAACGAAAATATTAAAAAGATAAGATAAATGTAGAGTAAAATTTAAAAATGGTTCCAGTGTTAATTGATGAAAAGTGATTAATTAACATTGGGGCTTTTTTGTGTTGACAAGTGTAAACAAAAGGATTACCATATATTTGTGGCTACAAGTGTAGACGAAAGGGAGTGACATGGATGACTGCAAGTGATGCAACAAAAATGAGTCCTGCAGAATGGGAATTAATGCGAATTATTTGGACCAAGGGTGGTGCAAGTAGTTCAGAGGTAATTGAATTGATACAGAAAAAACGTTCTTGGACAGAATCGACAGTCAAGACTTTGTTAAGAAGACTTGTGAATAAGGAAATTTTGCAGACTGTAAAAGATGGGCGTAAGTTCATTTATCATCCGACTATTGAAGAAAAAGATGCGATGAATGAGAATGTTACGGAGTTATTTGATCATTTATGTAATATGAAAAAAGGCAAAGTTGTAATTGAATTACTCTCCAAGTTGGAATTAAGTCGTACGGATATCCAAGAGCTACAGAAAGTACTTGTACAAAAAAGCAAAACAGCACCAGAAGTGATAAAGTGTGATTGTTTACCCGAAGGAATGAAAGATGATTGCTGTTAGACTTACCAGAAAATAATCAGGAGGGTTGAGCATATGAAGAATGATGATGAAAAAAATTTGAAGCTGAAAGGCCATGAGATGTCAGGAATGGATCACGATAAGATGGAGCATCATGAGATGTCAGGAATGAATCACGGTAAGATGGAGCATCATAACATGTCGGGAATGAATCACGATAAGATGGACCATCATGAGATGTCAGGAATGGACCACAGTCAAATGAACAATGAGATGGGGTCTATGCATCACATGGGTAATCTCAAAGGGAAATTTTGGATTTCATTTATTGTGGCTTTACCGATATTTGTACTCTCGTCATTTATGGGAATTGAACTTCCTTTTGATTTATCATTTACTGGATCCGACTGGTTAGTTTTGTTCTTAGGAACATTTCTTTTCTTCTATGGTGGGCAGCCATTTTATACAGGAGCATGGCAGGAAATAAAAGAAAAAAATCCAGCAATGATGATGCTGATTACAATGGGAATTAGTGTAGCTTATATCTATAGTTTGTACGCTTTTATCATGAATCATTTTGTTACTGGGATGCCACATGTAATGGACTTCTTTTGGGAATTAGCAAGTTTGATTGTCATCATGTTATTAGGACACTGGATTGAGATGAATGCCACAATGAACGCGGGTAATGCGCTTGAGAAGATGGCAGCTCTGTTGCCCGGTGAAGCACATGTATTTGAAGACGGTGAAACACATGATGTAATGTTGAGCGAGTTGCAAGAAGGGCAGCAGATTAAAGTTTTAGCGGGAGAGAAAATACCAGCTGACGGGAAGGTTGTCGATGGTATGAGCTCTGTGAATGAATCGTTGGTAACTGGTGAGTCCAAGTTGGTTTTGAAGAAAAAGCAGGATAAAGTTATTGGTGGTTCCTTGAATGGAGATGGGACACTTCTTGTTGCTGTTACTGGAACTGGTGAAAATGGTTATTTGGCACAGGTCAGCAAACTTGTTGGTCAAGCACAGCAAGATAAATCAAAGGCTGAATCTATTGCCGATCGGGTGTCAAAGTGGTTATTTTATGCCGCATTGGTAATTGGGATTATTGCCTTTTTAGTTTGGTTGAATCTCGCAGACATGAGCACTGCACTTAATCGGACCGTTGCGGTGTTAGTCATTGCCTGTCCGCATGCGTTAGGATTAGCTATTCCGCTTGTTGTTTCTAGAAGTACCTCGTTGGCAGCAACGCATGGATTACTAATTCGAAACAGGACAGCTTTAGAACAAGTCAAGCACTTGGATATCGTTTTAATGGATAAAACGGGGACTTTAACTGAGGGTGCTTTTAAGGTAAATGAAGTTAAAAGCTTACATTCAAATTATTCAGATAACGAAATTTTGAGTTTAATGGCACAACTTGAAGCAAATTCAAGCCATCCGCTGGCAGCAGGTATTCTCGCAGAAGTAAGGGAAAGAAAGTTAAAAGCAGGTTCGGCAGCTAATGTTCAGACGATTAAGGGTGTAGGTGTCACAGGTACAATTGGTGGTCATGAATACAGTATTGTAACGGCAAGTTATTTGAAAAAAAATAATATTGATTTTAAGCAAGCACAATTTACCGACTTGGCCCAAAAAGGAAATTCAATTAGTTACTTGATAAGCAATCAAAAAGTTCTGGGCCTTGCTGCACAGGGCGATCAAATTAAGCCAGAGTCAAAGTCTTTTATTGCAGAGCTGCACAAATTAGGGATTGAACCCGTTATGTTAACCGGTGATAATGAGTTGGCTGCACAAAAAATTGCGCAACAACTTGGTGAAATTACTGTCAAGGCAGACTTGAAACCGGAAGCTAAGGAAAAGATTGTTAGACAGTATCAAAATGAAGGCCATAATGTGATGATGATTGGTGATGGGGTTAACGATGCTCCAAGCTTAGCGAGGGCCAACATTGGTATTGCAATTGGCGCAGGAACCGATGTGGCAATTGATTCAGCAGATGTAATCTTGGTTAAGAGTAATCCAAAAGATGTTTTGGACTTCTTGTATCTTGCAAAGGCAACAAGTCGCAAAATGGTTGAAAATCTATGGTGGGGTGCAGGGTATAATATTATTGCATTACCATTAGCAGCTGGGCTTCTTGCCGGAATAGGCTTTGTTTTGAGCCCAGCAGTTGGGGCAATTGTAATGTCACTTTCGACGGTTATTGTTGCTTTGAACGCAATGACATTGAAGATTGCGAGATAGAGGTGAATAATCAATGAAAAGTGAAGATTATGCAATTGATGGAATGGTGTGCGCATCATGTTCGTTGACAATCGAAAAAGCAGTTAGCAAGCTAATAGGTGTGTCTGATGTTAATGTAAATTTGACAACTGAAAAGATGAATGTGGTATATGAGCCAGAATCACTTGATAAGCAAAAAATTGTTTCGACGGTTATTGCAGCAGGTTACGGCGCCAAGTTACTCGTTGGAACATCTGATGAGATCGAACAACAAACATTTAGCAAAGAACGACAAATAAATAAACTATGGAGTCAATTTGTCTATTCCGCTATCCTTACAGTTCCACTTTTATATATTGCAATGGGCTCAATGTTGGGATTTTGGCTGCCTGATTTTATGCGGTCTGATTCTAACCCACGGCTTTTTGTTGCTGTTGAACTGATATTGGCAATTCCTGTGGTTATCTTGAATTTTGATTATTACAGAATTGGATTCAAAACTTTGTTAAAAGGGCATCCCAATATGGATTCACTTGTTGCTCTAGGATCAGGTGCTGCGCTAGTATACAGTGTTTTTGGAACAACTCAAGTTTTTTTAGGTAAGTATAGTTACTCTGATACCTTATACTATGAGGCTGCAGGAACAATTCTGACATTAATTACACTAGGAAAATATTTTGAAACAGTTTCAAAGGGAAAAACTTCAACAGCAATAAAGAAACTGTTGGATTTAGCACCTAAAACTGCAAACGTAATAGTTGATGGCCAAGAAGAAGAGCGACTTCTAGCTGACATAAAGATCGAAAATATTGTTATTGTACGTCCAGGACAGAAGATTCCAGTTGATGGCCAGATTATTGAAGGAAATTCAACTGTTGATGAATCATTATTGACAGGTGAAAGCATGCCAGTAACGAAGAAGTTTGGAGATAATGTATTTGGAGGGAGCTTAAATCAAGGAGGTTCCTTCAAGCTTAAAGTCACAAAAAAGCAAAAAGAAACGGTTTTATCCCAAATTATTAAGTTAGTAGAGGATGCACAGGCACAAAAAGCTCCGATTGCAAAAATTGCGGATCGAGTATCCTCATTTTTTGTACCAACGGTAATTATTTTGGCTTTATTAGCTGGGTTTGGATGGTACTTTATTGGTAATGAATCATTTAGCTTTTCTTTGACAATTGCAATTGCCGTTTTAGTAATTGCTTGCCCATGTGCGCTTGGATTAGCAACACCAACGGCAATAATGGTTGGAACAGGCAAGGGTGCGGATAGTGGAGTCTTCTTTAAGAGTGGAACAGCTCTTGAGTCGTTGCAAAATGTCCAAGCTGTTGTATTAGATAAGACTGGGACAATTACAACCGGAATTCCAAGTGTTACTGATATTTTTACTTTTAATAATTTTACAGAAAAAAAAGTTATAGAACTTGCTGCTGCGCTAGAATACAATTCCGAGCATCCTCTTGCAAGGGCGATTATGGCTTATGTGCGGGAGCATGATGTACAGATACGAGCTGCTTCAGATTTTCAATCAATAGCTGGTAAAGGAATTCAAGCAGTTATTGCTGGAGATACTATTAGTATAGGCAATGAGTCGCTGATGATGGCAAAGCAGATTGATGTATCTCAGATAAAAAAACAAGTTGATGGGTTAGCATTGCAAGGAAAGACACCGTTATTATTAGCATTGGGTACACAATTGGTGGGAATTGTTGCGATTGCAGATTCTATCAAGAGTTCAAGCTGGTCTGCAATTGCTAGATTGCAAGAAGTAGGACTTGAAGTAATTATGATGACTGGCGATAATGCCAAAACTGCATCTGCAATTGCGGAACAGGTCGGGATAGAAATAGTTAAAAGTGAGGTTATGCCTGCGGATAAGGCAAAGCAAGTGCAGGCTTTACGGATTGAAGGCAAACGTGTTGCAATGGTTGGCGATGGAATAAATGATGCACCTGCTTTGGCACAAGCCGATGTTGGAATTGCGATTGGTTCAGGAACCGATGTGGCAGTTGCTGCGGCAGATATTGTATTGTTGCATAATGATTTGCTGGATGTTGTCACTGCATATCAGTTAAGCAAGGCAACTATTCGCAATATTAAAGAGAATCTCTTTTGGGCCTTTGCATATAATATATTGGGTATTCCAGTGGCAATGGGAGGACTATTTTTACTTGGTGGGCCATTACTTAACCCAATGATTGCGGGGGCTGCAATGAGTTTTAGTTCGGTTTCAGTTTTATTAAATGCGTTGCGTCTTAGATCTTTTAGGCCGTCTAAAAAAGCGTGAAAAAGAATAAGGAGGGAATATGATGGAAAAAACATATGAAATTACTGGTATGAAGTGCGATGGTTGTGTGAAAAAGGTGACTGAATCTTTTTCAGGAGTTGCTGGAGTAACCAAGGTTGGTGTAAGTCTTGCTAATGCAAATGCAGTTGTTGCAGGTGATTTTGATGAACAAAGTTTAAAAGCAGCGTTGAAGGGTACACATTATAGTATTAAGTTATAAAATGCATGATAGAACTGAAACATATATTTGAAACTGCTGACTGTTGATGACCTAAAAAATTTCTAGGATAAATTGTGGTATATTGAGTCACAGTATAAGCATTTACTAAGGATCTGCATAAGTAAAAAGCAGGTTCTTTTTGTGTGATAATTTTGAAAGATAATTTGGCTTTAAAAAGTAAAATGAATAATAGTAATTATTTTTTGAATATTAAATCCAAATTAACTATTGAAATTTAATCTTAATGGAGTAGAATGAAAAACATCAATTACGCGACTTGTTTATTTTAGAAGGAGGATTGCACTGATGACATTTAAAAAGATAGTAAGTAAGCAAATCAATATTATTAGCCTAGTCATTATTAGGATGCCGCAGTGCAATCCAGTGACGTAGGTTTTTTCGTCATTATTCACATTGCGGCATGTAAGACTACGATGTGAATAATGATGGGTAAATATAGACATTTTAAGAGAATGAAACCTTTCAATATAACACCGTAGTTTTATCATTGCTGATAAACTAGGGTGCTTTTTTGTGTGAGAAAGGGGATTTATCATGGCTAAAGATATACATAATTATGCAGAAAATCAGCTTAACGATTTTCTTGATTATCTTGCAATTCCAAGCGTTTCTGCGGAAAACAAAGGAATTAAAGAAACTAGCGATTGGTTAGTAAAAACCTTTGAAGAATTAGGAGCGCAGAAATCTGAAAAATGGGAAAGAAAAGGACAAAATCCATTTGTTTATGCGAAGTTTGAAGGAAAAAGCTCAAAAACAGTTCTATTCTACAACCATTATGATGTGCAGCCCGCACAACCCTTAGACGAATGGACGACAGAGCCGTTTAAACCAACTTTTGTTGATGGAAAATTGATTGCTAGGGGAGCTAGTGATGATAAAGGTGAACTTATGGCGCGGTTAGTAATGGTGAAGTGGTTTCAGGAAAATGGCGGTCTTCCTGTGAATTTGAAATTCTTTGTAGAAGGGGAAGAAGAGATTGGAAGCTTGCACGTTGATGAGACAGTTAAGGAACATGCAAAAGAGCTAGCAGCTGACGCCTGTATTTGGGAAGGCGGCGGGAAAAATTCTGTTGGTCGCTTTGAAGTTATTAGTGGAATGAAAGGAATTGTCAGTTTTGATATTGAAGCTGTTACTGCAGATGTTGATATGCATTCTTCGCTTGCGTGCTTTGCACCAAATGCAGCTTGGAGGCTGGTTCAAGGATTAGCAACGTTAAAAGATAAAAATGGACGAGTTACGGTAGAGGGATTCTATGATGATGTTGACGAATTGACATCTGTAGAGAAAGCGGCAGTTGAACAGATGGATTTTGATGAGGAAAAAGTCAAAAGAACATTTGGATTAAAGCGTGGATTTATAACAGATAAGCCAGCTTATGCTTTTGTAAATGAGCCAACGATGACAATAAATGGTCTCACTTCTGGTTACGAAGGAGAAGGAGTTAAGACAGTTCTTCCGAAGTATGCAAAGGCAAAATTAGATTGTCGTCTAGTACCCAAACAAAACCCAGAGAAAATCGTAAGACTAGTCGAAGCGCATCTAAGAAAAAAAGGTTTTGCAGATTTAAAAGTTACATTCAATCTTGGCGAAAATGCTTTTCGCTCAGATTCAAGTCATGCATTTGTACAACTCGCTATGACTACTGCAAAAAAAGTTTATGGGGACGACCAAGTGAAGTATGTTCCAAACGCTGCCGGTGGTGGACCAATTGAATGTTTTGGGAATGTCCTTAAACTGCCGATTGTATTAGTAGGGGTACATAATGCAGCAAGTGGAGCACATGCACCAAATGAACATATTTTAGTTAGCGATTTTGTTCAAGGTGTCGAATATCTTATAGAATTATTACAGAAATTTTAGGGGGATTTTAGGATGAGATTGAGTAGAGTTTTAGTATCAGGCGGGTTAGTAGTTGCAGCAGGACTTTTTTTACTAGGAACATCCAGTAGGAGCGTTGATGCTGCGACTAAACAAGTTTTAAATTGGAGTGAACCGTCATCTCTTGAAACACTAGATCCGGATCAAGTTGATGATTCTGTTGGGGGAGAGGTTCTTCGTAACAGTAATGAGGGACTTTATGTTTTGGATGGTAATAACAAGTTGAAATTGGCTGGAGCATCGAATGTTACAGTATCTAAAGATGAAAAGACATATACCTTTACCTTAAGAAAAAATGCTAAATGGAGTAATGGTAAAGCAGTTGTGGCTGCGGATTATGTTTATGGTTGGCGTAGAATGGTAACTCCGGCAACAGCTGCACCAAATTCTTACCTTTTTGATGGTATCCAAAATGCGGAAGATATTATGAATAGCAAAAAGTCACCTGATACATTGGGGGTTAAGGCTGTAGGTAAATATAAGTTAGTAGTGACATTGGATAAGACAATTCCTTATTTCAAAAAATTACTTGTGATTGCAAGTTTTAATCCTTTGAACGAGAATGCAGTTAATAAATATGGTAAAAAATATGGAACTTCCTCAAAATACACACTTTACAATGGCCCTTTTGTTGTTAAAGGTTGGACAGGTACAAATGATAAGTGGAATCTACAGAAGAACAATTATTATTGGAACAAGAAGCAAGTTAAGCTAGCAAAAATAAATTTCCAAGTAACGAAGAGTACAACCACGTCATATAATCTATATCAAAGTGGTAAATTAGATGAAACACTTCTAAGTAGTGAACAAGCTCGTCAATTGAAGAACAATAAAGAATTTAAGTCATTAGAACAAGCAAGAACAACCTATGTTGATTACAATACAACTAGGAAAGCCTTAAAAAATAAGAATATCCGCAAAGCGTTGTCCTATGCTGTAAACCGTAAACAGCTTGTTAAAAAGGTTTTGGGGGACGGTTCTGTTGTATCAAAGAATTTTGTTCCAGAAGGGTTAACAAGCTATAAAGGGAAAGATTTTGCAAAGAATGCTCAAGGTAAAAGAAGCTTCAGCACATAGCAAGAAACTTGCTAAGAAGTATTGGAAGAAGGGTTTGAAAGAGCTTGGTGTTAAGAAGTTGACATTAACATTCCTTAGTGATGATGACGACACAAGTAAGAATACGGGTGAATTTTTACAGAGTCAATATGAGACAACATTGTCAGGATTAACTGTCAATCTTTCAGATATGCCAAAGAAAAATAGAATTACTAAGATGATGACTCAAGACTTTGATCTCGTATTAACTGGTTGGGGAGCAGAGTTTACTGACCCGTTGACATACTTAAACCTAATGACAAGTGATAATGTTTATAATTTCGGTAAGTGGAATAATGGTGATTATGATAAGTATGTTTCAAGTTCTAAAAATGATAATGCCAGTGATATGGCTGGCAGATGGAAAGCAATGACCAATGCTACGAATGTTCTTGATGAGGAACAGCCACTTGCCTTATTATACCAACCCACATCTGCACTTTTGTTAAAGTCAAATGTTAGGGGAGTGAAGTACAATTCAGTTGGTGGATTTGTCTGGAAAAATGCATATATAAAATAGGCTGAGTTGAGAGATACTGAGTTGTAATAGTATAAAAAACAGTTGAATTTAATTTTATAAAGTTTTAGAACTACACATAAAAGTCTAGAATTAATTTTGATAATGAGATTAGCAAAAGCTGTTCTCAGTCAGAATTAATCCTAGATTTTTTATACACATTTTTTGAATGATAACGCTATTTTTTTTAAAAATAAGTTTAAGGGAGATAAAAATGAAAAAAGAAAAGTGAATTTGTGCTCCAGCACAAATTTTCAATAGTATATTTATGCTTTGATACATGTCACATTATGAATAATTATGATAATATGCTTACAACGAAAAGGAGATGGGAAAAATTATAAAATATCCATAATGTGAAATGCAAGTATTAGTTTAAAACGTTCTTCGTTCTCATCAAGATTTATACCCAATAAATCTCTGATACGTTTGATACGATAATTAATTGTGTTTCGATGGGTATATGTTTTTTCAGAAACAGCTTTAACACTACAGTTCTCTTGTAGATATAGTTTGAGAAGATCTAAGTATTGAGTACCAGTTTCTTGATCATATTTCAAAAGAGGTTCCAATGTTTTTAGGGCACTATCTTCAAGAAGCTGATAATTATTAACGGCTAAAATGAGTTCATTTATCCCATTGTCTTCAAAAAAGCAAACTGAACTTGAAGATTTTTTATGCATATGAGACTTAACATATTCAATTTGTTTGTATGAACGATGCAGTTCAAAAATGGATGAAGCTGTTGAACTTACACTGATGTTGAAATGATATTCCTTGAAATTAATTTTCAGCATTTTATCAATTGAGTTAGCAAATTCTGAAATATTGGTTGCACTATTAATTACGATGAAGAAGGAACTATCATAATCGAAAATACAGTTAATGAATGCAAACTTATTTAGTTCAACCTCAACTTTAAGCCGAAGTTTTCCATAAAGTTTAGAATCAATCTTTAAAATATTCAGGTCATTACTGTTAATCGCGAGAATAGTGTAATCGGAATGTAGGTCGAAATTGTTTCTTTCAAGTTGTCGCTCGAATGTTTCAGGTGCGTTAGGATGAAAGATTGCATTCTTGACGCTTCCCATAAGACTATATGATAATTGTTCACTTGCAAAAATTCGGTTGCAATAGTCTCTAATTATATCAATTAAATGCACTTTCCAAGGGACTGTGATTAGAGGAAAATTTTCTCTACCACAATAATCAATTATGTTCTTGGGAATATCGTTAATAAATTGCCCTGTGTTAATAATTAGGGCAGTTGCCCCAGAGGAGATTACCTTTTGGACATACTCAAAAAGCCAAGAGTCGGAACTCTTTCCTATTCCAGTAGTTATAACAATCTCGTTTCCGTGCAGATAATCCATAGTGTCTATATTTTCCAGGATATGAACCCAGCTAAACAATTTATCTAGGCCAGTACTGCCGGTTATGAGATTCATTTCATATTTTTCTTTAGTTGCATAATAGACTGATCTGAAATTTATAGCCATTTTTACACCAACTTTTTTTGTTTATCATTATATATCTAATATTTTACAAGTCAATGGAAGAAGGAATTATAGATGTTGAGTACAAGATTGCCAAAAATTATAACTAAACAGTTACCAGGTCCTAAAGCAAATGTAATATTAAATGAACGAAAAAAATATGTTCCCAATTCTGTGGGCTGTGTGTATCCTGTAGTGATTGAAAATTCAGAAGGTGCAATTATTCAAGATCCAGATGGAAATTTATTTTTGGACTGGGTAGGCGGAGTGGGCGTCTTAAATGTAGGACATACAAATCCACGTGTTGTTAAAGCGGTAAAAAAGCAAAGTGAGAAATACCTGCACGGAATGTTTAATATAGTTACACATAAAGGGTATACAATGTTGGCACAAAAGCTTGCCGAAATTGCTCCAGTTAAGAAACAAAAAGATGTAAAAGTATTTTTTGCAAATAGTGGTGCAGAAGTAAATGAAAATGCCATCAAAATCGCGAAAGTATATACAAGTAGGCCGAATATAATTGTTTTTTCAGGTGCATTCCATGGACGTACATTATTGACAATGACAATGACATCAAAAAAAGCATATGCAAAAGGCACAGGCCCATTGGCTGATGGAATATTTAGGGCAGATTTTCCTAATATGTATCGTTTGCCAAAGGGAATAGGAGAAGAAGATGCACTTGAATATTATCTAGCTAAAATAAATCAGATTTTTGAAGAAGAGTCGGCTGCTGACCAAGTCGCTGCAATTGTCCTTGAACCAATTCAAGGAGAAGGCGGATTTATTCCTGCACCATTAAAATGGGTCGAAGCGCTGCGAAAGATTTGTGATGACAATGGAATCTTATTAATTGCAGATGAGGTACAAAGTGGTTTTGCAAGAACAGGAAGAATGTTTGCTTCAAATTATTGGCAAGAAGCAGGATTTGCACCAGACATCTTAACCGTAGCTAAGTCAATTGCTGGTGGATTACCGTTAGGCGGTGTAATTGCGAGAAAGGAAATAATGGATAGTGTACCACAGGGTGTAATTGGAGGCACATTTGGAGGAAATGCAGTTGCGTGTGCGGCGGCACTTGAAGTCTTGGAGATCATTAAGGATGAGGATTTAATAACCAGAGCACAAAAAATTGGGGCACGCTGCAAAAAAGAATTCTTGGAATGGAAAACAAGATATTCAGTTATCGGAGATGTCCGAGGATGGGGTGCAATGATTGGGATTGAGTTTGTTGAAAATCAAGAGACTAAGAAGCCTGCTACTAAATTTGTGAATGCTTTAATTCAACTTTGTGTTTCAAAGGGATTAATTATAGAAAATGCAGGGGTGCATGGAAATGTAATTCGCTTCTTAGCCCCCTTAGTGGTAACAGATGACCAATTAAATGTTGGTCTAACAATTTTAGAGGAATCAATTGAGGAATTAAGTGTTAAGTAAAATATCCTGGTTTAGGAGGTGTACAGAAATGGAAGAAACGATGATGTCTGTTAGGAGTATTTCAAAAAGTTATGGCTCAAATTTGGTTTTGAAAGATGTCAGTATGAATATAAAAAAAGGAGAGGTAGTTTGTATTATTGGGCCATCTGGTTCAGGAAAGAGTACATTTTTAAGATGTTTAAATTTACTTGAAATACCAACGGCTGGCGATATTATCTTTCAAAATCAAAGTATCCTAAATGGGAAAATCAAAGTAAACAAGTATCGGCAAAGTGTAGGAATGGTATTTCAGGGATATTATTTATTCAACTTAAAAAAAGTACTGGACAACATAACAATGGCACCGAGAAGTTTAAACAAGAAGAAGAAAGAATTGGCTGAAGAAGAAGCCTGCGAGCTATTGAATAAGGTAGGTCTGCTTGAGAAAAAAGATGTATATCCCGTTTCTTTGTCTGGAGGTCAAAAGCAGCGTGTGGCGATTGCAAGAGCACTTGCAATGAATCCAGAACTTCTGTTATTTGATGAACCAACTTCAGCATTGGATCCAGAGTTGGTTGGGGAGGTTTTAAAGGTTATAAAAAAGTTGGCTAACGATGGGATGACAATGATTGTGGTTACACATGAGATGGGGTTTGCGCGTGATGTCGCTGATCGAGTGATTTTTATGGAGGGTGGATACATAGTGGAACAAGGGACTCCAAGTGAAATTTTTGAAAATCCTCAAAATCTCAGAACTCAAGAATTTCTCGCTCGTATTCTGTAAAGAAAGGATTTTTTGCATGAATTTAAACTGGACAGATGCTTTTAATAATTTAGTTCCATCACTCTTACAAGGTGTAGTGGTTGTATTACAAACAACGATTTCTAGTTTTCTGATTGCGGTAGTAGTAGGTTTGCTAGTGGCAATTTGCAGGCTTACACAATTAAAGATTGTCAAGTACTTTTTTGCTACGATTGTGGAAATTGTTAGGGGAACTCCGCTGCTTGTACAACTTTTCTATATTTACTATGTTGTACCATTAATACTCGATAGTATATTAAAGTCAATGGGCAATAGTAGTGCTAATATTCAATTTTCAGCGGTGGCTGCAGGGATTGCAGGACTTTCAATTAATTATGGAGCTTACATTTCTGAAGTGTTTCGTTCTGCTATTCTCTCAATTGATGAGGGACAGAAGGAATCAGGCCTAGCACTTGGCTTTACTTATTACCAGGTTTTATGGAAGATAATCATTCCACAGGCGTTTACAAATAGTATTCCTGTGTTGGGTAATTATCTGGTAATGATGATAAAAGATACATCATTATTAGCTATCATTTCAGTGAGTGAGCTTCTATTGCGAACACAAACATATGCATCACAAACATTTGAAACAATCGAATCATATACAATTTTGGCTGTTGTATATCTATTATTAAGCTTGCCTTTATCACAGTTGATGAAATTATTTGAGAAAAAAATGAAAATTCTGCACTAAAAAAGGAGATAGTTGTATGAAGAAAAAGATATTATTATCATTATTGGGTATTTTATCACTATTATTATTTATAACTGCTTGTTCTTCAGACAAAAACAGTTCAACAAGTTCTTCAACAGCGTCAGGTACAGATACTCTTGCAAAGATTAAGAAAAAGGGCGTACTTGTCGTTGGCTCATCTAATGATGCACCATTTGCTTACATTGACACAAAAACAAAGAAATTTACGGGCATTGATGCAGACATTATCAAGGAGATTGCAAAGCGTATTGGAATAAAGAAGGTTGAGATGAAGCAAGTTCCGTTTGAAAATCTTCTGGTCGAATTGGACAAGGGTTCAATAGATATGGTGACAGATGCTATGTATATAAAAAAGGATCGTCTCCAAAAAGCTGCTTTTACAGACGTATGGTATAAAGAAGGAGACGCGGTTGTAATTCCCAAAAATTCGAGTATCAATTCGTTAGCGGATCTAAAAGGCAAGGTTATTGGTGCACAAAAAGGGACAGCATTTCTAGAAATTGCAGAAAAATGGAAGAAAGAAGGGATGGTTAAGGATGTTCAAGTATATGGGAAACAAACTGAATTAATGTTGGCTGTTGATACTGGTAAAATTGCAGCCTGTGTTACTGATGGGATAGTTGCAGATTACACTCTTTCCAAGGATTCATCACTATCACTTAAATTGTTGGGTTCATACAAATCTGAGGCTACTGGACAAATTGGGGCGGCAGTGGATTTCTCTGATAAGTCATTGCTGAATGCGACAAATAAAGCATTGAATAAGATGAAAAAAGATGGAACTCTTAAGAAGATTCTCGCTAAATATGGCCTGTCTGATAAATATATGGTAAGTGTATCAGATGGGATAACAAAAAATATTAAGTAGGAGTTTGCTAAGAGGATGATACTCTACAGAAAGAAGCAGATATGACAGAGTGAGGGGACATAAGCTGGGAAAATTTCGAATTAGATGGATAATCTTGACTGACGTACGGAACACGTTTGACCTGATGAATAAATAAATAAGGTTAGGCCAAAAGTTAAATTTTGACCCAACCTTATTTATTATGGATAAGTCTATTTGAACATTACTAACTTAAATCTAAAACAAGACAATATCCCTATTTTCGAGACCTAAAAGAAATTCTTTTCGCGCTTTTCCACCTGCGTAGCCTCCAAGAGAACCACTAGCATTTATTACTCGATGGCAAGGGATTATGATTGCAATCTTATTAGCCCCATTTGCATTTCCAACCGCCTGTGATTTACCAGAACTACCAAGACGCTCTGCAATTTTCTTGTAAGTAAGAAATTCACCAGGATGGGTATCTTGCAAGATATGCCAGACTTGTTTTTGAAACGATGTTCCGTTAAGAACTAAAGGAATCGAAAAAAAACTTATTTCCCTGCGGAAGTATGCAGCAAGTTGTTTTTTTAAAGTTAGATAAATGGCCGTGTTTTCTTCAATCAATTCGGCTTTATAAAATTTGGTCACTTGCTGTATTCGCAAATCTAGTTTTTTTGAATCAGTGAATTGTAGTAAATATAGGTAGTTATCATCACTAATACTAACCATTTTACCGATTGGGGTGTCTATGTAATTAGTGAATAATTTCATTGAATTAAACCTCCTGCGAACATAGGAAAAGAGCAGAGAATGATGGATATATCAGCAATTTATCTTATTGCTTAAGCACTGAAAAATTAGATGCTAGATTAACCATTTATCTTAATAACTGGATAAACACGATTATCGGCCTCGTCAAATAAACTTACAGGATGTTTTTCAGTGGCATCAAGACGTAGGTGATAACCATATTTATCGATGAAGGTTAATTCTTTATCATCTAGTTTTGTTATTTTTCCAGGTAACTTACGACCATCAATGAGTACATTGAGTGTGGCATCAATCTCAAGCATATGGACTTTCCCACTGAATTCATCCGTAAAATTCCATTTGCCCACGTAGAAGGTAGGCAAGGTTTCTGCTGACTTCTTCTTAAATAGGACGAGAGGGTTGAAATGGTTGCGCAGGCTGAATCTTGAAGTAGCATGTTGTTTATGATTCATTAATAATTGCGCTCCTCTCACTAATCTTAAAAATAACTTTAATTGATTTCAAGATATAATATAACATTTAAGTGTTAAATAAAGTAGTATTTAAACAGATTTTAACAGCATTATATTCTTTTTGAAATAAGATTGTATTATCTGAAAAATTTTGATAACAATTGAATTATAGTAGGATTTTTTTGAATATAAGCAATTAACTATTCCTACAGAGATATACTCCATCTCTTTTTTTTGCTACAATAGTTTTGAGAAAGCGATTCACAAAGGAGGAGTTTTCATGTTGAAGTTAGGGGTAATAGGTACAGGATGGATTACGAAACAATTTGTTGAAGCTGCACGAGAAAATGGTTCGTGGGAACTGACCAGTGTTTTCTCGCGTTCAATTGAAAAGGCTGAACAATTTGGGCATGAATTTTCGGAAAATGTTAAGGGATATCGGGACTTATATCAATTCTTTTCTGAAGGAGATTTTGAGGTTGTTTATATTGCCTCTCCTAATAGCTTACATTTTGAACAAAGCAGACAGGCAATCTTGGCAGGCAAGCATGTGATTGTTGAAAAGCCTGCTTGTTCAAATCCCGCTGAAATGAAGGTTTTACAAAGGCTGTTACGCAGATATAATAGTATCTATTACTTTGAAGCAGCAAGACATTTTCATGAGCCGAATTTCTTAAAGGTCAAAGAAACAGTTAAACAGATGGATACCATTCAAGGTGCAACACTAACTTATATGAAGTATTCTTCCAAGTATGATGATTTTTTAGCAGGTAATGAACCAAATGTTTTCTCGTTAGATTTTTCAGGCGGAGCATTACAAGATTTGGGAGTGTATCTTGTATATGATGCTGTTAGTTGGTTTGGACTTCCAGACAGTGTGAGTTACACAGCAACTAAGCTGCGAAATGGAATTGATGGTAAGGGATTGGCATTGCTAAACTATCCAAAATATACAGTAACTTTAAATGTAGGTAAAACTGCTAATTCATATCTGACAAGTGAAATATATGGACTTAGAGAAACTATTATTATGGACAATGCAGCAGATCTTGCTGATATTCAATCCATTGATGGAACTACAAAACAAGTGTTAACACAAAAGTCAGCTATTAATCCAATGGCTGCTGAGGTGGCAGCCTTTGCAAGTATTTTACAAGATCCATTGTCACTGGATAATAAGCAAAAGATGGAAGATTGGTTAGCGGTCAGTGTACAAGTTAATCGTGTATTATATGATTTAAGATCAAGTGCAAAGATTGCATTTAGGGCAGATAAAGAATTTAGATAGGGAAATTTGACAAAAAACAGAAATTTTCAAGTGATTTGAAGCTCAGCTAGAAAAATTTGACTTTTGTCATATTCTCAGAAGAGGGAAAGATGTATTCAAAATTTGAAGATAATTTTAAAGAACAAGGTTTTATAAAACCAACATTAATTCAAGAGCGGGTATATGAACCACTCAAGGAAGGGAAAAGTGTATTGGGGCTCGCTCCAACAGGCTCTGGTAAGACCTTGGCCTACTTATTGCCGCTTTTTGAACGAATTGATAAAGCTCAAGGAGTTCAGTTAGTAATAGTTGCGCCTTCACAAGAATTGGCCACACAAATTACTGAAGTAGCCAGGCAATGGGCAAAACTTGTCGATCTAACAGTCCTTTCATTGATTGGAGGCGCAAATGTAAAGCGTCAAATTGAAAAACTGAAGAAGGCACCCGAAGTTGTAATTGGAACACCTGGGAGAATGCTTGAATTAGCGGAAAATAAGAAGTTAAAGTTGCATAATGCTAAAGCATTTGTATTTGATGAAGCAGATGATTTGTTAACCGAACAGACTTTAGTTGCATGTCGTTCATTATTAAGCCATGCACCTGGAATTGTGCAACTTGCATTTTTTTCAGCTACTAAGTCAGAGATGTTCGATCAGTTGCATCAATGGTTTGGAACCGAGGTTGCACTTTTTGATGTACGTGCAGATGATCAAACTCAAGGTGAGGTTGAGCACTTTCTGGTAGAAACGCCTGTCAGGAAAAGAATTGAGACTTTGCGTAAACTTTCCAATCTTGAAGGATTCAGTGCTCTGGTATTCTTCAAAAAGGTTACTGAAATTGAGAATGCAGCGGATAAGTTAAAATACTTGGGTGCTAAAGTCGCTGTATTAGAAGGACAGCAGCGTCAAGTGGAACGTGAAAAAGCCTTGCGTCAGCTGCGCAAAGGTGAGATTAGTTTATTATTGACAACAGATGTTGCGGCGCGGGGACTTGATATTGAAGGACTCCCTGCGGTTATTAATTACGATTTACCAAAAGATAGTAATACGTATATTCATCGTGTTGGTCGAACCGGTAGAATGGGTGCAAGCGGAATTGTAATTAATCTGGGTAATGAACATGATTTGCGGAACTTTCGTCAATTGATACACTCCGAAGATTACGAGTTGCATTTTGGAACTGTCTATCGTGGGGCGCTGTTGCGGACAGAAGAGTTACCAGATGATGTCAGGGAATCGCAACCAACTAAGCAAAGAGTTGAGTCTACTACACCTCGTAAGAAGAAAAAAGCAGTTCCTCCTGTTGTGGTCGAGAAAAAAAAGCACAAGAAAAGAAAAAGAGACCAGTTGAATAAAGGAAAGCACCATAAGAAAGAAAATCAATAACCAGATGATAAGTTTGGGAGAACAGAATATATTGATACGTAATTAACGAAACAAAGCAGATCAAAATGCTCATTATGTTACAGCCACTAATGCGGTAAACTATTGACTTTACGGAATTATCTTCATATACTTGTATAGTTAGTAATTTACCTGTTGGTATGCGCTTGTAGCTCAGCAGGATAGAGCGACCGCCTCCTAAGCGGTAGGTCATCGGTTCGATTCCGATCAAGCGCATTTTTAGCAATCATAGATAACAAAAAGAGTTCTAACTCATTGAAGTGCTTCATTATTATTAGAGAAATAATCTAATAATTGTGAGGTGTTTTTTTAGTTACTTTTTTGATAGCAAATCTTTGGAATGCGAGGCATATTCTAGTTATTGTTTTGCGAAATTTGTGGTGACAAGTAAGATTGTATAATCGTTGAGTATAGAGCCAAAAAATAGAATAGGACACTTGGAATTACTGTTTCGATAAGCTTTTGTTTGTAGTACAATTAGTATATCAATTAGATAATATGAGGTGGTTTTTTTTGAAGAAATTAAAAGTAATGACGGTTTTTGGAACTAGACCTGAGGCTATCAAGATGGCACCTGTGATATTAGAATTGAAGAAACAAGAAAGTCAATTTGAGGCTATAACTGTTGTGACGGCTCAGCATCGCGAAATGCTGGATCAAGTAATGGTAATTTTCAATATCGTGCCTGACTATGATCTCAATATTATGAAAAGAAATCAAACATTAGGAGATATTACCGCTAATGTTTTGAAGTTGTTGGATGGAGTATTAGAGAAAGAAAAACCTGACGTAGTTTTAGTTCACGGAGATACGACGACAACTTTCGCGGCTGGAATAGCGGCTTTTTATCGTCAGATCCCATTAGGCCATGTGGAAGCGGGACTACGGACGTGGAATAAGTATTCCCCTTATCCAGAAGAAATGAATCGCCAAATGACGGATGTTTTAAGTGATTTATATTTTGCTCCTACAAGTCAGAGCAAGGACAATTTACTTAGGGAAAACCATCAAGCTGAGCAGATATTTATAACTGGGAATACAGCAATTGATGCACTTAAGGAAACAGTGACAAATAATTACCAACACAGTGTATTAGACGAAGTAGATGAGCAAAATAAATTAATATTATTGACTATGCACCGCCGTGAGAATCTTGGGAGACCAATGGAGCAGGTATTCGGGGCCGTACGCAAAATTGTTGAGCAAAATCGAGATGTTGAGGTTGTTTATCCAATGCATTTGAATCCGAAGGTTAGGGAGATTGCCAGACGTATACTTGGGAACACTGCGAGAATTCATTTGATTGAGCCTTTAAATGTTGTTGATTTTCATAATCTCTGTGCCAGAAGCTATTATATTATGACTGATTCGGGTGGTGTTCAAGAAGAAGCACCAGCGCTTAAGAAACCAGTCCTTGTTTTACGTGATACGACTGAGCGGCCAGAGGGTGTTGCAGCAGGAACATTAAGACTTGTTGGAACAAATCAGGCAGAAGTTGAAAAGAATATGGACTTGCTGTTAAATAATGATGAGGTTTATCAAGCAATGGCAGAAGCAAAGAATCCATATGGTGATGGTCATGCAAGTGAAAGAATTCTAAAGGCAATTGCGTATTATTTTAGTACAGATATTACACGACCAGCTGATTTTTAAGCAGCAGTTGGATTTGCAGGGGGAAGATATTATGAGAGAAGAAATTGATCGTTTCGGATTTAAGAATGAAGAACAAGTATTTCATCGGTATTTTCCAGTGTATACAGTTGCTTTGCGCTACTATCCAGAAATATATTCTCTTCTTGAAAAACATCCAGATTTAGAGAATCCAAGAACAATTTCTTCAAATTTCAATATTATTTTTGTGATTATTAGATATCAAACAATGGTAAAAAATCTTGTTAATTTGCAAGCTGTTAGCGAAGTTAATGAGGATGCTTCACAAGAAGTCAATGAATTGCGCCAGGTGATAGATACGCTTGATAAGCTCAAGTATCAGATTGCTCACAATCCAGCTTCAGTGAAAAAAGCAATTTTAGTTAAAGGTAAAATCTTAGACTTTAATAATTTCAGTAAAAAAGAATAAAAAATTAGTGCTGCTTTTCTATCAGAAAAGTGTGCACTAATTTTTTATTACTAATTCACTAAGGGGTATAAATTATGAATAAGGACGAAAAAATTAAGATATTACGTGATTTGATAAAAATCAACTCAGTTAACGGCAATGAGGCAAAAGTAACAGATTATCTGGTAAGTGTTCTTAAAGAAAAGAAGATTAAGGTGCAGGCAGACTACTTTGATGAAGACAGTGCAAACCTTGTCGCTGAGATAGGTGCAGGCAACGGACCAGTTCTTTGTTTTGAAGGGCATCAAGATACTGTAGCAATTGGAGATGCAAAGCAATGGAAGTATAATCCTTTTGGAGCTGAAGTAATTGGTGATAATCTTTATGGACGTGGTGCAGCAGATATGAAGAGTGGTTTGGCCGCGGCAGTAATCGCAATGATTGAACTGAATGAAGAACGAGGGAAAATTTCAGGCAAAATAAAATTTGTGGCGACCGCAGGTGAAGAATTTGGAGCAAAAGGAGCATATCGCTTAGTTGAAAGTGATGTATTGGACGATGTTTCAGCTATGGTTGTTGGCGAACCTACCGCAGGTGAGATAATTCATGCACATTCAGGATCATTAAATTATCGGATTAAAAGTTTTGGGAAGTCTGTGCATAGTTCAACTCCAGAGAGAGGAATCAATGCAATTATTGGATTGAATTACTTCATTAATGCCGAACAAAAAATATTTGAGAATAGTCCAGTTGACCCAATTCTGGGTGAATTTAAGCACAGTATCACTACAATTAATGGGGGAAGCCAAGTCAATATAATTCCTGACTATGCAGAATTATATGGTAATATTCGGCCAACAATGACATTAAGCAATCAAAAGGTTAAAGAGATGCTTGCTAAAACAATCAAAGAATTAAATACAGAACGTAAGCTGAAGTTGGAGCTCGAAATAGTGCATGATTTCTTTCCAATGAGTACTCCAGTAGAAAGTGGTTTTGTATCGCAGGTAGCTAGAGCGGCAAGAGAACATTTTGGTCCTAAAGCACAATTGGGAATTATCAATGGTGCGACGGATGCAAGTGTCTACGTGCAGAAATATCCAACGCTTCCAGTTGTTGTGTTAGGACCAGATACATGGGAAGTCGCGCATCAGACGGATGAGGCGACTAGTATTACAAGTTATATGAATACAATTGCAACATATAAAAAAATAGCAAAGTTATTTTTTGAATGATAAAGTGAACCCCCAAGATTGGACGTAAATCCAATCTTGGGGGTTTTACTATAATGAAATTTAATTTGAACTTCAAAATAAAAGTTGTAACCGAATATTTAAGTGGTATCGGTTCTACCACATTAGC
>NZ_VJYB01000046.1 GCF_030400225.1 Lactobacillus sp. UCMA15818 | reverse complement strand
TACGGTAAAGCGGTTATGAGTTTAGCGTTCAAGATTTTTCTTGTTTTAAACTCTTTAAAACGCGGTATTTCTCGGTTTGTTAATTATTTTAGAAAAATATTATCTAGTTTTCAAAGAACAAGTTTGAGAGTAGACCTCTCAAAACTAAACAAAGTTTCAACAATCGTGTGTAGGTTTCCGTTATATCCTTAGAAAGGAGGTGATCCAGCCGCAGGTTCTCCTACGGCTACCTTGTTACGACTTCACCCCAATCATCTGTCC
>NZ_VJYB01000045.1 GCF_030400225.1 Lactobacillus sp. UCMA15818 | reverse complement strand
AGCAAAAGAGTGCGGTGATGATGGCAAGAAGGATACACCTGTTCCCATGTCGAACACAGAAGTTAAGCTTCTTCGCGCCGATAGTAGTTGGGGGATCGCCCCCTGCGAGGATAGGTCGTTGCCGTGCAAATTAGAAAGGGTCTGTGCCATAAGTCCTTCAAAATAGAAGAGATTAGTGAAAATCGTTCCTTGATTTTCACTAATCTCTTCTTTGGGTTTATAAAACAGTTATGATTGGTGCCCTTCGCTACCAATTTTCTAATATTCATTGCCATCAAGGCAATTCCAGCTTCTCTTTTTACCTTTTCAAGACCTCTAACAGAA
>NZ_VJYB01000044.1 GCF_030400225.1 Lactobacillus sp. UCMA15818 | reverse complement strand
ACATCGCAGCGATGAACTATGACAAAGCAATCAGGGATACCCGGATCGAAGTCTGGCGGAGAAACTCCCAGAACCCCGGATTCACAGCAGTGGCAGCGCTGATGGATGATCAGGTCGTGGGCGTGGCCTATGGCTTCAATGGCAGCCCAGATCATTGGTGGAACACCAATTACGCCGGGGACTCCGACAACAAGGAGGCCCGACGGAAGAGGAAATCCATATCATCCACAACTACTTTGAGGTTGCGGAAGTTCATGTTCAGCCTGGCTTCCAAGGTCACGGCATTGGCCGAAAGCTGATGCATGAACTGTTAAAAGACAAACAAAACACTTTTGCCATTTTGTCTACACCCGAGGTCGACGATGAGGCGAACCATGCGTTTAGCCTGTATCGCTCTCTCGGCTTCACTGACTTGCTCAGGCAGTTTAGGTTT
>NZ_VJYB01000043.1 GCF_030400225.1 Lactobacillus sp. UCMA15818 | reverse complement strand
ATTTCGCCAACGGTGAAATCTACGTCCGCTTCGAGGAATCAGTTCGTGGCTCCGACTGCTTCGTCCTGCAGTCCCACACCCAGCCTCTCAACAAGTGGCTCATGGAACAGCTGCTGATGATCGACGCTTTGAAGCGTGGTTCCGCAAAGCGCATCACCGCGATCCTGCCGTTCTACCCATATGCCCGCCAGGACAAGAAGCACCGCGGCCGCGAGCCAATTTCTGCTCGCCTCATCGCCGACCTCATGCTCACCGCTGGCGCGGACCGTATCGTGTCCGTGGACTTGCACACCGATCAGATCCAGGGCTTCTTCGACGGCCCAGTCGATCACATGCACGCCATGCCGATCCTCACCGATCACATCAAGGAAAACTACAACCTGGACAACATCTGCGTGGTCTCCCCTGACGCAGGTCGCGTGAAGGTTGCAGAGAAGTGGGCTAACACCTTGGGC
>NZ_VJYB01000042.1 GCF_030400225.1 Lactobacillus sp. UCMA15818 | reverse complement strand
TACGGTAAAGCGGTTATGAGTTTAGCGTTCAAGATTTTTCTTGTTTTAAACTCTTTAAAACGCGGTATTTCTCGGTTTGTTAATTATTTTAGAAAAATATTATCTAGTTTTCAAAGAACAAGTTTGACAATTTTCTTGTCAATGGAGCCTAACGGGATCGAACCGATGACCTCCTGCGTGCAAAGCAGGCGCTCTCCCAGCTGAGCTAAGGCCCCATAAAAATATAAAAAAGGATGGGCCTAAATGGACTTGAACCATCGACCTCACGCTTATCAGGCGTGCGCTCTAAACCAGCTGAGCTATAGGCCCATAACATCCTCAAAAGAGAAGTAGGCCTCTCAAAACTAAACAAAGTTTCAACAATCGTGTGTAGGTTTCCGTTATATCCTTAGAAAGGAGGTGATCCAGCCGCAGGTTCTCCTACGGCTACCTTGTTACGACTTCACCCCAATCATCTGTCC
>NZ_VJYB01000041.1 GCF_030400225.1 Lactobacillus sp. UCMA15818 | reverse complement strand
CCACTTGCACCCTTGCCCTTGATATTGGTGCCACAAAGATTGCCTACGCACTAGTCCCCGATAACACCCCGACGACAACATTGTCCACGGGACGCTTGGGAACAAAAGAAGGCGACAGCCCTATCGAGCAGATCCGGCTGGTTCTTCTGGCAGGCTTAAAAGCTGCCGAGGAACACGGTCTCAGTGTCGCCCGCATCGGCATGGGCGCTCCTGGTGTAATTCTGGGACCAGAGGGAACCATCGTGTACAACGGTGAAACCCTCACAGAGTGGGCAGGCACTGACCTGCGAGGATTATCCCGAGAAGTCCTCAACGTTCCATTCGCGGCACACAATGATGTCCGCGTATGGGCCTACGGTGAGCACCACTTAGGCACCGGCAAAGACCTCACCGGCAGGGTACTCTACGTGTCCCTCGGCACTGGAGTCGGCGGAGCAATCATCGAAGACGGAATCATGATGAGTAGCCCCACTGGAA
>NZ_VJYB01000040.1 GCF_030400225.1 Lactobacillus sp. UCMA15818 | reverse complement strand
GTGAATTCACTCTCGGCGAAAACATCGGTGACCTCGGCGGATTGGGCATCGCTGTCGTTGCCTACGAAAAGTACCTCGCAGACCGTGGCCAAACCTTTGAAACCTCACCAGTCCAAAAATTCGAAGCAGAAGGCGCCGAGGAAGGCCTGGCCGAGCAAGAATTCAACGGTCTCCAACGCCTCTTCCTGTCCTGGGCTCGCGTGTGGCGCACCAAAATCCGCCCACAGATGGCCGTCCAATACCTGGCCATCGACCCACACTCCCCTGCAGAATTCCGCTGCAATGTCATCGCCGGAAACGTCGCTGAATTCTACGAAGCATTCGACGTCCCCGAAGATGCACCTGTGTACATCAAGCCAGAAGAGCGCCTAGCTATCTGGTAGTTGTTAGTTGGTATTGAAAAGCCCTCGCGCCGATGGATTTCGGGGCGAGGGCTTTTTAGCTTTCAGGAGCTGTCTCGGATTATTCCATCCAGTTGAACTCAGCGACCAGCAGCTCAACATCGTCCTT
>NZ_VJYB01000004.1 GCF_030400225.1 Lactobacillus sp. UCMA15818 | reverse complement strand
TTGTTTTTGAAGGTGCTGGCTGCAACCAGTGCTTTTTTTATTTTCAATTATACCAAAAGAGCTACACTAGAAAAATTATTATTTTTTCTAATGTGGCTCTTTTACTTAGGACTTATGGCACAGCCCCATCTCCTCTATTTATTAAAAAATATTATGAATGGCTAACCTTTTTTCTACGTGAACTCACAGTGTCCTTGTGTGTTTTATAGAAATATTCAAGTTTTTGATCAAAATCATGGATAAGTGCACGAATATTTTGTTGCCCTCTCCAACCTGCATATCCAAATATCATCATGCCCAGAGCACCTACTGCAAACAAGGAGATTCCCAAAATGTTAAGCCAAAAATTTTGGTGGTGGAAAAAGTAAATTAAGACGATTCCAAGACCACTGATAGTAGTCCAAAGCTGAAACCAGTAACCTAAATTTTTAAGCATATGCTTCTGATATGCAACCTCTTCCTCATATCCTTTTTTCATTTCTTGAATTGTCATTTCTACTTTCCTCCTTGTCATTGCGTGTGTTTTAGTAGGAAAGGCCAGGATTGAAGAAGCCAACCAAAACACCAATAAGTGAAATTACTACAAGAATCAACATTGTCCAAATAGCTGAGACATGTCTCTTAGTCATTAACCACCAGCAGAATAAAGTTACAACGACGGTCAATAATCCAGGATAGATACTGTTCAATTTATCTTGAAGATTTAAAAAGACTTTGCCATTTGCTCCATATAATTTAAGTGAAGTTTCAACATTTACCCAAGAAGCCAGAACACCACCAACAACCATACTTCCAACAATTCCGATTGCGCGGCGGATAGCAGCTCCTTGCTTACCAACTAAGAAACTAACGGCTTGATCCCCAAAACGATAACCACGGAAATATAAGAAGCGTTGTCCGAAGTAAGCAATCAGTACCCATGAAACAATGTAGAAAATTGCTCCAAGTGGGGAACCGCCTGTTGACATCCCTAGTGAGATTCCCAGAAGAATAGGGACAAGTGTTCCATCAATTAATGAATCACCAATTCCGGCAATCGGTCCCATAAGGCCAGCACGCATATCATTAATTGTTTCGCCATCAATTTCTTTTCCATTTGCACGTGCTTGTTCCATACTAGCAGTGATACCGACGATCACTGTTCCTAACATGGGGTTGGTATTAAAAAATGCTGTATATGCTTGAATCGCTTTAACTTGATCTTCATGTTTCGGATACAATTTTTTAAGAATTGGCAGCATTGATGCCATGTAACCAAAAGTCTGCATATGTTCTTGTGAAAAACAAGTTAATGCTCCCCAAAACCAGCGATGAAAAGATTTTGTCAGTGTTTTGTGATCAAGCTTTTTTAAGTTATTAGTATTTTCCATAATCAAATATCCTCCTCGTCGTCATCATTCGGCCCTTCAGGCACAGCTTTATTATGGTCGCCACCACCCTTTGACATTTCAACTTCATACATAATAACTGCAAACAATAGTGAAACAACTGTGACTGAGACCAAGTTGAGTCCCAATGAAGCTGCCAATGTGAAACCTACAAGGAAGGGAATAAAGTCGGCTGTCCGACCTATAATCTGACGAAGTAAGATAGCAATCCCAACACATGGTAACATTCCACCGACTGTGAACAGAGTCTTCATAGCTACGCCATCCATAGGCAGAGCATTTCGTAAGGCTGTTACAGCAGTAGCACCATAATAAGTAAGCAGCATTGTTGGCAAGAATGAGAACAGGGCGTGAGAAATCCAAGGCCAGCCGAAGTTAACAGCAGTTAGTTTATTGAGCTTTCCGTTATGAACATCTTTCCATCCAAATGATTGCCAAACCAAGTTCATAGTAGCAACAGAATAATAAAGTACGGTCCCAACAGTTCCAACTAATGTCCCAACTGACTTAGCAAGGTTAGCTGCACTTCCGCCAAGCGGATTTAATCCTTGTGAAGCAATAGCAACCATTGCTAAGGGAATCCCAATATAAGAAATTGCACGTACATCAGCAGAAACAGTTCCACCAGGTGTAACAAGTGCGATATAAACCAATTGCATAGCAACACCACAAGCAATTCCTAGCTGAAGATCTCCTAGAATAAGGCCACAGATCAGACCACCGACTAATGGACGACCAATTGTATAATTACCGACTGCCTGACCAGCCATACATGAGTTAGAGCATAAGCATGCAAACAGTCCTAAAAGTCCCGCTTGAATCCAACTAATTGTCATTTTTAAATCCTCCTCTTTTTAAAATCTAGTAACCAAATTTCGATTTGAACTTATCCCAATTTCCCAAACGTTGATCGGGCAATAGTGCGAAGTCTACTTTGTATCCTTTTTTTTCAATTGCTTCAAAGGCATCCCCTTCTTCTTGGGTAAATGACTGATTATCTCCAAGTTTTATTGCATTTTCGCGATCGTTACCCGGACCGACAATCACTGTTTTTATATCACTTGGTTTAAAATCCAAGTCAACTAAGATTTTTTTCATATCTAATGGGCTTTTAGTAATCAAGAAATATTTAGTTGCAGAGCTTGCAACCTTATCTTTTACCTGATTAAAATGTTCAAGCGTCCAAACAAATGTTTTTTTGTCGGAAGCCGCTTTGTATGCTCCTGCTAAAATTGGATTGTTAGCAGCTTTATCATTCACAGCAATAATACCATCACATGGATATTCCTTACCCCAGCGAACAGTGATTAGTCCGTGAATCATACGATCATCGATTCTTACAAATGAAATTGACATTGTTATAACCCCCTCTAAATATCGTCGTCAGAAGTTTCTGGTGCTGTAGCTATATCTAAAAACTTAATTGCACCTGTGGCTTCTGACATTATTTTTGCCTTTAATTCAGCATCTTCCATAGCATCCTTAGACATTAGTGCAGTCAGTGCCATGGAAAAATTCATACCACCGATTATAAAACTATCTTGTAACTTGCCGTGTTTATTCAAGGTGTTGCAGACCGTTGTAAGTGGACTGCCACCAATGATATCGGCCAAAATAACAAACTGAGCATCAGTTGGAAGTGTGCTAAGAATTGTTTCAAAGCGATTTTCTAACGTCGTACCAGCTTCATCAGGTTTTAACCCTATGGCAATCACTGAATTAATAGTGTCTCCTGCAAACATACTTAAAGTCTGTCTCAATCCACTTGAGAAGTCACCATGACTAACCAGTAATAAATATTTCATCTAATCTCTTCCCCTCTGTAAAAATAAAGTAAATGAAATTTTACAGAAAAACGATGATAATTGACAAAGACGTGTGAAAAATTTGACACACGAGCAATCTTAATCATCGTGAAGGAAGCACCCCCTTTCATTTGAAAATTTGTAAAACATTTCTTAGATTTGTCTAGACTTAAATCAAGGCAACGCTTACACTTATTATATTAAGCATATCTTATTAAAAAGTCACTTGAATGTTGTGCTTAATTATGATCACTAGTGCTTAAGGGGGGATTTTTTTGAATGCTATAGAAAAACTTTATGCAGCGATTGCGCAACAATTTCCTGATGAGCGGATTACAACTAATCAGGCTGCTGATATCGTTGGTTTGACGCGAGGTGTGACAAGCAGTTATTTATCTAAGTTAGAAAAACAAGGTAAATTGAAAAAAACCGGAAGCCGACCTGTATATTGGCAAGTCAAGCATGAAAAATCGGCTTTTGATGAGTTAATCGGTTTTCGTGGTAGTTTGAGAGATGATATCAATCATGCTGTAGAAGCAATTGTTTATCCAGATCATGGTTTACCAATTTTTATTCTAGGAGCCCATGGAACTGGTAAACTAACGCTTGCTCGTGCCATTTATCAGGAAGCAATTCACCGTGGGATTTTTACCAAAAAAGCAATTTTTGAGACAATTGATTGTGGCAAGTATAAAAATAAATTCAGTGTATTGCAAAGAGAAGTCCAATCAGCTGCAGGTGACAATCTAGGCAACACTCATTCAAGGGCTGATGGTGCGCAAAAAGAGGGTTTCTTATACATCAAAAATTTGCAGGTGCTGCATTCGGAAAAACAGCACGATCTTTTTATGTTTGCTAATCAGCAGGAGGAAACAAATATTCGCTTTATTTTTTCGGCAACTGCAGAATTAACTGACACTAATTATGTTGATTTCAACTGTGCATTAGTGCAAATCAAATTGAGTTCGCTTAATAAGCGTCCACTTGATGAAAGAATTACATTTGTTGGTTTATTTTTGCAAAGACAAGCTAACAAAATAGGTAAAAATATCTTAATTTCACCACATTCACTAATTAAGTTAGCCAAGTTTACTAATATTGTTAGCATTAGTGAACTTAATAATCGAATACAGTTATTGTGTGCTGAAGCATATGCAAAAACTCCGGATGTTAATCAATTAATAATTAATAAGGCTGACAAAAATTCAATTTGTATAATACCCAACCAGCAATTATTGGAAACAAGAATTACTTCGTTAGTCACGAGTGCACTGCAACTTGGTCCAACAGCTAATAACTTGCTTGAAGGGCTGTCGGAGTCGCTACTTGGCGGAGAGACTATTATTGAGCAGAACTTCTTAGTGCTTAAAGCGCTTAATCAAGTAGACACCACGGTTAGTGAATCACTCTTGACAACACTCGCACAAACAATTCGACAAGTTGCACAGGAAGCTATTACACATCGCTATGGAATTGTTTTTCAAAATGATGATAACTTTTGGCGCTACATGGCACTTGCATTTGTATTTGCCAATCTATGCAGCGAGAATCTGCCTGCTGCCGAATCTACTCATAAGATTCAGGCTGAAGTTAAGAATCGCTATCCAAGGAGTCATTATCTGTTCAAGCAGCTGCTTACAGAGATAGCTCCCCAAAATATTCAGAGTGCATACTACTATATTCCATTTTTTGTGTTGATGGCACAATGTTCGGAGAAACTTGAATCAGTTCACTACAATGCAATTTTACTTACGCATGGAGAACATACAGCATCAAGTATTCAACAAGTTGTCAATACACTTTGCGGTAATTATTTTTTTGAGGCCTTTGATATGCCTATTGATGTCTCCATCAATAGAATAAATGCGTATGTACGAGATTACTTAGTTGATCAAGGTTCTTCTCCAAAGGGTAATATTATTTTGTTTGATATGGGTTCATTAAGAGAAATGTTCAGAGAAATTAAAAAGGTATCTGATCAGGAACTTTTAGTTGTTAATAACGTTACAACTGCGATGGCTCTTGATATTGGGCTGCGGATTCAACGTAATGAGATTTTTCAATCGATTGCAGAGGCTAGTCAAAATTATAGCTCAAGCACTGATGCACAGTATTATGAGGGATTATCAAATCGAAAGAATATTATTGTTTCCTGCATGTCAGGTGTGGGTCTCTCGGAAGAATTAAAAAAGTTGATTGAAGAGACACTTTCTCCATCATTGGAAGTAATTGCTCTTGATTACAAGCATCTCCATGCATTGCTAAAAAATAATGATCGCCAGTTTTTCTCGAATACACAGCTGATCTTAACTACGACAGATGTTAGTGGTGACATGGGAATTGATATTATTAATATTTATAATATTTTTGATAAAACAGTTTCGTCAAAACTAGAAACAATTCTTCTACAAACGGGAGAAAATCAGCAATCAAGTAATTTACTGATTGAGCGATTATTACGCTTTTTATCGATTGAAGGAATCCGTGGGCGGTTGCAAATCCTGAATCCAGACGTTGTTATTCAAGAAAGTCAGGATATCGTGGCACACTATGAGAATTTCTATAATGTAAAATTTGAACCAAGACTGAAATTAAATCTATATATGCATTTATCGCTCATGATTGAACGAATGCTGGTAAGTACAACAGCTTCAGAGAATTCATTCCAAGAAGCAGCTTTAACTCCTAGAAAAAAAGATTTCATTTCTCTTTCTAGTGGAATTTTCCAACCTGTGGAGCAAAAGTTCAATATTAAGGTTCAAGATTACGAGATCGAGTTGCTTTATCAACTCCTCAAAGATTTTATTTTTACCGATAAGTAGAGTAGAGGTTTGGTTAATATTCAAATGAAAAACAAGGCTCAGGAGAAGGAGCCCTGTTTTTTTGACTTATTTTTTGTTAGTTATTAAAAATAAATTAAAATTAGATTGGATTTTGAAAAACAATGTATAACATACAAAAAGTTTGTTATTCAAATTTTTAAAATTTTTCTTTGACATAGCTTGGTTGATGTATTAATCTTCAGCTAAGTTAATGATTCCATTCATTTAACTGAATAATTAATAAAATCATTTATAAAAAGAGGGATAGACAATGGTCAAACTTTCATTAACAGAACAACAGATGTTAAATGGAGACTTTGGTAAAGGGACGCAAACTGCTATGAAAATACAGGTTGCAATTGCAGAAGCATTTGATGCACCATATATGGTTCCAATATCGAGAGCACATGTTGCTTTGAGCAATCAAGAAGCTGATTTATGGTTTGTGGAGAAATTAGTGAGTCAAGGTGCAAAATGTAGAATTAGACCAACAGTTAATCCAAGTTTTAATTGGGATCAGATGGGTCAAATAACTAATTTGAGCAGTGAGGATTTAAATATAGTCAAAAGAACAGATGATGCTTACAAAAAAATTGGTGCTTTAATGACTTATGATTGTACGCCATATTTACAATTAAATGTTCCTAAAGTAGATGATATTATTTCATATTCTGAGTCTTCAGCGACACCCTTTGTAAATTCTGTCTATGGTGCAAAAACAAACAGGGAATCTGCTCAAAGTGCTCTATGTGCAGCTGTAACAGGGGTAGTACCATATTATGGCTACTTAATGAAAGAAAACAGGAAAGGAGAAATTCTAGTTAATGTTCTTGCCAAGATGGATTCTGATTTTGATTTTCAATTATTAGGATATGTGTTGCCGTTAAAGATAGGATTTAAGATACCAGTGTTTAATTTTGTAAATAAAAAGGAGAAAAATAATTTTTCAAATGCATCATTAATGAATTTAGGCGCACAGATGAATACCTCTGGTAATGTTGCAATATATCATATTTTAGGGTATACACCAGAAGCTAATACATTGGAAGATGCTTTCCAAAGTAATTCAATTCCCGAAGAAATTGATATTACTCAGGAAGATTTAGATTCAGTGAGAGATAAGATTTCGGCTCCAATAGGCAAAATAGATTTTGCATTATTTGGATGCCCACATCTTACATTCGAACAAATTCAAAAAGTAACTAAAATAATTGAAGGCAAAAAGTTAGCAGTTCCATTATTCATCATGTCATCAGATCCAACTATGAGGTTATGTGAACAGATGGGAATATTAAAGATTATTGAAGACGCAGGAGGAAACATTATTTCTAATACATGTATGGATCAACCATGTTGGAAATTTTTATACGGTAAAAAAGGTGTTACTGATTCACCAAAATGCGCATATTACACTAAGCGTAGAAGTATGGAATTTGTTATTACAGATTTAGAGAATGCCACATATTCGGCTTTGGAAGGAGAGGTTACAAGTGACAGAAAAAAGCAATTTGTTTAAGTGTCATAAAATTTCTGAAGGTAAAACGAGTGGAGAGGTTCTTTTTTCAAAAGATGGAATATGCTTTTATTTAATTGATCCTGAAAGTGGTGTTGTAATTGAAAGAAATCATAGCCTTTTCGGGAAGAGTATTGCAAACAAAATATTAGTTTTTCCTAATGGGACAGGTAGTTCTGTAGTTCAGGCAGATGGCATGTATCAGTTGAAAATGCACAATATGGGTCCCAAAGCAATGATTGTTGAAAATGCAGATACTACACTTGTTGCTAGTTCAATAATCATGGAAATTCCACTGGTTGATAAAGTAGATTCTGGATTTAATGAAACTGTGAAAAATAAAGATATTTTAGAAGTCAATGCAACTGATGGTGAAATAAAACTTGTTCAGAAAGGAGAATAATAAATGCTAAATAAAAATCCTCTCTTCTGGATAATTGATGAAGAATGGTCTGATTACGATATAGAAACGGAAATAATAAAAAAGTATTATCCAGAGGCAAGTATTAAGTTCTCAACATATGATTATGAAAAAGATTTAAGAAAATGGGGAGATAAGGTAGATGTTGTGCTTGCTCAAGTGTATGCGGCTATTCCGGGAAATGTAATCAGAAGGTTGAAGAGTTGCAAAGGAATTGCATTGTTCGGAGGTGGTTATGATCGAGTTGACATTGAAACAGCTGCAGAAATGGGGATACCAGTAACTAATGTTAAAAATTATTGCAAAGAAGATATCGCTGAATATGTAATAGATGCGATGTTACATTCAAACAAAGCACTTGATTCTTTTGAGGATGTGATTGAAGCTGACTTATGGGGACTTAAAGCCATTAATAAGTTGCAAAATAGATTAAATGAGCAGAAACTTTTTGTGATAGGTTTTGGCAGAATTGGACAATTTGTCGCAAAAGCAGCACAAAATTTAGGGATGAAAGTATATGCTTATGATCCTAGATATAAAAATGGTGAAAACGAGAACAATGTTAAAATAGTAGAACTCGAAGAAGGACTAGCAATTGCTGATTTTGTAACAATTCATTGTAATTTAAGTGAGAAAACGAAACATATGTTAGGCAAGAAAGAATTTCTGAAAATGAAACCCACAGGAGTATTAATAAACACTGCTAGAGGAGCAATTTTAAAAGAAGATGAGTTACTAGAAGCTGTTGAAGAAAAAAAAATTGGTGGAGCTATTTTAGATGTCATAGAACGCGAGCCACCTGAGAAAGAATATTATGAAAAATTCTTGAACAGCAATGTGATAGTTACACCGCATATTTCGTATCTATCAATACAATCAATTAATGAATTAAAGAATAGGTCTACCAAAAATGGAATATCTTTACTGGAAGGAAAGTTAACTGATGATGTTGTCAACATAAATGATAAGGGGAGTTTATATGATAAATATGAAAATTATGCTAAAAAATAAGAGAAATCTGGGGAAAATAGTACTTGCAATGTTGTTAGCTCTGTTAATTGTCAGTACCAAAGTTTCTGCCAGTAGCAATAATACCGTGAAAATCGCACATTCTTCATGGATAGGATTTTATCCTTTAGATTTGGCAGAAGAAAAAGGTTTTTTTAAAGATTATGGAGTTAAAGTTCAAATTAAGGATATTGAAAGTAAGTCAGACAGTAAGAGTGCGTTAGCTGCCGGAAAGATTCAGGGAATAGCAACATCTTTAGATACAAATGTTTTGAGTGCTGCAAGTGGCTTAAAAATTCAGAATATTTTAGCTTTAGATACATCGACAGGTGCTGATGGATTAGTTGGGAATAAGAGTATAAAAAGTTTTAAAGACTTGAAAGGAAAGACAGTTGCATTAGATACGACTGGTGGAGCAAGTTATTTTTGGTTTAATTACATGCTACAAAAAAATAATATGAAATTGTCAGATATAAAAGTTGATTCTATGGACTCAGGAGCTGCGGGTAGTGCTTTTGTAGCTGGTAAGGTAGATGCTGCAATGACATGGCAGCCATGGTTAAGCAAGGCAAAGGCAACAAAAAATGGACATGTTGTAATGTCTAGTAAAAGCTCACCAGGAATAATTGTCGACACATTAGGATTAAGCACGAGTTTTATAAAAAAACATCCTAACCAAGTTAAAGGTATTATAAAAGGTTGGTACAAAGCATTAGCGTATATGAAGTCAAATCCTAAAGATGCTTACAAGATTATGAGTAAAAAAGCAGGAATTACTGCTTCTAAATTGAAGTCTGAAATGACAACACAAATAAAACTATATGATAATAAGGAAAATAAAAAGTACTTTGGGACAAAGAAAAACAAGGGGAATATTTACAAAATATCTAAAGTTGCTTCAGATCTCTGGTATACATCCAAAATTTCTAATAAAAAGGCTAATGTTAATAAAGTTACTAATCCTAAATTTGTAAATGAAATAAAATAGTTCCTCCAAAATAGAAAGTGGTGAATTGCTTGAAACAGTTAAGTTTAGAAAAAGATAAACCAAAAAAAAAGAAAAAAACGTTGCTTGTAAATATAATGGCACCGCAAAGAAAGATACCAAAAAAGGTTTCCATTTTTTTAGGAATATTTTCATTTGTTATTATTTTAGGTCTGTGGAGTTTCATCACATATGGGAAGATAGTGGGATCTATGTTTGTCCCGACTCCGGGGGAGACGTTCAAGGCAATGCACACAATGTTTGCAAATGGTTTTTGGAGTGATATTGGGATAACAGTTTATCGTGTTATGTCAGGATTTATTATTGCACTCATAGTAGCAATACCATTAGGAATTTTGGTGGGGGCATATAGCCCCTTTGCTGCTTTACTAGAGCCTGTTTTCTCATTTGTAAGATATATGCCAGCTTCCGCTTTTATACCACTGTTCATATTTTGGATAGGAATTGGGGAATCAGAAAAAATAGCTGTCATCATTTTAGGAAGCTTACCACAACTTGTATTAATGATTGCAAATAATATCAGAGATGTAGAAACTTCTTTAATCGAAGTTTCCTATACATTGGGAACTAACACTTTTGATGTTTTATGGAAGATTATTTTACCCAAGAGTCTACCAAACATAATGGATACTATTAGAATCGTATTGGGATGGGCATGGACATACGTAATTGTAGCCGAAATAGTTGGTGCTTCTTCAGGAATTGGTTTTAGCATTCTACAAGCACAGAGAACGTTCCAAATAGATAGTATTTTTGTCGGAATTTTAACCTTAGGAATTATTGGCCTAATAGTTGATACAGGGCTAACAATTATTAATAAAAAGGTATTTTCGTGGAATTTTTAGGAGGAACTTTAATGGTAGAAAGTATTGTAGTTAAAAATGTTTCGAAAGTTTTCGAAACAAAATCAGGAGATGTTCAAGCACTAAAAAATATTAATTTAGGAATACAAGATAAGGAGTTTGTTTCAATCCTCGGAACCTCTGGATGTGGAAAGTCAACATTACTAAGAATAATTGGGGGATTGGAAACGGCTTCTGAAGGAGAAGTAATATGCCATGACGCAATTGTTGATGGCCCAAGAGTAGACAGAGGTATGGTTTTTCAACAATACAGTCTTTTTCCTTGGATGAGTGTGCAGAAAAATATTGAATTTGGGTTAAAACAAAAGAAGGTTGAGAAGAGTAAACGTGAAAAGATAGCAAAAGAATATATTAAATTAGTTGGGTTAAAGGGGTTTGAAGACTTATTCCCTAAGAATCTTTCTGGGGGAATGAAGCAGCGTGTTGCATTAGCTAGAGGTCTTGCTAATGATCCAGAGGTTCTTTTATTAGATGAGCCTTTTGGTGCACTTGATATGCAAACCAGAGAAGTTATGCAGGAATTATTACTGGGAATATGGCAGGAATCACCGAAAACAATTTTGATGGTAACACATGATGTTGAAGAAGCAATCTTACTTTCGAACAGAGTAATTATTATGAGCTCACACCCAGGAGAGATTAAAGAAATACTAGATATTGATTTGGGAAATAAAAGAACATTTGAAACTAGATTGACTGAAAAATTTCTTGAATATAAAAGAATTGCCAGCGAAGTAATCCGTGTTGAAACATCTAAAATTTTGTAGTTTTTATTGAAAATGTTATTGTTAGAAAGGTTGGTAATTTGAATAATATTAAAGAGGTCAAACTAAAAATAAACAAAGAAAGAATTCAACAAAACATTCTTGAATTAGGTGAAATAGGCTTGAGTGATGAAGGTGGTGTCAATCGTTCTCTCGCAAGTCAGGCCGATATTGATTCCCGTGAATGGATTAAGGAATATTGGCAAAAAAATATTGTCAAGAAGATTACAACGGATGTAGGCGCAAACTTATGGGGTGATTACCCTTATAGTAATGAAAAAGAGCTGGCTCCTATAATTGTCGGATCGCACAATGATAGTGTTCCCGAAGGTGGAAAATATGATGGGGCGCTTGGTGTCCTTCTAGCAACAGAAGTAACGCAAACTCTGGCCGAGAACAAGATAAATTTAAGACATCCACTCAAAGTTATTTCACTAACAGGCGAAGAACCAAATCCGTATCAGATTTCCACGCTTGGAAGCAAGATAATATCAGGAGTAGTTGGTCAGGATTATCTTAAAAGATTCAATCATATTGAAACACACGAAGCTCTTTCAGAAGCAATTGACAGATTAGGTGGAGATTTTAAGCATATTGATGAAAATACACTCGCGCCTAATAGTTTTGCAGCTTTTTTAGAATGTCATATTGAGCAAGGTAGAAGATTATTCGAGAGAAATGAGCCTGTTGCTGTGGTTTCAAAGATTACAGGTATCTACCGTGAATTAATTGAATTAAAAGGAGAAGCCAACCATGCTGGGACGACCGACCTTAAACATCGCAAAGATGCATTACTTGCAATGAGCTGGATTAATCTAGAATTGAGAAAGTTTCTAAGTGAATTTGAACCGTGTGATCCTGTCGTTGGAACTATTGGATTTGCAGAAGTCAAACCAAATGCGGCTAATATAATTCCTGGTGAAGTAAGATTCAATATAGATGTTCGTTCGGGTAATTGGGAAAAGGTTCAGCAAACTATTAAGTTCTTGGATCAGTGTTTTATGAAGCTGGAAGAAAAAGGCTTAAAGCTAAATAGAGAGAAGATTCTTAATCAAAAGCCAGCTGATTTGAATGATAAAATAATCGATGCTTTATCCGAAACAGTTGAGCAGAATTTTGGATATCAACCGCAGAAAATGACGAGTATGGCGGGACATGATGCAGCTAATCTGGCTAAAATCGGACGTTCAGGCATGCTCTTCGTAAAAAGTATTGATGGAAAAAGTCATTGTAAGGAAGAATATTCAAGGATTGAAGATATTGAGACAGCAGGGAATGTCTTACTCAATGCAATTCTTAAGTTAGATGAGGAGCTGGACTAATGAATAAAATACTACTTCCTAAGTATATATATTTTAAAGATAATTTTAAAGTGGATTACGGAATTGCCATTGAGGGCAATCGGATTGTCAAAGTTGCTCCTGCTAATGAAGTGATTTCAGAGTTTCCAGATTTTATCCAAAAAGAATATCATGACACGGTTTTTGTACCAGGAACAGTGAATACACATAATCATTCTTTTCAAAGCTTATTGCGAGGAATCGCAATTGATCAATCCTTTTTAAAATGGCGTGATAACTCGTTATATAAGTACTCACCAGAAATGAGACTAGAAGATATTTATAACGGTGCATTATTTGCTTATGCTGAAATGATGAAGTGTGGTGTCACCTCAGTCTGTGATTTCTTTTATTTACATAATTATGGAACTGAGTCGGACGAAGCGGTTATTCAGGCGGCTAAAGACATTGGTATTCGGCTAGTTTTAGCACGTACCATGTACGATTGGGATGGAGCACCTGCGGGTTATCTTGAAACTATCGATGAGGCCGTTAATAATACAAGGCAATTGGCACTGAAATACGAAAATGATTCAATGGTTACTGTTATTCCTGCCCCACACAGCCTTCATGGTGCGAGTCCTAAGATGATTCAAGCAGGTCATAAGCTTGCACTTGAAATGGGAACTAAATTCCATATGCATGTTGCTGAAGAAACCTTTGAAGTTGACGCAATGCTTAAAGAACACAATAAAAGAACTGTTGAGTACTTGGATGAGTTAGGAGTTGTGGATTCTAGCCTAGTAATTACTCATGGAGTATGGCTTGAGGAAAATGAAGTAAAGTTATTGGGAGATAATCACGCAGCACTCAATTACTGTCCATCCAGTAACATGTTCTTAGCTGATGGAATAACTAATATCCCTAGGATGGTTAATAATAATATCAATATTTCATTAGGGAGTGATGGAGCATGTGGCAATAACCGGATTAGTGTTTTTGAAGAAATGCGAATGACAGCTTTGCTGCAAAAGGCGGTTACAAGAGATGCGCTTTGTGTTAAATGTAAGCAAGCATTTGATATGGGAACAAAAAACGGTGGTAAGCAACTTGATCTGAATGTGGGGGAAATAAAGGCAGGCCAACTTGCTGACTTTGTAGGAATTGACTTGAATAACTTCTCAATGAATCCATTGAGCACCAACTTAGAACAGATGTTGCCAAATATTGTCTATTCACTGCAACCTGATGCAATCTCGACTGTAATTATTGACGGAGAAGCGACTGTTGAAGACGGAGAATTGGTTAAAGTATCTGAAGCTGCAGTCTTGAGTAAGGTCAATGATACTATGAAATATTTTGAAACGATAAATTAATATGAAAGGCGGCAGACTAAAATGTCAGATCTCAAAGAGCAGGATAAGAAAATGATAGATACATTAGGTAAAATAATGGAAGCTGGGGGACCAACACTGATTGAATTGACATTAATTGAAAATGATCAACTTCCAGAATATCCAGAATTTGTTGAAGGAATCAGAAGAGCACCTTCACGTGGGTTTAGACTAACTGAGGCACAGACCAAAATAGCCTTGAGGAATGCTTTAAGATATATTCCAGTCAAGTTTCATGAAAAATTAATTCCAGAGTTTTTGAACGAATTATATACAAAAGGCCGAATTTATGGTTATAGATTTAGACCAGCAGGCCGGATTTATGGGCATTCAATTAACGATTACAAGGGTAACTGTGTTGAAGGTAAGGCTTTTCAAGTCATGATTGAGAATAATCTTGACTTTGAGGTCGGGCTTTATCCGTATGAACTTGTTACTTATGGTGAAACTGGTAGTGTGTGTCAGAATTGGATGCAATATCGACTTATCAAGAAATATCTAGAAAGATTAACGAGTAAGCAAACTTTGGTGATTGAGTCAGGACATCCAGTCGGGTTATTTCCATCAGATGAATCTGCACCCAGAGTTATTATCACTAATGCTTTAATGATAGGGGAATTCGATAATCAAAATGATTGGGAAATTGCTGAAGAAATGGGTGTTGCGAACTACGGGCAAATGACTGCCGGTGGATGGATGTATATTGGTCCGCAAGGTATTGTCCATGGTACATATAATACACTATTGAATGCGGGACGCCAAAAGTTAGGGATTCCATTAGACGAAGATTTAGCGGGAAAATTATTTATTAGTTCAGGTCTAGGAGGTATGAGCGGAGCACAACCCAAGGCTGCAAAAATAGCTGGGGCGGTCTCAATTATTGCAGAGGTTGATCCTTCGAGAATTAAAACAAGACATGACCAGGGATGGGTTGATCTTTCCCTTTCGGATTTGCATGAAGTGTTTGCGAGAGCCAAAAAAGCACAAGTAGAGAGCAAAGCTTTATCAATTGCCTATGAAGGAAATGTAGTAGATCTTCTAGATTATGCTGTTACAAATGATATTAAGGTTGACTTGTTATCAGATCAGACATCGTGCCATGCAGTTTATGAGGGAGGGTACTGCCCACAAGGGATTACCTTTGATGAAAGGACCAAGCTGCTTGGAGAAAATCGCACTAAGTTCAATCAATTAGTTGATGAAACATTGAAGAAACACTTTGAATTAATCAAAAAATTGGATAAAAAGGGAACCTATTTCTTTGATTATGGCAATTCTTTCTTGAAAGCTGTTTATGATGCAGGAGTGAAAGAAGTTTCAAAGAATGGTGTTGATGACAAGGATGGGTTTATCTTTCCATCCTATGTTGAGGATATCATGGGACCTAATTTATTTGACTATGGATATGGTCCTTTCAGATGGGTATGTCTATCGGGTAAGAAGGAGGATTTGCAAAAAACCGATGAAGCTGCAATGGAATCGATTGATAAAAATCGACGTTATCAAGATATGGATAACTACAATTGGATTAGAGATGCAGAAAAAAATGAGCTTGTTGTCGGAACACAAGCGCGAATTTTGTATCAAGATGCGCTTGGCAGAATTCAAATCGCTCTCAAATTCAATGAACTTGTTCGTGAAGGTAAGGTAGGAACTGTGATGATAGGACGTGATCATCACGATGTTAGTGGGACAGATTCTCCATTTAGAGAAACTTCAAATATTCATGATGGCAGTAACGTTATGGCGGATATGGCAGTTCAATGTTTTGCTGGAAACGCGGCCCGTGGGATGAGTCTGGTTGCTTTACACAATGGTGGTGGTGTTGGTGTAGGACGTGCCATTAATGGTGGATTTGGACTTGTTTTAGATGGGAGCACTCGTGTTGATGAGATTATTAAGAAAGCAATTTTGTGGGATGTGATGGGTGGCGTTGCTAGAAGAAATTGGGCAAGAAATGAGCATGCAATGACAACGACAGCGGAATTTAATCAGAAATATCAGGATGCGGCACATATAACAGAACCATATTTAGTTGCTGACCAATTAATTAATTCGGCTGTTAATCAAAGTTTTCCAAAGGAGTAATACACAATGACGAACTTATTAATTGTACACATTAATCAAATTGCCACACCAACGGGGGAAAGCCAGCGACATGGAGCACAAATGAATGAAATAAGTCTTGTTCAGGATGGAGCTATTTATGTAGTTGATGATTTAATCGTGAATGTTGGAAAAACTGCAGAAGTGTTGGCTGATCTTAGAAAGAAAAATATTACAGATTTTGACGAAGTAATTGATGCAACCGGGCAAGCAGTTGTTCCTGGATTTGTTGATTCACATACCCACTTTTTATTTGCGGGATACCGCGTTGAAGAATTCTACGAGAGAGTGTCCGGTTCTTCATACATGGAGATTATGGAAAATGGTGGTGGAATTCAAGCAACTGTCGAGGCAACCAGAGAAGCCGGGTTCGAAGAGTTAAAAAAACTAGGTTGGCGAAGATTAAATGAAATGATTATACAAGGTGTGACAACTGTTGAAGGTAAGAGCGGTTATGGGTTAGATAAGGAGACTGAAATCAGACAGCTTCGTGTCTTGCAAGAACTAGCAGTCTCACAGCCAGTGGACCTCGCAATCACTTATCTTGGAGCACACGCAGTGCCACTCGAATTCAAGAATGATAGTGAAGGTTATTTAAACTATATGATTGATGAAATTTTACCGCAGATTAAAGCAGAGAAACTGGCTGAATTTGTTGATGTCTTCTGTGATGAAGGGGTATTCGACTATCAACAATCACAAAAATTGTTGGAAGCAGCCAAAGCACTCGGTTTTAAAGTCAAAATGCATGCAGATGAGATTGCTAATTTAAATGGAGCAGAGTTGGCCGCAAGTATTGAGGCAACCTCGGCTGATCATTTGATTAAGATCTCTTCAGAGGAGATCAAGAAGTTAAGTGAGAAACAAAAAACAGTGGCTACGTTACTCCCATGTACTGCATTTTGTCTTCAGGAAAATTTTGCACCTGCTCGAGAGTTAATAGACAAAAATTGTGCAGTTGCGCTAGCTTCGGATTATAATCCAGGGAGTTCGTTTACTTGTTCAATTCCATTGATTATTGCGTTAGCAAGCTTCAAGATGAAGATGACAATGGGTGAAGTGCTCACAGCGCTTACTCTTAATGGAGCTGCTGCACTAGACATTGCAGATAAAAAAGGAAGTATTGAAGTTGGTAAAGTTGCAGATTTAGTATTCTTGAAATATCCAGATTATCGCTATCTTATGTACAATACAGGTAGTAATGTTGTAAATAGGGTAATCAAGAGCGGCAAGGTGGTTTTTGAAAATTTAGGATAGCGACAAGAATTTACTTATAAATTTTTGTGGAGGAAATATGGCTAAAATATGTTTAAAAAGAGCTAGCGAGTTTAAGACAACAAGGTGGTCTGGTGGGCAAACAACTGAATTATATATATATCCAGCGGGAAGCTTATATGAAAATAGAGATTTTGGTTTTAGATTATCTTTTGCCACAGTTGAGGTTGATAAAAGTAAGTTCACGTCATTATCAGGTTATAAGCGCATAATAATGCCGCTGACAAATCCAATTGAGTTGGTAAATAATAGTAAAACTACACGATTAATTCCTGGACAATCGTTTAATTTTGCGGGGTCTGATTTGATAGAGTCAAGGGGTGTTTCAAAAGATGTAAATCTGATGCACACTAGTGATTTTGCAGGACAGATTAGTACAATAGATGATAATTCGGATAATAAACTCAACTCATCTTGGGAGCATCTTTGTTTGTATAATCTTGGAGGGAAAAGGATAGTAACTATTAAAGATCAAAAGTTAAATGTTGGCTTAGGAGATTGTGTTATTATTAACAATATTAATAGGGAAAATTTAGAAATTAAAATTGAGATTTCTGGAAATAAGAAAAAGCTGATTCTATTCGAAGTGAAAAAAGGTGATTAATCTGTCTGATATAAGAATAAAAGAAATAAAAAATAAAGAAGAACTACTGGAAAGACTCATGGTTGTCGGTAAAACCTCGGCAGTTAATAAAAAAATAGCAATGTATGTTGAAAAAAACTATAATGCGATTGTTTTCATGACAGCAGATAAGATCAGTCAAGAAATTGGAGTCAGCCAAGGTAGTATTTCGCGGTTTTGTGTGAAGATGCAATATCGTGGATATAATGACTTCCTAAGATATTTACAGAAGATTATCAGCTCTGAGATGACTACGAGTAAGCGCTTTTCGATGTTAGACAAAGAAGATGACAACGATAAGAATTTGAATATATTGAATCAAGAAGTTAATAATTTACAAGAACTACAAGAATTGGCTCAAACTCCAGAGTATGCCAAAGCCGTGAATTTAATTGCAAAAAGTAAAAAAGTGTTTCTGATTTCCAACAGGATGTCAGCAACAATTCTTCCTTATATGAACTATATATTGAGTAGATTACGTCCTGATGTTTTTGAATTGAGGTATGGTTCACCTGAATGGGAAAATATTGATTTAACCTCACCAGAAGAGGTTGTGGTCTTCACAACAGTTTTCCCCAGGTATTCGCGAACATTGCTAGAAAAAAATAAAAGGCTAAAAAATAAAGGCTTCAAGATTGTCGCGTTGACTGACAGCAGGTTGTCGCCCATTGTACCATATGCTGCTGTATCACTAATAACACCAATTACAGTTTCATCGGTGTTTGATGTTTATAGTACTCCATTATTGTTAATTAATTTATTAATGAGGGATGTGTCAAAAAAGATTCCTAATATTGATAAAAGACTAGATGAGATAGAGAGAAGCAATAAAGCGAATAATTCCTTTTTTTAATGTTGCAGGGATAGAAAGTTCAGCAGATGAAGCATTAATTGACAAAAGTTAGTTTATTTATGATGACCTATCATTATCTCTTCCCCAGACAAATTTAATTATTCTTTGGCTTACTTCGGGATTTTGCCGGAGCATATGATGACGAGCATCCCAGCCTCTAAATTCAACCTGATGATAGCTCTTTGCGCGGTTACCAATCAAATATTTAAGCGAGCGAGCAGAGGTAGTGCTGACGCGACCATCTGACTCGGACCCATTGTCCAAGTTGCCATAGATATTAAGTACATGTACTTGGTCAATGGGATAGTTTTCCTTACGATTCAGTAAAAAATGATAGAAGTTACTCATTTTTCGTGGGCGGCTATCAGCATTTAAGCTGTTGTTTGGAAACCGGAAGCCATCAATGTTTGAGCCATCAAATGGTCCTGCAATATCAACTTGATGAATTAGTCGTGCAGTCTTTTTTTCGTGCCCAAGTAAATAATACATTAAATCGAGATTTCCTAATGAATGAGCAACAACATTATATTTTGTAAAATGGTGCTGTGAGTGTAGTTGATTCAAAACTTTACCAAACCAAAAGCCATAACGGTGATAGTTACGGTTATGATTAGCAATAAAATTAACCTCTATCAATGGATTATAACTTTTATTTGTCCAGCGATAACCATGTAAGATGCGAATTGCACCATTGCGTCGTACATTCGCTCGAATGACAGTATTTGTTACCCCATTTTCAATTGCCGAGTTTACCATGTATCGTTCAGCACGATAACTGCTGCCGTATCCGTGAATGAAGAAAGTAGGCATATCAGTTTTCTTGAAGCCTGCTTTTTTGATAGTGTCACTATGGGCAAGTTCCCAACTTGAAGTACACCCCAATAATATTATTAAGATGGTAAATAATAATTTGTGTCTTAGCATAATTTCCCCTAACTTACGTAACAAATTGAATCCCTTTGAGTCAGAATATCATATTGATGGGGAAAATGATGATAGAAGTATACATAATATAATCTGATTTTTAGAATGTTTATAAATACTTAATTATTTAACGCTTCGAGTGCTTGGAACCACTGTTGATAATCAGGAGCAAAAAAACTTTCTTTAGAGTAAACAAAATAAAGCTCATGTTCAACGATTCCTCGTTGCAGGGGTAATTGTTTAAGGGTTCCCTTGGTCAAGTCATTTTCTACTAAAATCTTATATAAGAAACTAATTCCTAGTCCATCTTTGACAAGTAACCGCAATAAAGTTGGTTCGGAAATCGTTAGCAGTTGTGAAAAATCGCTCAGGCTAATGTTTTCTTTTTGTGCAAGAAAAGTTAAAATCTCTCGTGACCCGGAGCCATCTTCTCTTATGATTAAAGGATATGATAGTAAGTCATTCCAAGTTACGCTCTCCTTTTGGGCTAGTGGATGTGTGCAACTTACAATGGGTATGAAAGGTTCTTTTCTGATGATATGATATGAAAAGTCGTGTTTATCGAAATTGCCTTCGACAATGCCAAAATCGATTGTACCGTTATCGATCTGCGCTAAAATACTCGCAGTGTTTCCAGCAATACATTTTAGCGCAGTGAAATTTGCTTTATTCAACATAATTGAAATCAATTTTTTGCCAATCACTTCACCCAGAGAACGTGTAATGCCAAAAGAAATTTCACGCTTTTGATTATCATTTTGCAGATTATTCAGTACTTTAACAGCTTGTGCCTGAGTCCGAGTTAAAAAAGCTGCAAGCTGTCTACCAGCAAGTGTTAGGGTCAGCTTGGGGCGCTTATAAACAACCAATTTCAAAGCAAGACTTGCTTCAAGTCTTTGAATTTGTTGTGTCACAGCGGGTTGAGAGATAAAGAGTTGCTGTGCAGTTTTTGTGTACGAGAGAGTCTGGCTAAGAACTAAAAATGTTTGGTATTCTTGAGAAATCATTAGAGCCTCCTATATAACGTATGGTTATACTAATATAATAAATCATAATTTTATTTTATGGGTAATAATTAGTATGATTAGTTTGTAAATTGTTGAAAGAGGGATTGGAAATGATAGGAACGATAAAAAGTTATTCGTTTTGGCTTGCTGTTATGATGACATTACTTTGTGCGATAATTGGGACATTTTTGGCACAATTACCATATTTATCACTTTTTGGAGCATTAATCATTGCGTTGATTCTGGGAATGATCTTCCAGTCTTCAAAGAAATTGGTAAGTCGAGCAAGTCGTGGAATAGCATTTATTTCAAATAAGTTTTTGCGTTTAGGAATTATTTTACTTGGGTTTAAGTTAAATTTGATTCAGTTGGCACAGGCAGGCATTAAAACAATCGTACTAGCAATTGTTATTGTCACAGGAACAATTTTTTTAACATATCTTATTGAAAGAAAATTTGGAGTAGAGCCTGAACTGGCAATCTTAGCAGCAAGTGGGACAGGAATCTGCGGGGCAGCTGCTGTAATGGGAATCTCCCCACAGATTAAGGTAGCTCCAGAGAAATTAGAGCGGCAACATGAAAATGAAGTTCTGGCAGTTGCAATTGTTGCAATTATGGGAACAGTTTTCACATTTATTGATTTAGGACTGAAGCCATTACTCGACTTGACACCTACACAATTCGGTGTTTTTGTGGGTGGCTCATTACATGAAATTGCTCATGCGGTGGCTGCAGGGAGTGCTGCTGGGCCGGTAGGTTTAGATAATGCAATAATTACCAAGCTCTCACGGGTATTGATGCTGGCTCCCGCAGCCTTATTGATTGGCTTCTGGTATCAGAAAAAGAGTAAACAAGATGGGACTAATGAGACCGCGACTGCAAAGTTACCAATTCCTTGGTTCATGGCAGGATTCATTCTTGCCAGTGTTATAGGAACTTTTGCACCACTTGGCACTAATATGTTGAATATTTTGGTTAAGGCTGCATATATCTTCTTAGGAATGGCAATGTCTGCACTAGGAATGAGTGTTAATTTTAGAGTAATATTAAAGAGAGGGCTCCCTGCATTTGCGGCGGTGTTTATATCTTCAATTATATTAGGAATATTTGTTCTGGTAGTTAGTAAAATTTGGTTTTAATTATTAATTGAGAGACATGGGTATATGGAATCAAAAAAGGGGAGCTGGGTCAAAAGTAAAATTTTGATTCAGTTCCTCTATTTATTCCGTATAAATATGGTTCATAAGTCAAAACTCAAAACTCTCCGTCTAACTTTGGATTACTCATAGCAAAGTACTCACGATGTTCGTAATTTCGAGTTAGTACTCAAATTTTCCCGACTTATGGCACAGCATTTCCTTTATTTTGTTTCTAAAAATACTTTTACCAAGGACGTACGAGAAATGAAAAAATAAAATAAAGCAGAATTAACAGTGCAGCTAATCCCCATTGCCATTTAGGCAAATTATCCTTATACGTAAGTGTCCGCTGGGCTCCCTCAGTGAATCCTTGAGAGGTCATGGCCTCGGCTAAATCTTGCGACCAATTTAAGGCCACGATAATAATACGAAGATAAAGATTTGGGTTCCAAAAGTGATAGGTGGTTCCGCGCATCATTGCCGAATAACGAATCGTCTTGTACTGACTCTTGATTCTACCTAAAAGATTGAAGGACGCCAATAGTCCGTAAACAAAAGTCGAGGATAAATTCAGATGAAGCGCTAAACTCAACAGAATATCCTTGATGGGGACGGTTAATGTGACAATCGCTCCTAAGTAGAGATAAGCATATACACGAGAGGCATAAATCCATGCAATATGCCAGACATCTCCCGTTCCAAAGGCAATAAACGACCACCAGCTACCCAAAGCTAGTGGAAAAGCATAGAGACTAGTTAGAATTAATAATTTGCTAGATGTCTTGCAGTAGGAGAGATACAGGCAAGTAATAATAATAACACCAATGTTCGTGAAAACACTGTGGGCAAAGGTAATTTGAAGCCCAATTCCAAGCATAATAATCACTAAGACTGCAGGATTAATTCTTTTGCGGTTCAATTAGGGTTCCCCCAATCGTGTAATCGTCTGTGCGCGCATTAAGAATTCATAATCAATGTGTTCAATGACACCTCTGCGTTGATGTGAAATTATTAGTGTTGAACTGTCTAAGTCTTTAGTAGTTTGTTTGATCAATGTGAGCAAGATTGCAAGAGAGCTGATGTCTAACCCCGCAAAAGGCTCATCAAAAAGCATTACAGGTTGAGACATTATTAATATAATAAGAGCTTGTAATTTTTTTTGCTGTCCACCAGAGAGTTGATAGTTAACATGTTCTAATACGTGAGTGAGATTAAGTTTGTTAACTGCATCTTGAACCCGCTTGGCCGTCCAATATTCTGAATGAAGCGAGTTTGATTGTGAGAGTTCTAGTTCTTCGTTAACCCGAAGCTTGATGAATTGGTCACTACTGTTTTGGAAAATATTAGCAACGATTTTAGCCCAATTATTCAGTCTGATTTTTTCAGAAGGTTTACCATTATAAAAGATGTTTCCGCTATACTTTTTTTGATGAGCTAATGCAGCAAAGAGAGTTGATTTGCCAATCCCATTATCACCTGATAAAAGTCCAACATACCCTTTAGGAATACTGAGTGAATTTGGTGACAGCAATAAGCGTTCTCCGATGTGGAAACTTAGATTATGCCACGAAAATGCAGCATTATCAGGTAGGTTCTTCTTTACAATTTTCGTTTGATTCGGTAGTTTTGAAAGCTTGGACAAGGGCAGTTCAAGCAAGTTCTTTGAAGATAATTTGATTTCATATAAATGATTGACGAGTCCAGCGTAATTGGAAATATCATGGTCAGAAATGAAAATAGTCTTATGTTGTGCAATCTGCATTTGTTTTAATTCAGCTAAGATTACAAGTCGTGAAGCAGAGTCAATGTTAGCAAAAGGTTCATCCAAAAAAATAATGGGACTATCAAGAGCGAGAATGGTCGCTAAAGCCACACGCTGCTGTTCACCGCCAGAAAGCGTCTGTAATACTCGATCCTTAAACTGCCATAGATTCAAATTATTAAGAACTGTGGTTGCTTTTTTTGTGATTAAATGAGCTGGATATTGAATATTTTCTAAAGCAAATACTAGTTGTTCAAAGACAGTTTTCATTGCGAACTGTCTACTGGGATTTTGAAAGAGCATCGCAACATGCCGGGCACGCTCAAAGGGGACAATATCTGTAATTTCTTGCCCATTAAGTAAAATGCGGCCACTCTTTTTAGTACCATTGTATTGTGGATAGAGGCCAGACATTAACTTGAAAATAGTGGATTTTCCACTCCCAGAAGGTCCGATTAATAAATTAAAAGAATTTATTGGCAATGTAAAATCAAGGTTGTCAAATATCGGTTCTGAATCCTTTGAATAAGTGAAAGTTAGATCTTCTACTTTTAAGGAAATACTCATTTAATTAATCCAGATTTATCCACTAATTTTTTAATCCAGTATACCAGTATACCAGAGAAGAACCCAATCGAAATAAAACGAATTATAAAGAGGCTGAGCAGCAGTCCGACATGATATGCACTGTATCCGCTTTGAAACCAGTCCCAGATAAAGGTAATGATAGTTGAACCAATCGTAGACAATAATAAACCTAGTTTACCCCAATTTTTGTAACCTGTAGCTGCAAAACCAAGTTCATTGCCGATTCCTTGAACGAAACCGGAGATCAGTGTGGAAGCACCCCAACTTGAAAATAATAGCATCTCAACAGCTGCCGCTAATAACTCTCCTACAACTGACGCCCCAACTTTTTTTAATAATACTCCAGCCAAAGGACCAGCCATAATCCAGACCCCAAGTGTTAAGTCGTTTGCGTAGGGTTTGAGTGGAGTCGCAGCTATTGCATAGTAGGCAAAGCTCCAAACTTGATAGATAATACCGAAAAAAATAGCAATGATCGCCAAGAAAATTACATCTTTGACAGACCAGCCCTTTTTTGTGTGATCAACTGTTTGCATAATAAATCGCTCCCTTTATAATTTGGAGACAACAAAAAGAAATGACTTATGGAACACATTTACCCGAAATCTATAAAGAGGCCAGATCAAAATTTACTTTTTGACCTAGCCCCAGTTTGTTTGCTTTGATTAATATAGCATTAACCGACACAAAGCTCCCTCCGCTGGTATTGTCCAGATCAGGTCAATGGGTAGTTCTCAGCCAATTAGGCACCCCAGTTTGTTAATCTCTTGAAAACAATTTCAGTCTAACAAAGATTTTGCAAAATGTAAAGTTGTAAATTCTGTGTACAAATTACCATAGAATTTAAGGTTGAAACTGGGCAATATTCATAATTCTTGGTTGATGTTTGGAGATTCGTACAACATATCACACTCTGATATTAGTCTGAACTATAAATTAGCGGTATAATTAATATTGTTGGTTACCAGCAAAGGATTGAGAGTGGCTAACTTTTTTATAAACGGACTTGATCTCGAGGAGGAATAATGATGAGTAATGAAAAAAGAAGCGAGCAAAATAAACAGATAATCGAGGTTAACGAACTGGGCGAACCTTTCGGTAAGAGCACGCATGTTTCATTTATTTTTAACAGACAGCATTTTAAAGGGATTGTTGAGAAACAGTTGAAGAATTCTGCAATAATTGACTTTGATGATGAGTATAGCGGTTCAGAAACGGCTCTGGATTTAAAACAAAAAGTGGTTGTTAGTTATTCAAAGATGAAACTGCTAAAATAATTTTGTAAAGGAAAGATAAGGAAATGTTTGGTATTATGACTCTTTGGACCAAGATAAGGGAAAAGTTTACCCCAATTCAATTACTGGTTTCAGTGTATTTTGGGCTGATTATAATAACCTTTTTTCTGCTATGTCTTCCGTTTTTTAAGTATTCAGGAGTAAAAGTGTCACTCCTGGATACCTTTTTTATGGCTGTCTCGACTATTAGTGTGACAGGGCTTAGTACCGTCCCCCTCCATGAAGTCTATAACGACTATGGTATATTTCTGTTAGAGTTGTTATTTCAGATAGGCGGCTTCGGGATAACAATGATAGCGACTGTTGGTATGGTTATAACTGGGCAAAGGATTTCATTGCACCAGCGGCAACTAATCCAAGTTGACATGAATCAGCCACGATTGAGCGGAACGGTTCGTTTAGTGTATTCTGTGTTTGGGTTGATGATGGCTTTGCAGTTTGTGGCAGGAGTCATATTCTCGGTATATTTATACTTGACTGATAGTCTGTATGATTTAAAAAGTGCCCTTTTTGAGGGCTTCTACATTGCCATTTCAGCTGTTACGAATGCTGGCTTTGATATCACGGGGAAATCGTTAATACCATTTCGACATGATTATATTTTCTTATTATTGGTAATTTTACTGATTCTAATTGGGGGAATTGGATTCCCAGTTCTAACAGAATTTCGTGAGTGGCTTTTTTTGAAGATTAGGACACATGGTAGGGGAAAGTATCGTTTTTCATTATTTTCCAAACTTGCTTTTTTCTTCGCAGTTATCTTTTTCGTGGTAGGTGCGGTATTAATTTTCCTGTCCGAGGTAAGCCATAGCTTTGTTAATATGCCATGGAGTGAAAAGATTATCACGTCATTATTTTATAGTGCAACAACGCGAAATGCAGGATTACAATTAGATGCACTAACTGGATTTCGGACAACAACTTTGCTATTATTTTCGATATTGATGTTTATTGGAGCTAGTCCAAGTTCAGTTGGCGGCGGTGTTCGAACAACAACAATTGGAATTTTAATGTTGTATATGGTGTCTTTTATTCGCGGGCGAAGATATGTCAATATCTTTGGAAGAAGAATTGGGCAAGATGATATTCAAAAAGCTGTGGTGGTTGTTAATTTGTCGTTAATATTATGTACTGCTGCAACTTTAATTTTGTCTTTTACTGAGAAAGCAACTTTTATTTCCTTGATCTTTGAAGTCGCTTCGGCTTTTGGAACCACCGGATTGTCATTAGGGATAACTAGTTCACTTAGTTTGGTAGGTAAATGTGTGATAATCATTTTAATGTTTGTTGGTCGTGTGGGAATGTTATATATGCTGATGTTATTTGTTTCCAAGAAGGAACAAGATTTTAATTATAAATACCCGACTGAAAAGGTTATCATTGGATAAAAAGTATTTTTTAAATGTATTGCTTAGAATTAAAGTAAAATTAGTGTTAAAATTATATTGTTTAGTGACAAAAAGTTAGTGGAAGGTAGATGACGATTCACCGTGATTGATAAGATCTTTTATAAAAAAATGTTAAGTAAATCTTTTAGTATTCCAGTACGTGTTAACTATTGGGATGGGGAAAGCGAAGTTTATGGTGAAGGAACTCCAGAAGTTACCATTACCTTTAAGGAATCCGTTCCAGTTAAGGAAATAATGCGCAATGCGTCGATTGCCTTAGGGGAAGCCTATATGGACGGAAGGATTCAGATTGATGGTTCTATCCAAAAATTAGTTAAGGCAGCTTATGATTCAGCTGAGAGCTTTTTTTATAATAGTAAGCTAAAGAAGTTTTTACCAAAGCAGTCCCATTCGGAGAAAATCAGCAAGTATGATGTTCAGAGTCATTATGATTTGGGAAATGATTTCTATAGACTGTGGCTTGATCCAACAATGACATATTCTTGTGCATATTTTGAACATAAAGATGATAACTTGGAACAGGCTCAGATGAATAAGGTACGTCATATTATTAAAAAACTAGACCCACAACAAGGGAAAACATTGTTGGATATTGGCTGTGGCTGGGGAACTTTAATGCTGACCGCTGCAAAGGAATTTGGTTTAAAAGTTGCAGGGATAACATTAAGTGAAGAACAATACAAATTTGTTAAACAAAGAATTGCCGATGAAGGTCTTGAAGACAAGGCTGAAGTATACCTTGAAGACTATCGTGAACTAAAACACGAGCCGTTTGATTACATTACTAGTGTTGGGATGTTTGAACATGTTGGTGAAGAAAATCTGGGAACTTATTTCAAAACAATTGCCAAGTATTTGAGCAATGATGGGGTTGCATTGATTCATGGAATAACTCGACAACAAGGTGGAGCATATAATGGTTGGATTAACCAGTATATTTTCCCAGGTGGATATGTTCCTGGCTTGAATGAAAATTTGAAGCACATTATTGATGCAGGGATGCAAGTCTTTGATGTAGAGACATTAAGGCGCCATTATCAACATACGCTTGAGATTTGGGATGAGAACTTCAAGAATCACTTAGATGAAATCTCAGAGAAGATGGACGAGAAATTTACTCGAATGTGGGATTTATATCTGCAAGCTTGTGCCGCCTCGTTTGAATCAGGTAATATTGATTGTATTCAATATCTGATTTCTAAGGGACCAAGTGGAAAGAACTTACCACGAACACGTGATTATATTTATGAATAGGTAAACAATCTAAGATTAGTTCTGGTATTAATTGGTGAAAATCAGTTAATATCAGAACTTTTTTTAATTTGTGTATTTGTAAAATAATTCACAAAGATGTAAAATGTGGTTATCAAAGGAAAGGAAACGCTTAACATGAACAAATGCAAAGTCATTATTTGGGGTCTTGGTAATGTTGGTCGTTCTGCAGTTCGGATGATAGCTGAACGTAGTCAGAAAATTGAGCTAGTCGCTGCTGTTGATGTTGATGTTAATAAGATTGGTAAAAAGACGCGGGCGAATTTTTTGGATTTGATTCAGTAGGAGTTAAAGTCACAAATGATATTGATACTGCGTTAAAACAAGATGCAGATATTGTTTTAGATTTTTGCCCTACTGAAATGGATAAACAGGGTACTTTTATGCCATCCGCTAAGCGAATAATTAAATCGCTTGATGCTGGTAAGAATGTACTTACCACAATTCCGGTATATCACATTAAGGATAGCCAGCCAGCCGTGTATAAATTACTCAATGACCATGCCAGTGAGCACAATGTTGCTTTTGTTCCCTTTGGACTTCTTCCTGGAGATTATGCATCCTATATTCCTTTAGTCATAGCAGGAACGATGGGGCGTGTTGATAAAATAACTGTTCAATCCGGTGAAGACGATTGGCATAATACATCGGGGTGGGTAGAGGTATTCTCTTATGGTGGAGATCCAAATAGTTACCCAATACTTGATTCTGATAAAGATATACTTGCCAAGTTTATTTATGCATATTACTCCTCTGGTGTTTATGAGATGGCTGATCGAATTGGCTTATCTTATAATGAATTTCGTACTAAACATGAAATTTTTACTGCACCTAAAAATTTAGAAACGATTAAAGGGCCTGTTGGAAAAGGGATGATTTACGGTCATAGATTTACTATGGCTCTTTATAATGATGGTAATGAGGTGGCAGCTTTGCGCTATGTCCACAAGGTAGATCACAAAGAGACACCTGAGTTGCCGATAGAAAATGCAATTCATATTGAAGGACTACCTGGAGACGTTGATGCAACCATCAATGGTTTGATACCAGAATTTGAAGGGTATGTTACTTCAGCAGCACCAGTCGTTAACTTGATTAGAAGTGTCATGTTGGCAAAAAAGACGGGTTTTGTAGAAACTGCTGATTTGCCAGTTGTGATTCCCATTAAACTTGATAAATAGAAATATTTAATTTTGAGATAAGTTATTGCTTGGAAATCTATATTGTAAACATTGGTCATAAGTTCTACAGATAAGGCTGTATACAAGCGTAATAAAGATACTGTAAGAAAAGGGGATGTAGTCTCTTCTTATGGTATTTTTTGCTGAAATAGCTAAACTAGTAATTAGAATTTATGAGTTTAGTGTCAAAAAAGTTTAAAGTTGGATTAGTCATTAGCTGACACATCATCTTTTGCGATTATTCTTTGATTATATAAGTTACCCCATTCTTCCATTGATTTGATTACAGGAATTAATGTTTTTCCAAAAGCAGTTAATTTGTAATCTGTTTTTGGTGGCATAACAGGATAAATCGTTTTTTCAATTACTCCATCACTTTCTAATTCTCGTAGCTGAAGAGCTAGCATTCTCCGAGAGCAATCCTGCATAGTACGTTGTAGTTCACCAAAGTGACAGACATTATTTTTGATAAAGTGATATAAAATCACTGCCTTCCATTTACCGGATATTATTTGTAAAGTGCTCTCTACTGGGCAACCTGGCTGGCAATTGTAAAGATGACGTTTCATAATTAACGCTCCTTTGACTATGATTAAAGTTAGCAGTAAAACATATATTCTTTTATACTCATAATAAAGCATTTAAATAGCATTCACTAGTGAATAATTTGTTACTAGTTACTTAAATTTCAATATTGCAAGATATTATCAGTTAATTACTATAAGATATGAAAGAAGGTAATTAACTATGAAGCAGATGATGAAAGCAATCGGATTTAAAAAGTATTTACCAATCACTGCAGAGGAGAGCTTAATTGAATTTGAAGTAGCTAAACCAATTGCAAAGGGTCATGATCTGTTAGTCAAAGTTGAGGCTGTCTCGGTTAACCCAGTAGATGTTGGTGTTAGAAAGGCAAGTCATCGTATTTTAAAAGAGCCAAAAATAATTGGTTGGGATGCTGTTGGAGTCGTGGAATCTGTGGGGGAAAATGTTACATTATTTAGAAAGGGAGAGCATGTTTTTTATGCAGGTGCTTTTAAACGTTCTGGAAGTAACAGTGAATATCAAATCGTTGATGAAAAAATTGTCGGACATGCACCAAAAAAATTGACAATAGGACAAGCAGCAGCGATGCCATTGACTTCGTTGACTGCTTGGGAAGCGTTATTTGAACAACTTGAGATTGATCCGAATGATAAGAAAAATAATGAAAAGCAAACAATTTTGATTATCAATGGTGCTGGAGGTGTTGGTTCGATTGCAACTCAATTGGCTAATTGGGCAGGACTAAATGTAATTGCAACAGCATCCAGACTGGAAACTATTGAGTGGGTCAGAAAGTTTGGAGCAGATGAAGTTGTGAATCATCGACAAGATTTGGTACAAGAAGTTAGAAAATTAGGTTATAGGTACGTTGACTACATCCTGGAATTGAATGATTTAGATGGTCATTGGGATGAGATGGTAGAAATCATTAAACCAAGTGGTAAAATAGCATCTATTACTGAAAATAAGCATCCAGTTGATTTGCGTAAATTAACAAAGAAAAGAGCAAAGTTTGCGTGGGAGTGGATGTACACAAAATCTTTTTATCAGACACCAGATATGATTACGCAGCATGAGATCTTAGATAAGATTTCATCTTTATAGGGTCGGTAACTAAGAAAACTGATGCTTTTAAGCGTAAAATGAATTAGTGCCTTGACCGCCCAGAATTGTATTCTGTTAATTGGTTCTCAATATGCTGAAACGGAGTACCTGTTCTGGAGAAAAACTTGACATCAAAGGAGGTGAAACTGAATGTATCAAGGACTTAAACTACGGATATATCCTAATTTAGAACAACAAAAACAAATAGTTGAGAACTTTGGAGCGGCTAGATTTGTTTGGAATCAGATGTTGGAGATGCAAAGCAAGCGTTATAAAAATAATAAAGATTCTAAGTTCTTAAATGGTTTTGCAATGAACTTCTTAGTAAAACAATTAAAAACGGAATATTCATGGTTAAAACAAGCTGAGAGCACCTCACTACAAGACACTTGTGAAACTCTAGCTGTAGCTTTCCAAAGATTTTTTAAGAAACTTGGGGGATATCCTAAATTTAAGTCTCGAAAATTTCCAAAGCAAAGATTTAAGTCTAAATGTATAAATAATAATGTTAGATTGATTGACAATCATTATTTGAAGCTGCCTAAATTAGGTATTATGAAGTACAGAGGGAAGTTCACTAATGACAAAATCAAGTCAATTACTATCCAGTTAAGTCCAACAGGCAAGTTCTACTGTGTTTTACTAATTGAGTGTGAAAACCAAACACAATTTGGTAAGACAAGTCAAGCTGTCGGTTTGGATATGGGGATAGCCGATTTAATAAGCACATCAGATGCTGTTAAATATCCGACAATTAGGTTTGATCAGATTCTCGCTAAGAAGAAACACTACTGGGAAAAACGACTAGCTAGACGTAGAGAACAAGCTAAGAAAGAAATAGCTTGGGATAAACACAACAAAGTCGTTGAATCTAGAGAGCTAGCTGGCTTTAAGAACTATACCAAGGCTAAGCAGATGGTCGCTAAATATAATGAAAAGATAGCTAACCAGAGGAAAGATTATCTTCATAAGATTACAACTGGGCTAGTTAGAAAATATGACAAAATAGTGATTGAAGATTTGAAAACTAATAATATGATTAAAAATCACAAATTAGCCAGCGCAATCGCTAATCAATCTTGGAGAATGCTTAGACTAATGTTGGAATATAAGTGCAAATGGTATGGTAAAGCCCTTAGTGTGGTTAATCCATACAAGACTAGTCAACTCTGCTTTAATTGTGGGTATGATGCTGGTAAACACGAACTAGATATTCGTGTTTGGACTTGTCCTCAATGCCATACACAGCTAGATAGAGATGTAAATGCAAGCAAAAATATATTAAAACTTGGTTTGGGCTAAACCTTAGTAAATAGAGTAAACCGCTGTCGAATACTGAAATGTATGAGATAAGTTATGCTTGTTCCTAGAAACTCGGTATTTTAGTGCCGACGTAAGTCACTAGACCAAGAAATTATAAAAACTACTTTGAACAAAACACTCTCGCCAATTAATGTTGCAAATCTAAAGAGAGCTCACAAATTGGTTGAGTCTAATCATATGATTGGCAAAGTTGTTGTCAGTAATGAATAATTTTTCTAAGCAGTTTCACTTGCAGTCCTTCAAAAATATGAGAAAAATTTTATACAGCTTTCAAAGAAGACCATGGTAAAGCGTCATCGTTAAGTCAAAAAAATAAATGTGTGAAAGAAATAGCTTCAACCCTTTTTTATGGAGAAGGTGAACCGTACTGAAATAATTGGAATAAATTTTAATGTTTCTATGAGGGGATGGGTCAAAAGTTAAATTTTGATTCAGTTCCTCTATTTATTCCGTATAAACATGTTCCATAAGTAAAAATTCTCTGTCTAACTTCGAATTACTCATAGCAAAGTACAAGAACGGTTCTAAGATTACACATCAACAATGTTGTAGTGAGATACGACCAACCAGTAAACAAATAGAACTGACTAAAAAGTTTACTAGACCACCAATCAACAAAATTTGAAAACTTGGAATACCACCTAATGCATTGATAATTAACAATCCAACAGGATATGTACCTATAGACAATGCATTATACAAAGTAAACACCTTTCCTTGATCTGCCGCTGAAACCTTATCCATCAAAACGGCATACATAGTTGCATTAACAAATGGCACAACAAATCCCGATAATAAAAGACCGATTATCCCAATATATAAATTTACTGATGCAACGATAATAATACTAACAGCCGCACCAATGTATCCGAAAGTTAAATTGCCGTAATTATTTTTAAAACCACCTTTCCAAGAAAAAGTAATTCCGCCAATTAAGGTACCAACAAATAATAATGCACTTAAAAATCCATATAATGTATTACTGGTCAACGAAAAATCAAGATTCATTGCCAATTTAGATATATCTTTAATCCAATATTTTGAAGTCATTGGTAGTAAAAGGGTCACAATAAAAGGTGCAAATAGATTTCCAGAAGTATCTAGAATTGCAAGTATTTTTAAATAATTATCCGATTTTAAGATCTTAACTCCAGCAGTCAAATCTTGTATAACGGATTCACCTTTATGAGTATCTGTCGGAATAGCAAAGAAAAATAATGGAATTGAAATAATCACGTATGAAATTGCATCAAGAAAGACTACCAATGGCTGAGATGCATTCTAAAATTAATATTGTAATAAACTCTTTTTCACTCTTCATCTATAAAATACTCCCATCAACAATTTAATTTAGAAAGGCAATATTTTTCAATTTTATCACTACCTGCTCCAAAGCATCAGTATAAAATTGAATATCATCAGTTAACTTACTTGTAACTGTTTGTTTATTTGCCGTACTTTTTGAGTTACGTAACTGTTCAATTTCACTTTCAAGATATGACACCCTTTTGATTTTCGTGAAGAAGAACCCCTTAACTTTGGAAGAGGTGTTTTGCAATGGTTAAAGAGAGTTGATATTATGATTATTCTTTGAAATATAGACCGACAACAGATAAAGAGACACAATTCTTTTCGAGCACTATTATAAGATAGAGACTTGCTAAAGTGGCAAGGGTTCTTCTTGAGTGACCAGACAGTTGCTATGTAATAATCTCTTTCTTAGCTAATCTGGAAATTGGATAGTTGAAATAATTATAAAAAGGCAATATAATAAGTGTAATACAATGGTAAACACAAAAGGGGGGAGATTAAATGAGCAATACCGTGATTAAAAACAAGACGATTTCAACTCGCGTGACATCCGATATTAGTGAACGAGCTAAAGCTAACCTAGCGAAACAAGGGTTAACTGTTTCTGAGTATATTCGTTTATCTTTGGTTAAGGCGGCCAACAATGAAGTTCGTTTAGTTAGCTTTTTAGATTCTCCAGAAGCCTTAGCAGCTAAAAAAGAAGCAGAAACGGGTCAGGTAAAAAAGATTGGCTCCTTGACGGACTTTGATGATTGGATCGATAAGTTAGATGCAAATTAAGCAGACCAAGTCTTTCGAACGAGAATTAAAAAAATTAGCGAAAAAGCACTTTCCGATAACTATCTTGAAGCCTTGTTTAAAAGCAATTGCTGAACAAGACGTACTTGTTTTGAGACGGATTAAAGATCATGCATTGAAAGGGCAGTGGCGTGGCTATCGTGAATTTCATCCTGCCAGATATGGAAACTATGGTAAAAATTATGATAACTGGATTGTCGTTTATCATCTAGACCATAACGAATTGGTTTTGTTATTGGTTGCAACCGGGTCGCATGAGATCTTGAATCAATAGATAAATTTGAGGGCCCTATTATTTAACTAATTTTGAATTTGCTTGATATTATAGTACTCTATCCAAGAGTTTATTACTGCGCTCAGTTCTTTTCTCACAACTGTCGCTTTAACTTGAATACTGGTATGGTACTCTGCAACTGCTTTAATTTTTACTTTCAGTGACACTTTTGTCATAAATAAATACCCTCAAAGTTATGTTCCAACTTTAGGGGTACACGTCAAGATGAAGCTATTTTCTTAAGACATTACAACGTCGGTAAGATTTGAGCACTAACACGAAATTATGAACACAGCACATACTTTGCTATGAGTAATTTAGACTATGTTACTTTTGAACAGGTTGTCCACTGTAGATTTCAAAACCTGCAGAAACAGGGATGTTTTCACCAGTAATTGGGTTGGATTCATCAGAGGCTAAGAAGTACATGACACGTGCAATATCATCAGGTTCTGCTAATTTTCCCAGTGGGCTGGCCTTTTTGAAGGTATCAATCACTGATTGAGGATTAGCCTTAAACATGGGAGTCATCGTTGGACCTGGATTAATATTGTTGACTCTAATACCGTATTTGCCATAGTCAAGAGCCATTGCACGTACAAGATTGACTAAAGCACCCTTAGCAGCATTGTAAGCAGCCATATTATAATCACCGGTCAATCCAGATATAGAAGCTGTATTGACAATTGTTCCTGCTTTTTGTTTTATCATGTCAGGTACAAATGCTTTTGTCATCAAGTAAACCGATTTTACGTCAATTGCCATGATTCTATCCCAAGCATCTTCAGCAACCTCATGCAAGGCACCTTTGGTAAAAATACCTGCATTATTGATAACACTATCAACTTGACCGAATAGTTGGCTGGTTTTGATCTTTAAGTCAGCTACAGAAGCAGCATTTGAGACATCAGTTTTTTGAAAAGCAACTTGTTTTGTTGAGTATTTTGAGGATAATTCTGTATATACTTTTTCACCAAGTTCTTTATTAAAATCTGCTATCATGACATTCCAACCCTTTGACAGGAAAAGCTTGGATGCACTGAGACCCATTCCTGATACTCCACCTGTAATTACAACTGTTTTAGTCATCTATAATTCCTCCAATAGTTTGTAAAATAATTAACAAGTACATTCTACAGCAAACTAGATTTTAAAAACAGTTAAATAAAAAAATTAAGCTGATTTGAAGCTAGTCTCTGTCCAGTAATATTTTAAAATTTCTAACGGATTATGGATCTTGTGTTTGTTGAGAGTACCGATGAAGCAAATCATGAGAATATTTCTTTGGTTTGTTTGTAGCTTTTACAATATTCCAAAGTCTGGCAGCTGTTTTCATACGAGAATTGAAGTTTTTACTAGCAGGATCTCTATTGAAGTCCTTGACAAAATTATTCCATTGATAAGTTTGTTCCTCAGGATTATCGCTAATTTGTGTAGTATTTTCAAATTCAGTGATGAAATCTCGAATGGTATAGTCTGTCTGTTTTTGTGTTTCAACACGCCGTTTAATAATCGCCATTTCTTTTTTAAAGCTGAATTTTTTAACGTGATAATAATTAGCAAAGAAGAGACGGGCTTCGCTATTAAACTTGAAACCATCACCGATTAATCGTGTGTCGAATGTGATTTTTGTTTCTGCTGAAATTTTATTGTTATTTGTACGAAATGGGTTTATATCTGACGGGTTTGTCCCGTTTAAAAAAAGTATTAAATACTGATTTAGTTCAGCTTTTGTACCATATGTGGGGAGACCACGTTCGCGGCACAATTGTATTAATTCAGTTTTGTAAAAGTAACATTCTATTAAGTCGTCTTTCGTCAGTTGCATCTAATTCACTCCGTTATCATATTAATATTAGAATTTGCTCAAAAAGGTTATTTTCATGGTCTTAACAAGATTTTTCCAGCGCTTTTTCCAGATTCTAAATATTCATATGCTTTTTGGCCTTCAGACAGCGGAAAGATTGTAGGCTCACTGACCCGGATCTTCCCTTTTTGAAAATAACTAAATAGCCTCTGACTACGTTTTTTTCGTTCGTCTGCACTGTTTAGATAATCCCATAAGTCTCCTGTTAGAATGCTTTTTGATTGTACTAATAATTTTAGTGGGTCAATTTTAGGTGGATTTCCACCAGCCATGCCATAAAAAACAACTTTCCCCTTGTTAGTCGCAAGAGATAGACTCTGTTCAAGTGTTTTTCCTACACCGTCATAAATAGTATCAAATTTTCCTTGCAAGCTTTGACTCCACGGAGTAGTTCGCAGAAAGACTTTTACAGCTCCTTGATTAAGAGCTAAGTTCTGTTTTGCAGATGTTGAAGTAGAGCCATACACATTCATCCCATCACTGGTCAATATTTGAGACAATATTTGGCCAACACCACCACTGATACCGTGAATAAATACGTTGCCACCGGGCATGTTTTTCCCAAGATCATGAGCTAAGAAATCTGCTGTTAATCCTTGCAGTCCAACAGAAGCAACTACTTTGGAATCCAGATTTTCTGGCACTCTAATTGCATTTTCAGATGGGACACTGACATATTCTGCATTGGCGAATGGTACGTCTACAAAGAAAACTTTATCTTTCAATTTTACCTCGTTGACATGATTGCCAATTGCAACAACTTCTCCTAGTGCTTCATAACCGTTGATGTAAGGCTGATGTTTTTCAATATGGTAAGTTCCGCGTCGGCGGTATATATCGGCAAAGTTTAATCCAATAAATTGGGTTTTAACTAATATTTGATTTGCATTTATTTGAGGAGAATTAATATCTCCGTATTTTAAGACAGAATTATCTCCAAAATCATTGAAATATAAAGCTTTCATATTATCACCTCGGGCTTGAAAATATATCCAGTCTCAGGATAACATAAAATCCAATTTTATCGTTGTTTTAATATTAATTCCATTTTCTTATGTTCAATGAACTGAGTAGAAGGGAGTGTGCCATAAGTCGGGAAAATTTGAGTACTAATTCGAAATTACGAAAATCGTGAGTACTTTGCTATGAGTAATTCGAAGTTAGACGGAGAGTTTTGACTTATGAAACACGTTTATACGGAATAAACAGAGAAACTGAATCAAAATTTAACTTTTGACCCAGCCCCTTATTTAAAATAAGCTAATAATATGTTGAATTAATCCTGTATCAAGCATAACAAAGAGCCCAATTAGAGTATAAATTAGTCGCGTTAATGGTGCTCCCCAACGAGTAAAAATATTTTTGATAATAGGAAGCTGACCAAAAAAATAAGCTAGAGTTAGAGTAATGGCAGTCAAGATAATAAAATAAATCATTGTCACTAGGATGCCAGTAAAAGTCATTGTTGCCAAAACTGGAACATAGACAGCTATGTTATCAGCACCGCAGCTGACTAAGTATATCAATAAGACTGCGGTAATTCCCTTTCGGCTACTTACTTGTGTTCCATCAGCATCGTCTTCACCTTTAATTCCCATATAAATCGGAATTAATCCGAGGAAGCCAATGCTCCAAGCAGGGATAAAACTTTGAATTAACTGGCCAGCAAATGCGCTAACACAGAAAATTAAGAGCATTCCTAATTCATAACCAAATAAGTTATCCTTAAAATTATATTTTTGAAGTAGAAATAATAAAATAATAAAAAAGTCTAAGTTAACGCCAATGAAAAGCATTGTGACGAGTGGCAAATTCTGCATAATATTTAATCCTTCCATAATTAGATTAATGAGCATGTATTAATATATACATATGTTATCATTATCATATGAAAGAATCAATGTATTTATGTATAGAAGAGATGCTAGCTTGTTAAAGTATTCCTTGAATTGGTGAGCTAACAGCAATGTTCGAGAAAAAGTCGGGTCAGATATCTTGTTTTAAAGAACTGAAATAGTAAGAACTAGTGTTTCTTCCATTCTTCTTTAAGTAATGACCAGACATTCTCATCATGAAAACCGTTGGCTAGCAGCTCATTTGCGCGAAGTGAGCCATCAAAATGGAAACCAGCTTTTTTTGCAACTTGATTACTGCGTACGTTTTCTACTGCTGCATGAATTTCGATTTTATGAATATCATAGTCTGCAAACCCAAGCGTACATATTCCAGCAACGGCTCGATGGATAATCCCGTTACCTACATGTTTGGTTCCTAACCAATAACCTATATCTGCACATTGATTTGTTGTGTTAAATTTATTGAAGCTGATCATTCCTGCAGGTGTACCTTTGTACAGAATAACCGTATTCAATGAGTGTTCACTACCAAAGTTCTTTAAGACACTTGTGAGGAACTTTTCTTCATCTACGACACTTTTCATTATGGGAACCCAAGGCAGCCAAACCTGTAATTCTTTTCGACTTTCTTCAATAATTTGAAAAAGAGGTTCAGCGTCGATTTTGGGTCTGGGCAGTGCTAGACTAACTTCAGAATCAATTTTGTATGCAAACATATACTTCACTCCTTAAAAAATATTAATTTTAGTGTACGCTATCCAGTACCAGAATTTCAATTAATTTTTTACGATTGACAACTATTAGAATTTGGTTTTTAATGACCATAAATAACTGTTGAGAAGAGATTCAGTCTTGTTATTTTTTAAGAGAGCACTGGCAGCTGAAAAGGTGCAGATAGCGACTGATGAAAATGAGCTCAAATTACTGTTGAATGGTGCAAGCTGTTCGATCGGCGGAATCCGTTATCATTTTTGACAATTTATGTCGTTGAGGTTTATCAATTGATAAACGAAGAGCAAGTGGTACCACGGTCAACCCGTCTTGCACTATGAAAATAGTGTTGAACGGGCTTTTTTGGTTGTTTAAAAATAAAGAAAGAAGTGTTTTTTATGCGAATTACTGCTGCAGCTGAAACTGAATTTTTAGAAAAAGTTTTTCAAAAAGCTGGGTTTTCTGCTACTGATGGTACTTTATTAGCGGATACCTTGGTGGATGCGGATTTAAGAGGAATATCTTCTCATGGGATTCAACGACTTGATTGGTACATTCGAATGGTTCAAGATGGGACTATCAAACCGCAAAATCAAGTCAAAACTCTAAAGGAAACGGACACTAGCCTATTGCTTGATGCCAATGGGAATATGGGGCAGATTGCATCTGCTTTGGCAATTAACAGCTTAATTAAAAAGGCCCAAACCACTAATATTGCCATGGCTGTTATTCGCAATTCAAATCATTTTGGAACTGCGGGGTACTATTCTCGTCTAGCCGCTAAAGAAGGTTTGATTGGGATTTCAACCACTAATACACGGCCACTTGTTGTACCGACCAATGCAATTGAAGCTTTCTTGGGTTCAAATGCTTTTGCTTTTACCTTTCCAGCTGACCCGCATCCCTTTGTTTTTGATGGAGCTACGTCAAGTGTCTCCAGCGGTAAAATTATGGTTTTGGCTAAAAATCAAAAACCAATTTTGGGTGAATGGGCTGTTGATGGTGAGCGAAATATCATTCACGATTCGAAAAAAGCTGCTGAAATTTTATCCGAAGTTGCTTTTACGGAGCATCAATCTGGCGGTGGAGTGTTAACTCTTGGTGGCAATCGAGAAGAAAATTCAAACTACAAGGGTTTTGGTAACTCGCTAGTTGTTGAATTGTTAACGGGTATCTTAGCTCAAGGTTCAATTTCGGCTGACACCAATACCGGTAAGCACGATTTCAGTCAATTCTTTATGGTTATCAATCCGGCCTTTTTTGGTGATTTAGCAACTTTGAAAGCTAACGCTGAGAAGATGTTTGAACGTATCCGGAACTTAGATCATATCCCAGGGACACACATTATGATTCCTGGCGACCGTGAATATCGTAATTACGATCATAATTCAAAACATGGCGTTGTTATTGATCCGAAAACTACCCAGGAAATTACGGCAATTGCTGAAAAATTTGCGATTGAATTGCCACAAGCACTTTAAAAGTAATATACAAAAGAGCCACAATTACACTGAATCTACAAAAAGTTCAAGACTGAGTCAGATCAAAAACTACATTTTGATCGGGCTTTTTTCTTGAACTCAGATAAACGTGTTTCATAATTTAAAATTCTCCGTCTAACTTCGAATTACTTATAGTAAAAATAGTGACTTCCAAAATCCAACTTTTTTGGAAGTCACTATTTTTATCAATTTATGGTACACGCCCTCTGCTTTTTTGTGCAGTTATTCTTGCCGTACCAGCAAATCAATAATTGACTGGTGCTCAATCTTACCAAAATAGGGCTGTAACTCCACATTAGTCAACGCTTGCGTGATTGCTTGACGTTCATAACGGACGCCAATTAATTTTGCGGCAAACTGTTTAACATCAGCCTGACCTAAAAAGTCGCCATAGACTTGCAGATAACTGATACAGCCATGTTCAATCTGCAAGCGAAAGTCAATCGTTCCTTGAGTAAAATGCTGGCGCTGCTGAATTGCAGCCAGTGGGGAACTTCCATAGACCCAATTCCAATTGCTGAAAAATTTTTGATTAATGGCATTAACAGCCTGCTTGGCAGTATCATCTAAAAGATATTCGTTAGCTTGCTTCAAATCGTCTACTTGTAAGATTTTTTGTGCCAGCGCATCACGAAATTCTTCAATTGTTAGCTGCTGATATTCTGGAGTGAAAAACGGTTTGAGGTTGGTAACCCGGCTATGAACCGACTTAATTCCCTTAGCTACAATCTTATCTTGCGGTACATTCAATGCTTTTTCAATGACACTTAAATCAACATCATACATCAATGTTCCATGAGAAAACATCCGTCCGTGCTGCAGCCGCATAGCATTACCTGAAAACTTTTTACCATAAATCTGCAAGTCATTCCTACCAACTAGTTTTGCCCCAGTTGCTCCCATTTCATGTAAAGCGGTGATTACCGGCGCAGTAAACTTTGAAAAGTCGCCATTGGAATGACCATCATCCTTAGTAATAAAACTAAAACTAACATTTCCTAGGTCATCAAAGACTGCACCACCGCCAGAAGTGCGCCTAGTAACAATTATCTGTTGCTGGCGGACGTATTCCAAATTCACTTCTTCGTAAACATTTTGATTGCGGCCAAGGATAATACAGGGAGAGTTAATGTAAAAATACAGAATTGGTTCCTGCAAATCAGAGTGTTCCAGTAAATATGTTTCCAAAGCTAAATTATAGCGAATATCTCGCTGATCAGTTACCAAGTACTTCATTTGAATTCCCCCTCAAAGCCAAATTCATCAACTAATTCAACGCTGACATTTGAATTGCTAACTAGTAATTTAGCAACTGGACAGCGTTGTTCGCAAATTGCTAAAATTTCTTGTGCTTCTTGTCGGTTCACTTGGGGCAGTCTAACTTGCGCACGCAGCCAAAATTGAAATCCTTGATAGTCGCGGCCCATGTCGACTGCTACCCGAACAACAGCTTGATGCGACAGATTCCGTCGCTTTTCCTCTGCTTCAAGCGTGGCATTCAGACATGTTGCTAGTGCTGCTCCAAGCAATTGCTCGGGGTTAGTCCCAGGGACAGCTTTCAAGGGGCTGCTCGTTAATTGATTAAATTCACCGCCGGTTAGTGAACGGACATGGCCAGCAATCCCAGCTTTATTTTCAATTTCGGTATGATAGAGTGATTTTTTTTCCATAAAAGCTTCACCTCGATATAATGATTTCGGTTACATTCGACATTATTATATCAAATTTATTTATATTCAGCTTAATTTTTTCACTGCAGATGTGAAATAGTGCAGCCAATTCCTTTTTGTTGCTGAGTCTACTAGACAAAAAGAGTAGTTACTGACAAACAGTAATAAAAATGACAGGTTCTTAAAGAATATTTATTCAAATAATGGTTAAAAGTTCATAAAACGTTCATAAAATCAATGATATATTGGCTTATCTTTATAATCGAATAGCATTTTTGTTAATGGCATAATACATCCCTGTATTACTGGAAAATACAAAAAAAGTGAAAAGGATACGGTTCATGATTATCTATAAGCACATTAGGAAATGGCAAAGAGTATATGTTATACTTCTTTTTTTTATTTTAGCAATCATCACAACAGTTCCTGCCTTTTTAGGCGCTTATTTTAAAGTTACTTATGATGGCGGAGTTCATTTAACGAGGTGGGAGGCAGTTTATCAGGCACTAAAGCATGGAAAATTACCAGTATTGGTTAATTTTATTGGATTCCAAGGAATCTCAAATGCATATACAGGTCTTTATCCTTGGGTTACAAGTCTGCTCTTTATTTTACCGCGCTTTATTTTTACCGCTAACCCGATTGCAGCATTGTTTTGCGGTTTTGTATTATTGAATTTTTTGACACAAATTGCAGCCTATTTTATGATGCGTGAATTTACAGCTAGTAAACTGACTAATTTAGTGGGTGTGTGTTTCTACCAGTTCAGTGCATATCACATGGGGATAATGTTTGCCCGCAATGCAATGGGGGAAGCGATAGCGTACGCAATCTTACCGGTGGTGCTGACTGGTTGTCTCAGAATCTGGAGACGTGAAAGATGGGGCGGGCTTGTTCTTGGAGCGGGAATGGGGGCGTTGATAAATACCCATATTTTGTCAGTGTTAATCGTTTGTACGCTGCTAACAATCGCAGAAGTTGTACGAGTTTTCACAAGGAAAATTAACTTAGGTGAACTGCACCTTTTCTGTATGGCTGTTGGAATTGCTGTGTTGACCAGTCTATATACAATCGTCAATATTTTGACACTGTATATGAATAATAGGAATATAAATACTCCAGGTCATGGCTTATCTCCTGTAGGTGGTTGGCAAGTACTGCAAGCCTTGTTTGCTAATAGTATTGAAGATACGCCAATCATTTTTAATATTGGCTTAGTTGAAACGGGAATGCTGATATTTTTAGGAATAATGATGTTAGTCAAACACAGTGGCAACTGGTGTTTTTGGACAATGATTGCCTTAGGAATATTTTTCTGTACATTAAGCTGGCTGCCACTCCAAAAAAGTATTTTTGTTAATTCTTTTTTTGGCAATATTCAGTTTTTAGGGAGAATGCTTGCTTTTGTATCGCTCTTTCTTGCTGTAAGTGTAACTGTGTTCTTTGAAGAAAACAAAGTTTTAGATAACAATAAAATCGTTTTATCTGTCTTGTTAATCCCACTAGTATTAATGAGTATCTCTGCGGTATACAGCTATCATATAACGAAGAATGATGACCCAACTCGCTACTATATCAGCACATCGAAAGAGTACAAGAAATTGGTGAACAAGCAGGCAACTGGTGGTGATTATATTATTAATTATTCACAAGTTAAAGGCAAAGTCAGTACGGTAGCAAATCTAAAAAAGATAGAGAAATATAATAGCCTGAGCTTTGATTTTAATAATACAAGTCAAAACAAGAAGGAACGTAATTTCTTATTAGTTATATATAAGGGCTTGAGTTATCATATCAGTGTAAATCATAAAAAAGTAAACGCAAGTGCTCCAATTTTTAGAACAATCTTAAAGCCAGGAATAAACCATATTAAGATTAGTATGGCTGCAGGAATAAGGGAGTATTTGACATTCAGCATAATGTTATTAAGCAATATCATTGTTTTTTATATTTTATTGTTTAGAGGAAAGGGTATTAGAATATGCGGCAAAAAAGAATTTTTCAAAAAGCAGCACTAGTTGTATTATTTGCAGCGTTATCTCTTGTATATGTTGCGCTAGCATGGCATACCAAGACTATCTTAGTCGGGGATGATCGAATATTCCACATGGAGAGATTGGAAGAAGCATATAAGAACATAAGCAACGGTCATTTTATTTCGATGATTTCAACGTATAGTTTTGGAAAAGTTGGGCAAGCAATTAACACTTACTATCCTTGGGGAAATCTATTATTTTATGTGCCAATTAGAGTTTTTTTGAAGAATCCGATTACGGCCTATTACATCTATCTGGTATTAGAGCAGTTTTTAGGTTTAGTTTTAGCATATGTGTTTGCACATCGGTTGATGAAAAGAAAAGATGCAGCCATTGTTTTTTCAATTCTGCTTCGTTTTTCAGTATATATCATGTTTAATGACTTTGGCAGAGCTGATATTGGTGAGGCCTGGGCGTTTGTCTTTGTACCGTTAGCATTTCTAGGGTTATACCAACTTTTAAAAGGGAATTACTACTATGGATCAATCTATCTTGTACTAGGGCTAAGTGCTGAAATGTATTGTCATATTTTGACTACCATATTTACAATCGGATTGTTATTAGTAGTGTATTTATTAACATTCAAGTATCAGACGGAAAAGAAAAACGTTTTGATAACGAGCCTGATTAGTGCAGCCTTATTCGTGTTATCAACGGCCGCCGTGACTATCCCTATTATTCGTCAGTTAAGTGTCCACACGGTCGTACCAACAGCATCGTTTTTCACTGAAAAAGAAATTAGTTTTAATAGTTTGGTTTCTCTATCATTCGGCAATACCTTAGGACAAGGATTACCAAATGTTGGACTGGCAATCCTTGTAATTGCCTTGGTAGGTTTTATTGGTTTAAAGAACAGTAATTTATGGGAGACATACTCGTATATTTTAGGTGTATTGCTGTTGGTATGCAGTACCCTATTGTTTCCATGGTATATATTTAAAAATACACCGGTTGCACATATTCAGTTCATGTGGCGCTTATTACCGTTTGCAACCTTCTTTCTTGCCTTGTATGGAGCTTCCAAGATATGCAGTCTATATTCTTGGCGATTCAATGGTTTCAAATTAGTTATTTTAAATATTTCTCTTGTGGTTCTAGCATTAGGATCAATTGAGGGCTTTATAACTACACAATCCAAAAACAATGCGATTGCAACCACGACAACCAACTTCATGATGCCTTACGCATACCGATTAAACGCAAAAGGGTATTTAAATTCATTGTCACTAAATCAAGCAGCAGCGGAATCAGCCCGATATGAGGATTATGTCCCATACGCAGCCAACACAGTTAGAGAAAAGGTTTTTAATCATCAGGTTATTGTAAATGAACATAAGTATTATTTAAGTGCTAGTTCAATCGCCTCGGGGTATCAGCAAGTAACATATAGTATTGATAATTTGGAGAATAAGAGCTCTAGGATCGTCCTCCCTTTTTTTATCTACAACTCGAAAGACTATGTGGCTTATGTCAATGGTAAGGAAACACCACTTCATGCAAGTAAACATTCTTTGGCACTTGTTTATGTAAAGAATAAGCGCAGCGCGACGATAACAGTCAAATATCAGACGCCAGTGTTATATTTTGTTGCCAGATTGATATCTGGAACAATCATCTTGCTGCTGGTGTTTGGGGTGATCTATCTAAAACTGAAAAGGATGAAGAAGAGTGGTCAAAATGAATAAAGCTTCAAATACACAAAAACAATTATGCGTAATCTTAATTTGTCTAGTAGCAAGTGTAGTGGTTATGGTACCTTATTTCTGTGCCAATTCTCTCCATGCAGGAGTGGACATGTCGTTTCACCTTAACCGAATATATGATTTGGCACAGAATATTAAACATGGCAAGCTTTTCTCATACATCGAGACTTACGCAATGAATCAGGTAGGAACACCGATTAATATGGTATATGGTGTTTTGCCTGTTTATCCATTGGCGTTAGCCTTGTTAGTGATTAGTGACCCCATTTTGGCAATCTATGTTGGATGGTGTTCAATAGTATTTATATCAATGCTTATTTCGTATTTCTGTGGCCTAAAATATTGGTATGGCAATAAAAAGAAAGCCCTAATTTTTTCTTTTGTCTATGTTTTATCAGCATATAATTTTAGTTGGATGTTTCTAACCTTTGATGTTGGTCAAACTGCGGGATATGTCTTCTTACCGTTAATTGGATACGGAACGTACAGTATCTTTTTTAGGAAAAAGGCAGAATGGCTCTTGCTAGCATTTGGTATGACGGGTGTTATTTATTCACATATATTGAGTTTCTTGATGTACTTAGTTGTAGTAATGTTAATTATTGCAATTGCATTATTTACAGCCAGCAATTTCTGGCGAAAGTTGAAATATATTGTTTATGCAGGGATTGCGACACTGCTAATGACTTCATTTTACTGGGGTACATTGTTTACAATATATACAAGTAATCACCTGTTCATCACCAAGTCCGGTACGCTTTCAACAGCGGGTACAGGTTTAGGAGACGCCATAATAAATGCGTTAAATAATGATGAATCAGTGGGAGCTTTGCTGGTAATAACGACGATTATGGGGTTATTCTTATGGAAAAAGCAGAGTGTTACTAATAGAATTATTGGCATGATTGGTGTCATTTTTTTTATTGCAACGACAAGTGTTTTTGAATCAATTTGGAATTTCGTCAATAAGACACCGATTGTTGTTCTTCAATGGACTGGCAGAATTTTGTGTATCTCGAATTTCTTTCTAGCAATATTTGCTGTTGAGACACTTTGGATTCTTATCTCAAAGACAAAATATGTTCAGCGCTGGACGATGGTTGTCTTTGCGCTAGTTGTAATCTCATTATTAAGCACCTCGTATAGTTTCTTAAACACACGTACAACTCAGACTGTAATTGACTATAAACCTAGCAGTGAAAAAGCATTGCCCTTTTCAAATTATCAAATAACTTCAAAACGGGGTTTTAATTATATGGTGAAAGGCTTTAATGAAGGGGTAGGTTCCATTGATTATTGGCCATATACAAGCATGAAAAAGTACATGGTTGAGATTCAAGAACACGTGGCTTTGATAGGTGGGCAAAAGCAAAAGATTACATCACATAGTATTTCAAATGGAATTATTTATAAAATATATACCTCTAAAAATAATGTGTCCGCAGATTTGCCTTTTTTGAATTATAATTCATATCTAGTTACTATTAACGGGAAAAAGGCCGCTTATACCAAAACAAAGCGTAACACAATTGGTGTGGTGTTAAGGAAGGGCAACAATAAGATTAGCATAGTATACAAAACTTCAGTTATTATTAAAATAGCCGAATTTGTTTCATGGATTACCGTGGTAATATTAGTTCTTCCTAAAATTATCAAAGGCCTAAAAAATTATAAAAAAATAGACAAATAAAAGAAAGGAGAGTGTGCCATAAGTCGGGGAATTGTGAAACACGTTTATACGGAATAAATAAAGCAACTGAATCAAAAGTTAAATTTAGATTCAGCTGCTTTATTTTGGTGTTTTTGGACAAATGTATTTCTGAAACTTTATGTTACACTTTTTTCTTATAGATAAAGTAGCCTAAAATAAATAGTGCAGCTAACACTACTAGTGAAATCTTGCCATAAGATTCAATTATGTTAATTACGTGTGGCCATGCATGACCAGCCATCCGCCCAACAAAGATCAACACAGTATTCCAAACGAGTGTGCCAAGGGTTGAAAAAACAACGAAACGTCCAAGAGGATAGTCAGACATTCCAGCTGGAATTGAGATTAGACTGCGAATAACTGGAACGAACCTTCCAAAGAAGACTGCAGAATTGCCATGGCGTTTAAAAAAAGCTGCGGCACGTTCTAAATCTGCAGGCTTGAAATGCAGTATTTTACCAATGCGTCCTGCTAGAATTCGTTCTAAGCGTTCGACGGAAATAATCTTGCCAAAAAAATATAAAATTAAGGCACCAATTAGAGCACCAATTGTCGCTGCAATGATGCTGCCAACAATATTTAATTTACTAGAAAGGGTCATGAAACCAGTAAATCCTAGAATTACCTCTGAGGGAATCGGGGGAAAGATATTTTCAAGTGCAAGCAGCAAGGCAATCCCAAAATAACCATAATCGTTAATAATCTCTGTTAATAAGGATGAATTCATAGACACTCCTATTTTTCTTCTAATTCTACATAAATAATATTAAAAGGTCAAAGCAGATGAAGTAACAAAGAGAATAGTCACATAATAACCAAGAAAAAATGTTATAATTGCAGTTAACGAATTGAAAGCGAGGAATTGGTCGATGGGCAAGAAAGCTTGGCTTATAATCACTTTGGTTATTGCAGTGATTTTTATAGGCTATGGTTACACAAAACATGTTGAGACCACACAATATTACAATAATGCTATGAATGCAGGCGAACAAACTATCAGTGATGCTAGCTACCATCGAGCTGAGAATCAATTTCGTAATGCATTGAAGAAGAAACCAAATGATAGCTCTGCAAGTGCACATTTGGAACAATTAGAAGAATATCAAAAAGGTCTAGCTGCAATTAAAAAGCAAGAATATAGTAAAGCAATTATTAATTTTAAAAAAGTAACTAAAATAGATAATGGCTCACAAACATTATTGCTTAGGGCAGTTTCTAAAGAAATTGAACTCAAAGAAGTTGTACATGAACTTAAGATTTTCAATAAAACATACAAACGTGCAAAAGTGTTGGCAACTAATTATGAATATACAGCTTCAAATACAAAATTAGCTGTGATTTTGGGTTATGGGAATATTACACAGTCCTACTATCAAGATATTAGGAAAAAAGCGCGTAGCCTTGAACACAATAATAACCAAGTTCTTGCTCGTCTAGGGTACAATGTTTCAAGTGCAGATGAGTCAAGTGAAGAGAAAGCAGCAACAGATATCTTACCAACTATTTCTTCTTCAACAAGAGGTCATTCATCTTCTGCAAGCTCAAGAAAGATTACCAGTGCACAAATCAAGCAGGCACGAAAAGAAATTGCCAGTCAAGGAATTGATATTAAAGCATTCAGTGATGCAGATGTCAAAGAAGTGATTGAACATGCATACGAGCAGAATATGTCAGTCAGCGAGGTTGCACGCGAGTTTAAATAAGTGTCTAGAGAATGAGCAGCCAATGGGTGCCATAAGTCGGTAAAATTTGACTTGTGAAACACGTTTATTCGTAATAAATAAGGGGGTCTGGGCTAAAAGTTAGCTTTTGGCCCAGACCCCTGTGTGCTGCGGGCTGTTACTGACAGAGAAACTGGATTGTAAATCTGATTTTTGGGAATAAGTAGAGAGGTTGGTCAAAAGTTAGCTTTTGTCTCGCCCATCTTTTCGATTTCAATAATTGAACTAGCTTATTCAGTTAAGTCGCGATTGAAGTATACGAGGGTACGCGTTGAAGTGGTCAACTCAATCTTTGTTAAACCAGCATTGTGCGGTTCGTTCAATGAACTTAGGTTATTAATTTCCAAAATAGCATTCAGCAGTAATTTAATTGTGAATCCATGGCTTGCGACCAAGATCTCCTGTGTTGGATAATTTAGTGCAAGTTCATTAAGAAAATCGTCTAATTTTGCGGTGACTGATGCGAAATCATCACCATGAGAAACTTTTTCAGAATCTGGCAGCAGGTTCTTTTTTTCATCGAAAAATTCAGCAAAAAGGCGATGAATATCTACAACTTTTTGACCATCCCAATCACCATAATCGAATTCTTTTAGACGCTCATCAAAAATAGTTGTAGCTTCTGGCGCGATGATTGCGGCGGTTTGGGCCGCACGCAACAAAGGGCTTGCAAAAACTAGGTCAAAATGCAGCGATTTCTTTTCAAAAGCGTCATGGACATTTTTTGCCTGAATTTGTCCTTTTTCAGATAAGGGAGTATTAATCAAGCTTCCTTGAAGGATGCCTGCAGCGTTTGCTTTGCTTTGACCGTGACGCACGATATAAAGAGTTGTCATTATGTACCTCCAGAGAGAATTAAGATTTTTAATTTACAGAAACAAAAGAATTGAACTTCAAGTATTTATAGTGGAAGCGCATATGTGAGAATTCAAAAGGCGTCCCATCATCAAGAAAGAATATTCCTTCCATAATGCCAGTGGGCTCAGTAGGTAATAACCCTAGTAATTCTTGATCGTTTTTAGTCGATGGTTCGGCAAAAACAGAAAGGAACGATTTAGTAACTGACTGATGATGGTTTTTTTGTAGGTAATTAAAGATTGAACTTTCAATCGTCGATTTGGTTAATTCAGGGACTATTCTAATTGGAATATAGCCCGTTTCAATCATAAAAGGCTGGTCTTCGAACAAGCGCAGACGAACGATTTTGTATACAAAATCATCATGTGATAAGAATAAATCACGACGCAGTTCATGATTAGGCTTGATGACTTCAAAGGAAAGAACCTTGATTTTTGGCCGCTGCCCGTTCATCTTAAAGTTATCAGTGACACCTAAGTTGGAGCCTTCTTCATAATTAAAGACAGATTCATTTTTTAGATACAATGGATTGATAAAGGTCCCCGCGCCACGTTTGCGGAAGATAATGCCATCATTGGCCATGCGATTAAGTGCACGTTTGATGGAACTGCGGCTCACATTATACTGCTCACTGAGAGAGCGTTCATCTGGCAGGCGCAAATCGGGGAAATTACCTGCAAATATTTTCTTTTTTAAATCAGTAATTAATTGCTTATATACTAGTTCTGACATAGGATTGCCCCTTCTTAAGTTCTAAATAATAGTTAAGCACAAGTTAATAAAAACAACAAGTCTAGAAGAAAGGGAGTGCGCTATAAGTCGGGAAAATTTGAGTACCAATTAGAAATTCCGAACATAGTTAAGAACTTTGCTATGAGTAATTCGAAGTTAGACGGAGAATTTTGACTTATGAAACACGTTTACCCGGAATAAATAGAGAGATGGGACCAGATTTAGCTTTTGACTCAGCCTTCGATAAAAGATTACATTTTGGTATTAATTAACAAATTGGGAGATAATACTGGTAAAATGATTGAGAGAGACAGATAGTCTTCCAAATACAAATGAAACAAAAGAGAGTGTGACACAAGTTTAATCAGAGTGTGACATAAGTCGGGAAACTTTGAGCACTAACAAAAATTAAGAACATAGCATGTTTTTTGCTATGAATAATTTGAAGTTAGGCGGAGAATTTTGACGTGTGGAACACGTTTAATCGTAATAAATAGAGGAGCAGGTCAGAATTTATTTGACCCAGCTACTCCTCAAGGAGGAACAAACATGGCAATTTTAGTTTTAGGCGGTGCTGGGTACATAGGATCGCATACAGTAGATCGCTTGGTTGAACAAGGGACAGAGACTGTTGTTGTAGATAGTCTTGTCACAGGACATCGGGCAGCTGTTAACGACAAGGCAAAATTTTACCAAGGAGATATTGCAGATCGTGACTTTATGCGCAAGGTTTTCAAGGAAAATCCAGCGATTGATGCAGTCATTCATTTTGCAGCTTTCTCGGTAGTTCCGGAGTCTATGAAGAATCCACTTAAATATTTTGATAACAATACCTCGGGAATGATAAAATTATTAGAAGTTATGGTCGAAGCAGATGTGAAGAAAATTGTCTTTTCTTCAACTGCTGCAACATATGGAACACCAGAGAGAACGCCGATTAAGGAAACTGATCTGCAAAAGCCAATCAATCCTTATGGAGAAAGTAAATTGGCAATGGAAAAAATTATGCATTGGACAGATCTTGCTAATGGCATAAAATTTGTTGCGCTTCGTTACTTCAACGTTGCTGGTGCGAAGCCGGATGGTAGTATTGGAGAAGATCACAATCCAGAAACCCATTTGTTGCCCATTGTGTTGCAAGTGGCGGCAGGAACACGTGAAAAATTACAAATTTTTGGAGATGATTACAATACTCCAGATGGTACTAATGTACGTGATTATGTACATCCGTTTGATTTAGCAGATGCTCATATTTTAGCGGTTGAATACCTGACAAAGGGTAATGATAGTACAGCCTTCAATCTAGGATCTTCAACAGGGTTTTCTAACATGGAAATTTTGAAGGCAGCACGCGATGTTACTAAAAAGGAAATTCCAACAGAAATCGCAGCAAGACGCGGCGGTGATCCTGATACGCTGATTGCAGCATCAGATAAGGCACGAAAAGTCTTGGGCTGGAAACCACAATTTGATGATATCCACAAAATTATTGAGACTGCATGGAAGTGGCATCTGACACATCCAAATGGTTATAATGATAAGTAGAAAGATACCAAAAAGGTAGCGCTACTCAGATTCTATATGTGCTGACTCCAAAAATTAGGGTAAAACCTAATCTAGGGTGTCACTACAATAGCTGAATAGCGCTACTTTTTTTGTTTGGGTTAAAACCAATCATTTATATGAAATTAATATCAGAAACTAAAGAGCTTCAACTAGGTCAGCAGCATCATCAGATGATAATGGAAGATAATCTAAACCGATAACCTTTTCATCTAGAATCAACTTGAAGTTCCCATCCAATTCGGTAATTAGTGAATGCAGATTGTTAAGCTGTTCTGATTCAAAGCGATTAAATGAAAAGTTGCGCTTGTTTTTCATGGTATTTTCAAGCTTTTTGCAGAAAACAACATCCAAGAAATATCCATTCTCTTGATTAGATAAGCGCCATTCAGTATCCTTTTCAACACGTGCTTCCGTTTTCTCTATTGCTGTATTATTCATAATGAATCCTCCTTGTAGATTCCATTCAACCTAAAAACGATAACTATAAGATAGCACTAAAAAAATATTTTTACAACAAAAAAACTCAAATAATTACAAATTGGTATTGTTAATTAAATATGAACACTTGTAAGCATAATCAAGGGTTTTCAAGCGAGTTTGAGTGTTTGCTGAAAATTGGTATTTGTTATAATATGGGGGTGTGTTTCAGATAATCCGTTTCAAATGGCTATGCTTGCGAAAGAAATGGATTTACAGGAGGGATTTTGATATGTCATATGTTGAGAAATTGGTCCATGAGAAATTTCCGACTAAACAGGCAATAATAACAGAAATAACAAATTTAGAAGCAATTTTGAATCTGCCAAAAGCCACAGAACATTATGTCAGCGACTTACATGGTGAATTCAATGCATTTGACCATACTCTGAGAAACGGGTCGGGCAATGTTAAACAAAAGATTGTGGAGAACTTTGCGGGTAGACTGACACCCAAGAACATCCAGGACTTCGCTACCCTAATCTATTATCCTGAAGATGAACTAATATTTCAAAAAAGTGAATTACCAGATCAAGAAGCATTGGAGCAATGGTACCTTAATACAATCTCAAATTTGATTGAACTGCTGAAGGTAACCGCAACAAAATATACAAGATCAAAAGTCAGAAAGGCATTAAATCCTGATTTTGCGTATATTACAGAAGAACTACTCTACAATGACCAGCAAGAACACGACAAGAAGAATTATTATAATAAGATTTTGCGTAATTTGGTAGAGTTGAAACAATCGGATTATTTTATTACTGCAACTTGCTATACAATTCAAAGACTGGTAGTGGATCATTTGCATGTAATCGGAGATATCTATGACCGAGGACCTGCACCTGATAAAATAATGGAGACCCTCATGAAGTATCACTCTGTTGATATTCAGTGGGGAAATCATGATGTTTTATGGCTTGGAGCTGTAGCGGGTTCGGCACTATGTATGATGAATCTTTTACGAATCTGTGCAAGGTATAATAATCTTGCAATTATTGAGGAAGCATATGGGATCAATTTACGGCATTTATCAATGTTTGCTGAAAAAAATTATGGAGACAATGTTGCATTTAGGCCCAAGACACTTGAAAATGAAGATTTTATAATGCCAGATGAGAAGCTTCAAATTACGCAGATTCATCAAGCTGTCGCAGTAATCCAATTCAAGTTGGAGGGACAATTAAAAAAGCGCAGACCTGAATTTAAGCTTGATGATTTGGTTTTACTGAATCAAATTGATTGGGATAAAAATGAAATAATGATCGATGGCGTTAGTTACAAATTAGAGAACACATGTTTTGAAACCGTTAAGCATGATGCGTCGTTCGAATTGACACAAGACGAAACAGAAGTTGTTCAGTCACTGCTTAATTCATTCATGAATGCAGCAAAATTGAGAAAGCATTTAGATTTTCTGGTCAATAAAGGGAGTATGTATAAGATCTATAATGGCAACTTGTTGTTTCACGGATGTATTCCGGTTGTAGAAGATGGGACATTTCAGGCATTTGAGTACGAGGGTAAGCATTATGCAGGACAGCAGCTACTAGATTTTTGTGAACAAAAATTAAGAAAAGCTTATCACAAACCACATAAAGGCGAGAGCATTGAAGCTGATATGATCTGGTATTTGTGGCAAGGCACACTATCACCGCTTTTTGGGAAACACTGCATGACTACATTTGCACGTTATTTTATATCTGAAGATGAGCCTAAAGTTGAACATAAGAACGCTTATTTTGAATTGCGCAAGGAAGAATGGTTCTGTGAACAATTGCTTGGAGAGTTTGGACTTAACCAAGAAAGTGGACATGTGATTAATGGACATACACCAGTAAAAAAAGAGCAGGAACCAATTTTAGCGAACAAGAAAATGATTGTAATCGATGGCGGATATTCGAAGGCCTATCAACCTATTACGGGAATCGGAGGGTATACGCTGCTATATAATTCTTATGGTTTACAACTAGTGACGCATCACCCATTTACATCCAAAAATGATGCTGTGAAGAATGGACGTGACATTATATCAACTAGAAAGATTGTGAATCAAGAACTTGAAAGACAAACGGTGGCTGATACGGATATTGGAAGAGAAATCAAAAAAAGTCTAGGCATGTTACGTGAAATATTGAGTAAATATGATAATTGAATTATAGATTTTTGAATGAATTTAGAAGTACATCCTAGATTGTTTCTCCATGAACAAGTGTAGAGATAGCGCAGTTTTTGTGTGGTTTATCAAATGAATTTGAGCATCAAATATAGAAAAAAAGAACATATTTGTCTGTAACAGTAAAAAACCAAACAAAAAGGGTGTTGTCATTGCTTCTTTTTAGGTACAATGAAACCAAGGAAGACTAACAAGTTTAGGAGTGGTTTTTTGGGAATATGGGAGAAGTTTGTTGCTAATGTACAATTACGGCGAACAATTGTGTTGCTGTTTACAATTTTTGTTTTGTATGAAATGCGTGAATTATTAAGTTTGATACTGTTAACATTTATTTTTACTTTTCTGGTAATCAGCTTAACTAATTTCATCAGAAAGCATCTGAAAATACCTGCGACATTAATTGTTTCGATCGTGTATCTATTAATAATCGGGTCCTTATACCTCGGAGTAACAATCTATTTGCCTAAGCTTTTCTATCAGACAGAGTCAATGGTCAAGTATGTAATGAATTTTTATCAAAAGCCATCTTTTGATGGAAACGAAATCTTACGCTATATTAATAGCTATATAAGTACGTCAACTATTGTTTCACAGATGAAGAATGGTGTGGCACTTCTTTTCAAGTATGTGACAAGTATTGGATCAATGGGTGTGACTTTCTTATTGTCACTATTTCTAAGCTTCTTTTTCACGATTGAAAAAAAGAGAATGTTTAGTTTTTCGCGAAGCTTTTTGAAAGGACCCTATGATTGGTTTTTTCAAGATATCTATTTTTTTGCTGAGAAATTCGTCAATACTTTTGGAATTGTGATTGAAACACAGTTTATCATTGCGATTGTGAATACAACGCTGACGACAATTTGTCTTGCAATAATGCAGATGCCACAGCTATTTAGTTTGTCCTTATTAATCTTTTTGATGAGCCTGATTCCCGTGGCGGGGGTTATCATTTCAGCAATCCCAATGTGTATTATTGGTTATTCAGTTGGGGGACTTAACTATGTCTTCTATATTGCTATCATGTTATTGGTAGTGCATTCACTAGAATCCTATGTGCTTAATCCCAAGTTGATGTCAAATAAGACAGAACTTCCTATTTTTTATACCTTTGTAGTGTTATTTGTTGCAGAGAAGTTTTTCGGAATGTGGGGCTTAATCGTTGGAATCCCAATTTTTACCTTCTTGTTGGATATTTTAGGAGTAAAACCTATTAAGAGAAAAAAGGCCTCACTAGGGAAAATCAAAGATAAATTGAGTCATAAGGAGTAAATAGATAATGAAAGTTGCAGATTTTGTAGAAAAATATGCGGTTGAACGCAAACATACTGATTCGGTCAAATGGGACGGGATGAAGGCTGGCTTTGGGTCAAATGATCTTCTTCCAATGTGGGTCGCTGATACTGAATTCAAGGCCCCAGAAGCAGTGATGTATGCTTTGAAAAAAAGAATTGAACATGGTGCTTATGGATATTCGCTCACACCCGACAGTTATTACGAAGCCTATTTTAAGTGGCAGCAAGAACGATATGGAACAGAATTACATAAGGAATGGATTCGTTTCGGAGCAGGGGTTGTTCAGTCAATCAGTGCATTAGTCAATGTCTTAACGTTACAAGATGATGCAATAATGGTACTGCAGCCGGTGTATCATCCCTTTATGCATGTGATTGAAGATAATGAGCGCAAGTTGATTGTCTCAAATCTAAAAGATAACAATGGTCACTATGAGATGGACTTTGAAGACATCCGTAATAAGATTCAAACTGAACATGTTAAGCTATTGATTAATTGTTCACCGCACAATCCTGTTGGAAGAGTGTGGACAGCGGCTGAACTTGAAAAACTGTTTGAGATTTGCCGCGAGGAGAAAGTGTTGGTAATCTCTGATGAAATTCATCATGATTTGATTGTGGGGGACAATAAGTTTGTTTCAGCTATCGCGATTAAAGACGGATTTTACCGTGATAATATCGTAATGCTTGATGCTGCATCTAAAACCTTTAACTTGGCTGCGCTTCAGAATAGTCATGTGGTAATCGCAAATCCGCAAATTCGTGAACGTTATGATGAGTATGTTAAGAAACTGTGTCTGCCAAGCGGTAATTTAATCGGTAAGGTAGCTGCTGAAGCTGCTTACCGAGACGGCGCAGACTGGTTAGACGGGATGCTTGGATTAATTAAATATAATTTTAATTATCTCAAGAGCCAGTTCGCTGAGAATGTACCTGAAGTTAAGGTTACCGAACTTGAAGGAACCTACTTGGCGTGGGTCGATATGCGCAAAATGGTATCCGCTGATAAGTTGCATCATTTAATACAACATGAAGCAAGGCTTGCAGTTGATTATGGTGAGATTTTTGGAACAGCAGGTGAAGGTTTCATCAGACTAAATCTTGCAACAACGCCTGAGAATGTTGAAAAAGCTGTGAATGCCATAGTGAAAGCTTTGAAAAACTAAGAATTTTTTTCACAATTTGTAACTTGTTTGGACTATGAATTTTCAAGTTTTCAGTGTAAAATGTGAATTGTAAACAAATCATATAATGAAAGAGGTTTTTGCTAGTTATGACAAAATTAGTTTTTATCCGTCACGGACAAAGTGAATGGAACTTGAAGAACCTTTTCACCGGTTGGGTTGATGTTAACTTAAGTGAACAAGGTGAAAAAGAAGCTAAGGAAGCTGGACGTAAGTTAAAAGAAGCAGGAATCGAATTTGATCAAGCTTATACATCTGTATTGACTCGTGCTATCAAAACATTGCATTTTGCTTTGGAGGAATCAGGACAATTATGGATTCCAGAAACAAAAACATGGCGCTTAAATGAACGTCATTATGGTGCATTACAAGGCCAAAATAAGGCAGAAGCTGCTGAAAAATTTGGTGAAGATCAAGTGCATATCTGGCGTCGTTCTTACGATGTCCTTCCTCCACTCTTGAGTGCTGATGATGAAGGTTCTGCAGCACAAGATCGTCGTTATGCAGATCTTGATCCACGTGCTATCCCTGGTGGTGAAAACTTAAAGGTTACTTTGGAACGTGTCATCCCATTCTGGGAAGACGAAATTGCTCCTAAGTTACTTGAAGGCAAGAATGTCATCATCGCAGCACATGGTAACTCATTACGTGCCCTTACAAAATACATTGAAGACATCTCAGATGCAGACATCATGGGTGTTGAAATGGCAACAGGTCAACCAGTTGTTTATGACTTGGATGAAAAGTTGAACATTGTAAGTAAAGAAAAACTTTAATAACAATCGATAATAAACATTAAAAGCCATGGCCCCTTTGAGGGAAGCCATGGCTTTTTGAGTACTGATTTTTATTGGGAAGATTCAGTGAATGTTATTACTTTTTGTTATGTTAGATTACTTTAAGTTGGCAATAACTGACAAGGAACGAAATATTAGGTGGCATATTTTGGACGAATGATTCGAAGATTTGAAGTTGTAGAGAATGAATTAAAAAGTATACCCTGATGGCCCAATCGACCCAGAACTAGGATAAAAAAGAATGATGATGAGCTTAGTAATATTCTTTTTTAATATCTTAAGTCTTTCTAAGATTAATAAAGGAATTATCAATTAATTTGGTGGAAACTATTTGGTGAAACTTTGCGTGTATACGTAGTTTTCAACAAAACTGTTTAGTAGAAACATGTTTTTCATATGTTCTAATTTTTGTGATATTTGAAATTGTTAATTATAAAAATTATAAATTTTTACTATACGAAATGAATATTATGATCATAAAGCTTGACTTGGAGTCCAGTCTAAGGAATAGACTGAAGTTGGATATGAGGAAGTAGTAGTTATATCTTAATTATTAATTTCAAGGAGGAGTAGTTGTGAAAATTTTAATTCTAGGTGCTGCAGGACAGATTGGACAAATGGTAACTGACAATTTAATAAGTCAAACAGATTATGATTTGGTGCTTTTCGGTCGGAATGTTTCAAATAGATTAGCTAATAAAGCGGATGAACGTATGACATTTGTAGATGGAAACTTTGAAGAATTTGATAAAATCAAGGGTGCTCTTGCAGGAGTAGATGCAGTTTATTTAAGCTATGTAGCAGGAGATGACTTAATCCGTAAACTTGTTAAGTTGCTTGAGGAAAATGGGAAGCCTCGATTCATTGCTGCGAATATTCCAGATATTTACCAGGAAGTTACAGGTCCATTTCAAAAATGGTATCGAAAAAATACCGGTGAAACATGGAAACTTCCTATGCACAAAGCGGCTGAAATTATTGAAGAGAGTGACTTAGATTATATTATTTTACGAATCACGTGGTTATACAATCAGGATGGAAACAAAAATGTTCACATTACAACTAAGGGTGAACCATTCGTTGAAGCCCAAGTAACACGCCAAGCAGTAGCGCAAGTAGTTGTTGATCTATTAACCGGTAAACGTGATTATCATCACGAAAGTTTAGGCTTGGGTGAGCCACATACTGATTTTAAGAAACCAAGTTTTTATTAAAAAGTTACAGGAAGAATAATTTTTCATTTGACTTAGAGTTGACTTCAAGGTGTTCAATTAACTTGTACAAAAAAAGAAGGAGTTGTTAATTATGGAATTTAAGAAACTTAATGATGGCAACAAAATGCCAATGCTAGGATTCGGGGTTTTCCAAATTGCGGACTTAGAAGCAGCAGAACAAGCAGTTGTTGATGCTATTGATGTTGGGTATCGTTTGATTGATACAGCCGCTTCATATGGTAATGAAGAAGCAGTCGGAAAAGGTATCAAGCGCAGTGGAATCAAACGTGAGGACCTATTCGTTACAACAAAATTATGGGTTTCAGATACAGGGTATGAAGCAACAAAGAAAGCTTTTGAAACTTCATTGCGTAAACTTCAATTGGATTATCTTGATTTGTATTTAATTCATCAACCATTCGGTGATGTTTATGGATCTTGGCGCGCAATGGAAGATCTGCAAAAAGAAGGCAAAGTTAAGTCAATTGGTGTTTCAAATTTCCAACCAGATAGAATTATGGACTTGTCCTTATATAATGATGTTAAACCAGCGGTTAACCAAATTGAAACAAATCCTTGGATGCAACAAAAAGAGGCTGTTTCTTTTCTTCACGAAAATAGCATTCAACCTGAAGCATGGGCACCATTCGCTGAAGGAAAACATGGCATCTTTAATAATGAAACTTTAACTGCAATAGGTCAAAAATATAATAAATCAGTTGGTCAGGTTATTTTACGCTGGTTGACTCAACGTGGCATAGTTGCACTTGCTAAGTCTGTTCATAAAAACAGAATGGCAGAAAATTTTGCCAGCCTTGATTTCAAGTTAACAGATGATGAAATGAAAAAAATTGCAGCACTTGATAAAAATGAGAGTCAATTCTTTGATCATCGTGATCCTGCTGCCGTTAAGAGAATTCATGGTTTGGTTAGACATGTAGATTAAGTTTAGGTGTCTTTTGTGTTAACTGTACTGAAAGGAGAAATAGATGGCACAGAATAGTGACTTGAAAAAGGGTGTCATTTTTCCATTAGGTGATAAGAATGATGCCTATCAAAAATTTTTTGTCGGGCAAAGTTATTTAAAGAGCCTCGTCAATGATCCCCAAGTGAATGTTTCAGTTGGTGTTGTGACTTTCGAGCCCGGTTGCCGTAATAATTGGCATATACATCATGCTGGTTTCCAAATTTTACTGGTTACTGGTGGAGAAGGTTGGTACCAAGAAATTGGGCAAAGGCCACGTTTGTTAAAAAAGGGTGATATTGTTGTGACTCATGACGGCGTTAAACATTGGCATGGGGCCACCAAAGACAGCTGGTTCGCTCATATAGCAGTCACTGCTGGTAAACCTGAATGGCTAGAACCTGTTTCAGATGCAGATTATGCAAATTTGGAGGAAAGATAAATGGTAGAAAAGCAAACAGCTGGACATGATCGCCTTGGAGATTTTGCACCTAAATTTGCCGAATTAAATGATGATGTTTTATTTGGAGAAGTTTGGTCGAGAGAAAAACTTCTTTCTGCGCGTGATCGAAGTTTAATAATAGTTGCGAGTTTAATGTCGCAAGGCCTTTTTCCTCAACTAAAAAATCACATGCTTCTCGCTAAGAAAAACGGTGTAACGAAAAAAGAAATAGTTGAAATTATTACTCAACTGGCTTTCTATGCAGGTTGGCCTAAGGCATGGACTGCTTTTAGTCTAGCGAAAGAAATTTGGAATTAATATTTTAATATTTTGGAAAGAAGGTTCTTTTATGTCAAAAGTTATTGTGATTACAGGCGCTTCTTCTGGAATCGGCGAAGCAACGGCTAAGTTGTTAGCTTCAAAGGGAAATAAAGTAGTCCTTGGAGCACGTCGGGAAGAACGCTTGCAAAAAATTGTTAAGGATATTGAACAATCGGGGGGACAAGCAACTTACTTGACAACTGATGTCAGTGAACTTGACCAGGTTAAAGCTTTAGCCCAAAAAGCTATCGACACGTATGGTCGGTTGGATGTTTGGATGAATAATGCGGGATTAATGCCACATTCTGAATTTATTAAAGGGCGGGTTGAAGATTGGAATCGGATGATTGATATCAACTTACGCGGCGTCCTCTACGGAATAAATGCGGCTCTTCCACAGATGCGCAAACAACAATCAGGACAGTTTATCAATATAGCTTCCGTTGCAGCACATGCAGTTCATTCTGGTGGTGGTGTGTATAGTGCAACTAAAGCTGGTGTTTGGATGATCAGTGAAGCCTTACGTCAAGAAGAAGTTGCTGCAAAAAGCCATGTTCGAGTGACTGTTGTTTCACCAGGTGCTGTATCGACTGAATTAGTTGATCATGTAACTGACCCAGATACTAAAAAGACAATGGAAAATTTTTATGCCAGTGTATCGATGCCTTCAGAACGTGTAGCGCAAGCAATTTCATTAGCTGTTGATTTACCAGAAGACTCTGATATAAATGAAATTGTTATGAGACCATCAAACCAGCAAGGTTAGTGTGTAAGAATAAAATTTATTTTTTTATTTTGCATTTTCTTAAATGGCTAAACTCTAGCATTGAGTTTAGCTTTTTTAATAATATTAATTGACAGTGGAGGTAGATTTTGAAAATAAATGTATTTTTGAACTCAAGTCAAAACACTAATGGTGAAACTACTAAACTGGCCCAAAAATTCTTTGATGGCGAACCATATCAGACCTATAATTTAATTGATTATCATATTGACCAATTAGGTCAGGCGACTAATCAAGACCAATTTACTGAATTAGCTTTACAATTAAAAAAAGCCGATATAATTGCAATTGGAACGCCTATTTATTGGAATGATATGACAGGTTCATTAAAGACTTGGCTCGATAGACATCGCTTAGTAAGCGATGTCTATCGAGATAAAAAGACAGTTATTTTAGCGCAAGGAAGTAATCCCGATAATTCAGAAGTATTTAGATCAATCAATCATGTTTTTGAAACTTTTACTAATAGATTTTCAATGCGCTACTGTGGTATTGTTACTCCTACAAAAGTAGCAAACAAAAATATAACTACCATATAATATATGGTTTAGGTAATTATAAAAGGAATGATAATAATGAATATTAAAAAAGCTAGTGAATTAACTGGAGTAAGTTCAGATACTATCAGATACTACGAAAAAATTGGATTGATACCACATATCGATAGAACTTCTTCGGGAATAAGGGATATTGGTACACGTATTATCGGTAGAATTAATTTTATTAAACAAATGCGTTCAGCAGGTATGTCTATTGAAAATCTTTCTAAATATATGAATTTAGTTGATTCGGCTGAAGGAAGCATTGCAGAACAAAAACAATTGTTGAAAGAGCAGTTAGAAGTAATGGAAGAACGAAAAGATGACCTACAAGCTGCCATTGATCATTTACATTGGAAATTAGAACATTACGAAGATCACATGGCTAAGGCTGAAGCAGAATTGCGCAAACTTGAAAGAGAGCATAAAGATCTACCAGACAAGTTTGTTCGAAATAAAAGAAATACGAATTAAATTATATTTGTAATTCAAATTTCAAGAGTATACAGCATCGGCTATTCCTATGTCACAGATTTCTAAAATTATTTGGACAATAAAATAATCTGCGCTATACAAAGTCGGAAAATTTTGAGTATCAACTAGAAATTACGAACATAGTGGGAACTTTGCTATGAGTAATTCGAAGTTAGATGGAGAATTTGGACTTATGAAGCACGTTTATTCGTAACAATATAGAGGAACTAGATCAAAATTTAACTTTTGACCCAACTCTATTGTTAGGAACTTCTGAGATGTTTCTTAATATTTGAGGGAGGCACCTATCCTAGTGTATTTTTGATAAAGTCCTTCTTTTTGTCTATTCAAAAATAATTAAAGCGTTTATATAGTTTATCAGAATAAAAATATTATAACTATAGAAAGAAGATCTTGTTTTTGAAGAAAAAGTTTTATCGTGAGCCTTTATGGACAAAAAACTTTGTTCTACTTTTAGTTACTGCTATTTTTATGTATATTACAACATTTATGTTTATACCGACTCTCCCTCTGTTCGCTCGCAATCTTGGTGCTACTGATCCTTCAGTCGGTGGAATTATTATTTTAGTATATACCATAAGTTGTCTGGCTTCGCGTGCAATATGGGGGGATACAGCTGACCACTGGGAACGTAAACCTGTTTATCTCGTGGGCGTTATTATAATGGCAACAGCGGCTCCTTTCTTTGGACTGGTTTCATCTTTAGGGGGGATTTTAATAATTCGAGCGTTGCAGGGGATAGGTTTCAGTGCATCTTCTACTTCTGGGAGTGCCATAGCTGCAGACTTAGTACCTGCTTCGCGGCTAACCGAGGGTATAGGTTACTATACTTTGGCTAATACTATTGGTATGGCACTTGGACCCGGCCTGGGGCTGAATATGTTTCAGCGTGGTTCTTGGTGGCTATTTGGAGCAGGTACATTAATAGGAATCATTAGCTTAGTAACAGGTTTATCCTTAAATTATGAAAAAAAACAACCTTCGGTAAAAAAAAGTTTCTCTGTTTCTCAGACTATCCCACATGCTAAAGTGGATTCAAAATTAGATATGTTATTTGAAAAAAGTGTTATGCCTACTTGTTTAGTGATTCTATTCACAATTATGCCTTATGGGGCTATTATGGCATATATCGCCAGTTACGGTATCAATCAAGGAATTAAAAATATTGGTCTATACTTTTCAATGTATGCTTTATCTTTGTTTGTAGTACGGTTGGGAGTTGGACGGTTATCAGATCGTTATGGGGTAACTGCTATAATTATTCCTGGTATTGTGCTGATGTTCTGTGGTTTAATTGTTTTGGGCTGGGCATCTAATTTAACTATTTTCTTGATATCAGCGATTTTATTTGGACTTGGTTTTGGTGTAGTTTTTCCTCTATTACAAGCAACAGGTTATGTATTTTGTTCACCTGATCGGCGTGGAGTGGCAAGTGCAACTCTTTTTGCAACAGCGGATTTGGCTTATGGGTTAGGAGCTCTGATACTAGGGATTGGAATCAAATTTCTAGGGTATGCACCTGCTTTTGGTGGCCTGGCAATTTTTACAGTTGTTGCATTGATTCTTTATATATCTGTCCTTTATCCTAGATTAAAGAAAAGACGCAATATAAGTAAACAATAAATAGGTTTTCAAGAATGAATTTATTAAAAATACAGTAACAAAGTGAATTTATTTGAGAAGAATTTGAAGTATCAAGTGACTTATAGATATTGATATCTGAATTTATCGAAGACATTTACAGAGTAAACAAAGGAACTACGTCAAAAGTTAACTTCCGACGTAGCTCCTTAATTATATCTTTATACAATTTTGGATATGCTTCTTTAATTGCATGAGTTAAGCAATTAAAATTATCTACGCATTCTATTTGAATGAATCAGAAAAAAGCTTGATATGAGGGCTATTATCACAAAAATAGTTGCTGTAATCATAGATACTTGATACCGCATAACTTGATTGTTGATATTCCCAGCAACCAGAGCTACAAATGCTAAGCCAACAGCTCCACCAATTTGATGAACTGCATTAACCAGCCCCGATGCTGCTCCAGACTCTTCTCCACGGGTTCTAATAACACCAGACACTGTTAGAGGACTTATAGACATACTTTGACCTGCACCAATTAGCAGCATTGGAGCACCAATCCCCCACCAATAACCGAAACTATTTTGGAAGAAGCAAACAATAATCATTCCAATTAGTGTTAGTAGCATTCCGATATGTAGAATGCGTGCATTTCCAATTTTCTGTGTCATTTCAGGTAATCGAAGTGCCACAATATACATAACCATTGTCATAGGGAAAAAACCAAAGCCTACCCAAATAGGAGCAAAATGCAAATCACCTTGCATTAATTGGGGAGTGTAAAACCAAAAGCTCATCATTGCTGCCATATAAAAAAATCTAGCTATAAAAGCACCCGTACGTTCAAAGTCTTTAAATAAAGAAAGGGGCATAATTGGTTTTTTTAACTTTGATTCTAAAATAACAAATACAATAAGTAAGATGGCACCTATTATCAGAAATATTATTTGATTGTTGTCTGCAGTCATTGCATATAACAAACTCGCAACAGCTAAAATTGATAAAACACTTCCCCAGTAATCAATACTGATTGCTTGTTTACTTATTTTTGAAGTAACATGGTTAAAGACAATAACAAGTAGCACAGCAGCTAAAGGAAAATTAATTAAAAATCCGATTCTCCAAGTCCATAAACTTGCGAAAAGCCCTCCCAAGACCAAGCCAACACTAGAACCTATTCCAGCAGTTGCTCCATATAAAGCAATTGCTTTTGTACGCTCTATTCCATCAAATGTGTCCAACAATAGTGCCAATGATGTAGGAGCGATAATTGAAGCACCTACTCCTTGAAATGCACGTGCCAAAATTAGTAATGTTCCTGTATTAGCAATACCTACCAACAAAGAGGTAATTCCGAAGATAATTATGCCCACAGAAAAGACTATTTTTTTAGGGAAAATGTCACTTAATCTACCAGATAACAGGAGTAATCCACCAAATGTTAGTGAATAACTATTACTGACCCATGAAAGAGTCTTCGTTGATAATGATAATTCGTGTTGGATATCTACAATTCCAGTGAAAATAACCGAATTACTCAAGATTATTAAAAAATAACTGATCAAGACCGTTGTTAATATTATTTGCTTATTTTTCTTCATTAACTATTCTCCAAACATACATTTAGTGTTTTTTAGGCAATTTACTAGTAAGTAACTATAATTACCCTAACAAGGGCCTATGACAAAACAGTTACTTGTCACAGGCCTTTTGATTTTTACTTGATATTTTTAACCTTATTAATGATTTTCAAAAATTAAAGAGCTTAATCAACTATATCCTTGCCTATAGTTGTTGTAGTTGATTGCTGAATTCTTATGCTAATGTTTTCTACACCTTAATACTTTTTTATCTATGCAAGGTAATTAACTTTATTCTTAGAGAATTGCTAGTCCACCAGCTACGTTATTAAAATCAGGTTTTTGCGCAGTTACGACTAGTTTTTCATTGACAAATGCCATTAATCCCAATGAACTCAATTCTCTTCCATAACCTGAACCTTTTACCCCACCAAATGGCAACTCAGGTAATGAACTCAAGAAGGTGTTGACAAAGACCATTCCCGTTTCAATTTGTTGTGCGATCTTTTTTCCATGTTGTGGATCTTTTGAAAAGACAATACCACCTAAACCAAGCTTTGAGTCATTAGCCAATTCAATTGCTTCCTCATCACTATGCACTTTAAATACCTGAGCAACCGGTCCAAACATTTCTTCATAAAATAACGGGTTGTCTTTCTTAACATCAACTAAGATCGTTGGTTCAAAAAATTGACCAGAAAGATCAATTTTTTGATTACCATAGTAGACTTTTGCGCCTGCAGCAATGGCACGATTAACTTGATCCTGTAATTTTTCTTTAGCTCTTTGCGAATTCATGGGAGCTAGTGTTGTGTTTGAATTCATCGGATCTCCAGGTTTCAAATTTGCAAATTTTTCTTTTAATTGCTTGAGAAATTCATCGTACAAATTGTCAGCAACAATAAATCGTTTAGAAGAAGTACATACTTGTCCTGCATTATACAAACGAACTCTCCAGGCGAGATCTACAGCTTGTTTTACATCAGCATCACTTAAAACGATGAAAGCGTCACTTCCACCAAGTTCCATTGAGCTTTTCTTCAAGTTTTCACCAGCTACTTTGGCTACAGACTGACCACCTCTCTTTGAACCAGTCAGCGCGACACCCTGAACTCTTGGATCTGCAATAACTTTGCTTACTTGATCGTAGTTCAAAAATAGATTTACCATACTTCCCTTTGACGCTCCAGCCTCAATAACAATTTTTTCGAAAGCCGCTGCAGATCCTGGGGTGTTAGAAGCGTGCTTCAAAATCATTGGGTTCCCTACTATATAATTAGGAGCAAACACACGCATGATTTGATAGTAAGGAAAGTTCCATGGTTCGACTGCAAGAATTGTTCCTATTGCTTGTTTCTCAATTTCAGCAGCACCAGTTGCCCTAGTCGTAATTGGTGTAGGTGACAGAAATTCTTCACCATGTTCTGCAAAATAGTCAGCAATCAGCGCACATAATTCAACCTCGCCTTCTGATTCTCTAAGAAGTTTCCCCATATCCACAGTTGCGATTTTAGCCAATTTTTGCTTGTTAGCTCTGAGCAAGTCAGCGATTTTATGAAGAGTAGTGGCTCTATCTGATATTTTTTCTTTGCGCCACTTCTTATACAAGTTGTGTGTTGTACTTAATGTTTGTTCGATTTGTTTCTTAGTTGCAAAATCGTAAGTCTTAACGATTTCATTTGTGTATGGATTTACTGTTTTATAAGCCATTAAAATTCCTCCTAAATTTATTTAAATAACTAGACTTGTCTGTAATTGGATTAACCAACGTCTAAACTATATTCCTTGAAGTACACTTCAAGTCAAATATAATCTCTTTTTATTTTAAAAACTAAACACTTGACTTAGAGTTCACTCCAAATGATATTCTAATACTATCTCTTATTCTTGTGGAAAAATAAGGAAAATAGTTCCTTTTAAAAATTAAAAAGTATATTTATTGTTGAATTAAGTGCTTAAAAACTATGTCAGCTAAGGAAAGGTGTTTAAAAAAATGGCAAAAAAATTAGCTAATAAAATTGTGGCTGTTACAGGGGGAGGTTCTGGAATAGGACGTGCAATTGCAGAACGATTTGCTCAAGAAGGGGCTTCTGTTATTATACTTGGTCGTCGTGAAAAAAATTAATGGAGGTTGCCGATACAAATAAAAATATATCATATTATGTAGCAGATCTTAGCAACAGTGAGGCAATAAAAAATGTTATACAAAAAATCAGTGTAAAATTCAATTCAAGAATAGACATATTAGTTAATAGTGCAGGATGGTGTCCTGTTAAATCAATTTCAGAAATGACAATTAAAGATTATGATATGGCTTTTGATATCGATGTGAGAGGACTAGTCGATATAACAATTCATTCGTTACCATTGTTGAAAAAGGCTAAGGGCGTCATCATTAATTTATCTAGTGCAGGGCTTCACAGAAAAGGTCCTAATTTATCAATGTATTTAGGAGCGAAAGCTGCTATTGAAGCATTCACTAAGGTCTGGGCATTAGAGCTTGCTTCTAGTGAAATGAGAGTTAATGCGATTACACCAGGTGCAATAAAAACTCCTATTTGGACGAAAGCTGGGCTCTCAGATGAAGAAGCAAGAAATCATGAACAGGCAACGGCTAGTAGTATTCCTGTAAAGCGTATGGGAAATGCTAATGAAGTTGCAAATGTTGCTCTTTTTCTTGCTTCTGAAGAGGCTAGTTATGTCACTGGTGCGATTTACAGTGTTGATGGGGGCATGAGTATTTAATATTTAATCACTTCGTAAAAAATATTTATCTTTTAATCAAGGTTCGGATCCTTCTGATGCTATACGTCCGATTACTCATGTTGTAGAACATCTTTCTAATACATTTCAAATGAACTTTATTGGTGAAGCAACCATTGGTGAACAAGTTGCAAATTTGCACGACAAATTATTTCAGAATAGTCAATAGTTAGTGAAGGGAGATTTAGGTTATGCAAAAACGTATTTTAGGAAAAGAAGGTTTAGAAGTTGACGCACTTGGACTAGGCTGCATGGGCATGAGTTTCGGTTATGGTGATGCAAGAAGTACTAAAGAAATGATATATTTGCTCCAACAAGCGGTTGAACTCAAGGAAACTTTTTTTGATACAGCTGAAGTGTATGGTCCCTTTATAAATGAGGAATTGTTGGGAAAGGCACTAAAACCTTATAAGGACAAGGTCACGATAGCAACTAAATGTGGTATTAGAATAGAAAATGGGAAACAAGTCGTAGATGCTAATTTAATGGGTATTCGTAAATCATTAGAAGGATCTTTAAAACGTCTCAAAAGAGAGACGATTGACCTTTATTTTCTTCATCGGGTAGATCCTAAGGTCCCAATTGAGGAAGTTGCCCAACTTATGGGACAGTTAAAAAAAGAAGGAAAAATTAAACACTGGGGCCTCTCTGAAGCTGGAGTAGAAACAATAAAGAAAGCACATAATGTTGAACCACTAACTGCAGTGGAGAGCGAGTATTCGTTGTGGACTAGAGAACCCGAAGATGAACTGCTTCCCTTGCTAGAAAAACTAGGTATCGGTTTTATTCCTTTCAGTCCACTTGGCAAAGGATATCTAACTGGGAAAATTAATGCTGAAACTATTTTTTCAAAAAATGATTTACGTACTAAATTACCTCGCTTTACTGAAAAAGCAATTAAAAAAAATAAAGCTTTGGTGGACTTAATCAAAATTTTTGCAAAAGAAAAGAATGCTACACCGGCTCAAATTGCTTTGGCATGGATTTTAGCGCAAAAGACGTGGATAGTTCCAATTCCAGGGACTACTAAATTAAGTCGTTTAAAAGAAAATCTACAGGCTGTGAACATTAAATTCGATCAAGCGGAATTAATTCAACTTAATGAGCTATCACGAGAAATTAAAATAGTTGGAAATCGATATACAGCAGAACTACAAAAAAGAGCTGGAAAATAGAAAAAATAAATCATTCAATTATGAGACAGAAGGGAAAACAATGTTAGAAAAAAATATCTATCGAAAGTTACTAAGCCATGCGTTTGATATACCAGTGTCAGTTACTTATTGGGATAACAAAGTTGAAGTGTATGGTGTTGGAGAACCTGTTATTAAAGTTCGTCTTAAGAGAAAACTTCCATTACAGGAGTTAACAGATCAGCCAACATTGGTACTTGGAGAAGCTTATATGGATGGAGATATTCAAATTGAAGGAAGCATTCAGAAACTGATTGCCTCTGCCTATCGTCAATCTGAAAGTTTCTTAACAAAGAACTCGTTTTTAAAATATTTACCCAAAATGTCACACTCAGAGCGAGCTAGTCAACGCGATATCAAAAGTCATTACGATATCGGTAACGATTTTTATCGTCTGTGGCTTGATGAGACTATGACTTATTCTTGTGCATATTACAAAAGTGATGATGATAGTTTGAAAGAGGCACAATTGAACAAAGATCGGTATATTTTACAGAAATTGGCAACTAACCCTGGGAAAAAGCTTTTAGATATTGGAAGTGGTTGGGGAACATTATTATTTATGGCTGCCGAAGAATTTGATTTGCATGCAACTGGAATTACACTAAGCCAAGAACAGTATGACTATACAAAACAACAAATTGAAAGTCGTCATTTACAAAATAAAGTGACAGTTCTACTGGAAGATTATCGTGAATTAAAAGGTAACTTTGATTATATAACTTCTGTTGGAATGTTTGAACATGTGGGAAAAGAAAATCTCGGTCTGTATTTTAAAAAGGTACAGGAACTTTTGGCTCCTGAAGGACGAGCATTAATTCACGGAATTACAGGACAACATATGGGTGCTGGTGTAGATCCATTTATTAGTAAATATATATTTCCAGGTGGTTACATTCCAAATATAGCAGAAAATCTAAAACATATTATGGATGCTAATTTACAATTTACTGATATTGAACCACTAAGATTCCATTATCAAAGAACTCTCGAAACGTGGTATCAAAATTATGTCAGGGTTGAGCAGCAAGTAATTGAAAAATATGGAGAAAGATTTGATCGAATGTGGTCTTTATATTTACAAGCTTGTGCAGCTTCATTCGAAGTTGGCAATATCGATGTTGTTCAATACTTATTGGTAAAGACAACAGATAAATCCATATTACCAAGAACGAGAGGTTATATGTATCAAACGAACAAATAGTGAATTTATATTGTACCTCAACCATCTGTTTCTGAAAGTGAGGTTATTAAAAGATGAGGAAAAGAAAGATAGTTATGTTAATAATAGTTATTTTCCTTATTTTAGGAATTGGGGGAACAATGATATTGCGTCACACAACTAACACAGCAGTTGATAAGCAAATTGCCGGAAGAATTAGTGGACAACCAATTTCCGCTCCACAATTGGGAAAAACAGATAGTTTATGGAGAAATGGCGCTGGAACAAAGTCTGACGGTAAGGATACTAATAGCAAAAATAAACCAACAAGAAAGATTACCAAAAATGCTCGCAGTATAATTATTTATTTCTCACGTTCAGGCAGCACTGAGTTGCTTGCTAGCAAAATTGCTGAAAGAACCCATGCTGACATTTTAGAAATTGTTGTAAAAGATTCATATGCTGCAAATTACCAGAGAACACTTTCAAGAGCCAATTCTGAACGTGAAAATCAAGATTACCCCAAACTTGATATGAAAGTACCAAGTCTAAACCAATATAAAACGATCTACCTAGGCTACCCCATCTGGGCTATGACCTTGGCCCATCCAATGATATCTTTTTTAAATAGTTATGGTAAGACATTTTCAAATAAAAGGATTGCTCCGTTCATGACACAAGGTGGTTATGGGCAAGGTAATAGTGTTCAGCGTATTCAGAAAATTCTCCGTAATCAAGGATCAAGAAATAACACATTTACGCGATCATTGATTGTAGATGGGAATAAAGTTGATCAGGCTGATAAGCGTGTAACTCGCTGGACGGAACAAATTACCGATAATAACAACAATTGAATCATCTGAGTGTGCAATTTTCTATCAGACCACTTGGTTGACCTATTAGAGTCATTCGATATTGTTCCTACAATTAATCAAATTGAACTTCATTCATTTTATCAGCGCAACTTCTTACGCGAACTGATGACTAAGTATCGTATTGTGACGATGGTATGGACATCATTTGCGGAAGGATAGAAGAATCTGTTCACTAATCCCTATCCTCATTGGTCAGCAATATGAAAAACACCCACACAAGTCACACTGCGGTGATTATGCCAAAATGATATTATTGCAATTCCTAAGTCAGCAGCTCACTTAAACCGTATACAGCAAAACTTTACTGTGGGTCACTTTAATTTGTCTCCAAATGATGTAGAAAAGATAGTTACCTTTGATATGGGCAATCCCTTGATTCTAAATGTTGAGTCTTGTGATGAAACATATCGATTACATCATATTAACTTTGAGCAATAATTACTGATTATCATTTGACAATAATTTTTTAAGTGTTTCTAAGAAAGCATTAGCAGCTGCGGACAGTGGATTTAGCTTTGACCAAATCAAACTTGCGTGCGCTTCAAGGCATGGTGTTAAGGGTAAAAATATTAAATCAGTATTGGCAGTATTTATAATACCTGATAAACAAATAACGGTTCCTACACCAATTGAGGCCATAACTGATGCATTATAAAGCAAATTGTAAGTGGAGACAGGAGCAAGTGTTATATTGCTACTCCCCAACCAATCTGCCAAAATATTTTGAGTTCCTTGTTGTTGAGGCATAATCAAGTTCTGATTACGCAAATCTTCAGCAGTTATTGTTGACTTTTGAGCTAATGGGGAATCCTTTTTAATGAGTACACCCCAAGTAGTGATTCCAGGTAGATTAAGAAAATGATAATTGGTTTTATCAGTCGGGTTCATGACGACACCAAAATCAAAAATTCCATTTTTTAGTCGGTGATGAACATCATCGGCATCAGTGCTATAAATATTCGCGGTTACTTTTGGTTCAATAGTTGTCAAAATTTTAATTGTCTCTGCGATTGTCGTTATCATAGGTGCTTCGGCGCTGCCAATCATAATACTTCCACTAATCTCTGCGGTTTGTTGAATGTTGATTATCGTCTTGTCAGCAAGTGCAATGATTTGGCGTGCTTGATTTGCAAAATAGTTTCCAGCCGGTGTTAGTTCAATTGAACGACTACCACGTTCAAGCAATGTTACGCCTAATTCTGCTTCAAGATCCTTAATTTGACGAGAGATTGTAGTTTGCGAAATATGTAGTTTGTTTGCAGCCTTAGAAATATTTCGTTCATTAACGACTGTTATAAAGTAACGAAGGACACGAAGTTCCATGTAAACTATTTTCTATAGCATTCATTATAAGCATTAGACAGAAATGCTTATAATGAACTATTCTTAGCTTAAGAGTAAATAAACTGGTTGAATTTAAAAACCAGTAATAAACAATAGAATTCATGATGATACATTGTTGTTGAAATTAATAAAGATTCAAGGAGGAATATATATAATGAAAGATACAATTTTTTTGAAGCCCGGCCAAGTAGTTATTGAAGACGTTGATATGCCTAAAATTCAAGCATTAGATGATGTTATCATACGTGTTGTTCGTGCCTGCGTTTGTGGTTCTGATTTATGGGGATATCGCGGTCAAGATCAAATGGCTCCCCATTCTCAAAATACAGGACATGAGGCGATTGGCGTTGTCGAGCAAGTTGGTGAGGCTATTACTACACTGATACCGGGTGACTTCGTAATTGCACCATTTACCCATGGCTGTGGTCACTGTGCTGCCTGTCGAGCTGGATTTGAAGGTGGTTGCTTAAACCATGAAGATAACTTTAGTGCTGGCTCTCAAGCCCAGTATATGCGTTATCAACACGGTGAATGGTCACTAATCAAAATTCCTGGAAAACCAGAAAACTATAGTGAAGAAATGTTAAAGTCTTTGCTTACGTTAGCTGATGTTATGGCAACTGGTTATCATGCTGCCAGAGTTGCGAATGTTAAACCTGGTGATACAGTTGTGGTTGTTGGTGATGGTGCAGTTGGCCTATGCGGAATTATATCTGCAAAAATGCGCGGTGCTAAGCGAATTATTGCAATGAGTCGACATGAAGATCGACAAAAACTAGCTACCGATTTCGGTGCCACAGACATTGTTGCTGAACGTGGTAATGCCGGTGTAGAAAAAGTTATGGCATTAACCAATGGTGAAGGTGCTGATGCGGTTCTTGAATGTGTTGGCACAGAGCAATCGGTGGATACTGCGATTAAATCAGGAAGACCAGGTGCTACAATTGGTCGCGTAGGGGTACCACACAACCCAGAAATGGATCTGACACCCGTATTCTTCCGTAATACAATAATTGCTGGTGGACCAGCATCAGTCACGACTTACGATAAAAAGATATTATTAGAGGCTGTGCTTAAGGGAGAAATTCATCCAGGTAAAGTCTTTACCAAGACCTTTAAACTTGATGATATCAATGCTGCATATCAAGCAATGGATAAGCGAGAAGCTATTAAGTCTTATGTAGTTGTTGATTAAGTTAATTTAGAAAAGCTATATAGAAACGGGGGACTTGAGCAAATGGAAAAGGTAAAAGCTTTAGAAGCAACGGGATCAGATTTTAGTACATTTCGCCACACTGTTATTCAAAGGCGACGATTGCGTCCAGATGATGTTGAGATTGACATCAAGTAATGTGGTATCTGTCATTCAGATATCTCGCAAGTGGAAATGATTAATCAAACTCGTCAACCACTAGTTCCTGGACATGAAATTACGGGAATTGTTAGGTCAGTAGGGAAATCCGTAACAAAATTTAAAGTGGGTGATCGGGTTGGAGTTGGATGCTTTGTTGATTCCTGTGGTGAATGTCAATATTGTAGATCTGGTCAGGAACAATTTTGCGAAAGGGGAGTTGTCTCAGTCTTTGTTGGTAAGGATTATGATGGCAGTCAGCGACAAGGGGGCTATTCTCAATCAATTGTTGTTAAAGACCGGTTTGTTTTAAGTATTCCAGATAATCTAGATTTAGCAGAAGCCAGTCCTTTATTGTGTGCAGGAATCACAACCTATAATCCGCTCAAACGTTATGGTATTGGTCATGGCTCCAAGGCTGCCATAATTGGTCTGGGCGGTCTGACATGACATATTGCAGTTCAATTTGCATCTAAACTCGGTGCTGATGTAACCGTACTGGGGCACTCAGAAAGTAAGCAACACGAAGCAGAACAATTTGGAGCAGCCAGTTATGAAATTTTACGAGCAACCGAAAATTTTGATTGATTAAGTAATCAATTTGATTTCATCTTAAACACTACTGCAGTGAAACTAAATATTGACAATTACCTCAATCTTTTAACGGTTAACGGTATATTTTGCTATGTTGGTTTATCCACAGACAAACAAGAATTTCACATTATAGGTATGTTTCTTAAACAAGAAACCATTACTGTATCTAAAGTTGGAGGCATTGTTATGACACAAGAAATGTTGGACTTTGCAGCTGCTAATAATGTTAAACCCAAGATTGAAATGGTTGGAATTGACGACGTACCTAATGCTTATAAACGAATACTAAATAGTGATGTTCATTATCGTTTTGTCATTGACATGGCAACACTTAAGTAAACCAAAGTAGCATTTGATATGAGATGATTGGCTATTAAATTACCATTTGGGGAGATGAGTTTAAGAAATGGCCCTTTTAAAAAGACATCATATATCTTGGGCTTTCATTGGAATAGTTACAATTCTTCTTTTGTTGATTGGTCTTTCAATCAAATTTTTTGCTTGGGGACGACCGACTAATCAAATCAGCGACCGTTCTGAAAGTATTCCAACTCTTTATATGCATGGATATGGTGCGGGTGCTCGTTCAAGCAATGGCATGATAGCTTATGCTTCAAACCATCAAGGAGCCAAGAAGGTATTAACAGCTAGGATAGATTCTTCTGGGCACGTGACCTTAAGTGGCGACTGGCCTAAGGGAACACGACACCCTTTAATACAGGTCCTTCAAATGGACAATACCTATTATAACTATCATGTGACCAGTAAATGGTTTTATAATTTGATTATTTTACTTCAGCGTCGCTATCATATTCGTCGCTATAATACCGTATCGCATTCGATGGGAAATATAACAACTATGTTTTACCAAGTCAAATATGGACATAACATCAAGCTTCCTAAGTTAAATAAACAAGTCAATCTTGCAGGTCATTTTGATGGCATTATTGGTATTGATGATAAAGTCAACCGTAACTATTTTCTTCAAGATGGTAAGCCACGATATATAAACAGCTACTATAAGTATCTTCTTCATCACAGGAACGGTTATCCCAGTGGAGTCAAAATTCTTAATATTTTCGGTAATTTAGAAAATGGATCAAATTCTGATGGCGATGTGACAAATATTTCAGCTCGGTCGCTCAAATACCTTTTGCGTGATAAATATATGAGCTATCAAGAGATTGAGATTAAAGGAAAAGGCGGTCAGCATAGTCAGTTACATGAGAATTCACAAGTAGATCGTTATATTGGCCATTTTCTGTGGGGGAGTAACCAGTGATTTATTTTTACACAATTAAGCAGATTAAAAAAACATCTAGGTGAGGAATACTAATGTTTTTACTTAAAGATTAAGTTACATTGGTTACTGATATAGGATTAGCAACCGCAAATTTTTACTGAATGAAACGAAATAGTAGGTGGCATATTTTGGACGAATGGTAGAATCGTTAGATGCTTGGAACCACGTTAGTAACAGAAATTCTTGGTGTGTCGTAGGTATCCAAAATGTCAATTGGATTCATGGTAAGACCGTTCATTTAGCTGAATCTCGTCAGGATTATCTTGCAGAAATTGATAATTACTTATCTAAAAAGAGCAATGAATAGCTAGGTATGAATTTAAAAGAGCAATAAACCCATGAAATTTACAGAAATGGGAAGACGAAATTGCTCCTAAGTTACTTGAAGGCAAGAACGTCATCATCGCAGCACATGGTAACTCATTACGTGCCCTTACAAAATACATTGAAGACATCTCAGATGCAGACATCATGGATGTTGAAATGGCAACAGGTCAACCAGTTGTTTATGACTTGGATGAAAAGTTGAACATTGTAAGTAAAGAAAAGCTTTAATAACAATCGATAATAAATTAAAAGCCATGGCTTCCCTCAAAGGGCCATGGCTTTTTGCTTACTGATTTTTATTGGGAAGATTCAGTGAATATTGTTACTTTTTGTTACGCTAGATTGCTTTAAGTTGGCAATAACTGACAAAAAACGAAATATACCCTGATAACCCGAACAGCCCAAAGAAATTTTACATAACAGTAATAAAAGAGAGAGAAAATGACGTATTTAATCTTATTTATTTAATTAAGTTACGGTCTATATTCTTTATTCTAACCTTTCTCAGGGCTTTGTCAGGCCAAAATAATTTTTGAGTAACCAATCTGATTTGTAGAATAGTTCATCAACCCTAGTATCAAATATCTTAGTTAATTTGAAAGCGAGTTCTAAGGAAGGTGAATATTTTTGCTTTTCAATAGCATTAATCGTCTGTCTAGAAACATTACAGGCCTCTGCTAACTTTTGTCGAGACCATCTTCTTAGTACTCGTTGCTCGTATATATTGTTCTTCAAAATTATAAATACTTCCTTTTATTGATGAAATAGCTAATCATATAAAGGATTAGACTTAACCCAATATAAAAGATTGGATCCCATCTAGAATAATTAGACAACTCAGAATCAAAGAGATTACCTAAAGCAGAAAATGTAATTGATTTAGTTCTAATTAAAAACTCCAATTCTTCAACCTTTTTCTGGCTGATTGTTTTTTTACCTACAAAGAAGGAAAGTATTCCTATTACTAAAATTCCTACTATTGCAAATAATGTTTAATTTTTAATATTTTAATCTGTTCGGATATTAGCTAACTGTCTCCGAAATCTTATTTAGCAAAGATTCTAAGCTTTCATGAAATATCACAAGTCATCAAGAAACGTTCCATAATATTTATTCTAACGTTAATTTTACTAGTTGCAGCAGTTGTTCACACTGCAAGGCTTATCGTAATTGGAAAGCAGATACTATCTTGAAAAACATAATTTTAGAAAACCGTTTAAAGGTTGTGCGAGCAGAAAAAAACCTATTCTTTGAAGAGGGCACAGTAACAATAAGTCAGGTTTGGAGGTGCCTCGAAAAAAAGTTGGGGAAACAAAGACTGTTAATGATCATAGAACAATTCCTTTGCCACCAGAGTATTAGGAAGAATAAAAGTTTTTTTGGAAGTAGTAAAGTTACTGGTTCGATGGGCTCAAATAAAGATAGACTTATTTTTCAAATGTATTCTAGCCCTCCCACAATTAATCCAGCTTTCAAAATTCTTCAGAACAAACTAGATATTCAAGTCATGAAGTAGCAACTACCTGTTACTTGGGTCTTGTTCCAGATGCGGCATTTAATTGAATAAAAAGTTGGCTTTATTATCCGAGTATGAGCATTTGCCCAATATAATGGATGAGTTATATGATATAGAGGTCGCAAAATTTAATATATTGCTTTTTATCTATGGGTCGAATTTATATGACATCATGAAATAATTGACGATTATTTCTGATATTAATTGATTTTCTTTTTTTATCAACTTGATAGTTTGATAACAGTATTGTTTTGATTGAAGTTTTTCTGTTAAGCCAATGTAAAAGGTGCCACAGTTTAAAATACGGATCAGTTTACCTTCTTCAACAGAATCACATACTAGGTTAATTTGCATTGGATATACTTTTTGAAATCAAAACTATATATTTTATCTGTTGAAAATAATTTCATTATGTATTGGTTCTAGCATACGATTAATAGTCCTTATTATGAATTATTTTCCTAGAATTCAAAGTATTGGTAAAAAATAAAAAATCCTCTTTGTTGATGGTAGATATTGACATGTTTAACCGTAACGTTATCCGTATGATAAACATTTGCTAATGTCTTTAAAGCCCAATATTTGTTCATTTTTTGATATATATTTTTTTGCTTGCTTGACGTTAAGGTAATATTCTCTGTTGTAGCGCCTAGTGTACATAATTTGTAGAACTTAAAGATATATAGAATCTGGAAGTATAGATAGTTATTTAATATAGACAGCAAATAGTAGAAAGTATAAGAAACAGAAGGTAATATAAAGAATTAATTTTTGACAAAAAAATAGCAAAGATTCTTTTTTAGAATTAGTCCTCTTTTCAAAAGACTATACTTTTAAAAAGATAAATATTGACATTTAAAAAAAGGAGAGATATAATTCATTTATTCCTAGGAATTGGAAGCGGTTAATCAAAGCATAAGGGGATGAATAAGGTTGCCTAAAAAGCGAAAAATGCCAACAAATTTTTTCTGGGGGAATTCGATTTCTAGCATGCAAACTGAAGGGGCCTGGAATATAGATGGTAAGGGCAAATCTGTTTATGATATTCGGGAAGCGACTGATAGTACGAGCGATTGGAAAGTTGCAATTGATGAATATCATCGGTACAAAGAGGATTTAGATTTAATGAAAGAGATGCATTTTAATATGTATCGAATTCAGGTATCTTGGTCAAGATGTAATCCAACAGGTGATGGTGCATTCAATGATGCGGGTTTTGCATTTTACGATAAGTTAGTTGATGGAATGCTAGAAAGAGGAATTACACCGATGATTTGTTTGTATCACTTTGATATGCCATTAGCTTTAGCGAGAAAAGAGAATGGATTCATATCGAGGAAGGTTATGGCTGCTTTTGTAAGATTTGCAGAAAAAGTAATAGAACATTTTGCGGATAGAGTCAAGTATTGGATAACTTTTAATGAGCATAATTTATACTTTCAAAAAGAAGTTTTTCGTATTTCTGGATATTTGAAAGGTAAGAAAACAGTTTCAGAAATGTATAAAATTTTTCATCACACAATATTAGCGCATGCGAGGATTGATGAATATATTCATAAAAATTATCCGAATTTGTTATTGGGTGGAATGTTAGCGTATACAGAAACTTATCCAGCGACATCTAAACCGAGTGATGTTTTTGCAGCAAGAAAAATTCAAGAGTTTTCGAACAATAATTTATACGATGCCTTTGCGGAAGGACATTATTCTAATGAAGTCTTGCATTTTATCGAACAAAATGAAATTGATAGTGATTTTCAAACAGAAGATAAGGAAATTATTTCAAAGATGCATGCAGATTTTTTAGCTTTTAGCTATTATCGAACAGATGTGATTAATGCTGATAAGATTCCGCAGGATGCAGTACCTAACGAATTTTTGAGCTATGGTGGAGAAGCGAATCGATTCTTAGTGACAAACGATTGGGATTGGGCTATTGACCCACTAGGATTTAGAAATACGATTACAAAAATTTATAATCGCTACCATCTTCCTGTTTTTCCAATCGAAAATGGAATCGGATTACGAGAACATTGGGATGGGAAAAATATGATAGAAGATAATCAGCGAATCAAATATCATCAAGATCATATTAGTGCTATGAAAGATGCAATGTTTATTGATGGAGCTGAGGTTATGGGTTATCTGGGTTGGGGATTAATTGATATTCCAAGTTCACATGGGGATATCGAAAAGAGATATGGTGTAGTTTATGTAGATAGGTCAAATCATGATTTGAAAGAATTAAGACGTGTGCCTAAAAAATCATTTTATTGGTTTAAATCAATTCTTGAAAAAAATGGAGATGAATTATAATGGCAGAAAATAAATTTGGAAATTTTATAAATAAAAAGATGTTACCACCAATAATGAAATTCGTTAATACAAAACCGATTACAGCTTTAAAAGATGGTATGGTGTATGCTTTACCATTTATCATTATTGGGTCAATTTTTCTGATCTTATCTAATGTTCCAATTACTTCAGTGTCAGATGCTTTAAAAGCATCTGGCTGGTCAGCCTTCTTTACACAGGCATATACGACATCTTTTGGATTTATTTCAATTTGGGCAGCAGTCGGTATTGCATATGTTTATGTTAGAAATGAGGGATATGAAGCTCTTCCAGCGGGATTAACATCATTATCATCGTTTCTTTTATTGCAATTTTTACAGGTTAATAATCCTCTTACAAGTGCAATGGGCAAATCTGGTGCAGGGATTACAGATGCAGCTGGAAAGGTTATTTATACGGGATCTCAATTAAGTTCTCATATTGATAAGTTACCACATGCTATTCAAACATATTTAACATCACCAGTTACAGGTGTAATTAATACAACTTGGCTTGGTGGTCAAGGAATGATTGCCGCAATAATTATTGGTATTTTGGTGGGATGGTCATACTCTGCAATGATGCGTGCAGGTTGGAAAATTACTCTACCAGAACAGGTTCCAGCAAATGTTGCTAACCAGTTTACAGCAATGATTCCAGCAGGTATCATCCTCATTACCTCAATGCTTCTATATGCGTTCTTTAAGGGTGTAATGAACACAGATATTTTGCAGTTGATTTACAAAATGTTACAAGCGCCACTTCAAGGCTTGTCAGATTCACTTGGCGGAGCATTAATAATTGCTTTCTTAGTACCCTTCTTCTGGTTCTTTGGTGTTCATGGAGGATTAATTATGGGTGCAATTACAAGTGGTCTATTAATCCCTAATACATTTGATAATGCAAATCTATATCAGCATAATGAACTTTCATTAGCAAATGGGGCGCATATTGTTACAAATGAATTTTATAATAACTTTATTAATTTAACTGGTTCGGGCATCACAATTGGTCTGGTAGTGTTCACTCTATATGCTGCTAAATCGGTTCAATTAAAATCAATTGGTAAAATTGAGTTTATACCAGCGCTATTCAATATAAATGAGCCGTTTTTATTTGGATTACCACTTGTCATGAATCCTTTCTTAGCAATTCCATTCTTTTTGACACCTGTAATTGTTGCTTTAACAACATATCTGGTAATATATTTTGGAATTGTTCCTCCACTGAATGGGGTTGCAGCTCCTTGGACAACGCCACCAATTATTTCAGGTTTCTTAATAGGTGGGTGGAAAATGGCAGTTTGGCAAGCAGTCGTGCTTGTAATGTCTACTGGTATTTACTTCCCATTTGCAAAGAAATATGATAACTATTTGTTAGCACAAGAACAGGAAAAAGCGGCTAAAGGTGAATAAAAATTAATTTTAATTAAAAGGATGGGTGATTAGAATGGCAGAAAAAATAATTATGCTTGCGTGTTCAGCAGGAATGTCTACATCATTACTAGTATCAAAAATGCAAAATGCAGCAAAAAAGAACGGTAAAAACTATGAAATATTTGCAAAATCAACAGCAGATATTGATCAAACATTCAAGGTGAACAAACCTGATGTTCTTTTATTGGGACCACAAGTAGCCTATATGAAAGATATTGTTCAAAAGAAAGCTGATGAAGCCAAAGTTCCAATGGATGTTATCAAAATGGCTGACTATGGAATGATGAATGGGGCAAATGTTTTGAAATTTGCTGAAGAATTGATGACGAGGTAGATTAAATGAACTCAGATAATATGGAAGTAATCATGGGATTAATTATGGAAGGAGGCAATGCTAAAGGGTTTGCGGTACAAGCCATTAGAGCTGCAAAGGAATATGATTTTGCAATGGCTAAAGATTTTCTAGCTAAGTCGAATGAATCTTTAAGCAAAGCACATAATGTGCAAACAGATATGTTAACTAAAGAAGCACAAGGGCAACATACTGAAGTTAATTTGTATATGGTTCATGCACAGGATCATTTGATGACCGCAATTACCTTTAAGGATTTAGCGCAAGAAATAGTTGAACTTTATGAAAAATTAGATAACCAAAACAGATAGTTTCAAAAAAGGGATGAAGACTCAGTTTGAAATGTGATATTCATTCCTTTTTGATATCAGAATAATTTAAGAGATGAGGAGAAATTTAAGATGAGTATACTAAAAGATGGTTTTTTATGGGGCGGAGCAGTTGCTGCACATCAATTTGAGGGTGGTTGGCAAGAAGGAGGCAAGGGGATTTCTGTAGCTGATGTTATGACTGCGGGATCTGCAACGGAAAATCGAACAATTACGGAGGGGGTAATTAAAGGTAAAAATTATCCTAATCATGATGCAATCGATTTTTATCATAACTATAAGGAAGATATTGGACTGTTTGCTAAAATGGGATTTAAATGTTTTAGAACATCCATTGCATGGACACGAATTTTTCCACAAGGAGATGAAAAAGAACCTAATGAGGAGGGATTAAAGTTTTATGATAACCTTTTTGATGAATGTCTAAAATATAATATTCAACCCATTGTAACATTATCTCACTTTGAATTACCCTATTACTTAATAGAAACATATGGTGGTTGGCGTAATCGTAAGCTTATTGATTTTTTTGTAAGGTTTGCCGACGTTTGTTTTGAACGTTACCAAGGTAAAGTTAAGTATTGGATGACGTTTAACGAAATTAATAATCAAACTGGCTATAATAATGAATTTTGCTTATTTACTAATTCTGGAATTAAAGTTAAATTTGGAGAAGATTCTGAACGAGAAATGTATCAAGCCGCTCATTATGAATTAGTAGCTAGCGCAATAGCAGTTGAACATGCACATAAAATCAATAAAGAGTTGCAAGTTGGATGTATGATTGCGATGGTACCGCTATATCCACTTGATTCTAAACCAGCTAATATTATGATGGCAGAAAAGGCAATGCAAAAAAGATATTGGTTTGCCGATGTTCATGTTCATGGAAAATATCCAACATTTATGAAATCTTTTTTAACAAAAAAAGGATTCATTCAAGATATTACACATGAGGACTTAGTTAATTTAAAAAAAGGAACAGTGGACTATTTAGGATTTAGTTATTATATGTCCAAGACAGTAAAAGCAAGTAAAGATAATCCTGAATATAACTACGATGATATTTCAAATGATATTCAAAATCCTTTTTTGAAAGCATCTGAATGGGGTTGGTCAGTTGATCCTGAAGGATTACGCTATGGAATGAATTGGTTTAATGATCGGTTCCATTTACCACAATTCATTGTGGAGAATGGTTTTGGTTCAAGAGATGTGCTTGAGAATGGGAAAATACATGATGATTATCGTATTGATTACTTGAAGCAACATATTATTGAAATGAAGAAAGCAGTAGATGAAGATGGCATTGATTTAATAGGATACACACCATGGGCAGCAATTGATGTTGTGTCAGCTGGGACTGGACAAATGGAAAAACGTTATGGATTTATATACGTTGACAAAGATGATCAGGGTGTGGGAAGCTTGAGTAGACTACCAAAGGATTCTTTTTATTGGTATCAAAAAGTTATTAGAAGTAACGGACAAAAATTGGACTAAATAATTGTGTTTTGCAATTTATTTGTGAGTAACATGGTATTATCATAATGAAGCTGAAATGGTTGGTGATTTTTATCAAACACAGGTTTAAAATTGAGTAGACAGGAATGATCTTTATTATGGCAACAAAAGCAAAATATCTATTGATTGAGGAAGAAATCAGAAAAAGGATTTTAAATGGAATTTACCCTGCACGTGAATTAATGCCAGATCAAAATACGCTTGCTCAGGAGTTCAATGTTAGTAGAATGACGATTAAGCAAGCCTTAGATAGGCTTGCAAGTTTAGGGCTAATTTATAAGCAATCAGGATTGGGGACACTTGTTTTAGGTAATATCCCAATAAAGGCTGCGGAAGATTCACCTGCTAACGCATTTGATGGTCTAACAGAACAACAAGGTGCAGAAAAAATTCAGAGTAAGATTATTGTTTTTGATGTGAAATTTCCCTCTGAAGATATCCAAAAAAAATTAGATATTCAAAAAGACTGCCCTGTTTACGAAATTGTGCGGTTACGCATACTAGAGGGAGACCCATTAATATTGGAGCATACCTATATGCCAGTGGAGTTGGTTCCCGGATTAAATGAGAAAATTTTGGAATCTTCTGTATATGAATATCTTCATCAAAATTTAAAACTAAAATTTGGTGGAGCATACCGTAAGATTAGAGCTGGAGTTCCTGATAAGTTTGATAAAAAATATTTAAATGCTCGCGATACAGATCCAATGCTAGAACTTGAAGAGATTATCTGGTTGAATAATGGTAAAAATATAGAATATTCTGCAAGTCGTAATCGTTATGATAAGAGAAGTTATACAGTTATTGATGTGAACGATTTTTAAGAAGATGAGGTGGATCAAAAAGCTGAATTTTACGCTAGGCCCTATATAAATATGGTTCATAAAAAAATTCTGGCTATTTGTCAAGCATCTTAAAGTAAGAGGTAAGATCATCAATAACGGAGGCATCAAATTTCGAGTGTAAAATTCTGCTGATGCATAAATAATTTTATGCGGAACCTAGAAGTTATACTGCTTCGGGTTCTTTTTTTACTTGATTTTATGTGCATTTGATTAAATTTGATGTGGAAAATTAAGTGATAATAGTTTCTGAGAACAAAGGCAATCATTTGAGTCTTGCAATGGGGCTTGTATGTAAATAGTAAAGCATATACAGGTGCGTTTGATGGTGTCTATGATTTGCAGCAGTCAAGGAATTTGAGGAAACAAGGGCATTAGATTCTACAGATGGAACCAGTACAGGCGTAGATATCTTTATGAGTTTATTGACTTCAGCGGGTAATTCAGATCGTTCAGCAATCGCTTGTGATACCTCATATCAATTAAATGCAACAAGAGTGGCTACTTTAAAAAATGCGGGTTACAGCATTGTTGGTCGTTATTTAACAGGAACTGTAGGTTCAGGTACTAGTGAACGAGCAAAAAATCTAACGACAGATGAAATTACCGCTATTACTACTGGAGGATTAAAGATTTTTCCAATCTATCAAGATGGGTCTTCAGATAAAGAAGCATACTTTACGGCAGCCCAAGGTAAAACTGACGGGACAAAAGCAGTATATGCCGCACAAGATTTAGGATTTAAAGAAGGAGTAGTTATCTATTTTGCAGTTGATGCGGATATCCAGGCTGGAGATATAGCAGGATCAGCAAAGATTAATACAATTATTGACGCTTTAAGTCAGCAGAAAGATTTTTTATATTTAAGTGGTTTAAAGATTGAGAAGACAAGTAAAGAATACAAAATTCCGGGTTTTGCTGTTGACTTTTACGTACAGGTTAAATTTGAAGCATCAGTTTCAGAGCCAGGTGATAATGTTGGTGTAGTTTATAACGTGTCAAATGGTAAGTTTGAGTCAGACTTTACGGATACCATAGCCGGAGTTGTGGCATTAAGTGATGAGATAAATAAAGGGGATATCAATTCAACATTGACAAAATTGTCCTCTTTAATCAACAACGGTCAGATTTGGGTAGAGCCGGTTACCAAGGGCAGCGATGCAGGAATAGCTTTGCATATTAAATCAACTTTTGATCATACACTCGACAGTGGGGAAACAATTGAACTAGAGTATGAAATAATTATTGATGAGATATTCCATAAGATTGAAGTTGTGCCGACAGGTGTTCCAAGTTCTACAGTAAATGATTATAATAATCAGCTTACAGGTGAAGTTGAACAATTCGCCAAGTTTGCGTTAATTTCAGTTATTGTAGTAGGAGGAATATATATCACGATAGCAACTGCGGGAACGACGGCTGAAGAAGTTAGTGCATCAATTGTAGCACTGGTTAAAGTAATAATGGCCTAAAGGTAACCTAGGACCACGTTAGACAAATTAGGGTAATATTTAGAAATTCAAAGGCATATAAAGTAGCAAACACTTTTTTTTGAATTAGAGGAGAAATCGAATAATCAAATTTCTGAATTAACAAAGAAATGTCGTTGTTTATTTGATAACCACTGTCTACAAAATTTCTTTCCAAACTAAAAAATTCCTTGTGCTTTATTAAATAAAAAATGTATATAGTCAAACAAAGGATACAACTAAGGAAGAAAATAAGTAACACATTCATTAATAGGCCGTGAACAGGAAACAATAAAAGCAACATGATTGCTGGAATCATGTTTACAATAATTATTGGTAATAATAGTTTCGCTGGATTGTACAATTTTCTTGCTAATTTATGTAATTTTAACGAAATTGATGATGATTCCTTTGTAGCAAAGGAATCATCATTTTCTTTATATATATTTAATAAATGGTTAAAAATAGCTATTTGTTTTTTTAAGGCCTTTTGTGTATTAATTAGTCGAAACAAAAATATTAAAAAAATGATAGTACAAATAATTGCACTGGCTAATAGCAATAGATCTAATTGATTGATATTCAATAAAAACACTCCCCTATTTCATTTATACTCAGTATACCAAATAAAATAGGTCTACAAAATCAACACTTCTTCTGTTAAGTATTATTATTCAATTTAAGCAGATTTTCAGCTTTAATAGCGGTAATCAAAAATGAGAAAAATTAAAAAAAGAAACCAATAATGATAATGCGAGATTCATAAAAATTGAAGAAAGCAAGACAGAAAATGTAATTTTTTTAATTAGTGGTAAAATTTTTTGGTCGTATTGGATAGTCAGATTAACAATATTGGAGTTTTTTAGAAGCACTGGATTTTTATTTTTTATCTGTGAATGTAAATTAATACTTTTTCTTTCGTCGTTTGTAAAATTAAGTTAGAAATAAAAAAGCAGGTGATGTAATTAAGGTAAGAAACAGTAAATATTTTCAAAAACTAATAAAGTAATAAGGTTTTGTTCAGAAACTAAATTAAATGGAATTTGAAAAAAAAAAAGTTATAATTTACTAGGTTGGGGAAATGATCAAAAAAAGGGGTGTACTATGTGTGGCTTTGTAGGGCTTTTGACAAAGAGTATGGGGAAAAACGAGATAAAGTATAAACAGATTAACGACATGAATAACATGATTATTCATAGAGGACCAGACGATGAAGGATATTTTCAAGACAAAAATATCACCATGGGTTTTAGGCGTTTAAGCATAGTGGATATAAAAAATGGACATCAGCCAATGGCATATGATAACGAAAGATTTTGGTTGACTTTCAATGGAGAAATATATAATTACATTGAGCTGCGCAGGCAACTAGAGCAGGAAGGTTATGCTTTTAAAACTGACACAGACTCAGAAGTTGTTTTAGCCATGTATTCTAAATATTCTGAAAAATGTGTTTCTTTTTTTCGAGGTATGTTTGCTTTTGTTATTTGGGATAGTGTTGCAAAAAAGTTATTTGCAGCACGTGATCATTTTGGAATCAAGCCTTTTTATTATTCAATTAGTGAGGGGAATTTTTATTATGCTTCTGAAAATAAGGCAATTTATAAAATATTACAGAAAAAATCTTTAAATGAAAATGCATTACAGGATTATATGACATATCAGTATGTTCCTGAGAATGAAACGATGTATGAAAATGTAGAATCATTGCAACCAGGTTATTCACTTAGTATTGAACCAGGAGGAGAACCCAAAGTTGAACGGTATTTCTATGCAGAATTTGAACCAATTAAGTTATCTGAAAGAGAGTATGAAAAACAGATACGGGATTGTTTAGTTGATTCAGTCGAAAAACATATGCGTGCAGACGTTCCTGTAGGGTCTTTTTTATCGGGTGGAATTGACTCTGCAATTATTGTTTCCTTAGCAAAGCAATTCAATTCTCAGCTAGAAACATTTTCTGTTGGTTTTGAGCAAGAAGGTTATAGTGAATTAGATGTTGCAAAAAAGACAGCCGCACAATTGGGTGTAAAAAATACAAGCTACATTATCAATCCAGAGGAATTTATGCAAGAATTTCCACATTTTGTATGGAGTATGGATGATCCTTTAGCAGATCCGGCAGCTATTCCACAATATTTTGTTGCGCGTGAAGCAAGAAAGAAGGTAAAAGTTGCTCTAACAGGTGAGGGGGCTGATGAATTTTTTGGCGGATACAGAATGTATCATGAACCACTTTCATTAAAATTTTTTGAACATACCAAAAGAATTAATAAGATGTTGAATCAAATAGCGCATCTACTTCCTGAAGGAGTAAGGGGGCGTAACTTTATTTTACGAGGAACGACACCGTTAGAGGAACGTTATGCCGGAAATGCATTCATTTTTAATGAAAAACAGAAAAATAAATTTTTTAAAAATTATAATTGTAATCATACATTTCAACTTTTTACTAAGTCGTTGTATCAAGATGCATCCAAAAATGATGCGGTTAGCAAAATGCAGTTTATTGATGTTCATACGTGGCTTAGTGGTGATTTATTGCATAATGCAGATAGAACAACAATGGCACATAGTTTAGAGTTGCGGACACCATTTGTTGATAAAGATGTTTTTGAAGTTGCTAGACATATTCCATCAGAGTATAAAATTTCTCATGGAACAACTAAATATATTTTGAGAAAGGCAGTTAAAGGATTAGTACCTAGCCATGTGTTGGAGCGAAGAAAATTAGGTTTTCCAGTTCCCATTAGAGTTTGGTTGCGTGCTGAAATGTATGAGTGGGCACGGGATATTATTAAAAAATCACAGACAGATAAATATTTTGATAAAAATTATTTTTTGAATTTATTGGAGGAACATCGTAGGAAAAGAAAAGATAATTCAAGAAAAATTTGGACTATTCTTACTTTTATGGTGTGGTATCAAGTATATGGTGAGTAAAGAAATATTTGTGATTCAAGTGAACTGCAGTTTGTAGACATCTAAATTTTTGAATGAGAGCTCTACCTTATGTGATAACTTTTTATGATATGCATTGTAATTAATAACATAGAATGAATTATAAATTTCAAAAATAGTAAAAGTCATGGATTCCTGTAAAGGACCCATGACTTTTTTACGCAGTATAAGTTGAAAAAACATCTAAAGACTTCTAGTTGATTCAGAGTGAGGTAGGTCTAGGATACTTTTTGAATTTAAGATAGTATCAATTTTACAAACCAAATTTTAGTCGGACTTTACAGATACGATAGCAAGATAAGTAAAGAGGACATCAATTCATCATTAACGGAACTGTCCTCTTTAACCAATAACGATCAAATTTGGTTAGGACCGATTATCAAAGTTAGTGATGCGAGTGTGTATATGCATATTGAATCAATATTTGGTCACATCCATTTGATAGTGGTGAAACAATTGAACTAGAGTATGAAATAACAACTGCTAAGCTTTGAATTCAGTGCATAACTTGTTTAAGGAATTCAAGACAAAGAATGCAATGTGCAATGTACCGATAAGACGGGTAGCGATGAATAAAATAGTAAAATGAATTGATTTTCATCATAAGTAGGTCATTAAGCACAAGAGAGCTTTTTTAAGCACAAAAAAGGTCTACTTTGCTTATAGAAAGCGTTTACACAAAAATGTAATAATGATATAGTAAAAAAGTTATTAAGAAGGGGGACTAATGATTTCTAATGAATAGAAAGTTGAATGAAAAAGAGCATTATAAGATGTATAAGCAGGGTAAAAACTGGGTCTTCTCCATCGCTTTTATTAGTGGGGGACTACTTCTCTCTAATTATCGGGTCAGTGTCGTTAAAGGCGATACGGTGTCAACTGCCTTAAGTGAAAGCAGTCAGACGAGTTCTGATGATGCCAGCAATGCAATATCAACAAGTAGTAGTGCAGCAACAACAAGTGATACCAGCAATGCAATATCAACAAGTAGTAGTGCAGCAACAACAAGTGATACCAGCAATGCAACATCAGCAAGTAGTAGTGCAGCAACAACAAGTGATACCAGCAATGCAACATCAACAAGTAGTAGTACAACAACGAGTGATACCAGCAATGCAACGACAACAAATAGCGTTGCTGCAACAACAAGTAGCACTTCAGGAACTGATAGTATTGCAACAAATGAACAGTATGATGAGGAATACAGAAATCAATTTCATTATTCACCATTTGAGAATTGGATGAATGATCCAAATGGGTTATTTTACGATAGTACCACGGGTTTGTACAACCTTTATTATCAATATAATCCTGATGGCAACGAGTGGGGGAATATGTCTTGGGGTCATGCAGTAAGTAAAGACATGATTAACTGGACTCAAGAAGATGTTGCAATTCCAGTTTTAACCAATCAGTCGTGGGAAGATTTTACTTATACCAATACCACGGGAGATTTGGCTCAATATGGCGAAGTCCGTTATGTTGGTACGCCAACAACTAATTGGGGAGATTCCAACGGAGAAAAAGATATTTTCAGTGGAAGTATTATTGTTGATACTAACAATGTAAGCGGTTTAGGAAAGGGAGTGATATTAGCTTTCTATACTGCAGATTACCAAATCGCTACACGAAAAAATGATGGTCAAGATGGCGGCTGGGGAACTTGGATTGGTTTAACAGAAATTCAAGAACAGCATCTTGCATATAGCTTAGATGGTGGTAAAACATTTATTCAGTATTCTCCAGATGGAAATTCAGCTAATCCTCAAGCGATAATCCCAATTACGGCATCTAAAGGTGGAGATTCGGCCAATTTTAGAGATCCGAATGTTGTATATGATGCTCAAAATAAACAATACTTAATGACGGTAGTTTCGGGTCAGGAAGCTTTGATATATAGGTCGACGAACTTACTTGATTGGGAATATGTATCTACCATTCAGCGGCAAAATGATGTTGACGATGGAGTTTGGGAATGCCCAGCATTAATCCCAATGACGGTTTCTGGAACAAATGAAGTTAAGTGGATTTTCAGTGTTAGTGTGCAGAAGGGAGCTCATGCAACTGGCTCAGGAATGCAGTATTATGTTGGAACTGTTGATGCCAATGGTAATTGGATCCCAGAAAGTTCAACTACTATGGCAAATCCAATGACATTTGATTCTGGAGAGGATTTTTATGCAGGAATAACCTTCGCAAACATGAGTAATAACCGTACCGTTATGCTTGGCTGGGAATCGAATTGGACATACACAGGAGAATCTCAGACGACACCTTGGTATGGGAATATGACACTTCCAAGAGAATTAACTTTGGTAAAGGACGCAAACGCGACGGATGGATATTTACTGAAAAATAATGTTATATCTGAAATAGAAAATAATGAGAATGCTAATGTTATTAGTAATAGTGATGCTTCATCTACTCTTAACAGTGAAGAAAAAAAGCTGACTAATGGAGGAACGACTTATAAAATCAGTGCCACATTTTCTTGGGACACTGAAAATCCACCTAAAACAGTAGGCTTTAAATTGAGAATATCTGATGATGGAAAATATTATATGACAGTTGGTTATGATTTAACAACTCATCTTTTCTTTGTGCAACGGTTAAACACTGGTGAATCAAATATGGGATCTCCAAGAGATAACATGAATGCTTACGTTGACACAAGCAATGGTACCATCACGTTAACAGTTTATGTTGATGAAACAAGTATTGAGGCATTCGCAAATGATGGAGAAAAATCAATTACTCAGAACTTCTTTATGCGTCCAGAAAATATTGGTAATCAAAATACAACTGGCATAGCACTATTTTCAGAGGGTGGAAGTGCCAATGTCGAGAACCTGTCTTTAAATCCCATCGAAAGTATTTGGAATAATAGTGCAAAGGTCAATGTTAAGTATGTTGATGTTGATGGAAATAACTTGTTGGATTCAAAACAATACACTGGAAAAATAGGTGATAACTATGATATTACTGCTTCTGCAATAGATGGCTATTATTTAGCAAAAACTGAAACAGAAAATAAAAACGATAGTAGTGTATATACTGCACAAGATCAAAGCATTGTTTATGTATATGCAAAAATTCAAACTGCATTAAACGTAAAAGACAGCACGATACCAGCGGGACCAAAGACAAGTTGGAGTGCCGCAGATAACTTTGTCAGTGCAACAGATGCTGAAGGTAACCAGGTAGCGCTAAAAAATGTAACAGTTAGTGGTAATGTTGATACAACAAAGGCTGGCAGTTACAAGATAACATATAGTTACACAGATAGTCAGGGTAATACAGTGACTAAAGATGCAATCATTACAGTTGTGGCAAGTCAGTCAAGCATTAAAGCTAAAGACAGCACAATAACAGCGGGATCAAAGACAAGTTGGAGTGCGGCAGATAACTTTGTCAGTGCGACAGATGCTGAGGGTAACCAAGTAGCGCTAAAAAATGTAACAGTTAGTGGTAGTGTCGATACGACAAAAGCTGGCAGTTACAAGGTAACATACAGTTATACAGATAGTCAGGGTAATACAATCTCACAAACGATAAGTGTAACTGTAATTGCAGAAAATTCCCAAAAACCTACTGGCAATTCAGGATCTGGTACTAATGAAAACAGCGAAGTTAATGATAATAATGTAAAAAATAATTCAAATGAATTTGATAATTTGAGCTTTACTGATAAAATGCATGGAAGTACAAAAGTAGTTAATAATAAGATTAAGACAACTCAAAATTCTAGAACAAAGAAAATAAATCTAGGCGTTGCAAATAATAAATCTCGAAATGAATTACCACAGACAGGAGAAAAAAATGAAAGTATAATAACGATTTGGGGTGTACTGCTAGCGCTTTTAGGCAGCATTGGCGCAATGGTTGGTATAAAAAAGAGTAGAAACTAATTTTAAAAATTGATTTAATTTAGTTTTTGTTTACAAAAATAATAGAGATTAAAAATATCTTTGGAAAGTTTGAAATGCAGCAAAAATTAAATAAAGTATAATTTGATTCTATGTAACGATCTATTCCTTGTATTTTGCTGGGATCAGGTCGTTTTTAATATAGTATTTGAAACCAAGTTTTGTATGCAAACTCAACTCAGTCTAAGGAAATAATAGGGGAATTCAGGTCACAAATAGTAAATTAAAAATAAAAAGGGACTGGGTCAAAAGTTATATTTTGATTCAGTTCCTCTATTTATTCCGTATAAACATGTTTCATAAGTCAAAATTCTCCGTCTAATTTCGAATTACTCATAGCAAAGTACTCGCTATGTTCTTAATTTCGAGTTAGTACTCAAATTTTCCCGACTTATGGCACACTCCCTTTCAAAAATATTATCCTAATAAAAGTATAATAAAAATGCATAGTAATTATAACAAAAAAACAGATCGTACTTAGTGTCAGAATTGACTGGAAATCAAAAGAAAATCATTTTGTACAGATGATTAAGCAAATTATTGAAGTTCTTAAAATTGAAGGTCTCTACATTTTTGAATGTTTGCGTAAGTATTGATCTGCAGTATTTCTACAATTAATTTTCTGTGATATCTCATATCAATGGATGAAATTACTACCGGAAGATTAAAAATTTGTCACAACTTGAAGAAAATACAAATGAAGTCTATACTTATTCGAATATTGAAAGAGAACTGGTAATTCAGCTTTAATTAAATCTTTAAAAATAAAGGTGTATGCTGCCATATCTAGTAGCATTGAAATCAAAGTTTTAATATACACTACATTATGCATAAATTTATGAGGTGAGGATATGAATAAATTAGATATAGCCATATTTGCTGGTTATATTGTACTGTATGCGGGATTAATGATATGGTTAGTAACAGGATGTAGGATTAAACTTCTTAGAAGAAAAAATAAAATAACTTTATTATCTTTTAAAAGTTGGATTTTAGAGAATAACAAGAACAAAAAAAGAATTTTGAAGATTTTTCTGCTAGTTATTATTTTTATTGCCTGTTTTCTTACTATTAAAAAAAGTATAGCTTTTCTCTTTTTGATACTAGAGGCAGTGATAGGAACATCCTTAATAGAAGAGAAGATTGAATATGAGATAGAAAAATCTAGTGATGAAAACTATACAAAGAAAATAGTAAATCTACGTCATATATGGCGTGTTGGAATGCTGATAATATCGTTAGGCTGTATAATCCTTATGATTGAGAGGATAGTACAGGTATTAGCTAACTGATATTTTTGTTCAATACAAAAGGTTTGAGTATAATTTATCGTACAAATTTTGAGGATAGCAATATAATGCTTCTTGAATGAGCGTTCAGATATGGTAACAGGCAGCCAGTTGTTTATGATTTGAATGACAGGTTAAATGTTGTACGTAAAGAAAAACTTTAATAATAAATAATAAAAGCCATGAAGTCCATTAAAGATATCATGGCTTTTGTTTACTGTTTTTTATTGGTAAGTTTTATTGAATATCGTTACTTTTATTATGTTAGATTGCTTTGAATTATCAATAACTGACAAAAAAGGAATGTTAAATAGCATAATTTGAATGAATCGAATAACCCCGTATGACTCATTTATTGAAATTAACAATAAAAATTGAGAATTATGCTTTATAACTTTAAAAGAATTATTACAATTGATAGATTTTATGATACACATAACAGAATGTATTTTAAGATTAACTACCTTTTAAATTTATCATTTTATAAGGAGCTAAAAATCTACTCTTATTTATTATTTTAATAAGCTCAGAAATAGGTTCAGGATTACTTTTTCCTATCCAATATTGAAAAATATGAAAAAGCCCAGAAATAATGATCTCTTCTGCATAATCAGCTGGAATTTCATCAGAAAAACTAATATTTCGTTTGTCCATTGTACTCAATATTTGTTCTGAGAGGATCTCCTTTAGGCGTAAACCGAATTTAGGATCTCCTTTTTTTGATAAGAGTACTTTTAAAGTCTTCTTTTCCGTACCTAAATAATCTAAGGTTTGTATAAAAATACGATAGGGTTCATTTTTGGCAGCTTTAATGTCCTTGTCTGTCCATTTCATTATGTCATTAGAATTGATTTCTAAAATTTTTTTGAATTCTTCAGAAATTTCATTTTCAATCTTAGATAATAAATCAAACTTGTCTGTATAGTGAATATAGAAAGTACCTCGACTGATTGCAGCTTCACGGGTAATATTGGATACAGTTAATCTATCGAAACTATAAGATTCAATTAGGTTAATAAAAGTATTTTTAATTTTTTGTTTAGTTGCCAAAGTTCTAATAGTATTTTTCATTATTTTTTACTCCTTCGAAAGAATATGAACACTTTTCCAATTTTTGAATATTGTAATCAAAAATGATTGTGGTTAGTATATTATATGCGAAACAAATAATCAACGTGTTCATTATTTTTGTAAAATGCTTTATATAGGGAGTGTGTAATTTTGATTAGAGCTGAATGGTCTTACTTAAAACAGCATAAATTTATGCTAGTTGTATTGGTAGCAATTATGCTAATACCTTCAATTTACGCGGTTACTTTTTTAAGTTCCATGTGGGATCCGTATGGTAAAGTTAAAGACTTACCCGTTGTGATAATAAATAACGATAAAGCCGTTAATTATCAGGGTCAAAAAATGTCAATTGGGAAATCGTTGGAGAAAAATTTAAAAAAATCTAATGCTATGGATTTTCAATTTCCAACACAAGCTGCAGCAAAGAAGGGATTAAAGAATGGAAAATATTACATGATTTTGACTATTCCTAAAAACTTCTCGAAAGATGCAACCACGTTATTAAAGAACAAGCCCCAAAAAATGCGACTTAGATATCAAACAAGTTCGGGGCATAGTTTTATTGCAGGAAAGCTTTCTCAATCAGCCGCAAGAAATATAGCTCAATCGGTATCTACAGAGGTAACAAGAACTTATTCCAAAACAATGTTTACTCAAATTAAAAAGCTTGGGAAAGGTATGACAACAGCCTCTAAAGGGAATGCTAAATTAGCTACTAGGACTAAAAAAATAAAAAGTGGAAATCCGACAATTACTAGTGGTTTAAATACACTTGTTAAGAGTAGTCTTACTGTTAGTGATGGTGCCAAAAGTTTGCAACAAGGAGTAAATCAATATATTAATGGTGTTACTCAGCTTAAGTCTGGTAGTGTGAAAATAACAAATGGGTTGAATAAAGCGACCACTCAATTGCCAAGTCTTGTTGATGGTGTAAATAAGTTGACTACTGGTTCAAGTACTCTTAGCCAAGGATTGAATACGTATACCGCAGGGGTTAGCAAGGTTAATTCTGGAACAGTTTCTCTTAATTCTGGAGCTCAAAAATTAGCCACTGCTGGTGGTACTCTTTCTACGGGCGTTTCCCAACTCGCACAAGGTTCCACCACATTGAATACAGGAGTGCAAAGCTATACAACTGGTGTTGGTAATGCTTATACAGGTAGTGAAAAAATTTCAAGTGGTCTTTCAAGAATTAATTCAGCACTTAATGATAATGATACAAAAACAAAGTTAAATCAGCTGAAAAGTGGTTTAAACAGTTTTAAAACAGGCTTGGATCAATTAAAAGATGCAACTGATAGCAGTCAAAGCACTTTCTCAACTAGTGAATTGACAACGGCAATGAAAAGTCTGTCTACTGAATTGGCAACAATGACAGAGTATGAATCAACTTTTAATAGCAAATTACAAAGTGTTGCCAAGGCCCAAAATTTAACGAGCACGCAGACTAGTGCTATAGCAAACGCATTGGCTCCCAATGATAGTTTTTCAGTAAGCGTTAAAGAGGCAACAACTTCTTTAAATCAACTTCAAACACAGTTAACTACACTTTCAAATAATAGTGAAAGTTCTGTTGCAAAATTGCAGACTGGAATTGCGAGTCTGCAAAGCAGCTATGGTACAAGTACAGATACTGCCGATTCTAATACAATTTATGGAGGAATAAATGCTATTACTAGTTCCTTGGGAACTGTAACTACAGGAATCACAGAGTTGAGTAGTGGCTCAAGTACTTTGACTAATGGATTAGCTACTTTAAATAAACAATCTTCTAACTTAGTCAGTGGAACAACACAATTAAACAATGGTTTAATAAAGCTTAATAATAGCGCACCAACATTAGTTAATGGAATTAACTCATTAGCAAACGGAAGCAGCCAATTAGCAAGTGGGACTAGTACACTTGTAAATAGTGGCTCACGTTTGACTGAAGGGGCAAGCACACTAGCTACTGGATTGGGAACATTAAATACCAAAGTACCAACATTAAGTTCTGGTATTTCACAGTTAGCAGATGGGAGTCAACAAATTACAACTGGTTTGACTAAGTTAAGCAGTAATGGTTCAAAGCTGTCTAGTGGAACAGCTGAACTTGCTAATGGAGCAACTAAAATTAGCAGCGGCTCAAGCAAACTTGGTAGTGGTTCTAGTAAATTAGGGACAGCTTTAAGCAAAGTACTTGCAGGTAATGAGACCTTGTCTACTAAGCTAGGAACGGCAGGCAAAAAAGTCAATAAAATTAATCCAACTAACTTGACATATAATCAAGTTGCCAAGCCTGTTACAACTAAACATGTTGAAAATGATACTGTGCCAAATAATGGAACTGGAATGGCTCCATATATGTTCTCAGTTGCATTGTTTGTAGGTTGCCTTGCATTAAACTTGATGTACGATACCTATACACCTAGAAAGTATCCGAAAACCGGATTTAGCTGGTGGGCTGCAAAAATGTCAGTGGTAGGTGTATTTGCAATCTTACAGGCACTAGCCATGGATGCATTTATGACATTATTTGTTAATCTAAGTCCTGTAAATTCTTTCTTAACAATAATTACACTCATTATCTCTTCGTTTGCCTTTATAAGTTTAGTAACATTTTTGAACTTGGCATTTGGGAAAGTTGGAGCCTTTCTAACAATGATCTTCCTAGTGCTGCAATTAGGCGGATCTGCTGGAACGTATCCAATTCAATTGTCAAATTCATTTTTCCAAGCAATTCATCCGTTTCTTCCAATCACCTATTCTGTGGATGCACTACGAGAAACTTTGATGATCGGCAATTCTCCTTGGCCTGACTTATTCGTACTTTTAGGTATTGCTGCTTTATTTAGCATATTGATTATATTATTTTTCCAAGCATATCATGGTCGCATGAAAGAAATTGATTTTAAGAATATTGATATGAAAGAAGTTGCTGCGACAAGGAAGCAATCATCAAAGAGAGAAGATACTTCAATATAATACTATGAAAAAAACGAACACATTTTTGAGAAAGTAGTTTACTATTTTTTCAAAAAATGTGTTTTTTAGTCTAAAAATTTAGATGGGAATAGTATTTGATTTCGTCTGATATCAGCCAGAATGGAGAATTTCAATTAAAAAGACTATTGAAGAAATTAGTTTTTTGATATTTTATGTGGCTTTAGATCTAATAAAAGAAATTATATTATAGAGTATATATTTAGTGAACCATGTGTTTTCGAACCAATAGTCTTTAATAATAATAATTTCTTGATTATAATGAATATGTTTACACGTTTTTGTAGAAAATATTTTGTATTAATGATTGGAAATTCTATACAATCTTTGGAGGGAGAAGTACAAAATGAATTTAAAAGAAAAGTTTGCTTATATGGCTACTGGAAGACCATATAATGATCTAGATCCATTGCTAATAAAGGCTCGAGAACAATCACAGTACATGACTAATAAAATTAATCATGAAGGAGATCCTCAAAAAAAGGAGTCTTTAATTTACAAATTATTTGGCAGTGCAAAAACATCTCCAGTAGTTAGTCCTAATTTTCGTTGTGAATTTGGATGTAATATTTACGTAGGTGAGTACTTTTATGCCAATTATGATTGCACCATTTTAGATGGAGCAAAAGTTACAATAGGTGATCGGGTTCTTTTTGGACCGAAAGTAGGTCTTTATACTGCCAATCATTTATTTAATGCTCAAGAACGTGAAGCGGGTGGCTGTATTGCTAGGCCTATCACGATAGGAAATCGTTGCTGGTTGGCAGCTAATGTAACTGTTCTTCCCGGTGTTACAATTGGCAATGATACTATCATTGGTGCTGGCAGTGTCGTTACCCATAATATACCTAATAATGTAATTGCTGTTGGTAATCCTTGCAAGGTGCTAAGAAAGATAACAGATCAAGACAAAACTAATTTTAAAGGTCAGTTTTAATTTAAGATTGCGAGGAATTGATTATGGGAATTCAAAAAGAGCGTATGATTAACCAAGAATTATATTTAGCAGATGATGATGAGCTAAAAAAAGCTAGAAAAAAGGCCAAAGTTCTTATTAGAAAATTCAATTCAGCCGATGAAGAGCATAAAAAGTATCGTTTACAATTAATCAAAGAACTTTTTAAGAATACAGGGAAAAATTACTATATTGAGCCCCCATTTCGGGTAGACTATGGTTTCAATATGTCAATTGGAGAAAACTTTTATGCTAATTATGATTGTATCTTTCTAGATATTGCTCCCATCAAGATTGGAGATAATGTTCTTTTGGGTCCAAGAGTTGGCTTGTATACTGCGGGGCACCCCATTGACTCAGTAATCAGAAACCAAGGCTTTGAATATGGAAAATCAATTTCAATTGGCAATAATGTTTGGATAGGCGGTAATGCCATTATAAATCCAGGAGTTAGTATTGGAAATAATGTGATTATTGGATCAGGAAGTATCGTTACAAAAAACATTCCAAATAATGTCATTGCGGTTGGGAACCCGTGTCATGTACTTCGAAAAATAACAGTTGAGGATAAGAAATATTGGGAACACACAAGGAATAGATATCTTTCGGATGTAGAATAAATATAGGGTATTGTGGGAGTGTGCCATAAGTGAAGTGCCTTACAAAACTTGGACGTGTAAATCAAGTTTTGGAGGTGCTTTTTTGACACGTAATTATACCTACAGTTTTAAGCTGAAAGTTGTTAAAGAATATTTAAATGGTGAAAATTCATTACACACACTGTGTTTGAAGTATAAGATGCCAAGTGATACACCGTTAGTAATTTGGGTGTCGCGTTATAAAGCCTTTGGCCCCGCCGGACTTAAACAGCTTAAACGACGTCGCTATTCTAATGACTTCAAGGTAGCGGTTATTACCTATTACTTGAACCACTCTACCAGTATTCAAAAAACAGTCATACACTTAGAAATTCAATACAGTTGTTATTAAGTAACAAGGCTGTCAAGTTCTTTTTTATCATCAATGGTAGTGTTGAATTTAAAAACTTAAAGAGAATCGAACAACTTAGAAACATTATCGAACTTTATCAAAACGAAAAAATATCTGACTCTGAAAAGGTAGATATTTTATCATCAAAAGGGGTTAAGTATGATGATAATCCAAGCTTAGTAAAATACTCAAAAATTTCCAAAAAGTTTGAAGAGTTGCTAAGAATCGAAATAAAAGAGTTAAAATCGAGTAATGAGAAAAAAAATTTAGAAGAAAGTGAACCTGAACAGCTTTCATTTAAGTTGTTTGGATAATATTATCAAAGCGCATTAACTATGCAGTTAGTGCGTTTTCTCTACTTTTGAACACCTCTACCTAAAATAACACAATGATATTTTAGGGTAAAATTTTGGTCTGCAATCAAAGCAAATTTTCAAATAATCTGTATGAGCAAGTGAAAAACTGTTTTTCGCTACAACGCCATCAAAATTCACTAACAAACCTACTTTTACAAACTTTCCAATGAAATTTGTAAAAGTACCTCAAGCAATTTAACATTGTATCAGCGGCAACCTCTAAATAGAGCCTCTATATAAATACAGGCATTAGCTTGGTATACTCACTGCCTGAATCAATTGATTCAGGCAGTTGAAGTGGATAAAAGTTTCCACTCAATGAAAATTCACTTTCAGCTTGCTGTGCTTTTTGTTGATATTGGCTAGACATAATAACTAATCCAGCTGAGGAAATTATTAATATTCCCAATAAGGCTGACAAAACTTTATTAGTCATCCTAATCACAGCCCTTCCATTTATACATATTAAAATTTATATACTACTTGATTGAGCGATAATAGTACATTCTTTGATGATACTTAACTATGCAATCTTTGAATTAATGTGTTTTAGTTCAAAAATCAGAGAATTTATATACTAAATTAGAAGCTTTTTCACGTATTAATGAGCAAGACAATTTATTTTATTTTTAGTCACCTCATTTTTGAAGACGTAATTGAGTATTTTAGTGGAAGCTCAAAATTTAGACTCCCGCTTGTAACAAGGAATTGACGGAAAAAAAGCACTCTAGCGTGTGTGTGAATTACCACGTTTATTAATATGATCTTGCCGTTGATAACTACCAGACTGGTATCGTTTTATATCAATTCCAACGTAAGCATTAATTTGATTTGCTGTTTAGTATGTATATCTTTTTTTAGGTATTTGTTAATAGGATGTTGCAGAATAAATTTAATATGCCAAGTGCACAAGGTACTTAAAAAATAGTGAATGTCATTCGTTACATTAAATTGGTCAATTGTGACAGTTTGCACAATGCTTGAAAAATAAAGACTATTATGCACTTGTACCAAATGTTTGAGGCATATTCGAAGATATTCATCAAAATACTTAGGTAAAAGGAGCAAAGCTTAATCACAGTTTTGTGTGAGAAGAGTGGAAACCATGAAGAACATTATTACAGTACGTAAAGCAGACAAAGTTGATGCAACAGCATGGTGGATCGTTATCTAATTACTACTAAGTTTGATTGTTGGCGAGGTTATCTTAAAGATGATCCTGCCAATTTTTAATTTAAGAGGTAAGAACATATATTACGAGGAGGAGACTATGGAATATAATAGACCGCGAATTAAGCCGATTTATCCTCTGTATCGACTTAATAAAACTTATTTTCGAATCGGCGCACAGCTAGGTATCACTGTTGAGTTTGGAGATCCAGAAGGGCAACTATATAGCCTTGCCTCTAAGCTAAATGGACAAAAAATTAGTAAAATAATAGTAGAAATGCAAAAAGAATTTCCTGAGTTAACTGTAAATGAAATTATATCTGGGATTGACTTGCTAGATAAGAATGGTGTTCTTGAAGAGACATTGGCAGAAGAAACTGATAGTGAGCGCTATCTACCAAATATTAGTTACTTTAGCCGATTTGTTGGTGTTGAGGGGAACCGCTTTGAAGTGCAAAGAAAAATACATGAAAGTACAATTCTTATACTTGGATTGGGTGGTGGCGGATCTAACATATTAACTTTGTTAGCTGGCCTAGGTCCAAAGAAGATTATTATTGTTGATTATGATCGTGTTGAAATGGGAAATCTTGGTCGTCAATTTCTGTTTCGTGAGGATGATGTGGGTAAACTAAAAACAGAAGTGGCTAAAAAAGCAATTAATGAAATGAATTCTGATATTGAAATTGAGGTGCATGACCAGAAAATTCATAATCCGAAAGATGTACTGCAATACACAGATGGTGTTGATTTAGTAATTTGTGCAATTGATGAACCGCCGTTCATTATCCACAGAGTTGTTAACAAAGCGGTTGTTTAGGTAGAACTACAGCTATATCCGCTGGAGTGGTAATGGATCTTTTTGAACTAGCAATTTTGTCAGGATTTTGGTTGTATTCTAACATATGGTTTTTACCAATAGCATGTTCTGTTTTATGGCCCAGGATTCTTTGGCAGTTCAGAATTCATAAGCGAACAGATGGACAACTATTAATCGCTATGATATTTGATAATCCAACCATGCTTGATGACTTAAAAAATAAAAGGACGGCAGGAATTGCAATAATTAAGATTATAGGAAGAACGGTGACAATAATAATTGTATTAGCTTGGTTATTGCCGCTAATTGTTCATATCTATCAATTAATAGTTTAGGTGGTGGAAGGGAGGTTGAGTATTTGAAGTCAAATTTAGGAATTCATTCGATCACTAAAAGGTTTAAGCATGGTCAAGTGATTGCAAATGATAATATATCAACGCAGTTTTCTCCAGGTATAATTACTGCCCTAACTGGACATAATGGTGCAGGTAAAACCACATTGCTCAAGCAGATTATGGGTATTACTAGACCGGACAAAGGCTCTATCACTTTTGCGGGTCATTCGTTTATTCAAGAACCAGCAGTGGCTCGCAACATGATTTCGATGATGCCACAACTTCATGCACCCCTGACAGGTGTGACGCTACGACAATCTGTTGCAGCTATTCTCAGAGTTCGTGGTTGTTTTGGCACTGACCTTAGAACTGAACTTGATGAGGTTCTCGACAACTTAAGAATTAGTGATTGGGCAAATACCCCAGGAGAAAAGCTATCTGGTGGATTACAGCGATTAACCTCGTTTGCTATGACCGTCGTATCACCAGCGCCAATCCTCTTATTTGATGAACCAACCAATGATGTTGATCCAGTGCGTCGCAAATTAATCTGGCACTATCTAAGCAAGTTAGCCAAATCTGGGCACATTGTTATTGTGGTTACCCATAATCTAGTTGAGGTTGATCAGTATGCCGATCGCTATCTGTTATTAGATCACGGACATTTAGTTAGAGACGAGTCGACAAAGCTAGTTGTGGGTAACCTTCTGGACGAGAATATATTAACTATTACTACTAAGCATCCTTTTGATTCAAGGGATTTTCCAGAATCATTTAAAGTTAAATCCAATAATGATCTGCGATATAAGATATTTTTGAAACATGGGCAGATTATTACGGCTGTTCAGTGGTTACAACAGCGTATGGATGCATCTGAAATTGCGACCTATAGTCTTGCGCCTAATTCACTAGATTCAATGTATGGAGGTCTGACGGATGGGGATAAATAGTGAACAATTAATTGATTGCTCCTTAAGAACGAAATTGCGTAAATTCGGAGGCCTGATTTGGTGGAGTTTAGTCAGACATAAAGTATTATTACCAACTTTTAGTATTACACAAGCAGTATTGGCACTCGCCATTGTATATGGACTAGCGCTCTTAATGCCTAATATGAGCCATCAAGATATTCTGTACCTGTCATCAGGTGCCATTACGATCGGTATTATTGCGGTGGGTTGTGTCCTAGCAGCTCAAATTGTTGGGACTGCCAAACAAGATGGAATTGTTGATTACCAGAAAACATTGCCAGTTGATAGAACAGGGATTATTTTAGCTGACGTAATTATCTGGAGCCTGGCATCTTTACCTGGTGTGCTTATGTCATGTATAGCGGCTGTAATTCGATTTCATGTCCATTTGTATGTCTCATCACTGAGTATAGTCATCGTTTTATTAGCACAGGTAACGATGGTTTTGCTTGGCTTTTCCTTAGCCTATTGGTTATCAGCAAATATTATGGCTTTGGCAACTCAGGTGATTATGATTGGCGGCCTGCTCTTTTCACCTATTACCTATCCAGCGGATCGAATTCCCAACTGGCTAGCATCCGTTTATAATTTGCTCCCATTTGTACCAACGAGTGATTTAATTCGAGCGACATTATTTCATTCAGGAACGTTATCAATTTTTAATCTAATAGTTCTGATGCTGTGGATGGTGATCGCTTTTGTACTATCACTATTTGCGCTAACCAAAAGGGGGTAACTATATTTTGACACAACTGAAAATTAATCACATTACTAAATCTATCAATGACAGAAATATTCTGTGTATCGATAATTTGAACTTTGAAAGCAATGGTATTTATGGACTAGTTGGACCTAATGGTGCCGGAAAAACCACATTACTCAAGTGTGTTTGTGGCCTGCTAGTACCAAGCACTGGTGAGATTAGCATTGATGATTTGCTGCTCAGCCAGAGCACACGAAACGTCTTTCTTAAAAAAATTGGTTCAGTTTTTGCACAATCTGACAGCATTTTTGATTTATCAATTAGAGAGTTGCTGGAAGAGCACTACTACTTTTTCGGTTTAAATGCACCGAAGCAATGGGCAATGGTTTTAGAAAACGTTGGCCTGGATGTTTCCGAGAAACAAATGATTGGCAGCATGTCACTAGGTATGCGCCAGCGGCTGCTATTGGCAGTTGCTATCTCGCACGCACCGGAAATTTTGATTCTTGATGAACCGTTTAACGGTCTGGATCCAGACGGTGTGGTGTTGACCAAAGATTTGATCAAACAACTGTCTCAAGACAAGATTGTGATTATTACTAGTCATTCGTTTGCTGATTTAAATGATGTTATTACGGACGCAGTGGTAATGTCTAAAGGGCAGACAAGTTACCGTAAAACCATTGCAGAGATTAACGCAGAGTTTACCGATGGACTAATGGGTTTTTATCACAGTTTTATTAATAGCACAGCATCGTTGAATTAGTAATGAAATACGTATCAAATTGGATCAGGAGGTCTTGATTGTGAAGCATTTTGATTTTGAATTTTCACGAATGAAAAAAATGCTATTACCCCTTGGCTTAACAACTGGGGTTTTACAGCTATTGTTTCTGTACTTTTTTGCACTGGTGGGACGCTTTGATCATAGCGATTCGAATAGTGTATTAACAAATTACAGTGCTATATTGGGCCTAGCAACGACTGGGACTATGTGTGTTCTATCAATTTATGGAACAGTGCTAGCCAGCAAAATGTTGGTTCGTGATTATGTAGGCATGAACAAAAGTAAAACGTACTTGCTACCAATTAGCCGTAAAGAACTTTTTTACACCAAAACAAAGGCGTTCTCTGCCGTAATTAGTTTACCAATGCTCATTGGCTTACTGGCATCAAATCTGTTATTCATGGTAATGGAGGTGATCATGCCGTTAACTACTGATCAATCGATTACACACATTACCAACATTTTGGTATCATCGATTACCTGTATTTGTTTGACACTAGCGATTGTCTTATTTTCCAGCTTTATTGGGATCAAGCTCAACTCGACTGTAAAAGGAATCATTGCTAGTATCGTGTTTGTAGTATTTTTATCAAACCTTTCTGCAATTATGCTAATGTCGTATGAGTTTGTATCATTATTGGTTGCGGTTGCACTGATTGTTCTAATCACAGTTGTTGGTATCAGTATGGGACATAATATTGACAAAAATGAGGCGCTTTAAGGTATAAGAGTGGAAGGTGAACTGCCTTGATAACAAATGAAATTATGAATATCACAACTAATGAACGCAGAACATGGTTTGGACTACAATTTGTAATGGTTATTTTGCTTCAAAACATCTCACAATTGGTATACCTAAGTCTGTATGCTTTATTTTCGGGTAGAGGTTTTACCGTTGATTTTGCCAGTAAAGTTTTTTTGGTGAGTGAACTGTTTAGCACGGCACTGACAATTTTAATCTTTTTGGTCTATGCATTGTTTGTTGAGAAACGAAGCCTTGTTTCCTTAGGATTTAATTATAAAAGATTTTTATTTGAGGGTTTCAAAGGCTGGTTGTTGGGGTCAACTTGTATTTACTTGATTGTGACAATCGTTGATAAGTTAGTACGTGCTCAACTTGTTTTTACAGATAATATTGATGTCGGGTTAATAATTCTCTATCTAATTGGTTTTATAATCCAAGGATTAAGTGAAGAAGTGATTTTTAGAGGATATTTGATGAATGGCCTTGCTACAAGACTAAAACCTTTTACTGCAATTGTAATTAGCTCATTTATTTTTGCATTGGTGCACATTCTGAATGGTCACTTTTTTGTATGGAACTTCTTATCATTGTTATTTCTTGGTCTACTTCTTGGTCTACTATTCTATGAGCGGCAGAACATTTGGTTTGTGGCCGGTCTGCATGCTGGCTGGAATTTTACTCTCGGAGTTATCTTTGGTAGTAATATCAGTAGTATTGACCTTGGTATATCAGTGTTCAAGACAAACTTTTATTCTAAAAGCCCAATACTAAGCGGCGGGCATTTTGGATTGGAGGGGAGCTTTATTGCAACAATTGTACTTGTGATGGGGTGTCTTATTTATTATGTTCATTTTATAAGGTCGTGAATTATATTCAAATCAATGAAAAAGCAACTCTAAATTAGTGGCATATCGATGAATATGTGGTCTGATTATAGGTTGCTTTTCAATTTATATTTAACAGAATAATGCTTACACAGTACTCGGTTCCTTCAGTCCATTGTTTGTATAGACCGTTGTAGTTAGAAACAATTCTCTTGATGTTACTAGTGCCAAGTCCATCATATTTACGTCTACGCCGTGTAACTGCTTCCCCAGGATCATAGTGGTTTTTAATGTCAATTAGTAGTTTATCTTCAAACTGTTTAATTACCAAGGATATTGCTGTGGTATCATTACGCTTTGATAATCGTTTAGATGCTTCTAACGCATTATCGATTAAATTACCAATTAAAACAGCAAGGATATCGTTATCAATGCTAATTTGTTCTGATAATAGTACCTTAATCTCAAACTTAATGTTTGCTTGACTGGCTAGCTCTTTCTTATCATTTAGTAAATAGTTCAAAATGATGTCACGCGTATAGAATTTCTGCTGAATGTTTAGTTGATCAGTTGATTTCTGCAGGTATTCCTTGGCCGCATCAACCTTTTCATGTTCTAATAGTCCGCGAAAAACTATAAATTTGTTTTTGAGATCGTGGCGGATAGAAGCCAATCGTTCTTGCGCCTTTTTTAATTCAGAAATATATTTTAGTTCATATGAAAGAGCCTTATTTTGCAGTGTAATTTGGTTAAGTTGATGAAGATGTTTGGTTAAACTGCTGTATAAATAAAGAATGCAAAGATTCATATACAGTACACCAAATGCTACTAGCAGTCCAAAATATGTGGATTGAATGGTGACGTTGACTTTAGCGAGTAAAAAGCTAAACAAAATGACTATTGATACCACAGGGATTGAAGTTAAAGCGACTAATGATGGAAAATTTAATGATTCAAGGATGATATGATTTCGGAAAAATATTAACTTAAATGATAAGAATATCAAAATTTCAACAGTCATTGTGATGCTGGTTGTGATAACAACAAAAAGTAAGCTTTGAACATCATATTGTGAAGACAAGAGCGCATCAAAAATTGCCAATGAAATTGACTCGCTAATAAAGTCAATGGCTAATAGAATCACGACCCAAAAGAACATGTCTTTACTCGGCACATTGTACTGACTAGCAATGGTAATCATCGCAATTAAGGTAACAACGATATTGATAAATGGTTCAATATTTGATGAGGCAAAGAAAGCGGCAAACGAAACAACACACGTTAGTCCTAATATTACTAAAAAACGTTTGAGTGATAAACGGCTAGAAGCCGCCCAGCTTGAAAAAAAGAAATTTAGTAGAAAGGCATATACAAGAAAACTAAACAATCTGATTACGGTATCGGTCATAGTTTGCTTCTCATTTTCATAATGATAGCATCTCTAGCCCGTAATTTGAATTTACGACTCATTGGTATTTCAATGGAAATAGTATTCCCCATTAGAATAATGTAATTAGTTCCGACCTCTTTAATAAACTTAGTGTTCACGATGTACGAGGTATGCACTTGTACGAAATTATCATTCAATTTTTCCAGTAATTCTTGTGTTGACATAATGGCCTGGAAATCTTCTTGTGTTGTATGGATAATAACAATCCTTTTTTGTTTTTCAAAGCATACAATGTTTGAAAGCTTTAAATTGTACGCAATTCTTTTATAGTCGAATGAGAGGTAATTATCCTCCAAATCCAAATATTTGATGATTTTATTAACAACTGGAAACAGTTTTTCTTTTGTTACCGGTTTTAAGATATAGTCGAATGTTTGGACTTGGAATACATCCTCCATGTATTCATTGAAATTTGTGAGAAAGACGATAGGCACATTTAAATCTTGTTTACGAATTTCTTTTGCAATGTTTATTCCTGAGGACGATGGTAATTCAATATCGAGAATAAAGAAATCATATTGGGTATTCTTTATGGAGGAGATAAATTTTTCTGCGGTAAAGAATATAGATATATCAAACAATGTGGGATTATATGATTCAAGAATCCGTTCAATTTCACTTGTCATTTCTGGAATATCATCACAAATTGCTACCCTAATCATTTCAACACCTCCTTGAATAGTGTAAGTATTGTTGTTAATGATAATGCTAAATATGTTTACCTTTTGATTGCAAATTTTATAATCAAGTTAGTTCTAGGAAATAAAAAAACACCATAGCAAAAAATCGTGTATTACTTGGGTTTCAACACCAAACTAATAAGTAAATTTTTTCACTATACCTTATCAAAATTTTATCACACTTCGCTGTAAAGGTCAGCACTTGACCGAACTTACCTGAATCAACTTTTTTATAATTTTTAATTAATGCAAATTTTCAAATGTTTGCAAACCATAAATTAAGAACATAAATTTCATAAAAATTGTTTCAAACAAATATGCTTTGAGATAACTCTCAAGGGGGATTGATTTTATTAGCAATTGTTTACTATAATAATGATGTATTATCTCTAAAGGAGAAAGGGGAAGATTTTTAATGTCATATCGTGTAGTTAGCCCATATAATGGGAAACTGATCAAAGAATTTCCTGCAGCAACAGATGCAGAAGTTGAACAAACTTTAACAAATGCAAATAACTTTTATCAACAAGCTAAGGAGCAGTCAATTGAACAACGAGCAGAGCAACTATCTGCTTTAGCCGATGAATTTACTAAAAGGACTGATTATTATGCTAAATTTTTAACCACTAACATGGGTAAATTGATTAGCGAAGCTCGGGGGGAAGTCAAAAAGACAGTTGCCTTTGCGCGCTATTATGTTGATAAGGGTGCAGCAGCTTTGGAAGATCAAGATTATACTGCCATGGCTGGCGGTCGCAAAGCCCATCTTGAATTCAGTTCGATTGGTGCGATTGTTGCCGTTGAGCCTTGGAATTTTCCATATACTCAAGTTATGCGTGTCTTTGCACCCAATTTTATTCTTGGCAATCCAGTAATTCTTAAGCATGCTAGTATTGTTCCAGAATGTGCCCAGGCATTTGATGAGGCTTGCCAAGCTGCAGGTCTGCCAACAGGGGCTTTTAAAAATTTATTTGTGACTTATGATCAGGTCAATCAGATGATCAGTGATCCACGGGTCCAAGGTGTGGCTTTGACTGGTTCGGGAAAAGCGGGCAAGTTGATAGCGGCTGAAGCTGGGCATAATTTGAAAAAATCAACAATGGAACTCGGTGGCACAGATGTATGCATTGTTTTAAATGATGCTGATTTGAAAAAGGCTGTCGCTGGTGCTGTTAGTGGACGTTTACGTAATTCTGGGCAGGCTTGTACATCAGCTAAACGTTACCTAGTCCAAAGTGGAATCTACGATGAATTTTTAACAGCTATCAAGAAGGAATTTGCCAAGTATCAGCTTGGTGATCCTTTGAATGAAAAAACAACGTTTGCTCCATTATCTTCAAAAAGTGCTCAGCAGCATCTGCAAGAACAGGTCAAGGCAGTTTTAGCTGGTGGCGCTAAAGTTTTGTGGGGTGACCCAACGCCAGTTGAGGGTCCAGGGGCATTCTTTAATCCTTTGATTATTAGCGGAATGACATATGACAATCCAATGTATGATCACGAGTTATTTGGACCAGTTGCTCAACTTTACAGAGTTGACGATGAAAAGCAAATCGTTGAGCTGGCAAACCATTCGAATTATGGTCTGGGTGGTGCGATTTATTCTGAAGATCTAAATAATGCTCGTAAATTAGCTTCAAAAATCGAAACGGGCCAAATTGCTGTTAATCAACCTTTATCTTCATTGCCAGAATTACCATTTGGTGGCATTAAAAAGTCTGGTTATGGTCGCGAGCTAAGCAACCTAGGAATCAGAGAATTTGCTAATACTAAAACAGTTTTAGGATGATGATTTAATAGATTCAATATTTTGCGAAATTATGCCACAGTTTCTCTTTTCTATACACCATTGCTAGTTAACGTAAAACTAATAACAAGAAGTAATAAATAGCGGAGGTAGGTCAAAAGTTAATTTTGACTCACCTCCGCTATTTATTAGAAATAATCTTGACTTATGTTACACTTTTGTTTTTATTGAAAAAATTTTAAAATTTGTAATGTTATGATATTAGGAAAGCTCTAAAATCATGCTTTCCCATGGCCTTAAAATACCTGCTGCATTAGTTCGATCTAGATAATTAGCGAGAATTATCTGAGAGTCTTTCTCTGTTTCTTGTGGTAAGTAATCATGTATTTTTAACTGCTTATCACTAAGATTGGCAATAACCAGCCAAGACTTTTCAGCTAATGTTCGTTTGTATGCAAAGACATTTGAATCCTCTGGATAAAGCAATTCGTAAGCACCTTCTATTAAAATATCATCTTCATGGCGAAGTTTGATCAAAGCTTGATAGTATTTAAATACAGAATTTTCTTTTGTTTGGTCATTTGCTACATTAACTTCTTCATAATCGGGATTAACCTTAAACCAAGGTGTCCCATTGGTAAAGCCTGCATTCTTAGCATTACTCCACTGCATAGGTGTGCGTGCATGATCACGACTTATTTTATGAGCTGCTTTGAGAAAGTCGGCCTTTGAGATTGTCTTTTGTTCCAAAACAAGTTCACGATAATTATCTGTAAGTTCAATGTCTTCATAGTCTTCAATTCCAAAATTAGAATTTGTCATGCCTATTTCTTCACCCTGATAAACAAATGGTGTGCCTTGAAGTCCATGTAGTATTGTTGCGAAAGCTGTAGCACTTTCATAACGATATTGCTTGTCATTTCCCCAACGTGAAGTAGTTCGCGCCCGATCATGATTTTCAAAGTACAGTGCATTCCATCCATGATTTCTCAAATTCAGCTGCCAAGAAGACAAGATCCTTTTTAGCTTTACCAAATCCATTTGTTGAAGATCCCACCGACCATTCATCCCGTTTTTTGCACGATCAACATGCATATGTTCAAAAGTAAAAATCATATCCAATTCTTCACGATCGGGATCAACTAGTAATTGTGCATCCTCACTAGTTGAATCAGGTGATTCACCCACACTCATTATTGAAAATGGCTTCAGAACTTCTTGATTCATTTCATGGATAAATTCGTGCATTCGTGGACCATTATTTTGGTTTCCAATGACAAACGGTTTTTTATGTGGATTAGGATTGTTTGGGAAGTTCTGATCTTTAGAAATAGATGTTACTACATCCATCCGCCAGCCATCAACACCTTTTGCTTTCCAAAAGCGCATCATATCGTAAATATACTGCCGCACTCGTGGGTTTTCCCAATTCAAATCAGGTTGTTGCTTTGCATAGTAGTGCAGGTAGTATTGTTTTCGACTTTGATCCCATTCCCACGCAGAGCCGCCAAAGTTCGACCCCCAGTTATTAGGTTCACTGCCATCGTCTTTAGCATCGCGCCAGATATAAAAATCACTAAAAAAATTGTCCTTAGATTTCCGGCTTTCTTTGAACCAGACACTTTGTTCTGAGGTATGATTAGCAACCATGTCCATAATAATTTTTATTCCATGCTTATGTGCTTTATTAATTAAGTGATAGATATCTTGATTTTCGCCAAACATTGGATCGATCTTACGATAATCTGTAATATCATAACCATTATCAACTTGTGGAGATAAGTAAACTGGACTAATCCAAATCCCATCAACACCTAATTCTACAAGATAATCTAATTTTTCTTCAATTCCTTTAATGTCACCTATCCCATCGCCATTAGTGTCTAGAAAGCTCTTGGGATAAACTTGGTAAATAATTGCGTTTTTCCACCAATCTTTTCTCAATTATTATGCACCTCCTAAGCAATTCCTAGCAATGATACAACTATTCCTAAAATTATTATTCCGAAAATCAAATAGTTAATTGAAACATTCTTCTTCTTTAATAAGTAAAAACATAATAGAGTAATCACCAACGGAATTACACCTTTGAAAATCTGGTCCAACATCACTTGTGTCTTTAAAACCGTCTTTCCAGCCATCATCATATTCCATTTTACGCTAAACAGTACCATTTTATCCGTCATGGCTCCAACCATGATTAGTCCTACAATACTTGCAGCTTTAGTCAAAATATTAATAAGTCCATTTTCATAAAGCTTTGAAATATATGTTGAGCCCAGTGTGTAACCCAGCTTCCCACCATACCAACGAACAGCCTGTACTGGTATATTAAAAATCAGCAAGAAAATAATTGGTGCAAGAAAATTACCTGATTTTGCCAAACCAATAGCAACACCAGCAGCAATTGCTTTTAATACACCCCAGAATACTGAATCACCAATTCCAGCTAATGGACCCATCAAACTAGTTTTTATTGCGTTAATAGAATCAGCATTAAAATCTTTCTTGGTTGCATTTTCTTTTTCCATTGATGCAGTAATTCCCATGATAAACGGACTCATAGCCAAATTAGTGTTGAAATACGACATTTGCCGCACCATAGCTTCTTTTTTATTTTCTGGATCTTTATAAAAATGATTAATAAACGGAAGCATTGCATATTCAAAACCTGAAGCACCTTGTTTTGCTGGTGTTACAGATGAATACAACATAAAGGAACGCCAGTACATTTGACGTAATAATTTTTGCTCATCTTTATTTAAAGTAGTATTTGCCATCTTTTTTCCCTCCATTACTCAAAAAAGTCATCATCTTCTACATTGGTTGCTTCACCAGCTACACTTGTACTGCGGACATTTGCGGCTAATGTTTTTTGCTCGGATATTTTTTTATTCATTTTATGCATCTCAAAATCACGCTGCCCAGTTACAACTCCAATTACAATTGCCATAACGGCTACTGCTATCAATGGAACATTGAAGTATGCAACTATTAGAAAGCCTAAGAAGTAATATACTGAAATGTTATTCTGCCATAAAATTTTCATTAGCATAGCCATCCCGACAGCAGGTAGAAGATTTCCGGCAACCGTAAGGCCGTTGACAATTGTTTTCGGAATCATATTTAAAATTTCCTGTGTGGCCGTTGACCCAAAAAGAATAGCGAAAAATGGAATTAAAGAATAGATAAACCACTGTGATGCCCATAGTCCATAATGGAGTACAACTATTTGTTTTTGGTTACCTTGCTTAGCCAATGTATCAAATCTGCTGGCAAAAGGACCAACAAATAGCACATAAATTAACGTCTTAATCTGTAATCCTATAATTCCAATTGGAATTGCGATAGGCAAGGCAACACCTAATCCTCCGTGAAGATTAATTGCAAAAGCCACTGCTAGGGCGCTTGCTAACCCTGGCTCGGCTGAACTTGCACCTCCAATGTTAACAACACCCATAAAAATTGTTTCAAGTGCTGCGCCCAATAATAAACCTGTCTGTAAGTCGCCCAATGCTAAGCCAACAAGAGGGCCAATCACAATTGGTCTACCTAACTGGGTGAAACCTAACAATTCTTGACCACCAACTGTTAACCATACTATCAAAGCAACCACTATAGCTTGATACAACATATTTGCTTCCTCCTTACAAATTCAATTTTTTCAAAACATTACTTGCCAATTCCTTTTTATCATCTGGTAAATTTTGAAGTGCAGCATTTGGATAAATTTCTACTAATTCCTTAAGACTTTCTATTTCTTGATCTGTTAGCATCACAAATTGAGTCAATGTTTTTTTATCTCCGTGCACTGATTTACCAACATTCCCAATATTGACATAATTAATATCCGCTATATTTTCAGCTAATGTTTTTGCATCCGCAATTGTTCTAACCAAAACCAGTAATTTCATTTTTTGGGCCCGGGGATCATTCAGTAAGTTAATTGCTCCATCCACTGTTTTGATAATAACCTTAATTCCTGTAGGAACAGCCATCTCAAGGGCCATTTTTTGCGTCTCATTTCCAGCAGTTTCGTCATTAGCGACCACAATACCATCTAAGTCAAGTGCTCTTGACCAGACCATCGCAATTTGTCCATGAATAAGTCTCTCATCTACTCGTAAAGCTTGAATCATATTAATCTCTCCTTTAGTTTTTTTCTGTTTGCTTACCTAGTTGAAAAAGTCTTGGTCATTTTCACTAAAATCTGATTGTAACTGCACCAGTTTTAAGTTGTCTTTTCCTTTTTTAATTACACTTTCAATAAAACTTTGTGTAATTTTTTCTTGTGAAAGTACTGTTTCTAAAATAACAGGCAAATTAAATCCGGCAATAATAAAGATATTTTTGTGTTCACTAGCCATAACACTGACCTTTTGATTGACACTGCCACCATATAAGTCAGTAAAAATCACTGCGCTATCTTCAATGTTTAGTTTATCGAAAAAATTATATAATTCATCACCCAATTCTTTTGTTTCATCTGTATATGCAGAAACATAACTGATGGGTTGTCCTTGACCAGCAAAAAGTTCAATCGTACTTTGAATTCCCTTTGCCAATTCGCCATGTGTTGCAATCAAATACTTGTTCATAAAAACCATTCCTTTCTATTCTTCCTTCTCACACTTAATACTTAGCAATTTCCGTGCCAACTTTTGCAAAAGGCTACACTCTAGGCGTTCTAAGAATAAAAAAAAAGTAAATGCTCTTTTTTAAGCACTTACTTAAACACATTAATCAACCACAAGCGGTCGTAATAACTCATACATTAACGATATTTCATAATCATTTACTGTAATATTGTATTTTGTTTCAACATCATGAAAAATATTCTTTGAAACTGAATAAAACTCTAATTGTGTTTCTGACATCTGTTCACGGATAGTGTGACCTTTGTTATTAGAATTACTTGAAACCAATGTTCTTTCCAACATTAAAGAAATATGCATATACAAATTCAGCTTTATTTTCCCACTTAAGCTTAAATGATAGTATTTTCCATATTTACTAGTAATTTTTTGAACTTCCTTTATCACAACTTCTGGATTTAAAAACTCTAATCGATCCCCGATTCCTTCAATTGTGAAGAATTTCAACAGTTCTTCAATCAAGGCGTTTATACTTTGATCGCTTTCTCCAAGTTCTTTTAGTAACTCTCCAAGTTTTTTAGTGCCCGGTTTATCCATAATGTCGTAGATGTTGATAATTGGAGTTAATGTATATTGTGGAATATCAGTAGTAGTGAGAATTATCTTTGTATTTCGAAAGTATTCGTGATCATGATTATCCAAAGAATTTTTCAAGTCTTTATAATCCATCGTTATAATATCGGTATCCGTTTGAGAAACTTTCTTTATAATTTTTTTAATTTCTTTGGAAAGTCCCTCTCCTGACATACACGAGATAATTATATTTTGTTTTTGCGATATTCCTTCATAATATTGAGTACTGATAACATCTCGATATGCTTCTGTTTTTTCAGCAATTTCTTTGAATTGGCTATTTTGCTGTATCTGAAGCCCAATATCTAATGCGGTTGCAGTTGTCACATTATTAATAACTAACAAATCTGAGGAAAGAAGGGGCTTTATCTCCTTGTACATTTGACTCAAAGATCCCATATCGAACATCAAAATGGTCCCCTTGTATGCTTGAGATTGTTGGCTGATAAAATTCCCTATTTCTTTGCTGATATCCATCATTGAAGTTTCAATTGGCATATCAAAACTCTCAAAAATGTAATTACAACATAAATTATTAACAACACTTTGAATACTGGCTGCCATTGTTTCTCCATGTGATACTATAATCGCAAGCATATCTATTTTTTCAATCGCACTTACCTTAGGTGCAAAAATTAAGAAAACAAGCGCTAAAACGACTAGACTTTGTGATAATTCCTTAAAATCCAATTTCTGTGCAGCAAGCATTGCCAGATATGTTGTTCGCGGATATCTTTTTTTGATAGATTGCAGCAAAACTTCACTATCTTTTAAATTAAGCTGTTCAGAAAAATATAATAGTATATCTAAAAAGTATATTAAATTCTTTATATCATTATCTGTAATATCAATTGTCTGCCCATAACGATGTCTTAAGAACACAATTATTTTTTTTACTCTGCTTGTCATTATGTTGGTAATCTTTTCATCCAAATCGATATTAAGAACCAGTTGTCTAGTATCATGTAAAAAACTTTGAATTTCTAAAACACTATCCGAAATAGGCGCTTTTTGATGTTCATTTTTTTTCAAAATATTGATAAGGTTTAAAACCGATTGCTTGTCATCTAGAGACATTAGCGGTTCAAAATTCTCGATTTTCTGATACTCAAGATAAATATAGTCTTCTAAAAAGGTTTGTTTATCGTCAATCATTATATAACGTCCGCTACTAGTATCATTCCTGTATGCATCTGCGCACATCAATTTTACTTTATTTTGAATGGTGCCAATATTTCCGCCCGACGAAATTGCAACTAATGATTTAAGAACGCTGTACGCAATTTTCAAGTCTCGTTGAATGGAAATCGCTTCCTGATAAAAAAAATGAAGTATGATTTGATATCTCTCAAATAATGGCCTTTTCGAAAAGGATGGCAATTCAAGATTTAAAGGGACACGCCGCCTAAATGTTTGTAAGAGGTAATTGTCTAGTTGCTCTGTCGTTGCAAAAATGAAGCGGATATTAACTTTTAGCGCATCTTTATTTTCTCCAAGTGGATAATAGTAGCCTGTATCAAGCAGTGTAAATAATTTTTCTTGACTTTCTATTGGCAAGCGATGAATCTCGTCTAAGAAAAGATAACCGCCATCTGCTTGTTTAACCAATCCAGTGGTATCCTTATCAGCTCCTGTAAAAGCACCTCTTTTATAGCCAAATAAGACTGAGGAAAGAAGTTCTGGATTATTAGCATAATCAGCGCAGTTTAGAACAACAAATTTTGCTGATTCGGTAATAACATGCTGCTGATGTGCATATTTATATAGGAGAGATGCAAGATAGCTTTTTCCTGTACCCGAAGGACCTGTAATAATTAAAGGAAAACCATTAGGTGGGTACACAACTGATGACTTCGCTGATTCAATAACTTTTTTTAAACTACCAGACGAACCTATAAATCTAGAGAAAACATCTGTATTCTCTTTTATTTTCCAATAAACAGGTTTAGTACCGTATTTAATAACCAAGCCATCTTTACGTAATTGAGATAAGTATGAACTAGTCACTCCACGTGTAAGTTCTGCAGCTTTAGCGATTTCTTCCGTTGATATATCTTTAAGGCCACTATTGAGTAATTCTTTCAATACATCTCTAACTTTAAAACGAGCTTTTTTCATGAACTGATCCTCCTAAAGTGATTAATTACATTTAAGCACATCATTGCAGGTAAGACCATATTAATTTTAATCACAAAGAATTTTTCATGTGTTTAATATATGGTTCTAAACTAATCAAGCTGTATAGAAGATATCGAAGCAATTAAAGCAACTACTCAAAGAGGAATATATTCTGAGCGCTCGGATTAAATTGAAATTCATGATATTAAAAAAATATGGATGTCACTGGGGTTCCAATATTCAACGCAGGAAAAACTATTTAGATGGTAAAAAAGTGTCTAGGTTACACGATTTTAATTACTAGTTAACGGGTTTACTGTTTTGGGCTAATTCATTGGTCAAAGCTTTTGTAGCACGTCTTGGACCACGAATTGCTTTAATACCATACTTCTTTAGATTGTTAAAACTATATTTTCTGGTATTCAAACTTTCAATACGACGTAGTTGCATAACATGATCTATTTTTAGGTTTTGATCCTGATAATAATAAGGTTGATTAATAGCTGTTACTAAACATTTGTATTTTAGAGCTGATACAGGTGCTGCTACATACAAATAAACAATATCACCAATTCTGATATGAGTAGATTGTTTCCAACTAATTGTTTGGTTTAATTTAAATGCCTGATCAATATCGAAGTATCTAGGATTGGCTGGGACTATCCATTCTTGACCAGTAACTACCAAATCAAAGATAAAACAGTCATCTGCAATTTTGTGTAGCAATGTTTGATATTTATCCTTAATACTAGCTGCAAAACTTCCTATTAAATTTGAGGAACGAAAATTTATATACTCTTCATTAAAATTTGTATCAATAACTTGTCCTACTAATCGTTGGTTATCCTTAATTTCTACTTTTATTACAAGATCAGTATCTGGAATTGTTTGGATGAAAACTAAACTATTGGTTGTTTTTTTAAAACCAAACATAATTAGTTTTCGATAATCTGGTTTTAAATTAGTGAAAATCTCACTTTCTAAACTCATAATTTTACTCCCTTTTATTTTTAATTGATGATTTGTGTTTAAGAGAGGGGTCAAAAGTTAAATTTTGATTCAGTTCCTCTATTTATTCCGTATAAACGTGTTTCATAAGTCAAAACTCTCCATCTAACTTCGAATTACTCATAGCAAAGTACTCGCTATGTTCGTAATTTCGAGTTAATACTCAAATTTTCCCGACTTATGGTATAGCTTTCTGTATTGGTTTTACAATAATGATTGTAAGTGCAGAATTATTCAGTCTTGTTTATTGAGAACTGCAAATTCAAGCCAACCATATTTAGAAGATCCTGTCTCAATAAGATTATTACCTGCATTAATTTGCCAAAGGTAATCTTCGGTCACTATTTTATTTTTTTTGCAAAAAATTTTCAACTCAGTTAAACCTTGATCAATACCAACCACATTGTTCTCAACGAGTGTGCAAACATACCTACCCGCATTTTTTTCAATTGTCGGAACAGGAACCTTATGTTCACCGTTAATAACCTCTTTAATTACGCGAAAGGAGGCTTCAGCGTAACCATTTGGTTTATCGACTGTCAAGTTGGTTAAAAAGCCGGATTTAGTTGTATCCATAACAGCTAATGAATCAAGCTGTTTATAAAATGCAGCAAATAATTGTGCAACTTCTTCCTCGGTGCAGCTAACAGATCTCTGTGAACACCAAAAAATCTTTTTTTGCCTCCGCTGAATTGAAGGTTGATAAAGCATATCTTTGTCAACAACAGATTGATTACCAATTTTTTTATTGATGATTTCTCGAATTTTAACTAGCTCATTGATTTTATTATCAATTTGATTTTGAGTGCTTATCAATTGTTCATTAGGAACATCCTGAGACTTAGTTCCTATTTTTCTTATCTCATCCAAGGGGATATCTAAACCGCGCAACCCTAATATGAACATCAAATCATATAATTGGCTATAATCATAGTAGCGATAACCTGCTGGAGATCTATCTATGGGTTTAAAGATATTTTCTTGATCGTAAAATATTAATGTACGGCGAGTTGTGTTGGCTAGTTTAGCCATTTCACTTATCTTTAACATAAAGTGTTCCTCCTGTTGACTGTAACGTAACGTTATAGGACACAATGAATTATAGCACGCAATTGGTGCATTATTAAAAGAAAGGCGGTGTAGACCTATGAAACAGGAATCACTATTTTCTAGTCAACCGGAAAATACACCTTTAGCTAACCGTGTTCGTCCAGAAAGTTTAGATCAATTTGTTGGGCAACAACATTTACTAGGTACTGGCAAGATTTTACGGGAAATTATTGAGAGTGATCAAGTTTCCTCAATGATTTTTTGGGGGCCACCTGGAGTTGGAAAGACAACACTGGCTGAAATAATTGCCAAGCAAACACAATCAACCTTTTTAAGTTTTAGTGCGGTGGATAGTAGCATTAGTAAGATCAAAAAAATCATGAAGCAAGCAGAAACTGATCGTGAAATTGGGCAAAAAACTATTGTTTTTGTCGATGAAATCCACCGCTTTAACAAAGCACAGCAAGATGTTTTTTTGCCATACGTAGAACGTGGAAGTATTATCTTAATTGGAGCTACAACTGAAAATCCATCATTTGAAATTAATTCAGCATTACTATCACGTTGCAAAGTTTTTGTACTAAAAGCGCTTAAGCAATCCGATATTATTAGATTACTTAAGCGTACACTTAGCAACCCTGATGGTTTTGCAAAACAAATAATTCATATTGGTGATGATGAGATCAAGGCTATCGCAAATTTTGCCGATGGTGATGCTAGGAGGGCTCTAAATACTTTAGAAATGGCTGTTCTTAATGGCGAAAAAAGTGGGAACGTTATCACAATAACTATTGAGAATCTTAGCCAGTTAATAAATAAAAAATTTGTTCTTTATGATAAGAACGGTGAAGAGCATTATAATATTATCTCTGCTTTGCATAAATCGATGCGTAATAGTGATGTTGATGCAGCAATTTATTGGTTATCACGAATGTTAGAGGGGGGAGAGGACCCTATCTATATTGCTAGGAGATTAGTACGTTTTGCTAGTGAGGATATTGGATTAGCCGATACTAATGCGCTTAATCTCACCATTAATGTATTTCAAGCCTGCCAGTTTATTGGTATGCCAGAGTGTGATGTGCATCTAGTTGAAGCAGTAACTTATTTATCGTTAGCACCTAAATCTAATGCTATTTATAAAGCAAGATTAGCAGCGGCCAAAGATGTTAAAGAAACTGCAAATGACCCTGTTCCTCTGCAAATACGTAATGCACCAACCAAGCTAATGAAGGACTTGGGTTATGGTAAAGATTATAAACTAGCACATTATGCTAAAGATAAACTAACCACTATGAAAACTATGCCACTTTCAGTAGCTGGTCATGAATATTATCTTCCGACAACCGAAGGAAATGAAAAGCGTTTTAAGGAACGTTTATTGCAAATTAAAGCTTGGCATAAGCAACATCGATAATAAAAATTTTTGACTTATGAAACATATTTATTCGTATTGGAAAGAAGAACCCAGGTTAAAAGTAGTTATTATTTTTATTGACTGTAACGTTAATATACAGTTTAGAATGATTTTATGTATAAGGCAACTAATCGATGAATTTAATCAAATAAATAATTTTGTATTTTCAATGTAATGATATTGATGCAATGTTTTATCTTACAAAAAGATTGAATAAAGTATGGTGTAATACGTGAAAAATAAGTTGAATCAGAAAATAAAAACAACAGTATTCTTATTTCATCCTGATATTAAATCTTCAAAAGTTAATTATGCATTGAAATCAGGCACCGGTGGAGACATCGTTGTTCGAGATATCTACGCATTATATCCAGATGAAAGAATAAATATTAGGGAGGAACAAAAACATTTAAATCAAAGTGATAGGATAGTTTTCCAATTTCCAATTTACTGGTATAGTTCACCAGCATTACTAAAAAAATGGGAGGATCAAGTGTTAGAACATGGTTGGGCATATGGGAGTCATGGGAATGCATTAGCGGGGAAGGAATTATTAATTGCAGCAACTTTTGGTTCCACTAGCTATGGAGTTGGAAAGGAAACAAAATATACCTATGACGAATTGCTATATCCGTATCATGCACTAGCTGACTATGTTGGGATGAATTATATGAATCCATTTATACTCTCTGGAACAATTGGAATTAGAGGAGCAAAGTTAAGGGAAAAGGTGAAAGAATACTATGATTATCTTCACAGTTAGAGCAAAAATAGTATTGTGTCAATTGCTGACAAGAGGGCAGAAAAATAACTTTTATAAACAAAAGAGCTTACTTTACTAAGAAGGTAAATACATGACAAAACAAAAAAATAAGATTCAACAAATTGAAGTTCGGGGTGGAAATGTACATAATTTAAAAAATATTAATATAAATATTCCATTGAATAAGTTTGTAGCAATTTCAGGCCCTTCAGGATCAGGCAAGAGTTCTTTGGCTATGGGAATTTTATATGCTGAAGGTTCCCGCCGATACCTGGAAGCCTTGTCGACATATACAAGACGTCGAATTAATCAAAATAAACGCTCTCAGGTACAAGAAGTAAAGCATATTCCATCGGCAATTGCATTGCGTCAACGTCCAAATGTACCATCAGAACGTTCAACGGTGGGCTCAATGAGTGAACTATTTAATGTCGTTAGACTGATATTTTCACGTTTAGGATCAACTGTATGTCCCAATGGGCACCGAATTCAACCCAGCTTAAAGATTGCTCAATCAATGGATTTACCAGGAGGACCAGAAAGTCGTATGGGTATTATCGCTTGTCCAACCTGTGGGGTAGAGTTCATGGCAAAATCGGCTGAAGATTTTGCCTTCAATTCTGGTGGTGCTTGTCCCGAATGCCATGGTACTGGGAGAGTGCGCGAACTCGATGAGAGTAAATTGATTGGTAATAAGGATTTAACCCTTGAAGAAGGCGTTGTGGCTTCTTGGCATTTGCCAGGTCGTAACTTTATGCCAACTGTAGCTGCAACGCTGGGTGTTCGCACTGATGTACCTTATAAAAATCTGACAGAGCATGAAAAAGATATCGTTTTACATGGTGAGAAAAAACAGTATCCAGTTGATTTTCGTACCTCAACAGGTCGTGTTTTCCATACTGACAAGACATTATATGAAAATGCCTACGAAGCAGTTTATGATTCACTCAAAACAGTTAAAAGTGACCGTGCTATTAACAAAGTGAATCAATTTTTCCATTTCTCAGTCTGCCCGAATTGTCATGGGACTAGGTTAAATCCAGATTTGTTAACTCAAATGGTTGGTGATTCAAATATTGCCGAGGTTTCAAGTCTTTCACTTGGAAAACTATCGGTTTGGGAAAAGCGAACTAAAGTTGGATTACCCCATGAGATGCAAGCAATGGCCACAGTTCTATTTAAAAGTCTAACAAACACATTACAACCGTTGTTAGAATTAGGATTGGATTACTTGGCACTATCTCGAAATGGTAATACATTATCAACTGGAGAATTACAGCGGTTACAGCTTGCTAAAACAATACGAACTGAGACAACTGGTGTTTTGTATGTATTGGACGAGCCCTCTATTGGGTTACATCCAGATAATGTTAAGGGGTTGATTAATGTTTTTAGAGCATTAATTGCTCAAGGAAACTCACTCGTTGTGGTCGATCATGAAGTTGCTGTCATTGAAGCTGCTGATTGGGTAATTGAAGTTGGTCCTGGATCTGGTGATACAGGGGGTAATATCATTGCGGTCGGTAAACCACAAGACTTAATTAATCAACCACAATCATTAATTGGCCCGTATATTTCAGGCAAAGCCAACATTATGCATGACAAAGTTGCAACAACAAAACACGCAACTGCTTTGACAACGCATGTATCGGTTGAAAAATATTTTAATTTGCAAAATATTTCAGTCACTATTCCGGGTAATCAAATAACGGCTGTAACTGGATTCTCTGGTGCTGGTAAAACAAGTTTAATCTTAGACAGCTTAGTACCTGCTATAAAAGCTTTAAATCACAAAGTTCCATTACCTAAGCAAGTTAAAACACTCACAACTATTTTTACTGATGTTGTGAGTGTTGATGCCAAACCTGTCGGTAAAAATTCACGATCAAGTCTAGCAACTTACACAACAATTATGGATAATTTGAGGCGGATATTTGCTGATTTACCAGTGGCTAAAGCTAAAAAATATGGTCTTTCCTATTTTTCATATAATAATAAACAAGGTGCATGTGAGCATTGTGGAGGTGTGGGCACAATTACGTTGGATATTCAATATTTACCGGATATGGAAGAAGTTTGTCCTTATTGCCATGGCGCACGCTATAAGGATGATATTCAAAAAATATATTGGCATGATTATAATATTGTTGACTTACTTAATTTATCGGTTAAAGATGCTTTGGAGGTCTTTCAAGATGTTCCTAAAATTGAAAAACAGCTCAGATTACTCAGTGATATTGGTTTGGATTATTTGCATTTGGGTGAAAGCACACCTAGTTTGTCTGGTGGTGAGGCGCAACGCCTAAAATTAGTTAATCATCTGAATAAAAAACAAAATAAAACGCTCTTTGTTTTTGATGAACCATCTGTAGGACTACATCCAAATGATGTCCAGACATTGCTTGGTGTGATTAATAAATTGAAAGAAAAAGGTGCCACAGTTATTATTATCACACATGATCTCGATTTAATGGCTAATGCCGACTATATGATTGATTTAGGGCCTAAGGGTGGATTAGCTGGTGGTGAGTTAATGGCTAGTGGAGATCCATGGCAATTAATAAGGAACCCAATTAGTTTAACTCTTAGGTATCTCAGGGAACATTTTAGCCATTTTGGCTTAATTAAATAATTGGAGAAAATTATTTGTTAACAGCACTTTTTTAACTTTTAAGATTATATTTGAAAGAAATGGTTTCTGCGTTTTTTCTACAAATGTAGATAGTATAATGAAAGTAAAATTCTAGCTAGTATAAGTGCTGGAATCATGTTTAGTATAAAAAATACTAAGATAAAAATTTAGGAGAGTTATATGCTGAATAATATGCTTTAAAAGCCACATAAAAATAATATCCAAATATATAAAAAGCATAAGCATCTTCTTGGATTTTTATACTTCAGTAGGTTAAAATTAAATAAGAATAAAGCCCTTACAAACGAAAGGAGATCAATACCATGGCGTATATACTTCCAAATTTACCGTATGATTATAGTGCATTAGAACCTTATATTGATGAGCAAACAATGCGATTACATCATGATATGCATCATCAAACCTATATTAATAATTTGAATGCAGCTTTGAAAGATCATCCTAAATTGTCTGAACTTCCAATAGAAGAGTTGATGGGGCAAATAGACAAGGTACCTAAGGATATTAAGAAGGCTGTACGTAATAGTGGTGGCGGACATGCCAATCATTCGCTTTTTTGGAAACTTCTTTCGCCACATTTTGATGCTAGGCCAGAAGGATCTTTGCGTGATGCAATTGATAGTGAATTCGGTAGTCTTGAAAAATTTAAGAAGCAGTTTACTGAAATTTCCTTAAGTGTTTTTGGTTCAGGTTGGACATGGCTTGTGAAGGATGATGCTGGAAAATTAAGAATTATGACAACAGCGAATCAAGATTCTCCGATTTCTGATGGATTAACACCTATCTTGGGGTTGGACGTTTGGGAACATGCGTATTATTTAAAATATCAAAATCGTAGACCGAAATACGTTGAAGCATTCTGGCACATTGTGAACTGGCAAGAAGCTGCAGGTCGATTTGATAGTGAGTTGGCAGGAGTCGGGTCAGAAAGTTAAATAAAGCACTTGCAAAAGTATTTAAAAAGTAGTAAGATTTTAGTTGTCGAAGGATTGTTACCGCTATCATAAGCGGGCAAAACCTGTCGCAAATTGGATGTATAGGCTAGTAATAGTTTACATCACGGTTTGTGTGCAGGTTTTTTTACATCATTATCTAAGAAATCTGGGGAGAATCTATGAAGGTCAAACAGGTTTTTAATAACAATGTTCTTTTAGCAAATCAAGGTGATCAGGAAGTAGTGCTAGTTGGTCGTGGAATAGGGTTTAAGCAGAAACCGGGAATGCTTGTTGAAAAAAATAAAGTGAGTCAGGTTTTTGCGCCAACTGATGATAAATGGTTCACGTTATTTCATGATTTGATTCAAAATATTTCACCAGAATATCTTGAGTTATCTGCTCGAATAATTCAGCAAGCAAGTGAAATGCTCCACGCAAAATTCAATGATTATTTATTAATATCGCTAACAGATCATCTTGATTTTGCAGTTACTAGATACAAGCGAGGTATTCAGATTCATAATGAGATTTTATGGGAAATAAAAAATTATTATCCTAATGAATATCAAGTTGCTAGTGTGGCACTTGAAACTGTCAATCAGCAAATAGGAATAAAGCTGCCGGAAGATGAAGCCGGATTCATTGCAATGAAATTGCTTGATAGCAGTGTTGATCATCTCCAAAGTGGTGATACGGTTAAAATGACTAAGCTGATAGGAGATATCGTTCAAATTGTCCAGTATCAATTACAGATCAAGCTTGATCCGGATACGATGAGCTATCGTCGCTTTTTAGTTCATCTGAGGTTTTTGGCTGAACGTATTTTGCAAAAGAAAATTAATGATTCTGGAAGTGATGATGATTTTTTGTTTCAGCATTTGGTTAAAAAGTATCCAACATCATTTGAATGTACCAACAAAGTAACAACTTTTATCAGCGGGCAGCTACAGATTGATCTTTCAATAAATGAGCAAATTTATTTAACAATACATGTACAGCGTATCTTAGATGATCTTAATAAGAAAAACGAATAAGCGGGATTGTAACTATTAAATTAGGCAAAACCCAAGTCAATATGAAATCCAGACCTTTTTAGTCTGAGTCTGATATTGACTTGGGTTTTTGTTTTAAAAATAACTTTAGGGGTGAGATAGTATGGATTACGAAAAATTAGCATCAGATATTGTGAAAGATATCGGAGGAAAAGATAATATCAATACAGCGTGGCATTGCGCAACGCGGCTTAGATTTAAGTTGAAAGACGAAGCAAAGGCAGATACACAAAAAATTGAGGATTTAGATGGTGTAATCACAGTTGTCCGATCCGCAGGTCAATATCAAATTGTTGTTGGGAATGCTGTGGCAAATGTCTTCAATGCTTTAGCCAAACAAACCGGTTTGGAAAATGAAGAACAGAGTGCTCAACCGCAAGAGAAAGAAAAAAATATTGTTAACCGTTTTATAGCATTTATTTCAGGGACTTTTACGCCATTCTTGGGTGCTTTGGCAGGAGCCGGAATCTTAAAGGGACTGCTTGCGCTGTTTGTGGCGTTGAATTGGATGAATACCACAAGTGGAACTTACGAGATCCTATATGCTGCTGGTGATGCATTATTCACCTTTTTACCAATTTTTCTTGCATTCACAGCATCTAAGCGATTAAATGTCAATCAATTTGTAGCGGTTGCTCTTGCATCTGCATTAGTGTATCCGACACTTGTTGCAACTGCTACTAAAGCACAGACTCTTCATTTTATCGGTATTCCGGTTGTTCCAACCACATATACATCATCAGTTATTCCGATTCTTTTGGCTGTTTGGGTTTTGTCATTTATCGAACCGGTATTAAATAAAATTTTTCCTGAAGCAGTCAGGAACATCTTCACACCGCTATTTTCATTGGTAATTATGGTTCCACTAACGATGATTGTCGTTGGACCACTTGGGTCATCTGTGGGGAATATTTTATCATCGCTAGTTTCATCAGTTTATAATTTTGCACCAGCTTTAGCGGGTGCAATCATGGGTGCTTTCTGGCAAGTATTTGTTATTTTTGGAGTACATTGGACCTTTGTCCCTGTGATGATGAACAATCTTAGCAAAATGGGTTACGACCCGCTGCTGCCGATTTTATGTGCTGCCGTTATTTCTCAGGCAGGTGCAGCACTAGGAATTTTTTTGAAAACAAAGAACAAAAAACAAAAAGCATTAGCTGGTTCAGGGGTCATCACTGGGATCTTCGGAATTACCGAACCAATTATTTATGGTTTGACCTTAAAGCTGAAACGTCCATTTATCTGTGCAGTTATTGCTGGTGGCATCGGTGGAGCAATAATTGGTGGTTTTCAGGTTAGGGCCAGCTCCTTCACACTTCCTAGTTTATTGGCTATTCCAACCTATGTTGGTAAAGGATTTGTTGGTTCCTTGATTGGAATTGCAGTATCATTTGTTCTGGGTGCAGTTCTAACATATTTATTTGGAATGGGCAAAGCAGACATACAAGAGAGTGACCAAAATTTAGATGAATTGTCTGCACCTGTAAACGGTACGATTATTCCATTAACAAGCGTTAAAGATGAAGTCTTTGCATCAGAAGCTATGGGTAAGGGTATTGCAATTGTTCCAACAAATGATAAGGTTACTTCACCTGCCAGTGGAACAATTAGTGCAGTTTATCCAACTGGACATGCAATTGGAATTATTTCAGATCAAGGCGCGGAAATATTGATCCATATTGGAATAGATACTGTAAAATTAAATGGAAAATATTTTGAAACGAAAGTTAAGCAAGGGCAGCATGTCGATCAAGGAGAAGAATTGATCTTGTTTGATTCTGAAAAGATTAAGGCAAGTGGATATGATAATACCGTTATGATGATTATCACGAATACTAAACAGTATGAAGTGGAGACTACTAAAGATACAGAAGCAGATCAAAATACGGTCCTAACACTGCAGCTGACAAAATAAATTTTTTTGACAAAAGGAGATATATAAATGTATAAAGCAGATTTTCCAAAAGAATTTCCCCAAAATTTTTTGTGGGGTGGTGCGACTGCTGCTAATCAGATCGAAGGGGCTTGGAATATTGACGGAAAGGGCTTAACAACGGCAGAAGTTGTAAGAAAAGCGAATGATCGAAAAAAAATGTCGATGAATATAGTTGATGCTGAATCAATTAAAGAAGCCATCAATGATACGACAACAATCAATTATCCTAAGCGACGTGGAATTGATTTCTATCACCACTATAAAGAAGACATCAAACTTTTTGCAGAAATGGGTTTTAAAGTATTTCGTTTTTCAATTGCATGGGCACGTATTTTTCCGAAGGGCAATGAACAGCAGGTAAATGAAAAAGGGTTAGCGTTTTATGACCGTGTTTTAGATGAGCTGGAAAAATATGATATCGAACCATTAATTACACTTTCGCATTATGAAATGCCACTCGCACTTACACAAAGACAAAACGGTTGGCTGGATCGTAAAACGATTGCGGATTTTACCCATTATACTGAAACTGTTTTTAAACGTTATCGTGGGCGTGTTCGTTATTGGCTGACTTTTAACGAGATTAATACGGGAACTTGGGGTTTTCATGAAACTGGTGTCGTGGATAGTCATTTAAAGAAACAAGAACAAGAGAACATTCGTTACCAAGCGCTTCACCATCAGTTAGTAGCCAGTGCTATAGCGACTAAACAACTACATGAAATTGATCCAGAAGCAAAAATGGGTTGTATGCTAGCCAGAATGCAGACATATGCGGCGACATGTAAACCAGAAGATGTTCGTGCAGCACAATTAGAAGATCAGAAAAACTTATTTTTTACTGATGTGCAAGCACGTGGTGAGTATCCGGAGTTCATGAACAGATATTTTTCCGAAAATGGAATTCAGATTAAAATGTCTACAGATGATCAGGAAGTTCTGGCGGAATCACCAGTTGATTTTGTGAGCATCAGTTATTATATGACAACGGTCACCAGTGCTGATACAGGGGAGGAAGTCAATGGTAATATGGCAACAGGCGGCCGTAACAAGTACCTTGAAGAGTCTGACTGGGGCTGGCAGATTGATCCTGTTGGCTTGCGGATTACTTTGAATGAGATGTGGGATCGTTATCGAAAGCCATTATTTGTCGTTGAAAATGGCCTCGGCGCTTTAGATAAGCTTGAAGCTGATGCAGTCCATGATAATTATCGAATTGATTATTTGAGAAAGCATATTGAGCAAATGAAGCAGGCCATCAAGGATGGTGTTCAACTTATGGGCTATACGATGTGGGGACCAATTGACCTTATTAGTTTTTCAACTTCAGAAATGTCCAAGCGATATGGATTTATTTATGTTGATCAGAATGATGATGGGAATGGGTCATTGGAACGAATTAAAAAGGATTCTTTTTATTGGTATAAAAAAGTTATTTTTTCGAATGGAGAAGACTTAGAATAAAAAAATTTATATTATTGAATATTCAAATTAATTTTTTACCGAGGCAACTTTTGCTTCGGTTTTTTTATTGGAAAGGTTTGTTGGAGGAGAGATAGGGTTTATTTTAATAATCACTACTAGCGCTAATAATTGTTCATTAAAATAAATTGTACTACTGTGTCACAAATCATAGAAAGGTTTAAAAGCTCAAAGGCATACAGTGTGTTATACGTGATTTTTTTATTCAATAGTGCAATTCCTTGATCAAATTCCAAAATCAACTCAGCTTTTTCACTATCTATAAGGAAATTATTTGTTTTAAAATTATTTTTTAGAAAAAAATTAGTATCATGCTTTTTTAAAAATAAATAGTATACGGGCAGTAATAGTGCAGCGTTGATGAAAAGGACAAAAAATATTATTATTATGTAAAGAGGGGCTTTAAGGATAATTACAGCTAAAAAGACAAGCGTTGGAATCATGTTCAAAATCAGTATTTTTCGTAAAGACTTTGCAGGGTGATAGGTGGTAGTTGACGTACCACTTATGTTAATATTATGTATTTTTTTATATTGTTCCGTTTTTCTTTTAAAGATTACTATTTTTTTATGTAAGCTTTTTCGCATTTTAATCATTTGAAATAAAAGCACAAAAAAAATAATAGCAAAGATACACATTAAACCTAGAAGAGTAAAAATTAGTTGAACTAATGACATCACAAACGCCCCATTTATTATTTGAATTCAGTATAGCAAACGAATTTTAATTTTGCATTAGTTTTTGTTCCAATTCATTCCTGATAAAAGTTATTATTTAATAATTAGTGACAAGTATCAGAATTAAAATCATACTAAAAAATAACATTAATGAAAAATTATGGTATGCTTTCAAACAAAAAGAGTGATGAGTCATGATTTAACTTTTGACCCAGCACTCTAATAACACTATCTTCAAGTTAAAAACCTATGAGATAGAATTTTCTTAAAATTAATTGCGATTGTTAATTTTTCGAACAAAGAATTTTCGCAATTCTTCAAGTAAGAATAATGGAAGTGGAATGCAGAATAAGAAAAACCATTCGACAAGGTCTAACGGCTTGGTGTTGAAGACTTCTTGTAGAAATGGGGTGTACATCAGCACTGCAAATAACACAATCTCAGCAATAATTCCCAGCCAAATTCGCCGGTTACTGAAAAGGCCAACCGAAAAGACGGATGAAATTTGTGTTCGACAGTTCATTGCTGCTGCAATTTGGCAGAAAATAATGGCACCTAAAGTCATTGTAGTTGCTTCAGCATACCCTGTTCCAGAAGAAATGAGAGCAATAGACGGCCACCCATGAATATAGTTGACGAAGAAATAAGCACAGGTAGAAATAACTGAAGCAACTAATCCATATAATGCAAAGGCTTTTATGACAATCGATTTATTAAGTAAATGACTATCTTTGGGCCGCGGTGGGAGATCCATAATCCCCGGTTCGCTTTTTTCGGTTCCAAGGCCTAATGCTGGTAAAAGATCAGTTCCCAAGTCAACCGTTAAGATTTGCATAACCGTTAGGGGCAGAGGTACCAACCCTCTGGTTAGTAAAAATACAATAGAAGGTGCCGCCTCAGGTACATTGCTGTTAAGAATATATAATAGGAATTTTTGCAGATTGTTGTAAACCGTCCGTCCTTCCTCAATTGCACTCACAATTGAAGCAAAGTTGTCATCTGTTAAAATCATATCCGCTGCATCTTTTGCAACGTCTGTTCCTGTTACTCCCATCGCAATTCCGATATCAGCCCTCTTCAAAGCTGGAGCATCATTGACACCGTCACCCGTTGAAGCGACAATTTCTCCATTTTTTTGACACATGGATACAATTCTAAACTTATGTTCAGGTGCAACTCTAGCAAAAATAACTTCATCTTTAACTGCCTTTTGAAGGTCGTCATCAGATAGTTGATCCAACTCACTTCCCGTAATAATTCGAGCTTTATCTGATGTAATGCCGATCTTTGTTGCAATACTTTTAGCAGTGATGGGGCTATCACCTGTTACCATAATGATTCGAATACTGGCACGATGGCATTTTTTAACAGCATCAAAAATTTCTGGACGCGGTGGATCAGACATCGTTACTAAGCCAACGAAGACCATATGTGTTTCGACATTTTTGATAGTATAGCTATCAATTTTCTGACCTGCAAGGGGATCTTGACTAGTTACTTTGCGAAAAGAAAAGGCGAGTGAGCGTAATCCTGCACGAGAATATTTTTCATCGACTTCATGTATTTTTTGCCGATCTTCTTCAGTAATTGTTCGAATCTGCCCAGCATCAAGAATTTGATCACAAATTTGGAGTTCACTGCCTAATGCTCCTTTGGTATATATTATTGGATTTTCTGCCTGTGTTTTTGCAATTACTGACATTAATTTTCGATTCGAATCAAAAGGTAATTCTTTTAAACGTGGAGATTTTTGACTTTCATACTGACCATTAATTCCAACTTTTCTGGTCAAGATTATTAGTGCAGCTTCTGTAGGTGTTCCTAAAATCTTAGACTTCTCGTTTACCTTTCCTTCTGTTACTTCCGTATCATTATCAAGTGTTGCAATTTGAAGGAGTCTTTTTAAATCAGTTTCTTCCGCAAGATCGATATTTTTTCCTGCCAATGTCACATTACCATTCGTAAAATAGCCAGTTCCACTTACTTCATATTGTTTGGAAATCAACCAGACGTGGTTAACCGTCATTTGATTTTGAGTGAGAGTTCCTGTTTTATCGGAGCAAATAACGGTTGTTTCACCAAGAGTTTCAACACTATTCAAGTCTTTTAACAGCGCATGATGTTTCGCCATTCTCTGTGTTCCTTGAGCAAGTGATAGCGTAACGGTTGGTAGTAATCCTTCTGGAATAAAGGCCACAATCATGCCAAGTGCAAAAATAAATGAAGATGCAATCGGGGAATGAACAAAGAAGATTGCTAGCAAAAAGAAAGCGATGCCAATTAAAACTGCAATCACTGTCAGTTGTCTGGTTAGTTGGTTCAGTTCTCGCTGCAGTGGATATATAACCTTTTTCTGGTTTTGTGTGAGTTGAGCAATCCTCCCAAATTCGGTTGTCATACCTGTTGCAAAAACAATCCCACTGGCGGTTCCACTTGTCACTGTTGTACCGGCAAAAACGATATTATTTTGAGCAAATTTACCATCACCATGTTGGTACTGGTCTCCCTTATCTACGGGCAGTGATTCTCCAGTTAATGAGGATTCATCTATTTGCAGGTTCGAACAATTAAATATTCTGGCATCTGCCGGAATAGCGTCACCGGCTTGAAGTGCAAACAAATCTCCTGGGACTAATTCCTCTTCTCGAATCTGTTTGATGCTTCCATTTCGGGTAACTTTTACATAAGAAGGCAGCATTTTTTTTAAAGAATCAGTTGCTTTTTGAGCTGCATGTTGTTGCCAATATGAAAAGCACCCATTAATAATGTTAACTGCCCAGATGGCGATTCCCAACTCGAGCATTCCTGCAAAAGTTGCAATAATACCTGAAATCCAAAGAAGAATAGCCATCATTGATGTAAAATTCGCAACAAAAACTAATATCTCTGAACGCTTCTTGGCTGTTTGAATGGTATTCTCACCATACTTTTTAAGTCGCTTATCAGCATCAGTTTGTGTTAATCCCTGAGTCGTTGTTTGATAATTGGTCATCAAAGCTGCTAGACTTTCCTTAGCAGCATCATTCACTTTAGTAGATTCATTATTTTTCATAATTAATTCACCTCCGTCACAGGTTATGCAATTTATTGGAATCATAAACAAGTTAAGTATAGCGCTTTTTTTATAATTATGCGCAAAAATAATGGTATTGAGATGCAGGAGAAATTGTTAAAAAGGTTCGCATATTTTTTCATCTGCACTTTATTGGGGCTGGGTCAAAAGTTAAATTTTGATTCAGTTCCTCTACTTATTCCGTATAAACGTGTTTCATAAGTCAAAATTCTCCGTCTAACTTCGAATTACTCATGGCAAAAAAGCACCTCCAAAACTTGATTTACACGTCCAAGTTTTGTAAGGCACTTCACTTATGGCACACTCCCATAATTATTTTATACCTATAAAGTTATTGAAAATAATTAAGAATAAAAATTGAGAAAATTTATTTTTAATTATTTAAATTAATAATCATTATTTCAACAAAATATGATAAAATATATTAAAAATGTGGTGGAGGGATAAACTGTGGCAAAGTATAGTGTGGGATTGGATATAGGTATTGCATCTGTAGGATGGTCGATTGTTGATGCTGAAAAAAAAGAAATTGTTGATTTAGGTAGTCGTATATTTTCATCAGGGAATGCAGCAGCTAATCAAGAACGACGTAGCTTTAGGGGGACAAGACGGCTGATTAGACGACGAAAAAATAGATTAGCAGATGTAATGAACTTTTTGGGAGAAAAAAATTTTGTAGATACCAAAGTAGTAGATAGAAGTGGACACACACATTATGAAATTTCAGTAAATAATACTGAAGTCCCTTATAAAACCCGCGTTAAAGGCTTGTCCGAAAGGCTAACAAAGCAGGAACTTGTTATTGCACTTTATCATATTGTCAAACATCGGGGGATTTCTTATGATTTAGGTGATTTGGAAGATGATGGAACAAGTGGTGTGACTGATTATAAGGCTTCAATCAATATTAATCGCCAATTGTTAACTAAAGAAACAATTGGTCAAATACAACTGGAAAGATTAAATGAATTCGGTAAAGTCCGTGGACAGGTAAAAAAAGATGAAAATGTAACTTTACTAAATGTCTTTCCTTCATCGGCATATGTCAAAGAAGCTACACAAATTTTGACAAAGCAAAGAGAATTTTATCCAGAAATTACTGATGATTTTATTGCAAAGTTTATGACATTTATTACCCGTAAGAGAGATTATTTTGTTGGACCTGGAAATGAAAAATCCCGTACAGATTATGGAATTTATAAAAAAGATGGGAGAACACTAGATAATCTTTTTGATGAGCTTATAGGAACAGATAAGACCAACGGAGAAAAAAGAGCATCAGCATCAAGTGTAACTGCGCAGATATATAATATGCTTAATGATCTGAATAATTTAACAGTACCAAATACAGAAGATGGGAAGCTGACAACTCAAACAAAAAAAGAAATCCTTGAAACAGCTAAAATTACAAATGGTTTGTTTGGAATAACTCAAATTTGTAAAATCATAGGTTGCAAAAAAGATGATATTAAAGGGTTTCGAATTGAAAAAGCTGAAAAGCCAATTATGCATACACTCTCTGGTTATCGAAAATTTCGTAAAGAACTTGCTAAGGTTAATATAGAAGCAAATGATTTGGATATTAATTTAGTTAACAGGGTCGCTGATGTTTTGACACTTAATACTGAAAAAGCTGAAATTCGCAAGCAATTAGAAAAAAGTAATGTGGTGAACATCCCTAATGAGATAAAAGAAATTATTATCAACAAAAATAAGGAATTTCTAGTAGATGGTCGGGCAACATGGCATAGTTTTTCCTATAAAACACTTAATTTACTTATACCAGAATTATTGAATACATCTGAAGAACAGATGACTATTTTGACACGTTTGGGACTGGTAAAGCCCAATAATGAAAAATATAAAGGCCTCAAGAATATCCCTGCGCGAAGAATTACAGAAGATATATATAACCCTGTAGTTGCTAAAGCTACTCGTGAAGCTGTTAATGTTTTTAACGCAATTACTAAGCAAATAGGTCGCAATAATATTAAGGATGTCGTTATTGAACTACCACGTGAAGATAACGAGGCAGATATCAAAAAGGGTATTGTCAAAAGGCAGAAGCAAAATGAAGTAGAAAAAGAAGCTGCTGATGCATTAGTTAAACAACAGATGACGATATCAGATAGTGCATTAGTTGCACAGTATCATAAAATCAGGGGACTATCACAGAAAGTACGATACTGGTATCAACAGGACACAGTTTGCCCTTATTGTGGCAAGAAAATTGAGGCTGTCCAATTAATCAACAATAATGATAGTTTTGAAGTTGATCATGTTGTACCAATCTCGGTTAGTTTTGATGATTCTCAAAACAATAAAGCTTTGGTACATAGTCAGTGCAACCAGGCAAAAGGGAAACAAACACCACTCGGTTGGTTAAATAATGGCGGTGGCTTCGGACAAAATAAAACTGAGTATATTGCTAGGGTAAGAGCAAATAAGAATTATGCAAAAAATAAAATTGATAATCTATTGAATGACGCAGATCTTAATGATATTAGTACACAGCGCGGCTTCATCCAGCGTAATCTTAACGATACACGATATGCTTCACGGATTGTACTTGATGAACTTTATTCATTTTTTAAATCAAACAACCTACCAACAAAAGTTAAAGTAGTACGTGGTAAATGGACATCACAGATGCGTAAGAAATGGAACGGAGTAGGTGGATTGAAGAAAACGCGTGACACATATCATCATCATGCGATTGATGCTAGTATTATTGCTAGTTTTCCATTATTAAAGGTATTTGATAAGGCTGTAAAGTTAATTGATATTGATAGGGAAACAGGAGAAATTCTGCAAGATAAAGAAGCAATCAAAATCGCACAGGAAGCTAAGTTATTAGAGAAAATAGCAGTCATTCAAAATGGAAAATTTGAAGAGCTTATTGATGAACTTTATGATTTTCCACTCTTTAAACAAGTGGAGTTAGCAAATGATATTACTAATCCAGAGAATCCTGTAAAATTCAGTCATCATGTTGACAAAAAAGCTAATCGTACAGTTGCAAATCAGACAATTTATGGTACTCGAATTAAAGAAAAAGAAATAAATAAACGTGGCAAAATGGAAAAAAAACAAGAGAGATATATTTTAGGTACAATTAAGAATATTTATGATATTGCTAGTTTTACAAGTTTTAAGAAGTTATACGACAAGATGAGTAAAAACGGTGATATCAAGTTTTTAATGCAGAAAAACGATCCGAAGACATGGGAAAAATTAGTTGATGTACTCAATTCTTATCCTGATTCAGAAGAAGTTACGCAAGTGGATGGAAAAGTCAAGAGAGTTACAGTTTCACCGTTTGAGCTTTATCGTCGTGAGAATGGTTTTATCACAAAATATGCTAAGCATAATGATGGACCTAAAGTAGTAAGTATAAGATATTATGATTCAAAGATTGGAAGTCATATTGATATTACGCCTAAAAATGCGAAAAATAATGTTGTTTTGCAAAGCCTAAAGCCGTGGAGAACAGATGTCTATTTTAATTCAGAAACTCAGCAATATGAGTTACTGGGGTTAAAATATTCAGATCTAAAATTCACAAATGGTACTTATGGGATTACTGATGATGCATATGAGAAATTAAAGAATAGTGTAAGCGAAGATGGTGAAACAGCGTGGAAACCAATCGGTAAAAATAGTGAATTTAGATTTAGTTTGTATCGAAATAATCGAGTAAGGGTTGTTGATGAAAAAGGGGAATCAATCGAATTATTATTTGCCTCTAGAACAACAAGTAATGAGGGATATGTTGAATTGAAACCAATTCATAAGGCTAAATTTGATAGTAAGGAAGAAGTTGGCTTCTATGGTCAAATGGCTCCAAGTGGCCAATTCGTTAAAAAAATGGCTAGAGCGGAATATAAACTCTATAAAGTAAATACAGATGTTCTTGGAAATTTATATTACGTTACAAAAGAGTCAGATAAGCCGAAGTTAAATTTATAGAGAAAAAATATTTTGTAACAATTGTAAAAGTTTATTTATTATGTTAGAATTGACTTGCAGTTGACGAACTGCTGTACTCGACGGAGTGCATATTCAATTGTTTTATTGATAGGAAAATGATTGAGAATCTGCAAAGATAAGGCTTTATGCCGAAATTACTGCCTTTTTGGCAGTTTTTTTTTACTTAAATTATAAGAAACAAGAAAGGAGTTAAAATGACTTGGAGAAACATAATGGTGAAGGATGGAGATTATCTTCGTCTGAAGTTAGATAATTTACAAATTGAAAAGGCTGGGCAAAAATATATTGTACCACTCTCTGATATTGCTACTGTCACGTTGGAAGGTAAGATTTTAACATTGACGACTAGATTATTATCAAAGTTTGCACAGTATAATATAGCTGTGATTGTTTGCGATAATAAGTATGTTCCTTGTGGAATCTACATGGGTTTTGGACAATATCACAGAACTGCAAAAAGAAATTTGGAACAAGTGGCATGGAGCAGTGAATTACGAAAAAAAGCATGGACAAAAATAATCGAACAAAAGCTGATTAATCAGAGAACTGTTCTGAGTGCATACGAGGTTGATACAGATAGAGTTGATAAAATGCAGGAATTAATTGAGAACATTCAGTTTGCAGATATCACTAATCGTGAAGGTCACGCTGCTAAAGTTTATTTTAATAGTCTATATGGTAAAGATTTTACTCGTGAAAGAGATTGTTTAGAAAATGGTGCAATGAATTATGGCTATACAATAATTAGAGCTTATATGGCGAGGTTGGTATCAAGCTTAGGGTTGATTCCAACTCTAGGTGTTTTTCATCGTAATGAATTTAATTCGTTTAATTTAGTAGATGATTTAATGGAACCATTTAGACCTTTGATGGATTGGTATATTTTAGACAAAATTCTACCTAATTACCCGAAATATCTTAGTTGGGAAATACGATGTGAGCTAATTAATTTTTTGAATCAGCCCTATATTCATAAGGGAAGAAAAACAACGATTGATTTAGTTATGTTGGATTATGTTAATTCGTTTATTAAGATGATGCAAGGAAAGAACAAAGAATTATTGGTAATAACATTGGAGGGAATGAGAGGTGTACAATAAATTGCGATTAATTTGTTTTTTTGATTTACCAATGGTATCAAAAGTAGAGTTGAGACGCTATCGAGTATTTCGTAAGCGGTTAATTGAGTTAGGCTTTGTGATGCTTCAAGAATCTGTTTATGTACGTACGCTACCTAATAGAAGTCAACTTAAAAAATATGAAGATCAACTAAAAAAGGTCACTCCTTATAATGGATTAGTTGAATTAATGTATGTTTCTGAGAAGCAATTTAATGATCGCTGCTTTTTAACCGGGGAAAAAGCTCCGCAAGAAGTAGCAGTTGGCAATAATAAGATGGTAATTATATGAAAGTAGAGATTGAAGATAATAAATTTATTGAGTTTGATGAAGCTGACATATTGTTCTTTTATGGTCAGAATCAGAAGATGGCCCAAGATTTTGTTAGAAGTTTGAAAAGATTTGCAAATAAAAAAGCTTTGACAGATTTGGAAGAACTAGTCTATGGTGAAAATGGAATTGAAATTTATCGAAACAATCAACTTCTGAAAGCAGGTTCTATTAATATTCATTTCTTAAAAGACGGTTCTTCACTCTTCGAAGAAGTAAGTTTTGAGAAAAATAGTTTAATGACAGAGTATCTGGCGACTCTAGCTGAAAATATGGATATAAATATTGAACTTCAGAAAATTGAAAACCATTTATTGAAAATTGAGTCCATATTTAATCAACATCTCGAAAAAGTATCGAATAATATTTCTTCAAATTTATCCAGTTTGACATACACAGAGTTATTGAAGAATAATATATTTTTATCTTATGCATCCGGAAGTCATAATTTTCCGCTAGAAATGATGGATGCCAATGAGTTTGTAGATGAGTACTTAGCCTTGTTAGAGAAAAACTTAGAAAATACGCCTAAGGAAACTTGGATTACTTTAGTTAACTTGGCAAGCTTCTTAACAGTTGAAAAAATTCAAGTATTGATAGATGGATTGATACGGTTGGCAGAAGAAACAAGGCTAATTCACATATTTATAATTAGTCAGATACCATTAAGGATAAATTATCGACCGGATGATATTTCCAATACGATTATTTTGGCAGATGAATTGTGTCAGATGCCTGATTTTGATAGTTTTAGAAATAGCATAGAAAGTCACTATCCTGGGAATATAGATATAACTGATAATCAACTTTGTCAAAATTTTTACGAGATTGCGGCATATATTGGTAAGAATTGTATTATAACTGGAAAATCTTATCAAGATATTGTATTGTTAAAGGTGCTAAATGAAATTTTGGGATTCGAGGTGTCTGGTCTTACTTATAACCTCAAAGAGCTTACAAATGCAGAACGTGCCTATCTTGATTCTTGAAAATTGACGAATTTTTAGGAATAGAAGATACAGTTTTGTAAGACAAAAAAGTAATAATTTTCAATTTGAGGTTTTTGCACTCTCAACATTTTCCTATCAGTAAAACTCAATCAGAACTTAAGGCTCCTAAAAATCAGTTTTTGCACTCTCAACATTTTCCTATCAGTAAAACATTGTGAAGTGTAGAATTGAAGAGCCGTCAGTTTTTGCACTCTCAACATTTTCCTATCAGTAAAACATCTTATCAAGACATATTCCAATGAGGGAGGTTTTTGCACTCTCAACATTTTCCTATCAGTAAAACATCACAGCTAGTTAGTTCAAATCTAGGATGGTTTTTGCACTCTCAACATTTTCCTATCAGTAAAACAATATCAATAGCCTTACAGGTTTACCCGCTGTTTTTGCACTCTCAACATTTTCCTATCAGTAAAACTTCGATTCCTCCAAGCTCCATTGAAATGAGGTTTTTGCACTCTCAACATTTTCCTATCAGTAAAACAATGAACCCAAAGACTGAACTTAATCCACTGTTTTTGCACTCTCAACATTTTCCTATCAGTAAAACCTATAAAGAAAATATCTCTTTCCCTGATATGTTTTTGCACTCTCAACATTTTCCTATCAGTAAAACGTTGGATATTGTAAATGTTAAAACGATAGCGTTTTTGCACTCTCAACATTTTCCTATCAGTAAAACACATCTCTCTAGCAATGTTTTGAGTGGTAAGTTTTTGCACTCTCAACATTTTCCTATCAGTAAAACTAATGGATTAATTGATTTACCAATCCGAGTGTTTTTGCACTCTCAACATTTTCCTATCAGTAAAACTTGCCTCCCGTTTTCCTTGTGGCTCATATAGTTTTTGCACTCTCAACATTTTCCTATCAGTAAAACTTCTGATCCACCGCTGGAAATAAGCTTAATCATAAAAATCTAAAAAGTAGTAATAAAAGCGGTTTCATATATAATGTAGGTGAGAATTCTTTTTTGTTTTGAATAGGGGTGAGCATATGCAGAACCAACAGTTATGGGAAAATTTTATTACGGGAAATCAATTGGCTGCCGACACATTAGATACTAAGATTGCAGAATCATGGAAATCTTGCTTGCAAGCAGAGGTTGATCCGTATCTTATTAAGCCGCAAAAGATTCTTTCAGCGGCAGAGTTGTTTAATAAGCAGCAGCAATACGGCAAACTGATTGAAGTGGTCAGAGAACAGATCAAAATGGTTGAGGTTAATTTTATCCTAGAGAAGCCAGTCTTTATTTTGACCGACGAAACGGGGAATATTTTATGGCGTGCTGGTAATTTGCAAGCCCAAGAACATGCAAATGAGTTCTATTTTAGAGAAGGAACAATGTGGACAGAACTCAATGTTGGAACGAATGCAATTGGAATTGCCATACGTACTAAACGAGATGAGCATGTTACTTCAGATGAACATTATGCTTATGCTTCAAGACAATGGAGTTGCTCTGCATCCCCCATTCTAGACGAAGAAGGCAACGTTCTAGGTGTTTTAGATATTTCAACGTTACACAATGATTCAGCCAAGGATGCTTTATTATTGCTGACACTACTGACGCAACGGATATCAAACATTTTGATTCGTGAAGAACTCGAACGACGCAAAGAGCTGTTACAATATTGTGTATTACATCAGCCTAATGAGCTTTTATGTGATACGCATTTCAAACTCGTCAGTATACCTGAAAAAGATAGTGAACACTTTGAACTTGGAAGTGATATTCATAATTATATTGATGCAAAAACAATTTATAAAAGTGAGAAGATATGTTTTAAGAACAGACTAATTGGTTATAAAATGCATATTTTTACCAAATCACCGCAGTCAAACAAGGCCTATTATCCCGGTGTACCGACTGCCAACAAAGCCTATAGCCAGTTTTTGAAACGTGTTTTGAAATTCGCAGGCAGTAATTTACCAATTCATCTTTTTGGTGAGTCTGGTACGGGAAAAGAAGTATTGGCGCGGACAATCCATTATAACAGTGCCATTGAAGATGGCCCGTTAGTAGCTATTAACTGTGGAGCCTTAAATCAGGATTTGCTTGAAAGCGAGCTTTTTGGTTATGCTCCGGGGGCATTTACGGGTTCTAACGCTAAGGGTCAGAAGGGAAAGATTGAACAAGCAGATGGTGGAACATTGTTTTTAGATGAAATTGAAAGTATGTCTATGAGAATGCAGACTGCCTTATTGCGTGTTATTGAAGAGAAGAGAATCATACCAATTAATGGGGAATCACGTAAAGTTTCTTTTCGTTTAGTAACTGCTAGTAACCGTGATTTACGGGTTTTGGTTCAGCAAAAGAAGTTTCGCGAGGATCTCTTTTACCGAATTTACGTCTGTCCAGTCCAGATTCCGCCTTTACGTGAGCGAAAGGAAGATATTAGACAGTTAATTGCGGCTTTTTGTAAGAAAAAGAAATGGGAACTAAGCTGGCAAGACGAGCTGTATAGTATCAGTTGTACCTACTCTTGGGATGGAAATATCCGAGAGTTTAACAATTTTTTGGAAAGGCTGTATCTTTTTTATGAATTACAGCAGCCAACGGACACACAAATCAGGCAGCTGATAGAAGCGGGGATGCTATTCTCTGGTATTCAAGGAAAAGCAGCAGATACTTTTTTGGGTACTGCTAAGCATGGTCTGTCACTTAAAAGCAAATCAGAGGAAGCACAAAAATTACAGCAGGTGTTGGAGCAGAATCATTATCATGTTAGTAAAACAGCGGCTGAATTATGTATCTCACGGACAACTTTATATCGTAAGATGAAAAAATATGGGCTTAGGTAGTGAACAGAGTGATTGAAGCAATAGTTACAAAACGTTTCATTTATAACACTATGTTCAATAATATTGATACAACGATTAGTGGCAGTAATAATTGAAAATCAGGCAAGTTTAAGCAGTCATACATTTTCTAGTAAATTATCTATATTTAAACTCAAAAGAAGAGGCGGGATCAAAAATAAAATTTTGATCTGGTCTTTTTTTGATTCCGAATAAATGTATCCCATAAGTCAAAAATAACTACTTAACTCCAAATTACGCATAGTAAATTCTATGCGATGTTCGTAATTTGTGTTAGCACACCACTTTTACCACCTGATATCAGATTCTTTTAAAAGTAAAAACAGCAGTTTTAGGCAAAGTAGTTAGCGTATTAAGTCAAAATTAAAATAAAAAGATAATGGTAATTTTTAGTACTAATACTAATTTAATTATCCAGTGAATGAGATAGCCACACGGAAATTATTGGCATGAAATTTGCTTATAAATAAGTGAGAGTCAAGAAATTTTTTGTAAAGGGGGAAACATTTTATGGCAAGTTATGATGTTGCAGTTGTTGGAGCAGGCCCAGGCGGTTACATTGCAGCGATCCATGCTGCTCAACTAGGCAAGAAAGTAGTTGTAATTGAGAAGAAAGATATTGGTGGTGTTTGTTTAAACGTTGGCTGTATTCCATCCAAGAGTTACTTGAAACACAGCCATTGGGCACTGGCTGCTAAGGAGGCCAGCCGATTTGGAATGGCAATGGAAATAAAGGAAGTTGATTTTCCTAAATTAGTTAAACGCAAAGATCGTGTAGTAACAACTTTGCAAGGCGGAATTAGACAGTTATTTAAGGCAAATCGAATTACGTATGTTGAGGGGGAAGCTTCGTTAACTAAGGAACACCAGCTAAGTGTTGATGGCAAGACAATCGCTGCAAAAGATATTCTTCTAGCGACAGGCGGGCATCCCTTTGTTCCACCGATTAATGGAATTGACAAAGTAAAGTATCTAACCACTGATACCTTTTTTCAGATGACTGCTCTTCCGCAAAAACTGGTTATTATTGGCGGCGGAATTATTGCAGTTGAGCTTGCGTTTGCAATGCAACCATTGGGTGTTGCGGTCACGCTGCTTGAGGTCGCACCAGATATTTTATTGACTGAAGATGAAGAGGCACGGGCAATCATTAAACAAAAATTACAGAAGATGGGAATTACTGTTAAGGCAGGCGTTACGATCAAGCAAGTTATGTCTAAAGAAGTTCAGTTGACTGACGGCACTTATGAGTTCGATCAGTTGCTAGTTGCAACTGGTCGCAGAGCCAACCTTGAGTTAGCCAAAAGGGGCGGAATTGCATTAGATGAAGGCCAGCGTTTTGTCAAAGTCGACTACCATTACCAAACAAGTCTGCCGCACATTTATGCAATTGGTGATTTGATTGGTGGGTATCAGTTAGCACATGCAGCTAGTGCGGAAGGTCTCAGCGCGGTGGATGCAATCTGTGGTAAGAAACAAGTATCGATAGCACAGCGCTACATTCCACGCTGTCTGTATACGGATCCTGAAGTTGCAAGCTTTGGGCTGAGTGAGGCACAAGCTGTAGAAAAGGGATTTGATGTTGTTGTCAAGAGTGCGCCATATGCGAGTAATGGCAAGGCAATTGCCAGTGAAGAAACAGCAGGTTTTGTGAAAATCATCAGTGAAAAGAAATATCATGAAATTCTTGGGGCAGTTATCGTTGGCGGTAATGCGACTGAAATGATTCATACTATTTTAGCTGTTAGCAAAGCAGAAGGGACAGTTGATGAGTTGGACGACGTTGTTTTTGCCCACCCAACTCTTTCAGAACTAACAGGTGAAGTTGCTCACGCGTTGGAAAACAGTTAAGAAAAAGATTTTGGAGACGAGAAGGTTTAAGGCAAAGTCAATCTTACTTTAATGACATGAGGAGGCAATAAAAATGGAGAAATTATCAAAGGAACGTGCAGAATGGATCTATAAGAAAATGAACGATATTCGTAACTTTGAAGATGAGGTGCATCGGATTTTTTCAACAGGTTCTATTCCAGGCTTTGTGCATTTGTACGCGGGCGAAGAAGCAATTGCAACAGGTGTTTGCGCACATTTGACGGATAAGGACTACATTACCAGTACTCATCGTGGACATGGACATTGTATTGCAAAGGGCTGTGATTTAGATAAAATGATGGCTGAAATTTACGGAAAAGAAACAGGATTGTGCAAAGGCAAGGGTGGGTCAATGCATATTGCCGATATTGACAAGGGAATGTTAGGCGCTAACGGAATGGTTGGCGGTGGTTTTCCAATTGCGATTGGGGCCGCTTTGCGTAACAAATATTTAAAGACGAATGATGTTGCCGTTTGTTTCTTCGGCGATGGGGCTGCTAATGAGGGTACTTTCCATGAGAGTATTAATATGGCGTCTATCTGGAAGCTACCCGTTGTGTTTGTAAATGAAAATAATTCATATGGTGAGGCTACTCCGCAGATTTATTCTTCGGGTTCTAAGAGAATTGCTGATCGTGCACCAGCTTATGGCATTCCAGGAGAAACAATTGATGGGAAAGACTTAGTGGCTGTTTACGAGGCAGCAGGTAAAGCAATTGATCGTGCACGTAGGGGTGAAGGACCGACATTGATTGAGTGCATAACTTACCGTAATTATGGACACTTTGAAGGCGATGAGCAGAAGTACAAAGCCAAAGAGGGACCAGAAAAAGCATTGGCAGAGCGTGACAGCCTTCCAGAATTTCGGGAATATGCAACTGCCGAGAAACTATTGAGTGCTCAAAAAGCAGATCAAATTGAACAGACTTCAATTCAAGACATTGAACATGCAATCAAGTTCGCTGAGGAGAGTCCTATTCCAAAACCTGAATCCTTGTACGAAAATGTTTTTGTTGATTAAACAGAAATAGGAAGGAGAATGCAATATGGCTAGACGAATAACATTTATGAAAGCAATCAATGAAGGCTTGGACATGGCAATGGAAAAGGATGATCGGGTTATCCTTTTAGGTGAAGACATTGCAGGTGGAGCTAAAGTTGAGCATTTAGCAAAGGAAAATGAAGATGCTTGGGGTGGCGTGTTTGGTGTAACCAAAGGCCTGATGCCTAAATATGGACGTGAACGAGTGATTGATACACCAATTTCTGAAATGGGATATATGGGAGCTACAGTCGGAGCTGCAGCAACCGGTTTACGACCTGTTCCAGAATTAATGTTCAATGATTTCATTGGTTTTTGTTTAGATACTCTTTTGGCACAGGGGTCTAAGATGCGCTACATGTTCGGTGGCAAAGCTAAGATTCCAATGACGATCCGGACCTGTCATGGGGCAGGCGCGAGTGCAGCTGCACAACACTCAGGTTCTTATTATGGAATACTGGCTTCAATTCCAGGAATCAAGGTAGTTGTTCCTTCTAATCCGTATGATGCAAAGGGATTACTGATAGCTGCAATTGAGGATGATAATGTGGTTGTTTTCTCGGAAGACAAAACACTTTATGGCATCAAGGATGAGGTACCAGAAGAATATTATAAAGTTGAAATTGGTAAAGCAAAAATTAAGCGTGAAGGAACAGACTTGACGATTGTAACGATTGGTAAAATGCTCTATGTTGCCTTAGAAGTTGCGGATCGATTGGCTAAGGATGGAGTTGAAGTCGAAGTAATTGATCTTATTACAGTTGCGCCTTGGGACCAAGAAACAGTTATTAATTCGGTTAAGAAAACAGGACGTTTGATAATAATTGATGAAGCTAATCCACACAACAACACAGCAACGGATATTGCCTCAGTTGTAGGAGACCAAGCATTTGATTATTTAGATGGACCAATCAAAAAGGTTTGTGCACCAAATACACCGGTCCCATTTGCAACTAATTTGGAACAATTATATTTGCCTAATGCAGATCGGGTAATTGAGACAGCAGCAGAGTTGATCGACGATTTGAAGAAATGAAGGGGGTGTTAGCATGGCAACAGAGATCATAATGCCAAAACTTGGTCTGACTATGACAGAAGGAACAGTCTATGAATGGGTCAAAAATGAGGGTGATGAAGTCAAGAAAGGCGATATCGTTGCGTCAATTAATTCTGAAAAACTGACTGCCGATGTTGATGCTCCTGTTGACGGAACACTGATCAAAATAGTGGTGCATGAGGGTGAGGATGCAAAGTGTAAGGACCCAATTGGTTATATTGGAGTTACTGGAGAAAAAGTTGGTGAGGAAGAAGCAACAGCAAAAGTTCCAGCAGAAGCAGAAGCTAAGGATGCAAAACAGGATGAACAGGTACAGGTCAATGAACAGCCTGTAACAGTACAACAGAACAACAACGATAAAGGACGTGTTTTTGTCACACCACTGGCACGTAAAATAGCTGCAGAAAAAGGCTTTGATTACCATCAGGTCAAGGAAACTGGCGGCAATGGGCGAGTAACCAGACGAGACGTTGAAAATTATGTTCCGACACAACAGCCAGCCGGAGCAAGTATTGTGACACATGCGACAGCAGGAGTTGGATTAACAGGAATGCGTCAAATTATTGCTCAGCGGATGATGAGCAGTCTGCAGAATACAGCACAGGTTACCTTGCAACTTAAAGCGGATATTACAAATCTAATGTCTTTCAGGAAAGATTTGCAACAGAAGGTAAATCGGCCTTTAGTTGATGGTCAGTTAAGCTTGACAACACTTGTAACTAAAGCTGTCATTTTGGCATTGAAGGATACGCCGGAAATGAATGCTTGGTATCATGATGGTCAATACGAGAAAGTGACAGCTGTTAACATCGGAATGGCAGTTGCTGTTGCTAATGGGTTGGTAGTGCCAGTAGTTAAATCAGCAGATTCAATGACATTAACAGAATTAGGCAGATCCTTGAACACGGTAATAACTGATGCACGTGAAGGTACATTGGGAAGCAGTGCTTACAGTGATGGGACATTTACAATCAGTAATTTAGGCAAGAGCGGAGTTGAGTACTTTACACCAGTTATTAATCAGCCAGAGATTGGTATCTTGGGAGTAGGAACATTACTGAAAGAACTTGCTCTTGGTGATGATGATCAGATCAAGCAACTGCTTAAATTACCATTAAGTCTAACCTTTGATCATCAAATCATTGATGGGGCACCAGCTGCAGACTTTTTGGCAAAAATCGTTTCTTATTTAGAAGACCCATATACGTTGATATTGTAACTAAAATGATAGAGAAACAAAGAATAACTTGTGGATCATAATGTAACAAAAAAGTTAGCTGCATTATATTTTGGCTTTAGATGATGATAGGGCTGGATCAAAAGTTAAATTTTGATTCGGTTCCTCTATTTATTCCGTATAAACGTGTTTCATAAGTCAAAACTCTCCGTCTAACTTCAAATTACTCATAGCAAAGTCCTGCTATGTTCGTAATTTCGAGTTAGTACTTAAATTTTCATGGTTTTGGACTGTCTTTTGAGATGTTACTATGGGATTTTTTTGCCTAAGTGTTCAAATTAATTAATGTCTATTAAAAAATTGACATCAACTATGTGAAAAATATTTGTTAGTTGTGTCCTTATTTTATTTGCTGTGTTAGTAAACTTTGTAGTTCTTAAGAAGATATGAGGTGGGATTAAAATATCAACCTGTAAATGAAGTCCCTGTTTAAAGACAGAAACCTTATGATGAGTATGAGTAGGGAAGTCTGAGAATTCTTTATCCACAATTTGTTCGACTTTCTGTTTGATGGAACCGTGAATTAATGCTGTATCCAAGAGTTCATGGAATGACTGGGTAATGCCTATTATTGGTTGTTTGATGCATAGCAAAACAAGGGTAATCGTGACGAAAAAGTCTCCCGTATATAGTAGAAATGACCACTGGGATGTTCTTGAAATAAACATTAGAAGAAGAGATATTACGCCAATTCCGGAAGATATGATAATATCTATTAGTGAATTTTGGGACTCAATGGATAGTAATTCACTTGATTGATCTATTAATTTATTGCTGTGGTAATAGGTATTAAATAATATTGTTCCAAGAAAGACCATTGCAATTGAATAAACCAAAATAGGAAGAGGTTTAATCACAGTACCTTGGCCTGTAGAAAAATAAATATAGGCTTGGTAGCTAACACTCCAAGAAGTTAGGCTGAGTAGAATGATTACCCAGATGGATTTAAAAAGGACATAAAGGGGCTCTAATTTGAAACGTCCTTTAGGAAATTTTTTTGTCTTTTTAGGGCTACTTTTGGATACAATAACAGCGATTATACCTGAAATAACTTCTATAAATACAAAAGAGGCATCAAGAAATAGAACTGCTAGATGAGTTGTAAGAAAAGCAAGTATTCCTAAACAAGTCATAAAAAAATTTATGACTATTCCCCTTTTTAAACTTAATTTTTCTATTTTTTTTGCATTCATAATATGTACCATCCTATATTGAATTTATTAGTCTGATTATTTTACCAGTAGTTGCAGGCATACAAGGATCATAGTCAAATAAGCTTTTATATAGTGCTATTATTATCTGTGTGGGTAATATTTCCAAGCACAGTTATGGGCAAAATGTATTTTAATGGACAAATTATTAAATATTGATTAGTAGGTGATTTTATAATGGATGACAAGAGAAAACAAAAAACACGAAAAAATATTGAAACTACATTCATTGAAATTCTTGAAAAAAGGAAAGTAAATACAATTACGGTTGCTGAAATCGTCAGAAAGTCGAATATATCTAGAAGTACTTTTTACCTGCACTATGATGATATTTATGATTTGTATGATGAAGTTAGATTGGGTTTTCTGAACTGTTTACTGGATAATTTAAATAATTATTATCCATATAATAGGGCTACTAGCTATTTGGAACTCATCCAAAATTTAATTTTTTTTGTTGAAAAAAATCAGCAATTATTCTTGATTTTTATTAAAGAAGATGGAAGTGCGACATTTGATAAATTAACCACAATTCTTGTTGAAAAAATAATTGAATTTGAAAAAATTGATTCAACCGATTTGCAGGGATATTATGAAATTTCATGGTCTGTTCGAGGAACGTTAGGCATAATTGTTAGCTGGGTTCAAAATGGTATGCAGCCGCCCAAAAAAGAGTTTATTGAAATCATAAGGTCAATTTTAGATAAATTATAAGAAATACAAGGGTTGATTGTTAGTAATTGTTCTTCTATAAAAAAAGAAAATGGCCGTAAATAATAAATACAGATAAAAGTTTGACTTTTGTAGTAGACTTGAACCAAAAATTTGTTAACTTCAGTTGATTTAAGAATGTAATTAGGGAGCGAAATGATGGATAACAATCGGTACCATTTGTTAGAAAAAGTGGCATATCTTTATTATACCAATGGCTATACTCAAAAAGAAATTGCGATGTTTTTGGGTATTGAACGTACTACTATTAGTCGGATGCTTAAAAAAGCAGGTACATTGGGAATTGTAAAAACCGAAGTTCAAATTGATAATTTGGAACAATTGCAGCTAGAATTAGCTTTACAGGAAAAATTTAATTTGAAAAATGTGATGATTGCTGCAAAAGAGCCGCAAAGAAAAGTTAGTACTGAGCTTGAAGTTGTGCAAGCAGCCGCGGCGTATCTTAAACAGCTAATCAAACCAGGTTCAACAATCGGTTTTGCATGGGGAACGTTACTTTCAAAAATGGTTGATCAATTTAGGGGGGCCGGGAATAATCTGGGAACAACTTTTGTACCCCTAGTTGGCAGTCCTAGTCTTTCAAATAAGCAATATCACGCAAACCAGATTGTTTATAATGCTGCCAAACAATTTGGTGGGAAAAGTTTATTTATAGATGAAAAAGCAATCCAGGCTCGACCAATTACCACTGTATTGAACAGAAATAGCTTCCAAAAAATTCTCGCGGCATGGAAACAATTAGACATTGCGGTTGTTGGTGTCGGGGGTTCTTTGACTGATGAAAGCAGCAGCTGGCGGGACATGCTCTCGGAAGAAGACCGCATACAACTAAAAAAGCAGCATGCCATTGGTGATTGCTGCTGCACTTTTTTTGATCAGGAAGGGGAAATAATAGGTGGACAGTTATTGGAACGAACAATCGCAATTCCACTCTCAGAATTGCGTAATATTAAAAATTGCGTGGCTGTGGTAATCTCACCTGAAAAGGCACTAGCTATATTAGCCTTACTCAAAATGGGATTTTTAACTGCTTTGATTACCGATGAAGAAACAGCACGCCAAGTTTTGAGAGTTGCTCATTCCTCAATGCAATAAACAACAACAGACATAAAAAACAGTTTTTATAAATCAAACCAAATGCAACTGAATATTATTGCTTTCTAAACCTGTTTTAATTGCCGGTGGGACTTCCTTATCCGTATAGATTTGATTAACTTCAGCCAAAGTGAATTGGCGAATTGACCCCATCTTTTGGAATTTACTAGAATCTGTTAAAATGATTAATTCACTTGCTTTTTCTGCCATTGATTGTACTGTTTCAGTGCGCATAATATCATTACCAAAGAAACCCATTTGCAAGTCAAACCCATCCGTTCCAATAAACAGTTGTTGCACACGAAACTCTTGAAGTGTCTGTCGTACTAAGGGACCGACAACAACCTGTGAACTTGGCTGATATGCACCTCCTAAGACGATAACATTTAAATTTTCATATGCAGCAACATAGTTTGCAATAAAATACGAGATGGTAATAATCGTAACTTTTTTCCCTTGTTTGCCTAATTGCTGAGCCAGCAGTGCGCATGTTGATCCAGATTCAATCATGATAATAGATTGATCTTTGACAAGTTCAGCCGCCTTTTTAGCAATCTCTAATTTGACTTGATAATTTTGCGCTAAACGATAGCTTAAATCGTCTGGGTTGTTAATAATTGCATACCCATGCTGACGTTGCAATAGTCCCTTCTCTTCCAACGCATTTAAATCCTTACGAACGGTTACTCGCGAAACTTTAAGTATCTCAGCCAGTTTAGTAACTTCGATTTTACGTTTTTGATTGACTATCTCCAATAAATCATCTGTTCGTGAACGATTCATTAATTTACCTCCTGCTAAATACAATTCTACCTCTTACAGTAATTATAACTTTTTAAATTCTAAAATCTAGTTTCATATGAAATTAATTATGGTTGCGTTGAAAATTAAGTGTGCTATAATTTAGCCGAAATAAATAATGTAAGAAGGAGTGATTATATGCAATCTGAATTATCACAGCAAAAACATCCTCTCCCGCAAGTAAAAACCGGTTTGATTTTTAATATTCAGAAATTCAGCCTAAATGATGGGCCAGGTATTCGAACGGTCATTTTTTTCAAAGGATGTCCATTGCGGTGTGCGTGGTGTTCTAACCCTGAATCGCAACTACGACGTCCTGAACAAATGTACGATGAAAATAAAAAAAAGAATATTACCGTTGGAAAATATTGGACTGTTGCGGAGTTAATGGATGTTATTTTGCAAGATCGTCCTTTCTATGAAGAATCTGGTGGAGGAGTTACTTTTTCAGGTGGTGAAGTTCTTTTTCAGGCTCCTTTTGCCATTGAACTAGCCAAAGCCATCAAGAAGGCTGGACTCCACTTGGCGTGTGAAACAACTGGTGATTGCAGTTCACGTATTTTTAAAGAATTCATGCAGTACATTGACTTTATGTATTATGACTGCAAACAGTGGAATGCTCGTAAACACCGAATTGGAACGAGTGGTGATAATAAAAGAATTCTAACCAACCTTGAATTGGCAATCGCATTTGAAGTCAATATCCATATTCGCATCCCCATTATTCCGGGATTTAATTATAATTTAGATGATGCAGTTCATTTTGGTGAACTCTTTAATAAAATCGGAATAACAGCTGTTGAATTGTTACCCTTCCATCAATTTGGATTAAAAAAATATCGAGATTTGAACCGTGAATACCCTCTAAAAAAGCAAGCACAATTGCATGCGGAAGATCTAGTAGATTATCAAAAAGTATTGGAACAGGCAGGTATTCGTACAACAATTAATGGTTGGTAAATAAAAAAAGATAGTTAACAGGTTTGAGATGGTCAAGCGAATTTCTTCGAAGCTTTTTTGAAATTCGCTTTTTTGAGTTGAGTTATTTAAAGTAAGTGCACAAAAGTGCATTCTTGAACAATTATTCATTGTCATAGAAGCCAATATTTCCTGCAAAAGAACTTCACATTAGTGTTTTGTGCCTTGCCATGGCGAATGTTAAGTTAGATTAGTGACAAGTAATGAGCTTTACAGTACTTTTGTAAGTAATTTTATGGCTTGACTTGCAACATATAATTGTTATTATTGCTTCGTAAGTAATAATTTATGATTACGTTCGAAGTAAAGGAGGGACTTTAAAATGTCAAAAACAATAGTTAGCCAAGAAACTTTAACAAAGACTCACACTGAGAATCATTTTGGAAAATTAACTCCCAGAATGAATCGTTATCGGGAATCAATTCTTAATGCTAAACCTTATGTGGATCCAGAACGAGCAGTTTTAACAACTGAGGCTTATAAGAATCATCAGCAAGAACAAATCGATGTTCTTCGTGCAAATGTTTTGAAACACATTTTAGAAAAAATGACCATCTACATTGAACCTGATACTTTACTGGTCGGCAACCAAGCACAAGAAAATCGCTGGGCGCCTGTTTTTCCAGAGTATTCAATGAATTGGGTCATTGATGAACTCAATACATTTGAAAAGCGTCCAGGTGATGTTTTCCATATTACCGAAGATACTAAGCAAAAGTTATGTGAGATTGCGCCGTTTTGGAAAAACAATACCCTTGAAGATCGCGGATTAGCAGCATTTCCACCTGAAGGTAGAGTGTTTTATGACTTAGGCATTATTGGTGCTGATGGAAATATCACTTCTGGTGATGGACATATTGCTGTTGACTATCAAGCACTGTTGCAACATGGATTGAAATGGTATGAGAAACGTGTAAAAAATGCAATGCACAAGTTAGAACTGACTGATTATGAGCAACAGAAAAAACTATATTTCTATCAATCAAGTTTGATTGTGATTGATGCTGTTAAAGATTTTGCACAACGATATGTTGTACTAGCTCTAAATGAGGCAGCGAAAACAACTGATGCTGCTCGTAAAAAAGAATTGCAGTTGATTGCAGATATCATGGGTCGTGTTCCTTATGAACCGGCAGTTACTTTCCGTGAGGCAGTACAGTCAGTTTGGTTTATCCATAATATTCTTCAAATTGAATCAAATGGTCACTCTGTATCATATGGTCGTATGGATCAATATCTAAATCCGTATTATGAAGAGGATCTGGCAGAAGGGCGAATTACAGAAAAACAGGCAACAGAATTGTTAACTAATCTTTGCTTGAAAACTTTGACCATCAATAAAATCCGTTCATGGGCCCATACTGAATTTTCTGCCGGAAGTCCGTTATACCAAAATATTACGATTGGTGGACAGAATGAATCTGGTGAAGATGCTACAAATGATGCTTCTTATCTAATTCTAAAAGCTATCGTTCAAGCACATCTTCCACAGCCCAACTTAACGGTGCGTTATTTTCATGGGCTAAGTAATCACTTCATGCGCGAGTGTGTTGAAGTAATTAAGCAAGGACTGGGGATGCCGGCATTCAATAATGATGAGATTATCATACCTTCTTTCATTGCGCGTGGGGTAAAGAAAGAAGATGCATATAACTACAGTGCTATCGGGTGTGTCGAGACTGCTGTTCCTGGTAAATGGGGGTATCGCTGTACAGGAATGAGCTTTGTTAATTTCCCACGAACCTTATTAATTGTCATGAACGGCGGGGTTGATCCTGAATCAGGAAAGAGATTACTTCCAGACTACGGACATTTTACGGCGATGACATCATATAAGCAGTTAATGACAGCTTGGGATAAGTCTTTGCGCGAGATCACACGGCAAAGTGTCATTATCGAAAATACTTGTGATATGGTTCTTGAACAAGGTTATCCCGACATTCTTTGTTCCACTTTGACTGCTGATTGTATTGGGCGCGGAAAAACTATTAAGGAAGGTGGAGCTGTATATGACTTCATTAGCGGCCTGCAGGTAGGCATTGCCAATCTGGCAGATTCTTTAGCAGCCATTAAACAATTGGTTTTCGAAAAACAGCGAATTACGTCGCAAGAATTATGGGATGTTCTGCAAAATAACTTTGCAGGTGAACATGGAAAACGAATTCGTCAGATGTTATTAGACGATGTTGCTAAGTATGGTAATGACGACGATCAAGTTGATGAACTAGTGGTTCAAGCCTACCAGCCATATATTGATGAAATTAGTAAATATCATAATACGCGTTATGGCCGTGGCCCAAATGGCGGACTCCGTTATGCTGGCACAAGTTCAATTTCAGCCAATGTTGGACAAGGACATAGTACACTGGCAACCCCAGATGGCAGGTTAGCTAGATCACCGCTAGCCGAAGGATGTTCACCTGAACACGCAATGGATACTAATGGACCGACTGCTGTCTTTAAGAGTGTCTCCAAGCTGCACACTGCTGATATTACAGGCGGAGTTTTATTAAATCAAAAAATGTCGCCGCAAATTTTACGCAATGAAGAAAATTGCATGAAATTAGTTGCATTACTACGTACATTTTTTAATCGTCTTCATGGATATCATGTGCAATATAATATTGTTTCGCGCGATACTTTAATTGCTGCACAGAAGCATCCTAAAGAATATCGTGACTTAATTGTTCGGGTTGCAGGATACTCAGCTTTCTTTGTAGGTTTATCTAAGGAAACACAAGACGACATTATTGAACGAACTGAACAGAGCTTATAATTTGGAAAGGCAGGTCATTGTCATGGAATTTTTATTAGACACTATTGATCTAGATTGTATTGAAAAATATACTAAGGCATTACCGGTAGCAGGGGTAACTTCTAATCCAAGTATTGTAAAAAAACAGGGGAAAATTGATTTTTTTAATCACATGAAGCAAATCCGACAAATAATTGGTCCCAGTGCTACCTTGCACATCCAGTTGGTTGGCCAAACTATTAGCGAAATGCTTGCTGATGCGCAGACAATTTTTGAACAAGTTGGTCCTGAAACCTATGTTAAGGTTCCGACAACATTAATTGGATTAGAGGTCATCAAAAGACTGAAGCAAGAAGGTCATAATGTAACGGCCACTGCTATTTATACTAAGTTACAAGGACTCTTAGCAATTTCAGCTGGTGCCGATTATATTGCACCTTATTATAACCGCATGCAAAACATGGGAATTAACGCTCCGGAGGTCATCAAGGAATTCGCAGCTGCGATAACAAGCAATGGGACTCAAACTAAAATTCTTGCTGCTAGTTTTCACAATGTTGATCAAATTACAACGGCGTTAGCCAATGGCGCGCAAGCAGTTACTGTTGATCCAGCTTTAATTGCCACAGGGTTGAATCATCCCGCTATTCAACAAGCCGTTAATGATTTTACCAATGATTGGGAAGCGACTTTCGGTGTAGGTCAAACAATCACTAGTCTTTTAAGTTAGTTTAAAAGACTAGTCTAGTGCTTAGGTCTCACCCTTCAATTTCAAATTTACAAGAATTATTTTTGAAGGAGATACAAATATTTCACCATGTAAAAATTCATAAATGTTAGGTATATTTTATTGATAACCGACTGGATTTATTAATTTAAAATGAAAAACAACTCATTTAATTATAAAATAGATATTGACAATTATTATTTGATGAGACATAATACTGGAAAGAAATTAATAAAGTTAATGAACGTAGAGATGAGTAAGTTGGGATGTTGTTATAATAGAGAGTCGTCATATGGTGAAAGACGGTAGCAACGAAGAACTGAAGATGGTCTTAAGATGAGTTTGCACTATTGAGCATAAGCTAGGTAGTGTCGGGTACTCCCGTTACAGGGTTAGGGTATGAATTTTCAGTAATATTTTTTTATTATTGTGTTTGAGTACCTGAAGTGAGGCGGTTCATGAGAACTGCTTAAATTAAGGTGGTACCGCGGAAAAGCACTTTCGTCCTTTATCTATTAAAGATAGATAATTGACGAAAGTGCTTTTTTGTTGCGGAAAGGAGATTTTATGGAGAATCGGGTAAAAGACTATCAACTATTAGTCAAACAGGCTCAAGAATTGTTAACTGGGGAAGAAGATTTGATTGCCAATATGAGTAACATGGTTTCATTAATTTTTAACAGTTTGCATAAAATAAATGGAGTTACCTATTACCGCTTTATCAATAATGAATTAATCTTAGGTCCGTTCCAAGGTAAACCTGCATGTATGCACATTGAAATTGGAGCTGGTGTTTGCGGAACTGTTGCTAAGATTAAAAAAACAGTAATTGTACCTAATGTTCATGAATTTAAAGGACACATAGCTTGTGATAAGTCATCAAAATCAGAGATTGTTGTGCCAGTTTTTAAGGAAAATATATTTTGGGGTGTTTTAGATTTAGATAGCCCTGAATTTAATACATTCAATGAAATTGATCAAAAATATTTAGAACAAATTGCACCCTTTATTTTTGGAGTGAAAACAGTGGATGAAGAAACGGAGAGAAAAATTAATGGCAAAAGTTGAAAGTTTTACATTAGATCATACAAAGGTTAAGGCACCATACGTTCGATTAATTGCAGAAGAAGTTGGTCAAAATGAAGATATTATTAGCAATTTTGATTTACGACTAGTACAGCCAAACGAGAACGCTATTCCTACAGCGGGGCTACATACAATCGAGCACTTGTTAGCTGGGTTGTTGAGAGACCAACTAACGGGAGTTATTGATTGTTCCCCATTTGGTTGCAGAACAGGCTTTCATTTAATTACTTGGGGTGAACATTCAACAGTTGAAGTTGCTCAGGCACTAAAAAATGCCTTATCTGAGATAGCAACTAATATTACTTGGGAAGATGTACAAGGAACAGATATTTATAGCTGTGGCAATTATCGAGATCATTCATTATTTTCAGCTAAGGAATGGGCAAAAAAAATTTTAGAAGAAGGCATCAGCAGTGATCCTTTCGTAAGAAAAGTTATTTAAAAATAAGGAGGTAATTTAAATATGGCAGGGTTAGCAATTATTACAGGTGCAGGGCAAGGAATTGGTGAAGGAATTGCATATCGATTGGCTAAGGAAGGATATGCAATTGCAGTTGCTGATATTAATCAGCAAAAAGCAGATCAAGTAGTCAATAATTTGATTACTCAGGGTTTTCCAAGTAAGGCTTACTACTTAGATGTAGCTCATCGTGATGAGGTATTTAATCTAGTTAATTTAGCAGTAAGCGATTTTGGAGACTTGAAAGTATTTATTAACAATGCTGGAGTAGCGTTTATTGAGAAATTCGTAGATACAGTACCTGAAGATTTTGAACGTCTAATTGATGTGAATTTAAAGGGCACCTATTGGGGAATTCAAGCCGCTGCTAAACAATTTTTGAAGCAAGGTAAAGGAGGAAGAATTGTTAATGCTGCTTCTCTAGCTGGGGTTGAGGCTTCTGCACTTCAAAGTGCATATTCAGCTTCTAAATTTGGAATTCGAGGATTAACTCAATCGGCTGCCAAGGAACTAGCCAAAGATCATATAACAGTTAATGCCTATAACCCTGGAATCGTGCGTACTCCTTTGCGAGATGGTATTGATAAGAAAACTTCTAAGATCAAGCATATAAGTGTTGCTGAACAGCAAGCAAGATGTCTAACAGAAATTGCTAATGGTCGTGAGGCTACACCGGCAGACGTTGCAGATGTTGTAGCATGGTTTGTCTCGCCAGGAGCTGAATATATTACGGGACAATCAATTATGGTTGATGGTGGCATGAGATATCTTTGACCTTTTAAGTTCAAGAATATAATATGTTGTCCTCATTAAGGAGGGTCTAAGGAATGCAATTCTTGACATCCAATAAAATGGCAGATATTGTGCCTAATTTTTTTGAACAATTGGATAAAAAAATTAGTCAAATAGAGGATAAAGGTTCAATGATTGATCTAGCGAAAGGAAACCCAGACCAACCAACACCAGAATTTATTATTGAAAGTCTGAAAAAAGCGGTGGACTTAAAAACTAATCACGGGTATACCCCTTTCAATGGTAAACAAAATTTTTTAGATGCAATTGCACGATATTACCAAAGAATTTATAACATCGAAATAGAAACGAAAAGTGAAATACTAACTTTTAATGGTTCAGTAATTGGTATATCAGCAATACCGCAAGTTATTTTAAATCCAGGAGACTATGTTATTACCACAGATCCTTGCTATCCGGAATATTATACTGCTGTGTCATTAGCAGGTGGAAAATTATATCAATTACCGCTTACTAGGCAGAATCACTATTTACCAGATTTAAGCAAAATTCCACATGAAATTGTCAAACAAGCTAAAATATTATTACTTAATTACCCTAATAATCCCACAGGTGCTACCGCAACTGAAGAATTTTTTAAACAGGCAATTGAATTTGGTAAAAAAAATAAAATTTTAGTAGTAAACGATTTTGCGTATGCAGCTATTGCATATGATCAGCGACCTGTAAGCTTGTTACAGATTGAAGGTGCTAAAGATTATGCAGTTGAATTGAACACTTTATCTAAGACTTACGATATGGCTGGTTGGCGTGTGGGATATGTATTAGGCAATGAATCAGTTGTCACAGCACTCAAGAAGTATCATTCACATGTGTATAGCACTATATTTGGTGCAATTCAGGATGCAGCAGTTGCTGGGCTTGATTCGGATCAAGAAGCCGTAAATCATATTAGAGATACTTACCAAAAAAGACGAGATGTGTTAGTTGCTGGATTAAGAAATCTTGGTTGGGATGTTGAAGAACCTCAAGGAACATTCTTTGTATGGATAAAAACTCCAGCTGAGTATGGTGGTCAAAAGTTTGCAGAGTTGATTTTGAAACAAGCAAATGTTGTAGTAGCCCCTGGAATTGGTTTCGGGCCGAGTGGTAAAAATTATATCAGATTAAGTCTAACGCATGATGAAAAAATACTGAAAGAAGTGATTAAGCGATTTTCAGTACTTGAGTATTAATTATCTTGAACGAGAAGAGGTGTAGCCTTTGACAACACAAAAAATTGTTAGTTTTGATCATGTCAGTAAGGAATTTGAGGGTAATAATAAGAGTTCTAAAATACAGGTTTTGAAAGATGTTAATCTATCAATAAATGAAGGCAGTATTTTTGGAATTATTGGATACAGTGGAGCTGGTAAGTCAACATTAATTCGTTGTATTAATGGGATTGAGAGCCCTACAAAAGGAGATATTTATTTCAAGAAAACAGTAATTAATCGAATATCAAATGTTGAATTAAGAAAACGAAGAAAAGAAATTGGAATGATTTTTCAGCAATTTAATCTAATGCCCTCACGAACGGTTTTTGAAAATATTGAATTACCTATCAAGTACAGTGGTAAATCAAAAGCGGAAATAAAGCAAAAAGTGAATAAATTACTTGAATTGGTCGGACTGCCCGAGAAAATCAATACTTATCCAGCAAATTTATCCGGAGGCCAAAAGCAACGAGTTGCAATTGCAAGAGCATTAGTCAATGATCCACAGATTCTGCTATGTGATGAGGCAACAAGTGCGCTGGATCCACAAACGACGGCGGATATTTTAGAACTATTAAAAAAGTTAAATGAAAATTTAGGAATCACTATTATTGTTGTAACTCATGAAATGCATGTAATTGAAGACCTCTGTGAATATGTAGCTGTACTAGATAAAGGACGAATTGTTGAACAGGGGGAAGTCTATTCGATCTTCTCCAATCCACATAATGAATTAACAAAGAATTTTATTGCAACTACTTCTAAATTGAATTTACCAGATGAAGTGTTGCATAGCGATTTGTTGGCACTGTCAGGAAACAAATTATTAATTAAGATTACTTACGTTGATAGTGAGGCAGTCGAGCCACTAATTTCTTATGTTTCAAGAAAATTTGAGGTAGATGCAAATATTATTGTTGGTGATATTAAGATTCTTCAGCAAAAGCCATTAGGTGGTTTAGTAATTATTCTAGACGGTACGAAGGCGCATATAAAAGAAACAATTGACTACATTAAAGGACAAAACATCAGGTTGGAGGTGTTGGAACATGCCAAGTAAACTATTTCCAAATGTTGTTTTAAACTATTCGATATTTAAGCTAGCTATTTTGCAAACGCTAGAAATGCTTGTAATTACAGCAGTAATTTCTTTTTGTATCAGTATAATTTTTGGAATTATTCTAGTAGTTACCAAAAAAAATGGAATTTTAATGAACACTGTCATTTGGAATGTTTTCGATAAAATAATAAATTTATTCAGATCAATTCCGTTTATTATCTTGATTGCAGCATTGATTCCTTTAACTAGGCTTATTTCAGGAACTGCAATTGGAGTAAAAGGAACTATTTTTCCATTGATTGTTGGGATAGTTCCCTTCTTCTCACGACAAATTGAAGCCGCTTTGAATGAATTAGATGGAGGACTGGTCGAAGCCGGTCAAGTTATGGGATTATCACCTTTTCAAATTATTTATTCAATCTACTTGAAAGAAAGTATTGGGAGTATTGCTAGGGTAACAACAATCACAATTATTTCATTAATCGGGTTGACTGCAATTGTTGGAGTTGTAGGTGGTGGTGGAATTGGAGATTTTGCTATTCAGTACGGATATCAACAAAATCAGCAGGATGCAACAATTGCTTGTATATTAGTGTTGTTAATTATTGTTTCAATAGTTCAAGTTATTGGAACTTTAATAAGTCGAAGAGTTGAACATTAGGGGAGGAATAGATATGAAAAAAAATTGGGGGATAGGACTTTTCCGTCCATTAATAATTATATTAATATTTGTTGGAATTTCTGGGATATTAACTGGATGCAGCGGTAAATCGTCTAGTACTAAAACAGTTAAGGTTGGTGTTGTTGGGACAACAGATAATCCAATTTGGAAACAAGTAAATAAGAATTTAAAGGGACAAGGTATTAAAGTGAAGCTAGTATCTTTTTCTGATGGAATTTTGGCAAATCAGGCACTTAACAACAAGGAATTAGACATGGTAGCTTTTCAACATTATGCTTTTTTACATCAAGAAGAGAAAGAAAAAAATTATAAATTTTCTGTAATTGCACAAACATATTTAACACCAATGAATATTTTCTCTGATAAGATTAAGAGTGTTAAGGATATTAAAAAGGGTGATAAGATATCTATTCCTAATAATGTGACAAATGCTGGCAGAGCTCTAACAGTTCTTCAACAAGCGGGATTAATTAAATTGGATGCAAAAGCAGGTGATATGCCCGCTATAAAAGATATTACTGAGAATAAATTGAATTTAAAAATTTTGCAACAAGATCCAGCAAAAATTATGAATCTTTTGCCAGATGTCACGGCAGGTATTACTAATAGTAATTTTGTCAAAGTAGCACATAAGGATCCAATTGATGATGCCATCTATAAAGAATCTTTTAGTTATTCAAATAAAGCTAATAAACCATGGATTAATGTGATTGCGGTTAGATCAAGTGACAAAAATAATGCAACCTACAAAAAAGTTGTTAAGGCATATCACAAGAAAAATGTAATTAAAGTTTATCATACAAAATTCAAGCACATGTATGTACCTGCTTTTAAGGCTGAAAAATAAAAAGGAGAGAGAATGATTTCACAAGGAGGACCGCAGCGTTATATATCCGATACAGAGGCATATCAGGAATTACCATTATTTATACAGGATTTGCAGGTAAAGCGCATATTGTTTTTACATGGAAGTAAGTCATTAGCAGTAGCAAAACCCTTTTTACCTTCTTTTGGTGATAATATTGAAGTAATTGATATTTTGTTTAGTGGTGAGTGTACGTACGACGAAATTAAAAGAGTCCAAGAAATTGCATTTTTGCATAAAGTTCAAATGGTTGTAGCTCTTGGAGGAGGTAAAGTACTTGATACTGCTAAAAGCGTGACAACGGGAACATTAATGTATTTGGTATTAATCCCGACTTTAGCAAGTAATTGTGCACCATGGTCGGCATTAAGTGTGCATTATAAGGAAAATGGTGAGCATTTTGATCACAAAGTTTATAAGGAAACTGCTAATTTAATGTTACTAAATCCTGAAGTAATCATGAATTCTCCTGTAAAATATTTTGTGGCGGGAATTGCTGATACATTGGCTAAATTTTATGAATCTCAACTAATTTTTGAAAAGCTACCGGAAGAAGAATATACGGTTGCACTTGAAATTTCGCAACAAATGGCACTTAAATGTAAAGAGACTCTACTTAAACAGGCAATTCCTGCAGTTGAAGATATGAAGGCAGGTAGACTCTCACATATTTGGAGAAATGTTGCAGAAACAATTATTGTCACTGCAGGAACAGTTGGTGGATGGGGAGATGCTTTTGCTAGATCAACAGGTGCCCATGCAGTGCATGATGCATTAACGTTATTCCCACAAACGATTGATTTATTACATGGAGAAAAAGTTGGCTATGGAATATTAGTTCAACTTGCAATCGAAAAGAGATTTACGGAAATAAAAAAACTAATGCCTTTTTACCGTAAACTTGGCATCCCTACAAATTTTTCTGATTTGAACTTGGCTAATCTTAGTGAAACGGATATTAATAAAATTGCTGAAGCTTCTGCAGATAAAGGAACAACTATGACATTAATTCCACTACCAATTGATGCATTGCAGGTAAAACAAGCAATGCTGCAGTTAGAAAAAATTACAAGGGAAACTGAGGAATAGATATTTCTTTTAAAAATCTGTTGAATGACGGGAAAATTTGAGCCTTAAAATCTTTAATTCAGTACATGTGGTAACAACATGATTTCAATTACAAAACAAGAGTGGTTAACCAGATAGTCGAGGTTTAGATATCTGATTAACCACTCTTTATTTTGTAATTTAGTTACTTTTTGCCAGATATTATTTTTTTACAATTCCATATTCGATCATATCCATATAGCTTTTAACCTCGGCAATAATATCTGTCATATCTTCTATTCGTTGTATTTCTGGATGTTTTTCAAAATAAGACTGAATTTTTTTTGAAATTTCTTGAATCATGATGGACAAATAGTTTTTTACTGTTTCTTTATTAAGCCCAGGGCGCAACTCTAACTTATCAACAACTGAATTTACAATTATACTTTGTGTTTTCTCTGCCCACTTATTAAATGTTAAGAACACCTCATTTCTAAGTTGTTCAGGCATATTGATGTCGTGTGCGTATACTCTTGTTAACAGGCCGAATTCGTGCGGATATTTATGTGATAATCCGGTTTTGTACTTGGTTGCACGAATAATCATGTTTACTAAGTCAGTAGAATCAGTCCAAACATTGAAATCTACAACTGAAATCAGGGTGTTCATTGCTTGGTGGACTGCTGCTACATACAATTTTTTCTTATTATCAAAATATCTAAAAACAGACCCTTTTGATACACCAGCCGCTTTGGCTATCGTATCAGTACTTGCTTGAAAACCATCAGTTCCAAAAGCCATAACAGCTGCAGCAAGGATGGCCTTCTCTTTTTGTGGATCTCTTGTTAGGCGCTTTGCCATTATTAATCTCCTTTAGAATTTATCCATTCTTATTGTGATAGCTATGCTAACTCTCAATGTCCCTGCGATTATATCCAACGAAGCCAAGCACAAGCATCACAAGTGCAATCCCAGTCATCCAAGTTACTGGGACAACGTCAATGTGCTCCAATGGAACTTTTCTAAACCAATAGAAGGGCGATAACTTCATTGCCCAAGCTGGTAAATCAATTAATCTGCCAAAGTAGGAAATTACAAATGAACCACCGAGAGCGACCCAAACAGCTGCACGCCATTTTGGCACAAACCCAATTAATGCAACCAAAATTCCAGTAAAGAGCGCTAAAATGGGTAACATTGCAATGAATATTTGCCAGAAATATTTAAATGCTAACGGTTGTCTTAGAACTGAATTACCAGCTTCCATGGTAGCTATCAAAGCTGCAAATAAAATAATTACTGAAAGAACAAAGCCGTAAGCCATGTATGCTGCCAGTAATTTGGATCGACTTTGAGGCTTTGTACTAATTATCTGCAAGTATCCCTGACGTTCTTCAGTATAAAGATGACTAGTCACCATTGCACCACCAACAACTGCAAGAACACTAAAGATAACTCCTAAGATACTAACGAAAGACAAGATTTGGTTCTGTTCCAAATGGCGCATACCATTTTGACCAAGGACTTGGCGCACGACAGGTGAATCATTTGCAATTTTACTAATACTATTGAAGACTGATCCATAGCTGGCACCTAAAACAGCCATACCAATAATCCAAAAAAGACTGCTTGTTTTTTGGTTCCAAAACAATAGTGTTCCAGAGCCGCGAAGAAAGCGACTTGTTCGTTTACCACCACGAACTTGAATAATTCCGGAATCAATATCACGATTGCCATTTAAAAGGACGGCGACAGCAAAACCGATTATTCCCAGTCCAAGCAGCAAGATGACTGGCAACCAATTGTTTTTCGTGTAGATATCAGCTTTTTCAATCCATCCAAATGGTGAGAGCCAAGTATAGTCTGGATTGGAAACATCGGTCATCATCCGTACTAAATATGTTATTCCAAAGAATGCATAATTATAGATAGTGACATTATGACTATCAGCAACCAATTGCGCAAAAATAAGTGAAATTAACCCAAAGCTTAAACCGACAGCACCTAGTGTAATTGCAAACAACCAATTCCCATTTTCATCACTTTCAGGCATGTTTGCGGCCATCATTCCAGCTCCTGTTGCAATAACAAATACACTATTAGCAATCACTAATTCCAAGCAGGCTGCTGCAAGTGGTGCTAATCTGCCAACTGGATGACCGCCCAAAACCATTTCAGTTAGACCAGATTCTTCTTGACCACGGGTTATGCCAACTGAAAGTGAAAAGTTGAAGATCACTATGAAGATGCCCCAAAAAACCATCATCTCGACTGCAAAAATAATGGCGGTGTTTAAATGATTTGTTGTCAGTGGGCCGAATAATGACACCATTGCTTGAGACTTCAATGTTTGTGCAATTGCTGAAACCTGTTTAGTTGTTCCATAAATACTCTTGAACTTTGCGGCTACTGCAACGAACATCCCTACCAGTACAATTAACCAAATAGTCATTTTTAGCCAATCGCGCTTTAAATTCGCTTTTAAAAGTGTAAATGTCTGAGTATATTGTGTCATGTTACTCGCCACCTTTTTGTTCATCAGCAGATTGGTAATAACGCAAGAAAAGATCCTCTAGCGTTGGGGGTGTTGTTTTCAACTGGAGAATGATTTTTGCCGAAAGCAAAGTCATAATATTTCCAATCTGGTCCGAATCAGCACTAAACTCAGCAGTTGTTCTAGCTGAATCACTGAACTTTAATTGATAAACACCATCAATTTTTTGTAACTCATCAAGTGGCTCTTTTGTGCGAACAGCCACAGTATTACGCGTTAGATGCTGCATTGACTCCAGCGAACCAGTTTCGATTACATTTCCTTCACGAATAATGGCAATCGTGTCACACATTTTTTCAACTTCTGAAAGAATATGGCTTGAAAGCAAAATACTTTTGCCGTTCTTTTTAAGTTCAGCAATGTGATGTTGAAAAATCACTTCATTTAGCGGATCCAGTCCCGAAGTTGGTTCATCAAAAATATATAATGAAACAGCAGTCGAAAATGCCGCTATTAGTGCAACCTTTTGCCGGTTTCCTTTTGAATAGGTACGATTTTTCTTACTAGTATCCAATTTGAACTCTTTGATTAAGTCATCTGTTTTAGTCGTATGCTTTTGTCCAGACATATGCAGCAGTAAATCAATTGTCTGCCCGCCAGTTAAATTAGGCCACAGATAAACATCTCCTGGCACGTAAGACAGATTCTTATGAACAGCAACGGAGTCTTTCCAAACATCTTTGCCAAAAACTGCTGCTGAACCACCCGTTGCTTTAATTAGTCCCAGAATCACACGAATTGTTGTAGACTTTCCTGCACCATTTGGGCCAATAAAGCCTAATACTTCACCCTTATGGAGCTTTAGATTAACATTTCGCAATGCTTGAAACTTTCCAAAGGATTTCTTTAAATTTTTTGTCTCTAAAATAATTTCATCATCCATTGCTAATACCTCCCATACCCCAGAATGAGTTGTTTCTTTTATTTCACTCATAGTATATATAGTGATGACTGATCAGTCAATAACTTGGTAGTCATTATTTAAAAAGGGTTTTCTAGTCAGCAAAATGTCTTGATACTGAGGGCTTATGACGGTCATTGTGTAGAAGGGTTATTGAAATAAAACATTATAATTTGGTTGTTAATTAATAAATGCAGAAGAGGGAGCATGACATAAGACGGGAAAAATTGAGTACTGATTTGAAGGTAGATGGAGAATTTTGATTTATGAAACATGTTTATTCGTAACAATATAGAAGGAGTAGTCAAAAGTTGACTTTTATACCGAACACCAAAAAGCTCTGAAAGTGTGACTCAAGTCGATAAAACTTAACTTTTGTCTCAACTTCAGAGGAATATTTTTATATTTGCATTTTGAATAGTGAACTTTAACGATTAACGAGATAATGACTGGTCTGAAATGTAAACAAAATAGCTCATTTTAAAAATCAAATTTGTCTATTACTTTTTAGTGTCTGGCCATTGATCTATGCCATTAGCAAATGCACCTTTTGGATTATGCCATTGAAAGTTATCATACCAAAGATCACGTTTTCCTTGATCAAGCGCATTAAGCTGTTGAACATCTTCAGCACTTAATGAGAAGTCAAAGATCTGGCTGTTTTGAATAATTCGTTTTTCATGGACAGATTTAACAACGGTGATAATATTTCGCTGCCATTCCCATCGTAAAATAATCTGAGCAGCTGAGCGATCATACTTTTTAGCTAAGGCAGTAATGACCGGATTCGTCAAAGACGCACCGCCGCCAAGTGGTGACCACGCTGTCATTTCAATTTTATGGCTTTGATCATATTCCAAAATTCCATGTTCCTGATTAGTTGGATTGAATTCCATTTGATTAACGGCTGGTATGATTTCAGCTTCATCAAGCAGCTTTTTCATCCGGTCATTATCAAAATTAGAAACACCAATGGCTCGAATCTTACCTTCACGATACAATCGTTCCATTGCATGATAGCTTTCAATGTAGGTCTTATCTACCGGCCAGTGTATCAAATAAAGATCGACATAATCGAGCCCTAAGTCTTTCAGTTGGTTTTCAAATGCACTAGAAACTTGAGCATAGTCTCCTTGCTCACCATTATCAAGCTTAGTTGTAACAAAAAGATCAGACCGCTTTAACCCTGTCTGTTCCAAACCAAGCTTAATCCCGGCACCAGTACCCTGCTCATTACCATACTGTCGGGCAGTATCAATTCCCCGGTAGCCATTTCGAATTGCAGTTGCAACGGAATCGCGAGACGTCTGGTTATCGGTTTTCCAAACTCCCAAACCAAAACGCAGCATTTTAACGCCGTTATTCAAGGTAATTGTTGAATGTAATCCGTCCATTATGAAACATCTCCAATCATTTTATGAACCACCTAAAGAATAACACACCAATTAATACGATACCAAACGAAGAAGATGGAAGTAATGCATAGAAAAATAATAAAGAAGCTTCTGAAAATCACTGGAGTTTACTAAAAACATGAATACTTAATTCAAACAAAAGAAGCGGATTAATAAGATTGAAGTGTATATTCAAAAATTGAATACAAAATCTCCAAATTATTTGGCAGACATAGTTTGATGATATGTTGCATCTGGATTGATAATTCAATATATAAATTAAAATTATCGATTGTGTACAATCTTAAAGATAGAAAATGTGCTTGACATCTTTTTTGAAAGCGCTTATTATTGCCTTGTAAACAAAAATAAACAAAAGTAGTTCAAAAACAAACATAAAAAGAAGGTGAGAAATTGTCTTTACTAGAAAAGAAAGAACTTTTTGTAGTAAAAGATACTTTTGTTTCAGATCAAAAGAATAAGGAGGATGTTTTTAAAGAGGTTTTTAGCAAATTAAGTGCTGAAGGGTTGGTAAAACCAGAATTTTTGGAAAATTTGTTATTACGGGAAAAAAATTTTCCTACTGGTATTGATTTGTCTGTAGTAGATCCTGATTTACCAAACGTTGCAATTCCGCACACTGAGGGAAAATTCGTGAATGTGTGTCAAGTGATTCCAATTAAATGTAAAAACCCAATAACTTTTTACAATATGATTGAACCGCAAAAAAAGATAGAAGTAAGTTTTTTGTTTATGATTTTAAATAATGATCCAGAAGGACAATCCAATATTTTGGCTCAAATCATGGATTTTTTAACAACAACATCAAAGAATTCGCTCAAAGCATTCTTTAAAGCAGATGAAGATATAGTAATTTTTAATTTTTTAAATAATAATTTCAGTTAGGCGCTAGTGTTTGTCTTTTTGAGACAAACTAAAATTCAAAGGGCATATTTATGTATTACCTTTATTCGATTAGTTAGGAGGATATCTGAATAAAACTATACTTTTTAAATTTTTAGACAGAAAGTTGAAAACTCAGCAATTTATAAAAGATTTGACTGAAAGGGTAAATCTAATAATACGAGGAGGGAATATTATGATTAAAATTTTAGCAGCTTGTGGAGCTGGAGTTAACTCAAGCCATCAAATTAAAGATGCAATTGAAACTGAATTTAAGAATCGTGGATATAATGTGAAAGCTGATGCAGTTATGGTAAAAGACATCACAGAGGATATGGTTACACATTATGATATTTTCACGCCAATAGCTAAAACTGATTTGGGATTTACACTTGAAATACCTGTAATTGACGCGGGACCAATTTTGTACAGAATTCCGGCAATGGCCCAGCCGGTTTACGATAAGATTGAAGCAATTATTAAAGAGAAAGGCCTTAAATGAATTTTGATTTGAAATTTACTGAAAAAGGAAGGTGGAATAATGTTACACACAATAATTCAAGTGTCCAACACAATTTTTAAACCAATTATAAATCTAGGTGCTGCTCCAATTATGTTAATCGTATTAACAATAATTGCGTTAGCGTTTGGAGTTAAATGGACACGAGCTCTTGAAGGCGGGATAAAGCTCGCAATTGCTTTGACAGCTATCAGTGACATTATAAATATTTTAACTACCGCATATCAGGTGCCTCTGGATGCATTTGTTAAGTCAACAGGTATTTCGCTAAAAATAATTGACGTTGGGTGGGCTCCACTTGCGACAATTACTTGGGGTTCAGCATATACTCTATTCTTCTTATTAATAATGATTATAGTCAATGTTGTTATGTTATTTTTGAAAAAAACCAATACTTTGGATGTTGATATTTTTGATATTTGGCATTTATCATTTACAGCATTAATGGCAATGTACTTTGGAGCAAATTTATTTGTTGCGACAATTTTGATTATCTATGTTGGGGTTTTAAAAATTATAAATTCAGATTTAATGAAACCAACTTTTAATGATTTATTAGACGCACCAGATGATAATCCTATGACCACTACTCATTTGAATTACATGATGAATCCAATAATAATGGTTTTTGACAAAATATTTGATAAATTATTTCCTTGGCTCGATAAATATGATTTTGATTCAGCGGAGTTGAATAAACGAATTGGTTTTTGGGGAAGTCATTTTGCAATTGGCTGTTATCTAGGTGTCTTTGTTGGATTAATTGGACGACAAGATCCAAAAGAAATCTTTACATTAGCTTTCACAGGTGGGGTCTGTTTAGAGTTGTTTAGTCAAATTGGTTCTTGGTTTATTGCAGCTGTAGAGCCGTTATCACAAGGCATTTCTACTTTTGCTACTAAAAGATTAAAAGGCCGTCGTTTCAATATTGGGCTTGACTGGCCCTTCGTTGCTGGTCGTGCTGAGGTTTGGGCAGCAGCCAACTTTTTGGCTCCAATTTTGTTAATTGAAGCATTGGTTCTCCCAGGTAATCACATCATGCCTTTAGGATCAATTATTGCAATGGGAGTTACTCCAGCGTTATTAGTTGTCACTCGTGGGAAAATTATTAGAATGATTGTTATTGGTGCAATAGAAATGCCAATTTTTCTTTGGGCGGGAACCTTATCTTCACCGTTTATAACACAAGTTGCTAAACAAGTGGGAGCGTTTCCATCGGGTGCTGCAGGGCATCAAATTGCGGAGGCAACTAAAGAGGGACCAATTGAACAGTATCTTGCTTATTTAGTAGGAAAAGCATCAACTGGCGAGATAACATTTTTGTTGTACGCAGTCTTGGCATTAATAGCTTATGGATTAATCTTTTGGTGGTATGCGGGCCAAATGAAGAAACGTAATACAGAATATGCAGCAATATCCAAGGAGAATAATTAGTTAGAGGGGTGATTGCAGTGGAGTATTCCAAAGAATTAAACCGAGTATTGAGGTGGTCAGGGATTGTTATATCAATAAATACAGTAGCTGCTATTTTTCCAAATACGGTTATGAAAACTATTGTTACCCTAGTAACTTTGTATTGTTGCTATAAAGCAGTTGGAATAAAACATAAATTTTAAGTGAATAAAGCTAGATTAAAGTTCAAGTTAAAACAGGAATAAACATTATTAGAAATGCATTACCCTTATTTAGGTGATTTTATGTGCTACAATAAACAAAAACAAACATAAAATGCGTAAAAATGAAAGGGATGCAAGTAATTGTTAAAAAAAGAAAGATTGTTAACTATTTTAGAAACTGTCAATCAAAGGGGAATTGTAACAGTTACTGATTTAATCGAAAATTTAAAAGTATCAGATATGACAATCAGAAGAGATTTGGATGAGTTGACTAAGAGTGGCAAACTTATTAGAATCCATGGCGGAGCACAGAGTATCCAAAGTGATGCTTCAACTGAACTTTCGCATAATGAAAAAAAAGAAATTCATATTCAGGAAAAAATTGCGATTGCACAAAAAGCAGCAACTTTAATGAAGAATAAAGATACTATTTATGTTGGACCAGGAACGACGCTAGAGTTAATGTGCAAGTATATTGAAGGTGTACAGGATTTAAGAATCGTGACGAACAGTTTGCCCATTTTTGAAACATTGAAAGATAATGAACAAGTTGACTTGATATTAATTGGAGGGGCTTATCGGGAACGTTCAGGAGCGTTTATTGGTGGTTTGACTAACACAATGCTATCGCAGTTTAAATTTGATTATGCATTCATCGGAGTAAATGGGATTCACAGTGATAGCATAATGACCGCAAATTTGGAAGAAGGTGATTCTCAAAGAATTGCTTTAAATAATGCACAGCAGAAAATAATTGTGGCTGATTACCATAAGCTTAATAAAGATGATTTTTATAAATTTTATGATTTATACGATATTGACTGTTTAATCACAAACAAAGAAATCGGCAAGGAAAAGCTTAAACATTATCAACAGTTTACGACAATAGTTGTTACTGATTAATTATAGACATGGGAGGATTTAGCAAATGAAAATTGCATTAGCAGCAGACAAAGATGGCTTTACTTTAAAAGAACATATTAAAACTTTTTTGAGACAAAAAGATTATGAGATTTTAGATTTATCAGAAAAACCAGCAAATGATTTTATTGATTCATCTGTGGAACTTGCACATATTATTTTGGATAAAAAAGCTGATCGTGGTGTGATGTTTGATGAATATGGACTAGGGTCAGCAATGGCAAGTAATAAAGTTCATGGTATGGTGACTGCAAATGTTAGCGAAGAAAATACCGCACATATGACAACGCAGCATAATGGAGCAAAGGCAATTGCAATTGGGGCAGGGATTGTTGGTGAAAGGCTTGCTGAACAAATTGTTACTGCATATTTAAGTGTTGATTATGCAGGTGGTAGACACCAAATTAGGCTTGATATGCTAGAAAAAATGTATTAAAAAATTTGTAGTTTATTTAGGAGGGATAGAACTATGATTATTGCACTTGGAAACGATCACATTGTTACAGATGTTAAAATGCAAATTTCGGATTTCTTAAAAGCAAGTGGACACCAAATAATTGATGTTGGTACTTATGATAATACGAGAACACATTATCCAATTTATGGGTTAAAAGTAGCTGATTTAGTTCGGGATGGCAGAGCTGATCTCGGGGTAGTTCTTTGCGGCACAGGTGTTGGAATTTCTACTGCGGCCGATAAAAATATTGGCATTCGGGCTGCATTAGTAGGTGATGTAGCATCTGCAAAGTACGCAAAAGAGAAATTAAATGCAAATGTGATTTCCTTTGGTGGAGCGGTTGTAGGGGAGCATTTGGCAGAAGATATTGTGGCAGCATTTATAAAGACTGAATATCAAGCAACAGCAGAGAATAGAAAGCTGGTAGAAAAAATCAATCAGGTTGAACAAGACAATACGGATCAACATGATAATCCACATTTTTTTGATCATGAAATGAATTTATGGTCTGAAGGATATTATCATGACTGAGGGGGGATACTAGTTGAATACTTTAATTAATAGTAGTGGAGAAAAGAAAATGAGGTTAGAACATATTACAAATGAAAACGGTATCATTTCAGCGTTAGCTATTGATCAGCGTGGTTCATTGAAAAAAATGTTGGCTTCAGCTGCAGGAGAAACAAGTAATGAAACGGATATTGTAGAATTTAAGGAATTGATTTCGAGTGAATTAACCCCATATGCTTCTGCAATTTTGTTAGATCCAGAGTATGGATTACCAGCAGCAGAAAAACGTGCTGAAAATGCAGGATTGTTAATTGCCTATGAAAAAACGGGGTATGATATAACTGCTCCTGGTAGAATGCCCGATTTATTAGCGGATTGGTCTGCTTTGAAATTAAAAGAGGCTGGGGCAGATGCAGTTAAGTTTATGCTCTACTATGATGTCGATGAAGATAATGAGATAAATCGTCAAAAACAAGCATTTGTTGAACGTATTGGGGCAGAGAGTGCTTCTGTAAATTTGCCTTTCTTCTTAGAATTAATGTCTTATGATACCAAAATTTTGAATACAAAGAGTCAAGCGTATGCAAAAATCAAGCCACATAAAGTTAATGAAATGATTAAGGAATTTTCCCAAGAACGGTATCAAGTAGATGTTTTAAAGGTGGAAGTTCCAGTTGATATGACATTTGTGGAAGGATTTAATGAAAACAATAAAAGTGTTTATTCTAAAAGAGAGGCAGCTTTATTTTTCAAAAAACAGGCGGAACTAACAAATAATATACCGTTTATTTTTCTGAGTGCAGGGGTTAGTGCACAATTATTTCGAGATACATTGAATTTTGCGGCTCAATCAGGTTCAACTTTTAATGGGGTTCTTTGTGGTCGAGCTACTTGGAGAGGTGCAGTTGATCCTTTTGCCAAAGAAGGTAATGAATCTGGAAAGCGCTGGTTAGATACTGTGGGACGTAAAAATATTGAGGAGTTAAATAAAGTGTTGCAGGAAACTGCTAATTCAGTGTTTGAAAAGCTTAAGTAGTTGCCGTTGCCCAGTAAGAGAAGCAAACGTGTATTTTATCGGGGGCTTCTCTTACTTTTTTTGCATTAAAAATTTGTTGGAAATAATTAATACCAGTTTAGGAGATGAAATATATGATTGTCACAATTGAAAATCAAAATTTTCAAGCGATAATTGATTCCGTGGGAGCCCAGCTTATCCATCTGTATGAAAAACAAGAGGATTTTGATTATATTTGGAATAATGAGAGTTGGAATAAACATGCGCCAGTGTTATTTCCCGCAATTGGTCGTTCAAATCAAGACAAATATTTACTTAATAATAAAGAATATAAAATGCCTCAACATGGTTTTATAGCAAATCAAGAATTTAAAATTATAACTCATACAAAAAATACAGTAACTTTTGCGGTTAGTGAAAATACGGAAACTTACAAATTATATCCGTTTGCTTTCAATCTAATGATAACTTTTGTTCTTTTATCTAGTGGGTTATCTATCTCGTTTTCTGTGAAAAATAATACTACTATACAGATGCCCTTTTCGCTGGGATCGCATCCAGCGTTTAACGTTCCATTAGATGGGAAAGGAAAATTCGATGATTATTTTTTAGAATTTGATGGTGATTTTCAATTACCACTGGAAAGTTATGAAATTATAAAAAATCCTGTACCGTATAGAACCGGGAAGGCCGAATTTTTCTCTGAAAATAAAAAAATCAAATTAAGTTATAAATTATTTGAAAAAGGACTACGAATTATTTCAAATTCTAATGTCAAAAAAGTGAAATTATTTTCAGTGTATTCTGACCATTTTGTGATAATTAATTTAGAAGATTTTGCGAATATCTGTTTGTGGACGAAGGAAACGGAAAATATAGCATTTGTGTGTATTGAACCATTTAATGGATTACCAGACGTTATCGGTAATCCTGTTGACTGGAATAAAAAAGAATCAGGTTATAAATTAGCTCCTGGAAAAACGAAAACGATGAAGTATGAAATTTCTTTGAAATAGTAAAGTGAGGTAATTAGATGCAAGAGAAACAAATGTTACTAAAATTGCAACAAAGAAATCCTGAATATCAAATTAAAAAAATTGATCAAAATGGGTTTAATGATTATGGAAATTTATTACAAGAATATGATTTAACGGATATAAAAAAATTCTTTGGAAAAAAAATATGTTGTGCAAAAAATGGAAATTTTTATAATCCATCAAATAATTATTTAGAGAATATGGAAACAATTGAGAAAATTGGATATGATATCTACGCAGGAATGAATTTCACGGCTGGAGAATGTACCGGACAAACTCAAAGCTTTTCAGCAGTTGAGTATCATCAAGGAAGTGAAATCAATATTATGCTAACGGATGTCGTAATGGTTTTAGGAAAGAGAAATCAAATCATAAATGGGTTCTTTAATGCGGCGAAAGATGCAACTTTATTCTTCATTCCAGCAGGAACAGTAATTGAAATGTATGGTGATACACTGCACTATAGTCCCATAAAGGTTCATCAAGAAGGATTTAAGGCGGTTGTAATGGTATTACAAGGAACTAATCAAGCTTTACCAAATAATTTCTGCTCAGAGAATACATGGATTGTTAAGAAAAATAAGTTTCAAGCAGCACATGCCATTAGAAAAGATAAAATTGCAAAAGGAGTTATTGTGGGAGTTTCAGGAGAACTAATTAAATTGAAACAAATTTAATTATTAAAGGGGATGAATTGAATGATTTTGACAGTAACAATGAATCCATCAATTGATATGGCCTATGATTTATCAAGCTTACAGCTAAACAAAGTCAATCGAGCCATTGCAGTTCATAAAACAGCTGGAGGCAAGGGGCTAAATGTAACACGAGTAATAGGTCAAATGAATCAGCCTGTAATGGCTACTGGAATATTGGGTGGACGTTTTGGAGAATATATTTCCGATAAATTAGCAGAAGAAAAAATTGAAAGTCAGTTTACAAATACTGCAGGAGAAACACGTAATTCAATCGCATTATTACATGATGGAAATCTACAGACAGAAATATTAGAAAAAGGACCAATAATTACTGAAGAAGAGCAAAAAATATTTCTGGAAAATTTTAATTATTTACTAGGAAAAGTTAATTTAGTAACAATTTCTGGAAGCTTACCAAAAGGTACTAAAGCTAATTTTTATGCTGAATTAATAAAGGCTGCTGCTAAGAAACATGTGGATGTAATATTAGACACATCGGGTCAATCATTAGTTGATGCAATTAATGGGAAGCAATTGCCATTATTGATAAAGCCAAATGCTGCAGAATTAGGAATACTGATTCATCAAGAAGTTACAGACCATGATACTGAGAAAGTTATTAAGGCATTAAAAGCAAAGATCTTCTCTAGACTAACCTGGGTTTCAACTTCATTGGGAAGCAATGGAGCAATTGTAAAGTGTCGCGACGTTTTATATCGTGCGGAAATTCCTAAAGTAAAAGCAATTAATCCTGTTGGATCTGGAGATGCTTCTTTAGCAGGATTAGCAATAGGGATAACATTAGGAAAAAGTCCAAGTGATATTATTAAAACTTCTATGGCACTGGGCATTTTAAATGCGCTGGAACCAGAAACCGGTAAAATTAATGCTAATAATTTTAAAAAATATTTTGATCTAGTTAAGGTGTATAGAATAAATTAATTGTGAACTAAATAATTCTTAATTTAATAATTAAAGCAGTGAAGTTTCTTGATCAGAGTATCTCTTTATTTTTAGTAATTAGATGGAAAGGATTTCACTCAAACTATGTGTTTGTTCTAAATCGTAAGTAATTTTCAATTATAATTTTCGAGAATATTGTCATAAGCAATCTTATTAATTCCCTTCAACCGGAAATGATGAAATTGCTTTTTTAATACACCAATAATATTGAACCTTTAAGAGTGAGAATTAGCGAATAGATGCTTTTATTAGAAAACAATAATTTTTGCAGTAAAATATATGTTAATATTAAAATTGTCTAATAAAATCTTTGATAGGGGTGCAAAAAATGAAGTTAGAGGACTTAAGGAACAAAATTGATAAAAACATGGTTTATTATCAGACATTGTTGAAGAAGGTTATTAAAATTCCCAGTGTTAAAGGGGAACCCCTTGCTCAGGCACCGTTTGGTAAACAACCGCGCAAGGTTTTGCAGCAAGTTTTAATAATTGCAGAACAATTAGGGCTTAAAACGAAACAGTTAAACGATCAAGTTGGGTGGGCAGAATTAACTGGAGAAAGTGTTGATTATGTTGCAGCTTTAGGACATTTAGATGTAGTAGCAGCTCCAGCACAAGGATGGAAGACAGATCCTTTTGATTTGGCGATAAAGGATGATTACATGTATGGGCGAGGAGTATTGGATAACAAAGGGCCAATCATGGGGGCATTATTTGCTTTAGCGTTATTGAAAGAAGAAGGATTCAAGCCCAAACAGAGTATTAGAGTTATTTTTGGAACGGATGAAGAATCGGGCAGTAGGGATATGAAAACTTATAATTTAAGCGAAAACCCTCCTATTGCGGGCTTTACTCCAGATGGTAAATATCCAGTTGTCTATGCAGAAAGAGGCATGCTTGGTTTGTCACTAACGACTGACATCAGTGATAACAGTGACGTAAATTTGTCAGAAGTTAGTGGCGATTTTTCAGCGAGCTACATTCCAGATAAAGCTAAAATTAAATTTTCATCTGGAGAAATTAAGGATTATTTTGGGAAAAAATCGCCTAGTAATGCACCAGACTTGGGAGAAAATGCTTTATTGAAGTTGGCAGTAGAACAGCAATCTTTATCAGGACAATTGGGTGAAGTAATGAATTGGTTATACCGAGCAACTGCAGACACATCTGGGAAGAAAATAAATATTAGTTTCACTGGTAAATCTTCTGGAAAATTACAATGTAGTGTTTATGGGATGCTTTTTAGTAAACATCAAAGCAAAATTTGTTTTTCGATTCGATATCCCATTGAGTTAACCAAGCAGAAGTTATTGGATAGATTAAAAAAGCAGATGCCAAGTGAAAGTCAGTTGACTATTGTACGTGAAGTTGCACCACTTTATCATTCACCTAATATGCTGATGATTAAAATAATGCAGCAGGTTTATGAAGATGTTACTGGGCAAGATGGCTCGCCTGTGACTACGACAGGGATTACGTACGCACGCTTTTTATCAAATATTGTCGCTTTTGGTCCGTCTTTTCCGGGTCAGCGTGGGATAGCGCACAAGGAGAATGAATGGTTAAAAATATCGGATTGGAAGAAGATAATTACCATGGAGTATTTAACATTGAGAGCATTAGCTGAGCGAGAAGACAAAGATTTTTATTAGAAAATGGGAAAATTATAAATTTAAGTTGCTTTTATTCTAATTATAATTTAATATATTAAAAGTAGATTAAATTACAATTAATATTATTGGGGGCTAGTTTTTATGATAACGAAGAAACGTTTTGGGGCTTTATTAGGAACTTTGGTAGTATGTACAGGGTTACTAGCAGCTTGTGGTAACAAGAGCACGCAAACCAAGCATGTCTTGAATTTAGCTGTAAGCAGTGATCTTACAACAATGGATCCAGCACATGCATCTGATACAACTAGCATGCAAATGCTAGAAAATACAGGTGAAGGTTTTTTGCAATTAGGTAAAGACAGCAAAATTGAGAAGGAATTAGCAACTAAAATTTCTACTTCGAAAGATGGTTTAGTGTACACCTTTACGTTGCGAAAGAATGCTAAATGGAGTAATGGAAAGGCAGTTACTGCAAAAGATTTTGTTTATGGTTGGCAAAGAACGGTTAATCCTAAGACAGCTTCAGAGTATGCTTATCTTTATTCGGGAATCAAAAATGCCGATGCAATTATGAATGGTAAGCAAAACTATAAGACGTTAGGGATTCAAGCATTAGGTAAATATAAAGTTCAAGTAACTTTGGAACATCGGATTTCTTATTTCAAATTATTGATGGCGATGCCTGTATTTTATCCACAAAATCAGCAATCAGTTGAAAAATATGGTTCTAAGTATGGGACCAACTCAACCAAAACCATTTCGAATGGACCTTTTATTTTGAAAAATTGGAAGGGAACAAATGAAAAATGGAAATTAGAAAAAAATAGCAACTATTGGGATAAAAAAGCGGTTCATCTTACAGCTATCAACTTCCAAGTAGTTAAGTCACCATCAACCGGTTTAAACTTGTTTCAAACAGGGAAATTGGATCAAACTCAATTATTGGGTAATCAAGTTGCGAATAAAAAGAAATCCAAGAATTATGTTTTAAATAAATCTGCAACATCTATCTATCTGCAGTTTAATCTTAAAAATCCAACAGACAGTGATCTGAAAGCTGCATTCAACAATGTTAATATTCGTAAAGCCCTTTCATTGGTTTTAGATCGTAATCAGCTCACTAAAAAAGTTTTGGCTGACGGTTCATTATCTGCTAAGGGATTCGTAACAGCTGATTTATCTAAGAATCCAAAAACAGGTGCGGATTTTGCCAGTCAAGCATATGTTAAGAGTGGTGTATCCTATAACAAGACACTTGCTAAAAAATATTGGGAAAAAGGGCTGAAACAACTTGGAGTTTCTAAGCTGAAAGTTGGACTTTTGAGTGATGATGATGATTCTTCAAAACAAACGGCTGCATTTATTCAAAGCAAATGGGAGAGTCTCCTTCCAGGATTATCGGTAGATGTTCAGAGTATCCCTAAGGCAGTGAGAATTTCTCGCTCAGAAAAAGGTAACTTTGATATTGTTATATCCGGTTGGGGAGCTGACTTTTCAGATCCAATCACATTTTTAAATCTTTATCAGGCTGGAAATTCAGGTAATGCTGGCGGATATGATAATTCAAGTTATAATAAACTAATTGATGACATTAATAACAATCCATCAAATAATGAGGTAGTTCGCTGGGACAATATGGTTAAAGCAGAAAAAATATTGATGAATGATCAGGTAATGATTCCACTGTATCAAAGATCTAATTCCTTTTTGCAAAGTAATAAAATTAAAGATTTGATTGTAAATACAGCTGGACCTGCTCATAATTATAAGGGAGTATATCTTAAATAATTAGCCATTGGAGGACCACAAGTTGAATTTTCTATCAATAGACATTGGGGGAACAAACCTTAAATATGCATTGGTTAATGAGTTTGGTCAGATTATTATCAAGGGGACCAATGCAATTAATACACAAGATGAGATCCAATTTTTAAAATCTCTATATAAAATTATTGATTTGCATGGACAAGATATTCAAGGCATTGGATTTAGTTTACCGGGGGTTGTTGATCCCTTGGCTAAGAAGCTTCTTTCATCAGCTCGTTTGTCCTTTTTAGAAAAAAGTGAGTTCTTTAACGAGCTGCAAACAAAGTATGGAATGCCAGTTACCATTGAAAATGATAGTAATTGTGCTGCTTTAGCTGAAAAATGGCAGGGGAGTATTGCTGATGAAAATAATGCAGCAATGATTGTTTTAGGAACTGGAATTGGATCCTCAATCTTTTTGAATGGTCAATTAATTAGAGGAAATCACTTTGCTGCAAGTGAACCTAGTTTTATGGTTATTGATAAGAGCAAGACAGGTGTTAACCAAACCGCAGCGTTCTTATCAGCTGTTGGGATGATTGAAGATATTGGAACGCATCTGAGCTTGCCTAACGTAAAAGATGGTAGACGTGTCTTTGCTGCAATTATGGCTGGTGAAGAATATGCTTGGAAGACATTTGTTGACTTTTGTGATCAAGCAGCACTCCTAATGTATAACATTCAAAGTATTCTTGACTTGAACAAATTCGTGATTGGTGGGGGAATTAGCAGTCAACCAATTTTAATCAAACAATTACGAGTTTCGTTTGAAAAATGGCATAAAGTAACATTATTATCTGAACGAACAATTACGATTCCAGAAATAGTCAGTGCTCATTTCTATAATGACGCTAACTTGATAGGGGGAATTGTTCCTTTGATAAGGCAAATTAAAGAACAAAAAAGTGATGTACAGTAACGAGAGGAATTTAATATGTGGGGAATTATAGCTACATGGAGCATGTCGTTAGATAGTATTAAAAATGTTAGTCAAAAATTAAGTTTTAATGAAACAGCTGCTGATATGGTGGTATCGGCTGTTAAGCAAATTGAGGATTTTCCTTTTTATAAATCAGTTGGGTATGGTGGATTACCGAATGAAGAACAAGAGGTCGAATTAGATGCGTCATACATGGATGGGGATACTTTGTCAATTGGGGCAATTGGGGCAGTCAAGGATTTTGCCAACCCTGTGTTGATTGCTAAAAGCCTATCTCAAAGAAAAGTTAATAATTTTCTTGTTGGAACTGGTGCAGAAAAATATGCCAGCATTAATGGATTTCAAAGAAAAAATATGCTGACTAAAAGGGCTAAAGCTTTTTATGAAAAGAGAATTAAGCAAGAAGCAGAGGAGATTAAACCATACGCTGGTCATGATACAGTTGGAATGGTTTGCCTTGATGCTATGGGTTCGATGTCTTCTGCCACATCGACAAGCGGTCTTTTTATGAAGAAGGCTGGACGAGTGGGAGATTCACCGATTCCTGGCTCTGGATTTTATGTGGATAGTCAAGTTGGTGGTGCTAGTGCCACGGGTTTGGGTGAAGACATTATGAAGGGATGCTTGTCCTATGAAATAGTTCGGTTGATGAAAGAAGGAAAGAGTCCTCAGATTGCTTGTGACCAAGCAGTCTTTCAATTAGATAAGCAATTGAGAGAGCGGCAGTTAGTAGCGGGTGATATTTCGGTAGTGGCCATGAATAAAAAGGGTGGTTGGGGTTGTGCAACAAATATTAAAGATTTTTCATTTGTTGTCGCAACTGCAGCTAATCCTAAACCGGTAGTATACGTGGCAAATGAATCTGATGGGCACACAAAAATCGAACCAGCGTCATCCAAGTGGTTGCAAGAGTATTTTGCGACACGTGGTATGCAAGCGAATGATTGCTTGAAGGGGTGAGGAGAAAATAAATATCTTAGAAGTTTGTTGTGGAGGATATGAAGACGCACTAAATGCTTCTGCTGCAGGAGCTGAACGAATTGAATTAAATAGTGCTCTTTTCTTAGGTGGTTTAACACCAACTTTAAGTTCTCTACGTTTAATTAAACAAAATACGAATTTAAAAGTTATTTGCATGGTTCGACCGCGGGGTTCTGGTTTTTGTTATAGTGAAGTAGAATTCCAAGAAATTCAAAATTCAGCAAGAATGTTGCTGGAAAATGGTGCAGATGGTTTATCTTTTGGATTTTTAACTAAGAATGCAGAAATTGACTTAGAAAAGACTAGAAAAATAGTTGAGCTGGTTCATTCATATAATAGGGAAGCGGTTTTTCACCGAGCATTTGATTGCTCAACTGCAGCAATGCAGAGTATTTATAAATTGGTTGATTTAAAGGTAGATCGCTTATTAACAAGTGGTCTCCATACTACCGCTTTTGAGGGTCGGCGATATTTACAACAGATGCAAACTGTATTTGGGCAGCAAATAGAAATTTTAGCTGGGAGTGGAATTAATCCAGCTAATGTTCTTCAAATAATGAATGAGACGGGTATTAAACAAGTTCATGCTTCCTGTACAGAATTAATTTCTGATCAAACAGCTCAAGGTAATCAAGCAGATTTTTCTTACTGGCCCATGCAGCCAAAAGGCAGTCACGAAGTGGTTTCGGAGTTTAAGGTAGAACAGCTATTGTCTGCTATTAATAAATAATAGGTGGTATTTGAATAATCTAAATCAAAAATATGAGCTTTGACAGCTCTGTTCGGCAAGGCTTTTATTTAAAGTAACTAATTAATAGCAACATTTATAGTTTTAAGTCTAAGAAAGCTTAGTAATTTATTGCTAAAATTAATTAGATGGTATATAATTAAATAAAGTATGAATAGCGAAAACCAAGCTAGAATATACTTACTAGATTGGAATTAAGAGCTAGAACTAAAATATAAAGCAACGCAATGGTTTGGGCTAAACCTTAGTAAAATAGAGTAAACCGCTGTCGAATACTGAAATGTATAAGATAAGTTATGCTTGTTCCTAGAAGCTCGGTACTTTAGTGCCGACGTAAGTCACAGAGACTTGGGTCAAAAATTAAATTTTGATCCAGTCTTTTTTGATTTTAAGAATATTTTTACTGTGCAAATTTTAGGAAGAATTTTCCATAATCTCACTTTGTTTTTAGGACTATAAAGTGAGATTAGTAATGAAGGTGATGTTTTAGAATGGTTCTTTAGTTCAACATTAGAATGAGGTTCTATTAAAGCACAGAAAGATGCCGTTAAAGTACAGCAAATTTAAGAAAATGTAATTGTAAGGTAAACTTAAAGACACGAAGTAAAGACCATGAATAGCATGCTACTTCGTTAAACAAATAACTGAGATTAAAATTCTTTGTTTAATTTTTGTAATGTATATTTATAATTATTAAGAAGAAAAGAAGCTGGTTAATTCAACCTAACAAAATGACAAATTGTCAGAATGTTGGAGATTGCACCAGCTTCTTTATATTGAATTGAGAAAATTTGCTCTATTAGCACCAAATATTACAGAACCGTCTTTTATAATAATTTATTTCGTCAGTAATGCTTGATAAAGAACTTAAAATTGCGTTTATCAAAGCAACCATTGAAGAGGATTAGTTATAAACTCATGTTCTTAAAAAAGCTATTTGCTAAAACTATTCAGAGAAGACGCCAATACATCAAAGCGAAATACCTTAGTTTTTTCAGGGGCTAAGAAATTATTAGCTTCTTTGTGTGACCAATCAACAGGATTGCCATAGATATCAGGTAAACCCTCAAATGGTTCCAGGCAGAGCAAGGAATGCTTAGTATTTTCCTTAGTCCATAAACATAGATAGCGGAAATCTTTAATATTTAATTGAATCTTTCGCTGAGTTTGAGAAGAAGCTAAAGTGACTGAATCAATTCCCTTATTTTCAATAATGACCAGCCCCTCAGCAAACATTGCGTAATTCAAATGTAGCTTTCCTTGACTGTAGTTAGGAACAGTAGCGAGGTCACCACGGCGAAACGGATATGGTTTCTTAATAATTTTGTAATATGATAATTTTGCTGGTGCAGGATCAAATGACAAGGTATAGTCAGTAAACTCACCCTGATGGTTAATTGGGACATTGAATCCGGGATGATTACCAAGTGAAAAGGGCATTACTTCTTTTCCACAGTTTTTCACTTCGAATTTCCAATGCAAACCATTGTCATCGATTGTTGCTAAGACGGTTAATTCAAAAGTAAATGGATACATTTTTTTAGTTTTTTCATCAGCAGAAAGAGTCATGATTACCTTGTCATGCGACTTAGCAACGATTGTAAAGACGAAATCTGATGCAAAGCCATGTTGTGGCATAGAATACGTCTTTCCGTGATAAACATAACTGTCCTGATTAGAGCGTCCAATAGCTGGGAATAAGATACCGGGGAAAGTAACTGGTTTATCTGACTTATGGAGAGCATTATCCCACACATAATCGTAACCGCTTGCTCGATCAATTAGATGAACTAATCGAACTCCAATCTCGTCAATATTAGCAATGAACTTGGTACTTTCAATAGTTTGCATAATCCACATCTCCTCGTTTTTGAAAACGAATATTTTTGATGAATATTGCCGATGATATGAAGTATGTTTAATGCCTGCTTTAATTGTAGTTTATGATATTGTTACTTGTGGATAATGCACGCTAATACCCAATTTAGTAAAGAAATCAAGCCAAATTGGTGAGGGCTTCTGATCAGTAATGATATCTGTAACTACATTAAAGTCACCAAGCTTCACAAAAGCTTTTTTATCAAATTTTGATAGATCTGCTAGTAAAATAACTAAATCAGCTTGATCAATCATTAATCGCTTTAAACGCGCTTGAGTCTCATTGGTATCAGTAATTCCTGTTAACATATCAATCCCCTTACAGCTTATGACAGCAGCTTCAGTGTTATAACGACGAACTGAACTCTCTGCAAGCTCACCTTCATAACTAAGAGATTGCTTATTTAGCATACCACCGGTTGAAACAACATTAACTTTTGAAATGAAAAGTTCGCGACTCATTTCAGCTGAATTACTTACAATTGTCAAATCGTTCCGTTCTTTTAACAATTTAACCGTTTCCATTACTGTCGAACTAGAATCGGCAAAAATTGTGTGTTTATCCCTCAAAATTTTTGCAGCAGTAATTGCAATCTGCTTTTTCTCTTCTACTTTCTCAGAAGCCCGCTTAAAAAATGGAATGTTTGAAACGGTTTGAACGCTGTTAAGCACAGCTCCACCATATGTGCGAGTAATGAAGCCCTCTGCCTCGAATTTGTCTAAGTCACGCCTAATAGTCTCTTCTGTTACCCCAAAACGTGCGCTCAAATCTGATATAACAACTTTTTTATCATTCAACAGCATCTGTTTGATTATTGGATGTCGATTTTTACTGGTCATAACTTCACCCCCTAACAATTGTTGATATAGTTACTAATTGTGAACTAATAAATATCAGTTTATTATACCATTAAAAAGCAGCCAATACGCTTGCTTTATCTCATCGGATAGTGCATTTTGAACAGTTTTATAAAAAAAGCGGGGTTGAGTCAAAAGTTAAATTGTGACCCAGCTCCCCTAATTTATTACGGATAAACGTGTTTCATAAGTCAAACTTCTCCGACTTATGTCACACTCACATTGATTCAAGTTTTAGAAGCGATTAATCTTCTTCTTTATCCTGATCACCCATTAATACAATTTTTTCCATTGCACGTTGTTTAACAGCTTCACGAACATATTTTTGTAATTCTAAGTATGGCAAGGTTTCGTGCTCACGAATTGAATCGCTGGCTGCCAAACCTAGTTCAGTGTGGATGTTAACTTTGCAGATTCCTAAAGAAACGGCTTTTTTAACATCATCATCAGGAATACCGGAAGCACCATGTAATACTAATGGAACCTCAACAGCATTGCGGACTGACTTCAAGACATCAAAGGCAATTTTTGGCTTTGCAGAATATACACCGTGAACATTACCAATCGCAACTGCTAATGAGTCACAACCTGTTCGTTCAACAAATTCAGCAGCTTTGTCTGCTTCAGTGTAGTGATACTGTGCTAAAGCATCCTCGTAAACTTTTTCACGACCAACATGTCCTAATTCTGCTTCAACAGGAACACCAAGTGGATGGAAGTAATCGACGACTTCTTTAGTTTCACTAACGTTTTCTTCGAATGGTAATGCAGATGCATCACGCATAACTGAGTTCATTCCATAATTGTATCCATTCTTAACAATATCCATGCTCCGACCATGATCCCAGTGAGTAATCACATGAACATGAGCATGTTTAGCCATCGAAACCATCATGCTGGCGTATTCTTCAAAAATTGTATTATCAATGAAACCGGTACCGAAAGAGATAATAATTGGAGCGTTCTTTTCTTCAGCTGCCTCCATAACACCTTCGAGCATTTCAACGTTCCAAACATTAAAATGAGGAATGGCGAATCCACCTTTTTGTGCTTTCTTTTCCCAATAATCGATATTTGCTAACATAATTATGATCTCCTTATAAAATATTTTTAAAATTTATTACCAGAATAATTAATTGAAACTTTCTTTCACTTCACCAGTTAATCAGATTCTCAAACACTACTTATTTGGTAGTAACTTTGCCGTCCATATCGGCTTTACCAATATCTTCAACGGATTCATTCCGAGTTTCAATACCTAAAGCCATGATAATAACTGCAGTGATTAATGATATGGCACCCAAAAAGATAAACACACCAGTCACACCCGTGGTAGTTAACAGATAGGCCACGGCATATGGAGCTAAAATACCACTAATCCGGCCAACTGAATTGGCTAAACCTGAACCTCTTAGTTTTGCAGCAGTTGGCCAAATTTCTGGAACATAGACAGCAGAGGCATAACAAACATACATATATACAAAGATAATGAGAAAGAAACCTAGTACAGAAATCATCGTCATGCTCTTCTGGAGGGAGTAAAGATAGCCAAGTATAGCAATGATGATCAGTAAGCCGCTTCCCATTATTTTTCGCGGAATTCGATCAATGATCAATACGGCAATGAAAATTCCAATGGGGGCACCAAACATACTCATAGTGTTTAGCAGCACTGAATTTTTTAAATTGATTCCCTGACTCAAGAAAATTGTTGGTAACCAGTTGATTAAGGTATATTGAACGACATTCATCGAAACCAAAATAAGTGAACCCAAGATAACTCGCTTGAAAAGTTCACCCCTGAATAAATCACTGTAAGGAATCTGGATGACTTTTGGTTTTGCTTCGGCAAGAGTGTCATCAGCGATTTTTTCTAATTTTTTTCCAGTTGAACTTTCAACATTCTTTTCGATTTTATCTAAGATTACATTTGCTTCCGCATAACGACCCTTTGCCTCCAACCAACGAGGTGATTCTGGAAATTTGCGCCAAACTACCAAACATACAACGGTAGATAATATGGCAGGGATTACAAGTTGGATTCGCCAATTCATATTTGGTGTAACGAGTGGTGTAATAAACATGGCGATTAATGAACAAATTGGATAGGACCAGTTTCCGATGAAAGAGGCCCGTGAAGACCAAGTACCACGTATGCGAGATGGGACATATTCTGTGTAGCAAGCAAACAGTACAGTTAATAATGCACCAAGTGCAAACCCCATAACTATGCGAGTGATAATTAAAAAGGTCATGTTCGGTGATACGGCCCCCACTAGCATTGAACAAATATGCAGTGCAATGAAAAGTAGATAACTATTACGACGGCCAAATTTGTCACCGACAATTCCGCCAAGCAAGGCCCCAAAGAACATCCCAGCAGTGGTCAGTGACGAGAAAATTGCAGTTAATGTATTGTTCGTCCAACCAATTTCAGCCAACTGGGCTAACATTATTCCACCAATTGCATTACTCCAATTCACCAATAGTCCAAAAGCAACCATAGCGAATATTTGCCAATGAAATCTAGATGTTGGTAATCTATCTAATCGCTTACCAGCATGTGGTTGAGCATTATTATTCATTTTAAACCTCCTTAAATGGAAATCTTTGAAATCAACATCTTAACTTGAAGCGCTTTCAAATTATGATAAACATCTCCGCTGTCTATCAATAAAACTCAGTTTAGAACTCTAAATGTTGTTTGTCAACAATAAATATAAAAAACACAGATATTTTTGCAAACTTATTATTAGTTAATCATTTATCAATTAATTGCTATATATACAGTGATTAGGTTGATTAACTTTTAATAAATCAAATTTATTATGGAGTAAATAGATACTTAATAAGAGTTTTACAGCCCTGTTTTAACATTTTAGTCACAAATAAATCTTTTTTTCTGACATTTTTTGATAAAACTATTGACTTTGTGTAACAGTTTGGCTAGAATCAAGTTGTCTTTGAAAACGCATACATAAAATGGAGGTGATCTTTTTGAATCAGAATGAATTATCCAAATTAGATCAATTACCGATTTCTAAGTGGCATTGGAAAATGTTTTTTCTCTTGGGACTAGGGCTGCAATTTAATGGTTTTTTAAATTCTTCAGGAAGTTCAATTTTAGCTGATTTAGTATCACGAGGTTGGTCAAATAATTATTATAATGCAATGTTCCAATCAGCTATGATGGTGGGTTTCTTTATTGGTTCATTACTTGGAGGGGCATTAGGTGATCGTATTGGCCGAAAATATGCATATGAGATTAGTATTGGTATCTTCGGTATTTTGGCACTAGTTGCGTCATTTTCACCAAATATCTTCTTTTTAATTACTTGTCGAGCTTTGATGGGAATTGGAATGGGGATGGGAATTGTGCTTGGATATGGTACCTTTACGGAATTAATGCCTGCTCATGTACGAGGTAAATGGTCTGCACGGATTTCATTTTTGGGGAATTTATCACCTTTACTTGCTACTTTAGTTGGCTTTTTGGTTATTCCAAGAACAAGCTGGCGAATGATGTTTGTAATTGGCGGTATTTTGGCACTTGGTATTTTAATATTTATTGCGAAGTTTTTAGAAGAATCTCCTCGCTGGTATTTTAAAAACGGACGTGAAGCTGAAGGAAAAGCTGTCTTGAATAACATTGTCAAATCAATTGAAACTGAGCGTGGTGAAAAGCTACACTTTGATTTGTCTATGGCAAGGCTAGAAAAAATTACCCATGAAACTGAGGAGCATGAAGAAAGAATTCGATTTAGAGACTTCTTCCATGGTACTCTGGGGCGTCGAACTTTAGTTTCTTCAGTGACTTTAATCGCAATGAACTTGTCCCTTTATACAATCACTGTATGGATTCCCATCATTTTTGTGGATAATGGTATCAATATTTTAAGATCATTATTAATGTCAACTCTCATTATGGTGGGGGCACCGGTTGGGGTTTTTGTTTCTTCACTAATAATGGATAAAATTCCACGTAAATGGTTCGGTGTCGGTTTTATTCTTGCCATTGCAGTGTTGGGATACGTTTATGCAAATCAGCGCACAGATATTGGGATTGTTACTATTGGTGTATTGTTAACGTTTATTCTGTATATCTATAATAGTTTTTCATCAGCCGTATACGCACCTGAGGTTTGGCCAACTCGTGAAAAAATGCGTGGACTAGGTATCGCTGATGCGATAGGGCGCTTAGCTTCAATTGTAAGCCCATTCCTGATTGCCTGGCTATTAACTGATTTTGGTGCAAAAATTGTTTTCTTAATCGTCGGTTTATTACTTGCAATTTGTGCTTTGATTCTTGCGATTTTTGGGATTGAAACGCGGGACAAATCTTGTGAAGAAATCGATGATCTCTTAAAAAAGGGTAACGATAGTTCAAAAAAAAATATTGATAAAGGAGAAATGAATTATGGATAATACCGTTGCAGTATTAGAAAAGCCCGGGAAGATGGTTATAAAGTCAATACCGGTGGTAGAACCAAAAAATGACGAATTATTAATTAAAATTGCTCAAGTTAGCATTTGCGGTTCGGACATGCATGGCTTTCAATTTGGCCCTTATTTACCTCCGAAGGATCCAAACACAATTGTTGAATTAGGCCATGAAGCTGCAGGCATTGTTATCAAGGTCGGTAGTAATGTAAAAAACTTCAAAGAAGGTGATCGAGTTGCTGTAGAGCCTGGTATTCCATGTGGTAAGTGCGAATTTTGCCGAACGGGTCATTACAATGTCTGTCCAAATGTCGATTTCATGGCAACTGCACCTAATTATAAAGGGGCACTTACTAATTACATTACACATCCTGCTGAATGGACCCATCATCTACCAGATAGCATGAGTTTAGTCGAAGGCGCTCTAGTAGAACCGGCATCTGTTGGTGTTCATGCAATTGAAGCTGGTGGTAATGTTGTTGGAAAAAGCATTGTTATTCTTGGTTCTGGTGCTGTCGGTTTATTTGCAACAATGGTTGCTCGTCTAAGCGGTGCTAATAAGATTGTCGTAATTGATGTTCTTGAAAATCGTTTGAAAAAAGCTAGAGAAGTAGGTGCTACGGCAACTTTTGATGGCCGTGACAAAGACATTGTTGAGAAAGTCAAAAAAATTGTTGGTCCTTATGGTGCTGATTTAGTTTATGAAACTGCTGGTGCAGTACCAACTGCAAAATTAGGTTTACAACTGGTTAAGTGGACTGGTACTTTCTTCATCGTTGGAACAATTCCAGATGAGGTTTCAGTTGATTTCTTAAAAATTAACCGCGAAGTCACGGTTCGTACTTTATTCCGTTATTGTAATGATTATGAAAAGACTATCAATTTGATTGAAAGCGGCAAATTAAATGTGCTTGGTATCACCGATAAATATTTCGATTACAAAAATATTCAAGAAGCATTTGATTTCGCTGTTAACCATAAATCTGATTTTCTAAAAGGTGTTATTACTGTTGATGGAAGCTTGAAATAGGGACTGGTGGGTGAGTAACAATGTCTAAATTTGATGTAATTTGTGTTGGCACTGCGATTGTTGATATTCCTTTATATCCGGTTAATCCTGATATTTTGGATCAAGTGTCCTTTCCCTTGGAAGATATCTCAATGAAAATTGGTGGGGATGCTATCAATGAAGCTACAATTATTGCCCGTTTGGGTAATCAAGTTGCTTTAATAAGTGCTGTCGGAAATGATAGTTCGGGAGACTTTATTGTTAATTCTGCAAAAGAAAATGACATAAATGTTGACCATTTAAAACAAAGTGATGATTTAACAACATCAATCAACATTGGATTGATCCATTCTGATGGTGAACGAACATTTCTAAATAATCGAAATGGCAGCCTTTGGAAAATGAGTATCAATGACATTGATGTTGATAGTATCAAGGATGCAAAAATTTTATCACTGGCTAGCATCTTCAATAATCCATTGCTCAATAATCGAGCACTAGTTAAGATTTTCAGACAAGCCAAGAGTCAAGGAATGATTATCTGCGCTGACATGGTTGCAAGTCGTTTGCATGAAAGATTAAACGATATTGCTGAGGCACTGAACTATGTTGACTATTTTTTCCCTAACTATGATGAAGCTTCAATGTTAACCGGTCTCACAGATTTAGATGAAATTGCAGATAAATTTATGTCTCTTGGTGTTAAGCATGTCGTAATTAAGATTGGTAAAAAAGGTGCATTCATTAAGAGTAAGAATGTGAGAACTATTGTTCCTGCTTTTCTTAATAAAGGAGCTATTCACATTGATACTACTGGCGCCGGTGATAATTTTGCTGCTGGTTTTATTTCTGAACTTGTTCAGGATAAGTCTTTTGAAGAATGTGCTCGTTTTGCTAGTGCTGTTGCTGCAGTTTCTGTGGAAGGTTTAGGAGCAACTGCAGGTGTAAAGAGTAAGCAACAAGTTAATCAAATGATTGCAAATTATAGTGTGAAAGGTTGATAGATAATATGAAATTAGGAAAAACAGGACTTAACGTATCAAAGATTGGTCTAGGTACTTGGGCGATTGGTGGCGGACCAGCATTTAAGGATACTGATGACAAAGCGGTTTCAATTGCAACTATCCAAGCTGCCTTAAAGAACGGAATTAATTTCATTGATACTGCTCCTGGTTATAATTTTGGGAACAGTGAAAAAATTGTCGGTGAAGCTATTAAAGGCAACCGCGAGGAATATACTATTATCACTAAATGTGGAATTACTTGGGAACGTAAAGGTGCTCTATTCAATAAGGTTGGAGATCGTCAACTTTATAAGAATTTATCACCAGAATCAATTGCACTTGAATTAAAGGATAGTTTAAAACGATTGCAAACTGACTACATTGATATCTATATGACCCATTGGCCATCAGTTGAACCATATAAAACTTCAGTCAAAGAGACAATGACATATTTGATGGGTCTGAAGAAAAAAGGAATTATCAAGGGTATTGGTGCAGCTAATGTCAATGCAGATGATGTTCGTGAATATCTTAGGTATGGCGAACTAGATATTGTACAAGCTAAATATAGTATTTTAGATCGTGAAGTTGAAGGTGATTTATTGCCATTATGTAAGAAAAATGACATTGTTCTCCAGGCGTACTCTCCCTTAGCTATGGGTATCTTATCTGGTACCATTGGCCGAGATTATGTTCCAGCTAAAGGATCTGCACAGAATGGTAAAAAGTGGTTTGAACCGAAAAAACTAGCTGCGATTAACGATATGTTAGACGCGTGGGCTTCACTGACAGATAAATACAATTGTAGTTTGGCAAACTTAGCGATTGCATGGGTTTTAGCTCAAGGTAACAATGTAAACGTACTCAGTGGTTCTACCACTCCGGAACAACTGGATGAAAATAGTAAAGCAATGCACATCAATTTAGCTCCTGCTGATGCGGCTGATATGTTGGAAATGGCCAAAAAAATTGATTAATTGTATTGCTATTACATTTGTACCAATTAACATTTTGAAGCAAGTATTATTTTCAACTTAGCAAGTACATCAATTTCTCCCGAATATGGTGTGAAATGTTACACACTTTCCTAGGGTAGTTAATGAAGAGAATTAGTCTGTTAGCTGACATAGGTGAGAATAACAGCTTGTTTGTCAAAAAATTGAGAAAAAATATTGAAAGAGGGCAATAACAATGAAAGCATTAGCACGTTATGGTAAAGAATTTGGTGGCTATCGAATGATCGATGTTCCCGTTCCTAAAATTGGATCTGAAGACATTTTGCTTCGTGTTTGTGCTGCTACAATCTGTGGCGCGGATATGAAGCATTATAAAGTAGACAATGGGTCAGACGAATTTAATTCAATTCGTGGACATGAATTTGCTGGTGAAATTGTTAAGGTTGGCAAGGATGTTACTGACTGGCGTGTTGGTCAGAGAATTGTTTCAGACAACAGTGGACATGTCTGCGGTTATTGTCGCGCAGATGATCAAGGTGATTTTCTAAACTGTATTCACAAGGTGAATCTTGGTTTGGATAACAACCGATGGGGCGGTGGTTTTTCCAAGTATGTTTTAATTCCCGGTGAAATTCTTCGGATTCATAAGCATGCTATTTGGGAAATTCCAGACAATGTAAAATATGAAGAAGCGTCTTCATTGGATCCCATATGTAATGCTTATAAAGCTGTTGCTCAACAATCGAGTTTACTACCTGGGGAGGATGTTGTTGTCTTTGGTGCAGGTCCACTTGGCCTTTATTCTGTTCAGATTGCTAAGTTGATGGGTGCAAGTCATATTGTATTAGTTGGTATGCAAGAAGACACCGTTTCTCGCTTTGATATTGCTAGGAAATTAGGTGCCACTGAGACTATTAATGGCTCGACAGAGGATGTTGTTGCACGATGCAAAGAGATTTGTGGTGAAGATAATCTTGGCTTGGTAATTGAATGTTCTGGTGCCAATCCAGCATTAAAACAGGCTATTGAAATGGTCCGTCCAAATGCCGAAATAGTTCGGGTTGGAATGGGCTTTAAGCCATTGAATTTCTCTATTAACCGGATAACTGAATGGAACATCAGTATTCTTGGACATATGGCCTATGACTCAATTACTTGGCGCAATGCAATTGAATTGTTGAAGACTGGTAAAATCCAAGTTGAACCAATGATCACGCATCGTTTTGGTTTATCTCATTGGGAAGAAGGCTTCCAAGCAATGGCTGATAAAAAAGCCATCAAGGTCGTTTTAACATATGATTATCCTGATGCCACTGATACCAGCGATTTTTAGCTACAGATAGCGTGAAATAATATAATAAAATATGAGTATTAGCTCAAAACTACAAGTGAATATAGTTCTATTCTTTGCTATGAGACTTCGAAGTTAGACGGATAGTCTTGACTAAACGTAGGAGAGAGGGTAGGTCAAAATTTAATTTGATCCACTCTCTTTTTGTACACAATAAAGTTTTAAACAGTATTAAGTTATTTTATTTAACACTCATAATTAGTGCAATTAAAAGTAATCAAACTAATTTCCTAAAGGTTTACGACAGATACCCATAGAAATATTTTCTTTTTTAGAAATTTCTTGTTTAATAAAAGGGAGAAGACTGTTTTTACTGCCTGATAACATTGTGGTTGTCACAGTATCAGGTAAAGTGGCTTTTTTTCCGTCAGATAGATCGTTAAACCAGTTCTTGATTTCCTCTGGATATAGATTTCCCCATATTGATGATATCCGATTAAAGCCAAGAGAAATATTTTCTTCTAAGTTATTTTCACCGCCAGCATAAATATAAAATTCTTTTTTATTTTGAGGTAATCGCTGCAGTATTTTTTTAATTTTTTTAGGATCACCAGCCTCTTTGATGCCAATCACTCGTGGATCATGCGATATCTCAATTATACTGTCAATACTTAAATCGAATCCTGTTCGTCTGGGGTTGTTATAAATAATCGCTGGTTTATCGGCCAGATTAACAATACTCTTGAAATATTGTATGGCTTCTTTTTGAGTTGGTAGTACATAAGGTGAGAAACCCACTAGAGTAGCTTTAACAATGTCAGTGTTGTGAACTAAGCCAGCTAATAATTCTGCCTTTTTTTGGCGAATATTTGAAATACCAAAAATTATTTCAAAATCATTTTTAAATTCATCAATACGATTAAGATTTAAAAGTAATTCTTCTTTTTCATAATTTGATAAACTGTGTTGCTCCCCCGTTGAGCCTGATACAAGAACGGAATGAATTCCTCTTTTTTGCAGATTAATAATATGCTGAATAGTTGCTTCGACGTTCAACGATTCATCAGTATTGAATGCTGTTGGTACTGCGATATGGAATGACTCGTTTAAAGTTGACATCTGACATACCTCTTTTCTATAGTGAACAAAGTATAACATTTAAAAATTAATAAAAAAGTAAATTTAGGTAAGGATATCTATTAATAGTCTTATTCCATGATAAAAAAACAATATTTTTAGAATTTACAGTGCTTTTTGAGTTCAACATGAAGTTGTTAGTATTTTGAAAACTTATTGGACGATTAAGATTTAAAAAGGTAAGAAAATAGTACTTATAAAAAATACCTGACACAAACTATCTTTTAGCTGTGTCAGGTACTCTTTTAAGATGATTTAAAGTTTCTTTTCAAAGCCCTCCATTGGTGCTAAAGAATTTTGATAATCCGTGCTAAGTTCTGGATCATCTGTAAAATGCATGACGGAATAAAAGGATTCTCTTAAATAGGTCTGCATTACTGGTGGAATAGCTAATTCATCCATATCCGATGGACTAATTTGAGTTCGGATACTACTTAAATCATTATTAGCAACTTTTTGAACCCACTGTGGTTCCCTAATAAATTCACGACCGATAGCAACTAAATCGGCACCATCAGCCATTGCTGCAGTGACATCTTCTGGTGTCTCAACAGACCCAATTCCAATGAGCGGAATAATTCCATGTGTGTGTTGGGCAAATTGAGAAATTAAGGTTTTTTTATTGCTTGGGTCATTTAGTGATGTGCGTTTATAACTACCAATGGAAAGATGAAGATAATCAACCTTATCCTTGATCTTATCAACAAGGTATAGAGAGTCTTCTAAACTAATTCCGGGTGTTTCAATTTCTTCTGGTGAAATTCGGTACCCTACTAAGAAGGGTCTATTTGCATACTTCTTAACAACTTCATTTGCAGTTTCAATGACGGCTAATGGAAACTTTAGCCGGTTTTCTCTGGAGCCGCCCCATTCATCTATTCGCTGATTTGAATTTTCAGAATAAAATTGTTGCAGTAAATATGTGTTGGCGCCATGAAGCTCAATGCCGTCAAAACCAGCTTTGATAGCTCGCTTAGTAGCTTCACCGAAATCAGAAATAATTTGAAGAATTTCGCTGTTCTTTAGTGCCCGTGGAGTTTCAGAATTTGCTGGATAGTTAGCAGAAATTGCACTAGCACTGACCGGTTTTTCACCGCGAAGAATGGAGCTGTTTGATTTTCGACCAGCATGAAAAATTTGTAAGATGGCTTTAGTATCGTTTTTACGAATGGCTTTAGCTAGCTTAGTTAGGCCAGGCAGCATTTCATCATGAGCGACGGATAATTCCCCTTCAAATCCCTTACCACTATCACTGACATTAGCAACACCAGTCAGCATCATTCCAGGTCCGCCAGCCCGTGCTGCATAGTAATTGAGTTCATCGGTCGTAATCATGCCATTATAAAAGCTGGTCATCGTTGTCATAGGCGACATCACGATATGATTTTTGATTTCTAGGCCATTGTTGAATTTAAATGGTAATAAGAATGCTTTTTTTGCCATCAATTAATTCCTCCTAATATTACTAGATTTTATAAACTATATATAGTATAGTAATCGCGGATATTAAAACAAGTACGCACTAAAAAGTTACATAGGCACTAAAAAGTACTTAATGTGATATATCTGAAATAATAAGGAGATTAATAATGAAAAAAAGTTATCATATTGGTGTTGAAGTGACCTTAGATGTAATTGGCGGTAAGTGGAAACCAATCATTCTATGCCATTTAGGCAACGGTCCGCTTAGAACTGGCGAGCTTCGCCGGCGAATCCCCAATATTACTCAAAAAATGTTAACTCAGCAACTACGTGAATTAGAAGAGGATCAGATTATTACCCGCAAAGTCTATAAGCAGGTGCCTCCTAAGGTTGAGTATTATTTATCTGATGAGGGGAAAACACTACGTCAATTATTGGTTACGATGTCTATTTGGGGTGAGAGACGGGTTAAACGGCTCCAAGCAGAGAATCAACCAATCGAATTATTAAGTAAGGATCATAATGGTTATTTGAATTTTTAGCTATGGGAGTATGCCATAAGTGAAGTGCCTTACAAAATTTGGGTACTAACTCGAAGTTACAAACATAGCGAGGACTTTGCTATGAGTAATTCGAAGTTAGACGGAGAGTTTTGACTTAGAAACACGTTTATACGAAATAAATAGAGAAACTGAATCAAAATTTAACTTTTGACTCAGCCCCTTAGAATTTCAGAGTACAAAAGAAAATTAAAATTTTACGGCAACTCAATTGCTTATTTAAGTTTTATGTATTAAAATAATAAATTAGGGAAGCCTAAAAATGATTTAGATTACCTTTGCGAACTTTCTTGCAACAGCTTAAGGAGGTGATTGAAATGACAACAGCAGAAAAAAAGTTAATTTGTATAAGAATCGACGATATTAAGAGTGTTCTAGAAGAAAGACATGTATCTCCAACAGATTTTTCCAATATCTTAAATGCCTTGAAAAATGATATTAATTCAATTTAGCTTTTATTAAAGCGAGCAAATTAGTACTCGGTTGGAGTCCAGTCAATACGTTGTACCCCATGCAAGCGGTAATTTGTTCACTTTTTACTAATACATTGAAAAACTTACAACATAAGCAGGGAATTAAAATAGATATGATTTATATAATAAGGTAAATAGTGTAAGTAAAAAAGAATCTTAAAATTAAGAAGCAATAAATAGTAAACAATCCAAGATTAGTTCTGGTATTAATTGGTGAAAATCAGTTAATACCAGAACTTTTTGTTTTACACTGAAAGTGAAGCTAAGGTCGACTATAGCCCCTGGAACTTCGAGTCCGTATTTTAAAATGACTTCCTTTACTTTCTATGCACAAATATGATTCGGCAAAAGGCTGCCATGCCTAATCACATTGTTGATTACTATTACTGCTTAAAAAAGCGACCTCTCCCTAAACGAAATAAAGTCGCGATTATTGCCTGTATGAACAGGACTTTAAAGTGTCTTTTCGCCATGGCTCTATAGCCAACACCAAGTATGTTTACGCATACGCGGACTCGAAGTCCATTAAAAGTGAAAATTAGCTTACTCCCAACTGCATAATAGCTCTTTCTGCAATTTTTTTAAAGCAATATTTTGCGGTTGTTTTCTTGTACTTAAATTTTGATTCAGCACCTCTATTTATTCCATATAAACGTATTTCATAATTCAAAATTCTCCGTCTAACTCATAGCAAAATACTCACGATGTTCGCAATTTCTAGTTGGTACTCAAATATTCCTGTGCATTTTGTACACGGTCTTCGTTTTTTTTGAAGTTGAGCTGGTGAAAATGGGAAGTAACTAACCTAAAAATAAGCAAGTTTGGTATACATTTAACAAATTATTTTTAATAAGGGATCTTACTGTTTATCATGAATCATATTCAATAAAACCTCAACAAGCATCATAGGTATAGTTTGTATATCGACGACCGAGCGATTTGAAAAACTGTAACCAGGTAAAACAATAGTTTGAGTAAAGAAAGTATTCAATTCTGCCTTAGGATTCATGGTGATAAGAAATGAATTTTTAGGCATATTGGAAGTTACTGATGATAAGAAATTAGTGAAGTTTTGCTTGCTTCCACTTATGGAGAAAAGGACGATTGTATCTTCATCTTTTAAAGTATTTGTTAAATGCGAAGCACTGATATAGTCATTTGCATACAAGGATATTATGCCCAGATCTTCCAACCCAAGAAAAAGTCCCTTGGCAGGTAAGGCTGAAAAGTGTACTCCGACTATATAATTAGTGGTTGGACTCATCAGGGCAACTACTAAATTTTTTAATAGTTCTTGATCTAACTGTTCAAGCTGATTAATGGAATCAATATAATAATTAAAAAATTGTGAATTATTATAGTTCTTATCTGTACTTAGATGGCGCATTGTTCGTAAAGAGGAGATGAGTTCAAAACGAAAGTCCTTGTAACCCTTAAATCCCATGCTTTGACAAAAACGAAGTACAGCGGAAGTTGATGTTCCTGATCGATCTGCAAGCTTTGTAATTGTGAAGGTTTCAATATGATCTAAATTTTTAAGGATATAGTTGCTGACTGCTAATTCGGTTTTGGAAAAATCTGGTTGGTGTTTTTTTATAGTTTCAATAATTTCCATAGAGTATTTTCCTTGTATAGAGTTTAACAATAGTCTAGAGCGTTTTGGCAAAATTGTCAAAAAATATAAAATAATATTGACAGCGCTTTCCTAGGGTGATAGAATTCATTTGTTAACAAAATTGCCATTATATATTGACAAAACTATCAAAAGAATAGGATGGGTGATTATGGACTACAAAAAATTATCTTCTGACATTGTAAAAAATGTCGGAGGTGCGGAAAATATCCAAGTGGTTAACCATTGTATGACTAGGCTTAGATTTAAGTTAAAAGATGTTTCAAAAGCAGATAAGGAGGCACTTGAAAATCTTCCAGGTGTCTTAGGAGTCATATATGCAGGTGAGCAGTATATGGTGATACTTGGGCAACATTTACTTCCGACTTATGAAGCTCTGATTAAAGATTTGGGTATAAGTGGTGGGGAAACTATCAATGAAAATCTGGATGACTTATCTGGGAGTAAAGAAAAATTGACTTGGAAAACGGCAGGCAATAAATTTATTGGTTATATTTCTGCTTCAGTGACACCATTAATTCCGGGGTTGGTAGCTGGTGGAATGTTAAAAGTGGTGTTACTTTTAATTGTTACCTTTGTCAATACTGCATATACGAAGAGTAGTTCGTACATGTTACTCTCAGCTATTGCAGATGCCCCTTTTTATTTCATGCCGATTATTGTAGCATATGGTGCCGCTACAAAATTAGGTGGAACACCAGTCTATTCAATGATTGCCGCGGCAGCATTACTTCATGGAAACTATACTGCGTTAGTCACAGCTGGCAAGTCAATTGATTTATTTGGAATAAATGTTCCGTTGTTATCGTATGGAACGAGTTTGTTACCTGCATTGTTGCTTGCCTTTGTGGCCTATCACTTAGAACGTTTCTTTAACAAAATCGTTCCTGGTATTTTTAGATCGGTTTTTGTTGGAATGGGGACAATTTTAGTATCTGGGATATTAGGATATATTGCATTAGGACCGCTGGGTAATATTTTAGGTGAGGGCATTGCGAATTTCTTCATGTTTCTGAATGGAAGTATGGGCCCGCTTGCTGTAGGTACATTGGCTGCCTGCCTTCCATGGATGGTTATGGCTGGGATGCATACTGCTCTGGCACCTTTTATGGCGCAACTCTTAACCAATCCTGGATATGATACGATATTGAGACCTGCATTTATTTTGCATAATATGGCAGAAGGAGGATCCAGCTTAGGGGTTGCTGCGCGTATCAAGAATAAACAACTTAGAAGTGAGTATATTTCTATTGCAATTGGCTGTATTGTGGCAGGGGTTGCCGAGCCTGCAATTTACGGCGTCAATTTGAAATACAAAAGGCCAATGTATGGTGTTATGGCGGGAGGCTTTGTTGGGGGAGCAATAGCTAGCTTATTAGGGGCAAAAGTATATATTATGGGATACTCAAATATTTTAGCTCTTCCAATTTTCAAAGAAACTATTTTAGCAATTGTTATAGCTATTGTGGCAGCGATTATAACATCTTGTGCTGTAACTTTTATTTTGGGAATTGAGCAAAAAGAGAAACCAAGCGTAACGAAACCTGTTCAAAAGGTATATCAAGATGACGCAATTGTTGCAATTAGTGATGGAACTCTAATGGATTTGAAAAAAGTAAATGATGAAACTTTTGCTAACAAAATGTTGGGTGATGGTATTGCGCTAAAACTTGAAAATGATTTCATTTGTTCTCCAGCTAATGGAACTTTAACAACACTATTCCCAACAGGTCACGCTTTTGGGGTCCTAACAGAAGAAGGAGTTGAGCTTTTGGTCCACATTGGGATTGACACGGTGAATTTGAAGGGGGAGGGATTTGATGTTTTAGTCAAACAAGGAGATAGAGTTCGAGCGGGAGAACCAATCGTAAGAGTAGATCGTTCCAAGATTGAAAAAATGGGATATGATTTAACGACTATGCTTATTGTTACAAACGACAATGGTAAGACTATTCAATTAGCAAATCTTGGGCAGGTTAAAAACGGAACCATATTAAATTAATAAAAGGTATTGAATTGAAAGAGGAGAGAAAATGAAAAAATTAAATACTAAATTCCCTGAAGACTTTCTTTGGGGAGGAGCAACTGCTGATTTCCAATATGAAGGTGGATTTAACGAAGGTGGACGTGGTATTTTGTCACACGATTATGAGACAGCAGGCTCAAATGAGACCCCCCGGCATCATACTTTAAGAAATAAGGATAGAAAACTAATAACACCGAATAGTTCTTTCATATTGGCTGAAGATGTTTCAAATGATGTTGAACCTGTCTTCTTAGAGAATGAATACTATCCAAGCCATCAAGCGGTAGACTTTTATCATCGTTACAAAGAAGATATTAAGCTCATGGCTGGTATGGGTTTTAACATATTTCGTTTCTCTGTTTGCTGGAGCCGAATTTTCCCAACAGGTGAAGAAACAGAGCCGAATGAAGAAGGACTACAATTCTATGATGATGTAATTAGTGAAATGGCAAAATATAACATGGAACCACTTATTACAATTTGCCATGATGAGCTTCCAATGAACTTGGTTTTAAAATATAACGGATGGACTTCCAGAAAGGTTATAGATGCTTACGTTAAATATGCTGAAGTCCTATTCAAAAGATATGGCAAGCGTTGTAGATATTGGTTAACTTTTAACGAAATAAATGCAGTTCGAGGATTCGGCCCAACTGGAGTAAGAAAGGCAAGTGGAAAAGACCGTTATCAAGCTGCACATAATATGTTTGTGGCCTCAGCAAAAGCGGTTAAGCTAGCTCATCGGATTTCTTCAGACAGTCAAGTGGGAGCGATGTACGCAATGAGTGAACAATATCCAGCAACATGCAAACCAGAAGATATCTTTCATCATATGCAGGCTAGACGCGAGAACTGGTATTTTGTAGATATTATGGGGAGAGGATATTATCCAAGTTATGCCCAGAACTTGTGGCAACGACATGGATTTGATCGGCTAGATATTACACTGGAGGATACACAAATACTAAAAGAGGGACAGCTTGACTACATTGCTTTTAGCTATTACCGATCTAATATTACAAAAGCTGGTGATGCATGGCGCAATGTTGGGGGTGATACTAACCCTTATTTGGAAGTTACTCCATGGGGATGGCCGATTGATCCATTAGGTTTAAGATATTGTATGAACGAGATATACGATCGAATTCAAAAACCAGTATTTATTGTTGAAAATGGAATGGGTGCGGTTGATGAACCAGATGAAAATGGTTATGTAGCTGATGATTATCGAATTGATTTTCTAAAAAAGCATCTTACAGCTATGGCAGACGCAATCAACATTGATAAAGTTCCCTGTTTAGGATATACAATGTGGGGACCAATTGATTTAGTCTCATTATCAACTGGAGAAATGAAAAAAAGATATGGATTTGTCTATGTTGATATGGATGACCGTGGTAAGGGTTCTTTAGATCGAACTCCTAAGAAATCTTATACATGGATGAAGAATGTTATCGCTACAAATGGAGAAGTGTTAATAGACTAGCAAACGAACTAATATTGAGAGTTAGATGACAGATTTAACATGGTAAGTAAAGGATTCTTTAAGATTAAGCAAAGCTCAAGCAGATAAGGTTCAGTTCTCCTATGAGGCTGATTCTTATTTGTTTGAGCTTTTGCGTTATTATTTTGCACCATGCCGTGCAAAAATAAAATTTATCCTTTGATGAAAGCGCATTATTATATAGATGTAGAAAAAATTAAATCAAGGGAGAGGTTATTATGAGCTTAAAAGTCTTATTGATTTGTGGATCAGGAGCATCATCAGGATTTATGGCAGCAAACATGCGTAAGGCAGCAAAAAAAGAGAATTTGGATTATATTATCAAGGCTCGCAGTGAGGCGGAACTTTCCGACTATTCTAGTGATATTGATGTGTTGTTAGTTGGACCGCATTTGAAAGCAGAGTTTGATGCGTTGAAAGAACAAGTTCCCTCCAACGTGACAACAATTCTTATGAGAGCGGATTATTATTCAATATTAGACGGAGCTGCTGCAATCAACCACATTAAATCTGAAATTGAATAAAACCTATTGCTAAGAAGGAGGTCAATGGTATGAATAAGTTTATGAGTGTACTGAACAATGATTTTGCACCAAAAGCCCAGAAGATTGCCAGTAATGGATGGATAGTTACCATTAAAAATTCCATTTTGCAGGTTCTACCATTTATTTTTGTTGGCTCACTGATTACGTTACTTGATATCCCACAGAATTTTTGGAAGTGGTGGCCTGATTTATCACCAATCAGCAGTTTTACATTTGGATTAGCATCGATTTTTATTTCATTTTTGTTTCCATTTAATTTTATGGAATACCGAAAGTTAAATAAACAAAGAATTATTGCTGGTTTATCATCAGTTGCCTTGTTCTTGATGTTGGCTAATCCAACATGGAATGAATCTGGTTCTGTGATTTCTTACAAGTTTTCAGAATTAGGCGCCGGTGGGATGTTTGTTGCATTAGTCGTTGGAATTTTTGTTGCCTTGATTATGGAGCTTTTCGGTAAATTTAGTTTCTTTAGTGAGGATACCGCACTACCAGACTTTGTTACTTCTTGGTTTGATTCTATGCTACCAATTATTATAGTAATTGGAACTGGGTGGATCTTATCATATATTTTGAATTTTGATTTATATCAAGTTGTTATTGCTATTTTTTCACCGTTATCGCATTCACTAGACACTTGGTGGGGATTTTCACTCTTTTTGTTTTTTGAATGTTTTATTTACTCAATGGGGATTTCAGGCTGGGTTTTAGCTGCAATCAGTCAGCCAATCATGTTGGCAGGAATTGCAGCTAATGTTCAAGAATATGCACATGGGGAAGCTTTGACGCATATTTTTACTAGTGAACTGATTTATAGCTTTCCATGGATTGGCGGAGTAGGTTGTACATTGCCATTAGTCTTGATGATGATGTTTTGGACAAAGTCAAACCGCTTGAAGGTTCTTGGAAGAGCATGTATCTTGCCATCACTTTTTAACATCAATGAGCCTGTCGTATTTGGAACAATTGTCTGGAACCCATATTTGATGTTGCCGCTATGGATTAATGGCTTTATTTTGCCATTAATTACAGCAGTATGGTTTAAAGCTGGTTGGTCAGTAATACCGCACGCATTAATGCAGATGTGGTACATCCCATATCCATTTTTGACCTGGATTGTCAGTCCTTCAATCAGTGCGATTGTTTTGATGCTGATTCTTTTCTTTATCGGCGGAATGATCTATTATCCATTTTTAAAAGTTTATGATGGTCAGCTGATTAAAGAAGAGCAAGAAAAATAACAATGTCAGTTAGTTATTGAGTTGCAGTACAAGGAGAGGAAGATAACGTATGAATAATGAAGAAACATCTAATAAAGCAGTTAAATCTACAATGGAGATTATCATCAATGCGGGTGATGCTCGAGATTTTATTTCTAAAGCATTAGATCAGGTTGCGGATAGTAATTATGTAGCAGCAAAGGACCTGATGGAACAAGCTAATCAAAAACTGGTCATTGCACATCGAATTCAAACTAGAGAGCTACAAAAAGAAGCAGAGGGTAGTACGGTTGAATACTCAGTTTTATTTACCCATGCACAAGATACGATCATGACAATCATGAGTGAATATAATTTGACCAAAAAATTGATCAATATTTTTGAAAAGAAAGAGCAATAAAAAAAGAGGAGCTATATATTATGAGAAAAAATGAATATCCGTTTTTTCCTCCTGATTTTTTATGGGGAGGGGCCCAGGCCGCTAGCCAGGCAGATGGAGCATATCAAGCAAATGGAAAGGGATTAAATTCCTCAGATGTTCAGCCATTTCTTAAGGGATTGACAAATATAGAGATTCAACAGCTTGAAAAAGAGGGAATGACACTTGATGCAGTCAAAAATGCGGTGACAGATACAAGACACTATTATCCTAAACGATACGGAATTGATTTTTATCATACCTACGAGAGGGATATTGATTTGTTAGCCGAAATGGGATTCAAATCTTTTCGCACGTCCCTAGACTGGGCACGTATTTTTCCAAATGGTGATGATGAACAACCAAACGAGAAAGCTTTAAAGCATTATGAAAAAATGATTGATTATTTGCTTGCTAAAAAAATTGAACCGATTATTACGATGAACCACTATGAGACGCCATTGAACATTACTCTTAAATATGGAGGCTGGCCGAATAAAAAAGTTATCGCAATGTTTGTCAAATTTGGAAAAACATTGTTGGATTGGTTTGGTGGCAAGGTTAAATATTGGATTGTAGTCAATCAAATCAATATGGTGCAGATTGAACCATGGCTATCAGTCGGAGTGACATCAGACCAATATGATAATATGGAGCAGGCATTGTATCAGGCAACCCACAATCAAATGGTAGCTGCAGCAAAAATCAAAGAATATGCTCGAACACTACAGAATTCGAATCTTAATATTGGAACCATGGTCGCGGATGGAACAGTTTATCCCGCATCAAGTAAACCAGATGACGTGATTTTAGCAATGCAGCAAAATAGAATGCAATATTTGTTCACAGATGTTCAGTTTAAAGGTGCATACCCGCAATTTGCGTGCAATTACTTTGCAGATCATCAGATTAAATTAGCAATTACCGCAGATGAAATGAAAGTAATTTGTGATAATCATATGGATTTTCTAGGGATTTCCTATTATTATTCTAAGATGGTTGATTCTACTAAAAATAAGTATGAGGTCAATGACACCTCAAGTAATCCAAATTTAGATGCGAATCCATGGGGATGGGCAATTGATCCGCAGGGATTGTATAACACACTATCCCAGTATGCGGACCGGTACAATGTGCCAATCATTATCGCCGAAAACGGAATCGGAATGTATGATAAGTTAGAAGCGAATCAAGTTGTCCATGATGATTATCGTGTGAATTATTTGGGGGAACATATTGAACAGGTTGGTCGTGCACTACATGATGGAGCAGATATCATTGCATATTGCGCTTGGGGTCCAATTGACCTAGTTTCATGTTCGTCACAGCAGATGTCAAAACGCTATGGTTTTGTCTATGTTAACTTAGATGATAATGGGCAAGGAAACGGGAATCGTTATAAAAAAGATAGCTTTTATTGGTATCAAAAAGTTATTTTGTCCAATGGAAAACAGATTTGATGAAAAAACATGTCAATTTTCCTAGGGCGGTATAAGGTTGGCAAAGTTAGATGGAGAATGTTGGCTTATGGAACACGTTTATTCGTAACAAACAGGGGGGAGTCAAAATGAGCGAGAAAAAGAAACTCATGTTAGATTATTTGGTCGATAATTCTGGTTGGCATAGTGTCGCTGAACTTGCCATATATTTGGATATCTCTCCTCGAACCGTCAAAAACTATTATAAATCTTTGTCCAATAACAGTTACCTTAGAACATCTAAATTAGGATATAGGTATCAAAAATATATTAATAATGACGATTTACAAAATAAAACTACCTTTCCTAATAATGAAAATGAGCGAATATTTTTATTATTGAATAAGCTGTTAAACAACACGCAGAGGTTAAATATCTATGACTTAGCTGCAGAATTTTTTGTTAGTGAATCAACGTTAAAGAACGTAGTGCATGCTGCAATCAATTATACGCAGAAATTTCATATTACAATTAAAACAAATGGTGATTTTTTTAGTATAAAAGGTAAGGAAAGCGATAAAAGACATATGCTGTCTGACATGTTGTACAAGGAAAGCGAAGGAAACTTTATTAATCAAATGACACTTAATGAGAATTTTCCGACGATTAATATTGATCAATTATTTGTAATCACAAAAAATTGTGCGACAAGTAGTAATGTTTATTTGAATACTTTTGACTTGAGCAATATTATTTTACATATTGCTATTGCGATTCAGCGAGTCGCGGATGGTTATGATCTTCAAGAAAATGATGTTTCTAGGTTAAAGGTGCAGAATAGCCAGTTTGCTGATAATTTGTTAAAAAGTATTGAAAACTCCCACATACACAGGGTATTTCAAATAGATGATTTGAAGCAATTGGGTCTGATCATTGATGGTTCAGTTTCTCGCTGGAGTTCTGATATTCTTAATAATTTACCAGAAGAATCTTTGCTTTTGATCGAATCAATTTTAGCGTATATTAAGAAAATATATCGAATTGATTTAAAAAATTCAGGTTATATCAACCAATTCACCATTCACGTTAGTCGCTTGATTCAGCGTTTGCAGAATGAGCAGATTATTCATAACCCGATCGCATCTTCAATCAAGGTACAAAGCCCAACTATTTACGAATGTGCGGTTTTGATTTCTCATAAAATATCTGACTACGTTGGGGTGGATGTTCCGGAAAATGAAATTGCATATATTGCAATGCATATTGGTAATGCAATTGCTGAGCAGATTGAAGACAAACGACAAAGTAAGGTGATAATTGTTGCACCAGATTATCAGGGGGATTTGTTAGCAATTGCTAATCGCATTGAGCATAATTTTAGTGGGGAAGTGGAAATTATAAATGTTGTTACGAGTGAAGAGGATATTGGTGATGTTGACATTATTATTGCTATCAATAAAAAAATCCAAACCAAAGTTCCAATTGTCTATATTTCACCTTTTTTGACTGCCAAAGATATTATTGCAATTAGAGATAAAATCCAAGAAACTACGGAACTGAAGGAAAGACTGAGCTTTAATGATCAACTATTTAATTTTTTTGATGCAAAATTCTTTTTAATAGACTCAACTATGCATTCCAAGGAAGAAGTAATTAACTATATTACGACTAAATTTTATCAGGGAGGGGTTACTAAAGCAGATTACCGCGCTAATTTGCTCCAAAGAGAAAGCATGTCTTCAACCGCATTTGGTAAGATTGCAATTCCACATTCACTGAGAATGGAGTCTAATGAGACGAAGGGATTTGTGTATATTAACCAAAAGGGAATCAGCTGGGATCAAGACAAAGTTTATCTGGTAATTGCATTAGCCGTACGGGAGAACGATTCTAAAATATTCAGGAACATATTTGATAAGTTTTCAGATATTATGACAGAAGAAAAAAAGGTTACCACTATTGTTTTGAGCAAGAGCTATAATGACTTTTTAGATAACTTGAAATTAATGGAATGATTAAAAATATAAATTATCCGTATATTTTTCTTATTATTGGTAGATGAAATAGAGCTGGGTCAAAAGTTAAATTTTGATTCAGTTTCTCTATTTATTCCGTATAAACGTGTTTCATAAGTCAAAATTCTCCGTCTAACTTCGAATTACTCATAGCAAAGTACTCGCTATGTTCGTAATTTCGAGTTAGTACTCAAATTTTCCCGACTTTGTACTGCCTTAAAAAAGTTGGACATGTTTATTTTAATTGTTAGCTAGATACTGTTTACGATATTCGACTGGAGTTAATCCAT
>NZ_VJYB01000039.1 GCF_030400225.1 Lactobacillus sp. UCMA15818 | reverse complement strand
TGGTTCTTGCGGATACTTTCGGTTTGCAAGACTTCCGCGCTCCAATGGATGAGCAGCCTGATACTTATGTATTCCTGCACTCCATGTGGCGCTCGGTCTTCTACTTCCTGCCAATTATGGTTGGTGCCACCGCAGCTCGAAAGCTCGGCGCAAACGAGTGGATTGGTGCAGCTATTCCAGCCGCACTTCTTACTCCAGAATTCTTGGCACTGGGTTCTGCCGGCGATACCGTCACAGTCTTTGGCCTGCCAATGGTTCTGAATGACTACTCCGGACAGGTATTCCCACCGCTGATTGCAGCAATTGGTCTGTACTGGGTGGAAAAGGGACTGAAGAAGATCATCCCTGAAGCAGTCCAAATGGTGTTCGTCCCATTCTTCTCCCTGCTGATTATGATCCCAGCGACCGCATTCCTGCTTGGACCTTTCGGCATCGGTGTTGGTAACGGAATTTCCAACCTGCTTGAAGCGATTAACAACTTCAGCCCATTTATTCTTTCCATCGTTATCCCATT
>NZ_VJYB01000038.1 GCF_030400225.1 Lactobacillus sp. UCMA15818 | reverse complement strand
CTTGAAATGTCAAATTAAGTTAGAAAAAACTTAATTGCTTATCTGTGATATTTTTCATGAATATCTCAATTGGTGTTTTGTAATTTAGTGATTTTCTCGGTATATGATTACGACGGCCACTGACTTGTTGAACCACAGTATTTGGTAAGTTACGAAAATCCATGTCCTTTTTGAGACCATCTCGTCTAATCAATCCGTTGTTGTTTTCATTTAAACCACGTTGGTTAGGAGCTCCAACTTCGGCAAAGTAAGCACTAATATCATGCTTGTTCGCAATTTCTTTCCAGCCAGCGAATTCTTTACCATTATCAAAAGTAATTGACTTGAAAAGATGTTTTGGCTGCTGAGACAACCATTGATCAAGGTATTTGTTAACACATTCAGCTGATTTTTGTTGAATGTTCAAAATAATTTCAACTTTGGAAAGACGCTCAACTAAAGTCATAACTGCACCTTGGTGAGCCTTACCTTGGACTGTGTCTGCTTCTAAGTGACCAAATTCATGTTGAAAATGAGGGTAATCTTGATATCGTTGGTAAATACTTCTGCCAAGTCGGCCGGCTTTACCACGTCGTTCAACGTAACCATTTGGATGCCGCTTACCTTTCATTGGTAACAATTTCCTATCGAAAACTCCCCTTTGAAAAAAGCGATATAAAGTTCTCATACTACAACTGATATGAATCTCTGCGCGACCAACGATTGTATCAGGGGTCCAACCTAATGAGACTTTCTGCTCAATATATTTGACTTCATCTTCTGGTAATGTAATTAATTTTCGACCACACTGAGCCTTGTTAATTCGGTAATTTCCTTGGAATTGGCTAATTGAACTACCGGTATCTAAGAAGCGGTAAACACGATAAACAGTTTCACTAGAACGTTTAAGAGCTTTAGCAGCTTGGTAAGCTTTCATACCTTGTTTCCAAAAATTATATATGAAGGTTAATTCCCGTGTGGTAAGATGTTTATAGGTCATTTGTGGTTACCTCTCTTTTGATTAGGGATATTCAAAAGTCTACCACAAATGGCTTTTTTATTTCTAACTTAATTTTACAAACGACG
>NZ_VJYB01000037.1 GCF_030400225.1 Lactobacillus sp. UCMA15818 | reverse complement strand
TTGTTTTTGAAGGTGCTGGCTGCAACCAGTGCTTTTTTTATTTTCAATTATACCAAAAGAGCTACACTAGAAAAATTATTATTTTTTCTAATGTGGCTCTTTTACTTAGGACTTATGGCACAGCCCCTTATTTTAGACTTATAATCTGAAATCTGACACTAATTGAAATGATTAAAACTATCATTTCATTCTTAATTAATATTCAACTATAACTGATCCTTTTTCGTCATCATTCTTGTCTTGTTCATTATCTGAAATACCACTATTTTCTGTTAAACTCTTATAATAGGCAGCATAAGTTGCTAATTTATATGGAGTTACCCAAATGAAACCTAATCCCAGGGTCAGTATTGCCACTATATCCCATCCAATAAAGCTTAGCTTAAGAACAAAAAATTCAAACTTATGACCCACCATCAATTCTCTGCTTTTTGTAATATAATCTAAGAAATTAAAGTCATCAGCATTTTTTGCTTGTGACATATCCTTGTATACAAAATATGTTTGCGAATAAGCAAATGATTTTATAATTCCTGGAATAATAAGTAACAACGACCAAAAAAATACAAAAATATTGATTAAAATGTACAATACAAGAATTCCTAGAAAATTCCTTTTTGTAAATACACTAAACGCACCCTTAAGCACGCTAAAATCAGCATTTTTTGTTCTTAACCAGTCTAAGAAAGTAAAACCAATCCCCGTCAAAAGCATTGTTACTATAATTCCTCCAGCACTATTGCCAAGAAGATTCCCATGTTCAAATGTACCACCAGTAGTATCAACTGTAGATATTCCCTTCATCACACTATCACTATATTCTGCAAATACTATGGCCAGCAGCATTATAGCAAAAAAGCCTATAATTGTTACAATAATTTGAAATATCACAGGGATAAGTGCTAACTTAATTGCTTGCCCCCAATGTCCTTTGAAGGTCACCTTTACCTCATCTTTTAGTTCTTTACGTGTCTTCATTTTTTAAAACCCCTATTCTTTTATTCCTATTATGTATTATACTTTAAAAAACAGTATTTTTATACGAAAAGGACACTGATATTAAAAATACCAGTGTCCTTTTTGATTTGCACGGCAACGACCTATCCTCGCAGGGGGCGATCCCCCAACTACTATCGGCGCGAAGAAGCTTAACTTCTGTGTTCGACATGGGAACAGGTGTATCCTTCTTGCCATCATCACCGCACTCTTTTGCT
>NZ_VJYB01000036.1 GCF_030400225.1 Lactobacillus sp. UCMA15818 | reverse complement strand
CATTACACACACTGTGTTTGAAGTATAAGATGCCAAGTGATACACCGTTAGTAATTTGGGTGTCGCGTTATAAAGCCTTTGGCCCCGCCGGACTTAAACAGCTTAAACGACGTCGCTATTCTAATGACTTCAAGGTAGCGGTTATTACCTATTACTTGAACCACTCTACCAGTATTCAAAAAACAGCCATACACTTTGATATCAGCCACACAGTCGTTTATAATTGGCTTAAATTAATGCGACAATTTGGAATTAAAGCCGTAATTTTATCTAAGATAGGACGACCCAAGATGGTTAAGAAAAAAGAAGAAACATCCAAGAAAAGTACTGAACAACAGCTAATTGAGCGGCAACAAAAACAAATCAAACATTTAGAACAGGAACTTTCCTATACTAAAATTGAAAATGTTTATCTAAAAAAATTGGATGCCGTAATTCGAAACAAGAAACAGAATTAAAAGTCAAAATAATTAACGAATTACGGCGCAATTATCCCTTTGTTACGCTCTTAAAAGTTGCGGGACTTGCACGTTCAACGTATTACTATCATTTAGCTTGTCTAAAACGTCCTGATAAATATCGTCAGATTAAACAAATTATTCGGCAAGAATTTGTCCGCTCTCACCAAACTTATGGTTATCGTCGCATAGGACTTGTTTTAAAAAAGCACCATGTTAAGCTTTGTCTGGAAACCATTCGTAAAATTATGTTTTCTATGGGTCTGAAGGTTACTCTTTTTTCAAAACATTCTGGGCGGTACAACTCATATCATGGTCATATTGGCCAGGTGGCACCTAATTTACTCAATCAACAATTCAAGGCCCAGAAACCATACACTGTTTTGCATACTGACGTCAGTCAATTTAAACTTACATGCGGAAAATGGGGGTATATCTCGACAGTTATTGATGAAGCCAGCAATGAAGTTTTAGCCGCTAAAGTTAGTTCAACACCCAATCGTGTTTTGATCGATCAAACTCTTGAAACTCTTATTAAAAAAATTCCCGCAACAACTAAGCCAATTCTACACTCTGATCAAGGGTGGCAATATCAAATGACCAATTATCAAGTTAAACTAAGACATCATCATTTCATTCAAAGCATGTCTCGTAAGGGAAATTGTTTAGACAATGCCCCAGTTGAAAGCTTTTTCAGTATGATTAAACGTGAATGTTTAAAGCGTGTTAGGATTACTTCTCTTAGTGAACTGAGCACGTTAGTGGAACATTATGTTGCTTGGTATAATACCCAGAGAATTTCACTTAAACGGCATGGATTAACTCCAGTCGAATATCGTAAACAGTATCTAGCTAACAATTAAAATAAACATGTCCAACTTTTTTAAGGCAGTACAAAGTCGGGAAAATTTGAGTACTAACTCGAAATTACGAACATAGC
>NZ_VJYB01000035.1 GCF_030400225.1 Lactobacillus sp. UCMA15818 | reverse complement strand
TGAAGTGAACCCTTAAAATTGGACATATGATTTATGCTACTTTCTGAACGGCGAGTTCCCGGTACTTTACCGGTGACTTACCGTTCAGTTTTGTTTTAATACGACGTTTATTGTAAAAATCAATCCAATTAGTCATAGCTGTAGCTAGTGATTCTTTGTTTTCAAAGTGTTCATCCATAACTTCTGCTTTCATGATGTGAAAGAAAGACTCCATTGCGGCATTATCTAGACATGTCGCCTTTCGGGACATGCTCTGAAAGACTCGATGTTTTTTCAAGACTCCTTGCCATGCCTGATTTTGATATTGAAATCCTTGATCAGTGTGTACCGTAGTTCGATACGTTAGTTCTGGAAGCTGTTCTAGTGCTTCTTTTAGCGGTTTAATCGCAAACTTGACAGTCGGATGATCACTAATATTAAAGGCCAATATTTCCCCAGAAAACAAATCTAATACTGGTTCAAGATAAATCCGTTCATTTTGACTCATAGTTCCGTATCTAAACTCACTGACATCAGCTACTAATTTCTGATAAGGTCTATCCGTCTTAAAACGACGCTTTAAGCGATTGGGTGCGATTTTTCCAACTGAACCTTTATAGGAATTATACTTTCGGGTTTGTCGATTAAAAGCCTGACATAGCCAATCATGATCGTGCATAATGCGTAATACCCGTTTATGATTAACTTTAAAGCCTACATCATGTAAGGCATCAGTTAACCGGCGATACCCATACTTCTTAGTATACTTAGAATCATGTTGTCGAATTTCATCAATTGCTTGAATTAACTGGTCGTCGTCAAAATTCCGTTCTTTATGGCTTTTCGCATAATAGTACGTGCTTCTGGACATGTGCGTGACTTTTAGTACTAATTTAATTGGTACATGGAAGAGTTGCCTTAGTTCTGTGACGAGTTGTGCGTTTTCTTTTGTGCTGACTTCTGACGAGCTAAGGCTTTGAGTTTTTTTAAGTATTCATTCTCAATTTTTAACATTAGATTTTCTTGCTTTAACTGTTTTAATTCGTCCTTATGGACGGATTTTTCATCATTAGTAATTTTCTTGTGTTTGGCCATTGTCTTAGGATTTCCTCGTTTTCGATCTAGTCCTGAAATCCCATACCGCTCAAAACGGCGTTTCCATTGCCAAATTGTGCTTGGTGATGACAAATCGAAATGTAGGGCAGTAATAGGAAGTGAGGCCAGATGTTGTTTTCTCCAGTTTAGTACATCTATTTTGAACTGGCTAGAATATTCTAGATCCATAGATTTTGGCTTTAATCCATTTATGCCAAATTTTTTGAAACGATTGATCCAAATAAGAACAGTGTCTTCGTTAGCAATGGCATACTTTCGCGCTAATGTGGTAGAACCGATACCACTTAAATATTCGGTTACAACTTTTATTTTGAAGTTCAAATTAAATTTCATTATAGTAAAACCCCCAAGATTGGATTTACGTCCAATCTTGGGGGTTCACTTTA
>NZ_VJYB01000034.1 GCF_030400225.1 Lactobacillus sp. UCMA15818 | reverse complement strand
CCCTGGGACTTCGAGTTCGTATTTTAAAATGACTTCCTTTACTTTCTACGCACAAATATGATTTAAGATTGAGGACCCTTTGAGGCCGTGTTTAGGAAATGATATCTGCGTTGAAAGTTTAGTTTAGCTTCACAAATTTAATTAGGAGGGTGATTTTCTTGTCTGACGTTATCGCATTAGATGTTTCGAAAAATCATAGTTATGTTGTTTGGTATCAAGGTCAACGCTGCCTTGCTGAATTTGATTGTCTGCACAATCAAAGTGGTTTTAAGCATCTCAAAAGAATTATCACTATTGCCAAAAATCCAATTGTTTATTTTGAAGCTACTGGTGTTTATTCTCGACCAATTGCTCGTTTTTGTCAGGACAATCATTTATTGTATGTTTGTCTGAATCCTTTGGAACTGCATTTACATTCTGAAAGTTTACGCCGACTTAAAACTGATAAACTTGATGCCCATAAAATAGCCCATTCTGTTATAGAAAACGATTATCGTTTAACTTGTCCCTGGGATAAATCAGTTTGTCAGTTACGTGAACTCTCCCGTTTTTACAATCGAGTTATTGCTGATCTCAAACTAAAACAAGTTAAACTCTATACAGCGCTCCAACAAACATTTCCAGAAGAAGAACAGCTCTTTATTAGTCGTGTCTCAAAATTAGCGTTAAATGTAATTTTGTTATTCCCTCATCCTGATTTTGTTAAAGAGTTCTCTCGGACTCGACTCAAAAATAAGTTAATTTCAGAAACTGATAAAAAACTTTCACAAGCTAAGGGTTTAAAATATGCAGAAAAATTACTTGCGTTTGCTCAAACTAGCTATCCCGCTGCTGACGCTGATAGTATCCAAGTTCAAGAAGTTCAATATTACTGTCGCCAATTAATCGATTTAACCAAGGAAAAAGAAGCCTTAATCCGGCAAATGACGAAGATCGCCCAAGAACTTCCTGCCTTTGAAATTTACACTTCAATTCCAGGAATTGGTTCTTCAACAGCTGCCCAATTAATTGGTGAATTGGGCGATCTCACTCGCTTTGATAATTCAAATCAAATTAATGCTTACGTTGGAATTGATATAAAACGATACCAGTCTGGTGGTTATCAACGGCAAGATCATATTAATAAACGTGGTAATTCACACGCTAGAGCGCTTGTTTATCTAATAGTTCGTAATATGATTCGGCAAAAGGCTGCCGCGCCTAATCACATTGTTGATTACTATTACCAATTAAAAAAGCGACCTCTCCCTAAACGAGATAAAGTCGCGATTGTTGCCTGTATGAACAGGACTTTAAAGTGTCTTTACGCCATGGCTATGGCCAACACCAAGTATGTTTACGCATACGCGGACTCGAAGTCCATTAAAAGTGAGAGTTAGCTCACTCCCAACTGTATAATAGCTCTTTCCGCAATTTTTTAAAAGCAATATCTTGCGGTTATTTTCTTGTACTTAAATTTGAGGACAAAAAGCTACAACCTTCAAATAAGTTAAAATATTAATCCAATTCTCAATCACTAGTTCAAAGATTAAAAAAATAAGAAATTAGAGGCTTGACTAAACGTAGGA
>NZ_VJYB01000033.1 GCF_030400225.1 Lactobacillus sp. UCMA15818 | reverse complement strand
CACTAATCTCTTCTTTGGGTTTATAAAACAGTTATGATTGGTGCCCTTCGCTACCAATTTTCTAATATTCATTGCCATCAAGGCAATTCCAGCTTCTCTTTTTACCTTTTCAAGACCTCTAACAGAAAATCTTTTAAAACCCAAACAAGCCTTCAATCCACCAAAAACTGATTCGACATCTATTTTACGTCGTCCGTAAATTGAACCAGTTTGGTGATTTGAAAGCAACTTGCGTTCTTTGGCTTTGAAATATTCCCATGCGCCATTGATATTTATTTTACGAGGATTTCCGTTTTTAGTGAAAGCTCGGTGATCAACTTGAAAATCCCTATCATATTTGTTTGCCTTATACTCTTTAAATTCACGTACAAATCCGTACTTGTCTTTGCGCTTACGGTAAGCATAAAAACTAAATCTAACTCCTTGTGGATCAATAAAATAATCGTCTTTAGGATGATATGCCCAATTCATGACCTTGCGGTCGTCACTTTGCCATTTGCGACTATTTTCTTTCAGCATTGTTCCATATGGAATTAACGCTGTATGTTCAGATAGCTCATCTTCAAGGTATCGATAATTTGATTCTGAACCGTATCCTGCATCAGCCACAATATACTTACCTAAAGTTCCAGCTGATTTTTGCTGCTGTAAAAAAGGAATTAATGTTTTGGTATCTCCTGGATTTTGAAAAATATCAAAGGCAGTTACAAATTGGTTACTCGTGGCAATCTGTAGATTATAAGCTGGTTTTAGCTGCCCATTGAGCATTGAATCTTCTTTAACACGCATAAAAGTTGCATCATGATCTGTTTTCGAATAACTATTTCGTTTACCATAGATTCCAGCTTGTATTTTATGTTCTAATAACTTAGTTTGGCGTAACCCAAGTTTTCTTTTTAACGATTTCAGTTTTCGACGTTTAGACTTGTCTGGGTTTGGAGAAGTGTACTCTTTTTCAATTTTTTTATTCAGATCCTTCAAATTATTCTCTAATCGCAAGATAATTTCATCAAGCATTTCCAAAGTAAGATCTGTTTCTGCTGGTAACTGACATTTAAACTTAGCTTCATTTAATTCTTCCAAAAGAGATATAATCGCGGAGCGATTAAGCCTGTCAAAACGAACAGTATTCTTGCGCCAAACAAAACTATATTTATTGGCATCAGCTAAAATTTTAGTTCCATCAATAAAGGTAACCTCATCAATAAAATTATTTTTCTTTAGATACCTGATTAGTTTTTGAATACATTGATTGATCAAGCTCTCAACTTCATCTGAAATTCTAAAACGACAAATTGTTCGGTAAGCTGGAACTTGCTCTTGTGTCAGCCAGCGAGCTGCTAAGTTCTCTTCTGCCAGAGTATTAATCCGACGGCTACTGAAGATACCTTTTGTGTACGCAAACAAAATTAATTTTAACAGTACACGTAAATCATATTTACGCGGACGTCCAAAGATATAGGGATCTTTAATTTTAAGATCTTCAACTATTTGATTAATCATCCGCGCAGGATGATTTTCTTTTGGTTCCCAGTCAGTTTTGATACTAAGTACGGTCTGATTTATGTTATAATTATTATACATGTTGGATATCCTTTCTATGTAAGGTGTATTGTTTTTGAAGGTGCTGGCTGCAACCAGTGCTTTTTTTATTTTCAATTATACCAAAAGAGCTACACTAGAAAAATTATTATTTTTTCTAATGTGGCTCTTTTACTTAGGACTTATGGCACAGCCCC
>NZ_VJYB01000032.1 GCF_030400225.1 Lactobacillus sp. UCMA15818 | reverse complement strand
TGGATTGATTTTTACAATAAACGTCGTATTAAAACAAAACTGAACGGTAAGTCACCGGTAAAGTACCGGGAACTCGCCGTTCAGAAAGTAGCATAAATCATATGTCCAATTTTAAGGGTTCACTTCACATGAACCGCTATATGTATAAAGATTAGGAGACTCTAATACATATAAAGAAGTGATTTATCCCAAAATACATTTTTTTAAGGAGCTGTTATCTAACTGCTTTGATATAGCAGTTTAATTTATGGAAAAAGAAGATCAAAAAAAGTTTTACAAACACGCACCATTTTCAAATGTGCATTTAAGAATTTATTTAGCAATTATCCTAGGTCAATTCACCAGCGGCTATACTATTCAAATTAGTGGTACGGCAATTTCCGCTGCACAAAAATATTTACCGATTTCTAGTTTATGGGTTGGTTTGATTGGTTCTGGAACATTAATTGGTCTTGCAGGCAGTCTCTTTGTAGGAAAAATATCTGACAATATTGGTAGGAAACAATTGTTACTAATTAATATGTATGTCTTGACTGGAGTTTCATTATGCCAGCTTTTTACTTCGAATCTCTGGTTAACATTTATCTTTAGAATAGCTGTTGGCTTAATGATTGCTATTGATTACACAGTTGGGAATGCTTTGCTTATTGAATGGTTACCGTTTAAAGAAAGCGGAAAAATGCAAAGTCATTTAGTAATCTATTGGACATTAGGATTCATTTTAGCTTCTTTCTTCAATTCATTCATTACCGGGTTTGGGGAATCGACTTGGAAAATCCTCATGGTTTCACCTGCTTTATTTGGAATAATCACTGCAGTCTTTCGTTCATTTGCCAGACTGCCCGCATCCCCTAGTTGGTTAGTCAATCAGGGTAAACCAAAAAGAGCTCAAAGAGTCATTCAAAAACACTTGGGTACTAAGTGGGGAATCTCAAAAAAACAAAAGATACATGCCGCAAAGGTCACTGAATCTTCTGCTAACTTCTCATGGACAATTCTTTTTTCAAAGAAATACATTAGATATACTTTAGTCGGTGGTGTATTTTACGCTTCTCAAGCATTTTCTTTTTTTGGAATCAGTATTTTTTTGCCTATCTTAGTTTCTAAAATGGGAATATCCAATACGAGTTTAGTAGGTTACTTGTATAACGGATGTATGTTTTTAGGTATTATTTTCGGAATAAGAATCTTTGGTACTTTTAGCCGCAGACATTTTCTAGTCGGTGACTTTCTGCTTTCTGCAATCTGCTTGCTAATACTAGCCCTGTGGAGTTCCATCCCTAAAGAGCTGGCACTACTTACTTTTTCCTTGTTCTCACTCACTTTATCAGCTGGATTGGTAATGGATTACCCTTACACATCCGAACTATTTGATTCAAATATTCGAGGAACTGGTGTAGGAATGGTTGTGACTATCAGCAGAATCGGAGCTGCTGCGGGTACTGTTTTACTCCCCGTCATCACAAGTTCATTAAACGTTCAATTCTCAATGTTAACTTGCGGACTAATTCTTCTTTTCGCTGGGATATTTTGTTTCATTTTTGCTCCAGAAACATCAATCAAGTACAAGAAAAGTTAAGGCAATTGCCTTAGATTGCAATAAAATTCAAAAATGGCTGCAAGCCTTGATTTATATAATATATTTATATAAAATTAGTTAAAATGGGGCTGAGTCAAAAGTTAAATTTTGATTCAGTTTCTCTAGTTATTCCGTATAAACGTGTTTCATAAGTCAAAACTCTCCGTCTAACTTCGAATTACTCATAGCAAAGTACTCGCTATGTTCGTAATTTCGAGTTAGTACTCAAATTTTCCCGACTTTGTACTGCCTTAAAAAAGTTGGACATGTTTATTTTAATTGTTAGCTAGATACTGTTTACGATATTCGACTGGAGTTAATCCAT
>NZ_VJYB01000031.1 GCF_030400225.1 Lactobacillus sp. UCMA15818 | reverse complement strand
TCCCCGCAATGCATTCAAGCTACCAGTTTCTCGTGTCCCAAAGCCATATCCGACTTGTTCAACTATCAAATTATCTGGTATTCCTCCAAACTCTTTTGTGATACACTTTACGATTCCAAAACCAGTTGGGGTTACTAACTCTGTCAGTACATCTTCCCTTTGCCTGAAAGGTACCTCACTATTCATTCTCATCTGCATTACTGCAGGTACTGGTACAGGCATTACACCGTGTGCGACCCTGATTGTACCAGTCCCATCAACAAGCGTTCCACAAATGACCTTCTCAATTTTCAATAATTCTAAACCAATAAAGAATCCGACAACATCAACAATTGAATCAATTGCTCCAACTTCATGGAAATGAATCTCATCAATTTTTTTATCGTGTACCTGTGCTTCTGCCTTGGCAATTTCTTCAAAAACCATACAAGCAGCTTTCTTGATATGCTCACTTAGTGCAGAATCATTAATAATCCCTTCAATAGTGGCTAGATTTCTACCATGATGATGAATTTTTCCTGCACCTTCATCCGCATGATGCCCTTTGAATTCATCATTCAACACAACCTCGAACAAATGTCCCTTAATTGCCGACTTTGTAGTCTTTGTGAGGGTCAATTCATATCCCGTTATCCCTAACTTTGCTAATTCCTGCTTGAAGGCTTCGAAGTTCAGCCCTAAATCAAATAACGTTCCCAGCAGCATATTCCCACTTACTCCTGAAAAAGGATCAAGATATAAACTCTTCATTTTACCGCCTCCGCTAAATGATTTATTTTACTTGCAGAATAACCAGCACCAAAACCGTTATCGATATTCACAACCGTAATACCTGTCGCGCAACTGTTTAGCATTGTTAGTAATGCCGCTAACCCATTGAACGCAGTTCCATAACCGACACTTGTCGGGACTGCAATCACTGGCGAACTCACAAGCCCGCCGACAACAGAAGCCAATGCACCTTCCATTCCGGCAATCACGATGACCACTTGTGCCGCTCTAATCTCATCTATGCGTGCAAATAGTCTATGAATCCCCGCGACTCCGACATCATAGATTCTGTCAACACTATTGCCAAAAGCTTCCGCAGTTACTGCGGCTTCTTCTGCAATCTTCAAATCAGAAGTTCCTGCCGTCACAATTGCAATTTTCCCAACTGTTTTTTCTACTGGATTTTGCTCCCACAACAGCATTTCGGAAACTTCATCATATTCTAACTGCGGTAAACTCGCCCTAACAGCTTTCGCTTTTAGCGCAGCAACTCTTGTCACAACAATATTATTTTGTTTGCCTAACATTGCCTCAACAATCCCAATTATCTGTATAGCCGTTTTACCCTCACCATAAATTATCTCAGGAAAACCCGTTCTTTTATTTCTTTCCGTATCAATCTTAGCGAACCCTAAATCAGTAAAGCCTGAATTATTAATGATCTCAGTCGCATCTTCCACACTTATCTGCTTTTCGGAAACAAGTTGAAATATCTGTCTTACCTTCGCAGCTTCCATCTTAGTTCTTACCTTTTACAATGACTCCGAGTCCATCAGGGATAACTACAACTTTTGCTTTTTCACCTTCACGTTCATATGCACTCTTCATTGCATCGTCTAGTGAGGTTGCAAGTTCCATATGCATATTTGTAATCAATTCTGGAGCAACAAGATCTGATACAAAAATAACATGATGATTGACTAAAATTCGTGCCAGAATCTGTGATGTCCACTGATCTGGAACCGTCTCAAGTCGTGGTGTGTTGATTGCTTTGTCAAGAAATTCCTTAGGATCGGCAACATCGGCAATATTATGATAGAATCCTTCACCACCGTGTCCGTCTCGACAACCCGCAACCATAATGATTGTGCCACCGATTTTATTAGTTGCTTCAGCCGCCGTCATTCCCTTCACTGCCTGGTAAATGTTTTGATCCAGCGGGAAGCCGCCGTTTGTCGAAATCGTAATGTCAGATTCAATTGCATCAACTTCCGATAATGATTCAACGAAATCAGTTCCTTTTTTATGAGCTTTCTCTAAATCGCCCGCAAATGAACCAATAATTTTCTTATCTTCATCAAGTACAACGTTTAAGATAAACGCTAATTTTGCAGTTTTAGCTGCGTAAACCATGTCTTCATGGATTAAATTGTGATTCAAATTACCTGTCCTAGAATGTTTATCACTAATAAATTCGCCTGAATGATTTGCCATAATTGTTTTGTATGACGACACACCTGGTAAAACAGCTTTTCTTCCACCAGAGAATCCCGCGAAGAAATGTGATTCAATAAAGCCTTCTGAAATCAGTAAATCCGCTTCAGTTGCAACTTTATTAATAATTAAATCTCCACCAGAAGGTAACTTACCCACTTTGACCATGTCTTCATCGCGTTGCGAATAATGCATCACAATTTCTTCATTATCAACAATTTCCTTGCCGTATTTGTTAATTAATTCCTCTGTTGTCGAGGGTCTATGGAATCCAGTCGCAACTAAAATTCTAATTCTTGCAGTTGGAGCCGCTGAACGAATTCTACGCAATAGAATTGGTGTAATTATCTTTGACGGAACTGGACGTGTATGGTCAGAAGAAATAATTACAATGTCTTTCTTTCCTTTTGCCA
>NZ_VJYB01000030.1:3460-5100 GCF_030400225.1 Lactobacillus sp. UCMA15818 | reverse complement strand
TAAAGAGTCACAAACTTTTAAAATGAGAGTTTGATCCTGGCTCAGGACGAACGCTGGCGGCGTGCCTAATACATGCAAGTCGAACGCAAAACTTTCACCGAATGCTTGCATTCACCGGAAGTTTTGAGTGGCGAACGGGTGAGTAACACGTGGGTAACCTGCCCAGAAGAGGGGAATAACACTTGGAAACAGGTGCTAATACCGCATAATAACAAAAACCGCATGGTTTTTGTTTGAAAGATGGTTTTGCTATCACTTCTGGATGGACCCGCGGCGTATTAGCTAGTTGGTAAGGTAAAGGCTTACCAAGGCAATGATACGTAGCCGAACTGAGAGGTTGATCGGCCACATTGGGACTGAGACACGGCCCAAACTCCTACGGGAGGCAGCAGTAGGGAATCTTCCACAATGGACGAAAGTCTGATGGAGCAACGCCGCGTGAGTGAAGAAGGTTTTCGGATCGTAAAACTCTGTTGTTAGAGAAGAACGTGTGTGAGAGTAACTGTTCATGCAGTGACGGTATCTAACCAGAAAGCCACGGCTAACTACGTGCCAGCAGCCGCGGTAATACGTAGGTGGCAAGCGTTGTCCGGATTTATTGGGCGTAAAGGGAACGCAGGCGGTTTTTTAAGTCTGATGTGAAAGCCTTCGGCTTAACCGAAGTCATGCATTGGAAACTGAAAGACTTGAGTGCAGAAGAGGAGAGTGGAACTCCATGTGTAGCGGTGAAATGCGTAGATATATGGAAGAACACCAGTGGCGAAAGCGGCTCTCTGGTCTGTAACTGACGCTGAGGTTCGAAAGTGTGGGTAGCAAACAGGATTAGATACCCTGGTAGTCCACACCGTAAACGATGAATGCTAAGTGTTGGAGGGTTTCCGCCCTTCGGTGCTGCAGCTAACGCATTAAGCATTCCGCCTGGGGAGTACGACCGCAAGGTTGAAACTCAAAGGAATTGACGGGGGCCCGCACAAGCGGTGGAGCATGTGGTTTAATTCGAAGCAACGCGAAGAACCTTACCAGGTCTTGACATCTTCTGACAGCCTAAGAGATTAGGAGTTCCCTTCGGGGACAGAATGACAGGTGGTGCATGGTTGTCGTCAGCTCGTGTCGTGAGATGTTGGGTTAAGTCCCGCAACGAGCGCAACCCTTATTACTAGTTGCCAGCATTAAGTTGGGCACTCTAGTGAGACTGCCGGTGACAAACCGGAGGAAGGTGGGGATGACGTCAAATCATCATGCCCCTTATGACCTGGGCTACACACGTGCTACAATGGACGGTACAACGAGTCGCGAAACCGCGAGGTTTAGCTAATCTCTTAAAGCCGTTCTCAGTTCGGATTGTAGGCTGCAACTCGCCTACATGAAGTCGGAATCGCTAGTAATCGCGGATCAGCATGCCGCGGTGAATACGTTCCCGGGCCTTGTACACACCGCCCGTCACACCATGAGAGTTTGTAACACCCAAAGCCGGTGAGGTAACCATTTATGGGGCCAGCCGTCTAAGGTGGGACAGATGATTGGGGTGAAGTCGTAACAAGGTAGCCGTAGGAGAACCTGCGGCTGGATCACCTCCTTTCTAAGGATATAACGGAAACCTACACACGATTGTTGAAACTTTGTTTAGTTTTGAGAGGTCT
>NZ_VJYB01000030.1:0-3262 GCF_030400225.1 Lactobacillus sp. UCMA15818 | reverse complement strand
CTACTCTCAAACTTGTTCTTTGAAAACTAGATAATATTTTTCTAAAATAATTAACAAACCGAGAAATACCGCGTTTTAAAGAGTTTAAAACAAGAAAAATCTTGAACGCTAAACTCATAACCGCTTTACCGTAGGTAAAGATAGGTTAAGTTATTAAGGGCGCATGGTGAATGCCTTGGTACTAGGAGCCGATGAAGGACGGGACTAACTCCGATATGCTCCGGGGAGCTGTAAGTAAGCTATGATCCGGAGATTTCCGAATGGGGAAACCCAATAGTTTTAATCGACTATTACTGCTGGTTGAATACATAGACCAGTTAGAGGAAGACGCAGGGAACTGAAACATCTAAGTACCTGCAGGAAGAGAAAGAAAAATCGATTCCCTAAGTAGCGGCGAGCGAACGGGGAAGAGCCCAAACCAAGAAGCTTGCTTCTTGGGGTTGTAGGACTGAATATTTGAGTTACCAAAGGATGTCATAATCGAATGATTTGGGAAGATCAGCGAAAAAAGGTGAAAGCCCTGTAGATGAAATGACATTCTCTCAATTCAGGATCCTGAGTACGGCGGAACACGTGAAATTCCGTCGGAATCCGGGAGGACCATCTCCCAAGGCTAAATACTCCCTAGTGACCGATAGTGAACCAGTACCGTGAGGGAAAGGTGAAAAGCACCCCGAAAGGGGAGTGAAATAGTTCCTGAAACCATGTGCCTACAAGTAGTTAGAGCCCGTTAATGGGTGATAGCGTGCCTTTTGTAGAATGAACCGGCGAGTTACGTTTGCATGCAAGGTTAAGTCGGAAATGACGGAGCCGTAGCGAAAGCGAGTCTGAAGAGGGCGCATTAGTATGTAGACGTAGACCCGAAACCAAGTGACCTACCCATGTCCAGGTTGAAGGTGCGGTAAAACGCACTGGAGGACCGAACTCATGTATGTTGAAAAATGCTGAGATGAGGTGTGGGTAGCGGAGAAATTCCAAACGAACTTGGAGATAGCTGGTTCTCTCCGAAATAGCTTTAGGGCTAGCCTCGGAAGAAAGGATCGTGGAGGTAGAGCACTGTTTGGACTAGGGGCCCATCTAGGGTTACTGAATTCAGATAAACTCCGAATGCCATCGATCTATATCCGGGAGTCAGACTGCGAGTGATAAGATCCGTAGTCGAAAGGGAAACAGCCCAGACCACCAATTAAGGTCCCTAAATATATGTTAAGTGGAAAAGGATGTGGAGTTGCACAGACAACTAGGATGTTGGCTCAGAAGCAGCCACCATTTAAAGAGTGCGTAATAGCTCACTAGTCGAGTGACCCTGCGCCGAAAATGTACCGGGGCTAAACATATTACCGAAATTGTGGATGCAACCGAAAGGTTGCGTGGTAGGAGAGCGTTCTAAGGGCAAAGAAGCTAGACCGGAAGGACTAGTGGAGCGCTTAGAAGTGAGAATGCCGGTATGAGTAGCGAAAGACAGGTGAGAATCCTGTCCACCGAATGACTAAGGTTTCCTGGGGAAGGCTCGTCCTCCCAGGGTTAGTCGGGACCTAAGCTGAGGCCGAGAGGCGTAGGCGATGGATAACAGGTAGAGATTCCTGTACTAGTTATTATTGTTTGAACGATGGAGGGACGCAGGAGGCTAAGTATGCACACTGATGGATATGTGTGTCCAAGCAACGAGTTTGTAGGTGAGTCAAATGCTTGCTTATAAGGACGAGTTGTGATGGGGAGCGAAATAATAGTAGCGAAGATACTGAGGTCACACTGCCGAGAAAAGCTTCTAGTGAGATAATAACTACCCGTACCGCAAACCGACACAGGTAGTCGAGGAGAGAATCCTAAGGTGAGCGAGAGAACTCTCGTTAAGGAACTCGGCAAAATGACCCCGTAACTTCGGGAGAAGGGGTGCTGAACGCAAGTTCAGCCGCAGTGAATAGGCCCAAACGACTGTTTATCAAAAACACAGGTTTCTGCAAAATCGTAAGATGACGTATAGGGGCTGACGCCTGCCCGGTGCTGGAAGGTTAAGAGGATGGGTTAGCTTCGGCGAAGCTCAGAATTGAAGCCCCAGTAAACGGCGGCCGTAACTATAACGGTCCTAAGGTAGCGAAATTCCTTGTCGGGTAAGTTCCGACCCGCACGAAAGGCGTAACGATTTGGGCACTGTCTCAACGAGAGACTCGGTGAAATTATATTACCCGTGAAGATGCGGGTTACCCGCGACAGGACGGAAAGACCCCATGGAGCTTTACTGTAGCTTGATATTGGGTGTTTGTACAACTTGTACAGGATAGGTAGGAGCCATAGAAATCGGGACGCTAGTCTCGGTGGAGGCATTGGTGGGATACTACCCTCGTTGTATGAACACTCTAACCCTCACCAATTAACGTGGTGGGAGACAGTGTCAGGTGGGCAGTTTGACTGGGGCGGTCGCCTCCTAAAAGGTAACGGAGGCGCCCAAAGGTTCCCTCAGAATGGTTGGAAATCATTCGCAGAGTGTAAAGGCACAAGGGAGCTTGACTGCGAGACAGACAAGTCGAGCAGGGACGAAAGTCGGGCTTAGTGATCCGGTGGTTCCGTATGGAAGGGCCATCGCTCAACGGATAAAAGCTACCCTGGGGATAACAGGCTTATCTCCCCCAAGAGTCCACATCGACGGGGAGGTTTGGCACCTCGATGTCGGCTCATCGCATCCTGGGGCTGTAGTCGGTCCCAAGGGTTGGGCTGTTCGCCCATTAAAGCGGTACGCGAGCTGGGTTCAGAACGTCGTGAGACAGTTCGGTCCCTATCCGTCGCGGGCGTAGGAAATTTGAGAGGATCTGTCCTTAGTACGAGAGGACCGGGATGGACACACCGCTGGTGTACCAGTTGTTCCGCCAGGAGCATCGCTGGGTAGCTATGTGTGGATGAGATAAACGCTGAAAGCATCTAAGTGCGAAACTCACCTCGAGATAAGATTTCCCATTCCTTCGGGAAGTAAGACCCCTGAGAGAAGATCAGGTAGATAGGTTGGAAGTGGAAGTACAGTGATGTATGGAGCGGACCAAAACTAATCGGTCGAGGACTTAACCAAAGAAGAGAAATGCGGTCGGAAGTTAATTAAAGAAGAGAAATATTAGCTAGTTTTGAGAGAACAAAGTTTTCTCAAGCAAAAGAGTGCGGTGATGATGGCAAGAAGGATACACCTGTTCCCATGTCGAACACAGAAGTTAAGCTTCTTCGCGCCGATAGTAGTTGGGGGATCGCCCCCTGCGAGGATAGGTCGTTGCCGTGC
>NZ_VJYB01000003.1 GCF_030400225.1 Lactobacillus sp. UCMA15818 | reverse complement strand
ATTCTAATTCTTGCAGTTGGAGCCGCTGAACGAATTCTACGCAATAGAATTGGTGTAATTATCTTTGACGGAACTGGACGTGTATGGTCAGAAGAAATAATTACAATGTCTTTCTTTCCTTTTGCCAATTCTTCCAACTTTGAAGAAGCTATTGGATTATCTAACGATCTTTCCACCAACTCTTGTTCTGAATATTTTGCATGATATGTGGCTGCCTCGGAAACTAGAGATCCTGCAAAATTATTTTCATCTATTTTTGCAGTAATCGTTCCACGATCATAAGGAAGTTTTACCTCAACCATCTAAACTTCATCTTCTTTCTTTTTTGTTCATGAATAATAGTAACTGCTATATATATATCTTTTCTTGTCAAGAAGTATTGTCCGAAACCATTGTTTAAATATATGGTTCTTTAACATTACCATTTGATAAGATGATATGGTAAAATCAAGTGTACTATCTAACTTAACAATAGTGTTAAGTATTGAAAGGGCGAAATATGACTAATAAAATGACTAACAAGGATATAGATTACCTTGTGAACTTTCTGAAGGACAAACAGATCTCAACAATTACCAAAGATTATCACACCTATTTAACATTTCATGGACTAAAGGCCGCGAGTGTCTTTATACTCAAAGATGGCATCATTAAAACTTCGGTAATTCTGCAAGACGGTAGAGAATTTAATATCTCATATATTAATCAGCCTGATGTCATCTCCCTATTACACGATGAGGCACTGCAGTATGATGAGCAGCCCTTTAATGTCCGAATTGAATCCCCAACAGCAACTTTTTACCAGATAAATCGTGTAAAATTTTGGAAGTATGTTAATAATAATTCACAGCTTCAAAACTATGTAAAACAATATTATCGGCATAGACTATCAGAAAATTTCTCGCGTTTACAACGATTGACAATGAACGGTAAACTAGGTGCTTTGGCCAGTTTTTTAAGAGATCTCGTGCTAAAATTCGGCCGTAATTTGCCAAATAGTTCAAAAATATTAATTGATTTTGATGTTACCAATGAAGATATTGCAGGCTTTTGTGGAATTGCAACTTATGCAAGTGTTAGCAGAATGATGAAAAAGCTCAAAGAAGAGGGCGTCATTGAATTTACCCATAATGGTGAATACAGTAAACGAAGAATTGTTGTTCGTAATGTACAAAAACTAGATGATTACATTGCCTATTAAGCAGGTTTATTTTATATAGTTGTGACTTTTTTCAATACAGTTTGTCAACTATTGTGATAGAATTAGTTAATCAAGACTATTTGTATAGCAATTTTATCTCTATTAAAATATCGCAAGGACTGTTTTTATGAGTAAGAAAATCTATTACGCAAATAAAATATTACAACCTGTAAACGAGGACCGACTGCTTGCTCTAGCAAAAAAATGTGATGATGCCTTTATATTCCAGACACCTGACAATCTCAAGCTCTATGCATTTGGTTCTCTTTCACAGATAGCACCTGGCAGCAGTCAAGAAAACCAATTTATTGCTGTTGCTCATTGGAAAAGCCGCTTGCATTCACTGCTTGTTCCAATAAATGCAGCTATTCCCCCACAAATTGTTGGCAGCTTCAGCTTCTCACCTGCTCAAACTGGTAAATCAGTCTGGGGCAATCTAGCAAATGGTTATTTCTTTTTGCCAAAGTTTCTAATCATCATTGAAAATAATAAATATCGACTTGTAACTAGCAGTTTTAGCAAATCCAATATTGAACAAGAACAGATTACTTTTGCTGCCTTGTTTTCTACCGTTGGTCTACCCAACCAGCAATTAACCAATGCAATCGTAGCAAAGAAAGAACTCAACGTTACTGAGTGGGCTGCTGCTGTTGCAAAATTAATTAAACTTATTAAGAAAACCGACTTAAAAAAAGTTGTGCTTGCTCGAAATTTGCAAATTGAATTAGCGTATGCACCCAATCTTTATTTGTTGTGGCAAAGGCTGCAAGATACACAACCTAATACCTATCATATTCTTTTAAAACGAAAGAAAATGATTTTTCTCAGTGCGACTCCGGAACGTTTTGCAAAATTTGGTGCTGCTTATTTCGAAACTGCTGCAATTGCTGGGACGACACGTCGTGGGACAACTCCCCTAGAAGATAAACAATTGGGAGACAGCTTGCTTGTAGATAAAAAAAATCGCGGTGAACAACAATTTGTTGTCGATGACATTAGCAACAGCTTAAAAAAAGCAGGCCTAATTGTCCAGCATCCCCAGACACCAATTTTGTTAAAAAACAAAAATGTACAACATCTTTTTACTCCTATCAAAGGGACAGGTTCCTATAACTTATTTTCTTTATTGCATGCCTTACATCCGACTCCCGCATTAGGTGGCTTACCCCGTAAAAAAGCATTGATACAGATTAATAAAATAGAGCCATTCGCTCGTGGATTATTTGGGGCACCTATTGGTCATATTTCATTTGACGGTACTGGTGAATTGGCAGTCGGCATTCGCTCTGGTATTATAAACGAAACTACATTATTCTTATTTGCAGGTGCCGGAATTGTCGCCGACTCCGTACCGGAAACCGAAGTTGCAGAAACTAGAATGAAATTTAATCCAATTTTGAATATTCTAAAGGAAGATACAGAATGATACAAAATGAAACTTTAACGAGACACATCTCACTTATTCTAAATGGACTGCTGCTGCAAGGACTTACAACGGCTGTAATTGCACCCGGTTCACGCTCTACTCCTTTTGCTTTAGCGTTAGCACAGCTAGCACAACAGAAAAAAATTGAACTCTTTGTTGACGTTGATGAACGCTCAGCTGCTTTTTTTGCCTTAGGGATTGCAAAAAAAACTCACAAACCAGTTTTATTGATATGTACCTCTGGAACTGCTGCTGCAAATTTTTATCCTGCCGTCTGCGAAGCTGCAATTTCACAAATTCCACTGCTCATATTAACTACTGACCGACCGCCAGAACTCACAAAAGTTGCTGCCCCACAAGCACTTGATCAAGATCATTTTTTTGGTAACCAAGTTAAGGCTTTTTTTGAACTTCCACTACCTGAAACTAATCAGGACTCACAGACCTATACTAACTATGTGGTTCAAAAAAGCTTTCAAATTGCACAAAGCAAACCGGCTGGTCCTGTGCATCTTAATCAACCCCTACGTAAGCCCTTGATGCCCGACTTACCAATCAAATTCGAACAAGATCAACAAAAATATGTCACACTTTCAAGTACTTCGACTTTGTCTTCTAATTTGATTACAGAACTGCATACCACATTGTTGAACAAGCGAGGAATAATTCTAGCTGGACCACAACAAAGTACGACTTCTAATACTGCGCTGCTCAAATGGGCTGAAAAAAGTGGTTGGCCTATTCTAGCCGACCCTTTAAGCCAATTACGCGGAATTCCTAGTTCTAACATTATTACTTGCTACGATTCTTTGCTAAAAACCAAGTCTGATAAATTAGCTGCTTTAAGCCCAGAGGTAATCATTAGAACCGGTCAGACATTTGTCGCGGCCTCATTGGCCTCATTTTTGAAAAAAAGTCAGGCTACTATTTACTCGCTTGATGAAGAAAATAAGCTTAATGACTATACAAAAACATCAACATTTTCACTAGAGATATCAGCAGAAGACTTCTTTGAACAATTCCCACCTGTCAACATTCCTGGTAATTGGCTCCATACATGGTCTACACTCGAAAAAATATATACTTCTGTCAATCAAATTAATTCTCTTAATATGTTAAATGAGCTAGACGTCATCAGAGTGATTTCTGCAACTGGTAGCAATGAACGTAACTTGTTTGTCAGTAATTCAATGCCAATCCGTGATGTTGATAGTGTCTTGCAGCCATTAAAGTCATTTCGTATCTTCTGTAATCGTGGAGCAAATGGAATTGATGGGATTGTGTCGACCGCTCTAGGAGTCAGTGCAAAGTCCACCGAGAACCTTTTATTAATTGGTGACTTAGCGTTCTTTCATGATATGAATGGTTTAATGATGGCAAAAAAATATCATCTGAAAATAAAAATCATTGTTATTAATAATGATGGTGGTGGAATATTCTCATTTCTCCCTCAAGCTGACAGTTCAAACTTTGAGGAAGTCTTTGGGACACCACTGGACATTGAAATTGAGCAAGTTGCTAAATTATACCACGCACACTACTCACTAGTTGCGACTGTGCCCAGCTTAACAAAGTGTTTGAGTAGACCTGCACAAACGCTTGAAATTATCGAAGTTAGGACTGATAGAAACGATAATGTTAATCTTCACCGAGAATTAATTAATCGATTTGCAAACCAAATTGCGAAGGAGTTCTAATAATGTTTTTTAAAACTAAATTTGCAAAATATTACTATCTAACAATCAAAAATAGTGTTGCACCATCTTGCTGGTTACTTCTTCACGGCTTTATGGGATCGCATAAAGAATATCTAAATATTGCAAAAAAACTTCCAGGAATAATTATTATTCCAGATTTGCTAGGGCATGGGAAATCTAATAGTGATAGTAACACTAACTCCTTCTCAATTGAGCAGCAAGCTGATGATTTGGCCGCATTATCCAGACAAATTGCTACACAAAAAATCAATGTCTGGGGATACTCAATGGGGGGACGCCTAGCACTTGCGCTAACACTAAGACATCCTGATTTTGTAAATCAGCTCTACCTAGAAAGTAGCACTGCTGGAATCAAAGACGATATTGCCCGTAAAAATAGAATTAATAATGACCGACAGTTGGCTTCTCGTTTGCAAACAGATGGACTTACTGATTTTGTGAATTTTTGGGAGAGTCTTCCACTATTCAGTAGTCAAAAATTATTGCCTCCCAAAATACAAAAATTTGTGCGTACACAACGTCTGCAACAATCTAATACAGAACTGTCTAAAAGCCTTTTAGGAATGGGAACTGGTCAAATGCCTAATTACTGGGACAAGCTGTCTTCCTTGCAGGTCAAAACTACGCTTTTTGCCGGTGAACTTGATTCTAAGTTCAACAGTATTACACACGATATGCAACTCCTTATTCCTAATTCTGAGCGATTTGTCATATCAGGTGCTGGACATAATGTTCATCTGGAAAAGCCTAATGAGATTTTAGCAATAATATACAAGAAGAAATGTCTATGAAAATTATAGAGATGCACTTACTCCCCGTAAAGCTCCAATTAAAAAACGCTTTTGTTAGTAATCATGAGACGGTTTCAAGGCGGGAGGTTTCAATTATTGGATTGAAAAACGATACAGGTATTTGGGGATATGGTGAACTTGAAGCCTTCTCTACACCTTATTACACACCAGAAACTCAAAGATCGGCGCGCCTAATCATTAAAGAAACACTTGGCCCTTTATTAAAGAATGTTCAAATTAATCAGCCTGAAGAAATAACAAATATTTTTAGTGAAATTGCGGGAAATCAGATGGCAAAAGCGGCTATTGAAACAGCAGTATGGGATCTTTTTGCAAAAATACAAAAGAAATCGTTAGCTGTACTAATTGCACAAAAAATACATACCAAGTCTCGGCGCAATGTTCCAGTAGGAATCAGCATCGGTGCCAAATCTTCTTTTGCAGAACTAAAAAATGCAGTTATCTCTGCAAATTATCAGGGTTACCAACGAATCAAAATCAAAGTGACCTCAGCGGAAGAACTCAATCTTATCAAAAAGATACTGCAAGTATTCCCAGATTCAACTTTCATGATTGATGCAAATTCAAGCTTCAGCCTAAAGATAGCATCTAAACTAGCTGAGATTACAGCACCCAATCTAGTAATGATTGAACAGCCCTTGCGCACAACTGATTTTGTTGATCATTCTATACTTCAAGCAAGGATTACAACCCGGCTTTGCCTTGATGAAAATATTTTTTCATTAGATGATGTAAGAACCGCATACACACTTAAAAGTGCACAAGCAATCAATTTAAAACTTGCACGGGTTGGTGGAATAGCAAATGCATTAGCAATAATAAATTTTTGCTGGGAACATGGACTCTTAGTGTGGTGCGGCGGTATGCTCGAAGCCGGAATTGGACGAGCAACTAATTTGGCTGTTGCAAGTCTGCTTGGATTAGACTTTCCTGGTGATATTTCAGCATCTTCGCGCTATTATTCCAAGGATGTTATAACATCTGAGTTCATGCTTGCACGTGGAATGCTCTCGGTCCCACTTGGATTAGGTATCGGAGTTACTCTTACTCCTAAATATCAACAAGCACTCCAAGATACGACTTCTTTTCTGTAATTTCTATTCTTTAAAAAAAACCAAAAATATCGTCACAAATAATTCACAATTCCATTCTATAATTTATTACATACCCTGGTAATATATCTTTTTCTTTTCCCCCTGTTGTAAGAGTTGATGACTCTCACAACAAATGATGTCTAAGTCTTTAACGCTCCCCCAAGTGTTGAAATCTTTTAGATGTCATAGCAGGCACAGTCACTGTTGATTGTGCCTTTTTTATTGTCCTTAATGAGTATAATCAATAACTTGATTCCCTCATTTCTGTTATAATTTACGTAGTGTAATTAGTAGACATCTAGACTTAAGGTTTACATGATATTGAATCATAAACTATTTAGCGTATAATAGATAATGTTAATAAATAAAAAAACAGATTAAAAAATCTAAGGAGCATACAGTATGACTAAATCCATTAAAATTCTGACCGATTCTTCAATTCAACTAACACCCGAAGAATTAAAAGAATATTCAATCAATATCATTCCTTTGTCCATTGAGATTGAAGGAAAAACGTTCGTAGATGGAGAGAACATCTCACGTCAAGAACTTATTGACCATCTTCGTGCTGGAAGATTTCCTAAAACCAGCCAGCCTGCCTTGGGGAAGTTTGTGGAAATGTATGATGAACTTGGTGCAGATGGCAGCTCAGTTCTTGCAATTATGATTTCTGATGTTTTAAGTGGCACTTGTGCAACTGCACAAACTGCAGCTAATATGACAGAAACTGAAGTAACTGTTATTAATAGCAAATCTACAGATCGTGGTCAAGCATACCAGGTAATTGCAGCTGCAAAAGATTTGGCAGCAGGGAAGAGCATTGAAGAAATTAAAAAACATTGTCTAGAAATTCATAAACGAACCAGAGTTAATGTTCTAATTGATAATCTAGATTGCCTAGTAAAAGGCGGCCGTGTAAGTCGTCTGGCAGGTACCCTAACAAAATTGATTAATCTCAAAATTATTGTCGAATTAGGTGACAAAAGTCTTGACCCTGTTGTAAAAGGTCGGAGCAAAAAGACCTTCGTTAAATTCTGCGAAGATCTTGCTCAGCGTCACATTGATAACCCCATTATTGATTTAGCTCTTTCTCATGTTGATCCAGAACCTGAATTTATAGAAAGACTAAAGGAAACGATATTAGGCGAAGATAGCAATGTCCCATCACTAATAAAACTAACTAGTCCGATCATCATGACACATACAGGATTAAATGCTATTGGTGTAATTACCCTGTCGGAGAAGGAAGATCAATAAAATATTTTATTAGTTTTTCGGACAACTAAGCGAACGTGTAGATTAGCACAATTATGATAATAAAAAGTAAAAAATAGCAAACTCGGCCGGCAATACCGAATTTTTCTCGACAGTAAACACTAACGTTATCGATGAGAAAGGTTCGGTTTTGTTTTTTTCCATTTTATTTTTGCTTGATCAAAAAAACAACTGATGACCGTCCACATCGGACCCCATACAGTTGAATTGTCAAACGACTTATATCTCAATTTCAAGTTAAATCCATTATTACTTACTATTTCCTATTCCACAAATTTTTTTTACAAAATAAATCCACCCTGCTACTATTCTTGAGTAAACACTGCTTGAGCAACATCTAGGCCTGCCTTGAGATCAACTACTGCCCCTGTTTGTAACAAAGCTGCTCCGAATAATGCGATAAAATTCATTATAAATCCCGGTTGAGCGCTGTAGCCCATCGTTCCAATTCGCCAAATCTTTCCAGTCAATGAACCAAAAGATCCGGAAATTTCAACCTGAAAAGTTTTTAATAATTGATTCCTAAAGTCGCTGTCATTTAAACCAGCAGGAATTGTTACACAAGTCACCATTGGCATCTCATTTTCGCCTTCATGATAGATTTCCAGGCCCATTGCTTTAAGTCCCGCACTCAATGCCTGGTGCACTAATAGGTGGCGTGCAATCCGCTTTGATAACCCTTCTTTCAGAGCTAGATGCAATCCTTCATGTAAAGCATAATCAGCTACTGTAGCCTCTGTATGGTGATTCAATCTCCGTGGAGACCAGTAATCCTGTAATTGGGTTAAATCAAGGTAATTACTGGAAATAAAGTCAGCCCCAGCAGCATCTGCAACTGTCCGAATTCCTTGCTCCACTTGTTTACGCTGATTTATTTCTGTTGCAAAGCGATCATTAAAAGTAATCGGAGTAATGCCAGAAGGAATTGACAAACATTTTTGTGCCCCGCCCACAACCGCATCTAATTGCCATTCATCAACTGCCAGCGAGGTTCCTAAATAAGACGCAACTGCGTCAACTACTAAAAAGCCGCCGTATTCATGAACAGCCGCCCCAATTCGATCTAACGGTTGCAACCGACCGGTAGATGTCTCACCATGAACAATTGCCACAACTTTGGGTTTTAGTCGATTAATTTCTTCAATAATCACATCTTGATCAAATACACTCCCCCAATCGGTGTTAAGTGTGTGGACCTCACCACCAGATCTTTTAGCCAGTTCAACAAATAAATCACCAAAACGACCAAAAACAGGAACTAATACTGTATCACCAGAGCGGACAATGCTGCTAATCACAGCTTCATTACCGGCTCGACTAGTACCATCAATCGGAAATGACCAATGATTTTTGGTGTTAAAGCTTTGACGAATCATTTCCATATTCTCATTCATAATTTGAGTAAAATCCGGGTCAAATTGACCCAAAATTTGATTACTCATTGCTTGTAACACTCGTGGATCGGCCATTGTAGGACCAGGTGTCATAATTAAACGATGGTTAATTTTTAATTCTCCCATTAAAAAGCACTCCTTTTAGTAATAACATTCTTCATATAATTGATCCTTTAAAATTTCTACACCTAATGCCAAATCTTCTGGACCAGTAAACTCCATTGGAGCATGGCTGATTCCAGCTTTACTAGGAACAAAAAGCATCGCTGTTGGCATTTTTAAATTCATAATTTGAGTATCATGCCCGGCTCCTGAAGGTAAATTCAAATAATCAAGCTTTCTTGCAGTAATTATTTTTTCAAATTGCTTGACCAACCGTTCATCCATTTTAGCGGGGCGACTATCCATCCACTTGTCAACTTCAACAGTAAAAATTGATAGCGTTGCTGCATATGTTCGCAAAAAGATTTCAAATCCATCGACAACTTTTTTATCAGGATGACGAATATCAACAGAAAAACGAACTAAACCAGGAATAACATTAGCAGACCCAGGAGAAACAGTAAACTCACCCACCGTAAAAACAAAAGGCTCACCCAAACGTTGTGCTTGTTGTTCCAAGCCATAAATCAAGCGAACTGCCGCCTTCAGAGCATCTTTTCTTAAATGCTGCGGTGTCGTACCAGCATGATTAGTTTGTCCATGCAAAGTCACAGTAAAACGTTTTTGCTCACAAATTGATGAAACAACTCCTAATTGTAATCCTTGTTCTTCTAAAATCGGACCTTGTTCAATATGCAATTCAAAAAACTCGCTAGGTAACGGTTGTTCTTCGAGTGAATATTTGGTTGTTAATTGCCGGAGTGCTAAGCGACGTGCAACACCAAAAGTCATTCCGTTACAATCTTTAATCGATGGATCAGTTTCTTGAGTTTTCGAATAATGCTTAGATCCAGAAAAACTAACTGGAAAACGGCTGCCCTCTTCTTCACTAAATGCCACTGCAGTCATTGTCTTTTGTGGCTGACCATACTGTCGGAATAGTTCACTCATTGCTAAAATCGCTGCTGCCATTCCATAAGCTCCATCATAAATTCCGGCTTTATTGACTGTATCGAGATGTGAACCTGCAGCCACAATTTTAGTTGCAGTCGCTCCAGGATAAGACATAAAACCATTGCCATATTTATCGACTGCTACATTCATCCCCCGCAACGTGGCATCTTGTAAAACAAAATCCATAGCAGCAAGCCAGGCCGCATCATAAACAAATCTAGTTACCCCGCCAGCAGCAAGCCGACCAAACTGACCCAAGTGAGTCAAATACTCATTAATATTTTGACTAATTACTTGCTTCAACAGCTGTCACCTTCTTTTAATGTTAAATTTAATTTAGAATTGATTTGCAAAAAAAGCACTGTTTAACTTGCACAAAAATATCAAAGCAATTGTGATTAATAGCTAAAAGTATTCTAAAAAGACCATTTCAATCTCGATTTAACAGCACTACTTTTTTTAAAAATAAAATTTTACTTATTCAAAAGACGTTTTTTAGGTTAGACTAGCTATAATTGCTATGGAAATAGAATTCAGATTTAGTTTTTGTTTTTGTTTATCTTTAATCATAGATTTTTTTAACATGAAGGAGGGTTACTGTACCAATGAAAATGGAAACCTTATTAGCAGCCAAAGAGTTACAAAATATTAAATTGATTGCCGGTCACCAAGGCTTGAAGCGCAACGTTCAGCTAATTGGCATGATTGAAGCACCTGATATTGAGTCTTATCTGTTTGCTGATCAATTACTAGTCACTACTGGATATCATTATTATCAAGATGTTAATTTGCTAAAACTGCTGATTAAAAAAATGGCAGCAGCAAATTGTGCAGGATTAGGAATAAAAGCCAATCGTTATTTTAAAAAAATCCCTCAAGATGTAATTCAATTGGCAGAAAGCCTGTGTTTCCCGCTGTTGTTGACACCTGCCAAAGAATCATTAAGCAAAACCGTTTCATCACTAATCAAAGTTGTAATTCAATCGGATGCCCTTAAACTCAGTCGTGTTATTCAGCAAAATCAGCGACTTTCCCGCTTAGCTCTTAATAATACTCGCTTCAATATATTTCTTGATCAATGTGCTGCTTACTTACAGCACGATATTGTCTTGTTAGATAGTCACTTTCGAGTCTGCTACTCTAATCAGTCTCTTAGCCAGCAGCAAGCTCAAATATCTGGCAGTTTAAGAAGGGAGAGTCGAATAAATTATTTTTCGTTGACCGAAGAAGCAACTGTCAAACTGGCAGAACGACAGTTGCGGATCATTCCGCTAATGGTTATGTATCCCGAAAATAAATCATTTATCGGAATTTTTGATTTGGAAAAATCAACTTCAATGCAACAGCTCCAACTCCAACAAATTCAAAACATCATCAGCCTAATGAATAGTCGAACTGATGTTATAAAAGAAGATATCATTCACCGATGCAACGATTTTTTCGTTAACGTCTTAGCCGGAAAAATCAGACAGGATCTTATTGAATAGCAAGCTGAGCAAAACCAAATCAAGTTAACCGATGATTGTCTGTGTGCCATCTGCGGTCTTAAACCAGCTAAGCGGGGTGGCATACTTTTCTTGAAACAAACAGAACAAATTCGCCGACTGGCTGATTGGTTCATTGATGAATACGCAATCCAAGCAGCAACCTTTATTCTGCAACAACAATTAGTGCTTGTAATTGCTGCAACGCAAAATGTAGATCATTTCTTGCAAGCATTGGCCGCTTTTTTAAAACAAACACTTGGTAAACAATTTTTATTAAAAATTGGTCTGAGTCATTCTAGCCTACCAATCACTAAGTTGACTAAAATATATCAAGAGGCTCAAGAAGCCTATACCTTGGCGGAACAATCAAAAATATTAATTCAACGTTTCCGCCCTAAAAAGGTTTCAGAATTACTGCAATTAATCCCGCAAAATGAAGCAGAATCGTTTATAAACGAAACACTTGGTCCACTCTTCAAAATCAAAAATAAGCAAGAAGCAGCTGATCTGATACAGACTCTCAGACTCTATATTTACAATCATCAGCAAATAAATTTAGTTGCTAAGCAATTGTTTATCCATCGTAATACAGTTGTCTATCGACTCAATAAAACCGCAGATATTCTTGGTGTGAATTTTGAAGATCCCGAGATAATTCAGCGCTTGCTGCTAGCTTTATTGTTATACGTCGAAAAATAAATTTCCCCATTTTCACTAGTGAAATCCGTTATCTCATGTTAGGTAATATAACATGAGGTTATGAACTTTCACTAGTTTTTTTTTAATCTTTGTATGTCATGCCTAATGCTTCAAAACCAAATTTCCATATAATTAAAAACAATCAATTCAACAAACTTGAATTTGAATGAAATCAATTTATTGCATGTTTGCTAAAGTGTTTTTTAGGAGGGATTTGTTCGCATGAAATATGACACAGTAATTGTTAATGGCAGAATTGTTACCCCAAACAAAATTTTAAATAGTCAAATTGCTATTCAAGATGACAAAATAACTGCATTGGGAAATAATCTAGATAAAGATGCAGCTCAAATTATTGACGCTGCCGGTCAGTTGGTCTTACCGGGAATGGTAGATACTCATGTTCATATCAATGAACCCGGACGTAGCGACTGGGAAGATTACCATACTGGCAGTCAAGCTTTAGCTGCAGGCGGAACAACAAGCATGGTTGTTATGCCCTTAAATGCTCTGCCAGCTCGGACTACCGCAGCGGAATTCAAACGCCATCGGTCAATTGCAGAAGGAAAATCCTATATTGACTTTGCTCTTTATGGTGGATTGGTCCCCGGAAATCTAGCCGAAATTCCTAAGTTAGCTACTGCTGGCGCTGCCGGCTACAAAGCCTTTATGGCGACAACTGGTACTGACATTCCGGGGGATTTTAAAAACGTTGATGATTATGAGCTTTACCGGGGGATGGAAGCAATTCAAAAAACCGGTTTGCGCTTGTCATTGCATGCAGAAAATCCAGTATTAACTGATCGTTTTGCAGCTGAAAAAATCGCTAATCATCAAACACAAATTCAAGATTATGTTGATTCACGGCCTCCCCTGGTTGAAGTAGAAGCCGTTCGGCGGGCTTTATATTTTGCTAAAATGACTGGTTGCAAATTACATTTTGTTCATTTATCAACTGGTGAAGCTGTTGCGGAAATCCAAAAGGCCCAAGAGGCTGGACAAGATGTAACTTGTGAAACTTGTATTCATTATCTAGCTCTTGATGTTGAGGATTTCAAAAAAATTGGACCTTTAGCAAAATGTTCCCCCGCCCTTAGAACTAAAAAAGTCCAAACAGAATTATGGAAAAAAGTTCAGGTTGGAGCAGTCAACGCAATCACTTCAGATCATTCACCAGCACCTGCGAGCATGAAAACTAATCCACACAACAATATTTTTGATGTCTGGGGCGGTATTAGTGGTGCACAGAACAATGTTGATCTTTTATTTGATATTGCAGTTACTACGAAACGTTTGACTATTTTCCAATTCATTCAACTAATCGCAGCCGGACCTGCAGAATTATTCGGCCTCAATTCAAAAGGTTCAATTACCATAGGTAAAGATGCAGACATTATATTCTTAGATCCAACTAAGGCTTATACTTTGAAAAAAAGTGATCTTTACTATAAAAATAAAATTTCTGCTTATGAAGGCTTTCAAATTCATAATCGGATTACGCGAACCATCCTTCGGGGAAAAACCATTTTTACACTTGCAGATAAATTCATAGCTGAACCAGATGGCAAGTTCCTATTTAATGAAAAAGTAAAGGAGGGCACGCCTTATGCAGACGATAACTCAAGAAAAATCATTTTCAATTAATCAAGCTCCTGTTGCTGATGATTTAAAACCGATTACCACTGATCAACGACACGTTGGTATTTTTGCCTATATGTCAATGTGGCTTGGTGATGGTTTTAATATTGGCAATATTACACTAGGATCCTCTTTAGTTGTTGCTGGAACTGCAACCATGAGTTTACTGCAAACACTTGTGGCAGCAGGTATTGCTATCTTTATTATTTCTGTAATTTTTACTTTTAATGACCGTTTTGGTTATGTAACTGGTTCGCCTTATGTAATTCAACTGCGACTATCTTTTGGTAAAGTTGGAGCTAAATTTGCCAGTTTATTACGGGGAATTCCTGCAATTGTCTGGTATGGCTTTCAAAGTTGGACCGGTGCTTTAGCTTTGAATCAAATTTTGAAAATTTTCACTAATGCAAATTTTAATAACACCGCAATCTGTTTTATTATTTTGCAGATAATTCAAACTTTAATCGCCTTAAAGGGATTCAAAACAATCAAAGTAGTTACTTCTATCATCTCGGTAATTGTAATGCTAGCACTCTCTAGTATCTTTATTTTACTGGTTGCACAACACAGTAGTGTTATTCAATCTAAACTAATTGCCGTTAAAGGTTCATGGGGATTGACTTTCTTCAGCTTCATCGTAGCCTTTTTAGGAAACTACACTGCAATTTTTGAATCTGCTGCTGATTACTCACGTGAATTAAGACCAAATCTGTCAAATAAATATCGTGGCCTGTTATATTTTGTACCAATCTGTTTTGCCTATGGAATTACTATCATAACCGGTGCAATGCTGGCAGCTGTTACTGGTATTTCCAGTCCAGTTAATGCCATGGCACAGATTTTTAACAACAATATCATTACAATGTTGATATCTGTCTTTATTATTCTTGGTGTAATTACCACCAACTCAGTTGCTAACATTATGCCTCCAACATACATTTTGACTTCTTTATTTAAGTTGCCACAAAATTTGGCAATCATGTTAGTTAGCACCTTAGCAGCTTGTTCATTCCCTTGGCTTTTGGTACAAAATTCATCATCTGCCGGATTAGCAATCTTCATTCGTTCATATTCCGTTTTCTTAGGCCCAATGACCGCAATCATCTTGACTGAATATTACATTGAGCGCCGACAAATAGTTCATCTGGATTCTTTGTACAATGATGATAAATTAGAAAAAGTTAGATGGAATGCTCCGATTGCCTTAGCTATTGGAGCGGTATTCGCATTAGTGCAAGTTGACTTATCATGGATTATCGGATTTTTTGTTGGAGGTATTGCCTATCTGATACTCAACCATATTCACAAAGAAAAGTATGTTCTCTGAAAAAAATCAACATTTATACTATCCGTCTTCTATATTTTGGTGTAAAAATGATACACTAATTACTTGTTAATAATGCAAAAACTTCCTTTCGAATATGTTTTTGGTCGGTAACCAAAAATTATTATATCGAAAAGAAGTTTTTTTCGCTAAAGCTATTCTATTTTGATGGTTCTCTGGAGCATACCTTAATCTAGGATTATTCCTTAACTCGATATAAACATATTTTCTAAATTCCAACTTCTATTACAGTCCACCTTAGTTAAGTTCTCTAATAAATACTTGTGTACTTTTTCACTTTTCTTTACAAATACATCACTTATATATATACTTACATTATGAAAGCGAATTCGGTGGTTATTTTGGAGGGATAATAATGATAAAATGGTTACGCAGTTCAAATATAAGCGGTCTGTTATTAGCAATTATTAGAGTTTATTTAGGTGTCTTATGGCTGATGTCTGGCATTGAAAAAGTTGGCGGTTTTACCGCTGAAAAATTCATAGCTGCAGCAATCAAGAACCCCGTTGTTGGTCCAACAGGTCACTCTGTATACGGCTGGTTTACTTCTATTCTAGAAAGCTTCGTTGCACCAAATATCGGTATTTTTAATTTTCTAGTAGCTTGGGGTGAGGTATTCATCGGACTCGGCTTAATCTTTGGAGCTTTCACCACAGCAGCTACATTCTTTGCACTCATGATGAATTTCAGTTACTTGCTAGCTGGAAGTATTTCAGTCAATCCGCAATATATTTTCCTCGAATTTATAGTTATTATCGCTGGATATAACGCTGGAAAAATTGGGCTAGATCGCTTTATCATCCCATTTATCCGTGAAAAAGTCCCTTTTCTTAAAAATTCGGTTGAAGGCTACTGATTTTTTAGTAACTATCACACTTTTATAGATCAATGTACCAATAAATACTTGTAAATTTGTTCCGTGATGTCTAATGGTGATCGATCATCTGTATTTATGCTTAAACTGGCACATTCTTGATAAAAAGGCATTCTTTTAATTTGTAATTCTGTTAGTTGCTGCACTGACATTTGGTTTGCAAGTGGTCTTTCTTCGTTTTTACCCACTCGCTCTAAGATTGTACTTGTTGAAGCTTCCAGCAGTATTACAGGGGTCTTTGCCGCTTGTAAAATTTTTAGATTTCGTATACTAATTGGAGTTCCTCCACCTGTTGAGAGGACTCCATTTTTGTTTAATTGCTTTAATAAAGTTTTGTGTTCTAATTCACGAAACCTTTTCTCACCATAATTTGAAAAGATTTCTTTTATTGTTTGTCCAGTATTTTCAACAATTTCTTGATCTAAGTCGGTGTGCGGTACCACTAACGTCTCGGCAAGCAACCTTCCAATTGTTGTTTTTCCGCTTCCCATAAAACCTATTAAGATCGCATCCATTACTCTATCTCTCCTCGACAATTTGGTATTTTTGATTTATAAGTACTTCTTTTGCCTTCTCACAGTCATTTTCTTTCATAAATGTAAGTTGCAATACACCATCAATCTCTTCTCGAATTTCTAAAATCTGCAGATTAACTAAATTAATTTTATTATGTGCTAACAATGCTGTCACTCTTGCAATCACACCTAATTTATCTGGTATATTAACAAGTAAATCGTAAAAATTTGGCAGCCTATATTCTTTTTGATTGCTTAATTTATCCCGGCTATTCTTTGCTTGAGCAAATAAATTGTAAAGATTTTCTTGATTACCAGTACTTAAATCATTTTGTACTTCTAAAAGCAACTGCTGGTATTTTGCCAATTGCTTTGTAAGTATTGCTGCATTCGTCTTTAAAATCGCACTCCACATGTCTGGATCAGAAGATGCAATTCTCGTAATCGATTTAAAACCACCAGCTGCCAGCTTCATTCCTAATGCTGAATCAGAAAATTCATCCTGAGTACGATTTACCAGAGTTGCTGCAATAATATGCGGTAAGTGACTGATTTGTCCTACTAATGTATCATGTGTGCCTGCATCAATTTTAAACCATTTAACATTTGTTTCTTGTAACAGTAACTGTAACTTTTCGACTTGCTCATTTTTTGTTTTTGGTGCTACCAAAAAATAGAACGCATTCTCAAATAAATCCGCTCTTCCAGCTGTAACGCCCATTTTATGGGATCCAGCCATTGGATGACCACCAATAAAAGTCACAGTTGGTTGAACCAATTCTTCAGCTGCTTTTGAAACTGCTTGCTTTGTGCTCCCTACATCTGTAATAATCACACCTGGTTTCAACTGCAGTTTGCTTAATTCATGCAGCGTTCTAATAATTTGATCTACTGGAGTTGCCAAAATAATGATATCGGCTGTTTTAACAGCTGCAAAATTTCTCGCAGCCTTATCAATTATTTTATTTGCAATTGCGTAATTCAAAGTTTCTTCGTCTGTATCCGCTGCAGTAATCACAATTTCTTGCTTCTTTTTTTTAATTGCCCGTGCAAGTGAGCTACCAATTAAACCAAGTCCATTGATAAAAACCTCCGTTGTACTCATCACATCAACTCCTGCCATTTAATAATGATTTTAAATCTACAAAAAATGATGGGTATGAAACTGCAATCGCTCCTGAATCATTGAGATACAACTCTTGATCTGTACGCAAGGCAGCAACTGCCATCATCATCCCAATACGATGATCTCCATGACTATCCAATACATTTGTATTAGTCTTCCAACTTTTTCTTCCATGAATTACCATCCCATCTGGTAATTCATTAATCAACACACCTAACTTACTTAACTCTTGTATAACTGTTGTAATCCGATCTGTTTCTTTTACGCGTAATTCTGCTGCACCTCTTATTTCACTCACTCCATCAGCACATGCCGCCAGTAACGCTACCAGTGGCAATTCATCAATCAATGCTGGGATATCATTTTCCGCTATCCTAATCGATTTTAGACTGCTTGTCCTAATTTCAATATCTCCGTAACTCTCATCTTTGTTTTCTTTATAGAAAATCCTAAAGTTTGCTCCCATTTGTTCTAAAACTCTTAAAATTCCAGTTCTAGTTGGATTCAAACTTACATTTTTCAAAAGCACTTTTGAATTTGGTACAATTGCCGCAGCTACCAAGAAAAAAGCAGCTGATGATATATCTCCAGGGACATTAATTACTTGTCCTCTTAATTTATCAACTGGTTTTATATTAATTGTTTTTTGATCACTTTGAGTTGTGATATCTGCTCCAAATTTACGCAGCATTAACTCAGTATGATTTCTTGTTGGCAGCTTTTCAGTTACTGTCATCGGTGCATCAGCTTGTAATGCAGCAAAAATAACAGCACTTTTAACTTGTGCACTTGCCACCTGTAACTGAATATTAGTTCCATGAATTTTACTACCTGTAACGACTGCTGGAAGGGTTCCCCGCTTTGTTGTTGCAATTTTTGCACCCATTTTAGAAAGCGGATCAGCAACTCTTTTCATCGGTCTTTGTGATAAAGACTCGTCTCCTTGCAGGCTACTGGTAAAATTCGTTCCTGCAAGCAACCCCATTAACAGCCTGGTTGTCGTTCCTGAATTACCCATTTCAAGTGATTGTTCAGGACTTTTAAGGCTCCCAATTCCCTCTCCGTGTACAATTACCTGTTCTTTATTTTCTAAAATTGTTACACCGAGTTGTCTAAGTGCATTTAAAGTACTCCGACAATCCTGTGACCACAAAAAATGATTAATGACTGTTTGCCCTTCACTTATTGCGCCTATCATTAATGCTCTATGTGAAATACTTTTATCTCCAGGAACATTAATTATTCCATGTAACCCTCCTACAGGAAAGGTATCTAATTTAATTTTCCTCACTATAGCTGCTCCTTAACAATCTGATATACCACCCAAACCATCTGTGGCTTGAATCTTTTTAGAACAATTTCATCTTTTCTTAGATAAATATTTTTAGTATTAGTAAGTACATATTGGCCATTCTCTAAATACTTTTGATAAGCAAGATACTTGCTTCCTGTACACTTTATTTCAGTAGGTTCAACAACCTGACTCATTAAGTCAGCTAATGCCGCGTGAGTATAGGCAACTCCACTGTTGCATCTTCTATTTTCTAGCAATATTAATGGTGATATTTCAAATATAAAGCTCGTAACTAGCTTTAAGCGGTTAACATTGCGATAGTGAAAGTCACCCCAATCAATACCTAATTCGCTAGACTTAAATGCTGTAGGCATCACAATATACTCATTTTGATATTTTGATATTTGTGTTATTAACTTTTCAAAACTCGTATGCAGCTGAATTTCGACAGTTTGATTTACTAAATACTGTTCAATATAATAAATTGTTGCTGCATAGCTATCCGTTTGCTTTGGACCAAGCGTGTGTATTCGCAATTTAATCTCCTCTTACGTCCTAAAAATTCCGAACTTCTTGCCGATAATCAGCAATCTGCCTTTTTAAGCGCTCTAAGTTACTTCCTTCAAAAGTCTCTAGAATCTCTTTAGTTAATTCAATTGCAACTACACTTTCGACAACAATTGAAGCCGGTACAATTGCTGTGGTGTCGGAACGCTCAACATTAGCCTTTTGTTGCAAGTGTGTCTCGATGTTGACTGTTTGCAGTGCCTTGTATAGAGTTGGTATTGGCTTCATCGCAGCAAAAATCACCACGGGCATTCCGTTAGTCATTCCACCCTCAAAGCCTCCTAAATTATCACTCGTTCGTGTCCATCCCGAAGTTTTGTCCCAAGTAATTGGATCCATAACCTGACTTCCAAATTGACCAGCAACTTCAAATCCATCTCCAATAGAAACACCTTTCATTGCATTTATTCCCATCACAACTGCTGCTAGTTTCGCATCCAACTTAGTATTCCATCCAGTGTAACTTCCTAACCCTGCTGGCAAATTATTCACAACTACTCGAATGATTCCGCCAAGAGTATCCCCATTTTTTTTAGTTTTATCTATTAATTCATGAATTTCAGTGACTCTTTGATTGTCGATAATTCGCAAATCATTTTGTGAAATTTTATCCATAATTGTTTCTGAATCGGTTGAACGACCCCCTAAGACCTTAATCGAACCAATCTGCTCTACATATCCAACAATACTAATATCCAATTGCTTCAAAAGTTGCTTGCAAATTGCTCCGATTGCTACACGCATTGCAGTCTCTCGTGCAGAAGATCGTTCCAAAACATTGCGTAAATCACGCTGTCCATACTTCATCCCCCCAACTAAATCTGCATGTCCTGGACGTGGTCGTGTGACTTTTCTTAATGTATTTTGTTTTGTTTCAATACTACTTGGATCCATAATTTTAGACCAATGAGCGTGGTCAATATTATTAATCATTAACGCAATCGGTGACCCTAATGTTTTTTGATGGCGCACACCGCCCACAATTTGAACAGCATCGTGCTCAATTTTTTGGCGATTTCCTCTCCCATAGCCACCTTGTCTAGCTGATAATTGCTGATTAATTTGATCTATATCAATCTCCACTCCCGCTGGAAACCCCTCTAATATTCCTGTTAATTGCGGGCCGTGCGATTCACCAGCTGTTAGATAGTTCATTTAAAAATCCTCCTCTAATTTATTAGATCATCTTTTTTTAGATTTTCTGCCTCATATGTTCGTGAATTTTTCATAATATGCCGATAAACATCTTGCAAGTATGGCGTTAACCTCTCATTAGAACTCTGCGCTGAAATTTTGCTAAGCACTGCTTCTTCACGTTTTTCATCTAGAACTACTTGTTGCTTTAAAACTTTTATTCTACCAACCAACTTAACTTGTTTAAAACGATACTCAAGCAAGCGGACTACCCAGTAATCAATTAACGTAATTTTCTTCCTAGCTTGCTCAAGATTCATTTCAGACCCTAGAACTATTCGCACCCCCACAGAAAGTAAAAGTCCAATCAGAGCAATCAGCAAGTCAAATTCCAAGACTGCTCTGATGTTATTCTTTGACAACCATCCAGTAATTAATGGAATTGAAAAGGATGCTAAACTGCCAAAAGTAAAGAAAATTCCAGTAATTAAGCCTTTATGTTTTGAAAATAGTTTTAGAAATAGATTTAACCCTGTCTGCATAATACCGCCTGCAGCACTCATTCCGAATACTAGTGAAGCAATACTAACTAATAAGCTATTATTAGTAAAATTAACCACTAACAGACTTATTAAGCTCAAGCAATTCAATGAAATTAAGAGTACAGTTTCAGCAAGATGTTTGCGCAATAGCAAGAAGACAATAATGACACCGATTATTGAACCTATACTATACAATGAGAGCAGTAAATGTGCTTGCAAATTACTAAAATGCAGCTGTTTTTCTGCATATAAACTAATCCATTGTGTGTATACTATCATCAAAGCCATCGAACTATATCCGTAAAGGGAAAGCAAAACTGCTAATCCTTTTCTGCGCCAAGCTGGAAGATGAGCAAATAATTGCTGTTGAACTTCCTGATTAAGATTTTTTTCTGGAAATTTTACTGGGAATAGGATTATCGCATTTAAAACTAAAATAATAACTGCAAGTACAAATGACCAGCCAAACCACAGCTTGTTAACCTCCAAGAAAGAAACAACTAACGGTAAAATAAATTCGCCTGCTGACATAAAAGCCTTAATCAAAATATTTGAAGCCCCATTGTTGGTTCCCATTTCAAGAAAAACAGGGTATGTCCCTGAATCAAGTGCTGAATTTGCAATACCTGCTAGAATCGCCAGCAAATATGCGGCAACAAAATCTTTAACTAACAACATTCCGATAAAGAAAATAAAATAACTACCAATTCCAATGTAAATAAAACTCTTTCTTCCGTACCGGTCTGCTAGACTACCCAATAATAAATACGCAGCTAGCCGACCGATTCCAACACCAGAAATAACATATGAAACAACTGCTAAGGGCTGACCCCACAATTTCCCAAGCTCCAGCATATTTTGAGCCAAAATTATCAAACCAATTCCATGAACAAAATAGTTCAGATATAACCCCAATGTTAGTCTTTTTCGTTTGCTCGTTTCCATATTATTCCTCCTTTATAATAAAATAAAAAACCAGCTAGATTTTTCATCTAACTGGTTTTAACCGATTATTCAACAAGGAATCAGTCATATTACCAATTAGACTACTACAAGTCTAGCCGGCAAAAAATGACCTTGCGCACCCAGACACGGACGTCCCGTCCGTGCCGCGAAACACGAACGCTACTTAAAGTAGGCAAAGCCATAATAATATGAATTTAAGCGCTTCGTATGAATACACATTTAATAGATCCTTCCTTTGTTTTATTTATTTTACATTAAAACACCTTATAAATTAAAAGTCAATTATTTATTTTTCTTTGGATTAAAAACTACATCTTGTCTAAGAACAGGAATCCTTCTCCTCTTTAAAAATAACGGAACTTTTTCAATTCTGACATCGCTAAATTCTAGACCAAACCATTGAAGTGGTGTCGTACTATGATTCTGCAAAAAAATTCGGCCTGTTATTAAGAATCTGCGCCAAGCCCCAATTTGTGAATTGGGCGACAACAGTTCTTGAATCAACACGAAACAAAAGTCGCCAACAATTCTTTTATTTAATGTTGTATATTTTTGCGGCTGTTCATCTATAATATCATCATCCATTAATTCCTGAACTACCTGTCTCAAATAAAGATTGACGCTATGGTTTGCCTTGAAACCTAAAAATAGCTGTAAATTCACAATATTTCTCGTTCCCATCATATCAACGGTATAATAACTCGTGTATGGCTCGTTCGTGGTATTTACAGTCACAAACCAATATACTTTTGCTCTTTTTGGTTGCTTATCCAATATCGAATACAGTATCTCACGCTTGATTGAATAATTCTTTGCAACTTTAGCAAGCATCACTAAGTTACTCATGAAGAACGGAATACTGTCATCATTTGATAACTCAATGAGCTGTGCGCGGTAATCTAATAAAGAAACAGTCTCCGATTCATCCATAAGATTATTTTGAACACGATTACCATAAAACCAAACAATCATTATTAGCAAAATAATCAATGTTATGATGACCGATACAAAACCACCATGCATGAATTTGACAATACTAGCAATAAAGAAAATAGTCTCAATTGTTAAAAATATACAAGTAATCAAAAAGGCAAAAATATGTGACATCCTCGATTTAATAAATTGGTACAATAAAATAGTTGTCATTAGCATAGTAACAGTAATTGCCAATCCATATGCAGCTTCCATATGTTCCGAACTCCTAAAATAGAGAACGATGATGGTTGTACACCCCGCTAGCATCCAATTGACAGGAAAAATATAAATTTGGCCCCTAGATAAACTAGGGTGAATCACACGAAGTCGCGGCAAAATTTTGAGTCCAATAGCCTCCTCAACTAAGGTGAATGATCCTGTAATTAATGCTTGGGAAGCAATAATTGCAGCAAAAGTTGCAAGAATAACCACTCCCACCCTGAGATTGGCGGGTAGCATATCAAAAAAAGGATTAATTGACTTAGCTGGTAAATTACCTAATCTACTATGCTGAATTAACCACGCACCCTGTCCAAAATAATTCAAGATTAGAGCAATAAAAACAAATGGCCATGTAATGTATATATTTTTTCTCCCCACATGTCCCATGTCCGAATACAAAGCCTCTGCACCAGTAGTTGCGAGGAAGATACTGCCAAGAATAAATATTCCAACCGGATTGGCTTTGGAAAATAAAAAGGTAAAACCATAAAATGGGGAAAGCGCCTTTAATACTACCCATTCACTCGTCATATTTAGTATTCCAAATACTGCTAAAAAAGAAAACCAAATAACCATTATCGGTCCAAAGGCTTTTCCTATGAAATTGGTTCCAAACCGCTGAATCAAAAACAAAAATAATAAAATAACAATTGTTACAAGGATAACCTGATCCTGATTACCAATCAAAATATCTTTCCCAATTTTTATTCCTTTTAATCCTTCTACCGCACTAGTTACGGTCACAGCAGGAGTTAATGTCCCATCAGCCAAGATTGCAGCTCCCCCAACTATTGCAGGGATAATCAACCATTTCGTCTGCTTTTTCACTAAAGCATATAATGCGAAAATCCCACCTTCACCTTTATTAGAGGCTCTTAGTGCTATCAAAACATATTTGATGGTTGTAACTATCATTAGTGTCCAAAAAATTAATGACAGACTACCAATAATGTATTCGGGTGACAAATTATTGCGATCTCCTGCATCCCCAATTAAAGCATTCATAACATATAACGGTGAAGTTCCAATATCACCATAAACTATTCCCAATGTAATTAATGAGCCTAAGACCAGACTTTCCTTTTTCTTCATATCCTTATCTCTTTTCCAATAAACATAATTATTATAGGACTACTTTCTAAAAAATTGTTCTACAAATAACCTATTAGGATAGCAATAATAACAGTCATTAATGTATTAGTAAATAACTATCTCCTTTTTTCGTATTTTGTTAATATCGGTAAGATTGCACCCAATCCTATCAGTACAACTATTGCGATAATATTTATCATCAATTCATACCACCATGTATCTCCCATGAACGCAACATCTTGTGGAAATATTCCAAATACCGTTGCAATCACAGTGACTGCTAGAGCCCAAAATCCAATCAACCATGCAAGTTTATCATTTTTGATAAATACATAGGTTGATGGGTACTGTGCACTATTTCTCCGCACCCGCATAAAGGCATAAAAAATCCAACAAGTTACGCCTGGCGAAATAATACCATTTAAATTCAGTAACCAGTTAAAAATATCATTCATATCGGGCAAAAATATTCCCAACAGCAAAATAAGACCCGATAATATACAAGTCAAGATATATCCATTTATCGGAAGCCCATTCTTGTTTGTCTTTCGTAATACTTTAGGCATAAACCGAGTTCCTGTATCCGAAATTAGCATTCTTGTCATAGCATCTAAAAGCACAGCAAGAAGTGCTGCCAAGTAGATGACCTCAGTCCATGCAAAGAGATACATAAATAAGTTGCCCACATGGTACTGTTCACCGAGTGCTTGAAAAGCATAATAGGATCCATTCATCTTCAAATCCTTTGGTAAATGATGTGCATTAAAAAATATCCCTAATGAAAACGAGCCAAAAATTGTTAAAAATGCTGTCATTCCTACTAATAAAAGCATTGATTTTGGAAACTCACTGGCCGGTTTCTTCATTTTCGTTACAAATGGTGCAATTAATTCGCAACCATTGACAGCATAGATTAATAATCCAATCGTTGTTAGATATTTTAAATCAAATTTCGGAATAATTGCTCCTAAATTCATGGGTTGTGTTTCAATATGGCCTCCCATCCCCAACGATGCAACCGCCATTATCACAAATAATACTGTCATACCAAACATTGCAATCCCGCCTATGGAGCTCAGTAATTCAAGGGATTTTTTGAATCTAGACTGTACTAAAATAAATACTACAAAAATTATTAAAGTCCACAAAGCAAACTGCTCATTGGACATCAAATCTTGAAATTTTCCGTCCCCAGTAACTGCCCAACCTAGACCAACGACTACTGAATTTGCCGTATCAACAACATATGGAATTGAAGCTGCCCAATATGTCCATGCTGTAAAATATCCCAAAAATTCACCATTTGTCCCCCTAATCCAAGAACTAAGTCCACCGCCTTCCTCGTTAAAGATTGAACCTAGTTGTCCTACCATCAATGAATATGGGATAACATATAAAACTAACATCAAAACCCAGGAAGTTATTACACCCATTCCTTGATTTTTGAAATTATATATTAAGTCGTCAAATCCGATAACGGTAACAAAACTCATTAAAGCTAGAACTTGCCATGATATGTAGTGGTTCTTTTGAGACACATCTGTCTGCATTGATACTACACTTCCTCGTTAAATAAAATTAAAATTGCCTAGGTATAATACCATATTCTCTAACCTTGTAATAGTTTTTTTTGTAGATTCTTATCTACAGCATAGATATAAAGACCCTTTCTTGCACGCGTTAATAAAACATTTAAAGCATTCAATATTAGGCGTTCTTTAACTGCCTTAATATTTGTATTCAGGTGTTTTAACCCGTTAAAAGCAGCTTGATCTTCATAAAGCTCTGAGCGAACAACTAACTTGCTTAATTGTTCATCGTAACCCAAGCTAGGCCCAAGTATTACACCTGCATAATTCAAATCAAATCCCTGAATCGTATAAACCGAACCAACTTCATCAATCGTATCTGTTCTTTCAGCCCATGCCAAAGATTCTTGTGGTTTGCTCCTATCCCAACGTAAGCTTAGAGTTCCTGCTTTTACAAAATAATCATTTCCATCTAAGCGATAGGGAAAATCATATGTCGCTAACAATCTGCTAAGCCCTGCGGTTACCTCGTGCTCTTTTATCAATTCATACATTTGCTTGCTATCATTCATTATACGAAAATCAAATTTTTGCTTTTCTGGCAAACGACAGATTTTTTTATTGCAAAAACCATTGATCCAATCCTGCACATCAGAATTTGCTTCTATTCTGAACTGTTTTTGCAAGTGTCTGATTTTGACATTGTCTTCACCTAAAATTGCAGCTAACTTTTGCTTTGACCAATAGCTTTTAGCTTTCAATACTTGTTTATTATCGAATATCAATATAACTATCTTTGCATTCTTTAGAATTTCTTGCAGTTGGTTCTCCTGGTAAAAATGATTATATGCATCTTTTTTAGTTAATAACAAATGTGACTCATCAACAATCACAACGTCAGCCTTTTCAGCACTCTTTTGAATCTTATTGATAAAAGATGTTGGGCGCTCAAAATTCTTTTTTAATAAAATCGAAGATTCTCCGGCTATCCTTTTATAGAACTTCAACATTTCAGGATGGTTAACCAGTACATAGTTCTTGGTTCCACCAAAAATTGAATCTTTATCCTTACAAGCCGCTTGAATTTCATTAAACAAAGCTGTAACTAATACACTTTTACCCGTTCCCGCTTGGCCTTCAATCACAAATATAGCCTTCTGCCCTTTATAAAGCTTACTCTTTGCAAAGTCCAAAGCTTCCCTTTCAATTTCTTTTTGTTCGTAGCTTAGCTTATGCACAGGCCAAGTTATATCAAATTTCTTCTCGTCTTCTCTTACCATAAAATATTCACCCCTGCTAACAAAATATACATGCCAAAAATTATCTCTGTTACAAATTGCCATCCCTTAAATCTTTTTAAAGTCTTTCTTCACACTTTCTTCACATTTCAAGCATAACATTGCACTTGTAACCTGATATAAAAACAACTTTTCATTTACTCCCCCTATATAGTAAGTGAAGTGATTCTTTTAAATCACACAACCTTTTCTCCGTATGTTTAAGCATACGGAGTTTTTTTACTGGGGCTGCCATTCCTATCACCATTGATAAGAATGTCATTTTTTGGATTAAATTTTGTGCTTTACTCTAGCTTTCAACTATATACTTTTTTGGGGGCAGTATTTTTAATGTACTCTTGAATTCTGCATCAAACTGTCTTCATATTGAAAAAAAGAGGTCAAATAGATATAATAGCCTAAGACGATCAGGGATAGCAAACTAATTTTTATAGTTTGTTTTAAAAAACAGAGACTATTTTTGAACAACCTGTTTTTTCCTATTATAAAATATATTATGGAGATTATTATGCCAACTTCACCTTTAATAAGCGTTATTGTTCCAGTATACAATGTTGCACCATACCTTCGACATTGTATTGATTCCATTATTAATCAAACTTACCAAAATATCGAGATAGTTTTTATTAATGACGGATCAACTGACGATTCAGCAGAAATCTTAACTGAATATGAGTCAAAAGATTCTAGAATAAGAGTAATTCATCAAAAAAATGGTGGGCTATCAAATGCAAGAAATAATGGTATTTCAAATTCAAAGGGATCATATATAACTTTTATTGATTCAGACGATTATGTTTCAAAGGACTATGTTTCTTATTTACTAGATCTTCTTCGAAAAAATAATTTTCAGTCAAAATTAGCAATTTGTTCATTAATGAATGTTTTTATAAAGACAAACACTCAAAGAAATAATGGAAATGATCAAGAAGCTGTACTTACAGGTAAAGAATGTATTGAAAAAATGTGCTACCAAGATTTAGTTGATACGTGTGCCTACGCAAAGTTGGGGGCTCGCGAATTATATGACACTGTTAAATTTCCTGAAGGAATGCTTTTTGAAGATATTGCGACAACTTACCAACTATTTGATTTATGCGATACTGTATGCTGTGGATTTTACGCTAAATACTTCTATGTTATTCGTGAAGGATCAATAGTTACGTCCGGTTTCAATAGCAAGAAACTAGAATTAATTCCGATGACTGACAAAATGGCAAATTACATAAGTTCAAAATATCCAGAATTGGCAAACGCCACTCTTCGTCGCCAAGTTTATTCACGTTTTAGTACATTAAATCAGATCTTATCGGACTCTGAATCTCGTGTCCCAGGTCAAATTAAAGAGATTCTAAAATTTTTAAAGCTTCACAAACAAGAAGTTTTAAATGATCCTAAAACCCCTAAGAGAGACAGAATTGCTTATCTTTTTCTATGTTTTGGAATACCTATTTACAAACATGCATGGAAGTTCTATGAAGTTTTAAAAACAACTAAAATATTAAATAAAGAAAGTTAAAAAATGAAAATTTCAATTGTAATATCAACCTATAATGGTGAAAAATTCATATTGGATCAATTGGATTCGTTAAAAAATCAAACAGTTTTGGCTGATGAAGTGATTATTGTAGATGATTGCTCAACGGATAAAACTGTTGAACTAGTTAACAACTACATTGCAAGATATCAATTAACTAGTTGGAATATTTACGTTAACGAAAAAAATTTAGGTTGGCGTAAAAACTTTATGGACAGTATTTGGAAAAGTTCCGGTGATCTTATTTTCACTTGTGATCAAGATGATATTTGGCGGCAAGACAAACTGAGTATTATGAAACGCATAATGGAGGATCATTCTGAGATAAGTCTGCTGACATCTAACTATAAAGAGTTTTACGATAACGGGCATACTGCCATAGGCCCTTGGAAAAATGAAAAAAAGCTTAAAAAGATTCTTCTTACCAATAATTATTTCTTAGTAAAAAGCCCAGGATGCACACATTGCATAAGAAGAAATTTGGCTGAATTAAGTAAAAAGTATTGGAAACCTGAATACCCTCATGATGCATTATTGTGGCGCTTAGCTCTTTTTACTAATAGCTTATATACTTATACTGATACCTTAATTAATTGGCGTAAGCATACTGCAAGTGCGTTTGCTCAAGAGAGTCATGACCTTAAAACTATTGGTGAAAAGAAAAAATGGATCAAAACTGCCCAAAGTTTTCAGAATACTCTGAAAAAATTCATTAGAGACGACGTTATTACTGATATAACACATCAAAGTTCTGTCCTTAAGCGAAATGATAAGTGGTTGGATACTAGGTATAACTTCTATAATTATCAGAATGTTTTAACTGGAATTATACTAAGCTTCTATTGGGACTGTTATCCACGCCATCGACAGTATCTAGGTGACTGGTACCTAATCTTTATCAAAAAAGAATAATAAAACTACCTGAATAATTATAAAGTTGATTTGTAATAATAATCATGAATAGCTACATCAACCGTTTATAAAAAGCGAATTCCAAAAGTTAGCTCAAAACACTAACTTTTGGAATTCGCTTCATTTTTTACTTTCCTTTACCCCTATATATTTTATTGTCTGCTGCCTCACTACTACGGCAAAAATCAATTGTGCATCGATAAGATATAGATACCCGATATCCTTAATAGTCAGGCCATAAGCGGACAACATGTCTCAAATAATTAAGCAGTTCAGCAATGAATATCATACTTTTTTTACAAACTTCACTGTGTATTTTCTTTTCGCCAATAACTTAAATCTGCAAATAATCCTAAAAATACAATATTAAAAGATAACTCATACAAATGTTGATCAATTAATGAGCTAAGTATTGCAAGCACCAACCACACAATTAAAATAAAATTGTTTTCATTATAAAATTTACGATATGAGAAATAGATTACAGCCAACAAAACAAAGAATGCCAGTATTCCTTCCATCATCAGTACTCGAATAAATGAAACATCTATATAAAAGTAATCAAAAGGTTGATTATGTACTCCACCATTACCATTTTGATAAACAAGTTGCCCTAAAAATGTCACATTATAATTTTTAAAAGCTTCATGCCCATATGTTAATCTGCCAGACAAAAGCTTATTCGCTAATTGAAAAATGCGAATTGAAGGCTCATAGAGATAAGCTAATACTATATTGAGAAAAATTACTACAAAAACAGTAGCTGCCGCAATTGTTACCTTTACTCTCTTAATAATATTAAAAATAAAGTCTTTGAATACAGCAACTAAGATAACCATCAGCATCAGTAAAAAGTCTAACCGTGTATCCGTGAGAGCATAAATCATGACTGAGAAAGCAACTGTAGCTATATACTCAGGAATACTAAACTTAAATTTTCTCAAAGCAGCATAGGAAAGCAGTATATAAAAACATCTTGCAGCTAAATCAGTTGGATAAACAGTTCCCAAAGAATATCGGACAGTTGCTTCAAGAGACCTACCAATTGTTACATTAACAATAAAGCCAGATAATGCAGCAATTATTGTTACAATAAGTACCATGATAACCGTACATAAAAAAACCTTTATTATTTTTTTAAAATCTACATCCTTTGCTCCAACAATAAACACATAGTAATAAAAAAATAAATATTCACCAGAAGTTGTACAAATCTGCCATAATACCAAACCCGATAGCAGAATCACACATATACCCTTTAAATCCCACTTGTCAAATAATAGAATTTTTATGAGAACTCCTAATATTGTTAACTCACTTATTAAATAGGTGTACTCACTAACAGAAGTAGCCCAAATGAACATCGTTCCACTAATTGTACTTGCTATGATATATACTGCAAACATTGATAAATAAATCAATTCTGGTAAATTTAATACTTTATTGTTCAACGGAGCTATCACAGGTTCTTTTTCTATATTATTTATCATTTTCAAGCTAACCCCATTATTGAAGTTTTTTATTATTCAAAGTCCAAAGCTCAAGCAATAAAAAACTAAGTTTAGTTTCCTACTTCCATTTTTACAACGTTTAATGCCGCACTTATAACTTGGTCCATATCATAGTAACGATACTGCCCTAACCGACCACCAAACAAAACATTCTTAGCTTTTTGATCTGCTAGTTCTTTGTACTGCTTATACAATGTATTATTCTCCGTATTATTAACCGGATAATAGGGTTCATCTCCACGCTTCCAACTTCTCGGATATTCACGTGTAACGACAGTCTTATTTTTATCACCTTTGCCAAACTCAAAATGTTTATGTTCAATAATTCTTGTGAAAGGTGTTTCAGCATCAGTATAATTCACAACTGCATTTCCCTGGTAATTATCAACATCCAATTCCTCTGTCTCAAACTTCAGACTACGGTATTCTAGCTCTCCTAATGAATAATTGAAGTATTCATCAATCATGCCTGTGAATATAACCCTATCAAATTCTTTCAAGTATTCATCTTTCTTATCAAAGAAATCAATCCCTGTCTCAACAGTAATCAAATCACTAGCAAGCATCTTTTCAACTATCTGTGTGTAGCCTCCAATAGGAATTCCTTGGTAGTCATCATTAAAATAATTGTTATCATATGTCAGCCTAACTGGTAATCTACGAATAATAAATGCTGGCAAATCTTTTGTTGAGTGTCCCCATTGCTTTTCCGTATAACCCTTAATCAATTTTTCATAAATATCCGTACCTACTAAAGAAATTGCTTGTTCTTCTAAATTTTCAGGACGTTTACCGTTTAAAATTGATTTTTGTTCATTAATCTTTGCTTGCGCATCTTCTGGTGTTACAACACCCCAGAGTTTATTGAATGTATTCATATTAAATGGTAAGTTATAAATTTCACCATGGTAGTTTGCTACTGGACTATTTGTATAACGATTGAAGTCCGCAAATTGATTTACATAATCCCAGATCTTTTTGTTTGATGTATGAAAAATATGTGCCCCATATTGATGAACTTGAATACCATCCACTTCTTTGGTAAAAATATTACCCGCAATATGGTTACGTCTTTCAATTACCTTAACTTCATGCCCTTTTTTTGCAGCTTCATACGCAAATGTTGCTCCAAATAATCCTGCTCCAACTATTAAATACTTAGTCATTTTTTTCCTCCAATGTTACTTTATAAATTACTAAAAAATACAGTTAGCCTAATAAATTACACAGACTTTTTACTCAATCCCATTTTTCTCAAGAAAAACAGACTAACTTTTCGGAACCAATTTTGTTTTCCAATAAAAAGAACAGGTAGCTCAGTATATTTTATTTGATTCTTCTCAAACCAAACATCTAGTAAAATCTCACTGATGAACCCAAAAATTCTTTTTTCATAATCAGAATACTCTGATATATTAACTCTTTTTTCTACTTCTGGCAGTATCTCAAAAAGCCATTCTGTATAATTATCAAATACTTCACTCTTTGCAATTACCATATTAAACATATGAACAGCTCTTCTATCAACTACTGCTTCGAAAGAAGGAATATAATCAGGATATCGTTCACCTATAACATCTTTGGCAAGCTCAAGTCCTTCTATATGATGTGCATGCGCATAATGAGACCAGGATGTTTCAATATAATAGTTTCTTTTGTGCGGTAAAATGGCATCATTTTCTTGCAATAGACTCGCAATTTTATCACTTTTAAGAATCTCGTTAAACTTTTCTGCGGGTGTCTTGAAGAATGCCTTTCTTCCATCAGAAAAGTATCTACGATAATGCACTAAGCCTTTCACATCAGCAACTCTATTTTTCCATGCCCAATATTGAACAGTTAACTCACAATAGTTAGGATTTTTTGCGGAAATATTCACACCTGTATTGTCTCTTTCAAAACCCTTAAAATTTTCAGGATTTTTGCCTACCTGTACAGGCACATACACATTCTCATCTGGCATTTTCACATTTTTGTGACTAACCACATAAATCTCAGTTTTCATTAAGTCCTACTTTCTCTCCACTTAAAACGCACCATCCGCCTTAAAAATCGCAACAATATTTTTTAACAAAATTTTCAAGTCAAATAAAAGACAAGCATGATCTACATAGTAAAGCTCATACTCACATCTTTCAGGGTATTCAATATTACTTCTTCCAGAGGCTTGCCAGTAACCCATCGCTCCTGGAGTAACAGATAAAAATTTATCCACCCTATCACCGTATTCTTTTAATTCTTCTTCAATGATCGGTCGTGGTCCAATTAGGCTCATATCACCTTTGAATATATTAATGAATTGCGGTAGCTCATCAATCGACGTTTTCCTCAAGAAATGACCTAGTCTTGTTATTCGCGGATCTTTGTCTGGTGGTAATTTATAGCTATTGGCAACATACAATCTATATAATTCTGTATCGTTCTCCAATACTTCTGCTGCGCCTACAACCATTGACCTGAACTTATAAATATAAAACTTCTTTTTATTTTTTCCTACACGTTCCTGTTTATAAAACAATGGGCCCTTATTCTTTCCAAAGCTATATATGATTACCATCATCATAAATATTGGAATCATCGCAATCAAAGCCACAATCGAAATGAGAATGTCCATGATACGTTTGAAAAATAAATAAGTCTTATTTTGACCCTTATACCCTATTTCGCGAGTCATTAATTTCTCCTCTATATAATACAAAATGCAAATTTTATTTTACCATAGTAAGGTAAAATATACACAATACACAGTATAATACTACCACAGAATATACGCAATTTTATAAAAATTAACTTTAAAAAGCATAAATGTACTATTTCACTAAGACTATAAAAAAATCCCAGAATCATTGGCTTACAAAACAGCAAGTCAATTCTAGGATCACTCATATCTATTTTAGTCACTCTATTTTACAGCCTACATTATCCACTTCCATAACAAGAAATTTTCCAGCTGTAAACTTCTTTGATAATTCCTTTGCTACCATTGCAGCTATCTTTTCATGAACAAGCATCATGACTGTTGGTCCCGCTCCACTCAAATATGTACCATATACTCCCAGTGGATGAGCTAACTCTCTGATTTCCTTTAAATATGGAACCAGCTTCTCACGGTAATGTTCATGAAACCTATCAGCTTCAATCATTTTCCCAGCCTTATCTAACTCCCCGTTCATCAATGCTGCAACTAATGTATTTCCCACGCCGCTTCCTTCAATTGCCACCTTAAAAGGAAGAGAGTCGGGAAGTACCCCTCGGCTTTCCTTTGTCAATAAAGTTGCATTTGGCACATACGCAACAAATCTTAGTTCAGGCAAGTTGGCAACCACACTTGTCACATTATTTCCATTATATGATGACACAACTAGATTTCCAAAAATAGCTGGAGCAACGTTGTCAGGATGGCCCTCAAGTTTGGTTGCAATCTCTAATTTTTGTTGCTTTGTTAGCTTTAAATTACCAATTTTGTCAGCAATTTCAATCCCGGCTACTATTGCAGAAGAACTACTTCCAAGACCACGTGCTAATGGTATATCCGAGCTTACAGCCACTCTATGCGGTCTGATTGTAGGAGCAACCTTTAATGCAGTACTAATAATCAGATTGCGTTCATCATGGTAGACTTTCCCCATATCATGCTCTACAATCCAAGTTGAGCTTTCTCCTAAAACTTTGACTGTGAGATAAAGGTTGACTGCCACCCCAATGGAATCAAATCCTGGTCCAAGATTTGCACTTGTTGCTGGCACTCTAAATTCAAATTGCATTTATCTTTCCAACCTTTGCTTAAAATTATTCTGCTAGAATTCTGTACGAAGCAATAACTTCTATTTCTTCTAAATTATCAATACCCTCAATAATCTCTTTAATCTGCTGCTCTGACATTTGATGCGTTGTCATAACTACACGCGCATTAACCTCATCATATTCACTTTGAATAATTAAATGAAAACTTGCATTAAGTTCAGTCATAACCTCAGTAATCTTTAGCATTTGTCCTAAACGATCCTTGACTTTTAATGAGATATAATACGGATACTTAACTTCATCAGGCAAAGCTTGTTTACCTTCGCGCGAGAAATCATTGAAACGATTTCCTGTCGTCTCCAAAACGATATCTTTTGTCACAGCAATTATGTCACTTAATACACTATTAGCTGTTGGTAATTCTCCCGCACCAGGTCCATAGAACATTGTTTCTCCTACAGCTGCCCCTGTAACTAAAACTGCATTATTTTCATTCTGTACAGCTGATAATGGCTGTGTCTCAGGAACCAGAACTGGCCCCACAGCAACACTAATACGATCATTAATCAACTTAGCAATCCCAAGCAACTTAATGTTATACCCCAAGCTTTTCGCTTGCTTGATATCTTCCAAATCAATTCCATTTATACCCTTGACCTCAATATCGTCTAAAGCAATATTGATTCCAAAAGCAAATTGCGTCAAAATAATCATCTTATACGCGGCATCTATCCCTTCAATATCGTTCGTCGGGTCTGGTTCTGCGAATCCAAGTTCTTGTGCTGATTTCAAAGCATCTGCAAATGACATATTATTTTGACTCATTTTTGTTAAAATATAATTTGTAGTACCATTTACAATCCCTTTTACCTCTATAATTCGGTCGGCAGCAAAGGAATTAACAATCGTTCTTAAGATTGGAATCCCACCTGCAACACTCGCTTCATAAAATAAATCACATTTATTTTTGTCAGCAAGTTCTGTCAATTCTGACCCATACGTTGCAATCAAATCTTTATTAGCTGTAATAATGTGTTTCCCGGCCTTTAATAACAATTCAATGTATTTTTTTGCTGTCGTAACTGTTCCCATAACTTCAACGACAATATTAATTTCACTATCATTAATCAGCTCTTTGACATCATTAGTAACCTTGATCCCAGTTAAATCAACATCTCGTTTTTTCTCAAGGTTATGCACAACCACCGTTTTAACTACAAGTTTCCTACCAGTGATACTAGATATTTTGTGCTCATGATCCCTTAACAATCTGACAACACCGCTTCCGACTGTCCCTAATCCTAAAACACCAATATTAACAACTTGCATATCGTATCCTCCACTTTGTTTATTGCAACTATTCTATCATAAAAATCTAATATTTAGCATAAATAATCAAAATTAAGTTTTCTTTACAAGGTTTTATCCCATTTACTTTTTGAATTGCTTTATCTATATACTGTTATCAGTTATCTATTTATGGTATTCTTCATATATAAATGAGAAACTTCTAACAACTAAAAAGGAGCGAACAGTCCATGTCTTTACAATATCGTAGCACAAGGGATTTAAAAGCAAATACTATTTCTGCATCTGAAGCAATACTAAAAGGACTAAGCGCAGATGGTGGCTTATATGTACCAACAAGTATCCCCAAAATCGACTTTGACTTATCTGAACTTCCTGGTTTTTCGTATAAAGAACTAGCATTTCGTATTCTTAAATTGTTTTACACTGACTTTTCCGAAAATGAATTGCGAAAATGTATAGAGCATGCATATGGAGATACTTTTGACACAAATCTTATTGCACCATTATCATTTCATGGTGAAACTGGATATCTCGAATTATTCCATGGGCCAACAATTGCTTTCAAAGACATTGCATTGCAGCTTCTACCTCACTTAATGACAACGGCAGCCCAAAAAAATCACTTACAAAACAAGATTGTAATTTTAACCGCAACTTCAGGTGATACTGGTAAAGCAGCAATGGAAGGCTTTGCGGATGTTGATGGTACAAAAATCATCGTTTTTTACCCTAAAGATGGTGTCAGCTTTATTCAAGAACAGCAGATGTTAACTCAAAAAGGAAAGAACACTTTTATCTTTGCTGTTGACGGCAACTTTGATGTTGCGCAGACAAATGTTAAAAAATTGCTTAACAATGAAGAGCTTTCACGTGAATTAGCAGATAACAATTATCAATTTTCTTCTGCCAACTCAATCAATATTGGTCGTCTATTTCCCCAAGTCGTTTATTACTTTTATGCTTATGCACAAATGGTTAAACAAAAAAAAATCACCTTGGGTTCTGCTATTAACTTTAGCGTGCCAACTGGGAACTTTGGTGACATTTTGGCTGGTTACTATGCAAAAAAAATGGGATTACCTATTAACAAACTTCTCTGCGCATCTAATAAAAATAATGTTTTAACAGAATTTTTCAATGAAGGGGTATACGATAGAAATAGACCTTTTTATGTAACGTCTTCACCTTCAATGGATATATTGGTATCAAGCAATCTCGAACGACTTCTTTTCTATATTAACAATGAAGATGTGCAGGCCACAACTGAATTAATGGCACAGTTAAATGAGCATGGAAAATACACTATTTCCTCGGAAATAAAAAATTCATTATCAGATTTTTTTGCTGCTTTTGCTGATGAAGATCAGACAGCAAGTGAAATTTCTCGGATATATAAACTTGATGGTTCAGTTATTGACCCCCATACAGCTGTCGCTTCTTACGTTGCCAAAATTTATGAAGAAAGACATTCTGATTCAACAATACCCACAGTCGTTATTTCAACAGCCAGTCCTTACAAGTTCCCACAATCCGTCTTGATTGGCCTTCATGACCCTGCAGCCTTTGAATCAGGTTTCATAGCACTACAAGCACTTAAAAAGAAGAGTAATCTAGCATTCCCTAAAGCTATTGAACAGCTTCTGAGTAAACAGGGAAGTCGTGCAAAAAAAATTATCTCTTCGAGTGATATGAAGAAAGCAGTTAAAGGAATTCTTTTTAAAAAATGATTCTCCACTATTCTGCTGTATTAGGTATTTATCTAAAAGCATTACATTTATTGCTATTTACTTTTTTTATTCGCTTTTTGACGTATTTTTACTATTTTTATGCTTTTTAGTACGTGTTTAAATTAAGATAGTATGCTATATTAGGCTACATAGGATCGTTTGGAGGGATTTTCAATGGATGAAATTGATTTAAAAATTGTATCAACACTACAGAAAGATGCACGTATTTCTCTGAAAAAGCTGGCTGATATTTGTTTTATTTCAGCACCGGCAGTCTCAACTCGTTTAACTCATCTTGAAGAACGGGGGATCATCACAAATTATCAGACTTCTATAGACTATAAAGTTCTTGGGTATCCAATTAAAGCATATGTCAGCTTGAGACTTTCACCTAAAGATAAAGATGATTTTTATCCATATATAAAATCTGTAGGCAACGTTATTTCATGTGATTGCGTAACAGGTAGCTATTCTCAAATTATCACATGCTATTTTAAATCCACTAGATCTCTCGATAACTTTATCAACGATATTCAACGTTTTGGTGAAACAAAGACCCAAATTGTATTTTCAACAAGCGTTATCCAAAGACCTTTGGAACTCAATCCTGGAGAAGTTTATTTTTAGCTTAAACACCTTATATCAGTAACGACACAAACTCGTACTCTATAGGAATTTCGATTGAAAAAAAGCAAGTTGATACAAGCAAGACGATAAGCTTGAAGTTAGACAAAAATATTTTAACTTATGAAATACATCTATCCAGAATAAAAAAGAGGCTGAGTCAAAATTTAAATTTTGACTCAGCCTCTTTTTTATACTTAATTATTCACTTTTTCTTTTTTCCAAATTCCCAGTACAACACCAGCAATAACTGCGCCAATTACAACAGCAGCAATGTAACCAATAGCATTAGTAGCCAATGGAGTTACCCATAAACCACCATGAGGTGCTGGAACACTTACATGCCAAAGCTGTGTCAAACCACCAGCAATTGCAGCTCCTAATACACTTGAACCAATAACATGCAATGGATCAGCCGTAGCAAATGGAATTGCACCTTCTGTTATGAATGAAAATCCAAGTACCCAGTTAGTAATTCCTGCTTTTCGCTCATCGTCAGTGAATTTCTTTGGCCAAAATGCTGTGGCAATAGCTGTGGCAAATGGAGGAACCATACCACCAGCCATGACGGCAGCCATTAAATCACCATTTTTAGTTGCTGTAAATGCGCCAACAGCAAAGACATATGCAGCTTTGTTGAATGGGCCACCCATATCAATGGACATCATGCCACCTAAAATCAACCCAAGTAATACAGCATTACCTGTTCCCATATGATTCAAGAATGTCGTTAACCATGTATTAATAACTGCAAAAATTGGATTTACAATAAAGAACATCAAGAGAGCAACTAAAAGCAAACCAACAATTGGGTAAAGAAGCATAGGTTTCATACCTTCAAGTGATTTAGGCAATTTAGAGAACAGATGCTTCAAGAAAATCGTCAAGTAACCAGCGATAAAACCAGCTGCGATACCGCCCAAGAATCCACCAGCACTCTTTGCATTCGTCATAACGTTAGCAGTATATACACCACCAAAGGTACCACTGTAAACCGTTGCCATGAATCCACCAACAAAACCAGGCATCAACGCTGGACGATCGCCAATTGATTCAGCAATATATCCTGCTAACACGGGTATCATAAATGCAAAAGCAAGACTTCCTGCATTGTTCAAGAAGATGAAACCAGTTGACTTCGGCCCACCGAGGTACTGTTCAATAACGAATGACAATGCCATCAAAATACCACCACCAACGACAAAAGGCAACATATGGGAAACACCATTCATTAAATTCTTGTAAATTTCGCTTCCGACTGTACCAGTTGCACCAGCATCTTCTTGATTTGCATCTGCGTCTGCATGAAAAATTGGCGCATCTTGAGCAATCGCTTTATTAATAAGTTCTTCAGACTTTTTAATTCCGTCAACAACGGGACGATTAACTAAATGCTTTCCGTCGAAACGTGCCATTTCAACTTTTTTGTCAGCTGCAACAATGACACCTGTAGCACGAGAAATTTCATCAGCTGTCAAAAGATGCTTTACGCCTTCTGAGCCATTTGTTTCAACCTTGATATCAACACCCATTGCCTCAGCTTGTTTCTTCAATGCCTCTTCAGCCATATACGTGTGTGCAATCCCTGTTGGGCAAGCTGTAACAGCCACAATATATGGACGATCAGTTGAAACTGGTGCTTTAGCAGCAGCTTTTTCCTTTTCTGCCTCTGCTTGTTCCTTAGCTTCTTTAGCAGTTTGTGCATCTGCAAATAATTGTTGTACTTGTTCAGGTGTTTGCGCCTTTTTCAAGCTTGCAACCAAATCTGGATTTATTAAAAGGCCTGAGAGCGTTGCAAGTGCCTGTAAATGAGTATTATTAGCACCCTCTGGAGCAGCAATCATAAAGAATAAATGTACAGGATTACCGTCAAGAGCAGCATAATCAACACCACTTTCACTCTTAGCAAACATAACTGTTGCTCTTTGAACTGCTTTGTCCTTAGCATGAGGCATAGCAATTCCATCACCAATTCCTGTTGTTGATTGAGCTTCACGAGCTACAATATCTTTTTTATAAAGCTCTTCATCATTGATGACACCAGTAACATAATATTGATGTACCATCTCATCAATAGCTTCTTGCTTCGTCGTTGCTTTTAAATTCATAATCATTGCATCTTTTAATAACAATTCACGAATATCCATTAGTACACTTCCCCTTTTAGTTTTTATAATCTTCTATTTTTATTTGCGGCAGAATTTCATCAATTTTGGCACGATCTGCTAAGTCTTCTGAAAAAGCAGTTGCACTCCCACATGCTAAACCATATCGGAAACTCTCAAGAGAATTCTTTGTAGCTGCAAATGTCCCCACAAAACCACCAATCATTGAATCTCCTGCACCAACTGAGTTGATTACAGTTCCCTTGGGTGCCTTGCTGTAATAAACCTCAGTAGGAGTAATTAGTAATCCACCATCGCCTGCCATTGAAATCAGCACATGCTTTGCACCTAAATCCAATAACTTTTTGCCATACTTAACGATGTCAGGAATGCCATTTAATTTAACACCGAATAAATCGGCTAATTCATGATGATTTGGTTTAACAACTAGTGGGTGTTCCTTTAATGTCCGCATTAAACTCTCGCCTGTTGTATCTATTACAAAATCCGCACCCTTGTTAATAATTAACTCAATCAATTCAAAGTAAAAATCCTTTGATAGGCTTGGAGCCAAACTACCAGATAAAATAACTACATCGTTTTCCGACAATTTGTCGAATTGTTTTTTGAATGCAGTAACTTCATCGTTGGAAATCTCAGGTCCTTTACCATTAATTTCCGTTTCGGCTTGTGATTTAATCTTCACATTTATACGTGTATCGGCAGCTATATGTGTAAACTTCGTCTTCAAGTCTTTCGCCTTCAATGATTCTTCGACAAAATCGCCTGTGAACCCACCTAGAAAACCAAGAGCAATATTATCTTGTCCTAATTCTCGGAGAATACGTGAAACATTAATTCCTTTTCCTCCGGGAAGCTTTGCATCATAATCCATACGATTGACTTCGCCTAAGGTTAATTCCTTAAGCTGCACAATATAATCAATTGATGGATTAACCGTAACTGTGTAAATCATAATGAAACCTCCTGAATTTCTGTTTGATTATTATACTGATCATAAACCAGCTTTGATAACTTATTGGTAATTATTTTAGCTTCTGATACTTCGGCTACCTTAACAAAAGAGAATTGGTCAATTTTTGTGCTATCCACCAAAACAAATGACTCTGCACCTTGTTTTATCGCAGCTAACTTCACGGATGCTTCGTCAGGATCTGGAGTCGTATATCCATATTCAAGATGAACTCCATTCATCCCTAGAAAAACTTTGTTAAAGCGATAACGTTGCAACTCCTTGACCGTTTCTACACCAACAATTGCCTTTGTCGTATTTTTCAACTCTCCACCCACTAGAATAGTTCTGATATTCTGATCAGCAAGTGCAGTTGCATGCATTATGCCATTGGTAACGACTGTTAATTGTTTTTTTTGTTTCAGAAACTGGATCATAGCCAATGTAGACGTGCCTGCATCTAGATAGATAACATCTTCATCTTGAATCAGACTCACTGCCATCTTAGCAATTTGATTTTTTTGTTCAGTATTCTGAGCGAACTTACCACTCATATCCAATTCTTTTTGCAAGGACTGACGCATCTTAGCACCACCATGTACGCGGCTTAAAACACCTTTTTCTTCCAATTCCTGCAAATCTCTACGAACTGATGATTCTGAGCACTCAACTTCTTTACAAACATCATGTAACTTTACAATTCCATTCTCACGAAGCATTCTCAAAATGACTTGTTGCCGTTCTTCTGCAAGCACTTACATTACCTCCTAAAATATATTACCATCAGTAGTGCGAAAAATCAATCAAAAAAACGCAAAAAAATTCATTTTCAATCATATGGATAAGTATTTGTGCTTGTTTTTGACCGAAATAGCTTTATTCACTCACTAATTATAAGCCTTATCATTCAATACTTCATCATTATTGAGCACAAAAAAGGCAGATTACTGAAACAAATCAGCCTTATCTGCCAAATTCTTTTCTGCCAAAATTTTTAATTTTTAAAACTATGAATAGGAGCTGGTATCAAACCACCTCTAGCTATCATTTGAGATGAAGAAGCTTTATTGACCCCCATTACAGGAGCATATCCAAGCAAACCACCAAATTCTACCATCTCTCCAACTTTTTTATTTCGAATTGGTAAAATTCTAACAGCAGTCGTCTTGTTATTAATCATACCGATTGCCGCTTCATCTGCAATCATTGCCGAAATTGTATCTGCTGGAGTATCTCCCGGAATTGCAATCATATCCAACCCTACAGAGCAAACAGCAGTCATTGCTTCAAGCTTCTCAATATTCAAGGTTCCTGCATTAACCGCCGCAATCATTCCGGCATCTTCAGAAACAGGAATAAATGCTCCAGATAGTCCACCAACATGGCTGCAAGCCATAATTCCGCCTTTTTTAACCGCATCATTTAGTAAAGCTAGAGCAGCAGTGGTACCATGGGTTCCAACACTCTCAAGTCCAATTTCTTCAAGAATTTGTGCAACAGAATCTCCCACAGCTGGAGTTGGCGCTAATGATAAATCAACAATGCCAAAAGGTACACCCAACCGTTCAGCCGCAAGTGTCCCAACCAGTTGTCCCATTCGCGTAACTTTGAATGCTGTCTGCTTAATAGTCTCTGCAACAACATCCATTGATTCACCCCTAACATTTTCAAGGGCATGTTTCACAACACCTGGGCCGCTAACACCAACATTAATCACAGTATCTCGTTCACCAACACCATGAAAGGCTCCCGCCATAAACGGATTATCTTCAACCGCGTTACAAAAGACAACCATTTTTGTATTTGTCATAAAAGAACGTTCTGCAGCACTTTTTATGATCTTACCCATCTCAGCAACAGCATCCATATTGATACCGCTGCGTGTGGAACCAACATTAACTGAAGCACAAACCAAGTCAGTTTCGTCCAGAACTTGAGGTAGTGATTTAATTAACTTAAGATCTCCCGTTTGATAACCCTTTTGTACAAGTGCAGAGAAACCACCTATGAAATTAATACCAAGTTCTTTGGCAGCACGATCTAATGTCTGTGCATATTTTAAATAATTTTTATCGGCGCTTGCTGCAGCAATAATTGAAATCGGTGTTACAGAAATGCGTTTATTGATAATTGGAATGCCATATTCTGCTTCAATTTGCTTACCGACCTTGACCAAATTCTTAGCTTTTTTCATTATTTTGTTGTAAATACGTTCGCAAGCTCTTGTGCTATCGCTATCAATACAATCAAGTAAAGAAATTCCCATTGTAATAGTGCGGACATCAAGATTCTCGTCAGAAATCATGTGGATTGTCTCAATAATCTTCTCGGTTTCCATCTTTAATTAAATATCCCCCTATAACTGATGCATTGCATGATAAATTTCTTCACGTCTGATTTTAATTTCGACACCCAACTTTGTTCCAAGTTCATTAAGCTCTTCTGAAAGAACAGCAAAATCTGCTTTTTCATCTTTTATCTCTACCATCATCATCATTGTAAAATAACCATCCATAATGGTTTGAGAAACATCAAGTATATTAATTTTTTTCTCAGCTAAAAATTGGCTAACACCAGCGATAATTCCTACTTGATCCTTACCAATCGTAGTCAGAATTGCTTTCATTCCAGCACCCCATTCACTTTATTAAACTTATTTTTTCAAGTATATCCTTTTATACTGTGTTCTGCAACGTCACTCATATGTATTATTCGCCTTTTAAACACTTTTTTTAATATAATTTGCTTCAAAACATCCTTCATCCCACAAATATAATCTAAAGGCGAATATTATTGCTTAATCTACTGGTATTTTATAATAGAAGAAATATTCCTTGATATCATCTAAAATAAACTATAACATTGAATGTTAGGGTGGTTACTGCAATACATTTTTTTATTAAGTACAAAATTCAACACAGATATCATTCGTTATTTATAGAAGGGAATCATTTATGAACACACATATTACAAAAGAAAAAAGAACAGTTGTCACAATTCTCCTGCTCTTAATTACATTTCTCACATTAGCTAGTCAAACAATGATGATTACTGCTTTACCGGTTATTCAAAAAACAATGAGTGTTTCTTTAAGTAACGTCCAGTGGCTGACTACCGGATATATCCTAATTATAGGAATTGTCACACCATTATCCTCTAACTTATATGACAAGTATTCAAATAGGCAATTATTTTTAGTAACAACTGGTATTTTTATTTTTGGTACTATTCTAGGCTCATTAGCTACTAATTTCCTTATCTTGTTAATTGCCCGCATTCTTCAAGCCTGTGCTGGAGGAATACTCATGTCTTTTCAGATGACCACTGTGGTAACAATTTATCCCCCAGAAAAGAGAGGAACTGTCCTAGGGTTATCTGGTTTAGTAATCGCCTCTGGTCCAGCAATTGGACCAACCATTTCTGGTGTTATTCTGCATTTTTTGAATTGGCGTTTTTTATTTATTCTTGTATTACCGCTCGTTATTTTTGTTTGGCTAATCGCTCTCTTTTATTTCCCTAACTATTCGCAAAAAAAAGCCGTCAAAATTGATATCTTATCTGTAATTCTCTCACTTACTGGTGCCACTCTGGCTCTGGCAAGTCTCACTCTGTATAAACAAAGCTATCTACTTGCCGGGCTCATGCTGCTTGTTGGCATTTTCTTGTTAACAATCTTCTACAAGCGTCAATTACGACTCACCCAACCAGTTCTTAGAGTACAGATACTCAAAGTCCGGTCTTTTAGTCTACTGACGATCATTGGAATGCTTGCCTTCATGGTGCTCATTGGCACAGAACAAATTATCCCAATTTTTGTAGAAAATGTTCAAGGATTGAATAGTATGCAGGCTGGTTTCATTCTGTTACCAGGTGCAATTTTAAATGCACTTTTTGCAGCACTAGCAGGTCGCTATTATGATAGCCATGGACCAAAACACTTATTGTATATGGGTGTTTTATTAATGCTAATTGCAACAATTCCCTTAGTTCTATTAACAGAAACAACCTCTGCTTGGCTAATAGCCTCTGCATATCTTATTAGGATGATTGGAAACTCATTGGTCTTTGCACCGGCAATGTCAGAAGCTTTCAAGGATATCACACCAACAGATATTAGCCATGCCTCAGCTCTGAACAATACTTTCAGACAAGTCGCTGCTTCGGTATCAACAACTATAATGATTGTAATCGCAGATATACCTAACTCATTTACATTTGGAACGCGCTTGTCCATTTGGTTTACCGTGATTCTACTACTTTTAATGGTGTTTACCATACGAATTTATTTGAAAACTGCTAAAACTACTAATCAACAAAATTAAAAACTTTTTCGTTTTGACCTTCAAAAAAGGATATTACATTCTCACAAGATATTCTCTGTAAAGAAGCCATTGAATCTTGTGAATAAAAGGCTGCATGCGGAGAAATTATTACATTATTTCTCTCTAATAAGGGATTATTGACTAAATCAGGTGTCTCACTCTCCAATACGTCAAGTGCAGCACCGCGAATCATACCACAATCAAGTGCTGTCAAAAGCTCTGTCTCATTAACGGTTTCTCCTCTTGAAACATTGATGAAATAGGGCTTTTTTTGTCCCATTTTTTGAAAAGTATTAGTATTAAAAAAATGATAATTATCAGATGTAGCTCTCATATGATTAGAAACGATATCTGCGCTCACCAATAACTGAGCTTCCGTTACAAATTCCACCCCATTTTTTATTGTTCCGTCAACTATATGTCTGCTATATGCGATTACTCGCATTCCTAATGCACTCGCCATTTTAGCAACTGCCGCACCAATTCGTCCATAGCCAAAAATTCCCAAAGTCATCCGCGAAAGCCTAGGTTGGGCCATAAAAGCATCATATTCCCAACGATGTTCTTTGCTTACAAGCCTGTCATATTGCTTCAGTCTCTTTACTAATGCAAGAATTAATGAGATTGTAAATTCAGCAACATCTTGTGTACAATACTCACCAATCGCACAAATTCTGACTCCTCTTTCCTGTGCCAGCTGTACATCAACTTTTTCGTAGCCGACCGCACTAATAGATATTAGTTTTAGTTTTGGCGCTGCATCAAACATTTTTTTATCAATTGGCAAAAAAGCTGTAATTAATGCATCAGCATCCTTAAGTTCATTGAAAAAGGCTGATGGTTCCTTCGAATCATAGGGACACGTCACAACTATCCAATCTGGATGGTTCTTTTTTAATAATTTTATTTCAACCATATTGTCTTTTTGCATTAATTCCTTAAAGTCTGAAATCATTACTTTCATTTGAGCCACCCACTTCCCATCAAATATACACCTTAAAAGCATTCTATCATCACATTTATACATTTCAAAGCAAAAATATACATTCATGAAAAAAACGGTATAAAAAAAGAATCTGCTATTTTTTTAACAGATTCTAAAGTTGGACAGCTCTTTTACTTTTAAAAACCAATGATCTACCTTAAAGTTTAATTTTTTTCTTCATGATATACAAATTTAATATCTGCAAAGTCTGTCTTGGTATCCTTATCCTTTAAGTATGCCAAAGCTTCCCTTCGCGTGTTTGAAAGATCAATTTTTTGTGCTTTCGCAGCAAAAATACACCCGCAATAACACTGTCGGTACACATCATATTCTTGGCACATTTCTACTGAACGTTGATACCCATTATTTTTTTTAAAATCACTGGGTAAATATTTAGTACTATAAAAATTTTGGACCTCTATTCCAACACTATTAACCACCTGTGAGTTCTTATGCGGACTAATCGTTAATGCACTTCCAAAGTAATCGAATCTCAATTCTACAGCCTTCGCAGCAACTAAATCCAGCCTATAGCTAAAGCATGCTCGACATCTCTGTCCTCCTTCAGGCTCTTTTTCAAGTCCTCTGACTGCCAGAAAATATTCTTGTGGCTCATATGGCGCTGCAATAAACTGAACATGATTGCCAGTTTTTTGATTAAAATCACTGATGAATTTCTGCTGGACATACTCTCTTCGTTGGTACTCTGCCCGCGGATGAATGTTCGAGTTTGCATAATAGACAGTTACATCGGCATACTGTGTTAAGTACTCCAAAGTATAGGTACTACATGGTGCACAGCAACTATGTAGTAAAATTGATGGTCTACTATCGTCTTTTTGCCAATTTGCAATCATCTTTTGGAGTATCTTATCATAATTAATTTTCTGTTTTAAATTCATTTTATCTAATATTTCATGTAAATCAATCATTATCTAACCTCGTAATAATTTTATATGCACAGTATACTACCATTGTATATATATCACCAAAATAATATTATTCAAGCCCTACTGCTGTCACAACTTTTTTATATATACTCTGCGCGATAATTTCTCCAGCTACCTTATTGATATGTATGTGATCTCCTAAATCATACTGCTTAAGCAGTCGAAAACCATCATTTTCAACCAATAAGGCACTACTAACTAATTGATTCTGGTATTTTTGCTGGAGAAACTTGTTTAATTTTATTCTAGTAATAATATTTTGTTCCATTACTGAAGTATGAATCTCCTGTGTATGCCCGATTTCAAACGGTGTTATTGTGCCTAACATAACCTGACTCCCTTTACTTCTTATCTGTTCATAGATATACTCAAATTCCATGAAAAGTTCTTGCGCTTTGACTAGTTGATTTTGTGCCTCTTGACTAAAAATAGGTAGTATTAAATCATTTAGTCCTGTGCACACTAGCACTAGGTCTGGACTATTCTGCAATACCTTGGGTAACATTTCCCTCGTCTTTATCCCAAATGTTGCAAATAATGGCTCATCCTGAGGAGCATCATTAAGCATTCTCTGACCAGAAACGCCATAATTCAAAACAACTGCTTTACCAGGAAATTGCTTATATAACAATGCCATGAGACTATCACTAATATATCCCATTTCAACCAACGAATCCCCAATTATAGAAATAACTTTTGCTTGGTAGTCACTATATACCTCTACTTTGCTTAGACAAAACCAACCCCGTCTTGCACCAAGTGTCTGGCGTAATAACGGACTTGTCCCGGCTTTTCTAACAATTACCGCATTTGTCATTGATGTATCATAGGTATTAGCAAAATCCATATATTTTTGAGATTTATTACTGACCAGTCTTAAAAAAATTTTCATCCCTGGAATAATCTTAAACTCCAATGCATCGGTAATTATCGTTGTTCCTTTTTTTATAGTAACAATCCCATTATCATCAAAATATATTCTGTGTTTCACGTGGAACTTCTCATCCGTGCTAAAACTAACCTCGTTAAACCTAAGATCTTCCGTACCATACAGATTTGATAATTCAAACCTGACAGCATTACCACTAACATTCATCGTCATTTGAACTACTTCTGTTAATTCAGCCATTTTAAAAGGCAAAGTTGAAAAATCACTGCATTCATGTACCCAAGCAGTTTGCCATTTCATTTTATTCATCTCTTCTCCGTGTTCAGCTTACAAACCTTTTTATAGGAAATATAAAAAGGACTGCCACAAAAATACAGTCCCTTTCTCTAATTAACCATAGTCACCCACTAATATTAGCCAGCTAACAAATCAATTATTTCTTGTTCAGGAATACCTTGGAAATATTGACTTAAGTTACTATTATGAAGCTTTATCTCTAACTGCGTTTTATCAAAAATACTACCAGTAAGTTCTGATTCAAGTTCACTCACATTATTTGTTCCAAAAAAGTCACCATAGAATTTTATATTTTCAATCTTTCCTTTTTCGACAAGAATACGTGCGTCAATTGTTCCACTTGTAAAGTGTTTCCGCCTTTTAACAGTAAACTTGGGCGATTTACCATAAACCCAATCCCAATTGCCATAATATTGTGACTCGATCTCATCAATCTTCTTTTCATCTTCTATCGTTAAAAGATATTCATTTTCCTTTGCCTGTTCAATACCATCTACACCTAAAACTTTAGTGATTAACAAATCACGAAACTCTTCAGTTGTGATGTTTTGATATTCAGGCAAAAGATAAGATCGTAAATTCGTAACACGACTACGCACAGATTTTATTCCTTTAGATTGAATTTTGTCCAAAGGTACCGTCAATGTTTTAGCAACTTCTGAAGTATCAACATCTAACATCAGTGTTCCATGCGAGAATGTTTTTCCACCTCGAGTATACATTGCATTTCCAGAGAACTTCTTTCCATCGACAACAATATCATTACGTCCAGTTACTTCTGCTCCTGTCACACCCATTTCGTGTAGAGCCTTAACTATTGGGGAAACCATTTTTTTAAAATCACCAAACTCTTGGTTCTCAGCATCAACGATAAAACTAAAACATAAATTTCCTAGATCTTGATACATGGCACCTCCACCAGAAAGTCTTCTGGTAACAGTCACTCCGTTTTCTCTACAATAATTCTGATCAACCTCTTCAATTGTATTTTGATTGCGCCCGACAATCACACAACGATCCTCAATATAAAATAACACAACTGGTAATTTTAATTTATCGCTATTCATCAAGTATTGTTCAGTTGCCAAATTCCGCCGAATATCGAATGTCTTCATCGCTACATATTGCATATTCAAAATCACTCCCTAAATATTAATTGGTAATCCTAGTGCAATGTCAGTAGCATCCATAACAGCTTCACTAATACTTGGATGTGGATGAATAGTTAATGAAACATCTTCAACAGTTGCACCTGTTTCAATTGCTAGCGTTAATTCTGTAATTAAATCACTAGCATTTGGCCCAACAATTTGAGCCCCGACAACTGCTTGACTGTTTTTTTCAAATACAAGACGTACAAACCCATTTGTACTGCTCATTGAGATTGCACGTCCGTTAGCTGCAAATGGGAATTGTGCCTTCTTAACATCAAGACCCTGTTTCTTAGCTTCTGCAACTGTTAAACCAGTTGTTGCAATCTCGCTATCTGTATAGCATACGGCTGGCATAGCGCGATAATCTACAATTCCTTTGGAACCAGAGATTGCTTCTGCTGCAATTTTCCCTTCATAACTGGCTTTATGCGCCAATGCAGCTCCAGGCACAACATCTCCAATTGCATAGATATTGCCAACACTTGTTCGACACTGTGCATCGACCTCAATTAGTCCACGATCCCCAATTTTCACCCCGATATGTTCCAAACCCATATCCGCAGTATTCGGTTTGCGTCCCACACACACAACACAATAATCAGCCTCTAATTCTTTTTCCTCGCCACTAACATCAAATTTAATTTTAACGCCCTTATCTGTTTGTTCCGACATCTTCGCAATCGCATTAGTATAAATATCAACATGTTGACCGCTAAAATGATGTTCAACAACAGCCACCAAATCCTTCTCATAATTGGCTAAAATTCGATCGGCCCCTTCAAGGATAGAAACATGGGCACCTAAATTTGCATATGCAGACGCTAGCTCACATCCGATGTAACCTCCACCAACTACTATCAACTTCTTAGGAACCTCTTGAAGTGCCAAAGCTCCTGTTGAGTCTAGGACCTTTCCTTTGAATTTAAAGTTAGGAATCTCGATTGGATGACTACCAGTAGCAATAATTAAATTATTAAAACTGTACGTCTGAGCAGAATCATCTGTCATTACACGCAAACTATGATCATCTTTCAAAAATGCACTGCCCCAAATTACATCAATATGATGTTTTTTAAATAATCCTGCCACACCACCTGTTAATTTATCAACTACACTTTCTTGTTTCCATTTCTGTGTTTGTTTAAAATCAAGGGTCGCTGCTGTAACACGCAAACCCATTTCAGATGAGTTCATTGCTCTTTGATAACGATGAGCTGCCTCAATTAATGCTTTTGAAGGAATACAGCCAACATTTAGACATACTCCACCAATATATTCTTTCTCAATAACCGTAACTTTCTGTCCCTTTTCAGCAGCCCTAATTGCAGCAACATACCCACCAGGTCCAGCACCAATTACCACTGTATCAAGTTCAATTGCAAAATCTCCAACTACCATCTGCTCATCCCTCCATCAATAATAGTTCTGGTTCACTCAATAGTTCACCTAAACGATTAAGTGCCTTTTGAGCCGTTGCACCATCAATAATACGATGATCGAATGAAAGCGAAAGTTTTAATACATAAGCAACTTTAATTTCATCTTCCACCACAACTGCTTCTTTTGTAATCTTCCCTAAGCCTAAAATTGCAACCTCTGGCCAATTAATAATTGGTGTAAAGAAACCGCCTCCGATTGAACCGATATTTGTAATCGACATCCCCGTATGTTTCATATCAGCGCCAGCAAGTTTGCCATCTTTTGCTTTTTCCGTATTTTCCGTAATTTGTTTTGCCAGCCCAAACAGACTCTTTTGATCAGCATTTTTAATATTAGGTACGAATAGGCCTCTATCAGTATCTGTTGCAACTCCAACATTAATATAATCGCGATATGCAATTTCTTGTTTTTCCATATCTACATATGAGTTAAAAATTGGAAATTCTTTCATTACAACTGCTAATGCCTTAACAACATATGGCAAGAAAGTAAGTCTAACTTCCCGTTCAGCTGCCATCGTCTTGTATTGCTTACGATGTTTCCATAGTTTATCAACCACAACATCATCAAAAACGGTAACATGTGGGATTTCACTAACACTATTCACCATTGCTTTAGCTGTAGCTTTACGGATTCCCGACATCTTTTCTCTAGTTTCTGGCCATTCTTGACTTGTTGCCTGTGAACCATTACTTGTAGAAATTATTGTATCAGCATCTTGACTTGCTACTTTTTGTATTTCTGCGATCCCACTCTCACCGTCACCTTGTAAGAATACATCAATATCTTCTTTCGTGACATGACCATGTGACCCAGTTCCACTCACCTTTGAGATATCTACGTCTTTTTCTCTAGCATACACGCGGACTGCTGGCATCGCTAAGACTGGCAACGTTCTGTCTACCTCAGCCATTTTAGTAACATTAGTTTCTTTTTTCTCAGTTTCAGGTACACTAGTTTCTGCCACTGGTGCTGCTGCCTCTACAGCTGGAGAAGCTGGTGTCTGTTCAGCAGATGTTTGTGGTGCTGCTGTTTCTGCTCCCTTGGTAACATTTCCTGCTCCTTCGACCTCAAACTCAATTAAAGCTTGCCCAACCTCAGCAGTTTCACCTTCATCCACAAGAATATTCTTGACAGTTCCTGCCACAGGAGATGGAATTTCTTCAACTGATTTATCATTTTCAATCTCTAATAAATCGTCATCTTCTTTTAGAACATCACCAACTTTTACATACCATTGTGCAACTGTGCCTTCTGAAATTCCTTCACCAATATCTGGTAATTTAAATTGATACGTACCCATTTGCTCGCCTCCTAATATTCCAAAATTTCTTGTGCTTTTTCTACTACATCCTGCTTGTTAGGTAGCCAGTCACTTTCAGCTTCACTAAATGGGTAAGGTGTATTCGGTGCTGCAACGCGTCCAATTGGTGCTTTTAAATATAAAATACCTTTTTCAGCGATAAGTGCAGCTACTTGCGAACCCACTCCTGCTTGTTTTTGGGCTTCTTGCACAACGACTGCACGACCTGTTTTCTTAACCGATTCTAGAATAGTCTCTTCGTCAATCGGAGACACAGTTCTTAAATCTACTACTTCTGCACTGATATTTTGCTTGGTTAACTCATCACTCGCCTTGATTGCCTCTTGAACCATTGCACCATAAGTGATAATCGTCAAATCTGTACCCTCTTTTACAATATTAGCTTTGTCCAATGGTACTGTATATTCTTCATCAGGTACTTCGGCTTTAATTGAGCGATACAACTTCATATGTTCTAAGAACACAACTGGATCATCAGAACGAATCGCTGAGATTAAGAGACCCTTAGCATCGTATGGATTACTCGGAATAACAACACGTAATCCTGGAATTTGCGATACTAACCCTTCTAAACTATCAGCATGTAGCTCTGGTGTATGCACACCACCACCAAAAGGAGCACGAATTGTAATTGGCATCTCACGGGTTCCACCTAGTCGGAAATGAATTCGCGCAATCTGTCCTGCTATTTGGTCCATTGCTTCAAAAACAAAACCAAAGAATTGAATTTCGGGTACTGGACGAAAACCTTCCAAAGCCAATCCAGTCGAAAGCCCGATAATTCCAGACTCAGCAAGAGGTGTATCAAAGACACGTTCTTCACCATGCTTTGCTTGAAGATCTTCTGTAGCACGGAAAACTCCCCCATTTTTTCCAACATCTTCACCAAAAACGAGAACTTTCTCATCTCTTGCAAGTTCCTGATCTAGCGCATCAGTTATTGCTTTAATCATTGTCTTGTTCGCCATAATTATTTTGCCTCCTTCGCTTCAAACTTCTCAATTTCTCTTTTAGTTCCAGCCGGTGTTTCTTTAAAGGTATTCTTTAAATATTCACTAATTTTTTGTTTTGGCATATTTTCAACTTTATTAATTGCTTCATTAATTTCAGCACGAACTTGCTCAACGTAGGTTTCCTCATCTTCTTGCTTCCAAAGACCCTTACCCTCAAGATAAAGTCTCATTCTTACCAATGGATCTCTTTTGACCCAAAGATCATCTGTTTCCTTCGTACGATACCGTTTTGGATCATCTCCAGAGAGAGTATGCGGACCATAACGATAAGTTAGCGTCTCAATCAGTACTGGACCATTACCTGCTAATGCATAATCACGAGCTTCTTTTGTTACCTCATAAACAGCTAATGCATCCATTCCATCTACTTGAATTCCAGGAATTCCGGCAGCCACTGCTTTTTGAGCCAAGGTCCCGGCAGCCGTTTGCTTACTACGCGGGACTGAAATTGCAAAACCATTATTTTGAATGACAAAGATTGCGGGAGCTTGAAACGCACCTGCAAAGTTAATTCCTTCGTAAAAATCACCTTGTGATGTTCCACCATCACCAGTATAAGTGTAGGCCACATTCTTTTGGCCTTTTAACTTGAAGCCAAGTGCTACCCCCGCAGCTTGAACATATTGTGCTCCAATAATGATTTGTGGTGGTAATGCCCGTAATTCAGCAGGATACTTATTACCGTCGACATGTCCACGTGACCACAGAAATGCCTGATATAAAGGCAATCCATGTTGTACAAGCTGTGGTACATCACGATATGCTGGTAAAATAAAGTCTTCTTTTTCCATCACAAAATTCGATGCAATCTGGCTTGCCTCTTCACCTGCAGTAGGTGCATAGAATCCTAGGCGTCCTTGACGATTCAATTTTGTCGAACGCTCATCAAGTGTTCTCGACCAAACCATTTGTTTAAAGAGTTCAACAAGCTCTTCATCACTCAAATCCGGTTTCCAATCAGGTTCCAACAATTTTCCCTCTATAGATAAAAGCTGTACCGGTTTGAATTCATCATCAAATTTCTTCAATTGTTCAAAATCGATTATTTTTTTTGACATTTCTAGACCTCCTCATCATTATCAAGCAAACATTACAGCAAGCCTCGTTTACAACGTAATCCGTGATACAACTTATTTCTTTCCACTAAGTTATATTTTTCTTTTGTAAACCGCTTTCATACTTATTTTAACGCCTTTTGCACAATATTTAAACATTGTGATTGCATGAACTTATTATGATATACAAGAACCATTTCTACAACAAATTTGCTATCTTAATTTTCATCAAAATATCATTTTAAATTCTGTGGTTGTGATTTCAAACACATACTTTTTTTCATTTCCATTGTCTAACTATGTCACTTCACTCAAAAATGCTTTATTATTAATTTAATTAATCTAGAGGAGATGTCTCACATGTTATGGTTTTGGAAAAATGCAGCTCTGTTAGTCGCTATCACAAGTCTTTTTTTCATCCCGATATTGCTTTTAAATCTTTGGGGCCTATCGAGCGGTAGTCATCTCATTTACGGAATCTTAATAATTATCGATTTTATCTACTTAAATCTCGAATCAATTTTCATTGCAATTGTGGTAAGAAAAAAGCGTCTGGAGAAAAATCCAGACACCGATAGTAAAAAAGATGATTGACATTTTTTAATAAATTTTGCTTGTTTTGTGGAGAAAAAACCAAATAATTCCTATTTGAAAAGAATCTATTTTATTTTTATTACCATCCAAAACTTGTACAAAAAGTATATCTTCCATAATCTAAACCTTTGCTATCTTGCCCTGTTCAATATAAATCGCCAAGATCGAAATATCTGCTGGGTTAACTCCACTGATTCGACTAGCTTGTGCCAGTGTTTCGGGACGAATTTTTTCGAATTTTTGCCGCGCTTCCGTGGCAATTCCCTCAATCGCACTATAATCAATTCGATCTGGAATTTTTTTGGCTTCCATCTTTTTGAGCTTCTCAACTTTTTGATTGGCCTTTTTGATGTAACCCTCATATTTAATTTGAATCTCAACTTGTTCAATTACCCGATTATCAATTTTCTCTGTCGGCTCTGGAATAAACTCAGCTAATTCAGCATAGGTCACTTCTGGGCGGCGCAAAAAATCGCTTGCCAATACGCCATCTTTCAGTGGTGCAGCACCTTTTTCTGCAAGAAACGCATTGACTTGCTCATTTGGCTTAATTCGATAACCCTCAAGTCGTGCTTTTTCAGCTTCAATTGCCGCCTTTTTAGCTTCAAATTGAGCATAACGTTCGTCAGAAATCAAGCCAATCTCATGGCCTAATTCAGTCAAACGCATATCTGCATTATCATGACGCAAAATCAAGCGGTACTCTGCACGCGATGTTAATAAACGATACGGCTCGTTTGTTCCCTTGGTTACTAGATCATCAACCATCACACCAATATAGGCATCACTACGCTTGAGCACAACTTCTTCTTTGTCAAGAGCGTGTAACCCTGCATTAATTCCGGCTAACATTCCTTGACCAGCAGCCTCTTCATAACCCGAAGTCCCATTTGTTTGACCCGCAGTATATAATCCACTAATTAGCTTTGTCTCCAATGTAGGTCTTAATTGATACGGTGAAACAATATCATATTCAATTGCATAACCTGGCCGCATCATTTCAGCATGCTCAAGCCCTTTGATAGAATGCACCATTTGCTGTTGAATTTCTTCTGGCATTGAAGTCGACAAACCTTGAACATAAAACTCATCGGTATTGCGTCCTTCTGGTTCAATAAACAATTGATGCCGCGGTTTATCAGCAAATCTCACAATCTTATCTTCAATCGATGGACAATACCTTGGTCCAACTCCCTCAATCACGCCTGAAAACATCGGCGCACGATCAAGATTTGCTCGAATCAACTCATGTGTTTTCTCATTAGTATATGTTAACCAGCATGATAACTGATCCTTTGCATTCAAGTAATCATCATCAGAAGTCTCAAAACTAAAATGATTTGGTTCCTTGTCACCCGGCTGTTCTTCAGTTACTCCATATTCAATCGTATTTCCATCAACTCGTGGTGGAGTTCCCGTCTTAAAGCGTTTCAGTTCAAATCCTAATTTTTCCAAATTACCTGATAGTTTCATCGAAGGCTGTGTATTATTAGGACCAGAGGAATACATTAATTCACCTATAATAATCTTTCCACGAGCTGCTGTTCCAGTCGTCAATACGACACTTTTAGCACCATATCGTGCGCCTGTATTAGTAATTACACCTCTAACAACACCATCTTCAACAATTAAGTTATCAACAATTCCCTGACGTAATGTTAGATTTGGTTCCTTTTCGATAGTGTGCTTCATTTCGATTGAGTATGCACGTTTATCAGCCTGTGCTCTCAATGCCCTTACAGCTGGACCTTTACCAGTATTCAGCATTCTCATCTGTACATACGTCTTATCAATATTACGACCCATTTCACCGCCAAGTGCATCTAATTCCCGCACAACAATCCCTTTGGCTGGTCCGCCTATAGAAGGGTTGCATGGCATAAATGCCACCATCTCAAGATTGATTGTTACTAAGAGAGTTTCATTCCCCATCCGGGCTGCAGCCAATGCAGCTTCACAGCCTGCATGCCCCGCTCCAACTACGATTACATCATAGTCTTTGCTAGCATATTGCTTTACGTCCATTACGATCTCCTATCTTCCATCTAATTATTTATTTTCCTAAACAAAATTGACTGAATAATTGCGTCAATAGTTCGTCTTGATAACTATCTCCTGTAATCTCGCCCAATAAATCCCAGCAATTAGTCATATCAATTTGAATTAAGTCTACTGGCATATTAGCTTCGATTCCGCTTAAAACAGAATCTAATGAGTCTCTTGCTTGATTTAAGAGACCAATATGTCTTGCATTTGTAACCATGATCGTTGTCTGACTATTCTCAATTCCGCCAAAGAACAATTTTGCAATTTTTTCTTCTAGCTTGTTAATTCCTTCATTCTTCAAAACGGAGATATTCAGCAACTCATCTTTACCTACTTCCTTCGTAAGCTGTGTAAAGTCTATTTTTGAAGGCAAATCCACCTTATTTAGTAAAACGATTCTTTTCTTATCTTTAGTTAAGTCTATTAATTGTTGATCTTCAACAGTTAATGGTTCACTTTGATTCAACACCAACATCACTAAATCTGCTTGCTCAATTGCCCTTTTAGAACGTTCAACTCCAATTTTTTCTACTTTATCTGAGGTCTCACGAATCCCTGCAGTATCAACTAATTTAAGTGGAACTCCTCTAACATTTACATATTCTTCAATCACATCGCGTGTTGTTCCCGCGACATCTGTCACAATCGCTTTGTCTTCATGCAGTAAGTGATTTAACAAACTAGACTTGCCAACATTAGGTTTACCAATAATCGCCGTTGCCAATCCTTCACGTAAGACCTTGCCTTGTTTAGCGGTTTGTAATAGTTGTTCTATCCGTGCTTTTGTATCTTGTGCCTTTTCTTTTAGTAACCTTGTTGTTATCTCTTCAACATCGTCATATTCCGGATAATCAATATTGACCTCGACCTGTGCTAGGACATCTAATATGTCTTGACGTAAATTCCTGATTAGCTGTGAAAGATTCCCATCCAATTGGTTCAATGCAACTTTCATTGATCTATCCGTCTTAGCTCTGATAAGATCCATCACTGCTTCTGCTTGTGAAAGATCAATTCTGCCATGTAAAAAAGCACGTTTGGTGAATTCACCCGGTTCAGCCAACCGAGCACCATTGCTTAATAGTAGCTGTAGAATTTCGTTAGTTGCAACGATTCCTCCATGACAATTGATTTCTACAACATTTTCCCGTGTAAATGTTTTGGGTGCCCTCATTACTGAAACCATAACTTCATCAATTTCTTGCTTAGTTCTCGGATTAATAATATGACCATAATTTATGGTATGACTCTCAACTTTAGTTAATTCTTTCCCAGAAAATATACTTTGTGCAATCTGTAATGCTTCTTCTCCACTTAAACGCACAATTGAAATTGCACCTTCACCAGGTGGAGTTGAAATCGCTGCAATCGTATCATATTCTGTAATCGTATTTGCTGCCAACTCTCCACTACCTCCTTTTAGACAATAAAAAAAGCGCCACTCCACGCCTTGAAAACGTGGATAAAGCACTTTGACTACTTCATCAATTAAGATAAGAATGATTGCCTATAATATACTTTCAATTATTGAAAAAGTCAATAAGACAATCTTTTTCTCATCTTATGGAAAGATTTTAATCTCACCTTTTCCACATGATTTGTATGTTTTATTAAACAATTCTGGCATTAAAAATAATAAAATTACATTTTTATTAAAAAAGAGGTTGCTTTTTTAATGACAATAGTTATAATAAGAAATATCAATTATGAAGTCACGTTATAGCAATCAATTATTGAGAGGAGTTGAGCAACATGTCACGTACAATCACTGTTTGTAGTAATACCGCCCAGTATCTAGTGAGCCTAGTCATTATTAGCACGCGCGATGTGTTGCTTAATGTCTCGGCTGATTAGATTGTTCAGACATTAAGTCCATCGCGCTAGGATAACTAGGCGATGGATTTTTTTAAGCACCCACCGCCGAATTATATTCTTGGCGGTGAGTGCTTTTTGTTTTAACTTCAAACGGCTCTCATGATTCAAAAATAAGGAGGAATTAAAATGTCACTTTCAACAACACCAAAAGCAAAGGACCCATCTGAATTAGACTGGAGCAATCTTGGTTTTACTTATATGAACTTGCCTTATCGTTATCGCGCTTACTGGCGCGATGGTGAATGGCGTGATGCTGGTCTTACAGATGAAGCTACAATTACCATTAATGAAGGATCAACATGTCTGCACTATGGTCAAGAGGTTTTTGAAGGACTTAAGGCTTATCGCTGTAAAGATGGGAGTATCAATCTTTTCCGCCCAGATCAAAATGCCCAAAGAATGCAGAACAGTTGTGAAAGACTAATGATGCCTAAGGTTCCTACTGAAATGTTTGTCGCAGCATTAAAGGAAGTTGTGAAAGCCAATGAAAAATATATTCCTCCATATGGCACAGGTGCTACACTCTATCTTCGCCCATACCTTGTCGGTGTTGGTGGCAATATTGGTGTTCATCCCGCTGAAGAATATATTTTTTCAATCTTTGCCATGCCCGTTGGAAACTACTTCAAGGGTGGCTTGACACCTACAAACTTTATTGCTTCTGAATATGACCGTGCTGCCCATAAAGGAACTGGGGCAAGTAAGGTTGGCGGTAACTACGCAGCTAGTCTCTTCCCTGGTCAGCTTGCACATAATGCTGGTTTCTCGGATTGTATCTATCTTGATCCAATTGATCACCAGAAAATTGAAGAAGTTGGTTCAGCTAACTTCTTTGGAATCACTAAAGATGGTAAATTTGTAACACCTAAGTCACCATCCATCTTACCAAGTGTAACTAAGTTCTCGTTGCTGTACCTCGCTGAACATAACTTTGGTATGAAAACAGAACAAGGTGATATTTACATTGACCAACTTGATCATCTTGCTGAAGCCGGTGCTTGCGGAACTGCTGCAGTTATCTCACCTATTGGTGGTTTCCAATACGGTGATAACTTCCATGTATTCTATAGTAAAACAGAAGTCGGCCCTGTCACTCGCAAACTATATGATGAATTAATTGGTATCCAATTCGGTGATATTACAGCACCTGAAGGTTGGATTGAAAAAGTTTAGGACAGTATTAGGACAAAAAAAGGAATAGGAGTTGTTCAACAATGGAGAACACAGGTGCTACAAAATCAACGACAACAGTTAAGGACTATGTATATCGAATCTCAGCTGCCGTTTCCAATGCCATCTTAGTCACATTAGGGATCGGACTGTTGCTGCAGACAATTGCCTCGTTTATTCACTGGAATGCCTTATATCAGGTCGGTGTTATTGCTAATGATTTATTAGCCCCCGCTCTTGGTGTTGCAATTGCATCTCAATTAGAGACAAGCTCGCTCGTCATTTTTAGTGCAATGATTTCTTCAACAATTGGTGCAAATGCGGTGCACTTTACTTCAACAGCTGTCAATGGAACAACTGCAACCGGCACATCTTTAATGCAAGCTGCCGGAAGTGCAACTTTTGCAACAGGTCAGCCAGTCAGTGCTGTCTTAGCTGGATTGATTGCCGCCTTAATTGGTAAATATCTATCTGGTAAGACACCTTTAGATATGATGCTTGTTCCTTTCACTGCAACCTTGGTAGGAGGAATTTGCGGGTTAGGCCTGGCTGCTGTCACTACTCCATTGTTGTTAAACGCCAGTGCATTCATTGCTGAGACAATGCAAGTAAATCCATTAGTAGGCTCAATTTCAATTTCTGTAGTCTGGGCACTCTTCTTAATGACCCCAGCGTCATCAGCAGCTTTAGCAATCGCTTTAACATTGGATCCAATTTCGTCAGCTGCTGCTTTGATTGGAACAACATCACAATTTGTTGCCTTTACAGCAATGTCATTTCGCCAAAATAACTTAGGAGCTAATATTGCGCAAGGAGTTATGACACCAAAAGTACAATTTCCAAATCTTTTGATTAACCCATATCTATTAGTCCCTTCGCTGCTCTCAGCTGTTGTCTGTGCCCCAATTGCAACGATTATGTTTGGCTTCCGCTCAACCTATAAACTGGCCGGTTTAGGATTAAATTCCTTTATTGCACCCTTGGCCTATGCCGCACAAGGATGGAGCCAATTCGCAATCTACATGTTTACAGGGGTTGTCTTACCTATGGTTATTTCACTGGTGGCATATGGAATGATGAAAAAAGCTGGTTTTATCAAAGAAAATCAATTACACTTGGAGATCGTTTAACTAATTCTAATTAGCAAGGGATGTAAAAAATGAGTAGAAAATATGCAATCATCGGTGTAGGACATGTTGGAGCTGCAATCGCATTCTCACTTGTAATTCAAGGCTTTGCCGATGAATTGATTCTAATAGATAAAAATAAGAAAAAAGCAAGAGCAGAACAACTTGATCTTCAAGATGCAACAGCACGACTAGGCAGCAGACCCAAAATTAAAATTCAAGATTATTCAGAACTAGCAGATACAGATATTCTTTTTGTTACTGCAGGAAATATTCATGCACTTGACAATGCAAGCGGTAATAGATGGGCCGAATTCGAATATACTCGTGAAATTGTAAAAGATATTGCACCTAAAATTAAAAAAAGTGGATTTAGCGGCATCTTAATTGATACGATGAATCCTTGTGATGCAATTACTCAATATCTTCAAAAAGAAATCGGATTGCCTGGTTCACGTGTACTTGGAACAGGGACTTTCCTAGATACTGCTCGTATGCAGCGTGTTGTATCAGAGAAATTTAATGTTGATCCTAAAAATGTATCTGGTTTTGTATATGGTGAACATGGTGAATCTCAATTTGTAGCATGGTCAACAGTCAGTGTTAATGGACTTCCGCTTGAGACCCTTGCTCCAAAAATGAATCTAGACTTAGACACACTTGAGGATACCGCACGATCAGGCGGTTGGGCTGTTCATTCAGGTAAAGGCTATACTAGCTTCGCAATTGCAACCTGTGCAATTAAACTTAGTCGCGCAGTCCTTGATGATGCACAACTAATGTGTCCTTGTTCATCTTACAATGTCAAATATGACTCATATTTAGGTCAACCAGGAATAATCGGAAAAAATGGAGTTGAAGAACTCATTGATATTCCTCTCCAACCTGAAGAAGAACAAAAACTAGCAACTTCTGCAGCTACTATTAAAGAAAAGTTTGCTACAATGTAATTTTCGTAATAAATAGAAGGAGCGCGCCATAAGTCAGGAAAATTTGAGTATTAACTCGAAATTACGAACATAGCGAGTACTTTGTTATGAGTAATCCGAAGTTAGACGGAGAGTTTTGACTTACGAAACACGTTTATACGGAATAAATAGAGGCGCTGAATCAAAATTTGACAGCTCTACAATATTAGGTGTTGATGGAAGTTCATCAACACCTAATTTTCATGTACAATAAAAGAACAAGTTCCCAAATGCACCACCAAATACCGACCAAAGTAAAAGTAAAGGAAAATGAGAAAACGTGTTCCAAGACTATTCTATCGAAAATATACTTCAAATCCAAGGCCCAAATATCAAATGCATGATGGCAAGTAACTATTCAAATGGCCCACTAGAAGGCATTAATTGCAAAATCAAACAAATTAAACGCATGGCATACGGCTACAGAAATTGGTCACATTTTTACACCCAGATTAGAATTGAATTTACGATTCGAATAAAAAAAAGAAAACCAATTCGAAAATGAATTGATTTTCTTATAAAAGTTTCTCATCAACAGCGATTGACAAAGAACCAAAGTTTATTTAACCCAGCACCTCTATTTGTATTCTAGAACACAATTTTAAGATTATCTTCAGAATCTCTTTATTATTTTTGCTCCGAAAAACTAGTTACGAGCCATAAGCACATCACATGATGCATTCCTAATAACATAAGACGCAACTGACCCAATCACTAGTCGCTCAAAGAAATTCTTTCCTGTCGAGCCAACCAGAATCAAATCATTACCATATTCAGGCTGAAAATCATGCGCAATCACAAGTTTTGGATTTCCAAAACGTAAGTGAACATGTACAGCTTCTTCATTAAGCCCATTTTCTTTAACTAACTTTTGTTTCAAACTAAACATGTATTCCTCATTAGCTTGTTCAATTCGGTAAACTTCACTGCCATCTAAAGCAATTCCAGCTCCACCATATTCTAAGGAATTCAAGTCAAGCACACGTAAAACATCTAATGTGGATCCTTCATTATTCTTCACTGTTTCTATCGCCTTAGCTAAAGCAACTTCGGAACCTTTAGAACCATCTATTGCTACCAAAACTCGTTTATAATTTTGCATCATCTCAACCACCCGCCTTTGGGGAAAAATATTTCTAATATCATGATAGCCCTTGAATTTATAAACTTCAAGTAATCACACAAAAGTTGTGATTAAATTAACATCTTTATATTTTATCTAATCCCAAGCAAGAAATAATAAAAATTATAATAGTGATTAAAATTAAGCTTTTCCCTGTGAACGCAAGCTTCAATTCTTTTCCAGTTGGTTTATTGCTTCTATACCATTTACGTATTGCCCCTTTGTAAAACCATAGAATTACCATTCCGATAACTCCACCAGTCCAAATCAGAGTACTACTGACAATATCCGCTTGCCTGTCATTGAAATTCTGTAAAAAATAATTGAGAGTATCTCCTAACACAAAGTTATTAAAAATGTGCAGTAAAATTGACCATTTGATACCATAGGTCAGCGCCACGTATCCTAAAATCAGCCCTACAACAAATGCAAATGGAGTTTGAAGAAAATTACTGTGGTACAGTCCAAACATGTAAGCCGAAATTATAATTGCAAATCCTTGACCATATTTCTCTAAATTACGTAACAAAAAGCCCCTAAAAACAATCTCTTCAGTAACGGGACCAAGAAATCCAGCATATAACAACATCGAAATTGTTTTACTGGTTCCTGTAGCTTCTTTTAGTTGTTCCGTTGAAGTGTAGCCTATCAGGTTGACAAGGTGTTCAAAAAGAGAACCATAGACACTTAGAACAACTTGACCAGTCATTACTACTGCGACAAGCGCAAGAAAGATTCCACCTGTCATCTTTCTTGTACTTACTGCAAAGGTTTGTTTCCTTATGCTAGGAGTCATACTTACAAAAATCACGAAAAGTCCTAACCCAATTGCAACTAAATATGGTAATCCACTATTACTAAGAAAATCATTAACTGCAGCTTTACTTTCTTTTCTCATAGAAGATAATATAAGTGATGAAACAAGTGCTGCAAATTGAAAAACTATGAAATAAACAAAAATTATCGTAGTGACCTGGCGTACATCTTTTTTTAATGTCTTATCTGTGATATCACTCTTTTTATATTCCAAGAATTTCACCTTACCATTTCTGGTTCTAGATTATTATGCAGATTGAAAGGTTATCTCATCTATTACTTTAACGTGTTTCATGTTTCATTCTCTTTTTTACTCTAACGGTGTGTTTCAGAAATAAGTTGCCTTAAACCAGCTTCTGATGTTCCTCATGAAAATTCTGTAACTGCTCATCTGTAAGCTTACCCAACTTATACAACTCTTTTTCGATTAATTCCAATATGGTAATTCTATCACTAACATTACCAACAAAATCGAATTGATCACCCTCTACAACTAGCAACGGTGAGATAGTGTATGACTCAACCCACTCATCGTAATATTTCAAAAGTCGTTTGTAATAATCAACTAAAGAAGGATCATTTTCCACTAGTTCATAATCACGACCTCTTTTAGTAATTCTTTTAATCATTGTTTCATATGAAACATGAATTGTAATCATCAAATCTGGTGATTTCTTTTTTGCAGCAAAAGGTAATTCCTCCATCATATTGGCCAGTAAGCTCTGATATATTTGATATTCCACTTCTGTTGCATTACCCATTTCAGTATTCATCTTCATAAATAGCTCGTCTTCATAGATTGAGCGATCTAAAATATTATTGTCATCTTGCATGGCTTCCTTAATCATTTTAAATCTCTTATTAAGAAAATATGTTTGTAGAAGATATGCATAGGGGTTAGTTGCTTCATTATCCCCTTCTGCCCTTTTTTGAGCTGCAATTTCATTTCCCTTATAAAATAATGGTAGAACAGGATTATCCTCAACTGGTTCAAAAAAAGCCTTCGTCCCGAGTTCTTTTGCTAATATTTCAGTCATACTTGACTTACCCGATCCAATAATCCCCGATAATGTAATCAAAATGATTTATACACCCTTTCTTTGTTAACTTCATTCTATTTCCAAAAAACGACCAATTAATATCATACTAGCTTTTTAAGAAAAAATAAAGAATTGCTTTTAAACTAATAATCGCAAAAAGTTCAATAATATCAGTACATAATGTTTCAAAAATCTTTTTTGCTTTTTTTTAAGAAACAGTAAAAGCCGGGATTCCTTTTAGGATAAATACTGCGACAATATGCAACAAATTTATAATAAACCTTTTCTTTTTCCCTTACTGAATTCCAAGCATAATAATCCCTATAACCTTTTTTTACGATATCTGCATACTGGCCCGCATATCGACCGCTACCATCCTTTTTATAATAGGATTCTTCAAACTTCCAGTAATAGGAAGTACTTTGTTTTTTGGTCAATCTCCTGCGAGTTAACGAATCACGCGGATGACTAACATCTAAGTTATTGTGGCTATCTCTATCAACAAAAAAAGCAAGTTTTCTACCGCCTATTGGTATTCCATAATTAAAGGACTCTGTATTGACGATATTGAATTCCTTAAAAGAAGTTTTATTTTGTTCTGCTTCATTAGCCAAAAAACCATATCCAATCCACTCACTAACAAAGTTACCTGATTCTAAATTAATTATAAATTCAGACATTCTTGTCCTACTAGTAACCTGCACTTTCATGTTTTGTGGATACTTGAAGCAACCATCACTACGAAATCTATTGTGAAAATTGGCATCTGATCTATAATCCAGCTTAATAAAATAAAATTTTTTCCCATATTTGAGCAATTTTTCATAATCAGTCGTTCCCTTAAAAAAGGAACGGATATATTGAATATTATTGAAATCTAAATAACTTCGAAAAAGATGAACTTTATTTGCAAGTTCACCCAAATCATTTGTCATACTATATTCCTTTAAAGTTTTCCCGGGAAATACTTTTTGAACAAGCCTACGAAAATAGCGTAAAAAGTTGCTATGCGGAGGCATGGCAGAATCTAAATAAAAATCTCCATTTAACTGTAAAAAGCCAGTGTGATCAATGTTTGCACCTAATTGCCACAAGACCAATTCAATCTTTTGGTGCGCTGTTAACTTTGATTTTCTGAGCATTTTAGTATATAAATTTGAACCAACAGCGTGCAAATTACAGTTTATTGTTCCAAAGTCATCGCTGGCACTATTCAGCATTACTTGCCACTGCAGCTTCCTATTTATATATTTAATAACCGGTTTATCCCATCCGCTGTGTATCAAATCACTTAAAATTTTATTGATGTCCGCATGATTCACTATCTTTTGCCTCCACTCACGTCGCCTGAAATTACAACACAAGAGATTCACACGGATTACCATTTGCAACCGTATTAGCAAGTATATTATGAGTTACTACACTTCCTGCTCTGATAATCGCTCCTTCACCAATCTCAACGCCTGGTGTCACAATCACATTATCTTCAATGATAACATTATCTGTGATTAATATTGGCTGCTCACTGCACCAATGTGCTGCACGTAATTCAGGATTTTCAGCATGATTAGATGTGTAGATTCCAACTTGTGCACCAATTGAAACATTGTCTCCAATTTCAACTTTGTTACAATCGATAACTTTAAAATCCCTTCCCGCGCTGAAGTGGCTTCCTACAGTTAGATTGAATCCAAACTCACACGTAAATCCTAAGTTAATCTCGGCATGATGTCCCAAATGAGCAAAAAGGGCCTTCATTATTTCTATCTTTTTTCGTCCATTCCTAAGTTCATTATCATATTTCCTACATTCAAAATATGCATGATTCCTTGCTTTGGAAATTAAGGGATCATAGTCGTAATAGAGCTCTCCAGAATTCGTAATTTGTTTAACATACTCTATTTCAAAATTTGTTAATGCACTATGTTCGCTTAAATCCATCTGGTTATCCTCCTTATTTGGTCTATAATTAAATTATATACTATACTTGAGGTGAAAAAATGGACATTGAAAAAGTTAAAAGGCTAACAATCAATGAAAATACATTTAGTGCATCTACTCCAGAAATTACAGCCGCTTCCAGACATGCTTTTGAACAATGTTGTGCCTTCAATCAACTAGTTATTACTAAAAACAGTTATGACTTTGCAATACTTGAACAACTCTTTAAAAACATTGGTGCTGATGCCTACATCGAACCTAACTTTATGTGTACATTTGGTTTTAATATCTCTATAGGAGACAATTTTTTTGCAAATCATGATGTTACAATGCTTGATTTCGCAACAATTACAATTGGTGCGAATGTTAATGTTGCTCCAAAAGTTGGCTTTTATACCGCTAGTTATCTTGAGGATCCTACAGAAAGAATAGCAAAAAAAATGATTGCAAGACCCATTACACTTGAAGATGGTGTTTGGATTGGCGGCTCTGCAATCATTCTTGGTGGTACAACAATTGGAAGAAATTCAATCATTGGTGCTGGAAGTGTTGTAACACATGACATCCCCGCAAACGTGATTGCTGTAGGAAATCCCGCTAAAATCCTGCGTCCAATTAAACTAACTAATCATTTTTAATCATTTCTTTTGAGCCATTCTGTAAGAATCTCCGCATATTTTTTATTCTCTTCTATGAATGGCATGTGCCGCGAAGCTGCAAAGAGATGCCATTCTGAGTTTGCCAAGGCATCAGCCATTGTTTTTGAAACTACTGGTGTACTTAAATCATTAATTCCGCTCATTATTAACGCAGGTATTTTTATCTTTGATAATTTCTCTGTATACTCATAATCACTCAAATTACCTTGTGGTGTATATTCATTTGGTCCCCATGCGGTTATATAAGATTCGATGCCACTTTTTTTAGGACGCTTTAGCACTTCTACCTGACTTTCTTTTGGATCATCACTGGCATATAACTTCATAAAATGTGCATTCGCTCTAAGATACAAAAGATCTTTAAAGTCTTGCTGTTCTTCCGCCTGCCTGATAGCCTCCTGCTCATTACTTGGTAAATATTTTATAAGCCTATGAAGTTCCCTAGTCCATAATTCAGCTGAAGAAAGCGTACTGGATAGGACCACGCTTTTAACTGCACTTGCATCCCTATCACAAAGATACATGATTGCTAGCATTCCACCCCATGACTGGCCTAAAAGATGAACCTCTTTCAATCCTAAAAAAGTAATGAGATTCTCTAATTCATCAAGCCATGTGCTGGCCTTATAAAGATCTCGTTTATCATCTGGAATTGAAGAATTTCCGCAACCTAACTGATCATACATTATTAATTGTCTTTGACTCGTTTCTGCAATCTCATCGAGCATTTCAAAATAATTATGTGTTGAACCTGGTCCACCATGTAGCAAAATCAATGGTGGATTTGTCGTTTTTTCTCCTACTACTCTGTAATACGTTTGGTACTTGCGAAAAGGAATAAATCCTTCATTTACATGTTTATTCTTTATTCTGACCACTCACTAACTTATTATTCTTTTATTAGATATATATTACACTTTTCACAGTTCTTTTGCACAAAAATGAACTGAGTCATAAATAACGTAATTTCATTTGAATTCGTTTTATGTTGTTCTGAATAAGTGTGGTATTAAACCAACTCCCAAGCCTTTAACTTTTTAAAAAGCCTCTCCGTATAGGCACTATCTAACCAGATTGCCCATCAGAACATGCATGCTTAGCATAATATTTTATTATCATCTAACTACATCATTTGTGATACGGACTACTGTATCACTTTTACCAGCGGTTTTTTAACTTGCTGAACCGCATTACTTGTGATACGGAGATATATATCATATCTAATCGCTATCCATTTCATCACTCATTACTGACATCCACTAGTTACCCTTTTTTACTCTCAAGAAGGTTCAATAATTTAGAAAGTTGCGCTGAATCTTTCAAATGTACTTCATCAACAACGTCATTTAGCTCATGAAAGATTGCATTGATTTGTTTAGCTACTACTTCACCCTGAGGCAACAAAAACAATTGCCGTTGATGTGAATCATCTGGATCAACATGTCGGATAATCAGCTCTTGCTTTTCAAGCTTTTTAATCATATTCGTCAATGTTGCTGGTTGAACATTCAAGTAATTAGCCAAGTTAACAAGATTAGTACCTGGAACATCACTTACATAGTGCAATAGCCGAGCATGTTCCATTCTGATGCCAATATCGGCTAGACAATATTGGATAATTTGACCCTCCATCTGGCCGATTTGATAAATCAATTCTGCAGTTGTTACCTTGTGTTGATACATTCTTTTTCACCGACTTTCACGTTATAGTTAAAACTTAGAATAATTGACTTATAAAAAAGCAAGCGTTGTAATATATCATTGCGCCGAGATTGTAATTACAATCTATATCACAAAACTTTGGAGGCCACTAATGTCATCAACTAAAACTTACCACGTAAAAACAATCCTGCTCATATTTATGCTAGGCACATTCATCTCCATTCTCAACCAAAATTTACTGTTTACTGCGTTTCCAGATATTATGGCGACTTTTTCGGTTGACAACAACACGATCCAATGTCTGACCACTACATATATGCTAGTGAATGGTGTCTGGATGCCTGTCACTGCCTACCTAATTAGTCGTTTTAGTTCACGTCAATTAACATTTTTTGCTTTAAGTACTTTTACCTTTGGAACCCTATTGTCAGCACTTGCACCAAATTTCACACTATTATTAATTTCTCGGCTCATACAAGCAATTGGTGCTGGTATTCTCATTCCGCTAATGCAAGTAGTCCTATTCACGATTGTTCCTAAGGAAAAACACGGAACTGTCATGGGTATTATTGGCCTGACAACAGGATTTGCACCTTTAATTGGACCAAGTATCACTGGCATTATCTTTAGTCGCCTCTCTTGGAGATACCTTTTTTGGCTAGTTTTCCCTATTGGCCTCATACTAGTCGTCGCAACTGTACTAGGAATGCAAAACGTTGGAACTTCTGATCGTACACGTAAACTGGATTATCAATTAGTAGCCTATTCCACACTTGGGTTTGGTTGGCTACTTTATGGCACTGGTGTTCTTAATCAACAACCTGAATTAGGCGGAATATTTGTTACACTTGGTATTTTATTTATTATTGATTTTATCTATAATCAATCATCTTTAGACACTCCCATGCTCGACTTTCGTGTCTTTAAGAATCGCCAATTTTCGTTATCACTCATACTAGTCGTCTTATCTTTTGTCACATTAATCGGACCCCAAGCCATAATTCCATCGCTGGTACAGACTGCAATGCATCTTACCGCGCTAACCTCGGCACTTGTCTTGATGCCTGGGGCCATTGCCAGTGGGGTTACCTCACTTATTTCGGGACGCCTATAATACGATCACGTAGGTGGGAAGATTCTCGCTATTATTGGTAGTCTAACTGTATCAGTTTCAATGATTCCTCTTCTATTTCTAACCACATATAGCTCTCTAAGCATGATGGCAGTTTATCTAGTGTTTAAAATGATTGGCAATGCCTTAGTGATGACACCACTAACAACTGAGGCATTAAATGTGTTACCTGATAACCTACTGAAACACGGCACCGCCATGGTCAACACGCTTCGACAGGTTGGCGTTCAATTGGTACAGGTCTCTTGGTTACGATTCAAACATTTTTCAGTTCACACTCAGTCTTCATTGGTGCCCGTGCATTTTTCATTGGAATTATTATGATGGGTATAATTCGACTCATAATTGACTTGATGTTGAAGCCAACTGAACAACTAAAGAGCTAATCATAGATAATATTTGAACTAACTCCGTACATTCTGAATCGAAGTTAACAACTCATTGAATAGAAAAAAGCCGGTGCTCCTATGTAAAAGAACACCGACTTCTCGTTAATATGTGGTTGCTTGACAACGGCCTACTTGAGGGAAATTACAACAAGGTAAAGATTCTAAAACGAGTAAATTAGAGTTTCAGAGAACTTCTTTAATTTCAAATTACGGATTCATCTGATTTTCAATGTACAAGAAACAAAGAAAACCTATTTAAAGGTAAACAAACCGTAACTACAAAAACGAATCACTCAGCGCCTAAATTAGTCTCGTTTATTAACGTCTCTAGAATTAAATTGGGTTTCAAATATTTTCTTTTGCAACACTATCTCTTTAACGTTATCTAACTCATACTTGTTTATAGATGCAATTATTACTTGGTTCTCTTTAAAGTAATCATTTAGAATGCTAATTACATCAGATATATTTCTATTGGTAACTTCGCGACCACTCGGAGAATCTAAAATAATTGGCAAGCTAAGCCCCGTATGTTCCTCAATGATTTTTATATATGCCATCTTAAACGAGAAAACAACTTTATAATAAATTGTACCGCTTATAGATTTCAGATCTCTTGTAAAAATATATTTTTTATCTTTAACTACATCAGATATTCCTAATTTTTCAGCAAATATATTAACCCATTTTCTTGTATCATCAATCAATTCATTACTATCTGTGAACTTGGCCTCAATATCAAAATTTAACTTTGATATTGATTTTTTTAACTCTTCTTCTCTAACCTCTAAAACAGAATCATTAATATTAATCTTCGCAATATCATTCAATGTTCTATCTACTACATCAATATCACTAAACAAGTTCGAAGTATGGTCTTCTAATTTATTTGCTATTTCCGAAATTTCAATTTGTACTTTTTCCAAATCTTCCTGTAACACCGCTGATCTTTGCTTCAAAAAATCAAGATTATCTCTAAAATTAAATAGATTTTCTTTATTAACAATAATGGATTTGCCTTCAACCTTGACCATAATATTTAATGAAATTAAATATTCAGCTAATCCTTGTTCATTAGAAATATTTCTCTTAATATTTTTTATTTTTTGCTTAATGGCACCCTCTCTTAATTTTAAATTTTTATAGCGACCATTTAATTCAATATCATCCGGTTCTCTTAATGATTCAATATCACTACTCTTATATTCATCTGTACTTTTACTTAAATCTCTTAATTGTCTAGTTCGCGTTAACATCTTCTTTTGACTTTCCAAACGAACCAGATTACCATCTAAATCTTCTCCATTTTTAGACAGGCCAATTAAAAGATCTCTTATATTAAACCTAATATTACCAATAACTTTTCCTCGATTAAGAAGAGTCCATCCTTTGTCTTGATCCATATACACTGCACCCAGTATATTTTTTAAAACACGGATAGAATCAATTCCCCAAATATATGAAAACCAAGAATCATTGTTTCCAGTCAATGTACATGATGAAATAAATTTATCATTCTTGTATATTTCTATATAATCATTTGACCTTTTAACAAAATAAAGTTTCTCGTCTCTCTCAAAAAAAACTTGCGTATCCACTTTATTGAACTTTAGTCCATAAGTTCCAGGAATAGGGTAGCCTAGACCGTATAACAATAGCCGTAACAACGTACTTTTGCCAACACTATTATCATCACTATATATTAGTGTTTTATCAAAGAAATTTATTTCCTTAGTATTGCCTTCGTAGGTAATAAATAATTTTCGAAAACGCATTATAAATTCACCCTCTCTTTTACCTTTTCAATAACTCTCTTCCCATTAAGTATTCGTAACATAATCATTTTTATCCCATATTCCTGAACTGATTGATCGTTATCTAAGGGGAAAATTTCTGTATATTTCATCCACTTGTCTTCAATAAATTTTTTAACTTCTCTTTGCTTTGGAAAAGCACCTTTTGCATACGCATTTAATCCTGCTATGATTTTGTTAATAACATCAATATCTTCTACTTGCTGCTTAATAAAACCGTCTTCATATACCTCTAGTTCATCTTTAATTCCAGCGGGTAAATCATCGTAAAAATATTCTGGAACTTCATCTATAATTTCAAAAATCATTCTCCAAACTAAAATTCCCTTAGTTATCTTTTCATGTTTTTCTTTAGACTCCTTAGAACCCGCGTTAGCTAAATATCGGTCTACTAGCATAGACTTAATATTATGCACCTTAGATTGACTTAAGTTAAGTTTTAAGCCACCAAACAAGTTGCCGATAACTCCTTCTAGAACAGAATAATTTTGTTCATCTTGATCATCAGAACTAACCAATATAGTCACTAAATAAAGTTTATTCAAATCAAAATAATCCGTCGTATTTAAGTACTCACCTTTAGCCAATTGTTCCTTCGCAAGCTCTATTCTACCCTGAACAAAATTTTGTGCATCATCTGGTAAAGAATTGTACGATCTAATAAATGGCTTATCCATTCGTGGTAGCCAAAAAGCATTTAAAATAGCCTTACTCAATCCCAACGGATTCATGAAGTTAGCCACATATACAAGTTTTGAGTATTTTCCAGTAGTGATATTACTGGTATTAATAAGCGTATTCATTGCCAAAGCAGCCTTATAGTCATCTTTTGCATCAATAGGATTACTCTGAACTGCCTTAACTTGTATATACTCCGGATTTCTATCATAGAATCGTAGCTCTATGTCTTCCGTTTCGCCTTCAATTTCCACTGACTTTAATTCCTTTATATTGTGCAAGGATAAAACAATTCCAACAATGACCTGAAAACGCCATCCAAAAGCAGACGCAGATGCATCAGTATTTTTTGTTTTACTTTCTGCTGGAATATTCTTGGGACGTGGCTTTTTCTTAGAGTCTTCAGCTATTTTATCAGAAAATAATTCCAATTGATTCACATCAACATTATTCTCTTCGTTATCTTTTTTTCTAGTCATATTATCACTCACCAAGCTTAAATTTTATCACCGTAATCATATTGTTTTATATTGATTGAATAACTCAGAAAATGGATTCTAACAATCCACTGCTAAGCTCATATTTGAACATTAATATTTAGTATAAGCACAGATACTATACAAAATTGATTCCAATAAATTAACTCTATCATTTATGATACGGACTCCCAATATTAATCATAAATGCACGATAAATCTGCTCTGTCAAAACTAATCTCATTAACTGATGCGGTAATGTAAATCGCCCAAAAGAAATTTGCGCGTTTGATCTATCCATAACATCTTTACTCACTCCCAGAGACCCCCCTATAACAAAAGTAATATCACTATTCCCATAAGTAGCCAACTTGCTTAATTCTGCTGAAAACCCCTCTGAGCTTCTCTCCTTGCCTTCAATGGCTAAAACAAATACGTATTCCTTATGCTTAATTTTATCTAATATCCGATTACCCTCAAGCATCTTCACTTGTTCCATTTCAGCAATGCTCAATTTTTCAGGAGCTTTCTCATCATTGACTTCGATGAGCTCAAACTTACAAAATTTGCCTAGGCGCTTAACATACTCTGCAATTCCCTGTTTCAAGTACTTCTCTTTCAGTTTCCCAACAACAACAACCTTTATGTTCATAACTCTCCACCTTTTCACATCTTATCCACAAAGTTATCCACTTATCCACAGTTCCATAATCAATATACTGGGCCGAACATATTTTCGTCACAATATTTATTTAAATTGAATTTGTCAACCTTTAGTATATTATCCACAAGAAAATTTCAATTCTACTCTATTAACTATATGCTATAAAGACTATTAACTCAACGTTTATATCTACTATAAAATAATTCATCAAAAGATATCAACAGCTTAATGCACAGCCTGTGGATAACTATAAAGAGAGAAAACTCCTTATTCTATACTATCTTTTTTAGTTTTTAACAACTATCTCCAAAGTTTCACACATTTTTATCCACATTGTATAATTAACACTTATTTCTTACACAAAAAAAGTATTTACCTTCCTCATTTCAAGGATAAATACTTTTTTGAGTAAATTATGAATTATATTTATTAATTTCCAGAATTTGAAGATGTCGTCGTATTTGAATCATTTGCCTCAAGTGTTAATTTAATGTTTGCGGTCTTTAGTGTACCATCATGGTAATACTGAATTTGCACCGTATCGCCTAATTTGTGAGCATAAAGAGCAGTCCGTAAGCTAGATAATCCCTTAACTTTCTTACCACCTAGCGATGTAATAACATCATATTTTTGTATTCCTGCAACCTTGGCAGGTGAATTGCTGGAAACCTTAATAACAACTACACCACCAGTTACACTGCTTGGCAACTTAAGTGTTGATTTTTGTTCACTGTCAGAAACATAACTCAGATTAATCAATGATATTCCAAGAGCGGGACGTTTAATTTTACCATCTTTAACAAGTAGATTAATTATCTTTACAACTTCATTACTTGGAATTGCAAAACCCATTCCTTCTACAGACGTCGAAGAACTTGAAGAACTCGTACTAGTACCAGTACTTGTCAGCTTCATTGAGTTTATTCCTACAACTTGACCCGCTAGATTGACTAATGGTCCACCTGAATTACCAGGATTAATAGCAGCATCCGTTTGGATTACAGTTGTCTGCCCTGTGCTCGTGCCATTACTGTCAGTTGTCTCGATTGTTCTCTTTTTAGCAGAGATAATTCCTTGCGTAAGTGATGTTGCATACGTTGAGCCCAACGGGGAACCGATTGCCAGTGCCGTTTGTCCTACATTAATACTATTTGAATTACCAAATGTTGCAACTTGAGTAACATCTGACGCATTTATCTTTAAAACTGCCAAGTCAGTAACTGAATCATGTCCTACTACTGTGGCTGATAATTTTTTCCCACTATTAAGCAATACTTTGACTTTGTCAGCACCTGAGATAACATGATTATTAGTTACAATAAACGCTGTATTCCCTGTCTTCTTATAAATTACACCAGAACCCTCACTTTCTGAGGTAGTTTCCCCTGATGAGCTCTCACCGAATAAATCATTCAGGGAGCTAGAAGAGCTACTACTCGTTGTATATGCCTCAACGGAGACAACTGCATTTTTTATCTTATTGAAGGCTTTTGTTGATTGTGTACTTACATTTACCTTAATATTGCTAATTTTTGCAGTTCCTTTTGAATTTTCACCAGTGACTGTTGTACTTTCATAGGCTTGATATGCAGCATATCCACCAAATGCAATTCCGCCACCTAGAAAACCACCAACTAATGCGATTAAAAAAATTCTCCCAATCCGAGGCTGCTTAGATGATTGCTTTTTCTGAGAAGAATCATCCTTGATTACTTTATCATCATTCGTTTCTCTCTCTTCGTTATTATCCATACGAGCAATTGCACTGTCTCACAAAGAACAGCACACTCCTCCCTTCTCAGTTTAGAATACCAACATCTTATTACATTTTATCAATAAATTTTGAAAAAACCGTGAAATAAATACTATGTTTATTTAAAATAAACTATTTCTGAAATTAGATTATCACTAATCCTGTTGCCTTTTCCGGATCCGTATCATAGATCCCAAAATCTTCATTAACACCCAAATCTTGTTGTTTCATTGCAGATTCTACAGTTAAGTGTGCCAATTCCTTTACATTATTGTCCTTACTTAAGTGTCCCAAATATATTTGCTTAGTCCGATTACCGAGTACATCTATCAATGTTGCTGCACCATCATCATTTGATAAATGTCCACGATCACTCAAAATTCGTTGTTTTAAGGACCAAGGGTAAGCTCCCATTCGCAGCATTTCGGTATCATGGTTGCATTCGATCAAGTACCCATCAGCATTCTTAATGATCCCCTCAGTACGTTCGGAAACATACCCTGTATCAGTTAAAATTACAAATGAATGTCCATTATGATGGAATTGATAGAACTGTGGCTCTGCAGCATCATGAGACACTCCAAAACTCTCAACATCAAGGTCAACAAAATTTTTTGTTTCCCCCATCCCGAACAAATGCTTTTGGTCATTGGGGATATTACCTATTTTATTAGACATTGCATCCCAAGTACCCTTATTGGCATATACATCCAAGTCATATTTTCTTGCTAAGACACCAACACCTTTACAATGATCAGTATGCTCATGTGTAACGAACAAACTATCAACATCAGCAATATTTCTACCAATCGATGTCATTAGATTCGCAATTTTTTTACCACTTAATCCAGCATCAACTAAAATCTTTCGCTTTGGAGTTTCGATATAAGTGACATTTCCACTACTTCCGCTAGCCAAAACACTTATCTTCATATCATCTTTTCCTTGAGCCACTAAATCCATACTCCTATCCTTCTATCTTTTAAACACTTTTCATTTTAATTTATACTATCTGATTCGTCCATTATTGCACCTGAAAAAGCATTTATTCTTCGGTATTGCGTATTACCAGTTGAGTTACTCTTAACCGCTATTACCCATGTTGGGATATATACAATATTGTTATTAACCGACAGTAACTTCGTATACCCCAACTTCACCCACTCAACAGAGCTGTTATTTATTATTTTGTTATATTGATATAACCAGATAACTGCTCTTTCTTGACTGATTATTGGTCGCTCTTGCAAAACCTCTATATCGCTAAGTACTCCCTGTGAATATCCGGTCACATAACCATTCCTTATATTAAATCTTATTTGTCCGTTTGTCATATAAACAGGCGTTCCATGAATAATTTGAGTATAAACTACAGTATTTTTGGTAGAAAGATTTTCATTATATCTATACTTCTGCCCCTTCACAATCTTTGTTTCATCACTAACAATACTATTAAGTGTAGTTTGCGGCCTACTAGTTTTTTTGATTTTTATCGGATCTCCAAATAATCCTACTATTTTATGATTCGTATACGATACGGTTTGACCTTGCAGCGAACTAATACTTTCTTGGAGATTATTTCTAGTAGAACTCGAAATATAAAAACCTTCCCCTTTTTTATTGGAAAGTTCCCCATAAGTAATCTGATCTCCCTTAATGCTCTTTAACACTGAGGAAAGCGAATTTTCATTTGTAGACTTTGTTGTCGAAATAACAGCATCATCTTTTTGTGAATAGGATACGAACAAAAAGATATCCAGCACTATAAAAGCTATAAAGAAAATTGCTTCGATTCTCTTGAAGTTCATATCTTCACGTCCCTTCTAGTTAATTTGCAGATAACAGACTTTCTAGCTCGCTCCAATGTCCATCTGCATAGACATAATAAACAGGTATCATATCAACAACAAGCTTAGATGATTGATTTTTTTGCCACTTATAAGCAACTCGAATATCCTTTATTTTATTTAGCGTATACCCTTTATTCTCTAATTCTCGCAAAACAGTGTAGGTGGAAGGTAGATTTTCCTTATACTGGCTGGATGGCACAGGCACTTGTAAACTATTCAACGAAAAATTATATTCTTTGCCACCAGTACTCATCAGCTTAATCTTATAAGTACCATAATTATCATCACTAATAATTGGGAATCCGGCAATATAGCTTCGATATGTGACTGTTCCATCGTCAGAGTTGGCTTCATCAAAGCGCAGGTTATCTGGTGCAACTCCAATTTTATTCAGCTGATTTAAACTTTCTGTTAAGTGTGTGTAATAATTCAATTTTTGTGTCCTTATTTTTCCACTACCTGCATCATCGTAATAGTCTAAAGCAGAATAGTTTTCATATTGAACTGCACTCGTTGTATCATTCAATGTCAGTCGATTATCTGAGCCGTCTAAATAGATTGTCTTGTTCTTTTGTAATTTAGTCGTAATTGAGGTTTGTCCACTTGGATTCAATAACTCACTTACATATGAACTGATGTTTGTCTTGTTATAAAGATAGCTGTACTTGGGAAACTGCACCGAATTGACATAGAAATTGATTATTTTATTGTTGAGTTGATAATAATCGATTTCTACCTTATTTTTTTCGAGACTATTGCTCTTCAAATATGTTTGTATCTTTTTTACAGACTTCATATTATTGACAACAACCTTGCAAACAGCCCTTGTTTGATCATTCATCAGATAAAGGTAGCTTCCATTTTTTACGGGAATCATAATTCTATTAAATTTGAAATTCTGAATACCTTTTATTTTCTGTGAAAAGACTTTGTTAAAAATCTTTACGGTTATTGGACTATTGTAGTTTAACAATAAAACATTGTTTTGTTTTAAAAATGTTAGATAATCCGTCTCACTCTTATATGACTTTATTGAAGTTGAACCACTATTCCAGTTCTTCATAATTTTCGAAACTTTGCCAATCAAGTAGTCTTCCGAACTTGGAAGTTGATATTGCAAATCATTTACATTATAAGTGGCTTGCAACGGCAAAAAAATGTCACTTAAAGTCTTCTTGCTGACACTTGTCGTATTTTCCCCTGTATCGGTAGTTTCCTTAGAATCATGCTGTAGCATTGCAGGATTAAACCAGATAAGTGCTGAAAACAAGATACTGATTATAATCGTAATTATCAGCCCTGTATGCAATAAAATTCTTCTAACCTTCATCCCACAATTCCCCCTCATATTCTTCATACGGCAGCGAAATATAGAAGGTTGAACCTTTGCCTTCAATACTATCAACCCAAATCTTTCCACCATGCATTTCAATAACTTCTTTTGAAATTGCGAGTCCTAATCCAGTCCCGCCTTGAGCACGTGAACGCGCTTTATCAACGCGGAAGAAGCGATCAAAAATATGAACTACATCTTTCTTAGGAATACCCAATCCTTGATCAGAAATACTCAAAATAACATGATTGTGGGTCTCTAAAAGACGGCAAGTAATTACCCCTCCATCAGGTGAATACTTAATAGCATTATTTATAATATTATCGACAACTTGCATAAACTTATCGGTATCAATTTCAACCCACAATTCTCTTTTGGTAAAATCTCGCCTAATCGAAGAGCTTTTCTTTCCTTCTTCATGTGCATCGTTAGATTTCAACATCATATCAAATCTATCCAAAATATAGTTATACAGTTCATTCAAATTAACAAGTTCCAATTCGAGCTTAGATGTTCCCGAATCCATTCTAGAAAGGCTCAATAAGTCATTAATCATTCTTATCATCCGCTGCGTCTCATCTTGGGTGACTTTCAAAAATGAAGGTGCAACTTCTGGATCTTTCCATGCTCCATCATTCAATGCTTCAATATAGCTCCGTACACTTGTCAATGGTGTCCGCAACTCATGTGAGACATTCGAAACAAATTCTCTTCGCTCACGATCAATTCGCTGTTGTTCCGTAATATCATGTAATACACAGACTAATCCGCTAATGAACCCTGATTCTCGCTGAATTAAAGAAAAATAAGCATTCAAAATTTCATCATGATCGCCATCAGATAAGTCAATGATAATTTCATCTTGATTCTCAAGTAGGTCACGTAATGTATATTTATCCCGAATTCCCAAAATATCCAATACTGATTGGCCATCAGCTATATTCGGATCAATATTCAGTGCTTGTGAAGCCATCTCATTCATTATAATAACATTGCCACGTCGATCGGTCGCTAAAACACCATCAGACATGTGTGATAAGACACTGTCCAACCTCCGACGCTCTGCTTCAGACGATTCCTGTGCTTCCTCAACTCTGACTGATAGGTTGTTAACAGCTTGTGCTAGCTGCCCTAGTTCATCGGAACCATAAATTTTGACTTGCCCTGAATAGTCCCCGCGCGCAATTCTTGTCGTTTGTTTCTTCATCTCGTCAATTGGGCGCGTTATTGCACTAGAAATAAAAATCGCTAAAATCAGTCCCAGCCCAGTTGCTATCAGCGCTGCAGTAGCAAAAATAAGCGTAACTTTATTGATCGAACTGTATACAGACTCCAAACTCGCACGCAAATAAACTGCACCTACTAATGTATTGGTGTTTCCAGTTGTACTAAAAAGTGGCGTAATTGAGACATAGTAACGCTTGTTGTCTGTTCTGTCATATGCTGATTTTGCATACGAACGTTCATTATATAAAACTTGTTTAATATCATTATCGGTTGTCTTTTGGCCTATCGAATCTTGACTATTTACATCGCTATCACCACGGATTGTTCCTTTTGTATCAACAACTTGAATCTTTGTAATATTTGCATTATCTACATCTTCCAATATATCCTTGATATTCGAATTAGACTTAGTCGTGTCACTACGAGAAAGACTGCTAATTAAGGAGCTATCAATATAACTTGATAATTCAACCTGCTGTTTGAATGACTTCAAGTTATCCTTCTTTAATTGTTGCACAAAATAAGCACCTACTATTTGAAATGTTATCAATAATAACAGAGCAAAAACTAGTGCTATTTTAAAATGGATGGATTGGAAAAAATGTAGTTTTTTATTCATTATTACTCCACTAAAAATCTTATTTATTCTGTTTCTGGATTGCGCAGATAATAGCCCACTCCGCGTCGTGTCACTAACCAAATTGGCCGGCTAGGATTATCCTCGATTTTTTCTCTTAATCTTCGAACCGTTACGTCTACCGTTCGGACATCTCCAAAATAATCATATCCCCAGACAGTCTGTAAAAGATGTTCTCTAGTCATAACTTGTCCAATGTGCTTAGCCAAATAATAAAGTAGTTCAAACTCTCTGTGTGTCAATTCGATTTTTTCATCTCTTTTTGAAACCATATACGCTTCTGGGTGGATTATTAAATCACCAATAGTAATTTCATTATTCTTTTCTTCTTCATTCTGTGCAGAAGCTGAAACTGCTGTCTGCCTTCTCAAGTTAGCCTTAACACGAGCAACTAATTCACGATTAGAAAATGGTTTCGTAACATAATCATCGGCCCCTAATTCTAGCCCTAAAACCTTATCGATTTCTGCATCTTTAGCTGTAACCATTATAATCGGCATATCATATTTTTTACGAACTTCTCGTGCTACTTCTAGTCCGTCCATCTTGGGCAACATAATATCTAACAAAATTAAATCTGGTATTATCTCTTCAACTTGTTCAACGGCTTCTTGTCCATCAAATGCCGTATAAACGTCAAAGCCTTCCTTCGTTAAATTAAACTTAACTATATCGGAAATTGGTTTCTCATCATCAACTACTAAAATCTTCTTCACTTTGAAGCTCCTTTCCTAAATCCACTTTATGTGGTTTAGAATTTCTAGGTGTTCCTCTGTGGAATGCTTCCGTTATCAAACAGGGTACAACCCTTTATATTATAACCTATCGTTGGATTGATGCCAAACACGCATCAGAAATGTTATCACAACTTTAATTCGTGCTATAATATCGTTAATTTATTTGCATAGACAAGGAGTTAAAATGGAAAAAACAATCTTAATCTCACAAGACCTCTCCTGTGCTGGACAGGTATCTATGGCTGTCGCACTACCGATTTTGGGAGCGCTTGGCTTTAGTCCCACAATTCTGCCAACTGCTATTCTCTCAACACATACAGGAGGGTTTGGTAATAACACTTACTTAGATCTCAGTTCAGAAATGGAAAAAATTATTGCACACTGGGAAACCATCCCACTTTCTTTTTCTGCTATATATTTAGGCTATTTGGGTAATAAGCCTCTCGATATTCTTCTAAACAACATTGACAGCTTAGCTACCGATTCTTTTTTACTCTTAGATCCCGTAATGGGTGATCACGGAAAATTATATCGCGGCTTTAATTCAAATTATGTTCATCAAATGCAGCACTTGGTACAAAAAGCCAATCTCATTACTCCAAATGTAACAGAAGCACAATTGTTGCTGGGTAAAGAATGTACAACAACTACACTTTCTTCAGCCGCAGCACTCAAACTGGCAACTGAACTTAATAAGAAGTACAAAAACAAACAAATCCTTCTAACAGGAGTTCCCAAAACTGATGAAAAGATTGGAATTGTAGGAATAGATAATATTTCCCAGGAAATATGGCAGCTCGAAACACCCAAAATTGGTTCGAGCTTTTTTGGAACAGGAGACATCTTCGCAAGTGTCTTACTCGGTGCATTATTACGTGATAACACATTGAAAGCGGCCACAAAAATTGCAATGGACTTCATCAGCAATACAATCCAAAAAAATATGCAATTCAACTGCTATAATTCACGTTTTGGTCTTGATTATTCACTTGAATTGCCTGTATTATTAAAACAATTAAATTAGGAGGTTAGAAAATGCAAAAAAATAAAAACTCACTCAGAATGATTATCCTGACAGGTTTATTTGCCGCTATTATATATTTAGGCATTTTTATCTTAAGGATACCTATTCCTGCAATGGTTGGACGACCATTCATTCATTTCGGAAACACACTCGCCGCTTTAGCTATTTTATTTTTAGGACCAAGAAACGGAATTATTGCGGGAATTATCGGTCTTGGCGGCTTTGATGTACTAAATGGTTATGCTTTAACATCTTGGTTGACTGTTCTTGAAGTAATTGTAGTTGGTTTGACCATTGAAGCTGTTTTTAAGTATCTTCATCATAATGACAGCAAGCGTAACATTATTATTGTTGCGATTACTGCTGGTGCTATGAAAATTATCACTTCTTACTGTACTTCAATTATTGAGTCTCTAATGGTTGGAACTGTATTTAAAACGGCTATCGTTGCATCTTTCTTAAGCCTTCCAGCAACAGTTATCAACTCTATCTCGACTGCAATCTGTGTACCTATATTATACTTCTTATTGCGTAAGGCTTTTGCAGCTGTTAACAAAGACTAAGCAACCATGCTATTATACATTTTTTGAATTTTCTATTGCATATTCTTCTCACCCATGGTAATATATTTCTTGTTGATAAAGAATATATGGGTGGCTAGCTCAGCTGGCAGAGCAACGGACTCTTAATCCGTGGGTCCAGGGTTCGATCCCCTGGCCACCCATCAGACAGTACGTAACCAGTAATGAAGGCTTGTAAAATAGCGTTGTTGCTGGTTTTTTGTTTTATATATTTATATTCAATCTGAATAACTAATAAAAATAGAGAACTACAAAATATCTTCTGACGACAAGCAGGGGGCTAGGTCAAATAAATTTTGTTTCAGTCTCTATTTATTAAATAAACGTGTTTCGCAAGTCAAAGTTCTCACTTTTATGGTACACGCCTTTTTATGTGTGCTGAGTTTTCGTCCAAAAAAACGTTTGATTGGAAAGCACCACATAAATTTACTTTTGTAAAATATTGAAATTTGTTTGACGATTTACTAAAAAAAAGACTCCCTATTCGCTATGAAGTCTTTCACGTGTGTTCAGCTAATTAATCAACTAAAAATTTTATTCCAAAAACCAAATTTCTTTGAAATTACAAAATAAATTAATCCTGCGCCCACACCAAATATCGCACTATATAGCAAGGCCATTATTTTGGTTTGCGGTGTATAAATACCAGAAATAAAAATTTGTGCCATTATAGTAACAACAAGAAAAATCACATTCAATAAAATATTAGGTATGAATTCTCTAAAATTAACGGTAAACTCTATTCTTATTTTTCTGTAAACCAATATACAAATAACTACAAAGGCAATGTTTGTTGCCATGATAGCGCCCATACCCTGCAATATAGAAACTAATGGAAATTGGAGACCAAGCTTAATTATCAAGCCTACCACCAGATATGACATCGCTTTCTTACTGTAGCGTAGTGCTTGAAGTACCGTTAGTCCATTGACCGCAACCGCCATAATCAAGCTCTGCCAAATATTATAAGCTAAAAATTCCGCCCCAGCCTTGCTAAAGAAGAAAAAAATTCCATTTGCCTCAAATGATAACGCACTAAATATTGTGGAAACAGGAAAAACAATAAAAATCAGATAATTAATATTATCTGTAAGATAGCGCCTTACATCTTTCTTTTGTCCTCCTGCATTAACTGTTGCAAGCAGAGGCAGACTACTTCCAGCAATTGCGGCTGCTAACGCTATGATTACCGAAGTTAATTTAGATGGGTTGGCTGAAAATGCAGTATATACTTGTTGTGTATACTCTGCTGATAAACCTAGAGCACCTTGCATTATCTGTTTAAAAAACAGCTGATCAATTATTTGACATAAATTTATTCCTGCTCCAACAACCACAAAAGGAATTGATTCATACGCAATTGCTATAAATATTTTCCTTACATTAGTTACTGTGGAAGTCTTGCTATTTCTTAGCTTCATTCTATATTCCGGTAATTTAGCTTTGTAATGCGCAATCAAATATATATAACTTGCCAGCGCACCTGCAAAAGCAGCAAATACACTTGCATAAACTGCCATAACATAACTTGTATGAAATATGTATATTAAAACATAGCTGGACGCCAAGATAAAAATAACTCTAAAAATTTGTTCCCACAATTGAGAAATACCAAAAGGTTTAAGGTCTTGATTGCCTTGAAACCAGCCACGAATTACACTCATAGCCGGTAAAATTACGATTGCTGGAATCATGCTTCTGATCGCAATCACTGAATCTCTTTGTGAAACAACCGGACTATTTTTGGCAAAAATTGGGGCTGCTATATATAAAATCAATGCACACACTACTCCTGAAATACACATTAAACCCAAACCCAATTTAAAAATCTTTTGACTATTTTGTAAATTCATCCTTACCATTATACATTGCAACTTTACGCGCAATTGCTGAAGGAAATCCTGCCATTCCAAGCGATAAAAAAATCGCATATATATTATAAGTTGAGTTAAACAACGCCTGTGCAGCATTAATATTTTCTTTCGAACCCATCATGGCTAACCATGGAATCAAATAAAGCACACCCAATGCCCTAGAAAATACACTTCCAAAAGATAGCCAAAAAGAACCTGCTAATAATTTCTTATTCATAATTACACCTTAAGATTTTTTTCATCACTACCATTAGTTAACGCTCTTCTCTTCAATTTCACAAGTTTCTTTTATGCTCTTTATAAATAATTAAAAAAGCAGACGACAAAAAAAGTCCGTTGCCTTCCACCTATTGTAGTGTTTCACATGAAACATCTGTCCCTCTTAGAATCCCAATCCATATTTTTCAGTCACCCTCAGCATATTCTTTTTATTTTCAAAACCACCCTTGCGCTCACTCTTACTCATAAAAGCCGAATCTAAATCAATATATTTAATATTTCTATGTGCTGTAGCAAAAGCAACTGCAGCCGCTATACTTTCTCTTGCCTCAATCATACAGCCAATCATGCATTGAACCCCAGCCGTCTCGCATAATTGATTAATTTTTTCAGCTTGACTAATCCCACCTGTCTTCATTAATTTAATATTAACTAAATCACAAGCATGTTTTTCGAGCAATTCGTGTGCATCTTCAAAAGTATGAACACTCTCGTCTGCCATGACTGGTAACTTGGAACGCTGTGTAATTTGCTGCATTCCCAAGTAATCATCAGCCTTGACTGGTTGTTCAATAAAATCAATATTAATGCTGTGTTTAGTCCACGTATCAACTGCAACTAGTGTTTCTCTAACAGTCCATGCCTGATTAATATCAATTCGCATTGAAACTGAGCTCGGAATTACTTTTGCAATGTCTAAAATCAACTGGACATCTTCTTCAAAATCATGATCACCCAACTTGATTTTTAAGGCATCAAAACCCCGACTGACTAATTCATATGACTCCGTTAACATTTCATCGAGTGGTGCAAGACTGACCGTATAATCTGTGTATAGATTTCGCGGACTTCCTCCCAATAACTTCGAGAGTGGCACCTCAAATAGTTGCGCTCTTAAGTCGTATAAAGCTATTTCAAATGCAGCTTTTGCAGGAGCATTATCCGCAATTGACTCCCTGACAGTTCGTAAAATATAATTCCAGTCAGCTATATTTAAACCCATTATTTTGGGCTTAATTACATTTCTCATCGCATGGTACATACTTTCTAATGTATCTCCTGTCACCTTATCATTTGGTGTAGCAGAGCCTATACCAATAAATCCATTTTTTAGAATTATTCTTACCCGCACAGCAATTACATAATTCACTTCATGCAGTGCAGTCACAAAAGGTCGGTGCAGGTCTTCTTTGACCAGTTCAAATTCTATTTGCGTGATACTGGCTTCATGCATCAACTCCACCACACTCCTAATATTCATTATAAAACAGCCTAGTTACTGCTTTACGAATCTCAATCCATTCTTCTCTTTTTCTAGTCGGATAGATTCTGTTAGTTAAACAAACAAATGAGCGTCTGTTCCTTAAATCAAGTGCGATTGAAGTTCCAGTAAACCCCGTATGCCATAACTTTGTAGGATCATCATTCCAAGTTTGCCAACCTAGTGTTCGTCCTCCACTAGAATACTGCTCTAACAAATTAAAACTTCGCACACTTAAAATTTCCTTTCCTTCGAAAACACCTCTCTTTATATACATTGAAGCAAAGTTACCTAGATCTTCTAATGTCGAAAAAATACCGGCGTGCCCACTAACACCACCCAATAAATAAGCTTTATAATCATGGACATCCCCTTGAATAATCCCACCTCTTTGTGGATCATTCTCAGTTGGAACAAAATTAGCTAGCGGTCTCTTTAACAAATTATATCCTGTATTTTTCATCTTCAACGGTCTAAAAACATGTTCATCCAGGCTATTGCTCAATTCTCCATCTATCTGTGCAATTATCCATCCTAAAATAATGAACCCCAAATCTGAATAAACAATTTTACTACCCGGCGAATTAGCCAAGCTTGCTTCTCTTATCTTCTCTGTAAGTTCTTCCTTTGTCAGAGATCTTGTATCCACAATATCAGCTGGTAGCCCACTATTATGCAATAACAAACTAGCAATCGTCAATTGTGGATTTTTGAATCGTCCTAGTATCTCACCCACCTCTGTCTCTGGATTGATCACACCTCTGTCAATCAACTGCAGAATTCTAGTAGTTGTCCCTACAACCTTGGTTAATGAAGCTAAATCATAAATCATCTTGCTGGTTATAGCAACCTCATACTTATCTTTTCCTTGTGTACCCAAATAAAGCTCTGATTTATTTTTTTCATCAGCAACTGCATATGACGCTCCATAAATGTATCGACTATCTATAGCTTTTTCTATACGTTCTGTAATTAATTTCACACTCTCGTCTTTCATTTTTTTCCTCTTTACCTTAGAGCTTCAATCACTTTATTATCATTCTTCACCAAGAGCTTTTGCGCATCTTTATAGCTTATATCTTTTTCTTGCATAACGATTGCTATTGGAACATTTTGCTTAGCTTCTTCTAACTTTTGCCGTGCATCACCATCACTGCATCCGGTTGTTTCTGCAATAATTCTAACGGCTCGGTCAACCAATTTTTTATTAGTCGGCAAAACATTTACCATCAAATTCTGGTACACCTTGCCATTTTTAACCATTACCCCCGTTGATATTGTATTCAACACCATTTTCTGTGCACTTCCAGCTTTCATCCTTGTGGACCCCGTCACAACTTCTGGTCCAACTACTGGAGCAATCGTATATTGTGCATGTTCTTCCATTTCACTATGCGAAACACAAACTAATGCTACACTCAAAGCACCAATTTTATTAGCATAATCTAATGCACCAATTGCATACGGTGTTCGTCCACTCGCCGCAATTGCAATTACGCTATCGTCTGAATTGAGATTTATCTTTTTCAAATCTTGATTTGCTAATTCAATCGAATCTTCCGCACCCTCTACTGCTTGGTATACAGCCTGTGTTCCACCAGCAATCAAACCAATCGCTTGGTTTGGTTTTAAGCCATAGGTTGGTACCAACTCGACCGCATCCAATATTCCAAGGCGCCCTGAAGTTCCTGCCCCACAATAGATTAGTCTACCACCCTTATTAAATCTTTTACTGCTTTCCTCAACTACTTGTGCAATTACTTGATTCTGAGACTTCACGGCTTCTGCAACTTTTTGATTCTCCATATTCATGAGTTTAACCATCTCTAATACAGGTAAATTATCAAGCTCCATTGTTCTGGGATTACGCAATTCTGTTTCTAATTCGTTTATCTTCATAAAATATCACCATTTCTCACTAATTAATTTTATACTAGTTAGCACCTATTACAGTAATTAATACATTTAAAAAGAGTTAGAATCGTGTGACATAAATCTGTAAATTTTGAGTACCAACTAGAAATTACGAACATAGTGAGAACTTTACTATAAGTAATTAGAAGTTAGACGAATAATTTCGACTTATGAAACACGGTTGTCCGAAATCAATAAGAAGGCCAGATCAAAATTTATTTGACCCAGCCCTCTCCATAATTAACTATATAAGCCAAATTTCACAACTTACGTACAATTTTTTATATACACAGTCACAGTTAACTCAATCTTCGTCACTTTGGTCTTCTGCTAACTTTTCTTTAACGTTAGTAACTCCAGCGGTTGCCATCGAAATCAGTTGTGCAACATTAAGTTGTCCTAACATTTTTTGATTACCATATTCAATAACCATTGGTAAATTTATTCCTGTGATCACTTCTAATTTTGGATACTTTGCCAATAGTGTAACTGATACATTTGAAGGAGTTCCACCCAAAAGGTCTAAGCCTAAAACGATATCATCATCATCTGTTTTCTCAATTTCCTCGCTCAGCTCCCTATCTAAGTCTTTAGGTCCCATTTCTTTAGTCAGACTAAAAGCTGCAACATTATCAATCTTTCCAATGATTAGTTCTGCACTAGCTAAAATTGCTCCAGCAAGTGGTCCATGACTAGCTAAAATCAGCTTCACAAAATTCCCTCCCTCGACAAACTAATAATTACTTATCCTTTACCTAAGACCCCTAAAGCTGAACAAATAACCGCCACAATAATAACTATAAAAATGGCTTTAGTTGATGTCATTTTCTTTCGTCCAAGTAACCAATAAATTAATCCAACAAGTAAACCTGGAACAAGCTTAGGCAAAATCATATCTATTTCATTTTGCAAAGTTACAGTTACCTTGCCAATGTGAGCAACGAAAGGAACCTGAATGTTAATCAATGTTGCAACTAGTGCACCGACCACATATACACCCAATAAAGTTGCAGCATCTGTCAAAGCATTCAGTTGTCCTTGCATTTTAGTTACTAACGTTGTCCCTTCACGATAAGCAAGCGGTAATTGTACCCAGCGAATATACATAATAATGAAGTTTGCTATTAACCATATTATCAATCCAAAAGGATTCCCCTGAACTGCCATATTTGCGGCAATTGCACCTAAAATTGCAGGGAGCAGTGAGGCAAAGATTGAGTCACCAATAGCTGCTAATGGTCCCATCAACCCTGTCTTCAATCCAGAGACTGTCTCTAAAGATTTAACGCCCTCCTTTGATTCAATCGCTAAATCAATCCCCTGTATAATCATATTTACTGATGGGTTTGTATTAAAGAACTGATTATGCGTCTTCATTGCTTTTTTCAACTCTGGCGTATGATCACCATATAACTTGCGCAACTGCGGCAACATTATAAAAAGATATCCTGAACCCTGCATTTTCTCATAGTTCCAACCCAGCTGGTTGAAGAATAAGTTACGTCTATTTATCTGATTAAAATCCTTTTTAGTTAATTTATAATTAGTCTTCATCGCCATAGATTTCACCATCCTCACTATTATTCAATTCTTCTTTCGATGAGTTTTTATACGAACTTACTAGTTCTGTCAGTTTTTGTTTATCGGTATTCTTTTTGTATTCATTTATTGCGAATGCTAACCCAATTAACGCAATCGCAACCATTGATACAGAATTAAATGATCCCGCAAAACCCTTTGATACAGTAGCCATCGTTGTTCCCAGAGATTGAACATTTGTATACAGCGTACTGAATAATGCAGTTAATGTAAATCCAAGAATTAAGTACGCAATATGTTTCTTGACTGGCAAGTACCGCAATAAAATAGCAAATCCAACAGCTGGTAACAATGCTCCAGCTGTGGCTAATCCATTGCTGAGCCATTGTAGATGTGTATCCAAAACCTTAACTGCTGTCGACACGAAGTTACCGCCAAATTGTAAGGCTAAGAATACGGGAATGCCACGCGATAATATCCATGGGAAGACCCCATACAAATAATTTCGCTCAATAGCTGAATAATTTTCTTCATCAATCAATCGATCAATTCGATGCTGGAAGAACGTGTTAGTAAAGCGGCCTAGAATATCTGTTTGAATCATTAACGAGGCCACTGGAACACCAATTGCCGCCACTGCAGTCGAGGCATTCATACCTGCACTAATTGAAAATGCGGTAGCTAAAATCGTTCCCGAATTGGCATCAATTTTCGATGAACCACCAAATGTCCCAACACCTAAGACCGTCAATTGTAAGCTACCACCAATAATTAACCCTTTGGTAACATCACCCATAATTGCACCAGCAATCAAACCAGCCCACACTGGCTGAGAAAGAGAAGAGACAATCGTTAGGTCATCCCATATTTGATACATTGAATAAAGTGTCAGTAGTAAAACCTGCCAAAACATAATACTTCCATGCATAATTGATTACCCTCTTCCAAAATATTTATTCAAAATTTCTTTAATAAGTCCATCAAGTTTAAAATAGGATCACTTGGTACCATTTGCGCAGTTATGCCTATTCCCAACTTATGTAATTCATTAAAAGCATCAACATCTGACTGTACAACATTAATAGAATTTGTTATCGCTTTTGTTTCATCAGACTGTGACATATTCCCCACGTTAATGGCTGTTATGGGAACACCTTCCTGTACCATGTTGACCAACACACGAGGATGCCTTACAAGGATAAATACCTTTTGCGAGTCATATCTACCTTCATTAATATTATTAATTGCCTTTTGTTCATTTAAAATACTCAGGTTGACCCCCGCTGGCTTTGCTAATTTAATCCCGGCCTTGGCGACATCTGAACTCGCAACTTCATCATCAATTACCATGATTCTTGTTGCACCTACAACATTCGTCCACATATTTGCTACTTGTCCATGTAATAATCTTCCATCGATTCTTATTGCAATAATTGCCATTAAATCCTCATCCTTTCAAATATTTTTCCATTGTTACCCTGTTTATAATTACAAAACAAAAAACCTGACTTCTCAAAATGAATGAGGCAACAAATTATTTTGGATAATTATTAACTAAAAATCAATAATTATTAAAAATAATTATATCACTTAAAACATTGTTTGAAATAAGGTTTCATGAATAGTGTGTTAATCAATTGTTTTTTGAAATTTTATTTTACTAAATCTAGCGAAAGCGTTCTTTTATCTTCGATAATTAAGCTCATCTTTATACTTGACAACAATATCATACGACTTATTAAGCAAATCAACATTGACATCAAAATTCCGACTAACAAAATAATAAAAAATAATATCGACCGCAGTAAATTGTGCAAGTAATGAACTCGTTGCAGCTATTCTCTTTTTGCTTTCCCTTGGAAATGCTGTATGGATACATGTTTTTACGTAATTATCTAATCTGCTAGCTCCCCTTCTCGTTAAAGAAACAAGTGGAAAATTTCTTTCACTTGCATATATTGCCGCATTTATTACTTCTGGTGACTCACCTGAATTCGACACTAACCAAACTAGCGTATCTGCTTGATTGCTGATTAACTTTGGCAGCAGTGAATTCAAATTATTCTCAGCTACTGCTAAATATCCTAATCTACTCCATTTCTGCGCAATATTTTCAGCTACAAGTTCAGAGGCACCTACACCAAAAATAATCATTTGTTTGCATTTATCCAGCAACTTAAAGAATTCCCGTATCTCTTTCTCATCAATTTGTTCCATCGTTTCACTAATTGACCTTTGAGCATTTGCCAATAGCTTTTGCTTTATTGATACCAGCGTTTCATTTGCAGAGATATCTCCATAACTTTTATTCTCTAGACTTCTTCTAGATAGATTTGCAGATAATTCGACCTTTAATGCAGTGAAACTTTCTACGTTCAAATCTTTCACAAGTCTAACAACAGTTGCAGAGCTTGAGTCTGCAGCCTGAGCTAGCTGTGCAACTGTCATTTTTATTACTTTATTTGGATTTTGTAAAATATATTCTGCAACTTTTTTCTTTGATTTTGAAAGTTGTGACAAAGAATTTAATATCTCATCTTCAATAATCATAATCCCATCTCCAATGTATTTCTAGCTTTCGGCTCTGCATCACACATGCTTTTAGTCTTGGTTTATATTATATTACTTTTAATTTTTTCAGCAATTATTTCCAAGAATCTTAAATTTCCCGGGAAATATCACCATTACATATTCACATTAATAACAAGTGCTCGCTTTACTGTGCTATGAATCCTTCGAAAATTTTATTTACTCTTACAAAGCTAATTATAAAGACTAGCACATCTTATAAGTTCATTCAGCCTTTTGTCGTATGTATCAGTAACGTTTTCTTTTTATTAGCTATATAATGAGGTCGGAACAGAAAGACAGGCGAAGTAATATGCACAAAGCAACAAATATAAACATTTTAGATAATATGTTGAAATTGGGTACATAAAATCGTTTTTAGCCTTGTTTTGCTATTCAAACATGGCATTTTAAAATAAAATTTGCGTTCCTTATACAGCAGCACTTACTACCATAACAAATACAACATTCATAAAAAATATCCATACAATACGATGTATTAAAACATGAATATTGTTAACCATTGAATTAAATCATTCTGTAGTATGGGTTACCAAGTATAAGAGTCAGTATTTAAAATTTATTTGGGAGGAAAACATGAAAAAATTAGCTTATCCGGAAAATGAAAATGACTATAAAAAAGCATTAGATCAAATAGTATTAGAAAAAGAAGAAGAAATAACTACTGTTAAGAAACAGGATAGAGAAGAGGCACACCGTTATATTGTATGGGGTGTTATAACCGTTCTAATTAATATATCTATATTTTATTTACTTGCACACTCATTGGAAATAGAATATCAGATATCCAATTTTATTGCTTGGTTTATAAGCGTACAATTTTCTTTTTGGTTTGATAAAGTACTGGTATTCAAACATAAGTCAGAACATACAATGAAAGATATGAATAAATTTTATGGCACTAGAATCTTAACTTTTTTAATTGAAACACTAATTCTATGGTTGGGAATATCAGTGTTTGGATTTCATGAAGTCATTACTAAAATTGTCGGTCACGGTTTTGCTGTTATAGGAAACTACTTTCTTTCAAAACTAGTCATTTTTAAAAAAATAACTAGTGAAGATAGCATCTAAACTCTTTTACAGTGGAACAAAGTCATATTGCTCGTTTATGACTGATATCCCTTGGTCGATTATTCATAAGCTCCAAGGTAGACTTTGTGCTTATGAACATATCTATCCAGTAGTGATTCAATCGTTAGTTAGTGACAGTGTCATACTGCAATCCTTGCTCTGAAGAACTGAACTTGCTCCTGTACTGCTTGCTATTAGACAGCAAGATCAGTATAGGGGCATTTTTGTATGGAACAATACTTCAAGTAAATCCAAGTCACTTTGATATAGTAAGCACATGGCCGTATTCTTTTTCCCGTTGATAAATTCCAAATATAGTAATCTATTAACAGCGTTTTTTACATACTAAATAAAAAAAGCATCTTGCAAAATTAGCAAGACACTTTAAGTTAGCTGCTCAGGTAGGATTCGAACCTACGACCTCTTGATTAACAGTCAATTATTCTACCACTGAACTACTGAGCAATAATTATTAACATGTATACATTTATATCATATTCTACTTAAGAAGTAAATATATTTTTGCCAAAAAATTAAATTTTCGTTAGACAAAGACTAATTATCTTTCAAAATAAAGGTTGTACTATACACACATTTATTGTTAGTTCCTATCCAAAAACTGAAATCTACAAACACTACCTCAACGCTTGACCAGCAAATACAATTTCTTAGTTATTACGCTCTTGAATTATTTTCTAAATTGAGTGAAGATGTTATTATATTAAATTAAAAGAGGTTATTTCATTGACTAACAAATCTTCCATATACTGTTCTCAGACTACTACAATAACGGAGCACCGTATCTTAACAAATGATTTAAATGAGCACAAAACTGTCTTTGGAGGCCGTCTTCTTGAGCTTCTTGATGGTACGGCATCAATATCAGCTGCAAGGACTGCCCACAGTAGTACAGTCACTGCCGCCATCAACCAATTCAACTTTATTGCTCCATTAAAACTAGATGATGCCTTGACTATCAAAAGCTATGTAAGCGGTGTTGGAAACAGTTCAATTGAAGTTTTTGCTAAAATCATCGGCGAGCATCTAAATTCTGGTGAACGCTTCTTAGCAGCGACTTCCTTTTTAACATTTGTTCTTGCTAATAAAGAAATAAATCTCCCCACCCTCATACCGCAATCTCCGGAGGAAATTACGCTTTGTAATTCATACTCTCAGCGCCGTGCTGAATACAAAAAAAATTCACGCGCTTTTGAAACAATCACTGCTTCTCTTTCACTAGATTAGCCAAAACAAAAATATCAAACATCTAATTCTTGCTTCTTTACGACTTGAATTAGGAAAGCGACAGCCTCTTCATATGTACAAGCTCGTTGTTTCATTACTTCTTTAACTGCCGACTCTGTATCAACTTTATAAAACATTTCTATGACCTCTCAATCAACCTGATATTCACCACTCTTAATATTCTATACCGTTTAAAACAAAAAAACGAGAACAAAGTATTACCTTCTAAAATAATTTTAACTGCTTTTTATCTAGTATAAGTAGTTGATAATTAATCTTCAAAACTCAGCTTATAGAATTCATCAACAAAATAAAAAACAACAGCCTATGGCAGTGTTTTATCTGCACTCAAGGCTTTTGCTTTTTTATTAATCTATCTATTTACTTTAAATTATATCTTTGCCCAAATATTATCTAATACATTTGTTTGTTCACGATCTGGTCCAACTGAAAAAGTTGAAATTTTTACACCAACTAATTCTTCAATACGGTGAATATATTTTCTTACATTTTCAGGTAGATCTTCAAGTCGCTTACAATGTGTAATATCCTCGCTCCACCCTGGCAATGTTTCATATACTGGCTTGCACTGGGCTAATTGTTTCAAGCTCGCTGGATAATGATAAATCCGTTTTCCATCTAGTTCATATGCTGTACAAATTTTTACCTCATCCAACCCCGTCAAAACATCAACACAGTTCAAACAAAGATTAGTTAATCCCGACACACGTTTGGCATGCCGCATTACAACGCTATCAAACCATCCGATCCTACGAGGCCTCTTTGTAACAGTCCCATACTCATGCCCAGCTTCACGAATAAAGTCACCAGTATCATTAACTAGCTCTGTCGGAAATGGACCATCACCGACACGAGAAGTATATGCCTTGCACACTCCGACAACTTTATCAATCTTTGAAGGACCAACTCCACTACCGATTGTTACTCCACCAGCAACAGGATTTGAGGATGTTACAAATGGATATGTGCCCTGATCAATATCTAGCATCACTCCTTGCGCACCTTCAAACAATACACGCTTTCCACTGTCTAAAGCATCATTCAAGACAACCGATGTATCAGTAACACTATCTTTAAATTGTTGTCCATATTCATAATATTCTTCAAATATATCTTCAAACTTTAAAGGTTCAACTTCATAAAACTTAACAAATTCTCGATTCTTTTCTTCAAGATTATGCCGCAATTTTTCCTCAAAGATTTCTTTATCCAAGAGATCGGCGACCCGAATGCCTACACGTGCTGCTTTATCCATATAAGCTGGACCAATTCCCTTATTTGTTGTCCCTATCTTTTGATCCTTCTTTGCCTTTTCCTGCAAACCATCCAAAAGAATATGGTAAGGTAAGATAACATGTGCACGATCAGAAATACGCAAATTAGACGTTGAAATTCCACGTTCTTTTAAATATCCTAATTCTTCAATCAATGACTTAGGATTTAATACAACACCATTACCTATCACACTAATTTTTGACTCATAGAATATCCCTGATGGAATCAACCGCAATTTATATGTTTCACCATTGAAAACAATCGTATGACCTGCATTATCCCCGCCTTGGTATCTTGCTATAACTTCTGCATTACGACTCAGAAAATCTGTAATCTTTCCTTTTCCTTCATCGCCCCACTGACTACCTACAACAACTACTGATGACATTTTTTTCACCTCATAAAATGATTTGAATATCTTACTTGTGTACCATCAACCTCGATAATTGTATCAGTAGAAGCCCTACATTTCAAGTAAATTCCGAATATTATTAATATTATACTTTACTGATTACATTAATACCGAACTTTGGAATTTGGATATTTAACTTAGGGACTTTTTAGGTTGTAATAATTCTTTTTTTGCATAATCCTAATTAGATTTCCTTCTTAAATATATAAATCCAAAAATTGCCGTTTGATAATTCAAACAAGTAATCTCACTTTAGACATTTGCAAGCATTGTTCGTTGTAATACATCAATAAAGTGGGCTTGTTGTTCTAATAGGTCTAAGTTATCATGGTTCATTAAAATAAAAGACAGTGAGGCTAACGTAATTTCTGTATAAATTTTTGCTAAAAATTCATTAGAAAACTTTTTATTTTCATGATTAGCTGCTAGATATGTTGATGCTTCATTGATTAAAATATTTCGTAGTTTACTTTCAAGGCAATCATCCCCTTTAGATTCTTTCAATAGAACAGATAATTGTTGATTGTGTGCAGACACACTTTGTGTAATGTGTGTAAGTATCTGTAGTGCATTATCATCCTTTGTACTGACAAGATTAAGCCGTTTATGGACTTCTAGCTCGAATTGCTCAGCATATTCATCGATTAGTGCCTGAAGTAAAGTGTATTTGTCTTCATAATGAGCATAGAACGTTGATTTGCTTATCAGTGCCTTATTACAAATTTCTTTAATTGTTATTTTTGAACAGTCTTTTTGGATTAACAAATCAATGAACGTGCTTTTTATTAGCCGTTCAGTTTTAATAATGCGTTTATCAGAATTATACATAGCTTCTTCCTTCCGTAAAATTGGATAGCATAGTTTATTTTAATGATCTTCTAACTCATAACAATAATTATGAACTGTTTAATGAAAATAAACCATCTGTCTTTTAATCACATAGATATTATCGTACTAAAGACTATAAAGAGTATGAAAAGCTACCCTTGACTTTACTTTGTCAGTTGTTTTTTCATACAAACGCCGTTATTATTACGTCAAAGTTCATAAGAAAAGTGCCATATAAATTATAATATATTACAGGAGGACAACAAAATGAATTCTTTAACCACAGAATTACAACAAAGAATTTCGATATTACAAAATAAATTACGAGCAGCGCACCTAGAAGCATATGTCATAACTGATCAAGAAGATATCTGGTACTTCACTAACATTAGTTATAAACCAGAACAACGGCCATTTATATTGATTATGTACCCTGATAAAAAACCTTTATTTGTTGTTCCTAAACTCGAAGTGGACCATTTCACAGTACCATACTTTGACTATGACTTAGATAATTACTTCGATGTAACTTCAAAGCCTGCTGATAACTGGTACGAGGTATTAATTAAACATCTGAAAAAACTTTCTCATGTTGGAATTGAGGGTAATAGCCAATTATTAATGACTCATTTTACTTCAGAAATTAATTGGATAGTTAAGTTCATTGTGCAAAATCAGCGTATGATTAAAAGCGAATATGAATTGGATAAATTGCAATATGTAGCTGATATTTGTAGCAGAGTCGTAAAACAGACATTAAGAATTGCGAAAACAGGAACTAAAATTGCAGATACTTATAGGCTTGCTATGCAAGTGGGTGCCGAGGAAATGACCAAACATTTTAGCTTGGAAAATCGAACTATTAATGCTGTTTGGCCAGCAGAATATAGTTTTATGCCCCATAGTATTCCAGATCTTAATGCGACAATTGGAGCTGGTCCTAATATTGATATTGCGCTCTTTGTATTACAAGGATATGCATCTGAGTGTGAGCGTACCTTTTTTACAGTGGAACCTACTACGGAGCAGCAAACACGCTTCACACAAATGATGACAGCCAGAAGTATTTTCCTTAATAATTTAAAACCAGGAAATAAGGCAAGTGATATTGAAAAAGTTGTTGATGCATATTTTGCAGAGCAAGGACTATCAGACAATATTTTACATCGCCCAGGTCATGGTATCGGATTAAATAATCATGAGTGGCCAACGCTTTCACTGGGGAATGATTCTATTCTACAGAAAAATATGGTTGTTTCTGTTGAACCAGCAATTTATTTCCAAAATCAGGGGGGCTATCGACATTCGGATACAGCAGTAATTACAAAAGATGGGTATCGCCTAATGACACAGGCGCCTACCACTTTATCAGAGTTAATTCTAAAATAAAGTTGGTTTGTTATGAAAAGAAAAAAATATTTCATTGATAATTCATATTTAAATTGGTTGTTTAAATTTATGATTGCAAGTTTATACGGCTTATTATCAGCCTTGGGTATCAATCTATTTTTGAACTCGGCACATTCGTATTCTATCGGAATTCCAGGAATTGCTCAATTGCTAAACGGTATTTTGGTAATGAGTCATATTGATTTGAGTATCGCGACACTAATTATCTTATTGAATATCCCACTCGTGATTTTTTCATGGTTCATTTTTGGTAGTAGTTATACGTTTTTTTCCTTGGTAGCAGTAATTTCGAATGTACTTTTTTTGCACCTTATCCCGGAGACGAGTGTTATTACTGAGAGGCTGACCAATACATTAGTAGGTAGCGTAATTATTGGAATTGGAATCGGATTCTGTTTTCGAAGTGGCTTTTCTACAGGAGGAACCGATGTTATTGTGAGCTTTATCCAACAAAAATTCCACCGAAATATTGGGTTTGTGAATACTATCATTAACACTGTGGTACTTGGATTTACAGCAATTTTTTTTGGTATTTCTGGTGCAACTTACAGTTTAATCGGGATGGTTATTACGAGCTTTATCATGGATAAAATATATATTCAGCAAAATGACGTTACTCTAGTTGTTCTGACAAAAAAATCTGAATCAATAATAGAAAGTTTACATGATTATACACATGGTGCTACGCTATTTTCCGGAAAGGGAATTTATACGAATCAAAAAACCGATATGTTAGTTATGATCATTCAAAAAAGTGATATTTCCTTTTTAAAACATGTGATACTACTTGTAGATAAAAATGCCTTTATCAATGTTCAAACAACTGAAGTATTAAATGGAAATTATATTAGACGCTTCTAAAATAATTACTCTAGTATTTTGTAAGTATAACAAAGGAACTTTACTGAAATTTATATTTTGGCAAAGTTCCTTTATTAGTTCGCATTTCCGTAAATAATTCAGATTGCACAAATAATAAAAAAAGATAGCCTCAAATTAATTGGCAATCTTCTCATCATTCATATAATTTATCTGCTTGTTATTATCCTTGAGTTGGAATATAAGAGACAGATGAAAACTTATTATACGACTTTACAAATAACAGTTTAACCGTACCACGGGCTCCAGAACGGTTTTTTTCAATAATAACCTCAACCTCACCCACATCTTGTACAGCCTCATCTTGCCGTTCATCTTCGTCTCCATCTGATCCCGAACGCTCATAGTAGTCATCACGATATAAAAAGGCAACAATATCTGCATCCTGTTCAATCGAACCTGACTCTCTTATATCAGATAAGACAGGTCTCTTATCTTGTCGTTGTTCAACGCCACGTGACAACTGTGATAAAGCGATGATTGGTACGGATAATTCCTTAGCCAATTTCTTTAATTGCCGTGAAATCTCTGAGACTTCTTGTTGCCGACTTTCTTTATTTGAACCTTCAATTAGCTGCAAATAATCGACTACAATTAATCCTAGTTTGCCTTTCTCCTTCGCTAGTCTTCGACATTTTGCCCGAATTTCTGCCATTTTAATACCTGGAGTATCATCAATATAGATAGCAGCTTGTGATAACGAACCCATAGCTACAACTAATTTTTGCCACTCATCATCCTCAAGCTGCCCTGTTCTTAGGTGATTAGCATTGATACTCCCCTCGGCACACAACATTCTATTAACTAATGATTCAGCGCTCATTTCTAGTGAAAAAATAGCTACTGTACTATCCGTCTTTGTTCCAATATTTTGTGCAATATTTAGTGCGAAAGCAGTCTTACCAACGGCTGGTCGAGCAGCCAAAATAATTAGGTTATCTGGTTGTAATCCAGCAGTCATCTTATCAAGATCAGGATATCCTGTTGGCAAACCTGTTACTTCTTCATCTTGTTGATAAAGCCTATCAATTTCTTCCATAGTACTATTCAGTACATCATTGATGGGCTTAAACCCAGTTCGATTCCTGCGTTCAGATACTTCCATAATTTGACGCTCAGCATCATCTAATAATGATGGAACATCCTCATCTTGCGAATAAGTTTGCGTAACAATATTAGTCGCAGTTGCTATCAATCTCCGCAGTAATGCCTTCTCTTCAACAATTCTTGCGTAATACACAATATTTGCGGCAGTTGGAACGGCTGCAGCAAGTTCTGCAATATATGCAACTCCACCAACATCATCAACTTGTTGATTAGAAGTTAAATAGTTATTAATTGTAATAACATCGATAACTTCATCTTGGTTATTCAAATCAATCATTGCTTGAAAGATAATTTGATGTGCTCTTTTGTAAAAGTCTTCTGCTTGCAGGTATTCCATTGCTTCTATAAGCGCCTCTGAACGCAAAAAGACCGCCCCTAAAACAGCTTGCTCAGCTCCAACATTTTGAGGAGGCAAATGATCAATCAACTCTTCATTGTTCATAATCCATTCACCCTTTACCTGCTAAAATTAATTTATTGTTCTGTAATGTGTACTCTAATTTTTGCTGTAACTTTGTTGTGTAACTTAACTGGAATATTGGAATATCCAAGCGTTTTGATTGGCTCGCTCAGCTCCATTTTTCTTTTATCAATCTTCAAAGAATATTGCTGGTTAAGTGCCTGAGCTACCTGTTTACTTGTAATTGAACCAAATAAACGTCCATCTTCACCAGCCTTAGCTTTCATTTCGACAATCATTTCACCGGACTCTAATTTCAGCTTTAATTCTTGTGCTTCTACAAAAATTTCAGTTTCGCGTTTCTCTTCCGCTTTTTGTTGTCCCTTAAGCTGACTCATTGCTTGGACAGTTGCTGATTTAGCTTTGTTTCCCTTAATCAAGAAATTTGCATAACCATCTGGAACTTCTTTTATTTCACCGCGCTTGCCTTTGCCCCTTACATCCTGTAAAAAAATAACTTTCATAACTTACCCCTCCAAAGATTAATACTAACTGTTCTCTTCAATTGCCCGTTGTAGCTCTTCCTTTGCGACATCAATTGTGACATCCTCTAATTGTGTTGCAGCATTGGAAAGGTGTCCACCACCGCCAAGTTCTTCCATCACAACTTGGACATTTGCCTTGCCATTACTTCGTGCGGATATCCCTATCTTCCCGTCAGAACGTCTAGTAACGACATATGATGCTTCCACACCACTAACACTCAGCAATGCATCAGCGGCCTGTGCAGCAATCACTGAATCATATATCTTATCCTTTTCTCCGACACAAAGTGCAACTCTGTTACCGATAAATTCTACACGATCGATCAAGTGATTCCTTTGTAAGAAATTATCAACATTTTCTTTCATAAAATGCTGTGCCATCGCTGAATCAGCACCCACTGAACGCAAGTAGCTAGCTGCATCAAATGTTCTCGTTCCCGTACGTAAAGTAAATGATTTTGTATCGATTATTATTCCGGTCAACATTGCTGTGGCCTCTATCTTATTAATTGGTTCACTATCACGTGACTGATACTCAAACATTTCCGTGATTAACTCACATGTTGAAGATGCATATGGTTCAATATAAACTAAGATTGGATTCTCTGGAAATTCCTCACCACGTCTATGATGATCAATTACCATCATTCGATTGGCTAACTTTTTATATAGTTCCTGACTAGTCGAAATTGAAGGTTTTGAATGATCAACCATTATCAATAGACTTTGCTTTGTTGCTTTTTCAAGAGCCTCTTCAACTGAAATAACAGTTCCTTTTATTTCAGGATATTGCGAAAGTTCATCCATTAATCTAGTTACATCAGAATGTAGTTTCTCGTTATCCAAAACTATCCAACATTTTTTTTGATTCATAGCAGCTATTCTTCGTAACCCTAAACACGCACCAATCGAATCCATGTCAGGATACTTATGCCCCATCACAAAAACCTGATCTGTTTGACTCATAAGTTCTTGCAAAGCTTGAGCTATCATTCTAGCCCTAACCCTAGTTCGCTTCTCCATTGGATTTGTTTTTCCACCATAAAAGCGTGCCTGTTGTTCAGGAGTCTTAACTACAACTTGGTCTCCACCTCGTCCCAGAGCAAGATCTAAGTTATTTTGTGCCGTTTTCGAAAGAAGTGCCAAATCATCTTCACCGTAAGAAATCCCCATACTCAAAGTTAGAGGGAGGTTTTGTTTAGATGTTCTCTCACGAATTCTATCCAAAATCTTAAACTTATCCTCTTCTAATTTTTCTAAGACGCTTGCGTATGCCAAGATAAAGAAATGATCATCATCTATTCTCTTCAAGTACATTTGATACTTCTTTGCCCAATTAGAAAGTTCGTTTGTTACATAATTACTAATATTTGAGACACTCTTATCATTCATTGTCTGAGTCACTTCATCATAGTTATCAATAAAAATTTGTCCAATTACCACGTCAGTATCTTTATCATGCTGTTCGATCTTTGCATAACGTGTAATATCCATCAGATATACTGCATGGATATCATTTTCAATTAACAATTGGAAACGATACTCACGCCATGAAACTTCGACAGGCTTTTTTTCTGCACCATATTTCCCAACTACCGCTGCCAATTCTTTATCCACTGCAGATAAAGCTTTACCTAGTACTTCCTCCTGACCGAAATACTTCTGCAAGTAAGGATTGACCCACTCGATTTCATTTTCTCCGTTCAAAAACATAATTCCAACTGGCATCTTTATTAAAGATTCTTGTTCTCCTCTTTTTATCCGGTACGACAAGTCAGAAATATATTCAGTGGTGTCTTCAGTGATTGCTTTTAAAACAAAAAAAGAAACAATAATAGTTATTAAAACAAGCGTAGCTATGAAGATCCCTAAGACCCAGCTGACTACAAATGACATTGCTACACAAACTAAAGATATCATTAATAGGAATATCGCAATAATACGCAATTTTTCATTTTTCATGAATGACGGGAAATGCAAAAAATCCCTTGAAAAAAACTGTTTCAAAATATTCTCCTCATTCCTACAAGTATTTTCAGTGTTAAATTAAATTTTATACAAAAATCTTAATAATCGAAAAAACACAGTCTGTTCCGTAGACTTTGACTTTGTTCCTTATTTTATCACAAACACAACTGAGATACATACTCCAGCAAAAATGAAATTACTATACCAACTAATTATTGATTCCAAATTAAAAAAGCCAGATCAAAATTTAACTTTTGATCCAGCTCCTATCTCTTTTACTTTAAAAATACTTCATTTAATTTATTCTGTAGCTTTGAACCAACCACGTTTACTAAAGAATGCATACATGTCATTCAAGAAAAACACTCCGTAACTGAAAATCAGTGCAAAATTACCATCACCTTGTAACATCGTTTGCATCCATAATGCAATTGTGAAAACAGAACTTATGGTCCATACGAAGTACTGCTCGCGTTTCCGATTTAATTCCAACAAAGAACCAGTGATTGCCATAGCTAAGTTCAAGCTATCCAAGAAGACACGCGGATCATTTGTCATGCTAAAAATATAATAGATAACGCCCCATGCCACGATAAAGAATAGAATATAATAAATCCAATCTTTAATATTCTCAAATTTTTCAGCTTGAATATTATCATTCCATTTCGGATCAAGAATACAAAAAATATCTAGAAAAATTAGATATCCGATTTGTTCCCAAGCTGTTGCATAATTTCCGGCCATAAAACCAACACTTGCTATACAGACCGCACTTAACGCTCCAGCCCAACCTTGAATTCCTGAACGGTTAGAAATACCTATAACACAGGCAACTGATAAATTTCCCCCAATAAACGATAAAAGCGATTGTGTAGGGGCAACACTAAATGATTGCAATAATGAAAATACTTGTAATACAAAATTAAATAAAAGTAGCCCATAGCTAAATCTACCCCAGCCTTTACACTGATTTAACAACCAACTAAAATAATTTTTCCTAAAAACATTCTTAGAATACTCTGGTAAATTTGATAATACAGCTATATAACGATTAAACATATTTCCATCCCTTTTTAATAGTTTTAAAATCCTTTTGTTCTTATCTCTTAAATTGTTTACAGTCAAAAAGCGACTAAAGTTACAGCTTTTTTAGTATTCTGAAATCGACTGCTGCAGATTACGATTTCTTCGTTAAAAAAGAGCCAAGAATAGTTTACCATATTCTCGGCTCCATTCATACAACATATTGAGAAAATTTAAGTAAAGCATACTATATATTGTTAAAAATATAATTTAAATGCCTTTTTATCGCAAAAAAAAAGATGCGGATTAGCCACATCTTTAATTTTTAATCTTCTGTTACAAATGGTAAAAGACCCATAATACGAGCGCGCTTGATTGCAATTGTCAAACGACGTTGGTTCTTTGCACTAGTTCCAGAAACTCGACGAGGTAAAATTTTACCACGTTCGGAAACAAAGCGTTTCAAAAGATCAGTATCTTTATAATCAATATACTCAATATGGTTTGCTGCAATAAAATCTACCTTACGGCGACGGCGGCCACCTCTACGTTGTTGTGCCATTGTTTTCCCTCCTTGCTATCTAAAATGGCAAGTCATCATCCGAGATATCAATCTGTTGCCCATTACTGGCAAACGGATCAGCATCATTTGTATTTGTATTTGTATTACTACTGGATGAATTATTACTATTCATCATACTACCAAATGGATTATCTCCTGAATTTGACTTTGTTCCTTGCGAAGGACTAGAACTTTGTGAGTTACTATTACTTTGCTGACGCTCAGATTGTGAACGTGATTCAAGTAATGAGAAGCTATCAACAATAACTTCTGTAACATAGACCCTATTTCCTTGTTGATTTTCATAAGATCTAGTTTGAATACGTCCCTCTACACCTATCAAAGATCCTTTATGTGTAAAGTTTGCAAAATTTTCTGCAGCTTTACGCCAAATTACACAATTAATAAAATCTGCCTCACGCTCACCTTGTTGGTTTGTGAATTGGCGATTTACAGCGATAGTAAATGTTGCAACAGCAGCACCGCTAGAGGTATAACGCAAATCAGGATCTCTTGTTAATCGACCTACAAGTATAGCTCTATTAATCAAAGTTCTACTCCCCCTTTAACTATTTATTTTCTTAATTAAGCTTCGCGTTTAACGATCATATGACGTAAGATTGCATCATTAATCTTTGCAAGACGATCAAATTCGTCGATTGCTACGGCATCATCAGCTTTAGTATTTACAATATGATATGTTCCTTCTGTAAAACCACCGATTTCGTATGCAAAACGACGCTTAGACCAGTCTTTTGAATCTACAATTTCAGCACCGTTATCTTTTAAAATACTGTCGAAACGATCAACCAATGTAGCTTTAGCAGCTTCATCAATTGCTGGGCTGATAATATAAGTAATTTCGTATGTCATGACTGTTTACACCTCCTTATGGACTGTTGGTTCTTAATTCTGTTAAGAACAAGGAAAGTAATCTAATGCTATTTCTAGTTAGATACTAACGAACAAACATTATATCATTTTCAATATAATATTACAAGGCATCTAAATTCTTATCACTGCCTATATTTTTAAATACGCAAAATCTCTAATTCTGTCAAAGATTATTTTTTTCATCCTGTCCTTCTTCATCAAGCTCTTCCGGTGCAACTTTTGCCATCGTTGAAACAAATGCACCTTCTTCAATCTTGATCAGATGCACACCTAGAGTTGCTCTCCCAGTTTCAGAGACACTATCAATATTAAATCTGATCGTAACTCCCTTGTTTGTAATTAACATAATGTCTTCAGTACCAATAACTGTTGTTAAGCCCGCAACTGGTCCATTTTTTTCAGTAACATTAGATGTTTTTATTCCTTTGCCTCCTCGACCCTTTATTGGGTACTCTGAAGCTGATGTCTGTTTGCCGAAGCCATTCTCACTAATTACGAAGACGTGACTATCTGGATATAAAATATCTGCTCCAACCACATAATCTTCATCTCTTAAGCGAATTCCTCTGACACCTGCTGCCAATCTTCCCATTGATCTGACATCCTTCTCGGAGAAACTAACCGCATATCCTAGATGTGTTCCAATTATGATGTTTTTGTTTCCATCGGTAATCAAGACACTAATTAACTCATCGTTTTCCTTCAACGTAATTGCTTTTAATCCGTTACTTCTAATGTTTGAAAATTCACTAACCAACGTACGTTTCGAAATTCCTAGACGTGTGGTAAAAAACAAATACATTTTCTTTTTCTTCATATCACGCGAAATATTTATGACCGCCTGAACCTTTTCTCCCGAATCTATACCAAGCAAATTGATAACCGGTATTCCTTTTGCTGTACGTCCATATTCAGGAATTTCATAACCCTTCATCTGGTAGACTTTCCCCATATTTGTGAAGAATAAAAGCTCATCGTGTGTAGAAGTATTAACTAAGTGCTCAATGAAGTCATCATCATGAACTCCCATTCCTTGGACGCCTCGACCACCTCGACGTTGAGCCTTAAATTCACTTGTTGCTAAGCGTTTAATATAACCGTTATGAGTGAGGGCTATCACAACATCTTCTTCTTCGATTAAATCTTCATCTTCAATGCTGAGTACTTCTCCCACCAATAATTCGGTTCTACGTTCATCACCATATTTTTCTTGTATTTCCAGTAACTCCTGATAGATAATCTCATCAATTCGTTCAGTATGTGCAAGAATATCCTTATAATCCGCGATAGCTTCAAGCAACTTGTTGTACTCATCTTCTATCTTCTCACGTTCCAAGCCCGTTAGACGAACCAAGCGCATATCTAAAATAGCTTGAGCTTGCTTATCAGATAGCTGATAGCCTTCAATCAACTTTCCCTTAGCAATTTCACCACTCTTAGAACTACGAATAATATTGATGATTTCATCAATGTGATCAAGTGCTATTCTCAAACCCTCTAAAATATGTGCCCTTGCTTGAGCTTTCTTTAACTCAAACTCTGTTCTACGTCTGATAACGATTTCTTGGTGTTCAAGATAGTACTTTAAAATTTGCTTCAAGCTAAGAATTTTAGGTGTCCCTTTTACAATCGCCAGCATATTAAATCCAAATGTAGTCTGCATTAATGTTAATTTGTATAAATTATTCAAAACAACAGATGCACTCATATCGCGTCTAATATCTATTGAGACACGCATACCTTCTCGATCAGATTCATCACGAATATCCGTAATTCCTTCAATTTTTTTATCACGTGCCAACTCAGCAATTCTTTCGATTAGTTTCGCTTTGTTAACCATATATGGCAATTCATTAATAATTATTTGTTCACGACCATTTGTTGATTCCTCAATCTCAACTTTAGCCCTAATTGTAACAGTTCCCTTACCAGTTTCATAAGCTTTGCGAATTCCAGATTTGCCTAAAACAATCCCTCCTGTAGGGAAATCGGGACCTTTAATTACCTCCATTAAATCAGCCGTTGTTGCTTCAGGATTTTTCATTAAAATATGTAATCCAGAAATTACTTCCGCCAAGTTATGAGGTGGAATATTAGTAGTCATCCCTACCGCAATTCCTGTTGCTCCATTGACAAGTAAATTTGGAAACCTTGCTGGAAGTACAACAGGTTCCCTTTCTGATCCATCATAGTTTTCTGTAAAATCAATGGTATTTTTATTAATATCACGTAGCATTTCTGTAGCTATCTTACTCATACGTGCTTCCGTATAACGCATTGCGGCAGCGCCATCACCATCGACAGATCCAAAATTACCGTGTCCGTCAACGAGCATGTACCTATAACTAAATTCTTGTGCCATCCTGACCATTGATTCATAAATTGCAGAATCTCCATGTGGATGATACTTTCCCATAACATCTCCTACAATTCTTGCAGACTTTTTATATGGTTTATCAGGAGTTACCCCTAACTCATTCATCCCATATAAAATTCTGCGATGGACTGGTTTCAATCCATCACGTACATCTGGCAACGCACGGGCAACAATTACACTCATTGCATATTCCATAAAAGACTTTCGCATAATTCCAGATAAATCGGAATCTTTAATTCTATTTGGAAGATCTACCAACGTCTATCCCTCCTAATTTCTCAAATATTTCCTCGGAAATATCTATACATCCAAGTTATCAACAAAGGTTGCATTCGCTTCAATAAATTCACGTCTTGGCTCAACCTTGTCACCCATCAACATTTCAAATACTCCATTTGCTTCTTCCGCGTCCTCAAGTCTAACTCTTAGCAAACGTCTATTTTCTGGATCCATGGTTGTTTCCCATAGTTGCTCAGCATCCATTTCACCCAAACCTTTATATCGTTGAATAGTTGGTTTTGGTGATGGTTGCAACTGTCCTAAGACCTCATCAAGTTCAGTATCAGTGTCAATATACCTAATCAATTTTCCTTGTCGTACTTGGTATAGTGGTGGCTGGGCAATATAAACGAATCCTTTATCAATCATCGGTCTCATAAATCTGTAGAAGAGTGTTAATAACAACGTACGGATATGCGCACCATCAACATCGGCATCTGTCATTATTATTAATTTATGATAGTTAGCTTTTTCAACATTGAATTCCTGACCAAAGCCCGTTCCCAAAGCTGTAAATAGTGATCTAATTTCTTCATTGGCTAATATTCTATCCAATGTTGCCTTTTCAACATTCAAAATCTTACCCCTGATAGGTAAAATTGCTTGGGTTAATCTTGAACGCCCTTGTTTTGCTGAACCACCAGCAGAGTCTCCCTCGACGATAAATAATTCTGAGATTTCAGGATCTTTGCTTGTATTATCAGCTAACTTTCCAGGTAAATTACTAATTTCCAGACCATTCTTTTTTCTAGTTACTTCACGTGCACGTTTTGCTGCAATTCTTGCTTTAGATGCTAGTAAACCCTTATCTACAACTTTTCTAGCGATTGTTGGATTCTCCATCATGAATTTAGAAAAATGTTCAGCAAACATTCTATCCGTGACTGTTCTTGCATCTGAATTACCTAATTTTGTTTTTGTTTGTCCTTCAAATTGTGGATCTGGATGCTTAATGCTGACGACTGCTGTTATACCTTCACGCACATCTTCACCAGAAAGGTTGTCTTCATTTTCTTTTATCCTTCCGCTCTTATGTGCATAATCATTAATCACTCTAGTCAGTGCAGTCTTAAATCCAGCTTCATGAGTTCCACCTTCATATGTGTGAATATTATTAGCAAATGTCATTAAATTAGAATGAAAATCATCAGTATATTGCAGAGCGACTTCAACCGTTATTCCCTTTTGCTCGCCTTCTACATAAATAGGCTCTTCAAATAAGACTTCCTTTCCTTTATTAAGAAATTCAACATAATGCTTAATCCCACCGATATAATGAAATTCTTTTGTTTTGGGCCTTTCATCGCGATTATCTGTAATCGTAATTTTTAGTCCTTTGTTTAGAAATGCAAGTTCTCTTATTCTTGTAGTTAATATTTTGATATCATAAACGGTCGTCTCTACAAAGATATCTGGATCTGGTAGGAAATGAACCTTTGTCCCATGCTCATGTTCACCACATTCGCCAATGATTTTCATCTCGTGACTTACTTTTCCACGTTTAAAATCGATTGCATAAATCTTACCATTTTTCTTAACTTCAACATTAAGATTTGTAGATAAAGCATTTACGACGGAAGCTCCAACACCATGAAGTCCACCTGAAACTTTGTAACCACCACCGCCAAATTTTCCACCAGCATGTAGAATTGTAAAGACCGTTTCAAGCGCTGGTCTGCCTGTTTTTGTCTGAATATCTACTGGTATCCCTCTACCATTATCTGTGACAGTTATACTGTTATCCTTCTCAATAGTTACATTAATTTCATCTGCAAATCCTGCCAACGCCTCATCAATACCATTATCAATGATTTCCCATACTAGATGATGCAGTCCTTGTGAACTTGTTGTTCCGATATACATTCCCGGACGCTTTCTCACAGCTTCAAGTCCTTCAAGCACTTGAATCTGACTCGCATCATATTCTTGCGCGCGTGCTTCTTTGGCTTCTATTATTTCCTTATCTGTCAACTTTAATCCCCTCCAACTTTTAATCCATAAAAAATATTATTATTTATATTCTTCCGCTTCTATAGTTCCAGCACTTATTCTAAATATTTTAGGATCTTTTATTAATCTTTTTGTCACTTCACTCATACTAGGTGTTGTTAAGAATGTCTGAACTCTTTCTTGGATTGCTCGTAATAATTGTGTTTGTCGAGCTCCATCGAGTTCCGACAAAACGTCATCCAACAATAAAATCGGATATTCACCTGTTTCATTTTTCATTAAATCAATTTCTGCTAATTTTACAGCTAACGCAGTCGTTCTTTGCTGTCCTTGCGAGCCAAAAATCTGAACATTTTTTTTATTGATTAAAAATTGAACATCATCTCTATGCGGTCCGTACAGTGTCGACCCTTGAAATATTTCTTTGTTTTGATTATTCTGATAAATTTTTTTTAAGTCAATGTATAATTGCTTAACATCTTTTTCATAAATATTTTCAACGCTAGTATTATACTTGAAGTTAAGTTCTTCTTTTTGCTCCGTTATCTGTGCTTGAACATCTTGAGCATATTTCTCAAGTTCACTTAAAAAAGTAATTCGTTTTGCAATAATCTCTGCTCCAAATGCTGCAATCTGATCAGAAAGGACCTCCAGTAAGACTAAATCTTTGGTCTGCTTTAATTGAAGTTGTTTTAAATAATGATTTCTTTGTTTTAAAAGTACGCGATACTGGCTCAAATTATATAAATAATGCGGATCAATTTGTCCGAATTCCATATCAATAAATTTTCGTCTAACTGCTGGTGCCCCCTTGACGAGCGCTAGGTCTTCAGGAGCAAATAAAATAACATTCATTTGACCAATATATTGCGACAACTTTGCTTGCTCCAGATGATTTACTTTTGCTTTTTTACCCTTTTTACCTAAAAAAAGTTCGAGCTTCAGTTTGCTTATCTTTCGTTCCAATGTTCCTTGAATTGAGGCTTCTTCTTTGGTGAAATTCACTAATTCACGCTCATTATTTGTCCGATGACTCCTTGCCATTGCTAAAACATAGATTGCCTCAAGCAGATTTGTTTTTCCCTGCGCATTTTCACCAATCAATATATTAATTTGCGGTGAAAACTCCAAACTAATATCATAATAGTTGCGAAAATTTTTCAGTGTTAATTCTTTTAAATACATAGGCTACCTAGCCTGTTTCGAACGCATTAAAAATTTCCCTATTGTGGGGATATTTACTTGATCACCCGCATAAAGTTTTCGACCTCTTCGATTATCCTGTTCACCATTAACCCAAACTTCATTTTCTTGCAAAAACCATTTTGCTTGTCCGCCAGAATCAATTATTGCAGCAATTTTTAGCATTTGCCCCAAAGTAATATACTCAGTTTTTAGAAGAATCTCATTATCCAACAACTTTCACCAACTTCCTCATTTAACTTCAATTATAAACTTTTTTAAAGCAAATAACAATCATACAAGGGCCTATTATCCGATATAAGCTATTTTAAGGTCTGTTAATATAAAGAGACTAGACACAGTTTAAAACCCACAGATTTGTATTTTTTGGCCTTTTAAGACTATTTTAAACAAAATAAAAAGAAATGAGCCGTAAACTCATTTCTTTTCTGTAATTTAGTATGAAAATTTATTCACCTTTTCTAATATGTTCTAACAGGAGTAATTAACTGGATAAAATGTTCTTGATCTTCACTAGGTACTAATGTGAACGGTCGTAAAGGAGCCGTAAATGAAATTGTAATTGTACTTTGTCCAAAAGATCTCAAAGCATCTTTCATGTAATCAGGATTGAATGAGATCTCAATATTATTTCCTGTTAATTTTTGAAATTTTAATTCTTCCTCAACATTACCTATTTCAGGTGAATTACTATAGATTGTTGCCTGTTGCTTTTCAGTATCTAATGCTAATTTTACAATATTATTTTGACCTGCATGAGATAGTAGTGAAGCTCTTTCGATTGATGCAAGAAATTCGCTTGTATTAAAACCAATTTCAGTTTCGGAATCTTTTGGAAGCAAGCGATCTGTATCAGGATAATTTCCTTCAAGTAATCTTGAATAAAAAATTGTGTTGTTGAACTCAAATAATATTTGATTTTCAGAGATTCTTACTTCAACTTGAGTTACATCTTCCCCAATCATTTTTGATAGTTCACTAAGAGACTTTCCTGGAACAATGATGTTATACGATACATCATCTGCAACTGTTATTGTAATTTTGCGTTGACTAAGGCGGTGACTATCTGTTGCAACTGCAGATAACTGGTTGTTTTTGATGGTTAAATGAACTCCTGTAAGAATTGGCCGACTTTCTTGAGTTGAAACTGCAATTACAGTCTGTCCTATTATCTGTTTTAAGACGTCACTTTCAAGATTCAAAGTATTTTCTGCTGTAATTTCTGGTAAATGAGGATAGTTTTCTGCATTTAGCCCCTTAATTGAAAATGATGCAGATCCTGATAGGATTTCTGTCTGATAATTCTCGGTTACTTCCAAAGTTAGTGTATCTTCAGGAAGTTTTTTAATAATTTCACTAAATATTCTTGCAGCTAAGATAACTTGCCCAGGTTCTTCAACTTGTAGTTGTGCCTGATCATCTTCGGCAGGAATAAATGTTTCAATCGAAATATCCGCATCACTACCTGTAAGCGTTAATCCCTTTGCTTCTAAATTTAATTTTATCCCTTTCAGTATAGGAATAGTTGTTTTTGTAGAGATTGCTCTTTGAACATCTGTCAGACTTTTGATGAACGCAAGTCTATTTATTGTGAATTTCATGAAGTGCCTCCTAAGTGTATATATATTAATTATAAAGTAAATAGTAATAGTAGTAGGGCCTGTTGATTCTGTGGAAAACTAGAGAAAGACTTGGAATTTAAAAGATATGCACATGTGTATATCTTGTGTGTAAGTACGCTTTTTGTTCACAGTAATTCACAGCGTACCTATTTTTTTAATTTGCTTTTCAAGTCATTAACTTCCCGTTGCAATTCTGAATCAGTATTTAATGCACCTGCAATTTTTTCATGTGCGTGAATTACTGTTGTATGATCTTTTCCTCCAAATTCATGGCCAATCTTGGGCAAGGAAGCATCTGTGAGTTCTCGCGCAAGGTACATTGCTATTTGGCGTGGAATTACAATATTTTTAACTCTTTTCTTTCCTTTTAAATCACTGATAGTGATGTGATAGTACTTAGCTACTTTGTCTTGGATTACTGAGATTGAAATTTCAGTTGATTTTCCATTAAGTTTTAAATTCTTTAAGGCATCTGCTGCCAAACTAGTGGAGATGGGAAGGTGGGTCATTGAAGCGTAGGCCTGTACCCGCACTAAGGCACCTTCTAGTTCACGAATGTTTGAGTCAATTTGTCCCGCTATATAGCTTAGTGTATCGTCAGGAATATCTAAATCGTCAGCATCGGCTTTGTTGCGTAAAATTGCAATTCTGGTTTCAAGGTCAGGTGGGGTTATATCAACCGATAATCCCCATTTAAAGCGTGATACAAGTCTTTTTTGCAGTTTAGGAATTTCATTGGGTAAGCGATCTGATGAAAGAACAATTTGCTTTTTATCATCATATAAGGCATTGAAAGTATGGAAAAATTCTTCTTGGGTTCCTTCTTTATCAGCAAAAAATTGGATATCATCTACTAAAAGTAAATCAACGCTGCGATATTCTTTGCGAAATTCTTCTTGACGTTTTGTTTGAATTGAGTTGATGAAATCATTAGCGAAAGCTTCACTGGTAACGTATTTGACTGTTGCTTGCGGGTTATTAGTCAACATTTGGTGACCAATTGCGTGCATTAAATGGGTTTTACCTAAACCAACACCTCCAAAGAAGAAAAGAGGATTGTATAAGGCTCCAGGCTCTTCTGCAACTACTAGTGCTGCGGCGTGTGCCATTTGATTACCTTTTCCGATAACGAATGTATTAAAAGTATACTTTTCATTTAGTTTGGTCTCGCGCATAAAAGTTGGGCGCGAATCAACTAACTTAGTATTTTTTTTTGTTCTATTACTAGAAAAGCCGGAAGAAAGCGGATTAGGTTCTTCAGGTAACTTGGCAATCACTGTAATTGTTTGATTGATTGAATCAGCAACAAGAGCGACAACTTGTTTGCTTAGATTTGCTTTCCAATAATCTTTATGTAAGGCAGTCGGGACTTCAATAACAAGTGTTTGAGATGAAAAAGCAATTGGCTTAACGGCTTTAAGCCAGGTATTATAGCTGATTGTAGATAATTTTGTTTTGAATTCATCACAAATGTATTGCCATAGGGTTTCAAGATCGGGCACGTAGATACCTCCTTTATTGTAACGTTCATTATAATAGTCTAGCATTTTTTCTAAAAGTTTTCCACAGGTATGTATAAAAGAAATAAACAAAAAGCACAGGGTGTAAATTAATTATCCACAGGGTAAAAAAAGAAGTACGGATAGTATTTAATTTTTCAACTTATCCACAGCTGATTTGCAAAGCAGAAGTGCTATTAAATAAGGGTAAAAAATAGTTTTCCACAACTTGAAGTTTGTTTGTGGACAAATTAGTAACACCCTGTGAATTGGTGTAGAAGCTTGTTAAGTGTTTTGTGGAAATAAAAAAAGTAAAAAGAGAAATCCACAGGAGATAAGCACTTTTTAACTTTTTTGTGGATAACTTTGCAGGTTGTTTTTTTATTTACTTTAATCCGTAGATAATCTATGATAAAATATCTTGCGTAGATAAGGACTTGACAAAAGCTTGTTTTTTTAGTAAAATTTTCGTTATCATTGTTAAGTGTCTATCAAGGAGGTGGAAAATCCAATGAAGAGAACATATCAACCTAAGAAACGTCATCGACAAAGAGTGCATGGCTTCCGTAAACGTATGAGTACAAGTAACGGTCGCTCTGTTTTAGCACGTAGACGTCGTAAAGGTAGAAAAGTATTGTCTGCATAGGCCACTGACCGTCAGTGGTCTTTTATTTTGATGTAGATTTTTATACGACACATGGAGATGGATTATGCGAAAATCATACCGTGTCAAAAAGGAAGCAGATTTTCAAAAAGTATTCATGCAAGGAAAGTCTTGTGCGAATAGACAATTTGTTGTTTATGTAATTGATAAACCAGATCAGTTACATTTTAGGGTAGGGATATCTGTAGGGAAGAGAATTGGGAATTCAGTAGCACGTAATTGGGTTAAGCGAAGAATTAGGCAGAGTTTAACAGAACTAAAACCTAATTTACGGCAGGATTGTGACTTTATAATTATTGCTCGTCCACCAATTTCAGGCGTGTCAATGGCTGATACCAAGAAAAACTTAATACATGTCCTACGCCTGGCTCATGTTTTGCTGAAATAAGCTTGTGAAGTGAGGGGAATGTAGTGAAAAAAACAAAACGTATTCTCACACTATTATGTGTTGTGGGACTAGTTTTTATTTTAAGTGGTTGTAGTACGTCAACAGTAACTCAGAATAGCTCTGGCATATGGGATCATTACATAATTTGGAGCTTTGTCCAAGCAATCATGTTTTTAAGTAAGGTTTTTGGCAATAGTTACGGTTTAGGCATAATTTTGTTTACAATCATTATTCGTGTCATTCTTTTGCCTCTTATGTTTTATCAGATGAAAAGCATGAGAAAAACAACAGAGTTACAACCCCAGTTGAAAGCACTGCAAGGTAAATATTCCGCAAAGGATACGGAAACGCAGAATAAGTTACGTGCAGAGCAACAAAAACTATATGCTGAAGCTGGTGTTAATCCTGTTGCTGGTTGTCTACCAATGGTAATCCAGATGCCTATCTTAATTGCTTTATATCAGGCTATTTTGAGATCTGAAGTTTTGAAGAGTGGTACATTTTTATGGATGAAACTTGGAGATAAGGATCCATATTTTGTTTTACCTATCTTGGCTGCAATCTTTACATTTTTAACTTCTAAGCTGAGTGTGATGTCACAGCCAGAACAAAATGGGATGACGACTGCAATGACATATGGGATGCCGATATTTATCTTAGTAACTGCAATCTCCTTACCATCAGCATTATCGCTTTATTGGGTGATAGGAAATGCCTTTTCGGCAGGACAGACACTGTTAATAAGTAATCCATTTAAAATTAATCGTGAGCGTGAAGAAAAGAAAAAAGTTGAAAAAGATAAAAAGAGAGTTATAGCAAAAGCAAAGCGAAGAGCATATAAAAGTAAAAGAAAATAAAAATGGTCAGTTTTGAGTAATTGCAAAATTATTCATAAGCTTTAAAATCAGGAAAGAAGCTCATAATTATTGGACGAATAAGTCTAGCAATTATGAGCTTTTTTGTATCTTGATTATTTTGAATTAAAAATCAAATATCTTTACTGTTCTGTTGTTGATTGTATATCAAGGTAGTCTAATAGTTTTTAGTGTTATATAATTAAAAATAAAAATATATTCTTATTTTTTTGATTTTGAGATATGCTAAAATAATTATTGTCAATGATAACTCTGGGAGGATTTGTATTGAAGAGAACGAGGCATGTTGTAGTAAGTTTTGTGAGTATAATTTGTTTACTTGTGCTTTTTGCATTTATACGTTCACTAGGAACAACTTATATTGAATCAAGCCATACATCTTATGAAATTAATGGGATGAAAAATGGTCTCAACTCTACTAAGTTCAATCAAGCAATTGATAGTTATACGAAAAAACATAAGATCTCAGCTATTAAGGTTTTTAGTGTACCGATTGTAGATGGTGGAAATGATACAAGTACCAGGATGTATGTATATGGGGAAAAAAGAAGGCTTCCAGCAGGAACTAAAGCAACAAAGAATGAATTCATGACTAGTGATATTAGATACCCATTGTATTTTATTGGTCATACAAACAGTTCCTCAATTGAAAAAATGTTTAAGAAAAATGGAATTCAATATGAAAAAGTTAATGAGAGTTGGAACTGGGGAATTCTAAATTTCCTAGATATCAATCAAGTCTTTAATTTAATATTACTAACGTTTTTAATACTAGGTATAGTTTTATTACTGGCAAATTTAAGAGAATTAAAGAAAATAAATATTAGAAGTCTTTTAGGAATGTCAAACTTTGAAGATGCATTCCGCAGTTTTTTATCGGATCAAAGCTATTTTGTGAGTGTTTATTTAATTGGTTTGATGATACTAGCACTATATATGCAGTTAAGTGGATTTACAAATACGTACCACATAATGTTATATTTTGCGTTCGTATTATACGTAATTGCAGCAGTAGTAATGATCTTTGTAGCAGTAATTAGGGCAAGGATTCATTCAAGACAGACGATTGTTAATGCTATTAAAGGCGATATGCGGAGTCAAATGTCATTCTATATTAATATGGCAATCAAAATTGTTATTGAAGTTTTTGTTTGTGTAGCTTTTGTCTCATTACTTGGTACCTTAAAACAAGATCGTCAATTAAAAGACCAGCTATCAATTTGGACGAAAGGGAAGACTTATTATACTGTTAATTTAGCCTCGATACAGAGTACAGCTGAGGAAACAAAGCGATTAAATCACAAAGCAGCAATCTTCTTTAATTACTTAGAAAACCATGGGGGAATGTTAGCTAATTATCAAGGTTGGAGCAGTAATCAGGGTAATGTTTCAGATTTGTTTAGTGGGCATGTTTTGAGTGTGAATGCCAATTATTTAAAGGTAAATCATGTTATTGATCCAGATGGAAATCAGGTGATTTTACCAAAAGACACGCAGACAACTTATATTCTCATTCCTACCAACCAGTATGCTGGACGGCAGCAAATTTTAAAATCATACCGTGAATACTTGTGGCTTAATAGTGCTGAGAAAAAGATGGGCGTAAAATTACATATTAAAGCAATTGAAATTAAAAAAGGACAGCAGCTTTTTACCTATAGTACAGCGGCACTAGATCTAGGTTATTATGAAGGAACTGTCAATTCGGCAGTTGTAGCGGTGTTATCAAATGAATCTCTAGGTGGAACAAGTCAAAAGAATGTGGACGCAAATAGTGTTTGGTTAACATATCTTTCTAATGAGGCTTTTCTTAGTCCGAGTGTTTCAACGATTCAAAAGGGAATGAAATTTGCCAGAATAACAAATTATATAGGCAGCATAATTAATACGAAAAGTTATGCAATGAAGCAACTAGCGACAGTTCAGAATAACTTGCGACTTTTAGTAACGGTCTTTGGAATTGCGTTATCAATAGTAGTGATTGAGAATATAGCGCTAAACAGTGTCTATTTTAGCAATAATCGCAAGAAAATCGCCATTCAAAGATTGTTAGGAACGCACTTTTTAAAAATATTTAGAAAGTTTATTTTCTTAATATTTGTAATGAGCCTCGTTGAAGCAGGCATAGTTTTACTGATTACTAAAGATCAAACAATTGCATTGGCACTTTTCGGACTTTCAAATTTTGGTGAATTTATATTATTAAGAATTCAAAGCAGGCGTTTAAATAAGAAAATATCCAGTGTAATAAAGGGGGAATAGAAGAGTGGAACATTCTTTAAGAATTAAAAATGCAAAAAAGGTATTTGATGACTATGTTGTATTTAATAATGTAAACTATACTTTTGAGTCTGGGAAAATGTATGCATTAGTTGGACCATCCGGTGGTGGAAAAACAACGTTATTAAATAGCATCGGACGATTGAATAATTTATCAGCCGGAACAATTACATTGGATGATAAAAATATTAACACGATAAATATTTTAGACTATTATCGAAAAATTATCGGCTATTTATTTCAAAACTATGCATTAGTTGATGAAGACAATGTCATGCAGAATCTAAATATTGTAAAAAAATATAAACTTTCAGAATTACAGAAATATCTTGAAAAATACGGTCTTACTGATAGGTATCTAAAAAGAAAGGTTTATACGTTATCAGGTGGAGAAACACAAAGGGTTGCTTTAACGAGACTTAGTCTACAAAATCCTTCAATTATATTGGCTGATGAGCCGACAGGTGCATTGGACAATATAAATCGGCAATTAGTTTTAACTAGTCTGCAAGAAATGGCAAATGCTGGGAAAATAGTAATAGTTGCGACACATGATGATGTTGTAAAAGATTACGTCGATGAACAGGTTAATATCTTGGACTTTAAATAAAGAAGAGATGGAGTGTGAATGGCTTATCTCTAAAATATTAGATGTAGGTACTATGTAATTTGAACAGAAAACAATATTAAGTGAATCCAAAAAAGGTGCTAGATCAAAATTTCGATCTAGCATCTTTTTTGATTACTATGAATAGTTGTGTTTCTAAAGTCAAAACTTTCTCTCTTTTTGGAGATATCAGCAATTCTACCAGATTACAACTCGTTTTTCTTCTGGCAGATACATTCCATCTTCAGATGAAATATGGAATGTTGAGTAAAAATCGGCCAAGTTTTGCGGTTGAATATTTGCTCTTAATTCATGAGGTGCATGAACATCAATGTTAAGTAGTAATTTCTGCCTTTCTAACGAAGATTTGAGGCACCATACACGAGCCCAGTTGAAGAAGAAATCCTTGAGATTTACATCTTCTTCTTTTTTGGCAGCTTCAAGGGCACAACTTAGACCACCAACATCGGCAATATTTTCTGAAACGACTAATTTACCATTTACTTTACCTGCTGGAGTTTCAAGTTCGTTAAATTCAGCAATCATTGCATCAGCAAGTTTCTGGAAATGTTCTAAGTCCGAGTCACTCCACCAATTATTTAGGTTACCAAATTCATCGAAATGAGAACCATTATTATCAAAGGCATGTGAGATTTCATGTGCAATAACTGCACCTATTCCCCCAAAGTTCTCACTTGAAGATTGATTTAAACTATAAAAAGGTGCTTGTAAAATTGCAGCGGGAAAGACAATGATATTATAAGAAGGATGATAATAAGCATTGACAGTAGATGCACTCATTTCCCATTCTGTCCGGTCAACAGGCTTCTTCCACTTATTGTAGTGGTCAATAATGGATAATTGTGTAAACTTGAGAGTATTACTAAACAAATCATTATCTTCAACGATAAATTTCTTGTAAATTTCTGTTAGTTTATCAGGATAACCAACTTGAATTCCAAGTTTTTCTAATTTTAAAATAGCTTTTTTCCGGGTTTCTTCACCCAGCCAATCGTTATCTTGTAGGCGCTCTTTATAAACATCAATCATCTTTTTGACCATGTCAATCACGTCTGTTTTTGCTTCTGGTCCGAAATACTTATGTGCATAGTATAGCCCAACTACTTGACTATAGACATTAACAGCCTGATAAAAAGCACTTTTTTGTGGTGACATTGGTTCTTTGCTTCCAGAGATCGCCCTAGAATATTCACCTGAAATGATTCGTGCTTCATCGGAAAGAGAAGAGCTCACTGATAATAAAGTCTTTGAGAGGAGCCAACTGCGCATATTATCGAAAGTTTCCGGATTAATAATTTTATCAAAAGCTTCGTAAAATTTTGGTTCAGCAACAATAACTTGGTCAGGATTGTCATGGATTAGTGCAGCTACATATTTTTTCAAATTGACATTATTACTGAATTTAAGAAAATCAGCAAAAGTATACTTATTGTAGCTCTTTACGTAGTCTGCCAACTCGGTGCTATCTTTCACATAAGGAACAATTGATTTATCGAAAGCCAACGTGCCCGCAATTATTTTGTTGGTAGCATCTTCAGCATAGCCAGCAAGCTTAAAGAGCTTGGCCAGCATTTTAGTATAGATTCCAAGGAGAGCCTTAGAAGACTCGTTGTCAGCTTCATAGTAGGTTTTATCTGGGAGAATCAGACTGGGAACATCTGCTGTCAGCGCATAGGCAGTCGTATTTTTCATATCAGGTGCAAGATAAATTGAAAAAGGTGTCGGATAATCTGCCAATGTTAATGAACCAAGTTGTTTTTCCCAAGACGCGAAAGAGTCAAGCTTTTCAATCACAGAAAGGTAATTTTTGGCAGGTTCAAAGCCAGCAGTATCTCTTTTTTTAAAATTAGAAGTTAACGCATAGAATCTTATGAATTCTTTTAGATAAGGATCCGTTACATTATTGGGCTCTTTTAACATTTTTTCAAAATCAGACATTAGTACCTTTTCAATATTGTCTGCCAAGTCTGCGAAACCGCCAGTAGATGATTTATCTGAAGGAATTTTGGCAGTCTTTAACCATTCACCATTCACTGCCTGATACAAGTTTTCTTTTATTAAATCTTTATTTACTGTTTTTGTCATAAATGCACTTCCTTTTTTCAAACTGAATAGAAAAACTAAATTCAAAGATAATTTGATTTAGAACTCAGCTGTATCAGGATCTGCAACGTGGCCAACAATATCTTTTAAATTATCAATTGTAGCCATATCAGAATCAGATAATTCAAAATCAAATAAATGAGAATTTTCCTCGATGCGATCCTCATGAATTGATTTTGGCAGAGGTAAGAAATCGTGTTGTAGGGACCAACGAAGACAGACTTGAGCGACTGTCCTGTTATTTTTTTCAGCAATTTCTGCCATTATTTTATCTGTAAAAATCTTTCCTGTGCCTAGAGGGCTGTATGCCTCTAACAAAATGTTTTCATTCCTACAATAATCGATGAGTTCTTCATTATAATCTCCAGGACAGATTCGAATTTGATTAACCATTGGTTTAACTGTTTGTGTTTCTTTTAAAATATCGAAATGGTGTTCTTTAAAATTGGAAACACCAATGGCTTTTATTTTTCCTGCCTTATATGCATCTTCCAATGCGCGCCAAGTGTCTTGCAGATGTTTCTTCCAATCAGAATCACGGAACATCTTGGGGTTTGGCCAATGAATCAAAAAAAGATCGAGGGTTGAAACTTGCAGATCGCGCAACGATTTTTCAATGGCTGTGGCTGCCTTTTCATAACTATGGTCAGAATTGGATAACTTACTTGTTATGAACAGACTATTGCGAGAAACGCCGCTTTCTTTAATAGCGGCCCCAATGCTTTTTTCATTTCCATACATTTCAGCAGTATCAATATGGCGATAACCTGATGATAACGCTGATTTCACAGCTACTTTTGCAATTGCCCCATCGGGTGTTTGCCATGTGCCGAAGCCAACAATTGGTACCTTTACACCATTATTTAGAGTATAAGTATCTATCAAACTTTTCATCGAAAAACCTCGCTTCCAAGTAATTATGAATCGTTAATACTATTTTACTACATTAACAGATAATATGGTAAAATGCTAAACATCTTCAAAATAAAATAAAGAAGTTAACCAAGTTATTTTACGACTACTATGAAATAAAATGCTATAATAAAAAAGGTAGTGGTGGATGTGTTTTTTATGTAAAACATAACTCAAACAGAAATTTCATAAGAAGGCAGATCAGTCTAACAACAGAGGTTTGGTTTCTTATTAAAAAATATATCGGAATTGTGAGTGTTTAATTGTATAATAAATAACGATATCTTGCGGAAGAAGGAGAACGATGATGGGATTAGAGCATAAGCCGGATAAATTGGATGATGAGCTTTGTTTTGCCATTTATACAGCACAAAAAATTTATAATAAGTTTTACGCTAGTGCATTAAAAGAGTATAAGTTGACTTACCCACAGTACATTACCCTTTTAACATTGTGGGAAAACGGTGAGCCGATGATGATTAAAGAAATTGGTGCAAAGTTAAGTCTTGATAATGGAACATTAACGCCATTATTAAAGAGGATGGAAAAGGATGGCTGGATTGAGCGTAAGCATAGTGATGAGGATGGGCGTCGGGTTTACATTGCACTGTCAAAAAAAGGAAAGAATAAGAAGTACGAGATTAAGGGTAAGTTGACTTCATGTTTTGCGAATGTTGACATGACGTCACAGGAATATAAAAATGATGTCTCCTTGATAAAGAGTATCGGGAGAAGAATTGACCCAGAGAGTTAAAATTAGTTTAATTTTGGGATGTAAATGACGGACCGCTTTAAAATATGGATTATAGTTCTAATGTGTAGATAAGACGATAGAACCGTGTCAAAGATGATTCTTGACACGGTTCTATTACTGACTCTGGATATAATGTAATAAAATTTAATTTTTAATCCAGCCTTGGAGCCTAATTCTAAAAGCGTACGCATGTAAATATTAATTATGGAAATCCGATAGACGTTGCTTGAACGAAATTTCAGGTTATGAATCATAAGAAGATATGTGAAATTATGGGGACTAATAAATCAACAACTGCTCCAATTACAACAACGGCAATAGCTGCCATTGAGCCCTCTACAGAACCTATTTCAAGCGCAAATGCGGCTCCAATTGTGTGACCGGAAGTTCCTAGTCCAAGTCCAGCACCAATTGGATCAGCACCCAAGTGAAAGATTTTGAAGAGATACTTTCCAAGCGCATAGATAATGACAGCATTTAGGATACAAGCCATTGCGGTGATTGATGCATTGCCGCCAATGGCAGTGGAAATAGGCAATGCGATTGCAGTTGTTGCTGCTTGGGGAAGCATTGATGCGATACTAGTATGATTAAGTCCCATAAGTTTTGAAAAAGTGATAATCAATACTAAGGATAGCGTTGTTCCAATCAATAAACCGGCCAAAATATCTTTCCAGTATTTTTTAACAATGTCGTTTCTCTTGTACAAAGGAATTGCAAATGCGATAGTTGCTGGGCTTAAAAACCAGAAGAGGATATCTCCGCCCGGTTTGTATGCTTTCTGATAAAAGCTGGCGATATTTATATTTAGTAACTTTGAGAGTATGAACAGTATAAAAATACCTAATATCATTGCAACAAACAAAGGTTGGAATAAGAAGAAACCGTTAAATTTCTTGAATAGTTGCTGACCTATCAGATATACGAATAGTGAAAGAAAGATTCCAAAAAAGATGTTAGTAAACATTGCCATGACGATCATCTCCATTCGTTACTTGAGCTTTTTCAGCATAGATTTTCTTCGTAAGTAGTTTAGCTTGCTTAGTTTTTTCTTGGTGTGTGTGCAAGAAGATAAAGAAACGGGTTGTATACGCTGTAACGACTAACAAAATGATTGTTGAGAAAAGGACGACTGATACGAGTTGCACACCGGCAGTTTTCATTATATCTAAGTTGGCTGCAAGTGAAATACCGGAAGGTACAAAAAGAAACCCAATGATGCTGATAAGGAAAGTGCCAAGAGATTCGACCCATTCAATTTTGATGATCTTAAATGTTAATAGAGAATATAGAATTATTAAGCCAATAACTGGAGTGGGAACAGGCATTGATGCTGGGAATAGGTTAGAGATAATGTTTGAAACAAAGAGAATAGCAGAGTATATACCCATCTGTAATAAAACGGAAGCTCCATTCTTTTTTGAATTCATCATAAATCATCCTCCTTTAATTATTTTCAAGGTAAGGATAACTTAAGCTGAAACAAAAAAGCATATTTATTGGGTTAAATGTAAAAAAAGGGGAGTGAACAGTTCATTTGAAGGGATGAATGAAGTACTACATGTTTAGAATAGATTTTAAACTTTTTAAGTAAGAACGACCTACAGGGACACGTTGTTGATTGGTTAATATTAGTATGAAATTATGATTGAACCAAGGTTGAACTTCAGCGATGTTATTGATGTTAACAATTGAACTGCGATGAACTTGTACAAAATTTTGCTGATCTAAATATTCACGTAACCAAGATAGGGTTTCATGTGAAACGTAAGTATTGTCCATCGTATAAATTGATAGGAGCCCATTTTCTGTAACAGCTGAAACGACCTCGTTACTTTTTATTACAACCGTACGATCTTCTGTCGGAATTGAAATAAAGCGATTCTTGTCTGGTAGTACGGGTTCTTTTTTTGATTTATCCCTATTTAGAATAGCCACTTGAGCCTTCTTAATTGCTTGGTTAATCCGAGATTGTTCAAATGGTTTTAAAATATAGTCAAGGGCATTGATATCAAAAGCTTGGACGGCATAATTTGAATATGCTGTTGCAAAAATTACAAAGGGGGAAACGGCCAATTGATTGAGTTCATTTGCTAATTTGAACCCATTTTCGTTGTTTAAAGAGATATCTAAAAACAACAGATCAACTTTTTTACTTAAGATGATATCGAGTGCTTCTTGGATGCTCTCTGCTTGATATGTAGTTGTTACTGCAATATTTTGTTTTAAAAGGAATTCTAATTCATTACGTGCAAGCGGTTCGTCATCAATAATAAGTACTTTCATTTTATATTCCTCCAGAGAAATGGTGATGATAAGTCCAAGTTAATTATACAGCAAAGTCAACCACTAGCGAAGACGCAGAAAGACTAGGATTAAGTAACTTTGGACACAATAAAAAAAGCGCAGCAGGAGGAACCATGTAAAATCACGCCAAATCTCTTAAAATAAGCCTTGTCTTTTCGTTTTTTTGAATAAGTACATAAACATGTTTTCCTGGGATATCGTCTATTGAACCAAGATCTAATTCGTAGCCATCTTGGATAATATTTACAGCTAGTATTCGTTCTTTCAAAAATTGCTTCACAGCCTTGCCTAAAAGACTGTGCTCATTTGTTTTTTTAACGGCTGCGTTTAAAGTATAACCATCATTAATGAAGGTTTGAATCATTGAGACCTTCAAAAAAGTAAAATGGCTGTACTTTCGATGGCGGCCGTCACAGCTTTTAGAATCATTTTTATTATCTTCGGACTTTATATACCCTTTTTCTTCCCAATAACGAAGTTGCCGCTGTGAAACACCCGTTGCTTTTGCAATTTCGCCAATTCCCAAAAGAAAGTGTTCATGTTTCAAGATTTCTTTGAATCGATCAACGTAGATATTATTTTGTGCACTATCCATAATAGTCTCCCTTTGTAAGCTTCTATTCAATAATTGTAACTTTTATTACAGTTTTGTCAATTAATTTGACAAAGAAAAAAGATGAGTATATATTTAGAAAAGTGAGACTTGTATTTTTTTCATATAAAGAAAATTAATACTTAATATTAAATGACATTTGGCAAAAGGGAGAGAATTTAAATTGGATAAAGCAATTGATCAAAACGGAAAGCCCTATAATAGAGCACTTCTTGTGACTTTATTATTAGTTGGTTCGTTTTGTACGGTATTGAATCAGACAATCTTAACAACAGCATTTCCGACTCTTATGAAGAGCTTTGATATCAACACATCTACTGTTCAATGGCTGTCATCAGGTTTTATGATGGTCAGTGGTGTGATGATACCAATTAGTGCTTGGCTTACAACCAGAATGAACTCGAAAATGTTATATCAAAGTGCCATGTTTGTTTTTCTAATAGGGACGCTAATTTGTTACACGGCACCTAACTTTGGTTTCTTATTAACGGGTAGACTTGTACAGGCCTTGGGTGTTGGTGTAACAATGCCATTGCTACAGACCTTGATGTTAACCATTTTTCCTGCTAATAGACGTGGTGCGGCAATGGGAATGGCTGGGCTGGTTATTGGTGTAGCACCTGCTATTGGGCCGACTCTTTCTGGTTGGGTTATTGATAACTACAATTGGAGAGCATTATTTGGAATATTAATTCCGATTTCCGTAATTGTCTTTATTGCCGGTTTTTGGTTAATGAAGAGTGTTTTACCAACGAGCAAAATTAAACTTGACTGGTTTTCAGCTATGCTTTCTACAATTGGTTTTGGCAGCTTACTTTATGGATTTTCTGAAGTAGGTGAAAAAGGTTGGGGAAGTGCAGTAGTCTTAATAGGAATCATTGTTGGTGTGATCTTTGTGATTACATTTGGTATTCGTCAATTCCGTTTGGAAAAACCATTTTTAGATTTAAGGGTTCTAAAAAATCCTGAATTTTCAAGTGCGGCGCTTTTAAGCTCTGTTTTGATGATGGCAATGATTGGGGTTGAAATGGTATTACCATTATATCTGCAAACAGTTAGAGGAGAAAGTGCTTTTCATTCAGGGTTAACTTTATTACCTGGGGCATTAATGATGGGAATATTGAGTCCAATTGCTGGTCGGGCCTTCGATAGAATTGGTGCAAAACGTTTAGCAATTACAGGACTATTCTTACTAACAGTAGGAACAATTCCATTCATGTTCGTGACAAAGACAACACCTTTATTATATATAGTTACACTTTACGCAATTCGAATGGCAGGGATAGCAATGTCAATGATGACAGTAACGACCTCTGGGATGAACTCATTGCCTATTAAGATGATGAGTAATGGGACGGCCGTAAACAATACCATTCGGCAGGTAGCAGCTTCCGTGGGGACAGCTATTTTAATTAGTATTTTAACAAATGTTACAAAGAGTGATATGCCAGCTAAAGCAATGCTTAAATCTGATCCGTTAGCTTACAAAAATGCTGCTTTTTCAGCAACTTTAGGTGGTTATCATGCCGCATTCATTGTGGCTATAGGTTTCAGTGCAATTGGACTCCTAGTTGCTTTCTTTGTAAGCAGTAGCACTCCAAAAGAAATGCTGCATAAAAAGCAGTCAGTTGGGGGTGACAAATAATGATCATCTTTAGTTTAATCATTTGTGCCATACTTTTATTTGTTTCAATGATTAATATTGATAAAGCTCTTTTACGAAATGTTTTAAGTGTTATCTTTGCGCTAGGTTTGATCGTTTCAATGATTTTTTTGATTGAAAATGATAAACGTCATTTTGGAATGCATAAAGTGGAAAATGTTAAGACCAGTAAATTGGTTTCAACCGCTTCTTCAAAACAAATTAATTTGTTATTGTATCAAACGGTTGGTACTTCGGGTAAAGAAAAAGTGTATATCTATAAAGCTAAATCAAGTCAGAAAAAAGCAACGACAACTAATCCAGATCCTGCGAATACACAAAATAAGGTACGAAAAACAAGCGGGTCAGCAAAACTTGTTACGAGAACCCTTAGATGGGAATATAAGAGTAATTCTTATAAGTTTTGGTTTGGGATTTTAGGGAATGGGCACAAATTAATTCGCCATTACAATACTTTTAAAATAAATGACACTTGGGCTGTCCTCAGTACACAACAAGCTAAGAAATTGCAAAAATTAGCTAAGAACGAAGACCAAACTAAGGTTCAAGCTCAAGCCAAGGCATATATTAAGGCACAAGTTAAAGAAAAATTAACAGCAGCTATGACCAAGGATCCAACCATGTCGACACAAGAGCAACAGGCATTAACAGCTAAAGCTAGTCTACAGGCACAAAAGGATTTTAAGAAGCAAGCATTGCAAGAATTGATTAGTGAAGCAAAAAGATAAATTTGAGTAGGTTCACGACAAAATAATTGGGTATATGACATGAGTTAGTAAATTTGACTACTAACATGAAGTTACGAACAGCGAGGGTTTTGCTATAAGTAATTTGAAGTTAGATGGAGAATTTTGACGCATGTAACACGGCTACTCTAAATAAATAATGGAGCTAGATCAAAGTTTAACTTTTGGTCCAGCTCTTTTTATCATGTTAAAAGCTATCTGAAGGAGTTCTTTAACAAGTGTACTAATTTGAATAACTTAATTAGATAGTAGCTATATTGTTATTAGGAATATTAATCTGGATTGTTGTACCTTCCTCAGAACTTGTAATCTGTAGATGACTTTCATTTCCATATAGGCCAATTAACCGTCTATTCAGATTAACTAATGCTGTTCCTGTTCCTGTACTTGATGCGATTGTTTCTTGTCCTAAACGTGTGCGCAATTCTGGGTCAATTCCGACTCCGTTATCTTTGACAATGATAACAATATTTTGTTTTGTTTGACAGACCGTGATTGTTATCTTGTTGCCATTTTTTCTAATGGGAAAAGCATGTCTGATTGAATTTTCAACTAAAACCTGAATGCAAAATGGTGGAACCTTGGTTTGTGGACTTGCGGAAATTTTGTAATCAATTATATATTTTTCAGGGAACCTGGTTTGTTCAAGTGAAAGATATGAATTTACGTGTTTTTTTTCTTGCTCTAAGGGGATTTCCGTTTCGGAGATTCCCTGCAGACTTGAACGAAAGAATGTACTTAGCTGCATCAATGAACTGCGAGCTTGTTCAACATTTGTCCGCATGAGCGCACTGACGGTATTAATCGCATTGAAAAAGAAGTGTGGGTTTATTTGAGCCTGCAAAGCTTTAATCTCTGCATCGCTAATTAATTTTGCCTGTTCTTCAGCCATTCCTAGAGCTAGTTGACCAGAAAAAATTGATGCAAGGCCAGTAGCAAGATTTTCTTCAACGGGTGTGAGGCTCTCGGCTTTATTAAAATACATCTTAAGTGCACCAATGGTCTTATTATTGACCTTTAAGGGGAGTACTATTGCGGACGCAAGGGGACAGTCCGGATGGGGACAGCCTATCTCGTTGCGGTGGTAAGCATATTTAGTTTCACCACTTGAAATTACGTGTTTCGATAAATCTGTTAAAACTACCTGACCCGCAAGATGATGGTCTTCTCCAGCACCAATATGTGCAAGGACGTTCACTCTATCAGTAATTCCGACAGCATCAAAATTAGTGAACTCTTTGATGATTTTGCAGACTTGATGGGCAGAGTTGATATTAAGACCCTGTCTGAAATAAGGAAGGGTTTCGTTTGTTAGATTCAAGACATTATGAGTTTGTACAGCCATCAATTGTTGTTCATTTGAAAGGTATGCATTCAATATTGAGATGAATACTGAAACACCAATACTATTGAGTAAACACATTGGGATTATAATCAGCTTAACGAGGTCTAGTCCGCTAAAAACAGCAACGAAAGCCATCTGGATGAGTTCTGCAAATAACCCTAGGAGTGCTGCACTGAAAAAAGAAGGATAAAAGTTGTTTTGACGAAACTTTTTCGATAAAAATCCAATACAAAGACCAACCAAAGTAGAACTAAAGATATAAAAGAAATCTGAGAAGTTTCCTTGAATTACACGATGTATCCCGCCAAAGAAGCCAACAAAACCACCAACAAAGGGACCACCGATTATTCCAGCAACTGTAATCACGAGTGTTCGAGTATTCGCAATAGAATCAGATTGTGGTAAACCAGTTAGAAAAGGAGCTTGAATCAAAGTATTGTCTTTCGCTATTTCAACACCAGTTAGATTTGATATTATAGCAAAAATAGTAAAAATTAGGATTAGAAAAAGCTTAGCTTTACGTGTTTTTTTGTCAATTAGTTTGCGAAAAAAAGGGACGTTGACTAATAGAAATGCTAAAACAAGTATGATTCCAAGTCGTTGAAGTAACAGGATAAACAATGTGAACATTTAACAAGCTCCCTTCATAAATGACAATGTTATAAAGCGATTTTAACATACAGAAATATTTTAATCTATTAGTTGGTAAGCGTATATGATTAATTGACAACTTAAGTAATTTAGTTAGAATTAATCTAACTATAACGTACACCTTGTGAAAATGAGGTTACAGGTGAGATAGCTGTTATTTTAAGATGAACAAAAAAAATTTAGAAGGTGAACTTGAATGATTTTCGAAGATATTCATCATATTGCAATAATTTGCCATGATAGAAAGGAAACACTTAGTTTCTACGTTGATAAGCTTGGTTTCAAGATTATTTCAGATTATAGAAGAATTGAAAAAAATGATGAGAAAATTGATGTAGAAAAGGGGAACCTACGGCTAGAATTATTTATTAAACCAGATGCCCCTAAGCGCCTATCATATCCGGTTGGTGAAGGAACAGGACTAAGACACCTAGCATTCAAGGTTACGAATATTGAAGCGATTGTTGAAAATTTTAAGGCTCAAAAAATTAGAGTAGAAGAGATAAGAAGAGATGACTTTACGGGAGAGAAGATGACGTTTTTCTTTGATCCAGATGGATTACCACTGGAACTGCATGAATGATATTTCTCGAAAGAGTCCAGGCAGTATGCTTCCAAGGTTTAAAAGAAGTCGACTTCAATTTGCAGAAAAAAAGCAGCAATTATTTGAGTAATTAGATAATAATAAGGTTAGATTGTTACAGCAAGATAGAATTTTAACTTTTAACGCAGCTTTATGCTAAAATTACGGATGGATAAAAACATTATTTTTTATGGAACGTCGTTGTGACAGTGCTGTAGCTGGTTTTGATTTCTTCAGGATAGCTAATCGTTGTGACAGCTAGAACCTGTATTTTTGCTCCAATTTTTATAGGTTCAGCAATGGCTTCGACCTTGCCATCTTTTACGGTTGCAAGATGATTTGTATTGATGTTAATCCCAACAGCTGCAAACCCGACTGGGGCGTTTAGATTAGCCAATATACTGGCTGCTGTTTCGGCAAGAACAGCATTAATGCCGCCATGTAATAAACCATAGGGCTGCTTATGTATTTCATCAACCTCTAGGGAAAGGACAACTTGTTGTTTAGATGTTTTAATAGTTTTAATGTTTAAGTATTCAAGCAGATTCATTTGGAATGCCTCCAAGATTAATTTATTCTTATTGTAACAGAAAGGACTATGAAGATGACAACTAGAGAATGGACGAAGGTTAAGAACTACCAAGAAATAATTTTTGAAAGAACTGGGAAAATTGCTAAGTTAACGATGAATAGACCAGAAAAACGTAACGCTTTTACACCACTGACAATTGAAGAGTTAATTGACGCTTTTACGATTTGCCGAGATGACAGTACAGTTGGGGTGATTATTTTAACAGGTGCCGGAGATAAGGCATTTAGTTCAGGTGGAGATCAGAGTATTCGTGGAAATGGCGGGTACGTTGGATCTGATAAGATTGCCAGATTAAATGTGCTTGACTTACAGCATCTGATTAGAATAATTCCTAAACCAGTTATTGCAATGGTTAAGGGATGGTCAGTCGGTGGCGGCAATATTTTACAACTGGTCTGTGACTTAACAATTGCTGCTGATAACGCAATGTTCGGACAAACTGGTCCGAAAGTGGGGAGCTTTGATGCAGGTTATGGATCAGGATATCTTGCACGGGTAATAGGGCACAAACGTGCAAAGGAAGTTTGGTTTATGAACCATTGGTATACAGCTGATGAAGCATATGCGATGAACTGGATTAACAAGGTTGTGCCTTTGGAGCAGGTGGAAGAGGTAACACTTGAATGGTGTGATGAGATACTGACAAAGTCTCCAACTGCCTTACGCTTTATAAAGGCTGCAATGAATGCAGATACGGATGGTTTGGCTGGCATTCAGCAATTAGCTGGGGATGCTACAATGCTCTTCTATACTACCGATGAAGGAAAAGAAGGGCGCGATGCTTTCAATGAGAAGAGAAAACCAGATTTTGATCAATTTCCCAAATTCCCTTAATAATTGAAAGGGGATGCTATGTTTTGGAAAATTGGTTAAATAAACAAGCAGCACTTGTTCCTAATAAAACAGCGTTAGTTTTTGAAAATCGAAGCTGGTCTTTTCAACAATTAAAAGACGAAACAGGGATGCTTAGTGGTAAGTTACAGAATATAATTGACAAATCAACCGGGCGAATCGGATTTTTGGCTGCAAATACTCCTAGCAGTTACTTGACGGTACTAGCATTACAGGAACTGGGAGTACAGATTGTTTTACTTAACTTCAGGTTGAGTTTATTTGAATTATCAAAGCAGATTAAAATTGCAAATGTGGACCGTGTTTTGGTTGATGATTCTTTACAGACAAGAAATAAAGAGCTAGCAGAATTAACAGAATTTGCAGATGTCAGATGTTGGAAGCTATCACAAATAAAACAACTTGCCAAGCACGAACCTCATGTGGTAGAAGAATACAAAGATGACCAAGTAACAACAATCATGTTTACTTCAGGAACAACTGGGAATCCGCATGGAGTATTACAGACATTTAAGAATCATTTCTTTTCAGCTGTAGGTTCAGCTATTAATCTTGGTTTGCAAGCCAACGATATGTGGCTATGCGCAGTTCCAATCTTTCATATTAGTGGATTCTCAATAATGATGCGCAGCTTAATATATGGAATGCCAGTGTTGCTAGTCGAACATTTTCAGGAAAAGCAAATAACGTGGTTGCTGCAAGAACAACCTGTTACTTTGATGTCTGTGGTTCCGCAAATGTTGAAACGGCTGTTAGAATCGTTCCCTGCAGGAGGGTACAATCAGGATTTTAGATGTTTTCTTTTGGGAGGAGCTGCAATTGATGAACAGACACTGCGGCAGTGTATTGCCTTAAAGCTACCGGTTATTCAATCTTATGGTATGACAGAAACTTGTTCACAAGTCGTTGCATTGAGTTTTAGTGATGCGCTAAATGCAGTAGGGTCTGTTGGGAAACCACTGTTTCCTGTGCAGCTTAGAATTAATGAAAAAACAAAAGAAATTGAAATTAAGGCACCTAATGTTGTGTCTGGATACTTAGGAGCTACACATATTTTTGAAGAAAAATTAACAGAAGATGGCTGGTTTAAGACGGGTGATGTTGGACATTATGATGAGGCTAAATTTTTGTTTGTCGAGGGAAGAAAAGGTGAGATGTTAATTTCTGGGGGCGAGAATATTTTCCCAGATGAGATTGAGAATGCATATGCTGGATTTCCAACAATTACCGAATTTGCAGTCTGTGGTGTTCCTGATGATAAGTGGGGTGAAGTGCCGGTAGGATTTTATGTTGGTTCTCAAATGATTTCAGATAATGAATTGATTGCGTATGGGAGTAAAAAATTGGCTCGGTTTAAAATTCCCAAACAGTTTGTGAAAGTAGAAAGATTGCCACGAACAGCTAGCGGTAAGGTAAAGCGCTACGAATTAGCAAAGGAGTTAAGGCAATAAGCAAGTTAAAAGAGAACTTTATCCTCGTTGTTTTGAATTGCCATCCAAATTATAAATTGCAAAAAGTTGTTTATCCTTAGTGGATGATTCTACTAAAGATAAGCATTTTTTTATTTTTGACATTATATTGCCAATCTTTGTCCTAAAAACATAACTCTGATTAAGTGGTTGGTCATGTTTTTACACTATTATTTGGCGATAGTGGTAATTAATACATTGTTTTGAAAAAAAGTTGAAAAAACATTGGATTGTTAGAGAATGCGCTTTCAACTATATTAATCTGTGAACAAAGAAACAATGAGGAGGAAAATTTAAATGATTGATTCATGGATTAATATTTTTAGTAGGGTCTATATTGTAACGGGAGGATCATCGGGAATTGGCAAGGCAATTATAACTGAATTATTGAATAATGGGGCAATTGTTTATGATGCAGATTTAAATGAAGGGGGCTTTAAGGATAAGAATTTGCACTTTGTAAAGACAGACGTAACTAATAAAGCAGAAGTAAATTCTTTGGTAAATAAAGTTATTTCTGAACAAAAGCATATTGATGGATTGGTTAATAATGCGGGAATAAATTTGCCACGTTTGTTGGCGGATGCGACTGATCCAGAGAGTAAGTATGAATTTACAGAACAAAATTTTGAGAAAATGTTTGCAGTAAATGTAAAAAGTGTTTTTCTAGTATCGCAAGCAGTTGTTCATCAGTTTGAAAAACAAAAGTATGGTGTTGTTGTAAATATGTCTTCAGAGGCAGGATTGGAAGGTTCACAAGGCCAGAGCGTTTACTCTGCAACTAAGGGCGCAATCAATGGATTTACACGCTCGTGGTCTAAGGAACTAGGGGAACATAACATCCGAGTTGTTGGAGTTGCACCTGGTATTATGGAAGCCACGGGCTTGCGGACTCTATCATATGAAGAAGCACTAGCATATACACGTCATAAAACGGTTGCTGATATCCGTGCTGGTTACAAGAGTACAACAACAACACCATTAGGTAGAAGTGGAAAGCTTTCAGAGGTTGCTGATGCTGTCAATTATTTATTATCAGATCGTGCAAGTTATATTACAGGAGTAACAATCAATGTTGCCGGTGGGAAGAGTCGTGGCTAAATTAAAAATATGGTGAGATTATGGATAGACAAAATTTTGAAATGTTGGATTTCTTTATTAAAAATGAAGCGTTGGCTTTGGAGGAGATACAAACACGCTTTAATACTTCGAGGGTAACTATCGCAAAGAATATTCGCGAGATTAATAAGGAGCTTGATGGAGTTGCCAAGATTAATGTTAATAAATCAAAGTTTTATCTAACAATAGAAGATTATGCTGCTGTTGTTAAAATTCAAACTAATTTTTTAAAACAAGATTTGGACTTTAATGATCCAAACAAGAGACAAGCAGCAATTCTACAAAAGTTACTAATGCAAAATCAAAAATATATTGCGCTTGATGATTTGGCAAGTGAGCTATCAGTAAGTCATGGAACAGTCAATAATGATTTGAAGGCGTTGAAAGAATTAGTAGCTTTTTATGGTGTAACAGTACAAGCAAGACCTAATAACGGAATTCGGTTGAATACTGAGCATCTATACAGTTATGCGGTAGTCGCTAGGAACATAGTTGCAAAATATTATGACTTTGATTTAATTTTGAACAGTATATTTGATAGTGAGTTAACTGGAGCAGTCAAAGAAGTGGATGATAATAACGATACGGTTACGATGGTCAAACGGAACATTTCGATTATTGTTTGGTTAAGAAAATATGGCATTCAAATTAATAAGCCATGCAGATATTATCACGAAGTAGTCCGAAGTGAAATGATAAGAAAATTAAAAAAAGTAATTTCAAACATTGTTTCAGAAACTTTGAATGATGGGGAATGGGAATTTATCCTTTATCCGTTCAACATAAAAAAATTATCTGCAAGTGACGATGAACTGATTGAATATGCGCTAAACGATGTTGGTGAATTAATGAAGAATGTTTTTCCAGTTGTTAAAGAAAAGCTGGACGTGAATTTGGATTTCGATCGCTTGCTTATTGAATTAAGGTATCATCTATTATTTTTAATTAATCGAGCCATTTATGGGATAAAAGCAGAGGGAGTTATTTCGAGCAGTATATTGAATAAATATCCAGTTGCAGCTGAATTAGCACAAGAAACATTAATGTTGATGACTAAAGAAACCGGTATTAAATTTAACAAGAATGAATTAAGTTATCTAGGTATTTATTTTCAGATGGAACTTGAAGAGTATATGTCTTCACCAGTAATTTACAGAATTGCTATAGTTAAGCCTATAAGTAATGGGATGAGAAAGTTTATTATTGAGCAATTAAAAGAATTGTTAAATGAAAATTTAAAGATTGATTTGTTTAATTCACAGCTTGAATTAGAAACGAGTTCAAATAAATACTTGCTGATTTTTTCAAACAGTTTACCGATAGAGAATAAGTTAGTTAATAAGTCACCGGTAATTAGATTGAATTCGGTTTTTAATCAAGGAACTTTGCGTGAACGCTTGCAGATTTCATTAGTTGACGAAGCTATTAATAATGGTTTTTGCAGGTTTGATGTAACTAAATTTACTGGGAAAGATGATTCGTATACTGAACGAGTCAAACAGCTTATTGTTCATGAAATATCGATTGGACAGCTTAATGAGGAATTCTTAAATGATTGGATAAAGCGTGAGCGCCTTTCAAGTAATATTTTAAGTAGTGGTGTAGCTTTGCCGCATGTAATTGATAAATCAGGGCTTAATAGAATTTTAGTTACGGTTGGGCTTTTTAACAAGCCGGTTACTTATGATAGTAGGAAGGTCAAGGTTGTATTTCTTGTCGCAATTCCTTATAAGCTGGATGCAAACTTAAGCAGGATTTTGGCACAGGTTTATGACTTGATCAGAATCATAGCAACCAATGGCAATATCTTTAATAACTTGAAAAATTATGATCAAAACCGGGGATTAATTCAATTGATGGAGGCGATTTGATGTTACTTTACTTTGGTATAATCTTAGTGGCTGCCTTTTTATTACAAGGCTTACTGGGACTAAGACAGATAAAAAATTTTTCTAAAACGTTCCACAAGTTAAGAATGTTAGCACCAGTGGCAATTGGGAAAAACCCAAAGAAATTAAGATCAGGAACTTTAATTCTGATTGCTGTAGAAAACAATGGTGAAATTAAAGAAGCCCAAATGATGAAAGGGGTAACTATTTTTGCAAGGTTCAAAGAATTGAAAGCGCTTAAAAATAGAAACTTGGCTGAGGTTGCTTCTTCTTATGAACAGTTAAAAAATTTCGACAGATTGACAAGGGTATGTTTACTGGATGCCTATAAAAATTATATTAATTATAAAACCAACAAATTAAAGTTGCAGGATGTTGATACGAGTATCAAAATATGGAGCTTGCCAATGGTAGAGAAAATTAAGTCGCTTTATTACAAAGTATTAGGAAGTAAGCATAAAAAACAAATTAATTAATAAGGAGTCTTGAAATTATGAAATTTATAACAGAATTAGCTTCAGGCTTTATGGGTTTATTTGAAAGCGGCGGTAAAACATTAATTGGTTGGATGACTTCAATTATTCCGGTTGTTTTATTGCTGTTGGTACTAATGAATGCAATTATTGCATTTGTTGGCGATAAGAAAATGGTGAAACTAGCACAGGCTTCTTCCAAAAACCCATTTACGAGATATTTAGTTTTACCTTTTATATCAGCATTCATGTTGGGTAACCCGATGTCACATTCAATGGGACGTTTTTTACCGGAGTATTATAAACCAAGCTGGTATGCTTCAATTGCGCAATTTTGTCATACAAGTAATGGTGTTTTCCCGCATATTAATCCATCTGAATACTTCATTTGGCTAGGAATTGCACAGGGAGTTCAAAAACTAGGTTTGAATACGATGGATCTGGCAATTCGTTACTTGTTAGTGGGCTTAGTAATGAATTTTCTTGGTGGCTGGGTTACAGATTTTACAACTGCTTATGTTTGCAAGCAACAGGGAGTTACACTTTCTAAAAAAGTTGAGTTTAATAATTAACAGTATTGGAGGTTATAATAATGACAAAAGAATATCGGAGTATAAAAGTAGTTAAAGGTTCTGGCGGCTGGGGAGGCCCCTTAATAATTACCCCAACTACAAAAAAGCATAAGTTTATTTATGTAACTGGCGGCAATAAACCAGCTATTGTTGATAAGATTGCTAAGTTGACAGGAATGGAAGCAGTAGATGGTTTTAAAACTTCAATTCCTGATGAAGAAACTGCATTAGCAATTGTTGATTGTGGTGGAACTTTGCGGTGCGGCATCTATCCTAAAAAAGGAATTAAAACAATTAATATTCTGATGACTGGGAAAAGTGGACCTCTGGCACAATTCATGAATGAAGGTAATTATGTTTCTAATGTAGATGTTGACCAAATTACTCTATCCGATGAGTCGGCATCAAGCGAAGATAAATTTGAAGCTGATAATAACGATAGTAACGATGAATCAGTAAAATTTGATAATACTAAAACACTAACAGCTCAAACTAAAAATCCAGGAATTTTAACTAAGATTGGCTTAGGTGCAGGTAAAGTTGTTTCTACCTTTAACCAAGCTGGTAAAGATGCTGTTCAGACTGTAATTAATACAATTATTCCTTTTATGGCGTTTGTTGCCTTGCTAATTGGTATTATTAATGGTTCGGGGATTGGTAAAGTTTTCGCCAATGTCATGGAACCGTTGGCTGGAAATGCTTGGGGATTAATGATTTTAGGATTTATATGCTCTTTGCCATTTTTATCACCATTACTTGGTCCAGGAGCTGTTATTGGACAAGTTATAGGGACTCTGATTGGAGTCGAAATTGGGAAGGGAAATATTCCACCACAATATGCACTACCAGCACTCTTTGCTATTAATACTCAAAATGGTTGTGATTTTATTCCGGTTGGATTAGGGTTAGCTGAGGCCGATTCTAAAACGGTCGAAGTTGGTGTTCCTTCTGTTTTATATAGCCGTTTCATTAGTGGTGTACCGCGAGTCTTTGTAGCATGGCTTGCCAGCTTTGGATTGTATGCCAAATAAGACGTTAGATTTGTGAGGTGGATTTAGATGGCAACGAAGAAAGAAAAAGTAATTTTTTCAACACAGGTTCTTGAGATTGGAACTGAAGTAGATGATTTTAAGACAATTAATATGGCAATTCTTTTTGGAAATGAAGCTCCGAACGCATTACGTTCATCATGTTTTATTATTAATGTAGTGCCAATAACAGAGAAGATTAATCCTGAAATGAAAATAATGTTTGATAATCAAAAGTATATTATTACTGCAGTAGGTAGTGAAGTACAGCATAATCTTGGAAGATTAGGGCATACAACAATTAGTTTTACTTCAAAAGAAACAGCTAAGCTTCCGGGAACGATATATGTATCCGAAAATGATTATCCAGTAATCAAGGTAGGAACTAAAATACAAATCATTGATCAATGATAAACAGTTTTTTGCTCGTAAATAATAACAGAATTATTAAACAATTCAGCAAAATCTATTTAAAAATAGTTCCCATAAACAATGATTTAATGAAGTTGTGGAGTTCTCTCAAAAAGAGGGGACTTTTTATTTTCTCTTTTCCTTGCCGTTCCCATGCATCTTTGCTAACAAACCGCTTGCAAAGGCTGCGAATAAAGAACCAATCAGATTGAAAATTTCTTGCATAATAGTTTCATCTCTTTTTTGATTTGCAGTACTGAATTTAGTTTTAACTTTATATTCAAAGGATTCATTAAGCCAGTTGTATATCTCTTTTTTGGTTTAGAGTTGTGACATATAACGTAGCGCTTTACCCAAAATACGAATTGGATTTTCACGACTTGAAACAATTGGATGGTATTCTGGATTATCAGGTAGTAATAAAATTATGTCTTTAGAATGCTTAATTCTTTTTAAGGTTGCTTCGTTCTCATTGGTTAATAAAACAGCTGCAATTTCACCATCTTCAACATCAGGCTGCTGCCGAATCAATACATTAGCTCCATCAGGAATTGTTGGATTCATTGAACGCCCTTTGGCACGCAAATAAAAAAGTTTACCTGATGGCAAAGTTTCCTTGGGTTCTTCAATATAGCCATCAATATTTTCTTCAGCTGTAATTGGATCACCACAAGCAATTACTCCTAAGACGGGAATGTTGACCGTCCCGGTAATTGGCTGAAAATTACGAGGGATACCTAATAATTCTTCAGGTGTTACTTTAAGAGCTTTGGCAAACTGGTCTAAGCGGTTCAAAGGAAATGACCGTGTTTTATTAAAGTATTTTGAAACAGCAGATTTGGCCATCTTAGTTCTGCGAGCCAGTTCACTAATTGATAGGTTTTGTTCACGACTTAACCTGATAATTGTTTCAACCACCTCAGTATTGTTTTTCATCTTTACACTCCTCAGATTAAATATTTATTCTAAGTATATTATATCATTGTTCTCTAAAAGGAACAATGATATTCTTTTATTTCAATAGTTGACAATGAAGAACGGAGGGGTTAAGCTAATGCTGTTCTTTATTGAGAACGAAAACTGCAGCTATTTTTTAAGGTGGTGAGCTACATGGACAGAAGAATATGCTGGTATGCGTTATATCGTGGCGATGAATTTGTTGATGTTGGAACACTTAATGAATTGGCGATTCGTCATCATACTTCAATTAAGACACTGCGTTTCAAAGCAACTCCGACGTATGCTGCCAGAACAACTTATTCAGATACAATCAGGGTTTATAAACTGGTGGACTCTGCAGGAGGTGAAAATAATGATTGAGAGAATTTTTTTGGAATTATGTACGCTATGGGAAACAAACAGGCATCAACTTAATTTTTGGGTTTCTTTAATTGCTTTCGGTGGAATCATAATGTTGATGGTTGCTAAATGGATATGGCACGTAACGATTTCTGCGGCTGATATTTCGGTAATGATTAGTGCAATTGGTTCATTAATTATTTTAATCGGTAATATTTTGAATAATCAGATTTTAATTTCAACTGGAAGCAAGTTACAAAATCCTCAATTTAAACAAGCTTTGGAAGATGCTAACCGAACAATTGAATTGTTAACTAAAGAACTTACAGTTTTAAAGCAGCAACAAAAGGGAAAAATAGAGCAGACAAAAAGCAAATAGATTTTTGAAAAAAGCGAACATATGTTTGATTTAAAGAAAATTAGGGTTTAAGATAATGACAACCTAAAGGAAAGGAAGTTTTTTAGATGAATCAAATAGTATTAGAAAAGCCAGAGAATTTTTATGATGGCGAAGGTTCAAAGGTAAAAAGAACTGCACAGACAGTATCTTTTGAACAAGTTTTTGGTAGTTTGGGAATTCCAGTAATTGTAGGAGGTGAATATGTAAATCTTAGCGATACATGGTTTTTTGTTGATGCTCAGGGAAACAAGGTTAAAGGTTTAAATTTAATTGATGGCAACTTACAGTATTTTGATCAAACTTCGGGTGCACAAGTCAAAGGTGAGTACGTAAAAAGCGGAGGAACAACTTTTTATTTTGATAAGGATTCAGGAAATGCTATTCCATACACTCTGAAAGAAAATAGTAAAAAAACTGCTTATCAAGCAAATGGGCGACCAGCAGGTTCAGGTTTTTTCACTGACCAAGATAAGTTGACTTACTATTTTGACAAGCGTGGTTCATTTGTAACCGGAATCCAAAATATTGGTGGAAAAGTCTACTATTTCGATGAGGACGGTTATCTGGTTAAAGACCAAGTAGAAACAATTAAGGGTAAAGCCTATTATTCTGCAGCTGTGACCGGAAGGGTTGAACGGTTAGTCTTACAGCAGATACCAGCGAAAGTTGATTCAAACAAGGCTGTTAAAAGATTTGCGGTACACAATGGTGCAAAGACAAGAAATATCCAAAGTTTTGAGACGTTAAATGGTTATCTAACCGCTGATTCTTGGTATCATCCTAAGGAAATTCTAGCTGGTGGGAAAACGTGGAGAAAATCCAAATTTGAAGAATTCCGCCCACTTCTAATGGCATGGTGGCCAAATAAGGGTATTCAAGCAGATTATGTAAATTATATGATTGAACGTGGAGTTGTTGAAAGCAGTCATGTATTTTCCGCAACCGATAGTTGGTTAGGGCTTAATAGTGCTGTGCAGACTATTCAAATCGCTTTAGAAAAAGACCTAACCTTAACTAAATCTACTAAATGGTTACGTCAGTTAATGCATAGTTTTATCAAAACAGAGTCAATTTGGAATAAATCAACAGAAGATGTTAGCTCTGATGGACTGCAGTCTTTGCAAGGTGGCTTTTTGACATATCAGAATAGTGATAGAACACCCAAAGCAAACTCTGATTATCGGATTTTAGGTTATGTTCCTTCATATATTAAGGATCACGGTAATAAAGGTTCTGAGTTCTTATTGGCTAACGATATTGATAACTCAAACCCGATTGTTCAAGCGGAGGAATTGAACTGGCTTCATTATTTGCTGAATTTCGGTTCAATCACAGCAGAAGATTCATCTGCAAATTTCGATGGCATTCGTGTTGATGCAGTTGATAACGTTGATGCAGATTTATTGCAGATTGCTGCTGACTACTTTAAGGATGCCTACCATGTTAATGAAAATGAACAAATAGCGAACGCTCATTTATCAATCTTAGAGGATTGGGGTAGTGATGATCCACAGTATATCTATGACCAAGGTGCTAATCAATTGACGATGGATGATTATTTTGTCGGTCAAATGAATTCTTCTCTGGAAAATACACCGGGTTCGAATGATAAAATGGGCCGCTTTTTACAATGGTACTTGATTAACCGGGCGGAAGATAGCACTGACAACACAGCAATTCCTAACTATACATTTGTCAGAGCACATGATTCTAACTCGCAAGACCAAATTCAAAAGGCTGTTCAAGCAGCAACCAGTGGCGAATATGGCGACTTTACATGGGAGCAACTGGAGCAAGGGCTACAGCTATATTATGAAGATCAGGCAACAACTGATAAACAATATAATCGTTATAATATGCCGAGTGCTTATGCACTGTTGTTAACCAATAAGGATACCGTTCCGCGTATCTATTATGGGGACATGTATCTTGAAGGTGGACAATATATGGCTAATAAGACAATTTACTATGATACAATTACCAATTTATTGGCAAGTCGGATTAAATATGTTGCAGGCGGACAAACGATGGCAGTTGATAGCAATGATATCTTGACCAGTGTTCGTTTTGGAAAAGGGGCATTGACGGTCGATGATCAAGGGACAGCAGAAACTCGGACAGAAGGAATTGGAGTGGTTGTTAGTAACAATACCAGCTTGAGTTTAAACGATGATGAACAGGTGATACTGCACATGGGGACAGCACATTCTAACCAAGCCTACCGCGCAGCTGTTCTAACCACAAAAGATGGAGTCATTAACTATACTTCAGATGAAAGTGCACCAATTGCATATACTGATGATAATGGAGACTTGACTTTTACAAATCAAGACTTAGTAATTAATGGAAAAGTGGAGGCTAATACAAGTATTAAAGGCTATGCTAATCCGGAAGTTACAGGTTACCTAGCAGCTTGGGTGCCTGTTGGGGCAACCGTTGAACAAGACGCACGCACAGTAGCAGAAACAACAGCTTCAACTGATGGAAAGGTCTTTCATTCAAATGCAGCACTAGATTCAAATATTATTTTTGAAGGCTTCTCAAACTTTATTTCTTATCCAGATTCACATGATAGCAATACAAATGTAATTATCGCCAAAAACACTTCACTATTCAAAGCATTAGGTTTCACAAGCTTTGAATTGGCACCACAATATCGTTCAAGCGGTGATAAAACATTCTTGGATTCAAGAATTGATAATGGGTATGCTTTCACTGATCGCTATGATCTTGGCTTTGGAACTCCAACGAAATATGGTACGGTAGATGATTTGCGAAATGTTATTAAAGCATTACATGCAGTTGATATCCAGGCAATTGCTGATTGGGTCCCAGATCAGATTTATAACTTGCCTATTGAAGAATTGGTAACAGTCAATCGAACAGACGAAGAGGGAAATCAATTGGCAGACTCTGAAATTCATGAATTGCTGTATGTTGCCAATACCATTGGTGGCGGAAAATATCAAAAGAGATATGGTGGTAAATTCCTAGATGTATTGGAAATCGAACATCCAGACTTATTTAATAATATTCAAGCCTCAACAGGCAAAACGATTGATGCAAGTATAAAAATCGAGCGGTGGGCAGCAAAATATTTCAATGGAACAAATATTTTAGACCGTGGGATTGGATATGTGTTACGCAATGAAGACAATGAGTATTTCTTTGTGGATAAATCTAATTCAATTCAACAAAAATTATTGCCCGGGAAATTAGATATATCAGATGTAATTGAATAAAATAGTGGGTAAATAATAGAAGAACTAGATCAGATGTTAAACTTTGACCGAGTTCTTCTATTTTTAATGAACTCACATAATACTTAACATATTGTTCACTATATCTTTCAGAGAAGATATCTACTATAGTTGATGATTTTACCACAGCCGATTACATTTGCCATTTATTCGTGAGTCTTGTTGATTGTTTTTTGTCATAATTTTTCCCAAATACCAATTAAACCTGTGATACTTACATGAACAGTGTTAGTTGACATGAGAGCTGAAATAAATAGAGGAAAAATAAAAGCAATTACGAATATCTGTAATACAGGAGTAATGTTTTTCAATTTTAGTCTTTTCGTCCGGTCTTCTTAGCTAAATTTGATGATAATTCTGTAAACGACATATGCGATAAGCAATAATATCAATATGCCTACTATGGCAACGATAATTGAAGTGATCATCCTTTTCCCACCTTGTTGTTAAATATTATACAATCTTTTTATTTAGCGGTGTACCCACTAATAAAATGTATTTTTTATACATAATTCCACTTTTATATATATCTAAAAGAGTAGGGTATAATTTGAAAAAAGAGGAAAAAATACTAGAAATATATTTTTGGTTTTTCTTGACTTTTCCCATCGAGAAATAGCCCGTCTAGAAGTGCTTATTTTATTAGGAAGATCCAAACAAATTCCCCCGATTCTATGGTTTAACATAACTACTTCTAAGATTTCTAAATATTGTCGGTTCGACTTGAGTAAATTTATGCAAAAAAATAATATTTAACTTAGAAGTATATCTTATTAATTTAGTATCTACAAGGATATCGTGAATTTCACCCTGCAAAGTGTGAAAACGAGGGCAAAATTTATGATAGTAGGGTTCCATTTTGAATTTTAGAATTGGAAAGGATATTTTTGAATTTTCTTCAAATGTTTTTCTCTTTTGGTAAGGCTTGAATTAGTTACATTACCAAAATTTATCCAAGTTCCGCGTTTAATTCCGAGTTGTTTGAGTGTTTTAGAGATGAAAATTTTTTTGATAGCATTACCCATAAATAATCGAAAGTAAAATGTTGGGGAAGTAGATGTTGTTAGGACATATGCATGAGTTAAGTTGGTTAAACAGCCATGGATGCCGTATTTAGAAACAGTATGAGAGAGCCCTTCCCCCTCTTTCATAACTTTATCAATGAACCCTTTCAACATTCCGGGGATACTATTCCACCAAATTGGTGTAATGAAAATGATTCCTTGTGCATTTTTTAAAAGTTCAAGATATTTTGTAACTAAGGGGTCATGTGTTTCTCCGGTGTGGAATAAGCGAAGCTCCTCTAGATCATAAAAAGGTTGAAATTTATCACAGTAAAGGTCAATAATTTCTTAGGGAATTTTGTGTTGGGCTAAATTATTCTTAACAGCTTCTAGTACAGCGTGATTCAGGCTTTTTTGATATGGATGACAGTAGACAATTACAATATTATTCATAGTTTATTTCCCCCTAATTAACTCGGTTAAAGTGTGTTCGATTAAGGAAGTCTCTTTAGTGGTTACCTGATTTTTAATCAATATGGCATATCCTTGGATGAATGACCAGATTTGAATAAATAAAGTTCTGCTGGTTTCTTGTAGATTTTCCTTGTTGACAAGATCATTAATCAGCTTCATTGTTAGTGTTAATAATTTGAAAGAATGCTGATTGCTTGAATAGACGGAGTAGGAACCTAAAACTTCAGGGTTAAAGAATAAAAAATCAGCTAATTTTGGTTCAGTTATAAAAAAGTCGATTAATTCACTTCCTAATACACACAGTGCTTTTTGCGGATATGCTTCCTGATCCATAATCTTGGGATAGACCTGATTGTAAATTTGTTGTGAGATTCGTTGAGCTACCTCCAAAAATAAGGAATTTTTATTTTTAAAATGTTTGTAGAAAGAACCAGTAGTTAAATTCAAAGTTTTTACAACGCTTCTAATTGAGAAATTTTGGATATTTTCATTGCGTATTTTTTGAATAGTTACTTCAATTATTTTTTCTCTCGTATCATTTTTGTTCATTTAAACTAACTCCTCCTTTTTAAAGGATAACGCTGTTACCTTTTGAAAACAATAATAATAATTTTCGTTATTTTAAATGTCATCGATTTATATATTTGAAAATGGAGTAGGTCTTAAGTATGAGTAAGGTAAGGAGATAGAGAAAAGGGGGAAAAACTAAAATGTCAGAAATGAAAAAAATAGCGCTGATAACAGCGCGGTTTATTAACCGTAAACACTGTAAGGTAGTATTTAAGTCCACTAAAAAGCCTCTAACGATTCGTGGTCGTTGGAGGCTTTGGTGTATATATTGTTTACTTATTCTTTGTAAATTCTTTGTAGCATTAAACAAAAAGGAAGTGCAAAGAAGTAAAGTTCAGGTGAAATCGTTTTTTCTATTTTGAAATCTCTTTTTCATAGGTTTTATAACCCTCAATAAAATTGGCAACTTCTAGAGCTTTGTTTTTTGAAATTAGATTGACTAAGTTTATTAAATTTTCTGGAAAATGTTTAAACGTGTGATTTTTTTGATAGTCTTTTTTAGCTTGGTTATAACCTCTGGTGTAATCGTCACTTTCGTTTACATCATCATGATATGAATAGTCATTTGTATCTTTCCAGTTTTTATAAGCTTGCTCGGCTTCTTGATAATCACCATTGTCGTAATGATTTTTAATATAGTCATGTAGTTCTTTAATGTTTTTAATTATAATTATGCCCCCAATATTATTTTGTCATTATATCATAGAGTGGTATAGGTTGCGTAACTTTGAAAAAATGAATGTATTAAAAAACCATGCGAAGTCTTGTTTAAAAATTAAATAGATTTAATGTTTATTAAATAAAGAAAGCGCATGGATCAACTGTTCCAGACGCTTTCTTTGAGACTTGCAATAGGTCTATCACTTTTTTAGTTTTTCATTAAGGATTTTCAGTTCTTTTCGCCTACTGGAAATAACTTCACTAATCGCTTCTATTTGGAAGGACTTATGGCACAACCCCTTTGTATGGTTTATTTGTGTATTTATAGACCATGAAGTTACTTATCAGATGGTAGTAATTGTTTCTTTATTCAGTTACTAACTGTTGAACAGTGTCAGATACATGGATTTGTGTCTTAAATTTTTTGAGATCGTGATTATTGGTCTCTGTATTTCCCTTATTGTTTAGTAGGGCGTCTAACGCTGCTAAGTTGCTAGCATATGTCTGGTTAATGTAAGTGCGAGGAACGATGCGAGCAATTTTAACATAACTGCCCTTGTGATAAGCCATCACATAAGGATCTTTAACTCCGGGATTAAGGCCTGTAGTTAAGGTTAACTTGGTCCATTCATTTCCCATCGTATTATCGGTGAACCAAGCTGTCCAATAATCATTAGTCTTTTTATTGGATATTTCTTTTTCACTAGGTAGTTTAGTGTATCCGACTTTATATGATAAAAACGGATTGACTCGATCAATCGTCCCAATGCCTTTATAATATCCCAGACATAAAATCCCAATACCAACAATCACTAGTGCAATCAAGGCACCTAAACCAAACGTCCAACGGCGGTAACGACTTTTAAGCTTAACGTTATGATCTATCTGGGTAGCCAAAGATGGTTCTTTATCTTTTTTCATTTCAATCTCCTCGTTGAATAGAAGTTTTTCGAGCGAGATGTTAAACAATTGACTCAAAGCATGTAGGGTCTCTAAACTCGGCATGTTCTTTCCGGTTTCCCAAGTTGAGACAGTTTGGCGGGTCACATGTAATTTTTTAGCTAACTCTTCTTGGGTTAAATTAGATTGTTTGCGTAACATTTTGATATCGTCTTTAAAGTTCAAATCTCACTCCTCCTAAATCATAATCAAAGATCTAAGGTAATCCTAGCAAGAATTACTAGCATTAGTCACGCAAATGTTACTTGCACAACTGGAATAGTTCGGTTAATGTCGCTAATAAAGCAAGGAATAACTTTGTTTAGCATAAAAAATAAAGTCATTCTTCAGACCATAATAACGTTCTGAAGCGTGGCTGTAGGAATGGGTCAAGGTCTATTTGTTTCAAATAATGTTTAACAAGGGCGAGCAATGATTCTCTGCTTGCTCTTTTTGTATTTTATAGACATAATTATTTTGAAATCAGGAGGGGTATTTATGAAATTTGGTGATCGTCTTAAAAATGCAAGAACAGAAATGAATTTAACTCAAGAACAAGTTGCTAATGACTTCTTTATTACTAGACAAACAATTTCTAGTTGGGAAAACGAAAAAACCTATCCTGACATTGCTAGTTTAATTAAATTAAGTGACTACTACCACATTTCACTAGATACTTTATTAAAGGAGGACATTGGAATGCGCGAATATTTGGAGAAAAAAGAGGTAAAAAAGAAACTCAGACCTATTTATCGTGATATTACTTTTATTATGCTATTAATTTTTTTACTTTTAGTAAGCAGTGGACTAAAATTTATAAAATTAGGTTCTTTCGCTGCAGTTGTATTACTTATGGGATTGTTTCTTGGAACTATCCTAGTCCGATTAAAAGAATTTGATAAATCATATTCACTAGGAATTAAATATAAATGGCAAAAATACACTTCCGGAGAAAAAGGCATAAAGTATGGACTTATTCTACCAGGACTTATTATTATTTCAGGAACTATATTTTTTTTATTGAAACAAACCTCTATTGCAACATCACTAATAATTATTGGACTTACACTATTGTTCTTTACGCTAAAACGAAATAAATTCTAAACTTTCATGAAATATTAGTTCGTATTAAATTTCAAGGCCATAACTCAGTATTTGCCTCTGATAATGAATTTGCTTATCTGTTCTAAAAGTATAGACTAAATATTGAGGTTACAAACCTTAGTATTTCCCTTATTAAGAGAGAGTGAGGAATCTTCTTATGAAAAAAACGCATTACTTGATATGATAGAGAACACTACTTTAAATAGTTCTCAAGAACAAGCTCTTATTGACTCTGCAATTAAAGAGCTCTATATTAAGAAAAATAAATCCGCAGTTCTTTCAAATCTTAAACGTGAGTTCAGTAAATTAGCAATGCAACAAAAGCTTTCTGCTGAAGGTGTTCAATTCCTGTCAAAAATAAACAGACCAGATTTTAATATTGATATGGCCAAATCATCAACAACTTGGTTTTAACAATCAAATCAATAAAATGGAGACCATAATTCTCAAATAATGCCTAACAAGAGTAAGCAATGATTCTCTGCTTGCTCTTTTCGCATTTTATGGACATAATTATTTTGAAATCAGGAGGGGTATTTATGAAATTTGGTGACTACTACCACATTTCATTGGATACTTTATTAAAGGAGGATTCTGGAATGAAGGAATACTTGGAAAAGAAAAGCATAGAAAAATCTATTCGTCCGATATCTAGATATCTATTATATTGCTTATTATCGATCTACTTTATCTCACACTACTCATCCTCAAAATTATTAATGTAGTTCAGTTCAGCAATGATGTTGCCTTGTTTCTAAATATATTTGGAATTTTAAATGCTATCGCTTTGATTCAATTAAGCTCTTTTAAAATAAAACTGGATACCAAAAATAAAAAATTAATAGCAAATAGAAAGCTAAGTTTAGGTATATGTGGAATATTACTCATAGCAGGAATGCTATTTCTTTTATTAACCAAACAGACCTTGATTAGTGGTATTCTAGCAGGAATGGGATTCGCTATTCTTGTATTTTATTTATTTTCAAAAATAAATTCTAAACTTTCATAAAATATTAATTTGTATTAAATTCTAGGGCCTATAATTACCAAATAATATCTCTGTTTGCTCTTTTTATTTATCATAAATGTAATTAATTATTCTGTTACCTAGTGGCACTAATTATTAGGCGTGTTAAATGTCCATCTAGAAGTGTATACCATAAAACCACGATTGAGTTTTTAATTTAATATTCTAAAAAATAAAAATAATGACACACTAAAAAAAGCTGCGCCTATTATAAAGGCTATAATTCTTGTTGCGTTCTTTATATTTATTTTTCTGGCAATAGCCCCTATCCCTAATATTATTAAAAAAAGAAAATCATATTCAGATCCATTTGGATCATTTATAGTATCTCGTAATGTTTTATCATCTTTTGTTAGCGAGAAATAAATTAAAGCTATTCCAAAAATAAATGCAACCCCAATCCCCATTAATTCTAGAAATTCCATAATTAACCTCCTAACTAGCTTACACATAAAATATAGCTTTAAGTTTAACATATACGGCTAGAATTTTTTTCATTGAAAAACTTTACATCTTTGTTTCTTTGGTTACATGACCTCTTCAGCGACATTGTTAATAGGTTTTAATACATTTAAAGGTATTAATAATAGTAATTTTTAGCTTTTTAATTTTTAGCATTCCTTTATCAGAATTGGCATTCTTCTATAATAACTATAAGGTCATACCCCAAGTAGTATGACCTTGAGTTGTTTTTAAGTATAGCAAGGTAACTTTGCCTATTTTTCTATTGTAGATAAACGCAGTCTGACGCACAGTTCCATTTTCGGTAAAGAATTGTCCAACGTAAACTTATACGTCACTTACGCACAACAAGGTCGCTTTATTCACTTGAAAAATTGTATAATTACGCTGGGCAACTTTGAAATTATGGAGTAAAGTATCCTGCACCTTTTTGAGAATATTTGAATCTTTGATTGGTAAGACAACTTGTTGCATATTTCTAGCCCCTTTAAATTGATTTTTAGTACAAGTTAAAGTACGATATTAGGTACAAAGAGAGGGTGGTAATATGACATTAGCACTAACACAAAGTGATTTTCGCGCTAACCTAAAAAAATATTTAGATCAAGTTAATGACGAAGACGAGACCGTTTATATTGCACGCTCAAATAGTCGAGCAGTGGCCATCGTTTCGCAAGAAAAAATGGACTGGCTAGAAAGAGCATTAAAAGCGAAAGAAGGCTCATTAGAATATGCAATTGCACGTGATCAATTAATTAAACGACATGTTTTACCTGACGATGAAATTATTGAATCAAATGATGATTATTGGGGTCAGTTTAAAGCATGAAAAAACTAAGATTTAAACCACGTGCCACTTTTAATGCCGATCTAAAACGGTTAGCCAGTTTAGACAAAACTATTATCGATGAAGTTCGAGCAGCTATCGATCTTTTACTTGAGCAACAGCAGTTATCACCAGAATTTGAAGATCATGAGCTTAATCGGCGAATGAGCGGCTATAATGAATTTCATTTACGAGATACCCCGAGAAACAGAACACCAAACGAAACTAACGATGTCTTGGTTGTTTATACGATTGATAAAGATGAACTAGTCTTAATCGGAATTCGAGTTGGTTCGCATGATCGTTTATTTCCTGGGCAAAATCGGGCTAAAAGTTATCGAAAAAATAACAAATGAAAAAAGTTATTTGTAGCATATAAAGTAAAATAGCCCCTAACATTTTAATTATAGTGTTGAGGGCTATTTAACAACGATCAGCCTTAAAATTGGCTAGTTGCAATAATTATAAAAAAGCAACACGATAAATGTAATACGATGGTAAATGCAGAGGGGGCGAATTAAATAATACTATTATTAAAAACAAGACGATTTCAACTCGTGTAATATCCGACATTAGTGAACGGGCTAAAACTAATCTAGCGAAACTTTTACTAATAAAGACCAACAAAAAGATAATCTAACAAAATTGCCAAATTAGCAACGACGACAATTAATAATTACGGCAGAAAACAAAGAATTAAAGAAATATGTGCAAAAATTAGGCGACTCTCCTGAACCTTCTAAGCCATTTTAAAAACAACAAGTAATCCGAACAGAATGCAGGCAAAACACTAAAAAGATAAGGGGTTAATACTATGAAAATTGTTCTTTTAGATGGGTATGAATTAAATAAGGATTTAGATTGGGGTTTATTGCAAGAATTAGGTGATTGTACTTTATACGATCGTACGCCAGTTAATGATAAAAATGAGATTATAAGACGAATTAACTCTGCCGAAATTGTCATTACACATAAAACTCCACTAGATGATGAAGTGATTAGTCAAGCGCCACAACTAAAGTATATTGGCATTATGGGTACTGGTTATGATGTAGTTGATATTAAGAGTGCTCACAAGAATAAGGTTGTGGTGACTAACATTCCCACATATGCAAGTGACGCAGTAGCGCAATTTACTTTTTCATTACTATTAGAAGTAACTAGCCAAGTTGGGTTACATAACCGGCTTGTTCATGAAAATAAATGGGCACAGGTTCCTGATTTTACTTTTTGGGATAAGTCGTTATTGGAATTAAAAGGTAAAACTTTAGGATTAATCGGTTATGGACATATTGCGCAAAAAGTTGCTAAATTAGGACATGCCTTTTCTATGAAAGTTATTTTTTACAATCATCGTCCTAAAAACGTAACAGAAACATGGGCTAAACAAGTACCTTTAGATGAACTTTTAAAAAGAGCAGACGTGATTAGCTTGCATGTGATTCAAACACCTGAGACCATTAATTTAATTAATAAAGATAGTCTTGATAAAATGAAAAAGGGAGTCATTTTACTGAATACAGCAAGAGGTAAGTTAGTTAATGAAACAGATCTTACAAATGCTTTAAATAAAGACAAAATTTATGCTTATGCCACTGATGTTGTGCAAAAAGAACCTATTGCTAAGAGTAATCCCTTGCTAAAAGCCAAAAATTGTTATATTACTCCACATATTGCTTGGGCACCACATGAAACGAGAGAACGATTGCTGGATATAACGATTGATAATATAAAAGCATATTTGTCAGATGAGCCACAAAATATTGTCTTATGAAAGAAATAAAAAATGGACAAACTAACGATATACGCTAATTCGTCCAAAAAATTGAAGGGTACCTTAATTGCTCACCTTTCATATTTAAAATTGGTAAAAAATAATATTTAAAACAGTAAAATTTCTAGATTCAGATGTTATTGATTACCATAATAAGTTTTATTAGTATAATAATTCTTCTTTCTATATATACTGTCTTTTATATTTGTTTTTTTGTGGGTTTTATCTTTGGAGCCTTATTTTCAGGATGAATAGTCCCATCAATTAACGCTGTTGGTATTTTTGATCATTAAGTTTTATACCTCTTTGCTTGTTACTTTTTTTCTACACTAATGGAACTTTGACAGCTATTCTTATTTTTTTATTTGGTTTACATCTAGCATTCAAAATATTTCATCAGAAACATTAATTCAGGTTAGAACTAAAGATGAATTTCTAGGGAGAGTTATGACAACTTTTAAAACCATTTCCTCAATTGGAGAGCCAATCGGTACCTTATTGGTTGGCTTCATTTTTATTGGTGTTAAAACAATTGATCTATTTTCAATTACTTAATAATTTAGCCAGGGATTCCAGTAGCTTTAGCATTTCCTCACTTTACCAAGCACATTGTTCTTTAATAAATTACATATTTTGTCCTTCTAATTATTAATTCAAATTAAGTATAAACCTAGTGAGTTTTTAAACTTAATGAAGCATTATTCTTCCTTAAAATAAAACAATTCTTCAAATTGTTTATCCAAAGCAATACATAAAAGCAGTGCCAGCTTTGCTGATGGGACAAATTCCCCAGTTTCGATGTTACTAATTGTTTGGCGTGATACCCCAACTAATTTTGCCAGTTGTGATTGATTCAGGCTCTTTTCTGCTCGTGCAACCTTTAAACGGTTCTTTAAAATTATGTTTTTCAAGATAATCTACTTCCCAATTATAATGAGCCATGCAGTGTAAACAACTGCTACAACTAATAGAATTGACGTTAGAATAGATATTATAGAACGTTTCTTGATAACTTGTGATATTTCAATACCTAAACCACCAAGTAAAACCAAAAAAAACACAGTATTCAGAGATTCGTGATGAAGTAACTGGATAATTAGGATGAAGAGTAATCCCAGTGAACAAAAGCCAAATATAATACTTTGATCCTTCAGAATGGTATTCCGTTTTCCTTCATCATCATTTGCTAGTTGAGCTGCTCTCAATATTTTATCCTTGTTCATTAATAAACACCTTCCATATTCCTATTTTTTGTAAAACAAACTATTCATTTTGACAAGTATACCTGACTTTTTTGCTTTATGTCAATAGTTATTCTTGTGCCAATAACATATTTGAGCTGTTTAATTTATAAGTACTGAAATGTAATATTGAATTAACATTTGCAATAGTGCACTCATTGCTGTAAAATATGTTTTACAATATGACTATTGTTTTTTACATTTTAAAAAAGGGGATATTTATCTAATGATTAGTATTTTAAGTGGCTGGTTAATAGAAACAACAATAGGAATTTTAGTAATAGGAATACTGTCCTTCTTTGTAGGTAAAAAACCGATCAGCCAGAAAAAGGTTGAAGAATTGGAGTTTTTAATTAGAACTAAAGCAATTACATTTTCATGGATTGGATTAATGATGACACTTGCGTTTTCTGCTTTTGGTAATCTTTTTGATCCTGAGTTGTCTAATTATTCTAGATGGGATCCAATCTTTTATATTGGGTTAAGTCTAATCCTTTATATGATTAGCTATTTCATCAATAAAAGGAAGTATTCATAATTTTGAAGAACAATATATACGAGCAACGAGTACTAAAAAGATGGTCTCAACAAAAGTTAGCAGAAGCCTGTAATGTTTCTAGACAGACAATAAATGCTATTGAGAAGCAAAAATATTCACCTTCCTTAGAACTCGCTTTCAAATTAGCCAAGGTATTTGATACAAAGGTTGACGAATTATTCTATGAATCAGATTAATTATACAAAAGGCTGAGTCAAAAGTTAAATTTTGATTCAGCCCTCTGTTTATCATGAATAAACGTGTTTCATAAGTCAAAATACTCCGCCTAACTTTGTCATAACATGCCGAATCAAACCTAACTAAGGTCTCTTTACACTTTAATCTAGTACAGATATGAGTTGCTTAATTTCAAGGTCTATTTGTAAGCTATCCTCCGCAGAATCAATTTGTTATATATTTATTTGACTAATCAGTCAAATAAATATATAATTCGTTTTATGGGAAGAAAAAAAAGTTTTGACACAAGCGATGTTCTTTCTCAAATTGGGCAATTGTTTATAGAAAAAGGGTATAATGGCACGTCACTAGATGACATTGTTGAACGTACAGGACTTCTTCGAGGTAGTTTGTATGCAACATTTGGAAGTAAGCAGGGTATGTTTATTTCTGCTCTCAAATTAAGCTTAGAAGGGAGTAACAATCAATTAAAATGGGGGCTTCTTATAGTGGCGATGCTAGAGGTGACATCTAGAAATACAAAAGTATACGATCTTGTCCAAACTTGGTATACAGAACATCAAAACGAACAGATAGCAGAAAAAATAGGCTTAGAGTTATTAAAACATAGTGGATTAATAAAGTGAGGTAGCTAAAATGTTAAATATAGTAAAAATAGAAAATCATAAATTATTAGTGGCTCCACAAGGTATTAACAAAATAGCGGCATTAAAAAATAAAATAGAAATTCCAATGCAACATGTGCTTGGGGCTTCTATTGATACGGGAATTCTAAATGATAGCAAGGGACTAAGGGCACCAGGCACATCTCTTCCAGGTTATTGGGCTGGTAGTTTTAAAAAAGATGATGAAGAAAGCTTTTTTAATATTAAAAGAGAGAATAAACCAGTAGTAATTCAGTTAAAAAATGAAAAGTATACTCGTTTAGTTTTAGGAGTTGATGACCCTGAAGATATTGTCGATTTAATTAACAATAATATTAATTAAATACTATACCTAAAGAAAGATCTGTATCTTCATTTGGCACAAACTGCAATTTCAGATACCAGCGCCCATTTAGTCCCAATAGTTACATGGGAATGTGTGTAATGGCGCTCGGATAATTGAAAAACACTAACATAGTAGACAAGTCTGGCTTTACTGATATAAATTTATTAAGTTTAAGAGTAGTGAGGATATTCATACACGCAAAAAAAGATATTTTAAAGGGGGGCATTCTCTAATATAATTTTCGAATTACGTAGGTAAAGTAATAAGGAAACTAGATGGGGGGAGTAATTATGGCAGTTAAAACAAAAGAAGTTAAAGTTAATGGTTGGGCAATTATCACTAATGAGGATAGTAATGTTCTTGTTAGCGATACTGGTATTGTAGGTGTTACCAGTCCAACTGATATTACCGACGTTATCGTAATTATTTTGAAAGACAACGAAGTGGAATTAGGTCGCATGTTTTACGGTGCAAAAGTAAAGGTTTCAACAAACAAAGAAGTAACAATTTTATTTGATGAAGAATAGCAAAGGTAGTTAAATAGGAGACTTAACAGGTATAGGTAATTATTCGTTATGAAATTAGTATTGTCTGTAAAGATGTTACCTTTGGGAGTGGAATTTGACTCCATCTCTCTATTTATTTCTTATAAACATGTCCATAAGCCAAAATTTGAGTACTAACTTTGTACTACCTTAATAACTCAGCATATAATTTGCAAATAAGCCTTTATCTCTTCTTGGGCTTAAATACTTTCTAAGTTTTAACCCTCTGTATCAGTTACAGCAACATTAATTTTACAATCTTCAACTAAATATGTTCCAATATTTTTGAGAAAATCTTGCAGATGCTCTGTTTTATTATGAGCCTCAACTGCAGCTTGATTAGCCCAATTTTCAACAATCATGAACTGATTTTTTTGATATACGTCCTCAAAATGGGAATAAAAAACATTTCCCTCATCCTGAAGAGATTTATTAACTAGATTTTCTACATATGTAAGATATTCTTCGCGTTTTGCAGGGATAACTTTTAAAAGAACATTAATAATAATCATAATAGTTCCGCCTTTCTTCGATACAGATATATTCTAGTATTTTTCAAAGGGTACTGCAAATATCCTATAATAAGTTAAGCACGTTTATTCGTACTAAATTGAGGGACCAGACCAAAATTTAACTTTTGACCCAGTCCCAGCTTGAAGAATGTTATCTGTTAATTAGGATATTAAATACTAATCTAATGTTTAATATCTCTTTTTTTGTGCTTAAAATGACATGTATAGAGAAAGTAAAATTATTATCCTTTTAGAAAATAGAAGAAGGTACAGAAGTTTTTATGGTAACCTATAAATTTCCTTCACGGACATGTTCGCGAACCTGTTCAAAGATCGTAATAATATGCTGATCGGATAGTTCATAGTTGATTTTTTGACCATTACGAATCCCTTTCACTAGTCCAGTTTGACGCAAAAGCTTTAGTTGATGGGAGATGGCTGACTGTGTTATTCCAATTTCATCAGCAATTTCATTAACTGTCAAATTATTGTTGGATAGCAATGAAAGAATTTTATAGCGTGTTTGATCGCCGAATGCTTTGAATAGCTGTACGCTACGTTCTAGTTCAATGGTACTTGGTAAGTTATGTTCAGCTGATTTTGTCATTTAGTTCACCTTTAGGTAAGAATAAGTTTTATAGAAATCCCGATTTGAAATTATATCAGCTCATTATACCCCAAAATGAATAATATTAAAAAGGACAAACATAGATAATTAAATGGTTTCAGTCAACTTTTTTTGCTAACTTATCAATCAATGCGAAGAACTTTTCATTATCTACATCATATACAAGGTTTGCTTTGCGCCCATTTTCTGTTAAGAAAGTCCGTCCATCACTAGGAGTCTTGGTGCTGACATCACAGTGAACTTCTTTGGTTTTAACAAGACTTGAATCGTAGAAGTAACAAGTCGTTAAAACATCCCACAAATAATAGGTAGAATAAGTTTCAAAGAGGCCTAGTTCAGGAACAAAGGCATAGCTGTTGCCAATAAAATCAAGGCCAGGATAGCGACGTTGCGCTGCCCAGTGTAAACGAACAGCTTGGGTTAATGGGACATTATTTGTACTTTCAAGACTAACTAAATCAATTTGGATATCTGAGTCAAAAACAGTCTTAACAGCCGCAGGGTCCCAAAAAGCATTCCATTCTTGTGTGTTGTCAGAGTCAGGTTCTTCAACGTTTCCTTTTTCTAAGAATGTACCGCCCATCCAAACAAGGCGCTTAATTTTTTCGGTAATACTTGAATCAAGTTCTAACGCACGAGCTAGGTCTGTTAATGGACCAGTAAAGACCAAAGTGACTTTATCTGGGGTATCTTGTAGTTTGTGAAGTAAGTCTAAATGGGCCGCTTCATCGGCTTCAGGAGTTATTATCTTGCCACTTTCATTGAGAATAGGCAATGCATTCTCGGAATATGTTGAAATACGCCATTCTTTTGGGAAAGGATGAACACCGCGAGAGTTTGAAGTTGCCACGGCTAGGTTAGCACCCTGTCCAAAACGGTCTATGATTTTACGACTTGCCTGAACAGATGGTCCTACATAGCTATCTGCATCAACAGCTCCGACACCAATTAAATCAATGTTGTCCATTTGCAAAAGCAAGAATAAAGAAATTAGGTCATCGACGCCACCATCATGATTAAAATATACCTTTTCTGACATATGTTATTTAGACCTCCATAAAATATTTTAATTCAATGCAAAATGAATTATACAGAAAATGGTACCGTTCGTCAAAATAGATAATTATTCATAAGCTGACATCTTCTGTTAGAAAATGCTTTGTAAAAAGCGAACGATTATAAAAAAATTGTAAAAAATATATTGATTCTACATAACCAATTGTGTATACTTTAGATTATTAAGAAAATTATATTTTTGGGGGCTGTATTTTAGTGAAAAAAAGAGTCTTAGCAGTATTAGCAGCGACAATGATGGCAGGGGCAATTCTTGTGGGTTGTGGAAATAGTTCATCATCTAGCAAGGGAACAAAACATTCAGCAGCTTTGGTAACTGATGGCGGTGGGATTGATGATAAGTCATTTAATCAGTCGGCATGGGAAGGCTTAGAGAGCTGGGGAAAGAGTCACAATCTCCAAAAGGGTATTAATGGTTACAATTATGCTCAATCTACTGACGATTCAGACTTTTTGCCAAATATTAACAAATTAGTTAAGGCAAAATACGCAACAATCTTTGGAATTGGCTACAAGCTTGATAATGCTATTACAAAGGCTTCAAAAGCAAATCCCGATGTTAACTTTGCAATTATTGATTCAGTTGTAAGCAATCGTAAGAATGTAGCTTCTGTAACGTTCAAGACAGAACAATCTTCATTCCTTGCGGGAGTTGCTGCAGCTAAAACAACAAAGACGAATAAAGTTGGTTTTATTGGTGGAATTCAAAGTGATGTTATTACAACATTCCAAAAGGGATTTGAGCAAGGTGTCAAAGCTGTAAATCCTAATATTAAAGTTGACGTTAAGTATGCTGGTTCATTTACAAAAGCTGATGTCGGTCAATCGTTAGCAACGGCAATGTATAACAATAATGAAGATGTTGTTTACCAAGCAGCTGGTGGGACTGGTGCTGGTGTCTTCACTGCTGCGAAGAATGTAGCAAAAAATGGTAAAAAAGTATGGGTTATCGGTGTTGATCAAGATCAAAAAGCCGATGGTAAATACAAAGGTGGTAACGTTACTTTAGCTTCTGCCATTAAAAAGGTTGGAACAGCCGTCAAGGACCTTTCGAATGATGCAATGAAGAACAAATTCCCTGGTGGGAAAACTGTGACTTATGATCTTAAGAGCAATGGTGTTGGACTTGTAAATGATAACATGTCTGCAAGTGCATGGAAGGCAGTTCAATCATATCAAGAGAAGATTGAAAATGGGACAATTGAGGTTAGCGCTAAATAATAGATTAAAGAATGGTTGCAATTGATAAATGCATTTTGGTACTATTAATTAACAATTGTTCGTATAAAATGGTGAAGTATTGGGGGGATTACCAATTCTTCACCATTTTAGTGCAGAGGGTGAACGATGAACTTTAAGGAGGATCACATGGAAGATTATGTCGTTGAGATGAGACACATCACGAAACAATTTGGTAGTTACAAAGCAAATAATGATATCTCATTACAATTAAAAAAAGGTGAAATATTAGCACTTTTAGGTGAAAATGGTGCGGGTAAGTCGACTTTGATGGGGATGCTTTCAGGTTTATTGGAACCAACTGATGGTGAAATATTAATTAATGGCAAAAGTGTCAAGATGGACAATCCCAGAAATGCTAAAAAATTGGGGATAGGGATGGTTCATCAGCATTTTATGCTAATCCCAGCATTTTCTGTACTTGAAAATATTATCCTCGGTGATGAACCTACGAAAGCAACAAGGATAGATTATCGAAAAGCGGCTAACGATATCGAAAAATTGGCAGAGAAATATCATTTGGATATTGATGTGAATGCAAAAGTTCGAGATATTACAGTTGGAATGCAGCAAAGAGTCGAAATTATGAAGGCATTGTACCGCAAAGCAAATATTTTTATTTTTGATGAGCCGACAGCGGCATTGACGCCTCAAGAAATCGAGCAGTTGATTAAAATTTTACGTGCACTTGCAGCAGAAGGTAACTCAGTTATATTTATCACGCACAAACTTAAAGAAATTAAGGAAGTTGCTGATCGTTGCGTAGTAATTAGAATGGGGAAAGTTGTTGAAACTGTTCAAGTTGCAGAGACAAAAGAAGAAACGCTTGCTGAAATGATGGTTGGCCGTAAAATTAACTTTGCAGTGGAAAAGGAAGAAACTGATAAGTCGAAGACGGTTTTAGCAGTTAGTAACTTGAGTGTTGAAGCCCATGCATTACTCAAAGTTAAGGATTTGAATTTGATTGTCCATAGTGGAGAAATTGTCGGTGTGGCCGGGGTTGATGGAAATGGTCAGAGTGAATTAATTGAAGCAATTACGGGCCTGCGTAAAATAAAAAAAGGATCCGTAGAGTTAAAAGGCAAGGCTTTGCAAAATCTTAATGCTCGTAAAATTTCAGAAGCTGGCATAGGTTGTATTCCAGAAGATCGGCAAAATGTTGGGTTAATACTTCCTTTTACAATTGCGGAGAATCTGGTTTTGAAAAGCTATCATAAAAAGCCTGCCAGTCAACATGGACTGTTGAATTATAAGAAAATTAATGAGATGGGCAGGCAACTCATTAAGTCTTTTGATATTCGTTCACAAAGTGAGAAAGAACTTGCGGGTGATCTTTCCGGAGGTAATCAACAAAAGGTAATTGTTGCAAGAGAAATTTCTGCTAGCCCAGATCTTTTAATTGCAGCTAATCCAACTCGTGGTGTTGATATAGGTGCTATTGAATATATACATGAGAAAATAATTGAGCAAAGAAATGCTGGTCGCGGAGTGCTTCTAATCAGCTTTGAACTCGATGAAATCTTGAAGCTTTCGGATCGGATTGTAGTAATGCATGAAGGCCAAATTGTGGGTGAGATTGACCCCAGACATACATCTAGCGAAGAACTTGGATTAATGATGGCTGGAAAAGCACCAATCGAACAAGAAGGATAGGGGGAACATACAGTGCATACTAAATCACTTAAAGGATTGACGATACCGTTAGTTTCAGTTTTGGCCGGGTTTATAGTTGGGGCAATTTTGATGCTAATATTTGGATATGATCCGCTTCAGAATTACCAAAATCTATTGGTTGGGTCATTCGGTGGTGTTTATTCAATTGGTGAAACGCTGCGAAACATGATTTCTTTAATTTTAACTGCTTTGGGTTTTGCAGTAGCAAGTAAGGCTGGTTTTTTCAATATTGGAGGCCCAGGACAGTATCTGATTGGCTGGTTTGGTGCAATTGTTTTTACACTGAAGTTTTCATATTTGCCTGCAATCATTTTGATAATTGGAGCACTTTTGTGTGGTGCCTTAGCGGGTGGCTTATGGTCTATGGTTGCTGGGATCTTACGTGCATACTTTGGAACTAGTGAAGTTATTACCACAATTATGCTGAATTATATTGTTTTGTACATTGTTAATTTTGCGGTGAAGAGTTGGCTGGCTGGCAAAGGCAGTGATTCTTCACCAAACATTGCTGCTAAAGCAAATTTGAATACACCATTTTTACAACGTATTACCGATAATTCAACCTTTAATTGGGGTTTCTTTATTGCTTTGGCAGTTGTGGGTTTGGTTTGGTTTTACTTCAATAAAACTAAATCGGGGTTTGAGATTCAAGCCGTTGGGTTAAATGAATCGGCTTCGCAATATGCAGGTGTCAATGTAAAGAAAACAATCATTACTGCTATGCTAATTTCTGGTTTATTAGCAGGACTTGGTGGTGCTATTGATGGGTTGGGGAATTTTCAAAATATTTCAGTCTCTAATAACTTGCCTAATGTTGGTTATAATGGTATGGCTGTAGCATTGTTAGCAGCCGAAAATCCAATTGGAATTGTCTTTGCCGCACTGCTTTTTTCAGCTTTACAAATTGGTGGTCTAAGTATTTCGGTATACTCTAATACCCCAAGTGAAATTGTTGATATAGTTATTGCTTCAATCATTTTCTTTGTCGGTATCAAGTATGCATTTGAGCTTATAGCTAAAAAGGGATGGTTCAAGCGTAAGAATAGGGAAGAGAAAGGTGGTGCTGAAAAATGAGTTTGACAACTATTTTAATGACAGTCTTTTCGACGACCTTTGTATATGCAGCACCTCTGATCTTCACTGCCCTAGGTGGAACCTTCTCTGAAAGAAGTGGTGTCGTTAACGTTGGTCTTGAAGGCATGATGATTATTGGAGCGTTTGGAAGCACGGTATTTAATTTAACTTTTGCAAGTACTTTTGGAAGCCTTACTCCGTGGATATCGTTGTTTATTGGTGCCTTATTCGGATTGGTGTTTTCATTGCTACATGCTATTGCGACTGTTACCTTTAGAGCCGACCACATTATTAGTGGGACGGTTTTGAATCTTATGGCACCAGCACTGGCAGTATTTCTTACAAGAGTTCTATATGAGGGCAAGGGACAAACACCTGTTATCAATCAGAGTATGGGCAGCTTTACCTTTCCAATCTTATCCAAGATACCGTTTGTGGGGAAGGTTTTATTCACGAATACATCACTTATCGCTTTTATTGCAATTATTGTTGGTGTTTTGTGCTGGTATTTCTTCTTCCGAACAAGTTTAGGGTTAAGAATGAGATCTGTTGGTGAGAATCCAATGGCTGCCGATACGTTAGGAATTAATGTAGTTAAGTATAAATACATGGGTGTTTTGATTTCGGGCTTCTTTGGCGGTATTGGCGGTGCTGTAATGGCACAGTCGATTACATTGAACTTCTCAGCAAGTACTATTTCAGGGCAGGGATTTATGTCGTTAGCAGCCATGATTTTTGGGAAATGGAATCCCCTAGGTGCGACAGGTGCAGCACTATTCTTTGGGTTAGCTCAGAGCTTACCAATTATAGGTGCCTACATTCCTGTGTTATCGCATGTTAATTCAGTTTGGTTCCAAATTGCACCTTATGCGATAACAATTATTGTTTTGGTAATTTTCTTAGGCAAAGCAGTTGCACCAGCTGCGGATGGTCAGAATTATATCAAAGGAAAGTAAACAGAAATTGTGGTTTAAATTAAATAGGATAATATGGAATGCAGCGGTAGAAATTAAGTGCTAATTTGAAAATAGACGAAAATCATTGATTTATGGAATATGTATTAGGAGGCTGGGTCAAAAGTTGAATTTTGATCTGGCCTCTTCCTATATGTAGTCAAATCTAATCTAAATTAAGTATAAAAACTAATTATAGTAATATCCACGATAAAATTAGAAGCAAATTAATGAATAAAATGTAAATTTATAGATAATTGTTCGTATTTTATGGAATAACAATGAGCTTGAAAAAATAGAAATAATAATTTCAGCTAATAATAATTAACATTTGATGTTAGATTTCTTTTGATTCCAAACAATAGAGGGATTAGTCTTGTGTTTTTATTATTTTATAACTAGAATTAAAAGAACATTAGAGTGTTTAATCGATATTTTATTTTATTGAAGTCAGATTGTTAGCAAGGTGGGAGTAAAGATGGAGAATTCCAATAATACGATGTATAGCCCATCCTTTGAGCACGATGCTTGTGGGATGGGATTTATTACCCAAATTGATGGGAAAGCAAGTCATGAATTAATCGAACGAGCGCTGATTATGTTGAAGAGAATGAATCATCGTGGTGGGACAGGCTCAGAGCCTGATACGGGGGATGGAGCAGGGATATTATTTGCGATGCCTGATAATTTTTTTAGAACATACGCTAATAAGCAGAAGATAAATTTGCCAGTTTTTGGTGAATACGCTGTTGGGATGTTCTTTTTACCACAAAAACAGGCTGAAAAAGAAGCAATGCTCTCGTCTATTGAAGATGAAGTTAGCGATGCAGGATTTCGTGTTATTGGAGCAAGAGATGTTCCATACGTATATGAGAGCTGCGGACCAACAGCACAAAAAACGATGCCAGGTTTTGTGCAGGTAATCATTGGGAAACCATTTGATATAGCTCCAGGGAGAGAATACGAAGACTCCCTTTTTCGATTACGTAGGCACTTGGAAAAGACCTTCTCTGCTGAAGAATTTGCAATTGTAAGTTTATCAAGTAAGACCATCTGTTACAAAGGAATGCTGCATGCTTACCAAGTAGGAGAATTCTTTCCAGACTTACACGCTGAATCGATGGAATCTGCAATTGCATTGATTCATTCGCGTTTCTCTACCAATACTTTTCCGAGCTGGGAACGTGCACAGCCATTTAGATTTATTGCTCATAATGGTGAGATCAACACCTTGAAGAGAACTGAAAATTGGATGGTGAGTCATAATATAGAAATATATAACGATGAAGATTCTGATTCGGCTAAGTTAGAAAATTGTATGGAGTATCTGTACCGAAATGGTAGGGATATTCCACAAATTCTGTTGATGATGGTTCCAGAGGCTTGGGGCAAGGATGCCCACGTGTCTGCAAAGCAAGCAGCATTTGATGAATATAATGCAGGGTTTGTTGCCCCATGGGATGGCCCAGCAGCATTGTGTTTCACAGATGGGGTTCAAGTTGGTGCGGCACTGGATCGAAATGGATTACGACCATCGAGATATAATCTTGTAAAAGGCAACTTCTTGGTGGTTGCTTCTGAGTCAGGTGTTTATGATGTTGCACCAGAGGATATTATTGAAAAAGGAATCTTAGGACCTGCTGACATGATTCTTGTAGACACTAGTCAAGGCAAGTTCTACAGAACAGCAGAGATTAAAGAAAAATACTCAAGTAGTCAACCCTATGCCAAGTGGCTTAAAGATGAACAATTAACGCTTGATGATCTATCAGAAGCAGACGTTGATGAAAACATCTCAGAAAGCGCACTGCGGACATTATGGAGACGTCATGGCTATACGGAAGATGTTATTCGTGATGCATTGATTCCAATGGCTCAAAAGGGTGAGGAACCAATTATTTCAATGGGATATGATTCTCCATTGGCTGTGTTAAGTAAGAAACCGCAGTCACTATTTACCTACTTTAAGCAGCAATTTGCACAGGTCACTAATCCGCCAATTGATGCAATTAGAGAGAAATTAGTTATTGGGACTGAGATGTTTCTTGGTGCAGACGGAGATATAACAAAGGATGTTCCTCTAAATGCAAAAAAAATCAAACTTGATTCACCAATTCTAAATGCGAAAGCATATGAGAAGTTAAGACATTTGAATGGGAAAAATGGGTTCAAGGCTGCTGTTGTAACAATTTGTTATGACATTGCAGGGCGACCGAACCGTTTAGAACAGGCACTAGATGATATGTTCAAGGAAGCTGAGTCACAAATTGAGCAAGGTGCGAATCTGCTAATCTTGAGTGACCGCGGAGCAACAAGAGAACAATTGATTATTCCCGTATTGTTAGCTGTCTCAGGCTTGAATAATTATCTGGTACGTAAAGGAAAAAGAGAATTGGCGTCAATTATTGTTGACACGGGTGAGGCTTGTGAGATTCATCATTTTGCAACGTTACTTGGATATGGTGCATCAGCAATTCATCCGTATGGTGCCTATGCAACATTGCTTTCTTATAACCTAGGAGATAAGCTTGAAAGTTATCGAAAAGCGGCTGAAAAGGGAATCGTTAAGGTTATGAGTAGAATGGGAATTTCTACCATTATCGGTTATCAGGGTGCACAATTATTTGAAGCGGTTGGCCTTTCTGAGAAGGTAGTTAATAAGTATTTTACTGGGACTGAAAGTCGGATTGGTGGGTTATCTTTAAACCAAATTGAAGAGGAATATCTAGTTAGGTATCGTAAAGCATTTAATACAAGAGCGATTGAAGACTTGCCATCAGGCGGGAGTTTCAAGTATCGGCGTGATGGAGAACATCACCTGTATAATCCCTTGACGATGTACAAGTTTCAACAAGCTGTCCGCACAGGCGACTATGCGATTTATAGGGAATATGTTGAAGATGTGAGGAAAGAAGAGCAAGATTCACCAACTACTCTTCGTTCACTATGGGAGATTAAAGGAGGAACGCACGATGCGGTGCCATTGTCTGAAGTCGAGCCAGTCAGCCAAATTGTGAAAAGATTCAAGGCGGGGGCAATGAGTTTTGGTTCTCTCTCTAAAGAAGCACATGAATGTATCGCACAGGCGATGAATGAATTAAATGCTAAGAGTAATAGTGGTGAGGGCGGGGAAAACCGTGCAAGATTTAAGCTGCAGCCAGATGGAAGAAATCTCAATAGTAAGATCAAACAAGTTGCATCAGCAAGGTTTGGCGTGAATGCTGAATACTTGATGAGTGCTGAAGAACTGCAAATTAAAGTTGCTCAAGGGGCAAAACCTGGAGAAGGTGGACAACTTCCTGGAACTAAGAATTTTCCATGGGTTGCAGAAATTCGTGGTTCTGTTCCTGGAGTGCGCCTGATTTCACCACCACCTCATCATGATATTTATTCAATTGAGGACTTGAAACAGTTGATTCATGATTTGAAGCAGATTAATCCTTTTGCAAAGGTAACTGTCAAACTCGTATCAAGTACAGGTGTAGGAACAATTGCTACAGGAGTTGTCAAGTCCGGAGCGGATAAGGTAACCATTAGTGGATATGATGGAGGAACAGGTGCTGCTCCGCGTAATTCTGTTAGGGATGCGGGACTTCCATGGGAAATGGGATTGGCAGAAGCTCATCAGACACTTGCTTTAAATAATTTGAGGCAGCGAACAACAATTGAAACAGATGGCAAGTTAATGACGGGCCGGGATGTTGCAATTGCAATTATGCTTGGTGCGGAAGAGTTCAGCTTTGCCTCATTAGTTTTAGTATCCATAGGATGTATTATGATGCGCGTATGCAGTGTTAATACATGTCCAACAGGAATAGCAACGCAGAATCCAGGATTACGTAAGTTATTTATTGGTAAACCGGAGCATGTCAAGAACTGCATGCGATTCATCGCCCAAGATTTACGTGAGGAAATGGCTTCTTTGGGATATCGGACGATTGATGAATTGGTAGGACATACTGAAAATATTACTCCACGCTTTATTGCTAAAGGGAAAGCTAAGTCACTTGATTTCTCCAGAATCTTAAGTACATCTGTTGGAATTGAACGCAAATCAGTTGACCCATTTGTCCCTAAGTATCAATGGCCAGAACTGAATGCTTTTGCCGAAATGGCACTGGCAAGTGAACAGCCTGTTGTTATTAAGCAGCCAATTAATAATCGAATGCGGACTGTTGGAGCAAGAATGGGTGGATGGATTGCACAGCGCTTTGGCAATGAAGGTCTACCTGCCGGACAGCTTAAATTTGAATATACTGGAGTGGCTGGTCAAAGTTTTGGCGCATTCATTACTCGTGGGTTAGAACTAGATCTAACAGGGGAAGCAAACGACTATGTTGGCAAAGGTTTAAGCGGTGGTCGATTGGTTGTTCGCGCACCCAAAGTTGCCCAACAGCTTTATAGCAATGCCCCAATTGTCGGCAATGTTGCTTGTTTTGGTGCCACTGGCGGTGAAGCATTTTTTAACGGACGAGCAGGTGAACGTTTCTGTGTTAGGAACTCGGGTGCACATGTGGTTGCCGAGGGAATTGGCGATCATGGTTGTGAGTACATGACTAATGGAATTGCGATGATTTTAGGCTCAACCGGAAGGAACTTTGGAGCTGGAATGTCTGGTGGGATTGCATATGTATACGATCCAGCGGGAAGTTTCCCACAACAATGTAATTTGGAAATGATTGAGTTGTTTGAGATTGATAATGAGCAGGACAAAAAGATTGTCAAAGACTTACTGCGTAAACATTTTAGATACACTGATTCGCAAAAAGCCAAGTTTATATTGGATAATTGGGAAGTAGAAGCAGGTCATTTTGTAAAGGTATATCCTAAAGAATTCAGACATATCAATGAGATTATGGCTAAATATGCAAGCAAAAATGTTACTGACGAAGAGCTGAAGCAAAAAGCATTTGACGAAATTGTGGGTGTTCAGCCAACTATCATGAAGTAAGGAGGAACGAAAATGGCAGATCCGTTTGGTTTTTTGAAATACCCGCGTGTAGATAACCCCACACGTTCTGTGGAAGATCGAATTAAAGACTTTGCAGAAATGCAGAACTCACTTAGTGATGAAGAACGACGCAAGCAAGCTGCTCGCTGTATGAACTGCGGAGTTCCGCATTGTCATGCAGGTTTCTTCTATGCTGGTGGTAAGGCTGTTAGTGGATGCCCTAATGATAATCTGATTCCAGAATGGAATGATTTGGTATACCGGAGTGAGGATAAGCGGGCCTTTGAACGACTAACCAAAACTAACCCACTTCCTGAGTTTACTGGGAGGGTGTGTCCAGCACCTTGTGAAGCTGCTTGTAATGAAGCACTTCATGGTAAAGGAATTACAATTAAAGATAACGAAAAATTTATTATTGAGCAAGGCTTTAAATTTGATTGGGTCAGAGAAAGCGGGATGCCACTCCACAGAAATGGCATCAAGATTGCGATTGTCGGCAGTGGACCGGCTGGTTTGTCAGCCGCTTGGCAGCTAAACAAGTATGGTTATGATGTAACTGTATTTGAAAGAGACGATTGTCCAGGTGGATTAGCAATGTACGGAATTCCCAATATGAAGTTGCCTAAAGATATTGTTGCGCGCCGAATTAAGGTGATGGAAGATGTTGGAATAAAGTTTGTTGTGAACACCAATGTCGGAGTTGACATTACTGCCGATGAACTCAAGGAGAGTTATGCTAGAGTATTATTAACCGTCGGTGCACGCCAAGCTCGAGACATTAATGGTGAAGGCCGCGAGTTAAAGGGGATTATGCAGGCACTTGATTATCTTACCTTGGCTACCAAAGAAGTTTTACAAGATGGTGTAGCTGCAAGCCAGAAATTAGCGGGTAAGAAGGTTCTGATTGTCGGTGGTGGTGATACTGCGACTGATTGTATTGCTACAGCAGTGAGACAAGGGGCAACAGATATTAAACAGCTTGAGATCAGTCGACAGCCACCTCTGAAAAGACGAACAAGCAATCCTTGGCCAGAATGGCCGATTGTTTCAAAGAAGGGTTACGGTCAAAAGGAAGCGGATAGTGTAATCAAGGAAGACCTGACTATCTATGAAACAACTGCAATTGGTTTTAAAGGTAGAAGTGGGAAGCTTAGAAAGACTGTTATAAGCAAAGCGCGGTTGTACAAACCAGTTCCGGGAACTGAAAAGGAACTAGAAGCAGACTTTGTAGTGATTGCTCTTGGTTTTACTGGTGCTGAACAATCGGTAATTGATGCTTTTGATATTACCGAAATAAATAAAGACTTTACAACAGATCAAGAAAGAGTCTATGTGGCTGGAGATGCCCGTCGTGGTGCTAGCCTTGTAATTTGGGGTATCTATGAGGGCCGAATGGCTGCGGATATGATTGATCAGTCTTGTCAGGTTAAGGTGTAAAAAAAGATTTTATTGGTTTCATGTGAAACAAAGGTTATTGTAAATGAGTGCGTATCGTAAATTGAAAAAATTTTGATGTATAAAATATATTTATTCGTAATAGTTAGAGGGGCAGATTAAAAGAATTTTAATTTGATCCCTTTTTGTAGTGTACTGAAAATAAGCTAGATTGTTGTTTTGAAAATTAACTGATGGGCGAATAAATAGTATCAGAATTACGAATAATTTCGTGTTAGAATAAGAATGGAAAGTAAAAACACGGTTCGGTTGGTAGTCCGAACATAGTGATTTAGCTATCAGTAACCTGCCTCCTTGGTTGTCCATCTTTCTTAATTTATTTAAGGAGGATGCTTAATGTTAACTATTAAGAGTTCATTAACCATTATATTTGACCCACCGTTTTATAAGGCTATTTTTGAGAGGCGTTATGCTTCAGTTTATGAAGTTGGACAAGTGACCTTAGGAACTTCAGAACCTAAATTGAACTGCATCTATACTCTAGTTACTAATCATTGGTCAAGAGTGGTTTTCTTTCGGCAAAGTGATTCAAATGCTCTTGTTCTAGAAAAGAGAATTAATCCCAAGCGACTTCAACGTCTGGCTAGGAAGAGTGTTGAGAAAGGTGTAAGTACGAAAGCACAACTTGCATTACAGAAACAAATAGAGATTCGAAAGACTAAGAAAAAGCAAATAAAGCAGGCCGGTAGGGAAGCAAAAGAAGTACTTGCTTTTGAAATGCGACAAGCAAAGAAAAAGCAAAAACATAAAGGTCATTGAGCAATTTATCGTTAATTATGGGTGACTTGTGGGAAATGCTTATACAAAAAAGATCTCAGATTAAAAAAGCTGAGGTCTTTTTATACATATTAACCTTAATAATAATACTTAAATTTTGAAGGATAATACAACCTTTTGAAGAGGTAGTCTAGGTTATATTTGTTTACGCTTATTTATTGAGATGAGACTATACAAAACGACTATCCAGATAATGGCTCCAATTGCTCCGGGAATATCTGCAGGAATTAGGAACAAGCTAAGAAAGACCAAAGCAAAAAAAATAATAGTAGCCATACTTGTAATTCTATAGGCTGGCATAAGAAAACCATTTGCTAAAAAATCATTAGAGGTACGATATTTCCGATGTGCTAGTAGAGCTAAAATGTAAACTATAATGTAAAGATCACTAGAGGCACCAGTAACAATTGTAAAAACTTCACTAATCCCCTTTAAAATACTCATCAAGGGTGCAATCAGTACCAAGATAGCTGAAGCAATAATTGCTCTTGCTGGAACCCCATTTTTAGAAATATGTGCAAATTTTTGATTTAACCAACTTTGATGAGATGATTCAAGCGCCAATTGATAAAAGTGGCGCCCAGCAGAAAAAATGGAGCTATTCAAAGCAGAGGCAGCAGCTGTTAAAACAACAAAATTAATAATAACTGCTGCTGCCGGAATTCCTGCCAACTGATAAACTTGCACAAAAGGGCTTTTTTCTGCAGTTAATGCATGCCATGGGATAATGCCCATAATTACTACAAGCGCACCAATGTAAAAAATTAGGATTCGAACAAGAGTTTCGTTAACTGCTTTGCGGATAATAGAATGTGGTGATTTAACTTCACCGATTGTAATACTGATGAACTCTATTCCTTGAAAAGCAAAGAAAACCATCGGGAAAGCAGTAATAAAGTTAAAAGCTCCTTTGGGGAATAATTGATAGTTCCTGAATATATTGTTAAGACTAGCATGTCCTAAAGGAGTTTTAGCGTTTGTAAAAATCATGAAAATACCGGTGATAATGAGTGCGACAATTGCAATGATCTTAATCATAGCAAACCAAAACTCTGCTTCTCCAAAAAAGCGGACTGCAACTAAATTAATTATAACTAAAACGAATAAGAAAATTAATTCAACAAGCCATGCAGAAGAATTGGGAAACCAGTATTTTACATATGTTCCAACAGCAGTCAATTCAGCTGTTGAAAGAAAAATGAGACCTAGCCAATATGTCCAGCCCGCGAGACTCCCAAGTGTATCTCCTAAGTAACGCGATATAAATGCAACAAAAGTATGTTGTGTGGGATCAGAATAAAGCATTTCACCAATGGCACGCATCATGAAAAAGAAGAAAACACCTAAAAATAAATAAACCCATAAAACTGAAGGTCCTGTTTTATAAATAGTAGTTCCAGCTCCTAAAAATAGGCCAGTGCCAATAGTTCCTCCAATAGCGATCATTTGTACATGACGATTACTTAGTGACCGGTGTGTTCCGTCTTTATTTATTTCTGTTTTCTTAACGATTATGAAATACCTCCTTGGTATACCTTATCTAGTTTATAATTTTTTTTGATTATAGTAAAATTCATCATGTTCATTTAAAAATGATTTAATTTCATTTAAGCTGAAAAATGATTAGAAACTGTTTATAAATTTAGTAAACAGATAGGAAGTTTTGACTCACGAACCATATTTTTCGAGAAAAAATAAAGAGACTGAATCAAAAGTTAGCGTTGATTCAGTCTCTAAAGTTTATAATATAGTCTTCTTGTATTAATTAATGGAAGATAAGGAAGTATCCAATCACAACGATACCTAAGACAATTCGATACCAACCGAAAATCTTGAAGTCTTTAGTCTTGATGTAATTAAGCAGGAATCTAATAGAAACGTATGCTACAACGAATGAAACAATAACCCCAACTGCAAGGATAATACCTTGGAGACCAGCTAAACTTCCCCCATGACTAAAATACTTATAAAGCTTAAGCAATGAAGCGCCAAACATTGTTGGAATAGCCAAGAAGAATGAGAATTCTGCAGCTACGTAACGAGATGTTCCGACCATGATTCCGCCCAAGATAGTAGAGCCTGAACGAGAAGTTCCAGGAATCAATGAAAGAACCTGGAACAAACCAATGATAATCGCCGTCTTATATGATAGCGTATTTAGATCTGCAACTTTTGGTTGAACGTGTGCATTGTGATTTTCAATGACAATGAAAAGAATACCATAAAAGATCAGTGCAACCGAGACAACTAGCCAGTTCATCAGATGCGAATCCATCCAATCATTCAACGGCAAACCAACAATCATCGAAGGAATAACTGCAACAATGACTTTCTTCCATAAAGTCCAAGTTTGCTTTTTTTCAAGTGAGTTTTTTTGTGATGCCCACGGATTTAACTTGTTGAAGTAAATAACAACAACAGCCATTATGGCTCCCAACTGAATTACAACGTTGAACATGTCAACGAAAGCCCTTGACTGTTCCATTTTAATGAATTCATCGACCAATACCAAATGTCCTGTAGAGCTAATCGGCAAGAATTCCGTAATACCTTCAACTATTCCAAGAATAATCGCTTTTATAATGTCAAACATACAACTTCTCCTTCACAACTAAAAAGTTTTCATACCTCACTATGATACTTCATTTTAAGTAGATAAACAATTTAGGGAATGGTTAAGAATGATCAACTAAATTTAAAAACTAGTGATTCATATGGCTTTAGCGTGAGTACTCTAGGCAGTTCTCCTAGAGTTCGATTGTAATTTGAAAGAATAACTGATCCGTGACGTCTTTTATATTTTGATGGTAGTTCAATCGTTGTGGTTTTATCATAAAAGTTGGTAAGAACAACTAATGCAGAATCAGCCAAATATCTGCTATAGGCAAAAACTCTTTGGTCATCGCGCAACAAGGGCATAATGTGACCATCACTGATAAGTGGCTCACTTTTTCGGAGTGCAATCAGCTTTTGATAGAATTTGAATATCTTACCATGATCTAGTTCAGCCGCGACATTTATAGTGTCTTGATTAGTAGAAGCCAGCCATGGCTTGTTATGTGAAAAGCCAGCATATTTGGCAGCAGTCCACTGCATTGGAGTTCGACTATTGTCACGAGACTTCTGCTTAACAGCTAGAAATGCATCATTTTCTGAAAAACCGCTTTTTTGCAGTATATGGTAGGCATTCTTGGTTTCAACATCAACATATTCTTCAATGGAAGTATAGTCTGGATTAAGCATACCGATTTCTTCACCTTGATAGATGAAAGGAGTTCCTCGAAGTAGCTGAATGGCCGTAGCTAACATTTGTGCGCTTTGAATACGATATGTTTGTGTATTGCAAAAGCGGCTAAGTGCTCGCGGTTGATCATGGTTATTCCAAAATAATGCATTCCATCCATGTCCTTTATCAAGAGATTCCTGCCATGAAAACAGTAATTCCTTGAGTTTCATAAAATCAAAAGGAATAGTTTGCCATTTGTCACCATTTTTGTAGTCAACCTTAAGATGGTGGAAAGTGAAAACCATGGAAAGTTCCTGATTCTTAGGATTCGTATAATCAATTGAATTTGCAATTGTGGTAGAGGACATCTCACCAACTGTTATAATTTGAGAATCTTGTCCGAAACTTGCTCGATTCAGTTCGTGTAGATATTTATGAACAATGGGTGTGTCTGTATAGAGCTTTTTTTCAGCAGTTTCATCGCCATTTGAATTAACAAGAGTTTCGGATTTGCCAGTAACGTTGAAGACGTCAAAACGAAAACCAGTGACTCCTTTTTTTTGCCAAAAATTGATAATATTTGCAGCTTCATAGCGAACATCTGGATTGTGCCAGTCAAGGTCAGCCTGGGTTGGATCATATAGATGTAAATAAAATTTGTCAGTATTACCAAACTTTGACCAAGCTGGGCCACCAAATTTTGACTGCCAGTTTGTGGGGAGGGAACCATCTTTTCTTGTTGAACGAATATAAAAATAATTCTGATATTTTTGATTTCCTGCTAAGGCCTTTTGAAACCATTGGTGTGATGTTGAACAATGGTTAAAAACCATATCAAGCATTACACCAATATGATTTGCCCGAAGTTTTGCAACTAATTCTTCAAAGTCGTCCATTGTGCCAAAGACGGAATCAATGTTGTAATAATCTGCAATATCATAGCCGTTGTCATTTTGCGGTGAAATGAAAAAAGGATTAAACCAGATCATGTCGATATTCAAACTGATCAAATAGTCTATTTTCGCAATTATTCCACGAATATCACCAATTCCGTCGTCGTTGCTGTCATAAAATGACTTGGGATAAATCTGATAAATTACTTTTTTCCCTAATTCACTGAGATCTCTTTTTTTACTCATAGCGATGCTCCTTTAACTCATCATGAATCATGACTTTTCGCCGTCTTGCAAAATCAATAAACTTGAATTTTTCCGGATTATGATATGATTCTGTAATTTGCAGTAGGTTGGTATTTGCAAGGTAAGTGAAGCTCTTGACCAACACTGCGATATTATCAGAGTTTAGTTTTAAATTAGAACTGATGGCTTTAGAAACTGCCTCAACAGTAATCTCTTTTGTGGCATATGAAATCTCTAAACTAAGTTCATTTTCAAGATAAGCATAAATCGAATCTTCAGCTACTGACACGGGTAATTCAGTAACCGGGGGGCTTAACAAATAATCAATGTCTAAAACAGCAGGTTCATTTCCAATCAAACGGAGCCGTTCAATATAGAAAGCATCTCGCGTTGGAGGCGTAATTTCTTTTATTAAAGATGTTGGAATTTTTCTTTTTTCTAACTTCAAAACTTTGGTACTTGCATGCATGCTAAGAGAGTTGTTTAACTCCTTAAAACTGGTGATTCCTGAAATTGGGAATGTGAATTTTTGAATATCTAAAACAAGTGACCCACGTCCCTTTATTTTCTGAATTAAACCAAGTTCAGTTAATTGATCTAAGGATTTCCTGATTGTTTCCCGCGAAGTACCATATAGGTCACATAATTGATGTTCACTTGGTAAAAATTTTTTTGGAGAATAGAGTCCATGGTGGATTTTTTCTGCAATATCTTTAGCGATGATATTCTGTTTATTTGTATTTTTTTGCAAAGATACTCCTCCTTAAGTAATCGTTTTCTTTTTATTATAACATTCTTGTCTATGCAATCAACAAATTTAATAATTCTATTTAACAAGGGAATGATATTTAATTATTTGACAGATGTATATACAAGCTATAAGATAAGAGAAAATGTATGTAAGCGTTTAAAAATTTGGAGGGGATATTAATGTTCGGTTTCAAAAAGAAAGTAGATGTGGTAGAGATTCATGCTCCGGTTTCAGGTGAATTGATTGCGCTTTCTAAAACGAAGGATGCGGTTTTTTCTACAGGAGCGATGGGGCAGGGATTTGCTATTGAACCTAATGCCAATGAAATCATTTCTCCATTTGATGGCAAAATATCTGTGGTTGCGGAAACAAAGCATGCTATAGGTATGACAACTTCAGATGGATTAGAGGTGCTTTTGCACTTAGGAATTGATACGGTTGAACTTGGAGGCTCACCATTTGTTGTTCCAGTTAAAGTTGGTGATAAAGTCAAAGTTGGACAGAGATTAGTGTTAATGGATAGACAAAAAATCCAGGGAAATGGGTTATTGGCAACTGTTATGGTAGTTATCACGAATTCCAATGATAAGCTTGAAAGCCTTGATGTTGAGGAGAAAAAGTATGCAGTTGGTGAGATAGTTGGGACTTTGAAGTTAAAAAACTAGGAGGAAGCAAGATGGCAAACAAAGATTATTCAAGATTAGCTAGGACAATTGTTTCTGATGTTGGTGGAGAAGGAAATGTAGATAACTTGATTCATTGCATCACAAGATTACGATTTTATCTGAAGGACGAAAGTATCGCGAAAGATGAAGCACTAAAGAATACTGAAGGTGTAATCGATGTGATAAAGGCATCTGGGCAGTATCAAGTTGTGATTGGAAACGAGGTAACAAATGTTTATGATGCGGTGGTAGAAGAATTAGGACCAGAATTTGCGAAGAAACTTGATTCTGACACAGATACCAGTGCCGCTAATGATGCAAAAAAACCGAGTACGGATGGTAATCCGATAACACGCAACATAAATAAATTGATTGGAGTTATTACAGGATCGATGACACCAGTAATTGGAGTCATTGCTGCTTCTGGCATTATTAAGGGAATTTTGGCATTATTGACATTACCCCAATTGGGTCAGTTATTAAGTACAAAAAGTACATTATATCTTACGATTAGTGCAATGGCAGATTCAGCATTCTTCTTTCTTCCTGTTTTCGTAGGCTTTGCAGCTGCGAGGTATATGAAGGGAGATCCAATTATTACAGCTGTAATCGGTGGAGTATTAACATATCCGCAGATTATTGAGTGGGGAAGTAAGTTCAAGACGATGTTTTCGGTAGGTGGATTTAACTTCCAGTTTCTGAACTATACTTATTCGATTTTCCCAATGATTTTAGCAGCTTGGTTTGCAAAAGAAATTGGTAATTGGCTCAAGAAAAGTCTTCCAAGTTATTTACAAATGATTTTTACACCCTTAATTACAATTTTAGTTGTTAGTACAATCACCTTGGTTATTACAGGTCCCGTAATTCAAGGAGCCGCGAACGGGATTGCTGATTTTATTAATTGGTTAGTTCACATTTCAGGTTGGTTTGGTGGAGCAGTTATTGGTGGATTCTATCAAATCTTGGTAATCTTTGGTTTGCACTGGGGTGTTGTACCATTGGTTGCGCAACAGATTTCTGGCAGTGGCGAAAGTGCGTTAAATGCAATTATTTCAGGAACGATGGTTTCTCAAGGTGCGGCAGTGTTGGCTGTGGCAATTAAGTCTAAGAAAGATGATATCAAGGGCCTAGGCTTTGCGGCCGCGATTTCCGCCTTCTGTGGTGTTACAGAACCAGCCATATATGGTGTTAATTTACGCTATCGCAAGGTATTTATTTCAGGTCTGATTGGTTCCGCTGCAAGTGGATTGGTTACAGGATTGATGCATGGAAATATGTTTGGTTTTACTGGCTCATTAATTGGTTTTTCTTCATTCTTTGATCCGAAAAATTCTTCAGATTTGAACAGCTTTTATGCATTCTTACTTTCAAGTTTGGCTGCCTTAGTAGTTAGTTTCTTGGTTACATGGTTCTGGGGATATAATGATCAAATGAAGATGGGGACACAGGTTGAAAAGAAAAAGAATCCTTCAAAGGCATAGAGGATTTTAAAAAGATACACGTAGATTTCTAACTTATGGGATACGTTCAATTGGAGTTAATAAGGAAACGGGGTCATAATCCCCAAACTAAAGAATTCTACCAAAGAGAGTAAGAATCTTTGATTTTTCATTGGAACTATTGGTAAATTCAAACATTGGAGTTCTAATTATTTTATGATTAGGGCTCTTTTTGTTTTAATCTGAAAAATATTATATCTTTCTTCATGATGTGTTTGAAATATTTCAATGGTTTTTTTATTTTCTCAGAAAAACTAACAATACCCCAGAAAGAGGCATTACAGGTATTTCAGTCTTTGTGTTGAATAAGTAATATCCAAAAAAATCTAACTCTTGAGAGTTGCTTAAATATGAAAGTTATTTTTTAAACTGTTTTAAATATCGACTGGCAAGTAGCTTATGAAACTTAACTCCCAAGGTGGGGTTAGCTGCATCGATATCTGCATACATAGCCGTTGTGATTTTAGTAAGTAACGGTATTAATTGATCCAGTTCGGTTTCAGAGAGGGTATCAACAAATGGTGGAATTTCTTGATCAGCAGATTCGATTTCTTGTCTACCTGCATTAGTTAGATTTATCAAATTTACGCGCCGATCTTTTTGTGATTTGGTTAAAGTTACTAGCTTTCGTTTGGCGAGTTTATAGACAAATTCGCTGGTAGACTGAGGTGACATTCCTAAACGTGTTGCGAGTTGGTGCTGAGATAGATGGTTTTCGTCAGCCAGTGCCAGCAAAATTTTTCCTTGACCTTCAACTGTCAAATGAGGACGAACTTGTTTAACAATATCATCATAAATCTTACTAAGTTGTTCATATTCTGCTAATTTTCCTGCAGCTAGTTCCGCCTTGATTCTATTTTTCATAATTAATCTTACCCTTAACGTTTACTTCAGTATACACCATTCCGAAATTTCATAATAATTTTCCTTGACATTTTAATCAGGTGGCCTTACTATATTTTTAGTCAGGTAACCTGATTAATTATAAGGAGGTGCTGCTACATGTGTAGCTATGAGGCGATTGAAGTAAGGAATGTTCAGAAAAGATTTGCGAAAAAAAAGCAGTGAACAACGTTTCTTTTACTATAAAAAGAGGTGAGATATTTGGTTTATTGGGTCCAAACGGAGCTGGAAAAACCACGCTTTTAAAGATGTTGACAACTTTATTGCATCAAGATGAAGGTGAGATTTTTTTGAATGGATTTAACACGATGACGCAGAGTCGACTGGCACGTCAACAATTTAGTGTGACCGGGCAGGCCACGGCGATTGACCAAGATTTAAGCGCACGTGAGAATTTATTGATATTTGGTAAATTAACCGGTTTAACTCGTAATGCCGCATCTAGCCGTGCGAGCGAACTATTAACGGATTTTGACTTAACTAATTCAGCTGATCAAGCTTTAGCTACATTTTCTGGTGGGATGCGTCGTCGTTTAGATTTAGCCATTAGCTTGATTGGAAATCCTAATATACTTTTTTTGGATGAACCAACAACAGGGTTAGATCCAAGGACACGAACACAGATGTGGCATGCTATTCAAAAACTGGTGGCGAGTGGTTCAACTGTTTTGTTAACAACCCAATATTTGGAGGAAGCAGATCACTTGGCAAATAGAATTGCTCTCATTGATCATGGCAAAATGATTGCAATCGGGACGCCGAGTGAACTAAAGCAGCAAGTAGGTGGGATGCAACTTCGGTTAGAGGTATCAGATTTACAAATGGTTGCGCAAACTCGCAGTATTGTCCAAGGTATTTTAGAACGACCTGTTAGTGTTACCGATCGAACATTGACGGTATTACTTGGTAATTAATGATATGCAGTTAGTTACTCCAATATTGAATCAGCTTCAAGATGCTCGAATATTAATTAGCAACTTGAAGATTGGAGCTCCATCGTTGGATGATGTTTTTTTGAAAATGACGATTGGTAAAAATTAAGGAGAAAAATTATGAAGTTAAACTTGACAAAGAATTATGTTGTTAACAATATACTTACCATGGCGCACCGTAACTTACTAAAGACTTTGCATAATCCGGATAACCTCAGTGACGTTATTATTCAACCAGTGATTTTTACTCTGTTGTTCGGGTACCTGTTTGGGGGAGTTATTGCGGGTAGTGTACATGCTTACTTACCGATGCTGGTATCTGGAATTTTGGTCCAAAGTATCTTGAATGCTGCTTCAGGTTCTGGACAACAATTGCGTGAAGATATTAATGAAGGCATCTTTGACCGCTTTAAAACCTTACCAATTTCACCCATTGCACCACTAGCAGGACAATTAGTAGGTGACATGTTTCGACTACTAATTTCTGGGATAATGACATTAGCAACGTCCTTTTTGATGGGATGGCGACCATCTGTTAACATTCCTACACTTGTAATAGTTATGTTATTAGCTATTTTTATTGGCTGGTCTATCTCTTGGATTTTTGCCTTAGTTGGCTTAATGGTCAAGAATGCGGAGTTAATTGGCAGTTTATCAATGATTATTATTCTAGTGATGACGTTTTTATCTAATGCCTTTATTCCAACAAATACATTACCACGTTTTTTGCAATCCCTAGTTAGAATTAATCCCGTCAGTCTAACAATTACTGCGATCAGAACAATTTTGAGAACTGGTAGTTGGAGTAATAATGCTACTCTAGTGCTTATCAGTGGTGTAATAATTATTATGATTTTTATGCCATTAACTATTTTTGTCTATCAGCAACGCAGTTAGTAATCGAACTTATGGGGTGTATAGGGCAGAATAGTTTATGCATTATCAAAAGATGATAACGTCCATGCAAGATGAAATTGTATATAGAAAGCTTAGAAAAGATAATAGGGCACATGTTATGCAGGTACAATGGGACTAAATTAAAAAATAATAGAAAAGTATATTCAAGAATAAGAATCAGAAGATCGATTAAGAGATACAATTAGCAATTATATTGATTTGAAATTCCTTACACATGCCAAGTGCTGACCTTTGCAATGAAGTGTGGTAGAAACTTGATAAAGTATAGTGAAAAGACCTTCTCATTAGTTTTAGTATTGGAACCCAAATAATACATGATTTTTTTATTTTCAAGGTGGCTAATTTGATTATAAAATTTGCATATTAAATTGAGCACTGTAAAATTGGAGAAAATTTTACAGTGCTATTTTTCAAAGTGTTTAAAAAGAGTTGAAAAAAAATATGTGATGTATTATACTTTTATTTGGAAATTAGATTTCTTAAAAGGAAACTTGTGGTGGTGATGCAATCTTGAAATATTTTTATGTAACACTTGAAAAATAACAAAAACGGCATTATTTCTATGAATAAAATAAGTTACTATTCATTATTTCATTTTGTATCAGCAATATTTAATTTTAGTGATCTAATGATCAAGTGGAAATGAATGAGTTTTATTTCTATATTATAATAATTAATATAACTTAATATTTATAGCCATTTGAAAGTGAGATAAAATCTATTAAATAATTGTAGGAGGGAAGAACAATGAATAAAGTAGCAGTGAAAGACAAGTCTTTAACAAAAGGTCAGCTGCAAACAACAATTAAATTGTTAATTCATAATTTAGTGAATCTAAGTGATCCAACAGGTGAGTTTTCAGTTAAGGTTGCTGATGGTTCGATTATCGATAATAAGAGTTTTGATTATTGGGAGTGGACATCAGGAATCGGTCTTTATGGTATGATGAAATATTTTCAACTAACTCGTGATAAAAAGGTTCTAGAGAGTATTGTTAGCTGGTATGATAAACATTTAACTGGAGAACCAGTTGAAAAAAACATTAACACAATGGTACAGATGTTGACTCTTTCTTACCTATATGAAGAAACTGGTAATAAGGCTTATCTACCATTTCTAAAGCAGTGGGGAAAATGGCTTTATTACGATCTTCCAAGGACAGAAAGAGGAGGGTTTCAACACGTAACATTTGGAGATTTGAATCCAAATGAAATGTGGGATGATACTTTGATGATGAGTGTATTAACAATCGCTAAACTTGGAACTGTACTTAATAAAAAAGAATACATTGAAGAAGCTAAGAAACAGTTCTTATTGCACATTCAGTTTTTACAGGATCGAGAGACAGGTCTGTGGTATCATGGTTGGACTTTTAATAAGCGAAATAATTTTGGTAAAGCTTTTTGGGGTCGGGGTAATTGCTGGATAACAATTGCTATCCCAGAATTCTTGTCACTGATAGGATTCGATAAAAATGACGGTTACCAACAATTTATACTGACTAGCTTAGAATATCAACTTGATTCTTTACAAAAATATCAGGATTCAAAAACTGGATTGTGGCATACTTTAGTTGATGATTCGAGTTCCTATCTTGAAGGTTCTGCTACAGCAGGATTTACTTATGGCATTTTGAAAGCGCTTAATAATAATATGATTGACACCCATTACTTATCTGTAGCTGAAAAAGGTATTCAAGCACTACTTAACAATATTGACGAAAATGGTGGTTTAGCACATGTCTCAGCAGGAACTCCGATGGGTGCAGATCTAGATTTTTATAAAAATATTAAAATCTCAATTATGCCATATGGTCAATCTATGGCTAGTTTAGCTCTGACTGAATATCTGAAGAAGTTTTATTAAAATCGAGGTGTAATATAATGGATAATCGAGTAACAAGTAATGACAGCAATGAAAAAGCCTTAGCAATAAAGGCTGCTTCGTTTGGAACTAAAGATAAAGTTGGATATATGTTTGGTGATTTAGGTAATTGTTTTATTTTAGGACTTGTCAATAGTTTTATCACGATTTATTATACAAATGTTTTAGGAATTACAGGAGCAACACTTGGAACCTTGTTTTTAATTGCTCGGTTTATAGATGCTATTTCTGATGTTGCAATTGGCAGAATTGCAGATGTAGCTAAACTGACAGACCAAGGGCGCTTTAGACCTTGGATTAGAAAAGCAAAATATCCATTTTGTTTGATTTGTATTGTGCTATTTTTCCCATTTGTCAATGACTTTTCAATGACAGGTAAGCTTATTTACGTAACTATTAGTTATTTAGCTTATGGTGTCTTATTATCTTGTATTAATATTCCTTATGGTTCATTGGCTTCTGCAATTAGTGCTGATTCGGATGATAAGGCCTCTTTGTCAACATTTAGAAGTGTCGGGTCTGCAATCGGTGGAGCCACCACTGGTTTATTGATTCCTATTTTTATGTATACCAGTATTGGTAGTGGTCACAAGCAAATTAGCGGAATGAGATTTTTCTATATTTCGATTGTTTGTGCAATCTTAGCTTTTATTGCTTATAACATAACTTATCATTTAACAACTGAGCGTGTGCAGGTTGAAAAAAGGCAAAAAGTATCATTGAAGAACATGGCTAAAAGTGTAAGCGTTAATAAACCTTTAATTGCATTGATTTTTACTGATATGTTCATTGTTATTAATCAAAGTGCTTTGGGCACAATGATGAGTTATTTGTTTAATGATTTCTTTAAAAATAACGTTGCATTGTCGATTGCTGAATTTTTCACATATGGTTGTCCAATACTTTTAGCACCATTTGCAACTTATATAATTAAACATTTTGGCAAAAAGGAAGCATCTTCTTTAGCACTGATTGTATCCGCTGTTGATTTTTATGCGCTATATTTTATGCATATCCAAAATTCGTGGACATATTTAGCATTGATGTTTGTAGGAACAATTGCATATTCTTTCTTTAACTTGATGGTTTGGGCGTTTATTAGTGATGTTATTGATTATCATCAGTACATTTCAAGTTATCGGGAAGATGGTACGATTTACGCTATTAATTCATTTGCTCGTAAGGTTGGTCAAGCAATTGCTGGGGGAATGAGCGGTTGGTTACTAGCTTTAATTGGGTATCAATCTTCAATGACAGGTGGCGTACTACAAAGTGAAACTGTTAGGCAGCGTATCTACGCGGTATCTAATTTGATGCCAGCTACTTTGTTACTTATCAGTGCTTTAATTTTGATATTTGGTTATTCATTAAATAAGAAAAATATGGATAGGGTTACTACAGAATTGAAAACAATCAATAAGCAAGAATAATAATGAGTTTTATAAAAGAAAAAAATGATGTTCCATAGTTAAGGTAATATCGACTTATCACTTTTATTATTTGTTAAGGCAATAATCTATATGAAAGGAATTTTAAAATGGAACTAGGTATTAGGGCACATGATGTTCAAATATTTGATGATATAGATAATCTTTCCAATAAGTTAAGTAATTTAGGATTTTCATATATCCAATTTGCTCCCAGGGTATCACTTGCCAAAACGACATCCAATGGTGAAAATATTTCCTTTGGATTAGCCAATAAAGTTAAGTGGTCTTTGGAACGAAATAATATTCAAATTGCCTTGTTAGGATGTTACGTGAATATAATTCATCCAAATTTAACTAAACGAAAGCGAGAAGTAAAAATATTTCAAAAATATTTATCTATGTCAAGTAGTTTTGGTAGCGCTTTAGTAGCAACCGAAACAGGTAGTGTTGATCCAACTTTTCATCTAACTTCAAATAATTATAAAAATAAAGTAATTGATGCAACTATTGAGCAAGTTAGGCTATTGGTTACTTCAGCTGAAAAATGTGGTTGTTTGGTAGGGATAGAGCCAGGTGTTAATCACCCTATATATAATGTGGCCGTTACCAAAAAGTTGGTAGAAGAAATAAAGTCACCTAATCTAAAGATTATATTAGATCCAATGAACCTAGTTCTAAAAGAAAAGGATAATGAGTACAGTATTTTGGTGGATGCCATTAATGCTTTTGGTGAGAAGATATATGCTTTCCACATTAAGGATTATATCTTTAGTAAAGGAGAAAAAGTAGGTGTTCCAATTGGTGATGGTGTTGCACCCTTGAAAAAGATGTTGAATGCAATGAACAGTTTTCAGTCTAGTCCCTATGTAATTTTGGATGAGATTCCACAAAAAAATTTTGAAATTTCTTTAAAAAGAATTAACAAAATTGCGACAGAACTTTAAATATGGTTTCAGATAGATACTTAACCTAATTTATAAAAGATTTGTTTTCAGAAAGGAAAAAGAAAAAATGTATAAAAGTATTAAACATTTTAAAATGTATATCAATGGAAAGTTTCAAGATTCTGAATCTGGCAAGGTATTGACTGTAATTAATCCTGCAACAGGAGAAAAAATATCAACTGTTCCAAATGCAACACGAAAAGAAGCCCAATTCGCCATTGATATGGCGGAAACTGCACAAAAAAAATGGAAAAAACTTCCAGCTCCAACAAGAGGAAAGTATCTTCAAAAATGTGCTGAAGAGATTCGTAAAAATAAGGACAATTTAGTCTACATCTTGCAAGAAGAACAAGGTAAAATCAAATCTTTAGCCGAAACAGAAGTATTGTTTTCTGCTGATTACTTAGATTATATGGCAGCACAAGCTAGAACATATGAAGGCGAAATACTTCAGTCTGATAATATTGATGAGAATATTCTAATTGCAAAACAACCTATTGGTGTTGCCGCAGGTATTCTTCCTTGGAATTTTCCTTTCTTCCTAATTGCTCGTAAAATGGGACCGGCCTTGGTAACGGGTAACACTATTGTACTAAAACCGAGTTCTGATACTCCAAATGTGGCCTTGGAGTTTGCAAAAATTGTTGATAAAGTAGGAATTCCTGCAGGGGTTGTTAATTTCATTACAGGTCCTGGTACACAGGTTGGGGATGAAATTTCCCATAATCATAAGATTGGAATTATCAGTCTTACTGGTTCTGTTGAAGCTGGTAAAAATGTAATGGAAGGTGCGGCAACACACATGGCCAAGGTTTCTCTTGAACTTGGTGGGAAAGCTCCAGCAATTGTATGTAGTGATGCTGATATTGATTTGGCAGTTCAAGCTATTATTGATTCACGTATTGATAACAACGGTCAGCTTTGTAACAATGTTGAACGTATATATGTCCAAGAAAAAATTAGTAAAGAATTTACGGAAAAATTGGCTCAAAAGATGTCCAAAGTAATTGTAGGAAATCCCTTAAAAAACAAAAAAGCCGAAATGGGTCCACTTATCAATCAAATAGCTTTAGATAAGGTGGATGCGATGGTTCAAAAAACTGTCAAAGAAGGAGGGAGAATTATAGCTGGTGGACATCGAGTAAAAATCGAAAATGGTTTTTACTATGAACCAACAGTAATTATCAATGTCAAACAAAACTCTGAAATTATGCAAAAAGAAATTTTTGGCCCTGTACTTCCCATATTGACTTTTAAGACTTTATCCGAAGCAATTGAGTTGGCTAATGACAGTGAGTTTGGCTTGGCATCATCAATTTTTACTAAAGATCTAAATAATACCTTACGTGCTGTAAAGGAGCTTGAATTTGGTGAAACCTATGTGAATCGCTTTAACTTTGAGGCAATGAATGGATTTCATTCGGGTTGGAGAAACTCAGGTCTTGGTGGAGATGACGGTCGTCATGGATTAGAAGAGTTTCTGAATACTCATGTTATTTATTTAAAGGCTCATCCAGAGGACACACTTGGTTGATAAACTATTCTGGTATATATAGATCTTTGACAAATATAATTTATTACAGAAATTTTATCAACTTTAGGAAAATACTATTCACATTATGTATACACTGGAGGTAAAAAAGATGATAGACAAAAAGATTAAAATTGATTCAAATGAGTTTGCCTGTGCAGTAGTTGCAGGGTCTGGTTTTAAGGATGACGGAGATCTTGAAATTAGTAAAAAGGCTTTAATTCGCTATCTGACGGCGTATTATTTAATCGAAAAATTCAATCGGTTGGAAGCAAGTCAATTTAATTTTACAAAAAAACCTAATTTTGAATATTTAATGAAAGCGCTTGACCAAATTAAACCCGTTTAATAACTAAAAAGTTATATATAGTTAAAAATAGAGTTGTTATTTTGAAGTTAAAAACATTAGGTAACCTTAATTTTATTTTCAGCAAGGCATTTTTTAAAAATGGAGGCACTCATGAAAAAAGTAAGCATTCTAGAAAAAATTGAAAAAGCAGGAATTATAGCTGTTATCAGAGGGACTAAAAAACAAGCTTATCAATCAGTAAAGTCTTGTGTTAATGGTGGTGTGAAGGGAATTGAGTTAACATTTACAGTTCCTGAGGCTGATAAGATTATTGCACAAATAAAAGAGGAATATGATAGCGATCCAGAGGTTTGTATTGGAGCTGGGACTGTGCTAGATGTTTCAACAGCAAAATTAGCAATTAGTGCAGGTGCGTTATTTATTGTTGCTCCAACATTTAACAAAGAAGTTGCAAAATTATGTAATTTATATCAAGTTCCGTATATTCCTGGTTGTATGACGGTTACAGAAATACAAACAGCATTAATGTATGGAGCTGATATTATAAAAGTTTTTCCCGGTAGTGTTGTAGGTAAAGATTTTATCGCGGCCGTAAAGGCACCTTTACCACAAGTAAACATTATGCCAACCGGTGGTGTTAATCTCGATAATATGCAGGAATGGTTTAATGCAGGTGCGCTTGTAGTTGGTACTGGAGGAAACTTGGTAGGACCTTCATCCAATGGTGATTATGCCAAAGTTGAGCAAAATGCTCGTGCATATCATGAAAAATTTGTGGGATTGAAAAAAATAAGTAATTGAGTTTCTTATAAGTTATTGGTAGTTGCGAAATCAATAAAAATGTACTAATATTATCATATAATTAAAAAGAAATATGATTTCTTATTAGGAAATAAAAAGGAGGATTTTAAATGTCGTTCAAAATGAAAACCAATTATGCACATAATCCAGCTGATATCGAACATTATTCAACCACGCAAATGCGTGAGGAATTTGTGATGGATAAATTATTTAGTGTTGGCGATGTCTTACTAACTTATACGTACAATGACCGCATGATTTTTGGTGGTGTTACACCAGGTAATCAAGTTTTGGAAATTAAACTTGATAAGGAATTAGGTGTTGACTATTTCTTGCAACGTCGTGAATTGGGAATTATTAACATTGGTGGTAAAGGGTATTTGACAATTGACGATGAAAAAATTGAAATGGTAAAACACGATGGTTATTATGTGGGAATGGGAACAAAACAGGTACTTTTTGGATCCGAGGATATTTCGAATCCAGCTAAATTTTATGTAGTTTCGACTCCAGCGCATAAAACTTTTCCAAATAAAAAGTTATCATTTGCTGATGCTTTGAAAAAGCCATTGGGCGATCAAAAACACATAAATAAACGTACTATTTATAAATATATTGATGCTACACAAATGGACACCTGCCAGCTGCAAATGGGCTATACTGTTTTAGAGCCAGGTTCTTCTTGGAATACTATGCCCGCACATACTCATGCTCGACGAATGGAAACATACATGTATTTTGAGTTCGAAGAACCAGATACGAAAGTTTTTCATTTTATGGGCGTACCTAAGCAGACTAAACATGTTGTACTGAATAATGAACAAGCAGTAATTAACCCAAGTTGGTCAATTCATTGTGGTGTTGCAACCACTCGCTATTCTTTTATTTGGGCAATGTGTGGTGAAAATCAGACTTATGATGATATGGATTCAGTTGCAATGAATGATCTTAGATAAATTTGAGGAGATGTTATAACATGGAACAATCAAATGAAGAAATCAAAGTTAACGAAGCTGCATTGGATAAATTTAAAATAAATTTTTTCAGTCTTAAAGGAAAAGTCGCCGTTATTACGGGTGGTAATACGGGATTAGGGCAAGGCTATGCAGTTGCTCTAGCTGAAGCGGGTGCAGATGTATTTATTCCTACTTTTGCCAAAAAAGAGTGGGATGTCACTCGCAGTATGATTGAAAAAAGAGGTCGTCGGGTAGAATTTATGCAGATTGATTTGACTCAAAAGGGCGCACCTCAAAAAATAATTGATGAAGTAATTAAAAAATTTGGAAGTATTGATATTTTAATCAACAATGCTGGAATGATTCGACGTAATCCTTTACTTGAATCAAAGGATGAAGATTGGGAGAAAGTCATTGATATTAATTTAAACGCTGTCTATTATATGTCAATGGCAGCAGCCAAAGAAATGGCAAAACAAAAATCAGGAAAGATTATTAATATTGGTTCAATGCTTTCTTTCCAAGGAGGGAAATTTATTCCTTCCTACACAGCTTCAAAACATGCTGTAGCAGGTTTAACGAAGTCCTTTGCTAGTGAACTAGGTTCATATAATATTCAAGTTAATGCAATTGCACCCGGTTACATTAAGACTGCCAATACGGCTCCAATTCGGGCAGACAAAGTAAGAAACCAAGAAATTATTGATCGAATTCCTGCGGGACACTGGGCGGAACCTCATGAGCTGATGGGAGTAGCAGTTTTTCTTGCAAGTAAGGCCTCGGATTACGTAAATGGACATATTTTGGCGGTTGATGGTGGATATTTAGTTAGATAAAGATAAAAAGAGAGCTTTTTTGAAAGGGTGTCTGGAAAGTGAGTGAAGTAAACCTTTTGACATTTGGTGAACCATTAGTTATGTTTGCGTCTCAGGATTTGAATTTAAGCTTAACCGATTCCACCCACTTTAGAAAATTACTTGCAGGAGCGGAGCTAAATGTGGCAATTGCTGCAAAAAGATTAGGAATTGGTACTGAGTATGTGACTTCTGTGGGAAATGATTTGTTAGGAATTTATATTAAAAAAAGTATTAGTGAATTAGAAATTGGAACTCATTATTGCTATACAGATGAAACACATCAATCTGGTTTTTACTTCAAACAAAGAGTTAGTCAGGGGGATCCTTCAGTCTATTATTATCGTAATAATACTGCTGCAGCTAATTTTTCACAAAATTTTTTAGAAGATATTAATTTTACTGGGGTTAAGGCCCTTCATGTAACAGGAATTTTTGCTGCAACTTCATCAAATAATTTTAAAGTAATCCAAAAGTTGCTGAGTTTGGCGAAAGCAAAGAATATTATCAGTTTTTTTGATCCTAATATTCGACTACCACTTTGGGATTCTAAAGAATTGATGGTTGAGTCGTTGAATTCATTGGCACAACAGGCAGAGATAGTTTTGCCTGGTATTAGTGAAGGGAAACTTTTAACTGGACTAAAAAAGCCATCAGAAATTGCAGATTTTTATTTGAAATACAGTAACCGTACTAGGTTAGTAGTAATTAAATTAGGATCCAAAGGTGCATATTTTAAAAATATTAATGGAAATCAAGGATATATTTCTGGTTTCCAGCCACCTCGTGTAGTTGACACAGTAGGTGCTGGAGATGGGTTTGCAGCAGGGTTGATATCAGGAATTATTGAAAATTTATCAATAGAACAATCTGTTGCTCGTGCTTGTGCGATTGGAGCATTGGCTGTTTCGTCAGCAAGTGATAATGGGGGATACCCAACTAGGTTTGAACTTGAGAGATTTATGGAAAAAGTAAATGAAAATTGATAGAAAGTGAGATACGGAATGACAGAATTAATCACAGTTGGGGAACCAATGGGCCTCTTTATAGCGCAAGATAAGGGTCCACTGGAGAATGTTAAAAACTTTGTCAGTAGAATTGCTGGTGCAGATTTAAACGTTGCAATCGGAGTAGCACGTCTAGGGCATTCGGTTAATTTCATTACGCAAGTAGGTAAAGACACATTTGGTTATCAGATAATTAACTTATTACATGAAGAAGGGATAGAAACTTCAAATGTACAGCAAAGTGATATTTGGAAAACTGGGTTTATGCTGAAAGGGTTAGCCTCTGATAATGGGCGACCAGAGACGGATTATTACCGTAATGATAGTGCTACTTCAAATTTAGAGTTTAATAAATTTCGAGAAATTAACTTTTCTGATACCAAAATTTTACATCTTGGTGGAATTTTGGCCGGTTTAAGTGACAAGGGTTATCAGGCAACTTTGAAATTGATTAAAATGGCACGTCATTATAATATCCAAATTACTTTCGATCCTAATTTACGACCAACAATTTGGAATTCTAAAACCTTAATGATTAAACGTACTAATGAAATTGCGCAGTTGTGTGATGTTGTAATGCCAAATATCAAGGAAGGACGAATTTTAACTGGCAAGTCAACAGCCGAAGAAATTGCTGATTACTATTTGAGTAATAGTAATGTTAAACAAGTGATTATTAATATGGTAGATGATGGTTCTTTTAGCAAACGTAAAGTGAACAAATGTGACACACAGAAAGAACTTGTGACTGCAATCAAAGACTTGAAGATTATTGATCGCATCGGAGCTGGGGATGGCTTTGTAGCTGGTGTAATTTCAGCTAAACTTGAGGGCTTAAATGACAAAGATTCTTTACTGCGTGGTAGTGCAATCGGTGCTATTCAGATGCAAAATATTGGTGATAATGAGGGCTTGCCAACAAAAAAAGAATTAACTGTATTTATGGATAAGAAAATAAACTAGATGTTAGTGAGTATAATTTAAATTTATTTGATATGTGACATTCCATCGTTTTTGAGGTACAATAATTTCTAAATAAGAAACTATTAAGGATGGAAATTAATGGCAGATCAAATTTTTTATGGTACGGTTCTTCTAAAAGCTAAACAAATTACTGATTACATTGTTGACAGTAACACAGCAGTTTCTTTAAAAGACATCAGTGATAATCTTGCGATTACAAAACCAACTATTTTAAAAATACTGAGAACTTTAGAATATTGTGGTTTTGTTAATCGTAATTCTGAGACACAAAAGTATAGTTTAGGAACTGTCTATTTGCGTTATGGTCAAAAGGTTGCTGAAAGTTTTGATATTAAAGAACTTACTCGTCCTTTTCTTGAACAACTACGGGATAAAACGAATGAAACAATTAATCTTGGTATTGTCGAAAAAAACAAAGTTGTTCTTTTAGATAAGCTTGAAAGTTCGAGAAGTGTTAAACTTGTTTCGCGAGTTGGTGGTACGATGCATATGTATTCGTCAGCAATGGGAAAAACATTTTTGGCGCACTATACCCCAGAGAAATTGACGAAGTATTTGGAAAATACTTCGCTTGTATCATTAACCCCAAACACAATTACGGATGTGCAAACTTTGAAAGATGATCTTGAACAAGTACGTCAGCAAAATTTTGCAATTGACAATGTTGAAAATCAAGCAGATATTTTTTGTGTGGGTTTTATCTTGGAAAAAAATAGTAACTGTTATGGTGCCTTTAGTATTAGTGCACCTGAGTATCGTGTTACCAAAAAAGTATTACATGAATTTATAAAATATGGGAAGGAAGCACAACTAAAGATTTTGGAAGTTCTTAATTAAGTTCTGTTCCAGTTCGAAATAGGTCGCTATTTTAGTTTACATATATTTTAGCAATACATGTTGATGTTGTTTTTTGGTAAGTACCCAATAACTGACCATCCATAAAAAGTGAACTTCAAATTGACTATGTTTAATTATTAACTAAATTTATACTTATGTATTTTTAGACGCTAAAGTACATTAGCTTTTGGAGGTGCAGTCTATGGAAAATATATTAAAAGAGCTGGAAGAACAATTGCTTTTTTATAGACTTGAAATGTCAAATTAAGTTAGAAATAACTTAGTTGCTTATCTGTGATATTTTTCATGAATATCTCAATTGGTGTTTTGTAATTTAGTGATTTCCTCGGTATATGATTACGTCGGCTGCTGACTTGTTGAACCACAGTATTTGGTAAGCTACGAAAATCCATGTCCTTTTTGAGACCATCTCGTCTAATCATTCCGTTGTTGTTTTCATTTAAACCACGTTGGTTAGGAGCTCCAACTTCGGCAAAGTAAGCACTAATATCATGCTTATTCGCAATTTCTTTCCAGCCAGCAAATTCTTTACCATTATCAAAAGTAATTGATTTGAAAAGGTGTTTTGGCTGTTGAGACAACCATTGATCAAGGTGTTCGTTAACACATTCAGCTGATTTTTGTTGAATGTTCAAAATGATCTCAACTTTGGAGAGACGCTCAACTAAGGTCATAACTGCACCTTGGTGAGCTTTGCCTTGGACTGTGTCTGCTTCTAAGTGACCAAATTCATGTTGAAAATGAGGGTAATCCTGATATCGTTGGTAAATGCTTCTGCCAAGTCTGCCAGCTTTACCACGTCGTTCAACGTAACCATTTGGATGCCGTTTACCTTTCATTGGCAATAATTTCTTATTGAAAACTCCCCTTTGAAAAAAGCGGTATAAAGTTCTCATACTACAACTGATATGAATCTTTGCGCGACCAATAATTGTATCAGGGGTCCAACCTAATGAGACTTTTTGCTTAATGTATTTGACTTCATCTTCTGGTAATGTAATTACTTTTCGACCACAGTGAGCCTTGTTAATTCGGTAGTTTTCTTGGAATTGGCTAATTGAATGTCCGGTATCTAAGAAACGGTAAACACGATAAACAGTTTCACTAGAACGTTTAAGAGCTTTAGCAGCTTGGTAAGCTTTAATACCTTGTTTCCAAAAATTATATATGAAGGTTAATTCTTGTGTGGTAAGATGTTTATAGGTCATTTGTGGTTACCTCTCTTTTGATTAGGGATATTCAAAAGTCTACCACAAATGGCTTTTTTATTTCTAACTTAATTTTACAAACGACGAGAAAAGAAGATTTTAAAAAGCTACTTGATGAAAACTATAAAGAAATTGGGGTATCAGGAGAAGTTTGCAATAAGGCAATGGAATGAACTATGTAAACAGTCATCAAGTATTATCAAAAAAAAGGCTCACCATTTCTGATGTTTCTAGTAAAGGAATAGGGGAAAACCTGATTATGAATTCCTTCAGAACTACTGATAAAAGAACAAATACATCTGCTTTTAGAACATCTCTCTAGAAAAACAAGTTAATGGTAATTGGAAAATTTTTTTCTATCAAGGGGCATCTACAAATGAATAAATTCCTTCCATTGATATCTATACTGCAGAAGTAAGTTTTAATTATAGGGACTAAGATTTTCAATAACCCCTCAAAAACTTTGAAATAATAGCGGCAATAAAAATTACTATCTCAGATTATAAATACTACCATACTTCCTACTCCCTATTCCTTATTCCCTATAAATTACTTATACAATTGTTAATCGAAGGAGGCATAATTTATGACTTTAAAGAATATTTTCTATAATTATGTAGGCTTAGTAGCTACAACATTCCTCTGGTTTATAATTTTGGTGGATAAGGATAACGATATGCAAAGATTTTTCTTCATAGCTGTCATTGAGTTTCCAGTGACGATTTCAATTTTGTTTATTAAAGAGCTGGTTCTTAAATATAGAAAAAACAAATTTTAGTCTTGATTTATGAAACATGTTTATTCGTGATAAATATAGAAACTAGATCAAAATTTAATTTTTGACCCAGTCTTCAAAATAAGGAGCTTCACTAGAGAAAATTTTCTGGTGAAGTTCTTTTAGTATAATCTAAAAAACAATTGAGATTACTTGCAGGAGTGAGCTAATAGCCTACATGTGAAAACATTAACTTAAACTGGCACAAGTTAATGTGACTTAATGTTATTTACTTTGTCTTGAAAACGCTTGCAACAAGAAAGTAAAATAAAGATGTAAAAAGGAGGGAATTTTAATGGAAATGAAGAAATCAAAGAGTTCACTTAAGGCTAAAATTCAGAGACTAGGAACCACTCTTAGCGGAATGATTATGCCTAATATCGCGGCAATTATTGCTTGGGGGTTAATTACAGCAATTTTTATGGCAGCTGGGTGGTTTCCTAACAAGCAAATAGCGACGTTAATTAACCCAATGCTTAATTATATGATCCCGCTTTTAATTGCTTACGTTGGTGGTAGAATGGTCTATGAGGAACGTGGTGCAGTTGTGGGAGCAATTGCAGTCATGGGTGTGATTGTCGGTTCAAGTGTACCAATGTTCTTAGGAGCAATGATTATGGGACCACTTGGTGGCTGGAGTATTAAGAAATTTGATCAATTATTCCAAGATAAGATCAAGTCTGGTTTTGAAATGATTTACAACAACTTCTCAAGTGGAATTTTAGGAATGATATTAGCAATTTTTGGTGTTTTTGTAGTTAATCCACTTGTGACTGCTGGGAGTAACTTCATGAGTAAGGGTGTAGATTGGATTATTTCTATTCATATGCTACCTCTTGCAAATATTTTCATCGAACCTGCGAAAATCTTGTTTTTGAATAATGCAATCGGGAATGGAATCTTGGTACCCTTGGGTATTCAACAGGCTTCGCAATCAGGCAAGTCAGTCTTGTTCCTTCTCGAATCTAATCCAGGTCCTGGGATTGGCATCTTGTTAGCATTTATGATTTTTGGTAAAGGAACTGCGAAAGCATCTGCTCCTGGGGCAGCAATAATTCAATTCTTTGGCGGAATTCATGAGATTTACTTCCCATATATTTTGATGAAACCAGCATTAGTTTTTGCAGCCATTGCTGGTGGCGTGAGTGGAACATTTACTTTCCAATTATTGAACACAGGATTAAAAGCAGCTGCATCTCCTGGCTCAATCATCGCAATTTTATTGATGACACCCAAAGGAAATTATTTGAAGATTCTAATTGGTGTTTTGGTTGCGGCAATTGTATCATTCGTGGTTGCAGCAATAATCTTGAAGGCTGATAAAACAATGACAGACGATAGTGACCTTGAAGCACGTCAACGACAGATGGATGCGATGAAGTCTGAATCAAAGGGTGGTGCGTCAACTGCTGCTAGTGGTCAGAGTGCTACAGAACAGGTCAAGGCATATGAAGATGTTAAAAAGATTATTTTTGCATGCGATGCGGGGATGGGTTCTTCTGCAATGGGGGCTTCCTTGTTGAGAGACAAAGTTAAAAAGTCGGGTATTACAGATATTCCTGTTACAAACACCGCAATTAGTCGTTTGAAAGACGAGAGTGGACTGCTTGTTATTACACAGGCAGAATTGGCTGAAAGAGCATTACAAAAGACACCAGGTGCAATGCATATTTCAGTTGATAACTTCTTGAGCAGTCCAAAATATGATGAAGTAGTTCTTAACTTGAAGGCATTGAACCAGATTTCTCCAAGTGAAGAGAAACCAACTGTTGTTGATGAAGACACAACAGTCGAGACAGGATTGCAAAATCTGAACTTCACAGCTATTAAAGAAGTTGACTTTATTCATCACGATCAGCGAGTAGGTTCGGCTACGATGGCAACATCAATGTTCAAAGATCGTTTGAAGAAGGCTGGTAGAAAGACACCAGTCAAGAATATTGGAATAGATGAACTTGAAGATAGTAGAGAACGTTTGGTTATAGTGACAAAGGAAGCAGAAAAGAATCTCAAATTGAGATATACAAATGTTCAGATTTTAAGTGTATCCAGTTTGCTTGAAGCTGACGAATATGATTCGGTTGTAGCACATTTAAATTAAAAAGGATGATGTAGCTTGATTTTGTTGTCAGAACGCCAGAAAAAGATTCTGCAAAAGCTGTGCAAGCACGATGAGGGTGTTTCGATGTCTGCGATTGAAGATTCGTTGGTGATTAGCAGAAGAACAGTATATCGGGAATTCTCAGAATTAAAACTGTACCTTGTACAACATGGCTTAAGTATTGCAAGCAACGATGGGCGTTACTGGCTACATGGATCAGATGAAAATCGAAAAAGATTAATGACTGAACTAAATAATCAGGTTGCAGAGGTTGCTTTGTCGAGCAGCCAGAGACAGGCGGCGGTTGTCTGTCTGCTTCTGCTTGGTACTGAACCAATTAAGATATTTTCTTTAGCCATTACACTAGGAGTTAGTGAAAATACTATTCAAAGAGATTTGAAGGGTATTGCAAAAGCTTTGAGAGAATATGGGATAAAAGTGGATGTGAGGAAGTCTGTTGGAGTTCAAAGTACAGGTGAGGAAGCACAAAAGCGGCTAATATTATGTGGAGTTCTTACAAATGAAATTAACGAATATGAGTTTTTTGATTATTTGAACTCCACTGATGAGAAACCAGCTAAAAGCTTTTTTCTGAATTTATTACCGAGACAGATTTTGTTTGAATGTGTTGCGGCACTCAAAAAGGCAATGGTAGAATATACCACAAAATCGGATATTCAGGAAGTTCAGTGGGTGTTGCTGGTTGCAATCTCAATACTGCGAATGAAGACGACAGTCATAAAAAGTTATTCTGCAGCAAAACAAAAGAGTATATTCAAGTATCGTCAGAAAGTCTTAGTAATACTAGATAAATTTGGAAGTGAAATAAAGGAAAAAATAACATCTGGAGAAATTGATTTTTTAGCAGTTCAGTTGAAGGGCCTTGATTATCATTTTTCAGCTGAAAGCTGGTCAGATGATTATGGGTTACAGATATCATATGATGTTAAAGAATTGATTAAGTGGGTCTCAGATGCATTTGGGTGGAACTTTGGCCGCGATCGGGATTTGTTTGACAGGCTTAGCAAGCATATTACCTTATTGCTGAAAAATAATACACTCAAGTTGCCTAATACAAGAATTGAAACACTTGAAAATGTTAGCCAACAATATCAAGAACTTTACAAAGCAATACAAGATGCTTTGCGCGAAGTATTTCCTGAATTTATTTTTACACCAATGGAAGCACAATTAATACTATTATATTTCGCAAATAGCTATACAAGTGATTCTAAAATACAAAAACTGAAGACTTTGATTGTATGTCCTAATGGAATTGGAACAGCAAGTATCTTGAAGAGCCGTCTGCAAAGAGAGATAGTTGAGATTCATGCAGTTAAAATAGCGAAGGTTTCAGAGCTTAATAATGTTGAACTCAGTCAGTATGATTTAATCTTGTCAACGGTGAGCCTTCCAGGGTTTGGTTGGAATTATCTAGTGGTCAGCCCGCTCCTGTTGGATGATGAAGTTCAGCAAGTTAAGTCTTTAATTAGGAAAATCGGTGGACGGCTTGAGTATGTAGAAGCACAAAATAAAAAAGTGACAAATGCCATATATGATAAAGGTCAAGAAAAATTAACGCGATTAGCCCAAGAGATAAAGGAAGCAAATGAGTTTGCGAATTCAGTCGAAGTTTCTAGAGTTAATAGTACAGGTGATTTAGGGAGTACATTGGATTTGATACTTGGTTCAATTCCAGAAAAAATCACAAATGAAAAACAAGCGGTAAAAGAGGAACTTTTAAAGCGAATACGCTTAGCACCAGTTGGAATTCCGCGAGCAACAATTGCATTGGTTCACGCTACAAATTCCAATGTAAAACGCCCATTCTTCAATATTTATGACCTCACAAAGCCGATTGATATGTTGGCGATGGATCAAGCTCCAATCAAAGTCAGTAGAATACTTTTGATGCTGGGGCCAACTCCAATGACGGATTTTCAAAATATTTTGATGGGGACAGTCAGTGGGGCAATCGTAATGAGCAACTTTACTACGGGTATTTTTGAAAAGGGCAATCAGGATCAAGTTCGTGACCTGATAGCTACTCAGTTCTTGGAGCAAATTGAAATGAAAGGAAAGTGATGATGAAGATGGATTTAGAGAAAGATATGATTAAGCTTGATCAGCATGTGGCAACCAAGGAAGAAGCTATTCGTCTTGCAGGAAAACTGCTTGTAGATAGTGGGGATGTTGAGCCTGAATATGTAGAATCTATGATTGCTAGAAATGATGATGTTTCGACATATATGGGGAATTTTATCGCAATTCCTCATGGAACCGAAGATGGAAAGAAATTCATTAAGAAGACTGGAATCTCAGTTGTTCAAGTGCCAATGGGAGTTGACTTTTCAGAGGATAGTCAGAATGAGAATGTTGTAACTGTAGTCTTTGGGATAGCAGGTCTAAATGGAGAACATCTAAATTTATTGTCACAAATAGCACTTTTTTGTAGCGATGTTAATAATGTTGTAAAGCTTGCGGATGCGCAATCGGAACAAGAAATTATAAACTTGTTGAAAGAGGTCGATAAATAATGAAAGCAGTACATTTTGGAGCAGGTAACATTGGACGTGGATTTATTGGAGAAACATTAGCAGCTAATGGATTTGAAATCAAATTCGTTGATGTTAATGAGACAATCATTGATGCATTAAATGAGAAGAAAAGCTACACAATCCAGTTGGCTGATGAATCTCAAAAAGAAATTACAGTAACTAATGTCAGCGGGATTAATAATGCTAAGAATCCAGAAAAGGTTGTTCAGGCAATCGCGGATGCTGATATTGTAACGACAGCAATCGGACCCAAGATTCTAAAATTCATTGCACCATTAATTGCAGATGGAATTGTTGCTAGGAAGTCTGCAGGTAACGAGAGTAAGATTGATGTAATTGCCTGTGAGAATATGATTGGTGGAAGTCAGAACCTGAAGAAAGAAGTATACACACACTTAGCTAAAGAAGATCAGAAGTATGCAGACGAGATAATCGGATTTCCTAACGCTGCAGTTGATCGGATTGTTCCATTACAAAAGCATGAAGATCCTTTGTTTGTGTCAGTTGAACCATTTAAAGAATGGGTTGTTGATGAACATCAGATGAAGGCTCCTGAAATAAAATTAACGAGTGTAGAGTATGCTCCTGATTTGGAACCTTATATTGAACGTAAGTTATTCTCCGTAAACACAGGGCATGCAACAGTTGCATATACAGGCAAATATAAAGGATATACAGATATTGGTTCAGCAATCGCCGATGAACAAGTTCTTGAGCAATTAAAGCGGGTCTTGAAAGAGACAGGCGACTTATTAATTACAAAATGGGACTTTGATCGTGCGAACCATGAAGCATATCAACGTAAGATAATTGGTAGGTTTGAGAACAAATATTTATCTGATGATATTGCAAGAGTTGGAAGAACTCCGATTCGCAAATTAGGATATGACGAACGGTTCATTCGACCGATTCGTGAAGCAAAAGATAGAGGACTATCATATGAAGCATTATTAGAGACAGTTGGGATGATTTATACTTTTGACGAGCCTAATGATACTGAGAGTCAAGACTTGAAAAAGTTAATCGTAGATAAGCCAATTGCAGATGTTGTGGCACAGACAACGGGATTGGATGATCATGAATTAGTAACACAGATTGTTAGTTCTTATCAAAAAGCACTTGCTAATAAATAACTAGATTCTTTTCTAGAAAAGGTATACGGCTGAAAGACTATACGAAGCTGTATGCCTTTTTGGTATATCCTTATTTTTTGTCATGTGTTTTTATATACCAATATTTGAATTATAGTTTGACAACCATATTGATAGGTACTATATTAGATGTATTAAAGCTAAGATTATCACATTTTGATATAGACCAATTTAATGAAAATTAATAATTAATTAGAAAATGGTTAGGAAGGCTGGTTTTGGTATGTGTGGAATAGTAGGTATTACTGGTAATAAAAATGCAGTTGATATTTTGTTGAATGGATTACAACGTCTGGAGTATCGAGGGTATGACTCTGCAGGTATATATGTGAACTCGCAAGATGGTAAAGAGTATCTTGTTAAGGAAAAAGGACGGATTGACGACTTACGTGAAGAAATTGGGGCTGATGTTCATGGTACAAGTGGAATCGGTCATACGAGATGGGCAACGCATGGAGTACCAAGCAAAGAGAATGCACATCCACATGTTTCAGCAGATGGACGTTTCTTTTTGGTACATAATGGTGTGATTGGCAACTTTGCAGAATTAAAAACAACCTATCTGCAAGACGTTAAATTTGCTAGTGACACGGATACCGAAGTAATTGTACAGTTGATTGCGAAATTTGCGAAAGAAGAAAATCTTGCAACCAAAGAGGCTTTTAAAAAGGTTATCTCACTGGTAGATGAAAGTTCTTCATATTCATTCTTGTTGATGGATAACCAAGAACCTGAAACCCTGTATGTTGCAAAGAACAAGAGCCCCCTTCTGATTGGGGTAGGTAATAACTTTAATGTGGTATGTAGTGATGCAATTGCAATGCTTGATCAAACACATGACTTTATTGAACTCGTTGATGGTGAGATCGTGATTGTCAAACCACAAAGTGTAACAATTGAAGATCCACAGGGAAATGTTATTGATCGTAAGCCATTTCATGTTGATACAGATGCTTCTGAAGTTGAAAAGGGTGCATATCCTTATTATATGTTGAAAGAAATTGATGAGCAGCCTACTGTAATGCGTTCATTGATTAAGCATTATATTGCAGATGATGGGTCAGTTACAATTGATGACACGCTTTTGGATAGTATCAAAAAAGCAGATCGTTTATATATCGTAGCGGCTGGAACGAGTTATCACGCAGGGCTTGTTGGTAAAGAACTCTTTGAGGGATTAACGAAGACCCCAACAGAAGTTCATGTAGCATCAGAATTTGGTTATAATCCACCATTGTTGTCCAAAAAACCATTCTTTGTCTTTTTGACTCAAAGCGGAGAAACTGCCGATAGTCGTCAAGTTTTAGCACAAGTCAATAAGTGGGGATATGAGAGTTTAACGATTACAAATGTTGAGAATTCGACGTTATCACGGGAGGCAACATTTACATTATTGTTGTATGCTGGTCCTGAAATAGCTGTGGCTTCAACTAAAGCATATACTGGACAGATTGCACTTGAGGCAATTCTTGCGAAGAAAATTGGTGAAGAGAAAGGCATTTCAGCTGCAACTTCATTTGATGTTGCACATGAACTTACAACGGTTGCTAACGGGATGCAAGAATTAGTTGATGAAAAGAGCCAGTATGAACAGATTGCGGCAAATGTTCTTGCAACGACACGCAATGCTTTTTATATTGGCAGAGCAATTGACTATGATGTTGCACAAGAAGCTGCATTGAAGTTAAAAGAAGTATCTTATGTACAAACTGAAGGATTTGCTTCGGGTGAATTGAAACATGGAACAATCGCGTTAATTGAAGAAGGAACTCCTGTAATTGCAATTATTACTGGAGCAAAAACTGCAAAGCATACTAGGAGTAATACACAGGAAGTTTTGGCTCGTGGCGCAAATGTGATAAATATCGTAAGTCGTAATTTGGCAGAAGATGGTGATCAGGTTATCTTGCCAGATGTGCATTCACTATTAACGCCACTACTAGCAATTATACCTTGTCAGTTATTGGCTTATTACACGAGCCTGCAGCGTGGGTATGATGTTGATAAGCCTCGTAACTTGGCTAAGAGTGTAACGGTTGAGTAAACTGGATTATATAAGTTTCCAATAAAACAGCTATCTCAGAAAAAATGATACTTTTTCTGAGATAGCTGTTTTGATATAACCATAAAAAGAGACACATAAAAGTTGATAAAGTTTAATTACCAACTTGAAATAACATAGTGATTCCTTACTATAAGTAATGTGAATGTAGATGAAAGAAACTCTGTTCTTAAATTTTTAATATTCAGATTTCTTCCAACATCACCCGCCATTCTTCAACAATATTTTGAAGTACAAAACTTTGCGATCTTTCCCGAGATTTTTTTGCCCAATACTCACGTGCTTTTTTATTTTGTGTAAGCTGTTTGAGCTGCTTAACTAAGTCTGCAACATCATGGTCAGCAGTAATAATACCAAACTGATTGTCTAGTAAATATTCATAGGCACCTGTGTTATTCATGGAAATAACGGGCAAACCGAAATTCATGGCTTCACCGATTACTAATGGCATTCCTTCCCAACGTGAGGTCATGAGAAAGATTGAAGAGGCTTGATAGTGTTCTTGTAATTGTTGATCTGAGAGTGTTCCCAAAAGTTGTAATTTATCTTCTAGTTTTAGGCGCTTAATTTCATTTTGCAGATTATTATAGTCAGGACCGTCACCAGCTAACTTGATAATCCAGCCATCTTGTAGTTGCTCAGCTGTACTGAGCAATAAATCTAACCCTTTTTGTGGTGTATCAATTCTAGATACAGCGCTAATGATAGGATTATTTAATGTGGATAATTTGGTAACATCAATGGTGAGCGGATTATATAATACTAAGGTTTTCGCCTGTTTTTCCGAAAAGCCTTGCAGATCGTGTTCTGTCAAAACCACTAATCTATCGGCTGCAGCCAAGCCAGCCACGAATTCTGTTTTCATGAATTGATAATAATTGTTCATATAAGTCTCATAGCTGTTATGCATCCAAGCGATGCAATGGATATCGGGAAGTTGTTTTTTAATTTTTGGAATAAAGCTGGTTAGTAGACCCGCAGTTAAGATGACTGCATCATATTCGCCAACCTCCAATACTTTAATCAAATCCACTATTTGGTCCCGATAGTTAATAAACGGTTCCTTGCCTCTGAAGCTTTTTCCAGAATTTACAGGAGACTTTGATGTAATGAGCGGCGCGGCGAGCTTGAAGAAGGCAGTGTTATCTGAAAGAGAATAATAAGTTACTTCCATTTTTTTTGAAAGCTCATTGCCAATGACTGTTGCAACTCTTTTAAGTCCATCCATTACTAGATTTTCTACACAAATTAATATCTTCATAATTTACATCCCCTAATATGAAATCTTCCCAGGTTTATTTACAAAGCTTCTCAAAAAATGGTTCCACGTATTATTTCTTCAGGCACATTCTCAAACTAATTTGTGCTGACTGCTTAAAGTTATTCATAAAAAAGCGGTACTCCATTTGTCTTCCTCAAAACTACTATAAATCGCTGTAATAATAAAGAAAAAAGCATATTTCAGTAAGAGAATACTAGTACAAATTAAGTGCAATTAAAACAAGAATAATTGAGAATATTAGATAAATAGAAAGTAATATTAAAATTGAATAAAAAAATAGGTTTTTCACAATGTTTTGTAGCCTAATAATTGATTTTACTTATTATAGTAGTATATTTTTAAGTGAATGTGTTTGATGTTCTTACATAAATTTACGGTGTGTGAGAAATACTGACGTTCTTAAAAAAACAAAAGGGAGGGGTTTCGTATGAGTATTGTTGAACTTGGACGATTTCAGTTTGCGATGACAACGATTTATCATTACTTTTTTGTTCCGTTTTCGATTGGAACAGGATTGGTAGTTGCAATTATGGAAACAATGTATGTTATTACAAAAAAAGATAAATATCTTAAAATGACGAAATTCTGGGGTAATATTTTTCTATTAAGCTTCGCTGTTGGAGTTGTGACGGGTATTATTCAAGAGTTCCAATTTGGGATGAACTGGTCAGCTTATTCGCGGTTTGTCGGCGATATTTTTGGGGCACCATTGGCAGTGGAAGCATTGCTTGCTTTTTTCATGGAATCAACGTTTTTGGGACTATGGATTTTCACTTGGAAGATGGTCAGTCCTAAATTACACGTTACTTTTATGTGGATTGTAACCTTAGCTTCTTCGCTGTCGGCGTTGTGGATTTTGGCGGCCAATAGCTTTATGCAGCATCCTGTGGGTTATACAATCAAAGATGGGCATGCTGTAATGACAAGTTTCAGTGCACTTCTAAAGAATCCGCAATTATGGTATGAATTTGGACATGTCATTGCTGCCGCAGTCGTAACTGGTGGGATAATTATTACAGGATTATCAGCGTTTCAATTGCTTAAGAAAAAAATTGAGAATCCTGATTTTTACAAGCAATCATTGCATATCGGGTTATTAGTAGCCTTATTTGGATCAATCGCGGTTTTAACAGCAGGCGATCTGCAGATGAAGGAACTAGTAAAAGAGCAGCCAATGAAGTTTGCAGCTACTGAAGGTTTATATAAGAACTCAGGTGATCCGGCTTCATGGACACTTGTTGCTTGGGCAAATGAGAATGGTCATAAACGTGTTTGGGGCGTTGAAGTTCCTTATGTATTAAGTATTTTGGCATACGACGAGCCATCAGGTTCTGTTAAGGGAATGAATGCCATAAACAAACAGCTGGTTAAGGAATATGGGAACCGCAACTATTATCCACCAGTTAACACACTATTTTGGAGTTTTAGAATAATGGCTGGCTTTGGGACGTTGATGCTACTTGTTTCCTTGCTGGGACTGTTCTTTACGAGAAAGAAAAATCAGCTTTTATATCGACAAAAATGGATGCTGTGGATTTTAGGATTATGTACTTTCACGCCATTCCTAGCTAATACTACTGGTTGGTTAGTAACGGAATTAGGTCGTTATCCATGGACAGTTTACGGCTTATTCACGATTAAACAAAGTATCTCACCAAATGTTTCAGTTGCATCGTTATTGATATCTAATATTGTCTATTTTCTCTTGTTCACAGGTATTGGGGTAACGATGATTTCATTAGTTGTTCGTGAACTTAGAAAGGGACCAGATTATGAAGAGAAACTCGATGAGCAAGAAAAAAGAGCTGCTCGGATTGATCCATTTGATAAGGAGGCATTTGAATAATGAGTGGATTACAACTATTATGGTTTATTTTAATCGCAGTTTTATTCTCAGGCTTCTTTTTTCTCGAAGGTTTCGACTTTGGAGTAGGGATGGCAGTTCAATCTCTAACACATAATGAGAATGAGAAGGATCAAATTGTTGCAACAATTGGGCCTGTTTGGGATGGGAACGAAGTATGGTTAATTACAGCTGGAGGGGCATTGTTTGCCTCATATCCCTTCTGGTATGCGACATTATTTAGTGGTTACTATTTGATACTATTAATGATATTGACTGGACTTATTATTCGTGGGGTATCATTTGAATTTAGAAAGAATGTTCCAGCTAAGCAAAAACAGTTTTGGAATTGGACACTCTCAATTGGTAGTCTGATTGTTCCATTTTTCTTTGGTGTGATGTTTATTAGCATGATTAAGGGAATGCCGATTGATGCGCATGGTGATATGTCTGCGACCTTTGGTGACTATATTAATTTATTCTCGCTTGTTGGTGGGATTGCAGTCGTCTTGCTTAGTTACTTGCATGGATTGAACTATATTGCTCTTAAGACGACTGGACCTATTCGTAATCGTGCAAAAAATTATGCCAAGTTCTTATATGGCGTCTTGTATCTTGGCTTGGTTGCATTTGCTGTTTTGATGTATTTTAATACGGACTTTTTTGAATTACATTTTGCAACTACTTTGGGATTACTTATCTTGATTGTTGTCTTGACGATAGTTGCCAATATTGCAGTCATGAAGGATGCCGAGATAACAACTTTTGTTGCAAGCGGTGCGACCTTTGTAGCATTAGTTGCACTGATCTTTACGGGGATGTTCCCAAGAGTAATGATTAGTTCAATCAACTCTAAATATGACTTATTGATTACGAATTCTTCTTCTAGCCCATATACATTGAAGATTATGTCATATGTAGCGATTACTTTCTTACCTTTAGTCTTGGCATATTTTGCATGGACTTATTATATTTTTAGAAGAAGAGTAAAACATGCACCTGTCATGGAGACGAAATAATGATTGATAAAAAGCTGATGATGTTGCCAGGGATAAAAAAAGTGTTAGTAATCCTGACCGGATTGGCTCTGATGCAAGCTGTCGCAATTGTTGGACAAGCTTGCTTTTTGTCGACAGCAATAGTTGGGCTGTGGAGTGGAAATGAGATAGGTAACCAAGTTAAGTGGATCTTACTTTTTTTCTTATGCTTTGCAATCAGACATCTAGTCAATTTCTATCGTGAAGGGCTATTGGATGACTATGCTGCTGAGCAGGCTGGTAAAATCCGAGGGAAGTTATTGAATAAAGTTTTTCATCTTGGTCCAATTGTTATTCAAAGTAATGGAACTGGTAATACCACAACAATGGCGCTTGAAGGAATTGATCAGGTTGAAGATTATTTACATCTGATTCTTGCTAAGGTTACGACGTTAATGACTGTTCCGTGGGTTGTTTTAGTGGCAATTTTTTATTTTGATTGGGAGTCGGCCGCGTTCTTATTAGGCATTTTTCCTGTCATTATTATTTTCATGATTGTCTTGGGCTATGCTGCACAATCAAGGGCAGACAGGCAGTATGCTTCATATCAGATGCTGTCCAATCACTTTGTTGATTCCCTTAGAGGTATCGACACTTTAAAGTATTTCGGGCTTAGCAAGAATTATGCAAACAGTATTTTTAAGACAAGTGAAAAATTCCGTAAGGCGACACTTAATACACTTAAGATTGCAATTCTTTCAACATTTGCATTGGATTTTTTTACAACCTTATCAATAGCTGTTGTTGCTGTTTTCTTAGGATTGCGTTTGATTGATAATCATATGATTCTTTATCCAGCGTTGACGATTTTGATTCTTAGTCCGGAGTATTTTCTGCCGATTAGAGATTTTTCGAGTGATTACCATGCAACGCTGAATGGCAAGAATGCATTGAATGCAATAAACAAGATTTTGGATGTATCAGAGCCTCCTATTTTACCAGTTCCTGTCACTAAATGGAGTAATTCTTCACAGCTGGAACTTAGTAATCTAAATTTTTCTTACACAGAAAATAAACCAGCATTGAAAAGGATTAATTTGGCAGTTTCTGGATATAAAAAAGTCGGGATTATTGGATTGAGCGGTTCGGGCAAATCGACGTTAATTAATATTCTAAGTGGCTTTTTGAATCCGAATGAAGCGACTATTAGATTCAACAATGAAAAAACTAGTTCTTTTGCCCAAAAAGATTGGCAGAAACAACTGACGTATATTCCACAAAATCCTTATATATTCAAGGGAACACTGCGGGACAATATTGTCTTCTATCAACCCGATTCAACAATGGAACAGATTAGGCAGGCTGTAGAAGTTGTGGGGTTAGATAAACTGGTTTCTGAATTATCAAATGGATTAGATACTCAAATCGGTGAGGGTGCACGAGCTCTTAGTGGAGGGCAAGCGCAACGAATAGCATTAGCGCGGGCCTTCTTGGATAAGCAGCGAAGAGTCCTTTTGTTCGATGAACCAACTGCCCATTTGGATATTGAAACTGAAGTAGAGTTAAAAGAAAGAATGCTGCCTTTGATGGAGAATCACTTGGTGTTCTTTGCCACTCACAGGCTGCACTGGATGAGAGAGATGGATTTGATTTTGGTGCTGGACAAGGGGCAAGTAGTTGAGGCTGGAACGCTGGATGAATTACGCCAAAGTAATGGAGCTTTTGCAGAATTAACGCAGTCTTTGAGGAGAATATAGGATGAAAATATTTGAATTATTCAAGAAAGATACTTGGATTAGGCCATTTTTGAGTAAATACCGTAAGTCACTCTTCTTTGCACTAGTGTTAGGCTTCATGACCTTCTTTTGTGGAGGGGCACTTATGTTTAACTCGGGTTATTTAATTAGTAAGTCTGCTGCACATCCTGAGAATATCCTCTTAGTATATGTTCCAATCGTACTAACAAGAGCCTTTGGAATAGGTCGTCCACTTTTTAGATATTTAGAGCGCCTGACAAGTCATAATTGGGTCCTGAAGTTAACTTCGGAACTGCGCTTAAAGTTATATAAGGTATTGGAAAAGGATGCTGTTTTCTTTAAAAATAAATATCAAACTGGAGATATTTTAGGTCTGTTGTCAGAGGACATCGACCACATTCAAAATTTGTATCTAAGAACAGTTTTTCCAACAGTAATAGCTTGGATACTTTATGTGTTTATTATAATAGCTCTTGGTTTCTTTTCGGTCTGGTTTGCATTGATAATGCTATTATTGCTTTTTGTACAAGTTGTTTTGTTCCCACTCATGGCAATTCTTGTTAACGGCGCACGGCAAGAAAAGCAAAAAATGTTAAAAAATGAGCTTTACACAGAACTTACAGATAATATTTTGGGTGTTTCCGATTGGATATTCAGTCAGCGTGGGCAAGAATATTTAGATTTTCACAAGAAGATTGAAGACAAACTTCACCGGGTGACACACAAAATCAAAACAAGTAATCATTATCGTAACATGGGAGTTCAATTGATGTTTGGAGTGATGGCGATTGCTTTATTACTTTGGGCAGGAATTCAATTTCCCGGAAATCATGGTGGTGCAGCTAATTGGATAGCAGCGTTTGTCCTAGTGGTGTTCCCATTAATTGATGCCTTTGCTCCATTAGGTGATGCCGCACAAGAAACGAATATTTATCAAGATTCCTTAAAACGGCTAAATGAATTATCCGCTGACGCTGATGTTAAAAAGACAAACAAAAAAGTTGGGCAATTGGAAGCGCCCTTTGTAATTACCATAGATAATCTTAGTTTTCATTATCCAGCTGATGCTAAACGAGTCTTGAATAATCTGAGTTTGAATATTAATAGCGGTCAAAAATTGGCAATTTTGGGTCGAAGCGGATCAGGAAAGACAACCTTAGCTGAACTATTACGTGGAGACCTACAGCCAAGTGCAGGCAGTCTGAAATTGAATGGAATTGATGTGCAGGAACTTGGTGAATCTATTAGTGATTATGTTGGTGTTATTCATCAGGCTCCATATCTCTTCAATACGACAATCAGCAATAATCTCAGAGTTGGGAATGAAGATGCAACAACTGCTAGCCTTTGGAAGGTATTAGAACGTGTAGGGTTGAAAAGCCTTGTAACAAGTCTCCCTGAGGGCCTTGAAACGGTGGTTGATGAAGCAGGTCTTCGATTTTCAGGGGGAGAGCGCCACAGGTTAGCATTGGCTAGAATACTACTGAAAAATACTCCAATAGTGATACTGGATGAGCCAACGGTTAGTCTTGATCCCCTAACTGAACAGGATTTGATAGAAACATTCATGCAGCAACTAACAGGGAAAACGATAATTTGGATTACACATCATTTGCAGGGTTTATCGCTGATGGATAAAGTTGTTTTTATTGAAGATGGTGAACTTAAAATTGAAGGTTCCCCTGATAAACTCGCGGCTTCCAATGAGCATTACAGAAGACTCTTAGCAATTGACCATGGTGATTATGTGGTTGAATAGATAATTGCTAGGCCAGAATTTTTCCTTGAATTAGAATGTAGGCTGTATCTCCACCAAAAAAGTGTGTCCTATAAGGATTGGCTGAATACGAGAAAAGAGGGCTGACCTAAATTTTGGACCAGCTCCTCTATTTATTACGAGTAAACGTATTTTATAAGTCAAAAATCTCCAGCTAAATTCAAACATTCTAGGCTTATGGTGCATATGCTTTTAAAACTTACGGTTTAAGAGGCTGTGTGTTAGCTTTTTGATGCTGTGTGTGATCTCATTTTGTGGTAATTTATTGATTTCTTCTAATGCTTTTTCCGTGTAGCTCTGGGCGAAAGAAATTGCATCTTTGACACCTCCAAGTTTATGAACCAGATTGCTCACAGTTTTAATTTCAGCAACAGTGATATTTTGTTTTTTATCTAAAAGAGGTGCAAAGGCTTGTGGATCTTTTGCAAGCGCAAAGAGTAGCGGTGAGGTGTAGACTCCCTGAGCTAAGTCTTCTAACACAGGTTTTTTCAAGATCTTGCTTGAAGAAGTATAATCTAAGATATCATCATAAATTTGAAAGGCAATTCCAATGTTTTCACCAATTGAGGCTGCTGCCGGAGTTATTTCAGAGGAACTCTTGCCAAAGTATGCTCCTTCAAGGCATGCTAGGCGAAACAATTCTGCTGTTTTTCCTTTGATGTTTTCAACATAATTTTCAATTGTTTGTGTTTGATTAAAACGAGCATGCATTTGACTGAGTTCACCAAACAAGAGTTTTTTCATTGCTGCTGCATTATCTTTCATCATAGATGTACCATTCATGGTATCAATCAGTATTTCAAAAAATGCGGTAAATAATAAGTCACCTGCATAAACAGCGACATCTTTCCCAAAGTTAGACTGAATGGTAACTACACCGTGTCTAAGGGGAGAGTCATCGATGATATCATCATGAATAAGTGTGGCTTTATGTAATATTTCTAAGGACGCAGCAATTTTAAGTAATTGTTCTTCATTTTGTTCATGTTTATCTCCAAGTTCTGAAAAAAGAAGAAAAAGCCCTGGGCGCAGCATTTTCCCTTGTTCTTGGGCTGCAGCAGTAAGCAGCTGCTGCACATCAGAGTTATCAGTGCTGAGGTGTTCATTGATTAAAGAACTGACAGTATTGAGTTTTTGAGCAACATTTGGGTAGTGGGACCATATATCTAGCATATTAACATTGAATTCCTTTCCGATGAGCGATGACCATAATATGTTCTACACTATATTAAACCAAAATCAGCAGTTTAGCTATAATAAAGAAAAGGAGTGATTTAATTGACTGTTCCAGTATTTTTAGAATTAGTCGAAATAAAGGCTAAAACGGCAAGCATTTTACCGTTTTTATTAGGGACATGTTTTAGCTGGTTCAATTATCGTTCATTAAATCTTGGATTGCTAGTCATGTTTTTTATTGCAATGTTTTTGTTCAATATGGCTGTTGATATTTTAGATAATTACAATGATTATCTAAATGCGACTGAAGCACATGATTACAAGAAAGAAACAAATATTATTGGACGTGAGAACCTATCATTGAGGCTTGTATTTGGAATTATGATTAGTATGATCGCTGTATCGGCAATTATCGGTTTTATTTTAGCCTACATAACAGGCTGGCCATTATTGATAATGGGGGGGATTTGTTATTTTGTTGGGGTTTTTTATTCTTCTGGTCCGCGACCGCTTTCCAGCTTACCTTTAGGAGAGGTTTTTTCAGGTCCTACAATGGGATTTATGATTACACTAATTTGTGTGTATATTAATTCATATCAGAATTTTTCTTGGAGTTTAGTAAACGTGGGCGCAATCTTGGTGATTTCACTACCCAATACGATGTGGATTTCGAACTTAATGTTGGCTAATAATATCTGCGACCTTGCAGAAGATGAAAAAAATAATAGATACACTCTAGTTCACTATCTTGGGAAGAGACATTCATTACAATTATTTGTTATAATGAACTTTGTAGCTATAATTGCTCTGGTGGCTGCATTTGTTTTGAAAATTGCACCTTGGACAATGCTTTTATCCTTGGCTGTATTGCCAGTCATTATTAGGCAAGTTAGGTTGTTTTTGAACAAACAAGTAAAAAAAGAAACATTCAGCTGCGCTATCAAAATACTTGCCATTGGAGCCGTAAGTCAAACATTAACTTTTTTGATTTACATGCCGTTCATTAATAATTAAGAAGAAGGAGATGTAGAAATGAAGGAAATAGTTATTTTAGGTGCAGGATATGCCGGTTTGCGTGCCCTTCATCGGTTACAAGCAAGCAAGGGTGATTTTCATATTACTCTTGTTGATCGCAATAATTACCATTATGAGGCGACAGACTTACATGAGGTCGCAGCAGGTACGCAATTAAAGGAAAAGATTACCTATACAATATCTGATGTTGTCAAGCCTTCAGTGACGACATTTATTCAAGCTAAAGTTGAAACTATCAATCGCGAAGCAAAGACGGTTACGTTAGACAATGGTCAAGTTCTTAACTACGATTATGCAATTGTTTCTCTTGGCTTTCGTTCTGAATCATTCGGAATTACGGGTGTTGAAGACAATGCACTTGAAATGGTGGATATTGAAAGTGCAGAGAAAGTATATCGTCATATTGTTGGACAGATGCAAGACTACAATAAGACACAAAATCCAGATGATTTAAAAATTGTTGTCTGTGGTGCTGGCTTTACAGGAATCGAGCTCTTAGGCGCTCTTATTGAATCTCGGGCAGCCTTAGCTAAGATTGCAGGTGTATCTGATACTCAATTAGAAATCTATTGTGTTGAAGCTGTTACTCGCCTTTTACCAATGTTTGATGAAGACTTGGCCGATTACGGGATTTCTAGTTTGAAGAATTGGGGTATCAAGTTTCTTACCGGCAAACCCATCAAAGAGATTAGACCAAATACAGTTATCTATCAGGATGATAAAGAAACTGGTACCACCAAAGAGCTCTCTGCTAATACAATTATTTGGACCACCGGTGTAAGTGGTAGCCAAGTAATGGAGGCTTCTGGGTTCTCACAAAGACGTGGACGCGTCATCGTGAGTGATAATTTGACAGACTCTGATTTTGATAATGTTTATATTGTTGGGGATGTTTCGGCATTCATGAATAAGGAAAACAACCGACCATATCCAACAACAGCACAAGTTGCTCTTAAAATGGGTGATTACGCTGCAAAACATTTACTTGCACAATTAAGGGGCAACGAAATCGAAAAGTTTACCTTTAAATCACTTGGCTCTGTTGCTTCTATCGGAAATACCCATGCATTCGGTATGGTTGGTAAGTCAGCAGTCAAAGGTTATCCAGCATCATTTGTTAAGAAAGCGATTATGGATAAGTCATTATTTGCTACTGGTGGTGTCAAAGAAGTACTTGCTAAGGGACGCTTTGATTTGTACCATTAGAGTATTTTAATTAGCAGTTACAAATATGGTTCGAGAAGGGCTATATTTGTAACTCGAGTTAGATCTTGAGGTTAAACTTAGTTTTGAGACAGAGATATTTACAATTAACAGAAAAAAACAACCTAAGATTAGTTCTGGTATTAATTGGTGAAAATCAGTTAATATCAGAACTTTTTGTTTTACACTGAAAGTGAAGCTAAGGGCGACCATAACCTCTGGAACTTCGAGCCCGTATTTTAAAATGACTTCCTTTACTTTCTACGCACAAATATGATTTAAGATTGAGGACCCTTTGAGGCCGTGTTTAGGAAATGATATCTGCGTTGAAAGTTTAGTTTAGCTTCATAAATTTAATTAGGAGAGTGATTTACTTGTCTGACGTTATCACATTAGATGTTGGGTCAGAAGTTAAACTTTGATCTGGCTTCTTTTATATATTTTGCTCACTTATGTTCAAATTGTCAATGGCCTTTAGTAAGTTTAATAAAAGAATCTTTGAAGTTAGTAATTTATTTCAAAACAAGATTGTGCAAGATTTAATTTATATAAGTCGGATGATAAATTAAATTTATAGAGGGGTCTGGGCCAAAAGTTAACTTTTGGCCCAGACCCCTTATTCTATTACGAATAAAAGTGTTTCATAAGTCAAATTTTCCCGACTTATGAAACACTCTTGAGTTATTATTTATAAATATTGATTAATCCTTGAGTTCCTTGATTTCCAAGGCCTTTAACATCAACCATCACTTCGTAGAGTCGTTTAGCCTCAGCTGTTGCTTTTAAATCAAGTCCCATTTTATCAGCTTCCTCTAAGGCAATACGTAAGTCTTTGAGAAAATGTCTAGCAAAGAAACCAGGGGTAAAGTCATCTTTGAGGATGCGAGGAACATAATTATTCATGCTCCAGTTATTTGCACCGCCAGCGGAAAGCGTTTCAAGAACTTTTTGTTCATCTAATCCAGCATGTTGGGCATAAAGAAGCATTTCTGTTAAGCCCGTCATTGTTCCAGCAATCATAATCTGATTTGCCATCTTAGCGTGTTGTCCAGATCCCGCAGCTCCAAAAAGATTGGTTGCTTTACTGATGACTTCAAAGAGAGGGAGAAGCTTGTTATATGTTTCTTCTTCTCCGCCAGCCATTATAGTTAATGCAGCATTTTGAGCACCGACATCACCACCAGAAACAGGGGCGTCAACGGCATGAAAACCATGCTCTCTTGCATAGTCTGCAATTTTAACTGCTAAACTTGGACGGCTTGTTGTCATATCAACTGTAATACTTCCGGCTTTTAATCCTTTAAAGATACCATTATTACCAAAATAAACTTCTTCAACATCAGTAGGAAAGCCTACCATTGTGAAGACAATGTCGCTTGCCTTTGCGACTTTAGTTGGGGTTTCAGCCCAAGTTGCACCAGCTGCGACTAATTTGTCAGTTTTACTTTTTGTACGATTATAGACAGTTAAGTCATGCCCTGCCTTTATTAAATGTCCTGCGATTGCAGCACCCATTACACCAGTTCCGATAAATCCAATTTTCAATTTTTTCATCCTTTCTATCAACAACGCAAATTTTTACAATAACTTGATAATACCAACACCAATGATCATAATAATAATCCCGCTGATTTGTGTAAATTGAACGGGATGTTTTGGTGAGTGAAACAAGCCAAAATGGTCGACCAAGAGGCTCCCAATAATCATTCCAATCAACACAATAACAGTTACAACCCCCGTTCCAAGATGTGGAACTAAGAATGAATTGCCAGTTACGAAAATAGCACCTAACAAACCACCTGTCCAATTCCACCAGATAATTTGCGGATTCTTTAGATTTTTGAGGTTCTTACGATCTTTGATTAAAACGATTAGCCATAAGAAGATTGTTCCAATTAAAAAAGAAAAGAAAGCAGCATTAATCGATGAACTAAGTATAACACCTAAATGACCATTAATTGCAGTTTGGATAGCACTAAGAGATCCCGTGATAATTCCGAAAAGACGCCAAAAAAATAATAGGAGTGGTGACTCTCTTGTCTCTGTTTTTGCAACAAGCTTATCTTTATGAAGGATACTTGGGAGTGCCACAGCAGCAATTACTCCCACAAAAACTAGTACTGCTCCACAAAGGCGAAGCAAGGTCAACGGATGCTGTGATGAATAAAATAATCCGAAATTATCAATTAACATGCTTGAAAGTATTTGACCCAATATGGGCATGATAACTGTTTGGACTCCGCCGATATGTGGGAAAAGAAAAATGTTACCAGTTAAGAAGACAATTCCAAGAATTCCACCTAACCAAATCCACAATGGTTGGTTTGATATGAGTGTGGCGCTCGGAATTAGTACGCCATGAGTAGCAGTCACAAGAATTCCTAAGAAGACGGTACCCACGCTAAAAGAAATTGTAGAAGCAATGAAAGGAGAAATTACGGAGACACGCAGGCGCGAATTAATTGCTGTCTGTAGTGGCAAAAAAATGCCTATGAGGACACCAATAGCAAATAAGTACATATTTTTATAACCTCGCTTTGTAAAAATTATGATAGATAGTCAATTTTTAGTAATCTATGTCTACATATTAGCAGATAAAAATAAGCAGTAAAGCCAAAGAGATTTTTTTACAAAAAAATACGGAACATGAAGTTGCTCAAAGCTCCGTAAGTCTTCCTTAGATGGTTACTTATCTGTTAATCTTCCCAGTTTGATAAATCCTCGTTGAATCCAAAATGATGAAATCAATGCAAGAATATCAATTATAATGAAAACAATTAATGTAACTGTATAACTATGGAGAACTTGGTGCGTGAAAGATAAGAGCAAAGGACCAACTATCCCGGCAGCAGCCCAAGCAGTCAAAATATATCCATGGATAGCACCAAGTTCTTTTGTACCGAAGGTATCCCCTAAATAGGCAGGAATTACTGAGAAACCAGCGCCATAGCATGACAGCACTAAGCATAATGCAATTACAAATATTAATGGAGTGCTGAAGGTAAGGATGATAGACAGCATTATAACATTTACGATGAAAATAGCACTAAAAGTGACAGGCCGGCCAATAAAATCAGAAAGAGTTGCCCAGATAAGGCGCCCAAATCCGTTGAACAGTCCAATTATTCCAACCATGACGGCCGCCGTAGCTGCTGACATACCAGTCATTTCTTGTGCCATTGGTGAAGCTGCGGATACAAGACCAATTCCACATGTGATGTTGATAAAGAACATGAGCCAAAGAAGAGCAAATGATTTTGTTTTAACTGCCTGATTAGCGGTCAAATCAGGACCTGTAGTAATTCGAATGCCTTTTTTTTCAAGATTTACGGTTTTATTTGAAGTACTGGGTTTGCGAATGAATTGTGCAGAAATAATCATTACAATAAAGTAGAATATGCCAAGAATATAGAACGTTCTTTCGAGTCCTACTATGGATATTAGTTTTTGTGCAACTGGACCCGTGAGCATCGCGGCAAAACCAAAGCCCATGATTGCAAGTCCCGTTGCTAATCCGCGTTTGTCAGGGAACCACTTGATGATGGTTGATACTGGTGTAACGTAGCCGGATCCGAGTCCTAAACCACCAATAACTCCGTATGCAATATATAAAAGAACAAGTGAGTGGATGTGAATTGAGTAACCTGTCAAAATTATTCCAAGACTATATAAGATACTAGAAATTGTACCAGTTAATCTAGGCCCAGCTGCTTCAACGACTCTACCCATGAAGGCCGCGGACATTCCTAGAAAAAAGATTGCGATGCTGAATGCTCCTGCAACAGAAGATTCAGCCCAACCGGTCTGTTTAGCGATGGGACCTGTAAAAACGCTCCAGGCGTAAACTGAGCCAATCATCAGATGTAACATAATTCCTGCTAAAGCAACAATATATCTATTTGTTTTCAAATCGAACTCTCCTTCGCAAAATACGAACTATATTGTAGTTTAAAACATAATAGTATGCTTATTTGAATTATATCACATAATAATATATTTTGTAAGATACTTATTGACTATTTTGCGAACAATATATTGAATGCTAAATAGAGAAACTGAATCAAAATTTAAATTTTGACCCAGCCCCTATTCTAAGAATAAGATTAATAAAATAACATAAGAGACCAAGCAGAATGTAGTTCTTAGTTTGGTCTCTTATGTTATTTTATTAGAACGAACGACTTGTGAATTCTTAAATATGAGAGGACGGTAAATAAATAAACAACAGCATAACTGGTAGCACTTAAAAAATGGGATTAATTAGTAAAATGCGTTAAAGCAATTAGTCAATTTTAATCTGATTTTCGGGTGAGGAATCAGTCTTTGATTTTGGAAGTGTGATTTCTAATACTCCAGCAGTATACTTTGCAGAAATCTGATCTTTAATAATATTAGGAAGACGATACTGCCGAGAATAACTGCCATAGCTGCGTTCACTGGTAATGATGTTTCCATCCTTATCACTTTTATCTTCAAAAGAATCTCTTTTTGCACTAATCGAAAGTACTCCGCTATCATAAGATAAAGAAATGTCGTCTTTACTTATTCCTGGGATATCAACTTTGACATTATATGCATCATTTGTTTCTTTGATATCAGTTTTGAGAGACTGATTAAGAGATTTTGCTCCTTCAAAAAACGAATGACCTAAATTGCTGAAGAAATCGTCTTGTTCCATCCAATTATTGATTCTGTTTGTTAATTCGTTACTCATTACTAAGACTTCCTTTCTTTAATTTTCAACTCTATTTTAGTCTTTTTATGAAAAAAGGCAATAAAAACGAACTTAGGTTCCTTTTTTGCTATTGACTTTTTCTAAGTTAACTGATAAGCTTAAGATTCTATTATACGGTGAGGCGTCCACTGCGGAAGGTGGGCGCCATTTTTTTGTCAACAGAATTATGCAAAATTAAATAAAAATATTGCTTTTAATTATATTTTAACTTAGAATTAATTTCATGTTAACGTGTTGAGTTTTTGATGAAAAAAGGGGATGTTTTGATGAAGATACAAAAAAAGTTTAGTTTGGGGATGGCAGTTGCTGCCTGTTCACTGATTCTAGTGGCTTGTGGCAAAAGTAGTTCATCCAGTTCTAGTTCAAAACAAGTTATTAATTGGAGTGAAGCATCTGAGTTACCATCAATGGATATCTCAAAAGCTACAGATACGATTAGTTTTGATATGTTGAACAATACAAACGAAGGGTTATATCGTTTGGGCAAGAATAGTAAGATTGAGCCGGGAATTGCGAAATCTACCAAGATTTCTAATAATGGGATGACCTATACATTTACTTTACGTAAAGATGCAAAGTGGAGTAATGGTGAAAAATTGACGGCCAAGGACTTTGTTTATTCATGGCAAAGGACTGTCAATCCGAAAACGGCTTCAGAATATGCATACTTATTTAGTGGTATCAAAAATGCAGATGACATTGTCGCAGGTAAAAAGGCAGTTAGTACACTTGGAATAAAGGCACAAGGTAACTACAAGGTGGTAGTCACACTTGAAAAGAAAGTACCGTATTTTAAACTTTTGATGGGATTCCCTTCATTCTTCCCACAAAATAAGAGTATAGTTACCAAGTATGGTAGTAAATACGGAACGGCTTCCAAGTATATGGTATATAGTGGCCCATTCGAGATGACCGGCTGGACAGGTTCCAACCTTAGCTGGACATTGAAGAAGAATAGTGACTACTGGGATAAGAAAAATGTAAAATTATCTGCAATTAATTTTAAGGTTAATAAGAGTACGACAACTAGTTATAATTTATATCAGAGTGGAAAACTTGATGAGACGCTTTTAGGTTCTGAGCAGGCAAAACAATTGTCAAGTTCAAAAGAATTTACGGCTCGCAGTGGAGCCCGAATCAATTATCTTGAATTTAATCAAACACAAAAAGTTTTCCAAAATAAGAAGATTCGTCAAGCTATCTCTTTGGCAATCAATCGTAAACAATTAGTCAAAAAGGTTCTTGGTGATGGTTCTATAGTTGCCCCTGGAATTGTTTCGAAGGGTCTTGCATCGTACAATGGTAAAGACTTTACACAGGATGCTAAAACTTATGACGGAGTTAAGAGTGACAAAGCGGAGGCAAAGAAACTTTGGGCAGAAGGGCTTAAAGAGTTGGGAACCAGTAGTGTACAGTTTACTTTATTAGCAGATGATACAGATGCTGCAAAAGATGTTTCTGCATACATTCAGAGCCAACTTGAAGAAACATTGTCAGGGATTAAGGTATCTGTGAACAATGTACCTTTCAAGACGCGTTTAAGTAAATCTCAAAATGGACAGTTTGATGTAGTTCTGTCAGGATGGGGAGCTGATTTCTCAGATCCAATTAGTTTCGTAGACTTATTCACATCTGATAATTCATATAACAATGGTAAGTGGAGTAATTCTGAATATGATTCATTAATTTCTGCTTCAAAAGATAAGGATGCGGGTTCAACAGCGAAACGTTGGAGTGATATGGTAGAGGCTTCAGAAGTTCTTATGAAAGAACAAGGAGTTGCACCGTTGTATCAGCAATCACAAGCGACTTTGGTTAAATCGAAGGTTAAGGGCGTTATTTACAATTCTGCTGGTGTCAACTTTAACTTTAAAGATGCGTACGTGAAATAATTAAGAATTAATGATAGTTTTAAAGTAATCAAAAAGAGCTAAGTTGTAAGTTAAAAAAGCCTCAAAAGAGGAGGGGATTATCGAAAATGTTTTTGGATTTTCGACAATTCCCTTTTTTGTGTAGTAGTATACGCTATTGTAATAAATCGATTTTTTTGTTTTTGAGTGTCAAAAATTGAAACTAATTGAAATGAGTGATACACTTTTGATACACAAAGCGAAAGGGGTTACATACATGACACGGCGTGAAAAAATTATTGATTATTTAGCTAGTCATGACACTGGAATGCTGGGGGCCCATACAACCAGTGAGGTGGCGACAGGATTAGGTATTTTTAGATCTAATGTCAGTAAGGAGCTGAATCAGCTTGTTCGCGAAGGGCTTGTGAATAAACAAAATGGCAGACCGGTAAGATATTGGCTCAATACAACCGGAATACAGCTGGATCCGATTGAAGAAGAAAAGATTAAAAGCACTAAGGTGGGTTTTGCTGCAGATAAAAGTATTGAAGGGAAGAAAGTGCTGAATCCTTTTTCTAAAAGAAACGGAAACACTTTTGATAGCATGGTAGGAAGCTATGATAGTTTAAAAAACCAAGTTGAACAAGCAAAAGCTGCCTTACTCTATCCGCCTCATGGTCTAAACACGTTGATTATCGGCCCGACTGGTTCGGGAAAGACTTATTTTGCCAACACTATGTATCGGTTTGCTGTGGATTCCGATATTCTAACGAAAAAGCAATTTATTACATTTAATTGTGCAGACTATGCACATAATCCGCAGCTGCTGATGTCTCATCTTTTTGGATATGTTAAGGGTGCTTTTACGGGAGCTAATGAGGATAATGATGGGTTGATTCAACAAGCTGAGGGTGGAATGCTTTTCTTGGATGAAGTTCATCGCTTGCCGCCCGAAGGGCAAGAGATGATCTTCTATTTCATGGATCATGGGATATATAGCAGACTTGGTGAAACAACTAAGGTACACCATGCTGATGTTAGACTGGTTTGTGCCACAACTGAGAATCCAGAAAGTTCGCTGCTTCAAACATTTGTAAGAAGAATTCCTATTATTATTCAGTTACCTGCTTTTCAACAAAGAACAGCGCATGAAAAGATTCAATTATTAGAACAACTACTGACACTTGAAGCTAATCGAATTCAGAAAAATATTTGTTTAAATGAGGATGTAGTACAGGCTTTAATTGGTAGTGTCACATACGGAAATGTTGGACAGCTCAAGTCAAATGTGCAACTTGTATGTGCGCAGGGTTTCTTGAACAGTATGCAAGACAGAAATGAAATTAGATTGCAATTTGAACAATTACCGCCGAATATCAAAGATGGGTTGTCACATTTAGCTGGTAATCGACATGAATTAGGTGAAATAACAAAATTATTAGAGGCTAAGATGATTATTAAGCCTGCTACACAAAAAAGGTATGCTGAAGTTGATAGTTATGAATTACCATATAATTTATATGAAATCATCGGGGATAAAGCTGCTCTTTTGAAGGATGAAGGATTAGACAAAGCGGCAATAAACAATTTCATTATGACGGATATTAATTTACATTTGAAATCATTTTATAGTAGAGGAAAGTTGGATAGGGCAGAAAATAAGCTAAATGAAATTGTTGATCAAGATATAATTATTTTGACTAAGAAAATTCAAAAATTTTTGGTTGAAGAAGAAGCATATCCGGCACGTGCTAATTTTATATATGCGATGAGTCTGCATATTAGTTCTTTTGTGAAGAGGATTCAGTCAGGCAAACCACTTAGGCAAATATCAAATGACTTAACCTCAATGGTGCATGACTATCCAGATGAATTGGAAGTTGCGCAGAAGGTTAAGGAGATAATCGAAGAGTCGTATCAATTCCCTATCCCTGAGTCAGAAGTCTATTACATGGCAATTTTACTGGTATCATTAAAATCCGAACCTAAAGCAGGGAAGGTCGGCATTGTGGTTGCGGCACATGGGAAGAGTACTGCTTCATCAATGGCTCAGGTAGTTACACAATTGTTGTCAGTTGATAATATCACTTCGTTTGACATGCCGTTAGAAATGAGTCCCAAAGTTGCACTGGATGGAATTGCTGTACAGGTGAAGAAAATAAATCAAGGCAATGGTGTACTACTTTTAGTAGATATGGGATCCTTGAGTACTTTTAGCACTAAACTAACAGAAAAAACACAGGTAGAAGTGCGAACGATAGATATGGTTACAACAGCAATGATCCTAGAGGCGGCTCGTAAGACTGCACTTATTGATAGTGATTTGTTAACAGTTTATCGTGAATTACGTGAATTTGCTGGATATTCGCGTACTACAGAAAAAATCACAGAAAAAAAGGAACAAGATGCAATAATGGATAACGATAAACGACAAAAGGTTATCATTGCAGTCTGTTCCACAGGTGAAGGAACAGCAAAAAAAATCAAAGAATTATTGGACAAAATTCTTATAGATAACTTTATCGATGACATAAAAGTTGTACCGATTTCAGTAGTTCGGATGAAACAAGAAGTTCAAGAAATAAAAAAGAATCAGCGGGTAGTTGCTGCAACGGGAATCGTTGATCCTGAAATCTCCGTCCCCTTTGTTTCACTGGAAAAATTATTGCAGGATGGTGGAGAAAGCCTAATTAGCTTGATTGAGAATATGGAATTGACGATAAATCAAAATGTTGATTTTGAATATTCTGATTCCTTGACTGAAGAGATGGCACAGAAGTATTTAGAACAGTATTTTACATTCATCAACCCTAAGAAAATCACAGGCATATTGTGGAAGTATTGTGATTTTATTGACAGCAGAATTCAAAAAAAGCTTACAAATGCTTTTAAAATCAGTCTAATTATGCATTTAGCTGGGGCAATCGAAAGGTCTTTGACAAGCTCTGAAATGACAACTTCTACTGTTGAACTTGAGAGTGTGAAAAAGGATGCATTGTATAGTGTGGTGCAGCAAGCTAACAGGATTGTACAAGAAACCTTGAATATTGAATTGGATGAGAATGAAGTTTATTATATTGTGCAACTTTTTAATACAGAATTCCAAAAAATATAATACACAAAGAATGATACACTAATCGATGGTGTGTCATTCTTTGCTTTTTTGTAAAGAAATCCTTTAATAAAAGGAAAATTTGATAATACACAAAACTTGGCATGGAAGTTGCTACTAGTTAGATTGTAGGTATCGCTTACAAGATGACTACAAACTATATTAAGTAATAATATTATTCGCTATGAGGTGATGATAGGTGCCAATGGATGTCCGACTTTTACGAATTGATAGTCGCCTGCTTCATGGACAAGTAACTACTAATTGGGCAAAGGTCACAAAAGTTAATCGTATTTTAGTGGTGTCTGACAAGGTTGCAAAAGATAGGATTAGAAGAACCTTGTTGGTACAGGCTAGTCCCCCAGGAATCAATGTCAATGTTATTTCAGTTGCTAAGATGATTGGTATTTATCACGATATTCGCTTTGGTTTACTGAAGGTGATGATTTTAGTGGAAGAACCTGAAGATGCTAAAAGGCTAATTGCTGGAGGTATTATGGTTGATACGGTCAATATTGGTGCAATTAGTTTTGATAGGACGAAGGTAATGGTTAGTGATGCAATCGCGGTGAATGATACAGATGTTGCAGCTTTTTCTTGGATCCACAAGAAAGGAATTAGGCTGGATGTTCGTAAAGTTTCGGGTGACAACTCAAGAGATTTATGGCATGCACTTTCTGAAAAAAAATTAGTTTGAAGAATTTATTACTTAATTATAGTGGAGTTATTGTAGTAGGTTTTATCAACTTTTGCAATTTATGCAAAAGAAAAAAATATTAGGAGGTATTAAACATGGTAGGAATTATTCTTGCGAGCCACGGTGGGTTTGCAGAAGGCATTTTCCAGTCTGGTTCGATGATTTTCGGCGAACAAGAAAATGTTAAGGCTGTTACCTTAATGCCTAATGAAGGCCCTGATGATGTAAGAACTAAGATGGAAGAAGCTATTTCATCTTTTGATAATCAAGATGAAGTTCTTTTCTTGATTGATCTATGGGGTGGAACGCCATTTAATCAAGCCAATAATTTGTTGGAACAGCACAAAGACAAATGGGCAATTGTCGCTGGAATGAATCTTCCAATGGTAATCGAAGCTTATGCATCAAGATTATCAATGGAATCAGCACAAGAAATTGCAACGCACATTATAGAAACGGCAAAAGATGGTGTGAAGATCAAACCAGAGAAGCTGCAACCCAAGGAAACTAAAACTGCAACCGTTGTAGTTAATAAGGGTGGTCGTCCAGGAAAATTTGAATACGTCCTTGCACGAATTGATTCGCGGCTACTGCATGGACAAGTTGCAACGGCTTGGAGTAAGACTGTTAATCCAACACGGATTATCGTTGTTTCTGATAATGTAGCTCGAGACGACTTGCGTACAAAGATGATTACGCAGGCAGCTCCAGCAGGCATCAAAGCTCATGTAGTGCCAATTGCACAGATGATTAAATTGGCAAATGATGACAAACATTTTGGGGGACAGAAGGCTTTGTTGCTTTTTGAAAATCCGGAAGATGCATTGAAAGCAATTGAAGGTGGAGTACCTATTAAAACACTGAATATCGGGTCAATGGCTCATTCTGCTGGGAAAGTTCAACCAAATAAAGTTCTTGCATTCGATCAAAACGATATTGATGCATATAAAGAATTGGAAAAAAAGGGAATTTCCTTTGATGTACGTAAGGTTCCAAGCGACGGTAGAGAAAATATGGACAATATTCTAAAAAAAGCACAAGAAATGTTGAAAGAAAAGCGTTAATCAAAAGAAATGGAGGATAAATTATGAACCTGAATATGATTCAAATCATTTTGGTTGTCTTCGTGGCATTCTTAGCTGGTATGGAAGGTATTTTGGATGAATTTCATTTTCATCAACCAGTTATTGCATGTACATTAATAGGTTTGGTAACAGGACAATTATTACCATGTGTTATTTTGGGCGGAAGTCTGCAAATGATCGCGTTAGGTTGGTCAAATATTGGAGCTGCTGTTGCACCTGATGCAGCTTTGGCGTCAATTGCATCAGCAATTATTTTAGTTTTGGGTGGTCAAGGTCGTGCGGGAGTCTCATCAGCTATTGCGATAGCAATTCCTCTGGCAGTTGCAGGTCTTCTTCTTACTATTATTACTCGTACATTAGCCACAGGGATTGTTCATTTTATGGATGGTGCTGCCAAAGAAGGCAGTTTTAGAAAAATCGAATTTTGGCAAATTGTTGCTATCTGCTTACAAGGTTTACGTATAGCGATTCCAGCAGCTTTAATTTTGGCTCTTGGTGCTGGTCCCGTTAAGTCATTGTTAAGTTCAATGCCAAGCTGGTTGACAGGTGGCTTGTCCATTGGTGGTGGAATGGTTGTTGCTGTTGGTTATGCGATGGTTATAAATATGATGGCTAGTCGTGAAGTTTGGCCATTCTTTGTTCTTGGATTTGTTTTTGCAGCCGTTAGCGAAATTACACTTATTGGACTTGGTGCTATTGGGGTTTCAATCGCATTGATTTATCTGACTCTTTCAAAAAGAGGCGGTAATAGTAATGGTGATGGCGGAAGTTCCAATACAGGTGATCCAGTAGGCGACCTAATAGATAAATATTAGAGAAGGAGGGAAAAATATAATGGTTGATCAAATTAAATTAAGCAAAAAGGACCGTATCAGTGTTTGGTGGCGCTCAACATTCCTTCAAGGTTCGTGGAATTACGAAAGAATGCAAAATGGTGGTTGGGCTTTTACTTTAATACCAGCACTTAAAAAACTATATAAAACTAAAGAAGAACGTTCAGAAGCACTAACTCGTCATTTGGAATTTTTTAATACTCATCCATATGTAGCTTCACCAATTATTGGAGTTACACTGGCACTAGAAGAAGAAAAAGCTAATGGGGCACCAATTGATGATGTCACAATTCAAGGTGTAAAGGTAGGTATGATGGGTCCTTTAGCCGGAGTGGGCGATCCTGTATTTTGGTATACGGTTAAGCCTATTGTTGGTGCATTGGCTGCATCGCTTGCTATAAGTGGAAGCATTATTGGGCCAATTCTTTATTTTGTCGTTTGGAATGCGATTAGAATGAGCTTCATGTGGTATACACAGGAATTAGGATATAAAGCTGGTTCTAAAATTACTGAAGATTTATCAGGTGGAATTTTACAGGATATCACTAAAGGAGCTTCGATCCTAGGGATGTTCATATTAGCAGCACTTATTGAAAGATGGGTTAGTGTCGATTTTAGTCCGGTTAAAGTTTCCAGCATTAAACAAAGTGCAGGGGCATATATCGATTGGAGTAAATTACCTTCAGGAGCAGCTGGCATTAAGGAAGCTTTAATTCAACAGGGCTCTGGTCTTTCATTAACAGAATATAAAGTTACTACTTTGCAAGATAATTTGAATCAATTAATTCCAGGATTAGCAGCTTTACTTATCACATTCTTATGTATGTGGTTGTTAAAGAAGAATGTTTCTCCAATTGTTATCATACTTGGCCTCTTTGTATTCGGTGTAGTAATGCATGTTTTAGGTGTAATGTAGGATCAAAGGAATTGAATAAAAAAGTGTGGGATATAAGTCGGTAAAATTTGAGTGTTGACTTTAAATTGAGCGAATAGTTTTGACTTATGGAACACATCTGTAGGCAAGTAGGAAGGACCCAAGTCAAAAGTTATATTTTGACTTGGGTCCTTCCTACTATAAATACAATTACAATCAGTTTTTCAAGTAGAGTGAAAATATGGGAATGCAACACTTTACGTGCTTAATAGGTAAGCTATATAATTACTTAAATACATAATTTAAGAAGGAGAGAGAAAATGGTCAAATCAATTAATACGAAGGTAGATCTAACTATTAAGGGAAATTCTCATATGGGAATGACAGATTATGGAGAAATAATGATAGGCGATAAAGGATTTGAATTCTATGATAGTCGCAATGTAAAGAACTTTATTCAAATCCCATGGCAAGAAGTGGATGTTGTTGTTGTATCGGTTTTATTCAAGGGAATGTGGATTCCACGATATGCTTTAAAGACTAAAAGAAATGGGTTATTTACTTTTTCCTCTAAGGATCCTAAAAAAGTTTTGCGTGTCATCAGAAAATATGTTGATGCTAATAAGATAGTCAAGTCGTTAACATTTTTTCAAGTTTTAAAGAGAGCAATGACCAGAAAGAAAAAATAATTAAAATGTGATTAATGTTAATAAAAAGGTTGACGCGGAGTTAAACTAAGCGTATATTTAATTTCGTTGCTTGTTTCGGGGAAATCTGGAATTACAACTTAAATAAAAAAGTGTTTGACAGTTGTTGTTAAACATGGTATTATATAAAAGTTGCGTTAAGCAATTATGTAGACCTTTGAAAACTGAACAAAGTTTCGACAAATCAAATGTGTAGGGTCTCTTGTTTAGTACAAGAGCAAACATTTGCGAAGTCAATTCGCTAGTAAATAATTAAGTAAAGAGTCACAAACTTTTAAAATGAGAGTTTGATCCTGGCTCAGGACGAACGCTGGCGGCGTGCCTAATACATGCAAGTCGAACGCAAAACTTTCACCGAATGCTTGCATTCACCGGAAGTTTTGA
>NZ_VJYB01000029.1 GCF_030400225.1 Lactobacillus sp. UCMA15818 | reverse complement strand
ATGAAGGTTAATTCCCGTGTGGTAAGATGTTTATAGGTCATTTGTGGTTACCTCTCTTTTGATTAGGGATATTCAAAAGTCTACCACAAATGGCTTTTTTATTTCTAACTTAATTTTACAAACGACGAGTATAAAAAAATTAGGCAAAAATTAAATTTTTACCCAACTTTTTCCCATTTTTTATGTCTTTCATTCAATTACTAGGTATGTTGAAATAAACATATATAGAAAATACTTTTTTTATAAATTTGCTTAACTCAATCAAAAACAATTTTTAATAATATCAATAGAGAATTTTTTCCAAAAAAATCACCCAATTGTTACTTTACTCATAAATTCATTTAATTCATTCAAATTAGGCAAACCTTCATTATCACCAAGATTTTCCATTTGAATTGCTCCAACCGCACTCCCTCGTCGTAAACAATCTCTATCGCTTAAATTCTCTAGTTTTGCTGAAAGTACTCCTGCAACAAATCCATCTCCTGCTCCAACACGATCAACAATTTTTGAAACTTTGATTGCCCCAACTCGCTCAGTTCGATAATTTCCACTTAACTGTCGGTGTTTACTATATGCACCATCATCCACTAGATTAACAATTACTTGTTGGACATGACTCTTTGGATCTTCCAAATAATAATTGGCAATCTCTTCAACTGCTGTTTTTCCAGTTAAAATTCGGCCTTCTTTAATGTTTGGCAGCACTACATCACATAAGTTAGCGATTTCATTAGTTCGTTTAATCATTAGGCCTTCGGAATTCCAAATTGTTGGACGCAGATTTGGATCAAAAGTGATTTGAACATCATGTTTACGTGCCAATTCAATCAGCTTTAACGTAGCCTGATAACCCTCATCGCTTAACCCGACCAAGATTCCGCCTAAGTGTAAAATCTTAGTGTCAGCAAAGTCTGTAAAAGCTAACTTTTTTGGATCAATATGTGAAGCAGCACTTTCTTTACGATAATAATCAGTCTCTGGACGACCATTATCAGCCAAGTTTTTCAACATGAACCCAGTTTTCCAATCTGCACTAATTTGTAAATCAGTTAAATTTACTTTCTCATTTTGCAGCAATTCTTTAATTTGTTCACCAAATGTATCTTTGCCAATTTGTGAAATAAATTTGACTGTGTGATTTAGTCGAGCAACTCCAATTGCAACATTTAAATCAGCTCCTGCAATTCGACTAGTAAAATGCTTTACATTTTTCAAAGGACCTTTGTCTTGAGCAATAAATAATCCCATTGGTTCACCAGCAGTAATTAATTCTCCCACCATTTATCCCTCCTTTAAATTTGTGCCAAAAATAATCTCATATTGCATTAATTTGCTTTGAGCAGGTTTTAAAAATAGATTGCCATCTTTTTTCATCCAGTCAACTGGTTCACCATATACATCTGGTAGCCCATTAAAAGGTTCAATACATAAAAATGGTAATGGTTGATCTTCCTTAGTCCATAAGCAAACATTGTTAAAATCACCTAATCTCAGTGAAATACTGTTGTTTGATATATCCGATACAAGTTTAACTTCTGTAATATCTCTATTAGCAATTACTCGCAATCCATTTGCAAATAACTGTCGCGATAATTTAAGTTGATGTTTCTGTTTCATTGGTAGCAACTCTATTTTCCCAGTTCGATATGGAAATGGCTTCATAACAATTTCATAAGCCTGTAGCTTGTCCTTGTTACCAACAAACTCTAGATGATAATCTTCAAAGGATTCTTTTGCATCTGCAATTGGGATATTAAACGCTGGATGAGACCCTAAGGCAAAAGGCATTGTCTTTGAACTAAGATTAGTCACCTTAAAACTGACGGAAAGTCCAGTACTAAGTAATTGATATCTTATTTTTAGTGAAAAGGAAAAGGGATACATCAATTGAGTTGTTGCATTGTTTCTGAGCTCAAAGGTAACAGCACTATCATTCTTTTGAGTTACTTCAAATTTCTCATCGGAACCAAAACCGTGTTGCGGCATATTGAACGCTTGACCATTGAACAGATAACTGTCCTTGTTTGAGCGACCAATCGCTGGAAATAATAGTGGGGCATGTTTTGGCCATTCTTGACCGTTCCAAAGATAGTCCAAACCGTTTCTCTTGTCGATAATATTAATTAATTGCCCGCCTTTTTGATCAATATTTACTTTATAATGATTGTTTTCAATAGTTATCACTTTCATCACCTCTAAATTTCAGGTTCATTTGGCCAAAGCTTTTCATATGGATGGCCTGTCAAATCTTCAACTACAGCCTTAGTTTCAGGAGTAACATCATTCTTACTACCACCATTTTCCAGCCGTTCAATCTCATCTTTTAAAACTGCGTGAGTTTGTTTGTTTAATTTAAATTTAGTTGCTAAAATCAATGCCCATAAAATTAAAATGATTGGTCCAACAAAGAAAATAGCTGTAATCCCAGCTTGTATTCCATGGGGTGTTGATCCAAATACAAGCATTGTTTTAGAATTAAAACCTATCTCTGCTAATAAAATTCCTGCAATCCATGAGGCCACAGCTCCAGTTGACTTTCTAAAGAACGTCATCACTGCCGCATAAATTCCTGCACGATCACCACGTGTCATAATGCGATCAACATCAGGAATAAACGGAAAAACATTCCAAGGTGTAAACTCCAAAATTCCACGAGCTAATTGATAAAATATCGAAATAATAACTAGAATCATTACCGGATTTTTAATATTTAATATCCAGGTTAACGCGTAGCCTATCATGGTAACAAGAATCATAATATAACTTAAAGAGTACAAAAAACGAGGACCATGCGTGATCATTAACTTAGCAGCCACTAGTGTTGAAAGAATCCCAAAAACAGATAATGCTTGCAAAGTCCAGGGCAAGTCACCACTAACTCCTTGAAATGTACAAACAATGAAGGTTGGTAATAATGTTGAATAAAAGTCTTTTCCTGTAAATGAGAGCAAATAGATAGCAAGATGTTTCCTAAATGCTTTATTTCTAAAGGTTGAGAAATAGTCTTTAACTGTCTTAATCATAAATTCACTAATAGTCAACTTAGGTCGACTTTCTAATTCTTTTATAAACTCTGCTGTTAGTGGTCTTTCCCAAGTACTGCGATAAGAAATAAAGATGGCTAGGACAAAAATTATTGTCCAAATTATTCCCGTAATTAAATATGCATTGGGATTATTAGTATGTTTTAATGCAGCTAATACTAAAAATACAATTGCTGTCCCAGTAGCAGAAATGAACATTCTTGATCCGGATAAAACTGTTCTTAAACTGTAATCTGTTGTCATTTCAGTTGGTAAAGTCTCCCAGGGAATCAAGATCATTGCAATAATCAGTTCAATAGCAATGTAAACAATTAAGTAATAAATCCAGTTCGTTGCTCTTACCCAAAATAATGGAAAGGCAACCATGAACAAAATTCCACCCAGCAAAATAAAGAAATGCCTTCTACCAAATTTTCTTCCTAACTTTGTTCGATAAAAACCATCAGTAATTGCACCAAAAAACAAAGAAAACAGCGCATCAAAGATTCTTCCAATCCCGGTAATTGCGCCTGCTAATGCAGGACTAATCCCCTGACTCATGACAAACACAAAGATTACACCCGAAACAATATTATTCCAACCACCACCCATTAAATCAGTTAAGCCAAAGCCCACACCACGTGTTACTGTAATTTTTTTTGGAGTATATACCCAACTACTTTTCTTTTCCATTTCTTCTTCTCTCCTTCCTAATCAAGGAATCCAAAGTAACTATTAGCGTTGTTGTAGGAAATATCAGATACAATTTTGCCTAAATACTCATAGTCATCGACTACCTGGCCTCTTTCAACCCATTTTCCAATCAATTCACATAAAACTCTTCTGAAATATTCATGACGTGGATAAGATAAAAAGCTCCGAGAATCAGTTAGCATCCCAACAAAATTAGCCAGCAAACTTTGTTGGGCCATAACTGTTAATTGTTCGTTCATTCCTTCACGAGTATCGTTAAACCACCATGCACAACCTAATTGTAGTTTTTGTACTCCTTCACCTTGAAAACTCTGCATGCCAGTTGCTAATTCCATCCAATCATTAGGATTTGTGGAGTAAAGCATTGTTTTAGGCAGTTTTTCTCCTGCATCTGCAAATAATGACATTATTTCTCCAGCAATTCCACTTTGTGAACCCATTGAATCAAATCCTGTATCCGCACCAAGACGTTTAGCCATCTTCTTATTAGCATTTCGTAAAACATTAATGTGATACTGCATAGTCCATCCATATTTCTTATTCAAAACCATCAATGCTTCTAGCAACATTGATTGATAGCCGTTTATCTCATGTTCAGTTAAATGCTGGTTATCAGTTTTTGCCTGCTCAATAATTTTATCTACCTCTACAGTAGAAATTTGTTCAAAATGATACGTATTTAACCCATGATCGGATAATCGACAGCCTAATGAATTAAAATATTCGAAACGCTGACCCATCGCATTAATTAAAGATGGGAAATCTGTAATTTCAATACCTGAAGCCCCCTCTAATTTCTTCAGATACTCACCATAGTTACCTTGATTAATTCTGATTAAGTTATCTGGTCGCATTGCTGGTAGAACTTTAAAGCCATTCACTTTTTCGTCTTGTGCCAGTAATTTATGATATTTTAAATCCGAGCTAGGGTCATCAGTTGTACAGAGGATCTTCACATTCGCATTTTTAATAAGATTTCGTGGCTTAAATTCATCTTTTTGTAGTAATCCATTAACTTTTTCCCAAATTTCTGGAACATTTTTTTCAGTGAATGGTTTATTGATACCAAAAAATCTTTTAAGTTCTAGATTTGTCCATTCATATAAAGGGTTTCCGATTGCCTTTTCAATTGTCTTAGCCCATTCAACTAATTTTTGATACTCATCTCCATTACCTGTAATTAAATCTTCTTTCACACCGTTTGCGCGTTCAAGGCGCCACTTATAATGATCACCAAATATTCCGTCATTAAGCCACATTCTTGTCAAATTAGGATAATTTTTATTTTCATAAATGTCCTTTGGATCAAGATGGCAATGATAATCAATAATTGGCATCTTCTCGGCATATTTGTGATATAAAATTTTTGCTGCATCTGTAGTTAATAAAAAATCATTATTTAAAAAAGACATTGTTGAAGTGAACCCTTAAAATTGGACATATGATTTATGCTACTTTCTGAACGGCGAGTTCCCGGTACTTTACCGGTGACTTACCGTTCAGTTTTGTTTTAATACGACGTTTATTGTAAAAATCAATCCA
>NZ_VJYB01000028.1 GCF_030400225.1 Lactobacillus sp. UCMA15818 | reverse complement strand
ATGGATTAACTCCAGTCGAATATCGTAAACAGTATCTAGCTAACAATTAAAATAAACATGTCCAACTTTTTTAAGGCAGTACAAAGTCGGGAAAATTTGAGTACTAACTCGAAATTACGAACATAGCAAGCACTTTGCTATGAGTAATTCGAAGTTAGACGGAAAGTTTTGACTTATGAAACACGTTTATACGGAATAAATAGAGGAACTGAATCAAAACTTAACTTTTAACTCAGTCCCCAGTTACTAGATATGATTAAAAAATTAATTAAGACAGTTCGCGATATTTATAGAATATTGGAACTGTTTTTTGCTGTAAATTAATACTTTAAGTATTGTGACATAAGATGGTGAAACTTAACTTTTAATCCAAACCTTAACCCAATTTTTGATTACTTCAAACATATAAGAACCATTCTATTTTGAATTATTGTAGTTAAGGAGTACCCTTTACTTGTATACTAGTTCACAAGAAGGGATGATTAAAATGTATTATTCTAATGGGAATTATGAAGCTTTTGCTAGACCAAGAAAGCCGGCTAATGTTGATCAAAAGCAGGCTTATATTGTTGGAGCTGGATTAGCAGGCTTAGCTGCTGCTGTTTTCTTAATTCGTGATGGACACATGAAAGGCGAGCATATTCATTTGCTAGAAGAATTACCACTTGCGGGTGGTTCATTGGATGGAGCTAATCGACCGAATGTGGGTTTTATTACTCGTGGCGGTCGGGAAATGGAGAATCATTTCGAATGTTTGTGGGACATGTACCGTTCTATTCCATCCCTTGAGGTTGAAGGTGCATCATACTTAGATGAATATTATTGGTTAGACAAAGATGATCCGAATTCGTCGAATTGCAGATTGATATATGATCGAGGCAATCGTGTGCCAAATGATGGGGACTACACACTTGATAAATCGTCAAACGAATTGATTAAACTAGTTATGACACCTGAGAGCAAGTTAGGAACACAGACAATTGAAGATTTCTTCTCACCCAAGTTTTTCGAGAGTAATTTTTGGACCTACTGGGCAACGATGTTTGCTTTTGAAAAATGGCATTCTGCAGTTGAGATGAGACGATACACAATGCGTTTCATTCATCATATTGACGGATTGCCTGATTTTAAGGCACTTAAATTCAATAAGTACAATCAGTATGATTCAATGGTAAAACCAATTCTTGCATACTTGAAGACACATAATGTCGATGTTCAATACAGTACAACTGTTGATAATATTCAAGTTGATTTTACAGATGGCAGGAAAGTTGCAAAGAAATTATTACTAACTGTAGCTGGTCAGCAAACTGAAACGATTCTTACTGAAAATGACTTAGTCCTTGTTACAAATGGGTCAATTACAGAAAGTACAACTTATGGGGATCATAATACTCCTGCACCTGCAACAACAGAGTTAGGCGGTAGCTGGAATTTGTGGGAAAACTTGGCTGAACAGTCTACAGATTTTGGTAATCCTAAGGTATTTTATCAAGATTTGCCAGAGAAAAGCTGGTTTGTTTCTGCAACGGCAACAATCAAGAATGCAGCAGTTGAACCATATATTGAACGCTTAACTAAGCGGGATTTGCATGATCGTAAAGTTAATAGTGGTGGAATAATTACGATTACTGATTCTAATTGGCTTATGAGTTTTGCAATTCATAGACAGCCGCATTTTAAAGAACAATCTGAAAATGAGACCATAGTTTGGATTTATGGACTTTATTCAGATACTGAAGGTAATTATGTCCATAAAAAAATTGTTGATTGTTCAGGTAAAGAAATTACTGAGGAGTTTTTATATCATTTAGGAGTTCCAGAGTTTAAGATTGAGCAGTTAGCGGCACAGGAGTCAATTAATACGGTTCCTGTGTATATGCCATTTATTACTTCTTATTTTATGCCAAGACAAAAGGGTGACCGACCTGATGTTGTGCCAGATGGCTCTGTTAACTTGGCTTTTATCGGTAATTTTGCTGAATCGCCAACGAGAGATACAGTTTTTACGACTGAGTACTCTGTCAGAACGGCAATGGAAGCAGTGTATATGCTTTTAGGTGTTGAAAGGGGCGTTCCAGAGGTCTTCAATTCTATCTATGATATCCGTGAGTTATTAAAGGCAGTATATTATTTGAATGATAAGAAGCAGTTGAATGAGATTAACTTGCCAATTCCAGGATTAGTAAAGAAGATTGGGATTTCAAAATTAAAAAAGACTTGGTTGGCTGAATTATTAGAAGAAGCTAAACTGCTTTAAACAAGGAATACATTCGTTCAGAAGCAGTAGTGAGATCAGTATAAAACCTGATTTTAATTCAATGTCAATAACATTTAAGGGCTACTCTGTGGAAATTTTTCAGATTAGCCCTTTTTTGTGAATTTTTTTAAAATTTTTTCTAATTTCAATTTAATATAATAACTTTTTTTGAAGGCTTACCAGTGAAAAAGTTATTAAAAAAGCTTAATAACTTTTAAAAGCAAAGCAGAAAATCTATATAAAATAGTTTTTATTATAGTGATCCTTATCATAGTAGCATTTATTGACATAACATGATAAAACGAATTTAAAGTGTGCGAGGATGCAAGGAGCGATGATACATGCGATAATTAGTCCCATTACGAGCTTTTTAGAGCTGACATAGGAGGGATATAACTTGGATAAGAAAAAAGAAAGAAAAATTGCAAGCAACATAATCAAAGGTTCTTTGGGCAATATGATCGAGTGGTTTGATTGGTACATATATGCATCTTTTGCTATTTATTTTGCGAATGCATTTTTCCCAAGCAACAATCAAACTGTTGAATTATTGAGTGCTGCTGCTGTGTTTGCAGTCGGCTTTTTAATGAGACCATTTGGGAGTTTCATAATGGGCAAGTTTGCAGATCAGCATGGGCGACGTTCAGCCTTGACGCTTTCTGTTGTCATTATGGCTTGTGGTTCACTTATCATTGCAATCGTTCCAACATATCAAACCATTGGAATTCTTTCACCCATTATTTTGGTGCTGGTGCGGCTAGTGCAAGGAATCTCTCTTGGTGGTGAATATGGTATTTCAGCAACATATCTCTCGGAAATGGCTAGTTCGAATCGAAGAGGATACTACGCATCTTTTCAATATGTAACACTGATTAGTGGGCAATTGCTTGCACTAATTGTCCAAATCTTGTTACAGTATTTCTTTGATGATGCTCAGTTGAGTGCTTGGGCATGGAGAATTCCATTTGTTGTTGGCGCGCTAGGAGCACTTATTGTGCTGTATCTCAGATTGTCTATGGATGAGACTAATCAATTCAAGGAATCTGCTAAGAATGGTAAGAAGAAGGGAACTCTGAAACAATTAGCTAAGTATCCAGGACAAGTACTGACTGTCATTGGATTGACATTCGGTGGGACAATTGCATTCTATACTTACACTACTTATATGCAGAAGTATATGATCAATAGTTTAGGCTTGCCAACAAGATTAACTACCGAAATCAATTTCTTGGCACTGTTAATCTTCATGATTATGCAGCCGGTATTTGGTCATCTTTCAGATAAGATAGGTCGTAAGCCATTGTTGTATTGGTTTGGAATCTTAGGCACACTGCTAACCGTTCCAATTTTTAAAGGATTGCAGTTGTTTGACAGTCCGTTCAGTGCGTTTGTATTAATGCTGGCGGGTCTCATGATTGTGAGTGGTTACACTTCAATCAATGCAGTTGTAAAGGCAGAACTTTTTCCAACAGAGATCAGAGCTTTAGGTGTTGGATTACCATATGGACTGACAGTAGCGATTTTTGGTGGAACGGTTGAGTACGTTGCCTTATGGCTGAAGACGATTAATCATGAAGGCTGGTTCTTTTATTATGTGTCAGCGGCGGTTTTTGTCAGCTTAATTGTTTATGTCAGAATGCTTGAAACCTCAAGACATTCCAAATTAGACAAGTAGACTTGTGTTTGATTGAACGAATTTTTCAAGTAACGAGAAGAATGTAACATAGTATAAATTCAGAGTGGAGCTGGATCAAAAGTTAAATTTTGATGTAGCTCCTTTCTTGTATAAAGTAATTTCGCAGGAAATCTCAATATAGCAGATATACTTTTTTAATGTATAATGAATTAAACTATTCAATGGATATTAGTTAGTTTGAAAGCCAGAAAGGGATTATTTAGCAACAACATTCTAATAAATAAATGAGAATACTTGATTTTAGTAAGAATATTTTGTATTTTAGAAAATAAAAATAAATTTAAAGGAGCGTTTTTGTAATGTCTAATTGGGATACCAAGTTCGCGAAAAAAGGTTTTACGTTTGATGATGTTCTATTAATTCCAGCTGAAAGTCATGTTTTACCAAACGATGTTGATTTGAAGGTGCAACTTGCAGAAAATATTAAGTTAAATATCCCGATTATAAGTGCAGGAATGGATACAGTTACTGAATCAGCGACTGCAATCGCAATGGCCCGCCAAGGTGGACTAGGTGTTATTCATAAGAATATGACGATTGAACGACAAGCTGATGAGGTTCGTAAAGTCAAGCGTTCTGAGAGTGGCGTAATCATTGACCCATTTTTTCTGACTCCATCGAATACAGTTGCTGAGGCAGAGGGGTTAATGAGAAGATATCGTATTAGCGGCGTTCCAATTGTTGAAACATTGCAAAATCGTAAATTTGTCGGAATTATTACTAACCGTGATCTCCGCTTTGTTTTAGATCGAACTGTTGCGATTGATGGTGTAATGACTAAGGAAAATCTTGTGACTGCACCTGAGGGAACTTCTTTGAAAAAGGCAGAAGAAATTCTGCAAAAACACAAAATTGAAAAATTACCAATGATTGATAAAGATGGTAAGCTCACGGGCTTAATAACCATTAAGGATATTGAAAAGGTTGTTGAATTTCCAAATGCAGCAAAAGACGAACATGGTCGTTTACTGGTTGGGGCTGCAGTCGGTGTTACAAGTGATACTTTCGATCGCGCTGCTGCTTTGTTAGATGCAGGTGTTGATGCAATTGTAATTGATACTGCTCATGGTCATTCTGCAGGAGTAATTCGCAAAATCAGTGAGATTCGCGAGCATTTTCCAGAAGCAACATTGATTGCTGGTAACGTTGCAACCGCAGCAGCTGCACGCGCACTCTATGATGTTGGTGTCGATGTAGTCAAAGTTGGAATTGGACCTGGCTCGATTTGTACAACTCGGATTGTGGCCGGCGTTGGAGTACCTCAGCTTACAGCTATTTATGATGCAGCAAGTGTGGCTCGTGAATATGGCAAAACAATTATTGCTGATGGTGGAATTAAATATTCTGGTGATGTTGTTAAGGCTTTGGCAGCAGGTGGAAGTGCAGTTATGTTGGGTAGCATGCTGGCTGGAACAGATGAAGCACCTGGTGAGACAGAAATTTATCAAGGTCGCCGCTTCAAGACCTATCGCGGTATGGGCAGCTTGGGGGCAATGGACAGCAAGCATGGTTCATCTGACCGTTACTTCCAAGGTAGTGTAAATGAAGCCAACAAGCTCGTTCCAGAAGGTATTGAGGGTCGTGTCGCATACAAGGGCTCACTTGCAGATATTGTCTATCAAATTGTTGGTGGATTACGCGCAGGAATGGGATATGTTGGCGCAGCACACTTGCAAGAATTGCAAGACGATGCACAATTTATTCAGATTTCAAATGCAGGTTTACGCGAGTCGCATCCACATGACGTTCAGATTACTAAGGAATCACCTAACTATAGTAAATAATTTTATGCAGAACTTAGAAGCTATCTTGCTTCGAGTTCTGCTTTTTGCTTGGTTTCACAAGCATTTAGAATATATGTCAAGGCTTTAATACGGAGCGAAAATTTTATAAAATTGTCTAAGAGGTTTGTAAGTTTTGAATCTCCTTAAAAATGATGTTGTAGATGGATTTTTTAATGAAGGAAGTGTGTGCCATAAGTCGGTGGAATTTGAGTATCAATTAGAAATTACGAATATAGCGAGAACTCTGCTATGAGTGATTCGAAGTTAGACGGAAAATTTTGACTTATGAAATACGTTTATTCGTAATAATATATAGAGGACTTTAAAATTTAACTTTTACCCCAACTCCACATGAAAAATCCTGCTGATAGACTATCACAGCCATAAGCTATCAACAGGAAAAGGTATATGGTTTTTTTAATAACTATTTGAAAAGATCTGAATGTGATTCAGTGTCAATAAAGGGGCTGTGCCACTAATCTCTTCTTTGGGTTTATAAAACAGTTATGATTGGTGCCCTTCGCTACCAATTTTCTAATATTCATTGCCATCAAGGCAATTCCAGCTTCTCTTTTTACCTTTTCAAGACCTCTAACAGAA
>NZ_VJYB01000027.1 GCF_030400225.1 Lactobacillus sp. UCMA15818 | reverse complement strand
TCAAAACTTCCGGTGAATGCAAGCATTCGGTGAAAGCTTTGCGTTCGACTTGCATGTATTAGGCACGCCGCCAGCGTTCGTCCTGAGCCAGGATCAAACTCTCATTTTAAAAGTTTGTGACTCTTTAATTAATTATTTACTAGCGAATTGACTTCGCAAATGTTTGCTCTTGTACTAAACAAGAGACCCTACACATTTGATTTGTCGAAACTTTGTTCAGTTTTCAAAGGTCTACTCTTAGACATGACACAAGAAATTATTATACGTGTTATCCATTAGAATGTCAATAAGTTTTTCAAACTCAATCACAAATTTCCAAAACCAACAACCTGTTAAAATAACCTCACTATGTACGTCCTATCAAGGAGAAAAAAGTAATCTATCTCCTCGACAACAATGTATATCATACCAACTATTTCATATTGCGTCAACAACTTTTTTTATTTTTATCCTCAATAGTGGAGATTCTACATCATCCAAACCGGTAAGACAAAACACATTGAAAAAAGAAAGTAACATGGATCATAATGGGAGTGTGCCATAAGTCGGGAAAATTTGAGTACTAACTCGAAATTACGAACATAGCAGGCACTTTGCTATGAGTAATTCGAAGTTAGACGGAGAATTTTGACTTATGAAACACGTTTATACGGAATAAATAGAGAAACTGAATCAAAATTTAACTTTTGACCCCGTCTTTCAATGTAAAACAAAAAAGTTCTGACATTAACTGATTTTCATCAATATAATGTCAGAACTAATCTTAGATTATTTAATCTATTCCATAAATCAATCTTTTGCTACTTAATAACCTCTAGACCGTTCAAATATGGACGAAGCACTTCTGGTACAGTAATTGTACCGTCCTCGTTTTGACAGTTCTCTATGATTGCTGCCACTGTTCTTCCAACGGCAAGTCCAGAACCATTCAAAGTATGCACAAATTTTAATTTGCCCTCTTCATCACGGTACTGAATATGTGCTCTTCGTGCTTGAAAATCTTCACAATTAGAGCAGCTTGAAATTTCACGATATACATGCTGTGTAGGCATCCAAACTTCAACATCATGGGTCATAGCTGCAGAAAAGCCCATATCGCCAGTCGAAAGTGTAATAATATGGTATGGAAGTCTTAATTTGTCAAGAATATTGCCAGCATTTAAAGTCATTTTTTCCAATTCATCATAAGAATCTTCTTGTTTACAATACTTGACCATTTCTACTTTATTAAACTGATGCAGTCTTATCAACCCTCTTGTATCTCGACCCGCACTACCAGCTTCTGATCTGAAAGATGGTGATAGCGCTGTAAAATATACTGGCAAATCTTCATCTGGAATAACTTCATCACGATAATAGTTTGTTAAAGGAACCTCTGCCGTAGGAATTAAAGTTAGGTCCTGGCCTTCAATCTGGAAAACATCTTCTTTGAACTTAGGAAATTGGCCTGTGCCAAACATAGAAGCCCCATTTACCATATACGGCGGCAGCACTTCTGTATAACCTTCTTTAGCATGTTCATCTAACATGAAGTTATAGATAGCGCGCTCTAACTTTGCACCCCATCCTTTATAGTATAGGAAACGACTACCTGAAACTTTTGCTCCACGTTCAAAATCCAAAATTCCCAGTTTTTCTCCGATATCCCAATGCGCCCTTGGTTTAAAATCAAATTCACGAGGAGTTCCAACAACTTTAATTTCTACATTTGCCGCTTCATCCGGACCAACAGGAATAGTTGGGTTAGGCAAATTAGGTAATCTTGCTGCCATATCAAGAACTTTATCATTCACTATATTGAGCTGCCCATCGAGCTGTTTTATCTCATTGCCGACTTCTTTCATTTCGGCAATCGCAGCTGCTGCATCTTCCTTGTTTCTTTTTGCTTGAGCAATTGCTTGTGATACTTCATTTCTTTTTTGCTTAAGGGTCTCTGTCTTAACAACTAGCTCACGCCGTACCTTATCTTGTTCAAGCAACTCATCAATTATTTCAGGTTTAATATTGCGCGTTGCCAGTCTTGTCTTAACTTCGTCTTCATTAAGCCGAATCATTTTGATATCTAACATTTTTATTTCTCCTCCTATTTTTATTGAATAAAAAAAGCCTTCTCATCCCTCAATTGGGACGAAAAGACTTCATTCGCGGTACCACCCAAGTTCGACTTCAATGAAATCGCACTCAACTAGAATAACGGTCTCCCGTGCAGCATTACCTGCCCACATAACGAACGCTGGAATTTCGACTTCATGATTTGCACCAACCATCATGTCTCTGAAAGTCTACTTGAGGCGTACTCAAATGTTTTCTGATATATCATCTATCCATAATAATAGTATTTCTTCAATAAAAATGCAACTGTTAATCACTTTTTTTGCTTGCAATATCATGCGGTGTTAAATCGACTTTTTCCAATGGAATCATTTTCGTATGATACTTAATCTTATAATAGAAAAACAAAACTAGAAACAATGGGATACTCATATAGCTGACACCAATTGCCTGCCAATCCCAGTTAGCAAACGACTTTAAATCTTGTCCGATTATTACCAATACACACAGAATAAACGAAAGTATTGGGCCAAAAGGAAACCATTTCGCATGATACCTCAAATTGTCCAAAGACTTGCCTTGTGCTTTAAATGCCTTTCTAAAACGATAATGCGAAACTGCTATTCCAAGCCATGCGATGAATCCCGTTAAGCCACTCGCACTTAACAAGAATGAATATATTCTAGTACCATACACACTTGCAAAGAAAGTCAGCAACCCAACCGCAGTTGTTCCCAGCAATGCATAGAAGGGAACTCCTCGTGTATTTAACTTACTAAATATCCGTGGAGCATTACCATGATGTGCTAGTGAAAAAAGCATTCTTGTAGAGGCATACATCCCAGAATTTGCTGCGGAAATTACTGAAGTTAAAATCACCGCATTCATCACACTAGCAGCCGACGCCAATCCTGCTCTTTTAAAAACAAGTGTAAACGGACTGATTGTAATATCACTCGCACTTGAACCTAATAAATTAGAGCTTGTATACGGAATTAAACAAGCTATCACAAAAATTGAAAGAATATAGAATAACAAAATTCTCCAAAACACCTGTTTAATTGCCTTGGGGATACTCTTCTCAGGTGTCGCAGATTCACCAGCTGTAATTCCAATCAGCTCTGTCCCTTGGAATGAAAAACCTGCCACTACAAAAACACTTAATAAAGTTGGAATTCCTCCAACAAATGGCGCTTTGTGGTAAACAAAATTCTCAAGTCCTACTGCATGACCACCCATAATGCCAATTATTGTCAAAAAACCAACAAGTAAGAAAATGATAACCGTAACTACCTTGATTAGCGACATCCAATACTCAGCTTCTCCAAATGACAAAACCGAAAATGCATTAATGGCAAATATGATTACCAATGCTGCCATACTAAATATCCAGGTTGGAATATGAGGAAACCAAAACTTCATCACTAACGCAACTGTACTGACATCAACTGCAAGTGTGATTGCCCAATTGAACCAATAATTCCAACCCATTGCAAAACCAAATGCAGGATCAACAAATCTGCTGGAATATGTTGCAAAGGACCCCGTGACCGGCAAATAGGTTGCCATTTCACCTAAGCTGGTCATCAAAAAATAGACCATTATTCCAATCCCTATGTAAGCTGCTAGAGCCCCACCAGGTCCCGCAGTACTAATTGCAGAACCGCTTGCAACAAATAAACCTGTTCCAATACTTCCCCCAAGAGCAATCATTGACAAATGTCTTGTCTTTAGGGTTCGACTAACTTTTCTTGTAACTTTTTTTGCTTCCATTTTTCCTCCTAAATTTTTAAGAGGCAACCAAGCATGTACTTCAGTCAATTAACCCTTTACATATGAATAACAGTGTAGATAAAAAGGAGCTGGGTCAAAAATTAAATTTTGAGCCAACTCCTCTATTTATTACGAACAAATGTGTTTCATAAGCCAAAATTTTCATGGCTTATGTCACACTCCCATATAATTCATAAACTAATAAAAAGTCATACTCGATAGCTCTCCGCGCAAATCCGCACGACAGTCTCCAGCCTCTTAAGCTGAATCCCAACAACTAGCTGTTAAAGCAGCCAATTATTTCGGCAAAATCTCCTTTCACTGCAACTCACCAATGCCTCAACATTTCGTAGCAGCTACTAATATCATCTGCAACCTCTTTTCGATATATTTAATTATACGCTGTCGAAAATAAAAGACAACACCTGTAAATAAGTGCAATCTTTCTCAACTGCTGCTTAATGAATTTGATCATCTAAAATTTGTGTACCCAGTTCATGATTAAAACTGTAATCGACTGGAATATCGACAACAACTGGTCCTTTTGTTGCAAATGCTTTATCAAGAACCGCTTTAAGTTCGCTTGCCTTTGTAACCTTCAATCCAGTAGCGCCAAAGCTTTCAGCATACTTGGCAAAATCCACTGGTCCGAATTTTACACCAGCATCCTGTCCATACTTAAGCTCTTCTTGGAATTTGACCATATCGAAATTACCATCATTCCAAATAATATGCACAATGTTTAAGTTAAGACGAACTGCTGTTTCTAAATCTTGACTAGAAAATAAGAAGCCGCCATCACCAGAAACTGAAACAATTTGCGCATCTGGTCGAACTAAAGCTGCCGCAATTGCCCATGGTAGTGCAACACCCAATGTTTGCATCCCATTACTGAACAATAAATGACGGGGCACATAACTTCTAAAATGGCGTGCCATCCAAATATAAAAACTCCCCACATCAACAGTGACTGTCATGTCATCTGTTATATGGCTTTGCATCTCGCGGATAACACTCAACGGATGATTTAGCACTTGCTCTTTTTCAACTGCTGGAGCTTCATCACGTTCTTCAAGTTTGACGTGTAAATCTGACAAATAGTTGCGTGATGTTTCAGGCACCTTGTATCCTTTCATGTATGGTAACAAGAAATCCAATGTTTGTTCGATGTTTCCAATTAATTCGCGTTCAGGTTGAAAATTCTTGTCTATCTGGGATTCAATCGTATCAATGACAACAATGTTCGCATCACCTGCAGCATTCCAGTTTCTTGGCTCATATTCAATTGGATCATAACCAATTGCAACAACCAGATCACTCTTCTTAAGCAAACGATCACCTGGTTGGTTGCGGAACAAACCAACACGACCAAAGAAATCACTTTCCATATCACGAGGAATAATCCCAGCTCCTTGGAATGTTTCAACAACAGGTAGATGTGTCTCCGAAATCAATGTTCGAATTGCTTTTGTTGCTTCTGGAGATGAGGCACGCATTCCAACAAGTAAAACTGGCATTTGCGCAGCCTTGATTCTTTGCGCAAGCAATGTAGATTCAACGGGACTTGCTGGCCCTAATTTGGGCGCAATTAATGGCTTAATTACTTTTGTGTTTACTTCGGCATCAACAACATCTTGCGGTACAGAAACAAATCCTGCCCCTTGTTTTCCTGCCTCTGCTTCACGATAAGCATTAGCAACGACCTCCGAGATATTGTCAGGATCTTGCACTTCAGCACTATATTTTGTAATCGGTGCAAATAAAGCAGCATTATCCATGCTTTGATGCGTCAAACGAAGCAAATCAGTTCTTTGAACTTGTCCTGAAATCGCCAGCACTGGATCTCCCTCAGCAGTTGCAGTAACAAGTCCTGTTGCAAGGTTGCTTGCACCTGGTCCTGAGGTCGTCAATACAACCCCCGGTTTGCCCGTAATTCGACCGATACCTGCAGCCATAAATGCGGCATTTTGTTCATGACGGGTCAAAATCAACTTTGGCGCTCTAGGGTTGGTCGGATGTTCAAGCTTCTCAAACACACGATCAATCTTTGCGCCAGGAATACCAAATACATATTCAACGTCATGATTTGCAAGGCTGTCAATTAAAGCATCAGCACCATAATATTTTCCTTTGTCTTTCATTGTAGCAAAACTCCTTTTTAATCAACTCATACTGACTTGTCTGCATCAATTAATAAATGATGCTTGTAAATTCAAGGATTATGATAGCATTGAGAACTATCAAATACTAGCTTGTTTTTTCCTTGTGAACAAAATAATTATCACTTATGTAAGCAATTACTTGTAATTAAGGAATTCAATAAATAAAAAAAGTATGCTTTGTTAAAGGGGTAACTTTACAAAAAAAGAGCTTATATACCAATTTTTCAGTACTTAATATTTTTCAATAGTTCTGCCATTTCTTGTTTTTTCGTCACATCAGGATCGTTCCAGTCAACCAACTTAACTTGTCGGTTACCAAAAGTTTCTAGGATGATATCATGGACAGTTTTTTCACTTAAATATTCACACCATCGTTTATCAGCTTCTTGAAAAAGTTCACCAATTACATGTGTTGCTTCATGCGATATTGGCAAAAAGTCTTTGAATACTAAGTCAAGAAAGCCTAAGTCAGGATATGTTTTTATATCCCCCTCAGTCGCATTCACAATCTGCAGAAAGGTTATCTCTTTGGGATCTTTCGCCAAAGAAAATCCACCGCTATTGCCTGAAACAGATGTTATTAAACCCGCAACTACTAATTTGCGCATTATTTTTTGCAAATAGGTTTGTGAGCCTTTTATCCTTTCGTGAATTATCTGTGACGACAGCGGGACATCTCTTTTTTGAGTTGCTAAAAGTGCAATAATACATGCTGCCTGCTCAAAGCCTTTGGTTAACTGCATATTCAATTCCTCCTTTTTTCAAGAATTTTTTCATAGGCTATTACTTTGTTTTTCATAAGTTGTGCTTCAAAATACGGAACCTCAATAACTGAAGAAACCGTAAATCCTGCTTTTTCCAGTACACGTTGTGATGCAACATTCTCGATGGTCACATACGCCTCAATTACAGCTATCATCTTTTTATTATTCTTAATCCACTCGACTAATAACTGCATCGCTTCAGCCATATAACCCTTATTCCAATACTTATTATTGAGAGCATATCCCACTGCCACTCGCTTTACGGTCTGTTCCACAAAAGCAAGTTCCTGTTCATACAAACAAATATTTCCAATCACTTTCCCATTTGGCAGAGTTATTACCCATGCCAATTCGGTATCAAGCTCTGTGTAGAAATCCTTAGCCGCTGAGTACGTGCCACTCTGAATAAAACCGGCCGCTTGTGCAACCTCTTTTTGAGAGCTATATTCATATAAATCACCGACATCACCAAGCTGGACATGCCGCAATCGTATTTTATTTCCCCTAATCATTGTTAATTCCCCAATACTGGATATAGTCTATCTATTACTTCTTATTAAAAGTATAACTCATATCGCGCTTTGATTGGGGCAAAATCAGCAGCAAAAACAGCAAAAAATCTCCAAATCCAAAGAAAAATTTTATAAGTATCAAAATTCCCGGTAAACTGCAATCATGAAGCCTTCTTATCTGGGCAGTTGTAATTGAAACATAGATCAAAGTCATCCAAATGCCTATCGCAATTTGTTCTGTCAAATCTATAGCCGCAGGGTCAAATTTATTTACAATTACAAGCACTTCTCCTAATATCATGCCAAATATTAATGATAGTGCAAAAATTCCCACAATTGACCACCAAAAATCAGCTCTCCCCATTCTTTTTTGCAACACAAACATATCCTTAAGCATCAGTCTTGTAGAAACAAAAATTCCGGGGTTTTTATTTTCATTCAGTAACAGCTTTTTTACCTGTGTTTCCTTCGCATTTTTCTTTTCTTCTTCAATTTCTATTTTTTCAGCAGTCATAGGATTTTCTGTGAAGCCTTTTACATCGATAAAAGACTGGTCTTTCCCACAGTACGAACAGTAATTCGCATTAATTGGAATCTTCTTCTTACAAAATTTACATTTTTTTGCTTCAAATTCCGCTTCAAAAACTTCTTGTTGCACTCCACAATGACTACAATAACGCTCATTTTTCTTGATACCATATCCACAACGTTGACATTTCATTAATTAAGCCACCTTGTCCCTTCACTAAATATAACAATTAATTCAGCTGTTTTACTATTTTTTATTTTATACTATTATACAGTATTTATTTCTGATATTTTTTGATACTACTAAAAATACATCGCTTTTAGCAAAAAAGCGCATTATTTATACATAATGTTTCTTTCAAAAGTCCAGCATAAATTGATAAAAGCCAAAATTTAATCTTTGACCCAGCTCTGGCGCTATACAATTTCTTGTTACAGTTGGCTTACAACTTGACTTATCGCTTTCTTAATTGGTCATAAGTATTATTCTCTGTTAAAATTGTAACTGTTGATTCATCAGAGGAGATGAAATATTGTGGGCACAGAGCCAGAATTGAAACGTTCAGAAGTAAAGAAAAGAAAAGATCAGGCTGCTAAACCGCGGAAGCATAAATATTTCACGGCATTTTTATGTGTGTTCGTTGTGCTACTTGGAATCTTCTTTCTATATCTTGGTCGTATCTATAACACTGCTCAGAAAATGACAACCAAAATATACAGTTCAAGCAATATAACAAAGGCTCGTAATACTCAAAATTTACTAAAAGCAGGCAAGCCCATTTCTATCTTACTGATGGGTACCGATACAGGTGCTGTTGGGCGAAGCTTTAAAGGCCGAACTGATACCATGATTGTCCTAACATTAAATCCGCAAAAAAAGAAAATGACGATTGTTAGTCTTCCACGTGATGCTCTTGTTGCAGTAACTGGGTACAAAAAATATTACCCCAGCAAACTAAACTCGGCATATGATTACGGTGGCTCAGGGACAGCGATTAAAACCATTCAAAATTACTTGAATATTCCAATTGATTTTTATGCAACAATCAACATGGGTGGACTTGAAAATATGGTTAACGCTGTTGGCGGTGTCACCATTAAGCCTCTTCTAACTTTTTCATATGGCGGACATTCATTCATTAAAAACAAAGAAACTCAGATGAATGGCAGTACAGCTCTTGCATACGTTAGAATGCGTCATTCCGATCCATTAGGAGATTATGGGCGTCAGCAAAGGCAGCGTCAAGTCCTAGCAGAAGTTGTTCAGAATGGAACAAAATTAAAGTCCCTTTTGACTGAAAGCTTCTTCAAAGAAATTAAAAAACAGCTAAAAACAGATATTACTTTCAATGATATGCTGTTATTGGCATTGAAATACCGTGGCACCACACATAATATGACTTCAGATCATTTACAAGGTTCCGCTGATTTAATATCAGGGATATCTTTTGAAGCAGTCCCAGCAACAGAAAAGCAGCGAATTACAAACCTAGTCCGTTCTTCATTAAATCTTGAAACTGCAACAACTGGTAATACTTTATTAAACTCAAGTAGCATCAATACGACTGAAAAGTAAGCTGCAACTGCATACACAGTTAATGACTTGATGCCCTACGTAGGAAGAACAAATGCAGCATAAGACTGTAAAACTTGAGTACCAATATAAAACTAAGAATCTCACGTGTACCTTTACTATGAATAATTTGGAGTTGTCCAGAGAATTTTTACTTACGTCGTTTGTAAAATTAAGTTAGAAATAAAAAAGCCATTTGTGGTAGACTTTTGAATATCCCTAATCAAAAGAGAGGTAACCACAAATGACCTATAAACATCTTACCACACGGGAATTAACCTTCAT
>NZ_VJYB01000026.1 GCF_030400225.1 Lactobacillus sp. UCMA15818 | reverse complement strand
GCTAATGTGGTAGAACCGATACCACTTAAATATTCGGTTACAACTTTTATTTTGAAGTTCAAATTAAATTTCATTATAGTAAAACCCCCAAGATTGGATTTACGTCCAATCTTGGGGGTTCACTTTAAATTTTGATTTCTTGAGGCTGCTTTTTTAATTGATATTCAAATTTTTCCGACCTATATTCCTCTTATTCAGCGTCGGCAATTGCCTTAGCAATATCATCCTTAGAAAAGTCATGCTTCATGAACTCTTTATCAGTGACCGGCAAGTGTTGTTCAAGGGTGTCGAATTGTTGAACTGAAATCGTTCCTTCTGCAATCTTGAAGTCCAAGATATGTCCACCAATTGAATGATCATCCGCTAAAAAGTGATTATGGAATCCTGCAACGGCTGCACCATGGAAGAGTGCTGGTGAATAGTAGCTCAGCAGTATTCCTTTGACATTTTTTGCTTCAAATATACTTTGATTTTTTGCAGTTTCAGCGAGAGTTGCAAAGGGCTTTGTTGATTTAACAACTGCTCTGGTCTTCAGATAGCTGAATGTTCCCTTGACTAAGACTGAAAAAAAGGTATTTGAATTTGGCTTACCTTCAAGTGCAGCTTTTTCAAAGTCAGCAGATGATGCATTGTTAATTATGCCAAGTTCATTGTAGTCAGCAAAATGGCTGTTTGCAAAGGGCATAATAAAGTCCTCTTTTAGTACATTGACATTGCCATGGCTGTCCACTTGGTAGGGAACCCCATCCAAGATAATAAGTTCACCATCAAGTCCCTCGCCAGTTCCGATACCGGTATCGCCATGAGCAAGTAATTCGCCCATCGTGATTGTACCGGTAAGAAGCCCTGGAACAAGCAATGCAAGTGTCCCATGTTGATAAAGTATTTTTGAATTTTTCATAATAATCTCCTTGTTAAACAAAATCATAGTATAGACCAAGGTGTCAGTGACATCTCAACATTAAAATAATAACATAGATGTTTTAAAATGGATTACTTCGTGCGCAAGATATTAGTTTATGAATTTTTTGTGAATACCTTAAGAAAATACAAGGCATCTGCGTAATAAATCTTGATTTTAAAGAATTCTTTAGATACGATAAGGGTGTAGTTTGTTACAATTAACCTATGAAGTATGGTAGTTTTACCATATGGTGCTTTGTAAGAATATATAACAAGGCATGGAAACCCTAATCTTATATCGAGAGGTAGATATTATGAAAATACTAGTTGTTGATGATGATAAAGATATTGTAGAACTTTTGAGTATTTATATTGAAAATGAAGGCTATGAAGTTGAGAAGGCATATAATGGTAAAGAAGCAATTACTAAATTAAATACTAATCCGGAAATTGGATTGATGATTTTGGATATAATGATGCCACAAATGAATGGCAGCGAGGTTATCAAGGAAGTCCGTAAAGATTCGCAAATTCCAGTGTTGATGCTCTCTGCAAAAGCTAGTGATATGGATAAAATACAAGGCTTGATTCAAGGGGCAGACGATTATGTAACGAAGCCTTTTAACCCGTTGGAAGTTATGGCTCGTGTTAAGTCATTATTGCGTCGTGCAGAACATACGGTCAAAAATGAAACACCCGATATTTTAAAAATCGGGCCATTAATAATCAAGAAAGATTCTCATGAAGTTGAGACAACCGATGGGACATTAATTCAGCTTACAGCTTTGGAATTTGGAATTTTGCACTTGCTGGCTAGTCATCCAAATCGTGTTTTTTCAGCAGATGATATCTTTGAACGTGTTTGGCAGCAAGAATCTGTTGTTTCAGCAAAAACGGTGATGGTTCATGTCAGTCATTTGCGTGACAAGATTGAAGAAGCTACTAACGGTGAAAAAGTTGTTCAAACTGTTTGGGGTGTCGGATACAAAGTTGAAACACATTAGAATGGAGCTGGTTAAGTGAAACTCACCGCACGTGAAAAGAGTGAATTGTTCGGTGAAGGAATTGTAACCATTATTTTGCTCTTATTACTTAATCTATCAATATATGTGTTGTTAGATCAGTTAATAGAGTCGAATCCAGGTCTTGCTAACGGAATCTTTCAAATAAAGATGTCGCTAGCATTTGGTCCAAACCATATCCAATTTTGGAGTTGGGGGTGGGTCTTTTTAACTGTGATGTTAATATTAGATGTGTTTATCATCTACTGGCGTCTGTTAAGAAGGTATCGTCAGATGCAGTTACAGCACGTCATATTTGAATTGCACTATATTGCTGATGGTCATCTAGACCACCGAATTCCTTTCCGATTACAAGGCGATATGCAGCGTGTAATCTCAAGTATTAATGCCCTCGTTGATAGTTCATTGCGCGCAATGGAAGAAGAACGTAAAATCGAACGCTCTAAGGATGATCTTGTCACAAATGTCAGCCATGATATTCGCACACCGCTGACTTCGATAATTGGATACTTGGGGTTGATTGAGGAAAAACAATATCGCTCTGAAGAAGATATCTTGAAATATACGCACACAGCCTTTGTTAAGGCAAAGCAAATGAAGTTGTTGGTAGAAGATTTATTTGAATATACAAAGGTAAGACAAACTTCTACACCACTTAAACTTAGCCAAATTGATTTGGGCCAGTTACTTGAACAATTAGCCATCTCATTTGAATTAGAAGCAAAGAAGAAAAATGTAGTTATTCAGACTGGGAAAATCGAAAGCAAATTGTTAATGGATGCGGATGCAGAGAAGTTGGTGCGGGTATTCAATAATTTGATTACAAATGCATTGAAGTATGGTGCTGACGCTAAAACAATTTGTATTGATGCGAAGAAAGTGTCTGAAAAAGAAATCGTGGTTAGTATCTCTAATGATGGCAAGGCAATTCCTAAGAAGTCTCTGGCCCAACTCTTTGATCGCTTTTATAGGGTAGAGAGTTCGCGCTCTAAGGAGACTGGTGGAAGCGGACTTGGCTTGGCAATTGTCTTGAGTATTATTGAGCTGCATCATGGTTATGTTTATGCGGAATCAGATGATAAATTAACAAGTTTTATTATGCATTTTCCAGTTAATCAAGAAATTGAGCTGCGAAGAGAGAAAATTGAAGAAAAGAACTAAATAGTCGTTGTCACAACAGTCCTTTTTAGGTATTCTAGAATAGACTCGAAATTTGAAAGGACAGGAAGAAATGTTATTTAAAAGAACAAAGAAATTGTTTTTAAGTTTAGTAATCGCAACGACTGCCTTTACTACAAGTGCAGGAATATTTAGTGAATCACAAGTGAGCGCTGATAGTACCAATGCACAGGATTTGAGCTTGGATGTTAAGGCTGCGATTGCTGTGGATGCAAAAACCGGTCAGATTTTGTATGCCAAGAATGAGAATCAGGCGCTGCCAATTGCCTCAATGAGTAAATTGATTTCGATTTATTTAGTGTTGCAGGCAATTAAGGAAGGAAAACTGTCATGGAATCAGAAGGTGTCAGTTGATAGTGATTCTTATGAGGTAAGTCAGGATGCAACACTGTCAAATGTTCCGCTGCTAAAGAATCATACATATACAGTCAGACAACTTTATCAAGCAAGTTTAATTTATTCTGCTAATGGTGCAGTGATGACACTTGCTAATGCAGTGTCTGGTTCGCAAAAAGTATTTGTCAATAAGATGAGGTCTTTGGTTAAGAGCTGGGGTATTAAGGACGCAGAATTATATACGGCGTCGGGCCTTGACAATGATCAAGTAGGTAATGCTAAGTATCCGGGTGCTTCATCGGATGCAGTTAATAAGTTGTCTGCAAAGGATACGGCAGTTGTCGCAGAGAAAATCTTGAAATATTATCCAGACATCTTAAAGACTACAAGCATTACGAAAATGAAGTTCAATAATGGTACCAGTGAAACTGAGATGGATAATTGGAACTGGATGTTAAAGGGATTAGCGAGTGCATACACTGAATTGCCAGTTGATGGGCTGAAAACAGGAACGTCAGATAGCGCAGGGGCTGACTTCACAGGGACAGTTCATAAAGATGGGCATCGGATAATAACTGTTGTGCTGGGAGCTCAGCATACTAGCGATACGGATATGTCTAGGTTTACCCAGACGCAAAAGCTGATGTCATATGTATATAATAACTTTACGTATACAAAGATTGCTGCTAATCAGACATTCAAGAAGGCAAGCTCCTTACCTACGTTCCATGGTAAAAAGCTAACTGCTAAGATTGTTAATCAAAAAGCTACTAATATCTGGCTTAAGAATGGTGTGTCATCTAAGAACATCTCAGCAAAATTAACTGCAAATAAGAAGCTGTACAAAAATGGCGGTTTGGAAGCACCTCTGGCAAAGGGTAAGAATGTAGGTATCTTATCACTTAGTGTAAAGGGACAGCAATTGAGTTTCTTGAATGGTTCAAGTGCCTTGAAGCTGACGGCCACAAATACACAAAAAGTGGAGAAGGCAAATGTCTTTGTTATCATGGGTCGAGCGATTAAGAATTTCTTCAGTAATTTGTTCTAAAAAAAAATTAATTTTGTGAAATGTATCTGCATGATTTATTGATTTAATAATCGAGGGCAAAATATAAAAAATCAGTTCATTTTTGAACTGATTTTTTTGTCTATGACAAAGTATTTACGTAAGCTAATATAAACTAGTTAATTGGAAATGATTATAAAGATTAAAGTGAATTTTTAACTACCATGGTAAAAGGTTCTAATATTTGAGGTTTGATATATTGTTAATCGTCTGTCAGTAATATTTTAGACTTTTGCGTAGTACAGAATAAGATAGAACTTCTATAAACTTAACTCCTTTGTTCTCATGTCTAAGTGGTACAGCAAATCACACTAGCACTATATATAATGACCAGTTATTTTTGTTCTATTGGAATTAGTATTTCACAATATCCCTTATCCACTGGGTTTTGTTTATATCTTTCAATTATAGGTTTACTTAATACATTAAGCTGATTTTTAGCAATAGTTTGTGCTATGTTCATATAAAAGTCAATGATTACTTTTTCAATATGCGCCACTTTGAAAACAGCGTATGTGCCTCCTGCTAAAGTTCTTTGCTCGACATTATCTTTAAACCTTTTTTTATCGGTAATAAGACAGACATCATAGCGGCAATCTTTTGCAGGTGTATTCTGTGGATTATCTAATGCAATTCCCAAAATGGTTGATTCTTGAAATAGCTCTTCAGCTTTGACCCACTTTTTAAAAGACTGCATTAAAAGCTTATTTTCCGTGCCATAAATTCCAACTCTTCTAAAATAAACGACTTTTGTTGATTTTAAATATTCAATCTTCACTTTTATTTACTCCATTTTTTTACTCGGACGTCCTGTATTAGTAGCATAACCCCAGTTAAAATGAAATACACTAATATTTTTAAAAAATTATATATTAGTCTAAGTCTGATTCATATAAAATCTATCCAGGTACTGTTCTACATTCATGAAAATTTAGAAATTAACTTAACTTGCACTTTTTTTGATTAAATGATGCTGGAAATATCATCAAATTATTACTTGGAATATCTGAGAATTATTTAAAAATAGTGGGAAATTAAAAAAGCAAAACGAGTAATAATAATTAAGTTATTAAGAAATTCATAAGGTTAATTAATGAAATAGGCAAGTATGTAGCTTTCTTGTTTTTCATGGATATTGAGTGTATATTATAGATTGTTGAAGTAGATGATTAAAAAAGCAGAGGAGAGAGAAAATTGAATATGATTAAAGAAGAGTTCAAAAATATTTTGAATCATAGGTTATTGATTGCTACAATCTTAGCAATCATGTTCATACCTTTTTTGTACTCAGTATTCTTCTTAAAATCAGTATGGGATCCTTATGGGAACGCTGGGTCATTACCAGTTGCCGTGGTCAATGAAGATAAGGCAGTTTCATACAATGGAAAGAAAATGCAAGTTGGGGCCGAATTAATTAAGGAATTGAAGAAAAATGATTCTTTGCAGTGGCATTTTGTATCTGCAAAGAAGGCTTTGGATGGGATGAAGCATAAAAAGTATTATACAATTATTACAATTCCAAAGAATTTTTCGAAAAATGCTACAACCGTCTTGAATAAGAATCCAAAAAAAATGAGATTAACTTATAAGACGAACGATTCGCTCAACTATATTGGTAAGGTTATTAGTGAAGAAGGGGCAAAACAGCTTAACACTAAAATCAATGCAACTGTGACGAAGGCTTACGCAAAAACAATGTTTGCGACAATCAAGCAGGTTGGGACAGGCTTCACAACAGCTTCAAAGGGTGCTAATAAGTTAAAAGAAGGTTCAACAACATTATCAGATGGACTTAACACATATACTGCAGGTGTTAAGAAGATTAATGATGGTGTAATTGAATTACAAACAGGTGTTGTACCATTGAGTCAGGGTGTGATTAAACTGGCAACTGGGGCAACCGCACTTCAAAGTGGTGTATCAGAGTATACGGCTGGTGTGGCTAAAGTCAATACTGGGACACAAAAATTGAATAATAGTACAGGTACACTTGCAAGTGGTGTTAGCAAGTTGGCGACGGGTTCGAATACGTTGACAAGTGGATTGGGCACGTATACGAACGGTGTTGGAACATTATCGAGTGGACTAAGTAAACTCTCCAGCAATTCCAGTACGCTTAATAATGGAATGCAAACTTTAGCAAGTTCAACATCACAATTACCGACTGCAGCTGCTGGCTTTTATGTCATGAATAATGTATTAGCACAGGATGTTAGTCAGATAAATAGTGCTCTTCAAGCGAATAAAGACAGTGTCAATTCTATGTCTAATTCAATGGCTGCAGTGAATAAAGAAATAAACAGCACTGAATTTCAAACGCAATTATCGACACTAAAAAGTTTAGCTGGGCAGACGAGTAGTATTAAATCTATGCTTGCAGAATTACAAACAACATTATCAACTGTTGCGACTGCAAAGACAGATTTTAGTACTAGTCTAACAGCTAGCTTAAAGCAAGTGGCAACTAATTCATCAACTGTTTCTGCACTTGCTAAGAGCATGCAGTCAGAAGATAATATGACAAATGCGGATAAAGCAAAATTAGCACAAATTATAGCTTTGTCTGGGAGTGCAACTGATAGTAGTGCAAATACAAACGCCACAAGTAATATTGCTGAAATTAGTAATATTCAGACGGCAGCAACAACATTAAGTGAAAAGACAGATTTATCATCACTTTCTAGTAAATTAGAATCAATGAATGAATTGGTATCAGAGATGGATTCTTTAGGCACGGCAGTAACTAATTTGGAAAATCTTATGGATACGAGCAACAAACTGACTGACAATGATGCACAAACAATGGTTAAATCAATTTTGACTTTAACTAATAAAGTATCTGAATTAAAGAGTTTATCAGACACGGCTGCAAGTAGTGCAAATAAATTTAACTCAAAGATTAATGCAAGTAGTCCGGATATTGATGCGACGACTTTGGCCTCAGCAGAGGCTATTCAAAATAAAGTGGCAACAATTGCAAGTACTTCTACTTTAAGTTCTGAAATTTCAAAATTAGTTAGTGGAGTAGCAACTTATACAGCTGGAACTAATCAGGCAAGTTCAGGTGCGAGTCAATTAAGTTCTAATAATTCGTCTCTTACAAGTGGAGCCTCACAACTTTCAACTGGCCTAGGAACACTCAACAGCAGCGTTCCAACCCTTGTTTCGGGTGTGAGTCAACTTGCATCTGGTACAAGCGAATTGAATAGTAATAGCACTACCTTGAATAGTGGAACGGCACAGCTGGCGAGTGGCTTGAGTCAACTTAATAGTAAAGTGCCAACACTCTCTTCTGGTGTTAATCAGCTAGCAAGTGGGACAAGTCAGCTTAATGCTAATTCTTCAAAATTAACACAAGGCTCATCGAAGTTAGCTGATGGTAACAAAGCGCTTGCTAAGGCTCTAGGCAAAGGCGCGAAGAAAGTAAATGCAGTTAAGACATCTAACAAGACATCAAATATGTTTGCAACACCATCTAAATTGGTTCATAAGAATTACAGTACGGTTCCTAACTATGGATATGCACTTGCACCATATATGCTTTCAGTTGCGTTATATGTTGGTGCCTTGGTATTTAACTTAGTATATCCAATTCGTCGTTTATCGACACCAGATGGTACGGGAACAGAGTGGTTCTTGAGTAAAGTTGCGATTGGGGCAGTTGTGGCAACGGGAACAGCGGTGATTGAAACGTTGTTAATGATGGCAGTAGGATTGACTCCAGACCATCCTTTCCAGATGGTTCTTAACGCAATCGTATTCTCGTTCACCGCAATGTACTTGATAATGTTCCTTTCAGTCGCAGGGGGGAATCCTGGGCGCTTTGCTGCAATGATTCTTTTGGTTATCCAACTCGGCGGTTCAGGTGGTTCATTCCCAATTAATATCACGAATGGAATGGATGGTTTCTTCCAGGCAATTAATCCGTTCTTACCAATGACATACTCCGTTCTTGGATTCCGTGAATCATTGACTTCGGGATTAGGTTCTGGTCAAGTTGCATTTTCAATTGGGATTATGCTCATCTTCATAGTAGTTTCATTGCTATTGCTGTGGGTAACGATGGTTACAAAAAGAAAAAATGGTTCGGTCAGTTATGCAGAACCAGCAACAGAAGAAAAAGAATAATTGGATTTGATACTAATCTAACGACCATCAAATTCTGGTGTTCAAAAAAGAATCTCTTATGGAGATTCTTTTTTATTTTGGAAAATAACATGGGGATAGTAAGTAAGAGACTGCAATTAAAATAGACAAAAAATCAAACTCCATGTTCCAAATGAACATTTGAAGTTCGATTCAATAAGAGGCTATTGTTTTAGTCAATTATAAATATATAATCAAATTATATAGGATAATATATTTTCTATTCTGAAAAATCAACATCCTTTGTTTCTTTTACTGTCAAGAGCGAAATCAAACAAGCAACAGCCATTATACCAAGATAAAGGCCAACAAATTTTATTCCCCAATTGTCAGCTAACCAGGTTGCGATGGTTGGTGTAAAAGCAGCGCCGACTATCGCAGCCAGGTTGTAAGAGATTCCGGCACCAGAGTAGCGGACTTCTGTCTTAAATAATTCAGGCAATAAAGCCCCAACAGGTCCAAAGGCAATTCCCATTAATGTGAAACCAACTACTAAGAAAATGATGACACCAGTAAAGTTACGCTGTCCCTGCAGAAGATAAGGGAAAAGTAGTGAGAAAATAATTAAGGCACTCGAAGAAGCTAATAAGACGCGCCGACGGCCGAAGACGTCAGCAAGTTTGGAAGCATATACGATTAAAACAGCAAAAACAATAATAGCACCCATTAATAAAAACAAATACTCACGATTAGAAAAGCCTAAGCTTGTGATTGCGTAAGTTAAAGACCATGTTGCCAATGTATAAAATAATGTATATGTTACCGCAACAATAAGAGTGCCTTGAATAATTTGACGCCAAGAAGTCTTGAAGACGAGTGTCAATGGAGATTTGGTAGTTAATTGCTTAGCTTGGGCTTGCCTGAATAGAGGAGTTTCTTGCATCTTTGTTCTAACCCAGAAACCAACAACTACTAAAACAGCAGAAGCGAGGAAAGGTATACGCCAGCCGAATGTAAGCATCTGGCTAGGGGTCAAGAAGGTTTCAAGCAGGAAGAACAAACCATTGCTTAAAAAGAAACCGAGTGGAGCACCTAATTCAGGAAAAGCTCCATAAAATGCTCGTTTGTCTTCGGGGGCGTTTTCTGTAGCGACAAGTGCGGCACCTGACCACTCGCCTCCAAGCCCAATTCCCTGAATGAATCGGCAAACACAAAGTAAGATGACGGCAAGTATTCCAAGAGTGTGGTAATCCGGCAGTAGACCAATTAGCACGGTTGAACCACCCATGAGTAGTAGTGAGACAACTAATGTTTTTTTGCGTCCAACCTTGTCTCCAAAATGACCAAAGATGAATGATCCGAGTGGACGTGCCACGAATGCTACCCCGAACGTTAACAGACTTAGTAATGTGGCAATTGTAGTTGTTACTTCAGGAAAGAAAACCTTTGGAAAGTATGTAGCTGCTGCTGTTCCATAAGCGTAAAAATCAAAAAATTCAATTGCGGTACCAATCATTGAAGCTAGAATTACCGTTTTTACAGAGTCGCGTGCTAGGTCTGGTTGATTCAGAGTTGGTAAGTTAACACCTGTTTTTGTAGCAGTAGTCATTATAAATATCCTCCTAAAATTATAAATGCGAATGATTATTGTTATTTTTGGTTAATAATCGACTATTAAGTCATCTTCAGTTCCTCCTTAATTAGAGTAAAGAAAAGGGTCTGTGCCATAAGTCCTTCAAAATAGAAGAGATTAGTGAAAATCGTTCCTTGATTTTCACTAATCTCTTCTTTGGGTTTATAAAACAGTTATGATTGGTGCCCTTCGCTACCAATTTTCTAATATTCATTGCCATCAAGGCAATTCCAGCTTCTCTTTTTACCTTTTCAAGACCTCTAACAGAA
>NZ_VJYB01000025.1 GCF_030400225.1 Lactobacillus sp. UCMA15818 | reverse complement strand
ATTCTAATTCTTGCAGTTGGAGCCGCTGAACGAATTCTACGCAATAGAATTGGTGTAATTATCTTTGACGGAACTGGACGTGTATGGTCAGAAGAAATAATTACAATGTCTTTCTTTCCTTTTGCCAGTTCTTCCAACTTTAAAGAAGCTATTGGATTATCTAACGATCTTTCCACCAACTCTTGTTCTGAATATTTTGCATGATATGTGGCTGCCTCGGAAACTAGAGATCCTGCAAAATTATTTTCAGAAATGTGGGCAATAATACTTTTTTTATCATATGGTAATTTTATATCTATCATTCTTTGATAATTTCCTTTCCTATCAATCTAATTAGCAATTATAATTAATCAAAAGGAAATTCAAACATTCATTCGTGCATACTTATCAATATATTCAATAAGAGTATGATTTGTAACGTTGAACTTATACACTTTTTTCAATGCAAAAAACCGGATTGACTTTCCCCGCTATTAAAAGTACCATCTGTTGTTGGTACTTGTTGGAGTTTCCATAAAAATACCACTATAATGTTACTATATAGAAAGGATTGTGTAGTACATGGTAATGAGCCATACTGAATACTTGATGAATTATCTTCAATCAGAAAGAATGCCTGTAATTAAAAAGAAAAAACATACCTATTTGACCTATCATGGATTAGAAGAAAAGAGTACCTATGTTTTGAAACATGGAATTGTTAAAACTTCAATTATTTTACAAGATGGTAGAGAATTTAATCTTTCATACATAACTCGACCTGATGTTTTGAGTTTACTTCGCGATGAAGTTTCTAAATACACTGACCAACCGTTTAATGTTCGTGTTGAATCTCAAGAAGCGGAGTTTTATAAAATTGATCGTGTTAAATTTTGGGAAATGGTTAATCAAGACGATGAGTTAAATAATTACGTTAAGGAATATTATCGAACAAAGCTTTCAGAAAATATTGTTCGTTTACAACGTATGATAATGGGTGGAAAACACGATGCTGTCTGTGCATTTTTATATCAACTCAATGATTTGTTCGGTAAAAGGCTTCCTAATCATCAAGGAGTATTAATTGATTTTACTGTAACTAATGAGGATATCGCTGGGTTCTGCGGTGTCAATTCAAGATCGTCAGTAACTAGAATACTGACTGACTTACGTGAAGAAGGCATTATAGACATAAAAAACCATAAATTTATTATTACGAACATGAATTATTTATTAGATTATGTGTCAATTTAGTTTTTACTGCAGCTTCTTTTATTGCTTTTCAGTATATATAAAAAATAAGATTAAACGTTAAAAATCAGTTTGATTTTTAACGTTTAATCTTATTTTTAAGTTTCTGAGACATCTATTAATTCAGAGGATCACCATACCATTTTTGATACATTGATTCAATTATAGTCATAGTATGCATGGTCAGCTCAGGAGTTACAACTGAACTTTTTAATTCTTTATTCGCTAACGCTTCATTTATATGATTAATTTCATGTACAATTTCACTTTGCTGGTCATCAGCCTTAAATTTCTTCAATTCACCAGTAGCAGTTTTCAAGTATGCCATTTTGGCTTCCCAATAATTTGGAATTGCCAACCTTCCTTTTGTTCCATATACCACTATCTTAGTCTCTAAGCCAAAGTCAGTTGCAATGATGATGTTCGCTAAAACATCATCTGCTTTTAATGCTAAGTTGCATCTGGTGTCTGTCTCACCAACTTCATTGAACTCAAACCCATTCCACTCTGTAACATCTTTACCAGTTAAATACTGAATAAGTCCAATTGGAGTCGTTCCTCCATTTATGAAAGCACCACCACCTGCAGATAACCTCGTAAACCATTCTTTTTTATCAGTAGTATCATAGTTCTCTTGAATATCTATGAAGTTCACTTCACCTATCATGCCCTGATCAATCAATTGTTTTGCTTTTTCAATGATTGGTAAGAAAATCGCGCTTTGGGACTCCATGATAAACAAATTCTTTTGCTGAGCCAATAAAAAAAGTTCACGTGCACCGACCTTGTGTCTCGTAAATGGTTTTTCCAATAAAACATTTTTCCCAGCTTCTAACGCGGCTTTAGCGCTCTCATAATGATCTTCATTTTTTATAGCCAAATATACAATATCAATTGAATCATCATTGAACAATGATTCTAGTTCATCATAAGTATCCGGGATTGCCATCTCTTGAGCAAACTGCTGCGCCTTTTTATAATCATGTCCAAAATTTGCAACTGCCTCACCTTTTGCGCTTTCTTTCAATGCTTCAACAAATTTAACTGCTAATCTATTAGTACCGACGATTCCATAACGGACTTTTTCTGCCATCATACTCACCTCATCATTGATAATAACTGCTTTTTATCCATTGTATCAGAGTTGCTGGCAGTTTCGTAACTATATTGGATCATATTTACTTATTTTTCGAAATTATACTGCGTAACTTGACTCCATCTTCTTCTGAACCGATTGTCACACGCAGCCAGTCTTTTAACAAACCGCGCCTAATCTGATATCCATTCCTTAATAATTCATCTGCTAATTTATTTGCAGCAGGAAAATTGAAAAAGACAAAATTTGCCTGACTGCTATAATACTTAATCTTACTTTCCTTGAAGAAATGTTCCCAATTATCTCTTTCAATACGCGTTTTTTCAACAGAATTATTGATAAAATCTTGGTCTGCCAACGCTGCTATTGCTGCAACCTGTGCAAGTGAATTCAGATTATAGGGCAATCTTACTGCTTGCATATAATTTGCTAGGTTTTCATTCATTACCGCATAGCCAACACGATAATTTGCTAATCCATATGCTTTGGAGAATGTCCGCAATAGCATTACGTTTTTGTAATTATCTAATTCTGGTAAAAAACTGGTACTATTATTTTTTGTAACATAATGAATATATGCTTCATCCAACAAAATCAAAACATTATCTGGAACCTGATCAAAGAAAGCCTTCAATGTACTGACCTCTTCATACGTTCCAGTCGGATTATTAGGATTGCATACCCAAATGACTTTTGTTTTATTCGTAATCTGCTTCAAAAAGCCTTCAAAATCATAGTGCCCATTTTCAGACAAACAAGGAACTTCAATAACTTTTGCACCTTCTATTTGAGCATGCAGTGCATATTCTGAAAATGTTGGCTTACTGAGGATCACCTCATCCCCAGTCTCAAGAAAGATACGTGAAATCATTGTAATAATTTCATCAAGACCAACCCCAAAAACCAACTTTTCAGGGATCACTCCTATGAAATCCGCAATCTTATTTCTTAAATCACTCGCATAGCCATCAGGATAACGATTTTCTTCTCCAAAGTTCCATTTTAAAATCGCTTCTTTTACCTTTGGAGAAGTTCCAAATGGATTCTCATTTGCTGATAATCTTACTAATTTCTTTAATCCCAATCTTTCTTTGACACTCTCAATCGGCTCTTCAGGTATATAATTCTCAATCTTCTTAATTTGTGATTTCATTGTTATCTCCTTATAGGTCTTGAATTTTACGGCGATCCTGCGTCTTGCTCATCAGACCTTCTCGCTTAGCCAACTCTACCTTTATCTCATCAAATTCTACTCCCTGTTCTACTAGGAGAACCATCACATGATACAGCAAATCAGCAGTTTCATATACTAACTCACCTTTATCAGGATTTTTTGCAGCTACAATTACCTCAGTTGATTCCTCCCCGACTTTTTTTAGAATTTTATCGAGCCCTTTAGTAAATAAGTAGTCTGTATAGGAACCTTCCTTGGGATTTTCCTTTCTTTTCAATACTAATTGGTATAGTTCTTCTAAATTTTGCATTATCACTTTTCTCCTTTAAAATTAATTTTTTCAAAAAAACAGGTACGTTCCCCAGTATGACAAGCTGGTCCTGCTGGCTTGACTCGGATTAAAAGCGTATCTTGATCACAGTCAAGCATAATATCCTTCACAACCTGTGTATTTCCGCTGGTTTCTCCTTTATGCCATAATTCCTGTCTTGAACGTGACCAAAACCAAGTTTCGCCCGTCATAATAGTTCTTTCATAGCTTTCCTCATTCATCCACGCAACCATTAAAACGTCACTTGTTTCATCATCGACAATTACACTTGTTATCAAGCCCTTTGCAAAATTAGGTCTGCTCATCTAATATTCACTCCTTGATCCCTCAATGTTTTCTTCAAGTCCGGAATTGCAATCTCACCATAATGAAAAACCGATGCTGCAAGTGCACCATCTACTGCACTTTTCTGAAAGACATCAGCAAAATCTGAACTCGTTCCCGCACCACCAGATGCAATAATTGGTACATCGACCAATATTGATAACTTTTGATATAATTCGATATCAAAACCTGACTTAGTACCATCTTTATCCATACTTGTCACGAGCAATTCACCTGCACCAAGTTCAACGATCTTTTTGGCCCACTCCAGCGCATCAATTCCAGTAGCTGTCTTACCCCCATGTGTATAAACTTCATAATAATCTTTTGCTGCATTTCGTTTAACATCAATTGCTACTACAATACACTGATTGCCAAACTTTTTTGCCCCTTCTGTAATTAATTCAGGGGTTGCTACTGCGGCAGAATTCAATGAAATTTTATCTGCCCCCGCCCGTAACAATTCCTGCATATCGGTAACAGATTTAATCCCGCCACCAACTGTTAATGGCATAAAAACTTGACTGGAAACGCGCTCAACTACACCTTTCATTGTACTTCTTTTCTGATTTGTTGCTGTAATATCAAGAAAAACTAACTCATCTGCTCCTTGGCTTTCGTACTCTGCAGCAATGGTCGCCGGATCACCAACATCAACCAGATTTACAAAATTAATTCCCTTCTTAACTCTTCCATTATCAACATCCAAACATGGAATGATTCTCTTAGCCAGCATTGTCGTTCACCTCAGCAATCTCTGTTAATGTCAATCTGCCTTCAAACAATGCTTTACCAACCACCATGTCAGGCAACCCCGCCACAACCAATCTTTTTACATCTTCAATATCACGAATACCCCCAGATGCAATAATATTGCAGTCATTAAAGCTTGCCTTGAGCTTTTTTAATAATTCAACATTAGGACCCTTCATCGTGCCGTCTCTTTGAACATCAGTCACAATAAAGTTTCTGGCCCCTGCCTGTTCCATCTTAGCAATCAAAGTCTCCATCTTCGTATCAGATGTATCTAACCATCCATTCACTGCTACCAACTCATTAGTTCCATCGACGCCAATTACAATTTTAGCTGCACCAAATTGTTTTAATGATTCAACCACAAACTCAGGATCAAATAATGCTGCTGATCCAATAATTACACGGTTAATTCCAAGGCTAAGATAGTGTTCTACTCGTGCTAAATCTCTAATACCTCCGCCAATTTCAATTAGCCCAGTAAATACCTTCCGAATGTCTTTAATGACAGTTTCATTTTGCGGTGTTCCCTTCAAAGCACCATCTAAATCAACTAGATGCAAACACTTAATCCCAGCTGCTTGATATTTTCGGGCTTGTAATGCAGGTGTTTCTTCTATCAATGTTTCTTCCGCAAAATCTCCTTTGTATAAGCGGACACTCTTACCTGATTTCAAATCAATTGCTGGAAAAATCATTGCCTAACCACCTTTTCTGAAAATGTCTTCAAAATCTTCAGTCCTACTGCACCACTCTTTTCAGGATGAAATTGTGTACCAAAAATATTCTTATTTTGGACCATTGCCGGAATTTCAACCCCATAATCAACTGTTGAAATTAGATATTGCTTGTCACAAACTGCATAATATGAATGTACAAAATATGTGTATTCATCAGCAATAAAAGCAAAGTCAGTTTCATTTTTCTTAAGTTGGTTCTCATTCCAACCCATTTGAGGGACCTTTAAATCACCTTTTTCAGGAATAAGACCAACTTCTCCAGGAATCAGGCCTAATCCCTCATGGCTCCCATATTCGCTTGACTTTTCAAAAAGCAGCTGCATTCCAAGACAAATTCCTAACAAAGGAATTTTATTATCCAAAACTACTTTTTTAATAACACCAATCAAACCTTTTTTTTCCAAGGTTGCCATTGCAGGACCAAATGCTCCCACACCAGGTAATATTAATCCAGAACTTTTCATGATTTTCTCTGGCTCGTCCGTTAATTGAACTTCAATCCCAAGGTGTTTAAATGCCTTTATCACATTGAATGTATTACCTGCATCATAGTCGATTATTGAGAGCACTTAAATCACCCCTTTCGTTGAATTTACACCTTCAATCTCTGAATTAATTGTTACTGCCTGTCTCATTGCTCTTCCAAATGCTTTAAATAAACTCTCAATCTTATGATGCGTGTTTCTCCCATACAAAATTTCAGCATGTAAATTCATCTCGGTGCTAAATGCAACAGCTTGAAAGAAGTCTTCCACAATTTCTGTCTCAAAATCACCTAACCGCGGATTCTCTAGCTCTGCTTTAAAAACCAAATATGAACGTCCACTTAAATCAACACAAACTCGGCCAAGCGTCTCATCCATTGGTACAAAAGCTGTTCCATATCTTTCAATCTGCTTTTTTTGTCCCAAAGCCTCTTTAAAACACATCCCTAAAACAATTCCCGTATCTTCAACTGTGTGATGTGGGTCCACATTCAAGTCACCCTCTGCGATTACTTCCAAACCAAAACGGCCATGTTTTGCAAAAAGTGTCAACATATGATCAAAGAAGCCCACTCCCGTACTGATTTTACTTTCTGTTTGCTTATCCAAGTTCAACTTAATTCTTATTTTTGTTTCTGCAGTATTTCTTGTAATTTCGGCTTCTCTCATATTAATTCTCCTTTTGATTAAATCTTTCTTCAATAGCACGGGCATGTGCTTCAAGTCCCTCAGTACGAGCAAGCGTCGTAATAGCTTTCAAATCACCTGCCAGTGACTCTTTTGAAAAATTAATGAATGATGTTTTTTTGACGAAATCATAAACACCCAATGGAGATGAAAACTTAGCTGTTCCACCAGTTGGCAATACATGATTGGGACCAGCTACATAATCCCCAAGGGGTTCACTTGCATATCTGCCTAAAAAGACCGAACCTGCATTCCTGATTAAGCTCAAATATTTCATTGCATCCTCAAGCTGAACTTCTAAGTGTTCTGGCGCAACAGTGTTCATTAGTTCAAACATCTCAGGAACGGATTTCATTACTGCGATAAATCCCCGTTCATTAATTGATTGTGTGGCGATATCCTTGCGTGGAAGTGTTTTTAATTGCTTTGTTACTTCATCGCTAACTGCTTGCGCTAACTGTTCGTCATCCGTTATTAAGATTGCACGAGCACGAACATCATGCTCCGCTTGTGAAAGCAGGTCAGCAGCCAATTCATTGGGCTTAGCATCTTTATCAGCCAATACACCAATCTCTGAAGGACCGGCAACCATATCAATTGCAACTTTACCAAAAACCTGTTTTTTTGCAGTTGCAACATAAATATTCCCTGGTCCGACAATCTTATTGACTGCTGGCACAGTTTCCGTTCCATATGCCAAAGCTGCAATTGCTTGTGCTCCACCAATTTGATAGACAGCATCTACACCTGCAATTTTGGCAGCTGCCAAAACAGTTTGGTTGATGCCATCCTTTTGTGGTGGTGTCACCATAATAACCTCATCTACACCTGCAATTTTGGCAGGTAATGCAGTCATCAGAATCGTTGAAGGATAGGCAGCTGTACCACCTGGAACATAGATACCGACTCGCTCTAGCGGTGTGACTTTTTGTCCTCTAATAATCCCTGGAATATTTGTATCAATAAAGCCTTGTTCTTTTTCCATTTCATGATAGCTGATGATGTTCTCCTTTGCTAATAATAATGATTCTTTAATCTCATTTGATAAATTCTTGTAAGCATCGTCAATTTCTGCTACGGGTATCTTGAATTCATCTAATGAAATGCTATCAAATCTTTTTTCATAATCTTTAAGAGCTTCATCGCCTTTTTCTCTAACATTTTCGACAATCTCAGCAACTCGTCGTTCAATTTCTAAATCAGTTGTCTGTTCAGTTAATCTTGCAACAATCTTCTTCATTTCACTTAATGATTCACGATATATTTTCATTTTTTCCGCCCCTATTTTTTTAATTCTTTATTTTGAATAACTTTTTCTAATTTATCTACCAATGAATATATTTCACGTGCTTTTTGCTTCAATGACATGCGGTTAACGACAAATCTCGTTGAAACCTTGTCCAAATAATCATAAATAAAAAGGTTATTTTCTTTCAATGTTGTTCCAGTCTCCGTGATATCAACAATTGCATCGGCCAGCCCTATTAGTGGTGCTAACTCAACTGAACCTTCAATCTTGATTACTTCAACATCTTGCCCTAGTGATTCAAAATAATTTTGCGTAATCAATGGATACTTTGTGCCAATTACTCTACGACCTTCTTTGTTAATCTCAAAATCTGTAGTCGAAGCAAGCACAAATTGACACTTTCCAATCCCTAAATCCAATAATTCATACTGTTCATTGCGATGCTCTGTCAAGATGTCGCTTCCAACAATCCCAATATCTACAACTCCAGAATTTAAATAAGTTGTAACGTCTGGTCCTTTGGCTAAAATGAACTGATATTCTTCATCTGGAGTATTAATTATCAGCTTTCTCTTTTTATTTTTAAGTGGTTCACAGTCAACACCAGCTGCCGTAAGTAACTCAATCACGGGCTCCTCAATCCTTCCCTTAGTCAAAGCAATCTTCAGTGACATTTTGCAAATTACCTCCTTCATCAATTTTATATAGTTCAGCATTTTGCTTGTGCGCAGCAAGAAATGCTTTTCTTAAATCAGCTTCCATTGATAACTCAAATTTGTGCTTATTGAGAATTTTATTTACCATTCCAAGTTGCTCGGGTTGGTAATACAATAAATCTTTTTCCCTTCTTTGTACTGAAACAGTAGAAAAATCTGCCAGTATTTCTAAATCAATTCCCATCCCAACAGCCGGTTCAGCTTGTTCTTGAAAATTCTCTAATAATTGATCGTATCTACCACCACTAAAAACATATTCAGAATTACTTTCGATAAAGCCCTTGAAAGTAATTCCAGTATAATAATTCTGCGGAGGAGCAACACTCAAGTCTAATAAGACTTTCTGCTTCGGCAACTGCTCTAACCAAGAGGTAACTTGTGTCAATTCATTAATAATCTGCTGGGCTTTTTCGGGTAGTTCATATTCTTTTATTTTGCGGAGAACCCAAGAAATATTTCCAAATAGCCGTGGCCACTTCTCTAAGAATTCAAACTCTTTTTTGTCTTTAAAAATAGATATATAAGCGAGATACTTCGGCATATTCTTCCTAAATAATTCCGTTTTGATTTTCTCTTTTAAGAACTTATCTTGCGTCAGCACATCTAAGATGCTGTTAGCAAATTGAGCATGTCCTAATTCAATTTGGACTTTCCCCTGAAGGAATTCTGTACTGATTTGATTAATCAAAAGCATACATTCAAGTTCTGCTCGAATTGAAGGGTACCCTACAATTTCAATGCCTGCTTGCGTCATCTGATTATATTTGCCAGATAAGGCCTTTGATATATTAAAGCGTTCACCAACATAATAAAATTTTTGCGGGAGTTTCACATTATTTGTAGCTAAGAAACGTGCCAATGGTAATGTTAAATCAGGACGTAATATTAGGCTATCATCATTACTATCAAGTAATTGATACGTTCCCATTTGCTTTAAATCAAACTCTGCAAAAACCTCCTTATGTTCCAGCAAAGGTGTACTTACCTTCATGAAATTATTTTCAAGAAGTCTTCGCTCAATCTCGGTTTTTATATGATATTTTTTTGATTCACGTTTCCCAAATCCATCTCTTGTTCCCAGTGGTAAATTGACTTTATGCATCTTTTTAATGCCTCCTTAAAAATAAAAAAGTCCTCTTAGTCTAAAATTAGACTAAGAGGACGATTACCGTGGTTCCACCTCAATTTGTTAGTACCTCACAGTACCAACCTCATGTTGAATATAAATTCAACAGCGTTAACGAGCTTATCCGAGTAAACCTAATAGCCACAACAACGACGTTCGATTCATTGATTCATAGGTGTGTTTCATCAATTACTTCGGTCTCCTTCCCAACAACGGAAACTCTCTGTACGAGCGGCAATTGACTAATCTTCTAATCACAATCTTTTTTTATTAGAATTATATTAGTTTCATTAATTTTAAATAAGCATACACTTGAACTTATTTTCTGTCAAGTGTTTCTATGAAATCTGTCAGATGATATCCTCGACCAACCTCAGCAATCGCATGCGCATCAGAACCAAATACGAATGGAATATTCTTTGCACAAGCCAATTGGATAATTTGATTTCCTGGATATATCTCATTACAGTATGGCTTATATAATCCTGCAGTATTAAAATCAAGCTCTCTGCTCTGCTCCTTAACCGTATTTAAAATATTAGAAAGCAATTCAAGATTATTGTTAGCAAATTTTGCTGGTAATTCAAAATAATCTTGATACTTTTTAATCAAATTCATATGGCCAATTCTTTGTGGTGCATATTTTCCTAAATCAGCTAAGACAGCTTGTTGAATAAGCTCGAAGTATCTCTGGTACAAGTTTTGCGGATCTGCTAAAAAATCTGAAAAACCATTAGCAAACTCTGTCGTATCATAATCGACACACCAAAAGCCGTTAGCAGTGCCCTTCATAAAATGAACAGATAAAATATTTTCTTGTGTTCGCGGACCATATTCATTCAAAAACTGTCTAATATCTTCTTCAAACCCAGGCAAATAATCAACTTCAAACCCAATCTTGAGATTGATAACATCACCATATTTTTTTTGCAGATTTTCACATAATTCAAAATAATCTTCCAATTGTGACCATTTAAGTGATGCTGTTTCTAAGCCCTCTGGGTTGCCTCTAAATTCTGATGCAAATCTTTTTGGCAATGGTGCATGTTCAGTAATACAATAATCTGAAAAGCCCAATTCAATAGCTTTTTCAACCATTTTTGCAGTAGAATCACCTGAACCATGCGGACAAAGTTCTGTATGTGTGTGCCCATCTTTCTTCATAAAATCCACCTCATCTAAATAAAATACTTGTTCAAATAATCTGCAATATGCCTTTTATATTCATTGGGGTTAATCCAATAGCTTTCAGCATGGCTTGCCCCCTCTACAATCCACAATTCTTTTGCAGCCTTTGTTGCCCGATAATTCTCCAGTGCCATATAACTTGGAACATAATCATCTTTTTCTCCATGGATAAAAAAGATTGGTAAGTGATTCTTTTTTAGTTGTTCAATTGATGAAATATCATCCAGATAATACCCTAAACGGCTATGGTTAATTGTGCTAACAAGTGGATAAAATGGATATTTAGGTAAATGAAATTGCTCCTTCAACAAGTAGGTGAGTTCCTCATCGATACTGGAGTATCCACAATCCGCGATGAGACATTCAACTTGGGAAGGTAAGTCTTCCCCACTCAGCATCTCTACAGTCGCAGCACCCATACTAACTCCAAATAAAACAATTTTGGCCTTCGTTCCAATCCTGTCAATTACTCGTGTAATCCACTTCAAATAATCCAATCTATCTAGCCAACCAAAACTAATATACTTGCCAGCACTTTCACCATGCCCACGATCATCAGGCAACAAGATATTATATCCCATATCATAGAACATCTTTGCATAATTTGCCATCGTCTCGCCGTTTCCCTTATATCCATGTGAAATTATTGCAACATTTGGCGAACTGCTTCTAGCTGGAATAAAGTATGCGGACATCCGCTCTTCCTCGTCACCAATTGAAAAAGTCCAATGTTCCTTGGTAGCCTTCTTAAACCACTCCACATACTTCCAGTAACTTTCGGCATATTTTTGCTTATCCGCTCCTGCTTCAGGAACATAGTCAACTCTCTTAAATGCAAATTTAAACAAGTATTCGCTTACCAAAACTGCACCCGCGATCCCCGTTCCTAGTATTGCACTCAAACAAAAATTCTTTTTCCTCATCTCTTTACCTCCAACGCTTCACTACTTACAAAGTCAATTATTATCTTAATTAAAAAAAAGCACAAGCAAAACTTCTTTGTCATTATAATAACAAAAAAGTTCACTTGTACTAAATTAATGTTAGCTAGTTCAGTCCTCAGAATCTCTCTTTAAAAAATCTTACTTTAGACGATTATTTAGTTCTTTACTTAAATCTTCATATCCTGGTCTATTCAATAATGCGAACATATTCTTCTTGTATGCTTCGACACCTGGTTGATTAAATGGATTAATCCCATTTAAGTAGCCCGAAATTGCAACGGCTATTTCAAAGAAATAAATCGTGTATCCAAGAGTATACGCACTGCGGTCTGGGATGTTCACAACCATATTAGGGACATCTCCATCAGTATGCGCCAAAACAACCCCTTGGAATGCCTTTGTATTAACAAAGTCCATTGATTTTCCTTCAAGATACCCTAGACCATCTAAGTTTTCTTCTTCCTTTGGTATCTCAACATCGTGATTAGGCTTAGCAACCTTTACAACTGTTTCCATTAGATTGCGACGACCCTCTTGGATATATTGTCCTAATGAATGCAAGTCTGTAGAGAAGTTAGCTGATGAAGGATAGATACCCTTTTGATCCTTACCTTCAGACTCACCCATTAATTGTTTCCACCATTCTGAGAAATATTGCAATGATGGCTCGTAGTTCTCAAGAATTTCTGTTGTATAACCCTTACGATAAAGAATATTACGCAATGTGGCATATTGATAAGCTTCGTTCTTTGTCAAATCAGCATCCTGATACGCAACACTTGCATCTGCCGCTCCTTGCATGATTGCATCTACATCTGCACCTGATGCAGCAATTGGTAATAATCCAACTGGTGTTAATACTGAGAAACGACCACCAACATCATCAGGGATAACAAAAGTCTCATATCCTTCCGCATCCGCTTCAGTCTTCAAAGCTCCACGTGCACGGTCAGTTGTAGCGTAGATACGCTCTTTAGCAGCTTTGCCATATTTTTCCACCAGCTTTGCCTTGAAAACACGAAAGGCAATTGACGGCTCGGTTGTGGTTCCAGATTTTGAAATAACATTAACAGAGAAATCACGGTCACCAACTAAATCAAGCAAGTCATGGACATATGAAGAACTAATTGAATTACCTGCAAAGAAGATTTGTGGTGCATTTCTCTTTTCGGCAGAAAGTAAATTAAAGAAACCATGATGAATAAATTCAATTGCTGCACGAGCACCCAAATAAGAACCGCCAATTCCGATTACAATTAAAACTTCAGAATCTGACTGGATCTTTTTTGCTGCCTTCTTAATTCTTGCAAATTCTTCTTTATCAAAATCAGCAGGTAAATTTAAAAAACCTCTAAAATCATTACCTGCACCAGTACCTTCACGCAATTCCTTATCTACAGCCGAAACAAGCGCTTGCATTTCTCCTAATTCGTTAGGATGAACAAATTTTGTTAAGTTAGAGCTATCAAATGAAATATGTGCCATTTTGGGTATCTCCTTTTTATTCTTTTTTATTCCACCGCTATTATACAATATAATTCTTAATCTGTACGGACTTTTTATGAAAAAACAATTAAATATGCTTAAAATTGCTTACAAATATGCTATAACAACTTACTAATATGATTGTATTATAATTTTTCTCAAACTTCCAGTTAAAGAATTAAAAAATAAAAAGTAAATGTGACATAAGTTGGGAAACTTTGAGCACTAACTAAAATTATGAGCAAAGTATACTCTTTGCTACGAGTACTTTGGAGTTTAGAGTTTGGCAAAGAATTTTGACCTGTGGCACGTTTAACCAGAATGTGATATAAGTTTGAATTACGAACATCGTAAGTGCTTTGTTATGAATAAATAGAGGATTAGATCAAAATTTAACTTTTGACCTAACCCCTATCCTACGTTTAGTCAAGCCTCTAATTTCTTATTTTTTTAATCTTTGAACTAGTGATTGAGAATTGGATTAATATTTTAACTTATTTGAAGGTTGTAGCTTTTTGTCCTCAAATTTAAGTACAAGAAA
>NZ_VJYB01000024.1 GCF_030400225.1 Lactobacillus sp. UCMA15818 | reverse complement strand
CTAAACTAAACTTTCAACGCAGATATCATTTCCTAAACACGGCCTCAAAGGGTCCTCAATCTTAAATCATATTTGTGCGTAGAAAGTAAAGGAAGTCATTTTAAAATACGAACTCGAAGTCCCAGGGGTTATAGTCGCCCTTAGCTTCACTTTCAGTGTAAAACAAAAAGTTCTGATATTAACTGATTTTCACCAATTAATACCAGAACTAATCTTAGATTGTTTGTCACATGTAAAAACATTTTATAAATCAAGTACCTTCTTCTAATTTTATCGCCTTATGTTACACTTTAGAATTTCTTAAAAGCTGTATCAATTTCATCATACTCATCTTTTGTTAATACAAGATTTAATGCCTTGGCATTGCTTAGTACTTGTTCAGGTTTGCGAGCACCTGGAATTACAACACTCACATCAGGATTAGCAACATACCAGGCTAGTATAGCCTGTGCAGCAGTTGCATCATATTTTGCTGCAATTTCCTTAACACGTGACATATTAGAAATAATCTTCTTGAATTGTTCACTGCTGAATTGTTCAAACTTATCACTATCAACTGCACTATATTTACCTGTTAAGAGTCCTGATGCTAATGGAAAATAAGGTACAAAAGAAATTTGATTCTTTTTCAGATAAGGTAACAAGTCCTTTTCAGCAGTACGATGAACTAAGCTATAATTGTCTTCAACAATATCCACGTCACCATTTTTATTGGCTTCCTTAACTTGTGCAAGAGAGAAATTAGAAACTCCGATTGCTCTAATTTTCCCTTCTTTTTTTAAATCCGCCAAAGCTGCTACAGCTTCATCCTTTGGCGTTTCTTCATCTGGAAAATGGATATAGAAAATATCAATATAATCTGTCTGGAGTCTTCTGAGTGCATCTGCTACAGCCTGTTTTAAGAAAGCGGGTGTGTTGTTATTTTTCTTATGCTCTTGTGCAGGATCTTGCGAAGCCTTTGTGGCAATAACCAATTTCGAACGATCATATTCTTTTAACACTTCACCAATAATTTCCTCAGAACGTCCTAACCCATACATATATGCTGTATCAAGCAAAGTAATTCCTGAATCCAACGCTGCTCGTACAACTGCATAGCCATCTCTATCATCTAGACTTTTGAAAAGATTGTGTCCTCCAACCTTATTTGTACCCAATCCTATCTTAGTTGCTATAACGTCACTCTTACCAATCTTAACTTCCTTTGACATTTTGAATCCTCCATTCTTTTCTGTATTCAAGGAGATTATACGACATACTATCCAAAAATTCTCTATTATCTGCTCAAGAAGATTTCAAGATATATCAATCATCCTTAATTTACATAAAGCTGCACTTTTTTTGGCAACCATTTAATTTTAACTGGCAGCTTTGGCCCTTTATCTCCATCTATTCGAGTTTCAAGCATTTCTTCCCCAATATTACGAACAGTGATCTCCTTAATATCAAAGGTAGTCAGAGTAGTTGACCTTCTTAAATTACCTGTCAATGCAAAGTATCCTAGATTCAAGAGCTTATTTATCTTCATATTGTTAAGCATCGTTAAGTGCAGTCCATCTTCAGTTTCTTCTAAATATTTTCTTCCGCCTATATAATTAGAAGTAGTCATTAAACAAACCCATACTTTAACTCTCATTGAAAACGTCTGATTAAATAAAAGTGTCTGATGTGAATGATTCTTACCAATCTGCTTAATTGCATTGTACCCATAGGCTGCAAAACCATATTTTTGCTTTTCTTTCTGTCTTACTTCATTAGAAATATCAGCTAAACTCCCAAAAACCAATGAACTAATAATTGCCTGTCCGTTACACTCACCAATATCAATAGCTTGTTGTCTGCCCCTTAATACAGTTTTAATCGCATCTTCAACATTATCAGATAAATTCCATTTATGCGCAAAATTATTGACTGTTCCAGTGGGAATTATCCCAATCGGAACAATTACATTACTTCGTAGCAATGCTGTTACCAAAACATTGATTGTTCCATCTCCGCCGATACAGATAATTCGATCAACCTTTGGCGCTTCAATTCCAATTTTTTTCAACGCCTCGTCCTTGGTATTCGTTTTTAACTGATATACTGATAGGCCTCTGTTTTTTAAGATTATCTCAACCTGATCCGCAATTCTTTGTGACTTCCCGGCCCCTGATTTTGGATTAAAATAAATCATTGTTTTCCCTTGCATAGACTCACCTCATTTTCTTATGTTTGTAGTTATTCTCTCACTTCTAAAAATAATCACTATAAATACTAAAAATGGAATAATTACATATTTTTCCCTCCGCATGTCTTTATCCATACACTTTTAATTACTCTAGCACAACAATCATTTATCGTGACTTATTTTGCCTTTATAATGTTCTTATCAAAAAAACTTTCAAATAATATTTTTCGTCATTTTCCTGCTTATCTATTGACTAGTTTGCTAATTTTTTCATAAAATAAACTAATACCCATATTTATCGTTCTTTTTTTACTATACTAAGATAAAATGTTTTTACTATATACTATACTGCACTAAAAAAGGGGTCAAAATCAAATGAGTTTACTAAAGCTTTCAAATATCCATAAATCTTATTTTCTCGGCAAAACTGAAAGTAAGGTTCTAAACGGTATTAATCTGGAATTTAATACTGGTGAATTTGTATCAATCCTTGGGGAATCCGGTGGTGGAAAATCCACTTTAATGAACATTATTGGTGGCTTAGATCGAAACTTCGATGGTGAAGTTGCTCTTAATGACGAGGTTCTTGACCATCGCAAAGAAAAACAGTTGGATAACTATCGCAGAGGCACGATTGGTTACATCTATCAATCCTATAATTTGATTACACATCTTACTGTTCTTGAAAATGTCCTTGTTTCACTAGAAATGACTGAATTATCGCACACGGAGAAGATAGAGAGAGCAAAGGACTTACTAAACCAAGTAGGACTTGCAGATCAAATAAAGAAACATCCCAACCAACTATCGGGTGGGCAAAAACAACGTGTTGCAATTGCACGTGCTTTAGCCAGCGATCCTGATATCATCCTAGCAGATGAACCCACTGGAGCCCTAGACTCAGTGAATACACAAGAGGTTCTTGAAATCCTTAATAAGATTGCAAAAGATGGCAAACTTGTAATCGCCGTTACCCATTCTCAAGCTGTCGCGGATCATGGTACAAGAATTATTCGTTTAGTTGATGGGCAAGTAAAAGACGATGAACATCTTAAAGCTCCCTATGAAGTCACAAATAGCTCTACTCGAATTGCTTCACATCCATTGCCTGCAGGTGCAAGTTACGTTTCCGCATTCAGACACTTGATATATAATATCAAGCAAAATTCACTAATCATCTTAGGTACTGCAATTGGAATTTTTGCGGTGCTCTTATTTTCAGGATTGGGCAATGGAATCAATTCTTATATAAGTAATCAAATTAATTCTCTGGTTAACCCTAAAACAATTACAGTTATGTCTAATCCCAGCGGAAAAAAATTGAACAATACTCAGGCACAAAGAGAAATTCAACAATTCAGTCAAGATCCAACTAACTTCTTTATCTCACAAGCTCAAATAAATGCCATCAAAAAAACAACAGGCACTTCGTATATCCAGCCCGGTTATCAACTAGGCACATATTCACTAAGCTACAACAATAAGAATGTCTCTTCTTCAGGCATTCAAACTTATACAAAGTCATATACATCGAATTCATTATCTAAGGGCAGCTGGCCCACAGGAAAAGAAATTGTGATTTCAAAGAACCAGGCAATTACTTTATCTGGAAGTTCAAAAAAATATCGGTCAATTATTGGAAAAAACATCAATGTCACTATTAATTGGCTTTCAAATAATAATACTCCTGTTCAGATGAAAACAGAGTTGACTATCTCAGGAATCTCAACTTCATCAAGTAGCGTATCAGGCGAAACAACCGTCCTTTCGTATTCAGAAACTCGGTCACTTTTATCTTCTGCGGGTGCTAGAACGGATCCTAATTTTATAGTTGTTAATTCAAAAAGCATCGACAATGTTGATACTGTGGCAAATCAAATTCGTAAACAAAAGGTTAATGGCAAGTATGCCTTTTCCGTTATAACTGTTGGTGATATTCTCAAGACAGTTAATAATTACGTGAGCCTGGCGTCAACTGTATTATCTGCTATTGCTGGTATTTCATTAGTTGTTTCGGCATTGATGATTATCGTAACAATGTATATGTCAGTTGCAGAGCGAACAAAAGAAATTGGAATCTTACGTGCTCTAGGAGAAAGGCGTAAAGATATCAGAAGATTATTTACTGCTGAATCTCTCTTACTTGGACTTTTCTCGGCACTTCTCGGATTACTGCTGGCATGGGGTTTCAGCATATTGCTGAACAACTTTATTTATGATTTAATCAAATTTAATATTGTTCAAATTAATCTAGCTAATGTTATTTTTGCTATTTTAGCCTCGCTCTTTATCTCAATGGTTGCTGCATTATTGCCTGCGCGAAAAGCTTCAAAATTAAATCCAATTGATGCATTATCTGCAGATTAACTTTCTTGTTTTTAATTTTTAGCAGGCTTAATTTCCCTCTTATCTAGAAACTTAGAAAAAAGCATCCATGGTTGTTGGTCTAATACTAACAATCATGAGATGCTTTTTGTATTCAAATATGAAAAACTATTTCACTTTAATTACTAATTTTCCTCTAGCATGGCCTGACTGGCTCTTTTTATGTGCCGCTCTTAGCCCCGCTGTAGTCAGAGGATATACACTGTCTATGACCACTTTTACCTCACCCGCGACAATCCAATCCCCCAGTTCCTTCAATTGTTTGCCGTTTGGTTGTAACCACCAGTCTGAAACTTCTTTTGAACTTGCCTTTTGTTCCACACTCGGCTTGCCAGCAATTGTTACCAAGCGTCCATTTTCCTTCAAGATTGCTAGCCCATCATCAATTGCATTAACAGTATCAAAGACAGCATCATAATTGCTTAATACTGTGCCTATCTTAGCCTCATGGTAATCAATAACTTCATCTGCTCCTAGACTTTTTAAGAATTCATGATTCTTTTTACTCGCAGTGGCTGCAACATAAGCACCTAGATGTTTGGCAATCTGAATAGCAAATAAGCCTACACCTCCTGCTCCACCCTGAATGAGCACCTTATCACCTTTTTTTACATGCAGACGATCCACAACGACTTGCAGCGCCGTTAACCCTGCCAAAGGTACTGCTGCAGCCTCTTCAAATGTAATTTCATCTGGTTTAAGTGCTAACTTATCTTCCTTAACAGCTACATATTGCGCATAAGTTCCTCTTTTACCATCAGCATAGATATCCGGTCGTGCAAATACTTTATCACCAATCTTGAAATTAGTAACTTTGGCACCGACCTGTGTGATAACTCCCGCTGTATCCCATCCAAGAATTACTGGAAATTCCCATGAATATGCTTCTTTTAGATAACCTAACCGTGCCTTCCAGTCAATCGGATTAACACTCGTTGCATAATTCTCAACAAGTACCTCATCTTCAGCCAATTCTGGAACTCCCAACTCAATCTCATGTAAGTTATTTATATCGCCATATGCTTTAATTGCAACTGCCTTCATTGATCGACTCACTCCTATAATTTGATGATTCCAATTATACTCTGATTGATAGCATTTACAAAAGATAAGTAAATTTGAAAATGTAAAAAAGCTTATCTCACATTAATGAAATATTATATCAAAAGAAATTCTTTCTCGCTAAAGCAATTTTTAATTCTAAGTAAAACTTACGATTCATTTACCACGAATAAACTAACAAGCGTTAATACCTGTAGTTTATCCACCTTTTCAATCTTCACCATTATTTTTTAAATTTGAATTTCTACCTCATATATGCAGTTATCAAAAGTAGATAAACTATTTTCATATTCACTAGCAATTACAACACCAGAGCAGCTATGAGCCTGAGCAATTTTAATTGCAAATTGGCCATTCCAGTCATCAGTCAATATCTTACCTTGAAAACAAATTGAGTTTCTAGCCGGTAATTTCATAATATCTGGACAATTGCTAGGTATGTTACCGACAACCAATAGCCCCATTTTAAGCGGCGTAATGATATGTTTTTTAAAATCTTGCCAGTCCAGAACTAAAACAAATTGCCGAAGTACATCTAAATTCTTATACTCTTGACTATGACGCAAACGAAAAAGATCAATATGTCGTTGTTCTCGTGTTTTTCCAATACAAGAAACCTGCAGAATGTGACGTGTAGGTCTGTGTACTTTATAGGGAATATAGCTTAAGTCGTTATTATCATCAAAAGAAAAATACTTCTCATATTCAGAAATATCAAATGAAAGCTGTGAAAGTCGGTCAATTTCTTCAGTAACTTTCTTTTTTTGAATAACTAGATATTTTTTTAAATCAGAAATTTGGTTAGGACTAGCATAGATATCATGAATTTCATTCAGAGAAAGTCCAAGGTGTTGAAGATGCTTGATTCTATCAATAATATTGAATTGCTCATATGAATAGTATCGGTAACCACTATTTGGATTGGTATAACGGGGAGTCAATAAACCAATCTTACTGTAATAGCGCAGAGCTTGAACCGATAACCCAAACATTTCAGCAGTTTGTCCAATTGTAAATAGTTCTTCCACCAAACAAAGCACCTCCAATAAAAATGTTAATTATAAACCTCTAATGCATTTTTTAAATCGTTTATCAAATCCGTAGAATTTTCGATGCCAACTGAAATACGAATCATTCCATCCGTAATACCGAGTAAGAGCCGTTTCTCGCGGGGCATATCATAATGTGAGGAGAATGCCGGTACTGAAATTGTAGTTCTAAAACCACCGAGAGTCATTGCATAATGGACAAATGATAAACGATGCATAAATTCATTCATTTTTTCTTCATCATCAGGTAATTCAAAGCTAAGCATGCCACCAAAAGCATGATGTTTAAATTGACCTGCCGCTAGTTCATGCTGTGGATGACTATCTAAACCGACATAGTGTACAGTCTTAACAACAGGAATTGTTTCTAAAAATTTGGCAATTGCTAGAGCATTATCAGATTGTTTTTGAACACGTAATTCCATCGTCCGTATACCACGTTCACATAACCAAGCACTCATTGGATCAGCAGTTGAGCCAAGCAGTTGCTGTAAATAATTAGCTTCCTTAATAAAATCAATCGTGGAAGTAATAGAACCCACACAAACATCACTATGACCATTAGCAAATTTAGTCAGGCTATTAACAACAATATCTGCACCAAGTTGAATTGGTGAAATGATATGTGACGTTGCAAAAGTATTATCAATGATTAATTTAGCACCATTTTCATGAGCAATATTTGCGATTGCCCTAAAGTCTATCGTATTAATCATTGGATTTGAGATTGTCTCCGAATAAATTGCAACTGTTTCATCCTTAAAAGCAGCCTTAACTTCATCAAGATTGTTTATGTCAACAAATGTAACATTTACCCCGAATTTTTTCAACTTTTCCAATAATTCAATGGATTCCCCATACAGAGTACTATCGGCAATAACATGAGCCTGTGTCTTAGTAATTGTTAAAATTGCTGTTGAAATTGCTGCCATCCCAGAAGAACAAACAATAGAATCCTCTCCACCTTCAAGATATGTCATTAAATCTGCTAATGCTTTACGGTTAGGGTTACGTGTTCTTATATATGTGTAACCCTTAACCTTATAGCGCTCTTGTAAGTCTTCTAAATCATCAACATTAAATGCCGTAGTCATATACAATGGCATAGTTTCTGGATCCTTAGCTATTGTATCAATACGCGAACCTTTATATAAAATACCAGTTTCTCTATTTAATTCAGTCATGATTGAACCTCCAATTCTTGATTAAATTATATTTTAATGTCTACCACTAGTGTAGAGTCAATAAATTAAAAAATATCATAAGAAAGCTATATTTACCAAGGCATTGGAACCATATACGCATAAAAAAACAATTATGCAATAGATTCAATGTTATATTTAGTAACATTATATTATGAGAAAATTTAATTTAAGAATTCATGTTTAACAGCGTTTGTTTACGATTTCAACAATTTTCCTAATCAAATTTTTATTTTCTCCCTTGACTCTAGTCTAGAAACATAGTTGAAAATTAAAGTTACTAAGGAAATGGAGGAAACGACATGAAGAAAAAATTTTTATACAGCACTTTAGGCATTGTCGCTTTAGTCGCATTAATTTTTGGAATGGTTAGATTTATTTCCAGTGGCAACACTGATAACTCAAATACTACAAATAAAAAAACAGTACACATTTTGACATATGCTAATTGGAATCCATTTGAATACGTCAAAAAAGGCAAAATAGTTGGATTTGATATTGATCTTATTAAATTATTATCCAAGAAAGCAGGATATAACTACACAATAAAAAATGTCAGTTGGGACTCAATGTTTACACAACTCCAAAATAAATCAGCAGATTTAGGTATTGCTGGAATCACAGTTACTTCTGATAGAGAGAAAACATATGATTTTTCAAACACATACTTTGTTTCTCGACAAAGTATTGTTACAAAAACAAGCAGTAATATCAATAGTGCCTCGGATCTTAAAGGAAAGAAAGTTTCGGTTCAAACAGGCTCAACTGGTCAGGAAGCGGCAGAGAAAATTTTCGGTAAGAATAGTTCCAATATTTTAAAATCTTCCAGTGGTGTTACTGATCAAATGGTAATGCATAATCAAGTAGTTGCAGCTATTGGCGATGATACAAGTAACAAAAAATTTGTTCAAGCTAATCCAAACAGTGGTTTGAAAGTTGTGCAAGATGATAAGGAATTTTCTCCTGAATACTTTGGCATTATGTTCCCTAAGGGATCTAAGTATAGAAATATATATAATAAAGCCCTTAAAAAAGCAATCAAAGATGGAAGCTACACAAAAATTTACAAGAAATGGTTTGGTATTAAACCAGATGTTAGTGCTCTAAAGAATACTGATTAGGAGAGTGTAGAAAATGTTTGATTTTAATTTAGTAATAAATTATCTACCGTATTTTCTAAAAGGCATTGGATATACAATTGGTTTCTCACTTTTTGGAATCATTTTCGGAACAATTTTGGGATTTCTTATTTGTTTAGGAAAAATGTCGAAAATGTCTTGGCTATCGTTACCATTTAAAGCTTATGTAGGGTTATTTCGGGGAACACCTTTATTGGTGCAAATCTTAGTAATAAATTTTGGTGTTGTCCCATTAATATTAGGACAGTCAAATAGTATCATTGCTGGAATATTAGCATTATCCCTGAATTCTAGTGCTTATATTGCCGAGATTTTCCGTTCAGGAATTCAGTCTATTTCTGAAGGGCAAGGTGAGGCTGCTGCAACTTTAGGATTGACTAATACACAAACAATGCTAAAAATTATTTTGCCTCAAGCTATCAAGGTAATCTTACCACCACTGGGAAATGAGTTTATCAGTTTGATTAAGGATTCTTCCCTTGCATCAGTGATTTCTGCACCTGAAGTTACCTACTGGGCCCAAGCCATGAACGCTCAGTACTATCGCGTCTGGGAACCCTATTTAACTTCTGCTCTAATCTACCTAATTCTGACGCTCTCAATCAGTGGAATATTACATATCTTTGAAAGGAGAATGGCTGTTAATGATTGAAATTGAACATTTAAAAAAATGCTTTGGGGAAAACATTGTTCTGAAAGATATTAATTTTAAGGTAGCTACTAATGAAGTAGTCGTTTTAATTGGTCCATCTGGCTCAGGCAAATCAACACTACTTCGTTGTATTGCAAAATTAGAGACTACTAATGAAGGTAAAATCATGGTTGATAATGTGAAAGTAACTGATCCGACATACGAAATTCATAAAATGAAGGGTAAAATTGGCATGGTATTTCAGCATTTCAACTTATTCCCCAACTTGACAATTCTCAATAATATTACACTTTCACCAATCAACGTGAAAAAAGTTACGCGGGCTGCTGCAGAAAAAGAAGCACATGAATTATTAAAAATGATTGGACTTGCTAACAAAGCCGATGCATATCCATCATCATTATCTGGTGGTCAAAAACAGCGAGTTGCAATTGCTCGTTCAATGGCAATGCATCCAGATATTATGCTATTTGATGAACCCACTTCCGCTCTTGATCCAGAAATGGTTGGTGAAGTTTTGAGTATCATGAAAATGTTAGCTCGACAAAAGATGACAATGATTATTGTAACTCATGAAATGGGTTTTGCCCGTCAAGTCAGTGATCGTGTAATGTTTATGGATGGCGGCAAAATTGTTGAACAAGGACGCCCTGAACAGATTTTTGATCACCCACAGCATCTACGGACACAAAACTTTTTATCGAAAATTTTAGTGTAGAAATGAGGCTAAGTGAATGGAAAAAATTGTGTATATTGTCGGTTCGTTCACACAGGTTGGTCTGGAATACTTAAAAGATCATGCTATCAAAACAATAGTTGGTCCAAAAAAAATTCCTGATGAAATTCTTAAGACTGTTGGTGATCAAATAACTGCTCTAGTTTATCCAGATTCAAACTTCTCCTTAGAATTACTACAACAATTACCAAATTTAAAAATTATTCTTCGTTGTGGTGTTGGTGTTGATAATTTACCCCTTAAAGAATTAACTAAGCGTGGTATTCAGGTCACCAATACAAAGGGAATTAATTCAGATGCAGTTGCTGAGATGACTGTAGGGTTAATGATCATGCTTAGTCGAAAAATTTTAATTGCCAATGCGGCATCTAAGATAGGTGTCAAAAAACTATATACTGACGAATTTACTGGAACTGAATTACGTGGAAAAACAATCGGTTTAGTCGGTTATGGACATATTGCCCAAAAAGTTGAATACCTACTAGCTGCTTTTGGAGCCGATATTTTGATTGCTAATCATACTCCCAAGGAAGTCAAATATGGTTGCCAAGTTGATTTAGAAACGTTGATTGAAAATTCAGATATTATCTCGTTACACATACCACATACTAAAGAAACAGAGAACCTAATTAGTGCTCAAAAAATTACCAAAATGAGTTCAAATACTATCCTTATCAATACATCACGAGGAGCGATTCTAGATGAAAAAGCACTTTATCAAGCTCTGGTTGAAAAAAAGCTGGGTGGTGCGGCACTGGATACCGTAAAAAATGAACCAATGAATCCTAATAATCCGTTGTTACAACTTGATAATGTTATTATAACCCCACATATTGGCTCACAAACATATGACACGATTGAAAAAACCGATCTCATGGTGGCAAAGGAATTCGTCCACTTTTTGGATACTAAACAAGCTATACATCCAGTTAATTTACTAGCAGAAAACGGAGGGAAATACCTTTAATGAAATCAATTAATAAGTTTGTAAAAGTTGCTAAGCAGTCAGGTATTCGCCATATTTCAGATTTTACAGATGACTTAACAGACATTATTCAACTGACTGTTGGCGAAATCGATCTCCCAACACCAGAAAACACAAAACAGGCTGGTATTCAAGCAATCAAGAATAACTACACAAAATATACATCCAATCGTGGTACAGAAGCTCTGCGGAAAGCAATTGCTACTTTTGCTGATACCCACTATGGTATGAAGTTTGATTGGCGCAAAGAAATAATCGTGACTGTCGGCGCAAGTGAAGGAATTGATTTAGCATTGCGAACGTTATGTAATGTTGGTGATGAGGTTGTGATTGCTGCTCCAGCTTATCCAGCCTACGTATCATCAACAATAATTGCTGGGGCAAAACCTGCTTTTGTTGATACTACTAAGACAAATTTCAAGATGACTGCAGATGCACTGGAAGCAGTTATCACACCACAAACCAAAGTGGTAATCTTAAATTATCCTAATAATCCGACAGGAACAATTTTAAATCAAACAGAACTATTAGCACTTGCCAAAGTTATTATTAAACATGATCTTTATGTAATTACTGATGACGTCTATGATTTAATAGTCTACAATTCTTCCGGGCAAGCACAATCAATTGTAACCTTACCAAATATGCGTGAACGAACCATTGTTTTAAATGGTGTGTCTAAATCACATAGTATGACTGGCTGGCGAATTGGTTATGTCTTAGCCTCAATGGAGATCATCGATCAGATGTTCAAAGTTCATCAAACTAATGTAGGAACTGCCACCAGTATTTCACAAATTGCGTCAATTGCAGCACTAGAGCAGGATGCAGATAACCCTCAAAAATTAGTCAAAATATTTAAAGTGCGCAAAGAGATAGTGACCACGGCACTAGATGAAATGGGACTCACATACGTTGATCCCCAAGGAGCATTTTACATTTTTGTAAATATTAATAATTTAAAAATTTCATCGTGGGAATTTTCAATTAAGCTAATTCAAGACTATAAGTTAGCAGTAGTCCCCGGAAGTGCTTTTTCAGCTGACGGATATGTCCGTATTTCATATGCTGCTGACAAAAAAATCTTAACTGAAGCAATGAAACGGTTAAAAAAAGCAGTAAATGATTTAAAAACGATTGCCAATAGTTGATGGTGCAGAATATTTATGGATATAGAAACGAGAAATAAAAATTTTCGCTTTGCATGGTTAGGAACGTTCATGGCTGGAATGGCCTTTAGCGAAGCAATCCCTTTTTTATCATTATATATTGCACAACTTGGAAATTTTACGGAAGCTCAAGTTGGATTATATACCGGTTTATCCTATGCCGCTTCTTATATTGTGGTGATAGTTGTTTCTCCATTTTGGGGGAAAATCGCGGATAAATATGGTCGTAAGCCAATGTTAATCCGCACTTCCTTTGGTATGGCAATAGTCATTTCTTTGATTGGCTGTGCAACATCTGTTTGGCAAATTATCATATTGCGAATGTTCCAAGGCTTTTTTGATGGTTATTCGCCAAGTGCAATTGCGTTAATATCAGCAGAAACACCTCAGAAGCAAAAAACAAAGATAATAGCAACATTATCTACAGGGTATATTCTTGGTGGACTTTTAGGACCAATTTTCGGTGGACTTTTAGGTACAATTTTCAGTTACCGCATAATATTTCTACTTACAGGTTTCATATTACTATGTGTTGGAATTATTAGCCTACTAGGAATTAAAGAAGATTTTATTAAACAAGTAAAACAAAAACATCAGAAAAAAGAATCTTTGCTCTCAATTATGACTTTTAATATTATCCTATTACTAAGTGTTACAATGTTGCTTCAGTTAATTGAAAGTTTGATTACCCCCTTTATTAGCCTAGTAGTAAGCAAAATGATTAGCGACCAAAGTTATCTAAGCCTAGCTGCTGGTATCATATCGGCGCTTCCAGGATTAGCAACCGCCTTATCTGCAACACCATTAAGCAATTTAAGTACACGTCATGGTGAAATAAATATAATGTTGATTGCCGATGCAATTTTATTAACACTTTATCTATTCTTAGGATTAACAAATAGCTTGTTGATTTTTGGTATTTTACGATTATTGGGTGGCTTTTGTAGCGGTGCTTTATTTCCAATGACACAAGTATTACTATCTAAATCAACTGATAAAATCAGCACAATTTTTAGTCTAGGATTATCAGCTCAATCAATAGGTAGCCTGTTTGGTTCAGTTATGGGTAGTATTATCATACAATTTGTACCACTAAAAAATTTATTTTTAATTGCAGCTGTAGTGTTACTAATTAATTTAATAATATTGTGTTCATATAATAAAAGAATGCCTCATAAATAAAAATTAATATGCTTTAAATTTGTAGTAAGTATTCACACGCTTTTTACTTTTTTAAGCCTTAATCTTTCAACTACAAACCAGTCAATGATATTTCGTGCAATACACAGTCTGTTACCAAACTCATAGTTTGCTGGATATAAATTATTAAAGGAGGAGTTTCTATGAAGAAAGAAATAATATCTACACAAAATGCCCCTGCAGCGGTGGGACCGTATTCTCAAGCCGTCAAGTTAGGAAACTTTTTGTTTTGCTCGGGTCAAGTAGGTATTGATCCCCAAAATGAAAAATTAGTTAGTGGAGGAATAATTGCGGAAACTAAACAAATTTTTAAAAATATAGAGTCTATCTTAATAGCATCTGGCTTTATTACAGAGAAGATAGCTAAAGTCAACATTTATATGACAGATATTAAGGCATTCCAAAGCATTAATGAAATATATTCCTTATTTTTCAAAAACATTGATAAGTTGCCAGTCCGTTCTACCGTAGAAATTAGTGCTTTACCATTAGGAGCTTCAATTGAGATTGAAATTACAGCAATTAAATGTAATAACAAAGATTAGATATGCCTGCATATACCTTAAAGAATAAAATGAAAATAACACTATTCCTTTACAATGCAGAGCATGATTATAAAATATAGAAACTCGACGTAATAAAATGCCGAGTTTTTTTGTATTTTTTATTACGCCCTATATGTACTTCAAGTTATAACTTTCTTTAAGATAATCTCATATTTTCCCTTGACTTTGATTATATCTCATAATTATTGTTTTATTCATGCCTACTGTACCAACATAATTATATTTTGACCAAAAATTAGACAATATACGCGTTGAACTCTTGCTGTCTTTTATAATCTTGAAATGTCAAATTAAGTTAGAAAAAACTTAATTGCTTATCTGTGATATTTTTCATGAATATCTCAATTGGTGTTTTGTAATTTAGTGATTTTCTCGGTATATGATTACGACGGCCACTGACTTG
>NZ_VJYB01000023.1 GCF_030400225.1 Lactobacillus sp. UCMA15818 | reverse complement strand
AACTGGTTTTGGAATCGTAAAGTGTATCACAAAAGAGTTTGGAGGAATACCAGATAATTTGATAGTTGAACAAGTCGGATATGGCTTTGGGACACGAGAAACTGGTAGCTTGAATGCATTGCGGGGATGCCTTTGCAATTCTCTGTTGAGCAATCAAAGGGTCACACAAGAGCAGGATCAAATAATATTGATAGAAACCAATCTAGATGACATCACTGGCGAAGAGCTAGCTGATGTAATGCAGGTTCTTCTTGAAAAAGGAGCCAAGGATGTTTGGACGGAACCAATCATTATGAAGAAGGGACGTCCAGCGTACAAGTTGTGTTTATTAGCAGCGCCAGCAAAAAGTGATGAGTTGGTGAAAGTATTATTTGAGAAGACAACATCAATCGGTGTTAGACAACAGCTGATGGATAGAAAAATAATGCAGCGTAGTGTTAAAGTTGTGCGAACAAAATTTGGAAATATCCATGTTAAGTATTTGGCTTATGATGGCTTTTCAAAAATTTCATTGGAGCATGATGAATTGGTAGACTTAGCAAGAAAAAATAGAGTGGCAGTAAGTGAGTTGAGAGATAGAATTACAGAGTTTCTACAAAACAATCAATTATAGAAGGAGTTTTTTTAAATGAGTATATTAACAGAAAAAGAAAAGAAGCTACAGTCGATTTTGGCAAGTTACAAGCGAGTTGTGATTGGCTTTTCAGGTGGAATTGATTCAACCCTTGTATTGAAGGAAGCAATCAATGCACTTGGTAAGGAGAATGTTCTAGCGGTGGTAGCTAATTCTGAACTTTTTTCAGATGATGAGTATGAAAAGGCAATTAAGTTGGCAGGAGAATTAGGTGCACAGGTAAAAGGCGTGGAATTAGATTACTTAGCAGATGAACATGTAAAAAATAATAAACCAAATTCATGGTATTACATGAAGCGGATTTTTTATGCAAAGTTAATGGGAATTGCTGAAAAATTTGGTACTGATACAGTGTTAGATGGAATGATTATGGATGATGCATCTGATTTTCGCCCAGGTCTTCGTGCAAGAGATGAAGCTGGAGCTGTTTCTATCTTGCAACAAGCTAATATATATAAAGATGAAGTTCGTCAACTTTCACAAAAACTTGGATTGAAGAATTGGAACAAGATTCCCTCATGTTCTGTTTCATCACGTTTCCCATATAATACTGAATTAACAAGCACAAAATTGCAGCAAGTTTTAACTGCCGAAAAATATTTAAGAGAACAAGGGTTTATGACTGTTAGGGTTAGGGTTCATGAAGATATGGCAAGAATTGAAGTACCTGAAGCAGAAATTATGAACATAATTGCTAAGAAAACAACCATCACTGCAAAGCTTAATCAAATAGGTTATAAATATGTTACGGTCGACTTACAAGGCTTTGTCAGTGGACGTATGAACCAAGAACTTTCAGAAGCAGAAAAATTAAATATTTTAGTGGGGTAGAATTTAATGCATTATTCTTTATTTATACGCTGTATAGCAGAATTTATCGGAACAGCTATCATGGTTGCTTTAGGTAATGGTTCTGTAGCTAACGTTGAACTAAAAGGTACAAAAGGATTTCACGGTGGTTGGGTCTTAATCGGCTTTGGTTATGGAATTGGTGTTATGATTCCTGCATTGATGTTTGCCACGGTCTCAGGCGCACAGATTAATCCAGCAATGACGATTGCTTTGGCAGTCACAGGAAGTTTTCCTTGGCAAGAGGTGATACCTTATATTATTGCACAATTGTTAGGCGCGATTTTCGGACAACTAATGATTATTTTAGCTTATAGTCCATACTATAATGAAACCGAGAATCCAGAAGCAATTCTTGGAACATTTTCGACAATTGATGCTGCAAATAGCAGGCTAAATGGCTTCATTAACGAACTCATTGGTACATTTATGTTGGTTTTTGGTGCACTATGCATTACGGCTGATAAGGTTGATTCTCGTGCAGATTTTATTGGATTAGGTTTCTTGGTGATGTGTCTGGTTGTCTCATTCGGTGGGCCAACAGGTCCTGCCTTAAATCCAGCAAGAGATATAGGGCCAAGGCTGTTACATGCTATATGGCCATTTAAATATAAAGGAAGTTCACAATTTTATTATAGTTGGGTTCCTGTAGTAGCACCAATTTGTGGCGCAATTATAGCTACAACTTTATATCAAGTTATTTTCAATTAAAAAGGCGATTTGATGCATAAACCAGCCCCCAGAAGTTAGCTTTTTTAGGCTAACTTTTGGGGGCTGGTTTTTTATTAATTTTTATTGGATTGAGGTCTAAGCTCGGGCAGAAAAATAATGACAATAAGGAAATTTACTAATAAAGATAAGGCAGTAAAGATGAAGACACCATTATAGTCAAAAAAATTGGGAATAATGCCTCCGAAAAGGGACCCAAACATACTACCAAGTGCTTGAAAAGACTGATTCCAGCTAAACACAGTCCCGGTTAATCTTGAGGGAGATTCTTTCGATAGAATGGTCTGGATTGTTGGAAAAAGAGCACCATCTGAAATACCAATCATGAATCGCAAAATCCCAAGCAGCCAAACACTGGTTACTAATCCCTGAGGGAAATACATAACGATGGCGAATAAAAAGCCAAACATGAGAATTTTACCATTTCCTTTGCGATCACCTAACTCACCAAGTCTTGGCGCAGCAATTAGTGTTGATAGTCCAGGCAAGGCGGCAATTATTCCAGCAACAACTGTAATGGGTCCAATCCCATGCATGAGTTCCTTGACATAGAGACTGATGATTGGTGTGATTGAATTATTTCCCATTTGGATAATCATTGTTGAGAAAAGAAGCACAATGATTATCCTAGGATTTTTTAGCTGCGCAAGTGTCGAGCTATGCTTTTCTTTTTTCTTAGGTTTAGGTACAGGAATAAAATTCTCGTGTACAAAAAACAAGCTTAAAAAAAAGACAATTAATAAGAGAATCCCAGTTAAAACAAAGGTAATTCTGATTGAAAATACCTGGGCGAGAAATCCTCCTAAGACGGGGCCAATCAAGTTACCAGAGACATAACTTGTGGTTAAGATACCTAAAACAGAGCCACTTTTGTCCTTTGGAGATTCGGTTGCGATTAGTGCAGAGGCATTTGGAATATAACCTGCACACAGTCCTTGTAGGAAGCGTAAAAGTAATAATGACCAGATATTGTGGACAAAGCCGCAAGCGGCAATGATTATTGCCATCCCCAATGATGAGCGAAGTAACATTAGTTTGCGCCCGCGCCGATCGGCAAGGTGTCCCCAGATAGGTGAAACAACAGCAACAACGAGGAAAGTAATTGCGTAAGTTAAACCACTGTAGATAGTTAGCTGACCTTTGCTGAAGTTACCAAGTTCACCAACATAAAGGGAAAGAAAAGGTGCAATTTCACTAAAGCCAATGCCTGCAATAAAACAACCAATCCATAAGACTATCAGATTACGTTGCCATTTTTCTAGTTTTGCAAGCATATATGTCATCTCCATCGAATTGTTAAAAGTAAGTTTATTATAATCTTATTTTCATCATGTTAGCAAAAAAATAAATTCTGGAGCAACAAATTTAAGGCTTTTTGGAGGGAACATGTTAACCTGAACTTGTTTCTTGTGTAATTATGTAGTTGAATTAAAATAAATTAAAAAAGGAAAGGGAAAAACAGATGAAGCTTTTAAAGATTGCTGCAACACAAAACATAATCTTTTTTTTAGGAAGCCAAGATAGAAAGGTAACCTTATTGAGTTCCGAGACAGATATGGCAGAGATAGCAGTGATTGTGAAGCTAAAAGGCGAGACTATCGCGGAAGATATAAGACAGAATTTGGATCAAAGCGGATTGAAAATCCCAGTAGTTGACATGGATATGAAAAATAAACAGCAAATACAACAGATTGAAAAAATTGCTAAAAAATATGAAAGTCAAAGTATTCCAAGATTTATTACAGACTTGATAAGTTACGCTAAGGAAAAACCGGTTAGTTTTACTACACCTGGGCACCATGGCGGTAAATTTTACACACTACACCCAGCAGGATTATTGTTTAAGAAATTTATGGGTGACAACTTTTTTCAAGCAGATGTCAGTGATACTGTGACAGAGTTGGGCGATACATTGACCCATATAGGAACACCACTTGATGCCCAGAAGCAAGCAGCTAAAGCCTATCATGCTGACAAGGTATATTTTGTAACAAATGGAACGACAACTGCAAATACAATTTGTTCATTGGCAGCACTCACTGCTGGAGATTTAGTCTTATTTGATAGGAACAATCATAAATCACTTTATAATGGCGCGCTGATTATGACAGGTGCAATTCCGGTATACATACCAACAGATCGTAATCCATTGGGTGCAATTGGTCCATTGGATGAAGAATATCTTAGTGAAAAGAAACTGAGAGCAGAAATTATGAAAGTTGCTCCTGATAAGGCAAAAAAAAGACGTCCATTTAGGATGGCAGTTATACAGTTAGAAACCTATGATGGAATTATTTATGATGCTCAGAGGATTATAAAAAAATTAGGTTCCTTATGTGACTACATTTTATTTGACTGTGCATGGGGTGGTTATGAACAATTTGTTCCATTGATGGAATCACTCTCTGCATTTACAGGTCATCTTGGTCAAGAAGATCCTGGAATCTTGGTGACACAATCAATTCACAAGCAGCAAGCAGGGATTGCACAGGCATCGCAGATATTGAAGAAAGACAGCCATATAAAGGGACAAGCTAGATATATAGATCACAAACACTTCAATCACACGTATTTGAAGTATGTAACGACAAGTTATTCGTATCCAGTCTATGCGTCACTTGTCGTCAATGCTTATATGGCAGAAAAAAATTTTGCTGCAAATGAATGGGGTAAGACTTTGATAAGGGGAATTGAATGGCGTAAACAATTATTGAATAGTTCAAAGTTGTTTGCTCCATTCGTTCCCCAAAAGGTTGATGCCGTAAATTGGAATGAGATTACAACTGAAAAACTTGCTACTGATAAAAATACTTGGATGCTTAATTCTGAAGACTTATGGCATGGCTTTACTCGGATAAACAATGGACAAGCCATGCAGGATCCATTCAAGTTGATAATTAAAACTCCTGGAATCGATGTCGAACAGGGTGTTTACGAGCGAACGGGCATACCCGCACCTGTTGTCAACGCGTTTTTGACGGAACAACGTGTTATGTCAGCGAAGGCAGACCTGAATTCATTGCTATTCCTGTTGACACCAGGAGATGGAGACTATGAATTAGAGCAATTATTGGCAAAGTTGCTTGTATTTGAACAAAGGTATGAAGAAGATGCGGCGTTAGTTGATGTGTTACCCAAGATAGTTGCGAAAAGTCAGGGCAGATATAATGGCTATACATTGAGACAATTGTGTAAAGAAATGCATAATTATTACAAGGATCATCAAACCTTTGTCTTACAAAAGAAACTCTTCGCTAAACATTCTTTTCAATCATACGAAGAACTTCCTAGTGAAGCAGACTTAGAATTTGTACGCAATAAAGGAAAATTGGTCGAATTATCACAAATTAAAGATCAAATAGCGCTTGAAGGTGCTCTACCTTATCCCCCAGGAGTCTTTGTTGTTGCTCCTGGAGAAAAGTGGAAGCAGGTCGATATTGATTACTTTCAGACACTATTAGGTGCGATGTCTAAGTTCCCCGGTTTTGATCCAGAAATACAAGGTGTTTATGTGAAACAAGTTGATGGTAAATATATTGCTTACGGATATGTCAAGTTGTAAGCAGCCTTTAAATAACTTAGTGAAATTGTTAGTTCAAAGAGTCAAAAAGAAATGAGGGAGTTGTTCCATAAGTTGGGAGAATTTTGACTTATGGAACATGTTTATATGAGACAAATAGAGGGGGAGATTCAAAAGTTAAATTTTGAACCTCCCCCTCATACTTAATGAGTGTAGATATTTTTAAATTAGATTAACAAATTTTTCTAGAATAAAGCTCCACCTAAATTGTTTAAATCAGGTTTTGTAACAGAAACAATTAATTTATCGTTAACAAATGCATTTAGTCCCAAGCTGCTCATTTCACGCCCATATCCAGAACGCTTGACTCCACCAAATGGAATTTCAGGTAATGTGTACAAAAATGTATTAACGAACACCATGCCTGTATCAATTTGTTGTGCAACTTCTTCACCATGTTTGCTGTCACCAGCGAACACAATACCACCTAAACCGTAGTGTGAATCATTGGCAATATCAATTGCTTCTTGTTCACTAGATGCACGATAAACTTGTGCAACTGGACCAAACATCTCCTGGTAGTATGCGGGATTATCGGGAGTAACATCCGTGATAATTGAAGGTTGGAAAAATTGGCCTGGGAGATCAATCGGTGTATTTCCAAAGTATAATTTTGCACCAGCAGCAAGTGCATCATCCAACTGCTTTTGCAGAGTTTGTTTTGCCTTTGCAGATGATAAAGGAGCAAGAGTTGTCTTTTCATCCATTGGGTCTCCAGGAACAAAATGTTTATAACTATCAGCTAAGCGTGCTACAAATTCATCGTATAGTTTATCAGCAACAATGAAGCGTTTTGAGGACGTACATACTTGACCTGCGTTGTAAGTACGGGCCCGGCTCGCGACAGAGATAACTTCATCGATGTTAGCATCTTCAAGAACGATAAAGGCATCATTACCACCGAGTTCCATTGAAGATTTCTTCAAATATTTACCAGCTGTTTGAGCGACTGAACTACCGCCACGCTCGGAACCTGTTAAAGCAACGCCTTGAATACGGCTATCGGCAATGACTTCATCAACTTGATCATGAGTCAGGAAGAGGTTAATCAAACTTCCCTTTGGTGCACCGGCTTTTTCAATCATTTCTTGGAAGATTGCTCCAGCCCAAGGTGTATTTGAAGAATGCTTCAAAATCATAGGATTGCCAACCATATAATTTGGTGCGTAGACACGCATAATCTGATAATATGGAAAATTCCATGGTTCGACCATCAATAAGACACCAACTGATTCTTTTTCAATCCGAGCATTACCAGCAGTTGATTTCAAGGGGATAGAAGATAACATAGTGGCACTATTATCAGCAAAATAATCAGCAATCATAGCACATAATTCAACTTCACCACGTGCTTCGCCAATTAATTTACCCATTTCTGTAACTAACACTTTTGCAAGTTCTTCTGAATTATCACGAAATGTTTGTGCAACATCATGCAACTTTTGTGCACGATCAGAAACGTTTTCTTTTTTCCATGTCTGGTAGAGACTGTGAGTCGTTGTAAGAGCCTCTTCGATTTGAGTAGCATTTGCATTTGGGAATTCTTTGACTAATTCGTTTGTATAAGGGTTAACAGTTTTGTAAGCCAATTTTATTTCCTCCTTCAGATTATTGATTCATGTAGTGTTATGGATAAAATTTTCAAAAAAGTTGAAAACACGACCATAAAAGTTATCATAAACTGATTAGTTTATAAACAACTTACAAATAGAGAGTAATCCAAAAAAAGGTTGAGGTCAATAATTCTTTACGAAGATACTAAAAAAACAATTGGATGGTACCAATTGTTATCGTTTGATTAAATTTCTTGTATTTTTTTGTTTAAAAATTATTTTATCGATTATTGTAATTAATAGGCTACAGATAAGCCCAATAATAGCAATGAATACATCTAACCAGAGAATATTGTGAATATTTGTCTGTGAAATTAAACCCGTTATCAGCGGAATAGAAAAGGAAGCTAGACCACTGGCGGTATAATATATCCCTGTTACGAGGCCTTTATGTGCTGGGAAAAGATTACACATTAGTGTTAGACCTAACTGCATAACACCACCAGCAGCTGAAAAACCGATGACAAAGGATCCTATAAACAGTATAGATGGTTCAGGGATCATTGATATAAGCAGTAATGTCAAGAATGATAGAGATGTGTGAAAGATCATTAGAAATGACTCTTTTAATAAAAAGCTAACTAGCAAAGTGTTAATGAGAACACCAACAATTGAGCCGATACTATATATGCTAACTAAAGAACGAGCATGTATCATACTCAAATTTGCAACATTCATACCATAGTCTGTCAGCCATTGACTGATTAAGTAAAAAGTTGACATAGAAATGTATCCATAAATTGTCAATAAAATTCCGGCGGCAATATGAGGAATATCGATATGCAACTTTTTACGCGAGTCCTTGGTTATGGTTATTCGTCTCTTCATCGGAATGGAGGGAAACTTTCTTGTCAAAATAACAAATAAATTTAATGTTAAAATTATAGCACATAGTATAAAAGACCAGCCATACCAAAGAAAATGTAATTCTAAAAAGGTTACCAATAAGGGTAGTATGAGTTCTCCAATGGAGGCAAATGCCTTAATCAAAATATTGACTGTTGCTTGAGACTTTGGAAAAAATTCCATAAGAGCAGGATAGGTTCCGGCATCTAAGAAAGAGTTTGCCATGCCAGCTAATATGCCACAAATATAAGCTTCAAATATATTTTTACTTAAAAGTATACCTATAAAAAATGGAATGTAGGTTAAAATACCAATGATTATAAATGGCTTTCTACCGTAACAATCAGATAGCCATCCTGAAATGTATAGAACTAATAATCTTCCAATACCCAACGAAGAAATGATATATGAAATCTGTGCAATACTTGCGCCTAGTTGCAATCTAAGTGGAAGCATGTTTTGAGCTAAAATTACAATTGCCATGCCATGGACTAGATAATTTAGATACAGAAAGAAAACGGTAAAAAAAGTATTTTGTCTTTTCATCTAGTCACCTTTAATGTCATTAATTTATAAAAACAGCCTGTTTAGGTTATTTAAAGATCTGCAATTTTTAAGTCGTCTAATTCTTGTCTTAAATGATTCAACTCTATTTGACCTGGTGCTGATGCTGCAGTTACAGATGCAAAAGTTAAGCAAGAGCCAAAAGCTTCACCACAAATTCTAGATATTTTTCCTAAATCACCCATAGACATTGTGATGATAGGGATGTCTATGTTCTCACTAGCTTCTTGAGTTGCAGCCAACAGCTCCAATACATCCTTCCTGTTTGTTGGCATCACTGCAATTTTGGCTATATCCGCACCAAGTTGCTCCATACTTTGAAGACGTTCAATAATATTATTTTTTGACGGAGTTTTATGAAAATCGTGATTGCTCATAATAACAATCACATGATTAGCTTTTGATAAAGTTAACAATGCAGTTAACTCCGCTTCATCATGATATCTTTCCAAGTCAACAGCATCACCGAGATTATTTTCAATAAGTGCTCGAACAATGCTAAAATATTTTTCATCAGATAACTTTAGATTACCACCTTCTCGATATGTTCTAAATGTGATTAAAAGGGCAGTATCCTTGATGATCTTTCTTAATTTTGCGGTGACACCTTTTAATTTTACAATATCTGTTACGTCTTGAAAAAAATCTATCCTCCACTCAATAATATCAGGTTTTTTTGCAACAATTTCTTTTGCTTCTTCCAAAATTTTTTGCTCGGTTATTCCTGTCATGGGCACAGCAACTTTGGGACGTCCCGTACCTAGAATGACGTTTTTTATTTTAGTGCTTTTCATTTTAGCAACTCCTTTTTTGTTTTTTTAAAAAGTTGATGGTAACGAATTGTAATTAGAACTGTAATAACAAAACCAGCTAAAGCAATAAAGACATCGAATAAAATTATATGTGCTAAGTTGGAAGCCATCATCCCTGTAATTAGAGGGATGGTAAATGAAGCAATTGAGCCAGCGGTGTAAAAAGCGCCAGTAATTGTTCCCTTACCTTGTGGGAAAAAGTCAGACATTACAGTTAAGCCAAGCTGCATGACGCCACCAGCAGCGGAGAAACCAACAACAAAAGCCATGATAGTGCAGATTATAGAATTAGGAACAAGATACATTACTAATAATGATAAGAATGATATTAGTGTGTATACACTCAAAAAGCTTATTTCTTTGACAGCTTTTTTTGCTAATGCTGCAGTGAAGAAGACACATGCTAATGAGCCGATGCTGTAATAACTAATTAATGTATGAGCACCAGTAGCATTCATATTAGCAACTTTTTGCCCATATTCGCTCAGCCATTGGCTAACTAAATAGAATGTAGACTGCGAAATGTATCCATAAAGTATAAAAAGTGTACCATCAATCCATAAATTTGCTTTTACATTGACAGGCTTTTCTTCTTCAATTTTTACTGAAGAATTTTTTTCGTCTACCGAAGATATTTTAGGAAATTTGCTAGAAGTTATCATAAAAATTCCATTTAGTATCAATATAGCAATACAAAATACAAAGCTCCAACCAAACCATAAATTATTGGCAATGAAGAAACTAACCATTAGAGGAAGAATGAATTGCCCTGCAGAAATAAAGGCCTTTATGACAACATTAGCGGTACCTTTGGAATTAGGAAACATTTCCATCAAAGCGGGATAGGTTCCTGAGTCCAGAAATGAATTGGCAATTCCAGCTAAAATACCAAATATATATGCAACGGTTATATTTTTACTTAAAATGATACCAATGAAGAAAATTAGATAGGTACAAGCACCTAAGACGACGAAAGGCTTCCTACCGAATTTATCAGATAAAGCACCAGATATCAGTAAAACGATTAGTCGGCCAATACCTAATGAAGAAATGACAATTGCTACACCAGCTGTTGTAGTATTCCATTGATTAGCTAAGGAATTCATATTTTGAGCCAAAATTATAACCCCAAAGCCATGAATGAAATAATTTAAATAAAGGCTAAAAGCAGTTGGAATATATTTGTTTTTCATCTATGCTTCCCCCTATTTTTTTACATCATCAAACAATAAACTCTTGATATAGTCGATGGGCATTTCTTCATTTGTCCAGAGTTTGAAGGCTTCCGCACCTTGTTCGAGCATCATTCCTAATCCGTTAAATACGTGGTTTACACCAGCTTCTTTTGCAACTTCCATTAATTTTGTTGTTCTTGGAGAATAAACAGTGTCGTAAACGATCATATCCTTATGGAACCATGTAGGGTCTTCGACAAGCGTCATGTCTTCAAGGGGCTTCATTCCTACTCCGGTAGAATCACAATAGATGGCACTCGAGGCGATTTCTGCTTTAAAATCATCTTTATTTTCCAGCGAATGGAGTGTTGCTTTGCAAGTTGTTTTCTCATTGATAATCGCAACATTTCTGACAGCATTATCCCAGGTAGCATCTTTTATATTAAATAATGAAATTTCAGCAACACCGTCCAATGCAGCTTGGATTGCAATTGCAGTTCCAGCTCCACCAGCCCCAGCCAAAGTCATTTTTTCACCGTGAATATTTAATCCTTCATCAGCTAGTGATTTCATAAAACCTGTACCATCAGTTGTATAACCAGTTAAAATACCGTTATCATTGACAATTGTATTTACAGCTCCGCATAATTCGGCAGCAGGATCTAGAGTATCGAGATAGGGAATAACTTTCTGCTTGTTTGGCATAGAAACATTTGAGCCACGCATATCGAGTGTACGAATAGCATCAACAGCCCCTTTAAGTTTCTCGTTTGTGATATCAAAAGCAAGATAAGCATAGTTTAATCCAAGTTTTGCAAAAGCGTTATTATGCATGGTAGGAGACATAGAATGCCTGATAGGATAAGCCATTAATCCAATTAAAATTGTGTGTCCATCAATACGTTCTGTCATTATAAAAAAACTCCCTTCAATTTTTCGCTAACTTTGTTATTCTATTCACATATTATAAATAATTAATTCAGAATAATAAATAAATAAAAATCTATTAATTCATAAAAAAATTCTATTGAAAAAGTTTAGTATTTAAAATATATACAATAATACACAATATTTCTATGATTACGGTAGGAATGTTTAATTAAACATGCTATAAAAAGATGTAGGAAGAAACCTATGTTAAAAAGAGCAGTGCTCACATTATTTGGAATAAATAATGTAAAATTGATTTATACATAGATATTATTTATTGTTAACATGATTGGAGATGGAGTCTATGAATTTAAAGCATCTTTATTTTTTCAGAGAATTGGCGTACACAGAACATATGGCAAAAGCCGCAGAAAATCTATCAATTTCTCAACCTTCACTGAGTTACGCAATAGAACATTTAGAAAGTGACCTAGGTGTTCCACTATTTGAAAAAGATGGAAGAAATATTAGATTGACAGCAATAGGCAAAATCTATTTAAACTATGTTGAAAGTAGTCTCACGACTTTGAATGAAGGAAAAAAGATGGTTTCACAGTTGCTGGATGTGAGACAAGGACATGTTGATGTAGGATTCACGTACACTCTGGGTCAAGAACTTGTCCCAGAACTAGTGACAGTGTTTCAAAAAGATATGGCAAATAAAAGTATTTCGTTTAATTTTTATCAAAATAATACTGAAGAATTGGTAAAAAAGTTAATTGCAGAAAAATACGATATGGTTTTTTCATCATATATCGAGCAACTAAACAATGAAAGTATTAAAACAAAGTTAGCATATGTACCAGTGGCTAAACAGGAGTTAGTCCTTGTAACACCTAGAAATCATCCGTTAGCGAAATACAGTTCTATTTTCTTAAATCAGTTAGGAAACTATCCATTTATTAATTTCTCAAGGAATAGCGGAATTCGTCCTTTGATAGATAAATTATTCCAAAATAATAATATTCATCCGAATGTTAAGGCTGAAATAGAAGAGGATCATGCAATTGTAGGGTTTGTTCAGCATGGTTATGGAATTGCTTTAATCCCTCATTTATCACAATTAAATCCAGATTTAGTCCATATTGCTCACATAAAAGAACCCGAAGCATTTAATACAATTTATTTAATTTCTAAAGCAGACCATTTTTTACCACCATCCACAGCAAAGTTTAAATCATTTGCTATTAATTATTGTGATAGGTATTTCATGAACGAACACAGATATATTTAAAACGTTTTTAAAGATAGAGATATTCTATTAATTAAGAAATAAAAAGAGGTTTAATCTATTTAATGCAAGCGCTATTATTTAAAAAGAATAGCAATCCCTATTAAATAGATTAGGAGATGAGGTCTTGGAAGAAAAGGAATATATTTTATCTATTGATGAAGGAACTACAAGTACAAGAACAATTATTTTTGATAAGAATGGAAACAAAGTTGCTGATGCACAAAAAGAGTTTAGGCAATATTTTCCGCAGCCAGGGTGGGTAGAACATGATGCAAATGAAATATGGAACGCGGTTCTATCGACAATTGCTAATGCATTTATTGAGTCAGAAATCAAACCGAGGCAAATAGTGGGTATAGGTATAACTAATCAAAGAGAAACGACAGTGGTTTGGGATAAGCAGACCGGATTACCGATATATCATGCAATTGTGTGGCAATCAAGACAGACAGAAGATATATCTAATATGCTCATTAAAGATGGTAATGGAAAAATGATTCATGAAAGAACAGGATTACTAGTAGATCCTTACTTTTCTGCGACCAAAATTCGCTGGATTCTGGACCATGTGGAAGGTGCTCAAGAAAGAGCTGAAAAAGGAGAATTACTTTTTGGGACTATTGATACTTGGTTAGTGTGGAAATTAACTGGTGGTGAATCGCATGTGACTGACTATACCAATGCAAGCAGAACAATGCTTTTTAATATTCATACTTTATCATGGGAAAAGAATATTCTTGAATTATTGAATATTCCTGAAATAATGCTTCCCAAAATATGTTCGAATTCAGAAATCTTTGGAAGTACCAAAGAATATCATTTTTATGGATCAAGAGTTCCGATTGCTGGTATGGCAGGAGATCAACAAGCTGCGTTATTCGGACAATTGGCATTTGAACCTGGAATGGTAAAGAATACCTATGGGACTGGTGCTTTTGTGCTAATGAATATTGGTGAGAAGCTTAAATTATCACATAACAATTTGTTGACCAGTGTGGCATATGGAATAGATGGTAAAGTATATTATGCGTTGGAAGGATCAATTTTTGTTGCTGGTTCAGCAATTCAATGGTTACGGGATGGATTGAATATGATTAAGTCTGCATCAGAAACAGAAGATTTAGCAAATGAGTCTAAAAGCAGTAATGAGATTTATGTTGTACCTGCATTCACAGGTTTAGGTGCTCCATACTGGGACTCTAATGCCAGAGGTTCAGTTTTTGGACTGACAAGAGGGACTACAAAGTCAGACTTTGTTAAAGCAACTTTGCAGTCGTTAGCATATCAGACTAAAGATCTTATAGAAACAATGAAAAAAGATTCCGGAATAGACATACCAACATTGAAAGTTGACGGCGGTGCAGCCAGAAATAATATGTTGATGCAATTTCAAGCGGACATTTTGAATACACCCATTATTAGAGCCGCAAATTTAGAAACAACAGCGTTAGGTGCAGCCTTTCTTGCAGGATTAAAAGTCGGATATTGGAAAGACTTGGATGAATTAAAGTCGATGGTGCAAGAAGGAACGAAATTTAATCCTGAAATGGAAGATGAAGAGCGCTCCTATTTATATTATGGGTGGAAAAAAGCGGTAGAAGCAACCCTGACTTTCAGTAACAATAAAGGTTAGTAAGTTGAGTAAATACCTAGCTTTCTTCTTGCAGGATATCTTAGGTGGTATTATAACAAGAGGATTATAATTTATCCTAAAGTAAACCAAGAAGGTAAGTGTTAATTGTTATGGTAATAAATAAAAAATATCGTGCACTTGGAACCATTATAGACTTAACAGTCTATAATTCAGTGGATGAAAAACTATTAGATGAAGCATATGAATTAATAAAAGAATATGAAGATAAGTTAACAGTGAATAGAACTTCTTCAGAAATAATGAATATCAATCATGCTTCTGGAAGGGATGAAGTTTCTGTTTCTGAGATAAGCTACAAGATTGTTAAAAGGGCTATTGAGATTAGTCAAAAAGAATTAGGTTTTAATGCTTTAATTGGACCAGTTGTTAAGCTATGGCATATAGGTTTTGCAGATGCAGAGGTGCCGCAAACTATGGAAGTTGCGCAAAGGTTAGCGTTAACTAATCCATTTAGTGTAGTTTTGAATGACAAAAAAAGAACAGTCTTTTTACAAAAAAAAGGAATGGAACTTGATTTAGGAGGGATTGCGAAGGGATATATTGCTGATGCCATAAAAGATTATTGGATTAAACAGCATATAGAAAGAGGAATAATAAATTTAGGTGGTAATGTTTTATTAGTAGGAGACCCAGCGCGAGAAAGTCGTTTATGGAATGTGGGTATCCAATCTCCTTTCAGTCAACGTAATGAGCCGTTAGGTATTCTGAAAACGGGAGACTACTCTGTTGTTACATCAGGGATATATGAACGCTTTTTAAAAATAGATGGGAAAGAATATCATCATATTTTTAATCCCAAGACTGGCTATCCTGTAGCTAATGACTTAGCGAGTGTAACTGTTATCACCAAAAAATCGATTGATGGTGAAATCTGGGCTAGTATAGGGTTCTATAATGGAATCAGAGGAACGATGAATCTATTTAATAGGAAAGACGATATTGGAATAATTTTTACTACAAAGAGTAAAAAGGTGTATATTACGAGAAATATTGCTGAAAGTTTTAAAATAACTAATCAGGATTATTTTCTTGAAGCAGATTCGGTTCTGCAATGAATAATATAGTGGGATATCGGGAGTGTGCCATAAGTGAAGTGCCTTACAAAACTTGGACGTGTAAATCAAGTTTTGGAGGTGCTTTTTTGACACGTAATTATACCTACAGTTTTAAGCTGAAAGTTGTTAAAGAATATTTAAATGGTGAAAATTCATTA
>NZ_VJYB01000022.1 GCF_030400225.1 Lactobacillus sp. UCMA15818 | reverse complement strand
TGGATTGATTTTTACAATAAACGTCGTATTAAAACAAAACTGAACGGTAAGTCACCGGTAAAGTACCGGGAACTCGCCGTTCAGAAAGTAGCATAAATCATATGTCCAATTTTAAGGGTTCACTTCATGAAAGATGTATTTTTGAGTATTTTTTTTATTTGTATGAGTCTAGCAACTATAAGCTTAATTAATTAAGTAATAATTAAAGATAGAAGTGAGAGATTAGCATGAAATATAAATATGAGATGGTATACCCTAAGATTGGAGTAACTGATAAAACTCCAATTGTGATGACGCTGCATGGGATGGGTTCGTCATATCTTGACTTGAGACCACTGGTTTCAGTTTTCGGGGAAAATGTAATTGAGTTGCACGTCCAAGGTGATATCAATTACGGAAGCGGATACGCGTACTTTATTCCTGAATTTATAAACAAAACGGAAATAGCGGTTATTGGAAGTGTTATAACAGACATTTATAATCAAGTAGAGACGATTTTGAAACAGGAACGGCTACAAGATAACCCCTTGTTTAGTCTGGGATTTAGCCAAGGAGCAATTATTAATACAGGATTAAGTATCTTTTACCCAAATTGGTTAGATGTAGTTGTGATACTAAGCGCAAGACTGCCTGAATTCTATGTTGTGGAAGCTCGCAAGAATCTTACAGAGAAGCAAATAAGCACGAAAATATTCATCTCCCAAGGGCAAAAAGATCCATTGTTTGTACCAGCAACTGGCCGTGAAATAGCGAGTTTCTTTAAGAAATATGCAGACAATGTTGAGTATCATGAATATCCTAGTGGTCATACCGTAGATCATAATGCACCACAGGATATATTTGAGTGGTTCAATGAATCTTATATTACAAGATAAAGATTGTTAAGGGGCTGGTTCAAAAGTTAAAGCTTGAGCTAGCTTTTTTATTGATTCCGGATAAACATGTTCCATAAGTAAAAATCCTTCGGTGGACTTTAAATTATTCATAGCATGATACTAGCTAAGTTCGTAATTTAGAGTTGGTACTAGGATATAAAGTAGTTTTAGTCGTAGTGATTTCAGATATTAAATTTTAGGCAACTTTTTGTGAAACAATTAGCATGTTATCATGAAGTAAGTAGAATTTGATAGGGGTGTAGTATATGAAAAAAGGTAAAGTCATCACAATCGTCATCGCGGTTGCTCTTTTAATAATTATTATTGTCAGTGGGGCATTTCTAACAATTAGAAGTCGCATACATAATACTGTTAAAGGTACGCAGACTACAGAATACATAACACAAAAGGCGCAACATGTCACACCGCTAACACTGAGCGGGCGCGTTGGTCCAAAAGAAGAGCGTGATTTTACGGTAACCAGTAAAGAGTTATCTGCAATGAAGGTCGAGAATGGACAACAGGTTACACAAGGTGAAGTCTTATATACTACTTATAATGAAGCAAATGCAACAGAATTGACTGAGCTAAAAACAACATTGGCAAAGGCACAGCGTGATAAAAATCAAGCAACGCAAAAGCTTCAAACAGCCAAAATAACTTTGAGTAAAATGCAAAAAAATGATGATGGTTATAGTGATGCACAAGATGCAGTTACGAGTGCAACAAATGACTTGGCTGATTTTAATGACAGTATTTCTAGTACACAAACAAAAATTAATCAGCTCAGCAGCAAAGTTTCGCCTAGCATAACAGCACCATTTGCTGGTAATGTGACAGTTACTTATGATCACAACGGAAGTGCAAAAGTAGCAGTAGCATCAACGGTAATGCAGGCAACAGCACAAGTTTCCGAATATGATTATAGCAAAGTCAAGGTAGGAGATAATGTTATTGTCAGAGCTGTTGCAACTGGTAGTGCACAAGGAAGCAGCAGTCACGCTTGTTTCGCTTCATCCAGTAAGCACTACTAGTTCTGCAGGTTCAAAATATGATGTCTACGCAACGGTTGATGGAACTAACTTTATTGATGGTCAAACAATTAAGATGAGTATCCCACAGACTGGGATTGTTATTCCAAAAGCAAGCTTGTTTAAAGGCAGGATCTTTGTAGTTCGAAACAATAAAGTTAGTGCTAAGAAGGTGGTAGGAACTGTCAAAGATGGTAGTTTCATAGTAACCTCTGGATTAGATGCAGGTGAAAAAGTTGTGACCAATCCTGATAGTAAGCTCAAAGATGGGGAGAAGTGGCCACAATGATATCGTTAAATAATATTAATAAATACTATAAACAAGGTAGTCAACAGGTTCATATTCTTCATGATATTTCATTGAACATTGAACAGGGAGAATTTGTTGGTATTATGGGACAATCAGGTTCTGGTAAATCGACACTAATTAATATTATCGGTTTCTTGGATCGCGAATATCAAGGTGAGTACATTTTTAAAAAAGATCAGATCAATAATTATAGTAATAAAAAACTTACTGGATTACGTAATAAAAATGTTGGCTTTGTCTTCCAGAATTTCAAACTAATCAAAAACTTGACCGTTGCTGAGAATGTTGCACTTCCATTAATGTACGCGGGTGTCAAAAAAAAGGAAATAATGCGCAAAATTACTGAAGTACTTGAAAAGGTTGGACTTGCTGGATATGAGAAAAGCATACCTACTCAACTTTCTGGTGGGCAGCAGCAACGTGTCTCAATTGCGCGTGCAATCATTGGCAATCCTACATTCTTAATTGCTGATGAACCAACTGGTGCTTTGGATAGTCAGACTTCTAAAGAGATAATGAATTTGTTCAAGGAACTAAATGCAGTTAATAATACGACTATTATTATTGTGACCCATGATCCAATGGTTGGACAGCAAGTGAATCGGTTATTGACGATTCTTGATGGGCGATTGACGTCTGATACGGGGGTAGATAACAATGAAGTATAATGATTTGCTCAAAGTGGCCTTCAAATCTTTGCTGGCCAATAAACGACGCAGTTTTTTGACGATGATTGGAATTGTGATTGGGATTGCTTCTGTAATAACGATTATTGCATTAGGAAATGGTGTTAAACAAAAAATGATTTCGGAGTTTAAAACTAGCAGTTCAGGCGAACAAACTACTGAAATTACCTTCGATGGTAAAGAAAATACTAATACTGGATTCACAGCTGCTGATATTAAGCAAATTAAGCAGCACTTTGCTGGTCAGCTTTCGAAAGCGGCGTTCAAAAAGGATACTAGTAACATTTCTGTGAGTGATGCTAGCGTTGGTAATACTAGCGTAGGTGGAAGTTTAACACTCTTGAAGGCACCACTACCGGCTAATAAGTTGAGGTATGGCAGTAATCTCTCTCAAACAGATCTCGACCTTAATCAGCATGTAGTATTGTTAAGCTTGCGTTATGCAAAGAAGGTCTACAAGTACGCAAATAATGCGCTTGGCACAGCAGTCAATATTAACGGGGTCTCCTATCGAGTTAAAGGCATATTTAAGCAGTCAAGCTACAATAAGTATAGTGCAGACTTTCTTCTTTCGAACAAGACATACTATGCAGGTGTTAAGCTGAATGAGGCTAATACATTGAAGCTGACGGTTGCTAAGGGCTATGGGGCATCCAGTGTTACTAAAAAAGTTGTCAGATATCTTAAAAAGCACGGAGAAAATCGACATGTTGGCAATTATTCTTATTTTGATGAGGGGGCAATTCTGAAGTCAATCTCAACTGTAATGGATGTCCTCACATATTTCATTAGTGCCATTGCAGGAATTTCATTATTCATTGCAGGCATTGGGGTAATGAATATGATGTATATCTCTGTTTCCGAACGGACACAAGAAATCGGAATTAGATTAGCTGTTGGTGCAACACAAAAGAATATTTTATGGCAATTTTTGCTTGAATCAATAATGCTGACTGTTGGTGGAGGAATTACTGGTTTTGTGATTGGTTGGATGCTTTCCTCACTTATCTCATTACTAATTCCCTATCATATTCATGCGGTTGTGACTTTTGGAAACTTCTTATTAGCATTTGGAGTATCAACAGCAGTCGGAATAATTTTTGGAATGTTACCTGCGTCACAAGCAGCTAAGAGAAACTTAATTGATATTTTACGCTAATGGATTAAAAATATGAAAATTGAATTATTTTGATTTTTTTACAAGTATTTGTTCCAAATAAAGGAAACAGGTCAGAAGTTGAATTTTGATCTAGTTTTCTTTATTTTTTTGTATAAGTAGTTCTATGAGTCAGAACTTGAGTATGCCCTTATAATACATATTAATTTCCCTGATAATAGCTCTTAACTTGACAGATAATATAAATTTGAATTATTATTCTTATGTGGTGACACGGTGTCACCGGAAATGTAAGGAGGGAATTATGTGGTTTTAGAAACATTTAAAAACTTGAATACTGAAAAGAAAAAAAGAATATTCCAAGCAATGCTGTGTGAGTTTGAAAAGTATCCACTGCCTCAAGCACAAGTTGCAAGAATTATTGGGGAAGTTAAGATTTCGAGAGGAAGCTTTTATAAGTACTTCAATGATATCAATGATGCATATTGGTATGTGTATCGGATTGCAATGGAAGAAATTCATAAGCAGACTGTAAGTAAGCAGAAGAAAAAGATTTCTTATCAAGAAATGGTACGCAATTTTGTGGAGCGAACTGCAAATAGTCAGTACTTTAATTTTATTAAAATGCATCTTTGTGTAAATGAGCCGTTAATTAAAAATGAAACAAGGCAAACGTTTGAGAAGCAATCAACTGACTTTGAGGAATGGGCTGTAATGATTTTGTCTCATGAAGTTATCAAGCAAATTCTGCTTGAGCCAGCTGATAAAGAAAAATTGTTAAATTACCTGGATTTAGCTGTCAAGAAAATAGAGAAGGAGGTCTGAAACATGTTCCTTGCATGGAAAGAAATCCGTTACGAGAAATTGAGATATACACTGATTATAGCAATGATTGTTCTAATAAGTTATTTAATATTTATTTTGACTAGTCTTGCGCAAGGCTTGGCTAGGCAGAATACGGATGCGGTTAAATCATGGGATATTCAAATGATTGCTTTAAATGATAATGCTGATACAAGTATGACACAATCTATAATCACAAAGTCACAATTAGCAAAGGTGCAGACTAGTAAGAAAACAGCAATTGTGACACAAGTTCCAGTTATAGTTCGTGGTGCTGGTAATCACAAAGTTAGTGCACAGTTTGTTGGTATAAATAGGGAGCAATTTATCATGAAGAATTTGAAAGTTATAGATGGTAAAAAGCCAACAAAAAATAATGAGGTACTGGTCGATAGTTCATTGAAGCAAGCAGGTTATCAAATAGGAGACAAGATTGAGCTGAATTCGGGTCAATCTAAATTTTCAATTAGTGGTTTTGTAAATAATGCAAAGCTTAATATCTCTCCTGTTATTTATGGGGACAATCATGTAGCCCAAGTATTAAAGAACGCGGGGCCAACTTTTGCAGTGAGTGCAGTTGTTTCACAAAATAGTAAAATTATTCTTGGCAAGAATAGTGGTTTAAAGAACTATTCATTAGCAGGTTTTATTAAGAAACTTCCTGGGTATACTGCGCAAACAACGACTTTTATTTTCATGATAGGATTCCTGATGGTAATTTCATTAGTGGTTGTTGCGGTATTTCTATATATTTTGACGATGCAAAAGTTAGAGAATTATGCAGTGTTGCGGGCACAGGGAGTCCCTGTGAGTGTACTTGTGCGAGCTACAATCTCACAGTCATTGTTAATCGTCATTAGCGGATTGATAGTTGGAACTGTATTAACAGGGTTAACTGCAAGTTTTATACCTGCAGCAGTACCAATGTATTTCAGTATTCCGTTGTTGAGTGTGGTGGCTATCGGGTTAGTCATAGTTGCATTATTGGGTGTAATAATTCCGATAAGAATAGTGACGCGTGTTGATCCGGTAACTGTGATTGGAGGATAAATAATGGAGACGGTTATTTTAAGAGGAATCAATAAATATTTTGGTGAGAAGAAGAATCGGATTCATGTTTTAAGCGATATCAATTTCAAAGCATTAAAAGGCGAATTGTGTTTAGTGCTGGGGCCTTCTGGTTCTGGTAAAAGTACTTTTTTAACAATTGCAGGGGGAATACAAACACCGTCTTCTGGAGAAGTACTTATTGGCAACATTAAATTAAATAATTTGAAAGAAAAGCAGAAAGAGCAACTTAGATTAGAAAAAATTGGCTTTGTTTTACAGAATTATAGCTTGGTCCCATATCTTAGAGTTGAAGAACAGTTTGAATTGGCAAAACGCGTAAAAAAAGAGGGCAACTTGAATACATCTGATTTCGCTGCGATAATTAAACAATTAGGAATTGGAGATTTATTAAAACAGTATCCGCGTGAATTATCAGGTGGACAAAGACAACGTGTAGCAATTGCACGTGCCCTTTATTCAAATCCGACAATAATTTTTGCCGATGAGCCAACTGCTGCTCTGGACTCTCAAAGAGTTGTCGAAGTAGGAAGACTATTTAGAGATTTAGCACATAAACACGATAAATCAATTATCATAGTGACACATGATTTGCGTTTGAAGGAGTTTGCCGATCGAACTTATGAGATTATGGATGGTAATTTGAGGCAAGGGTAGATAGTGGAAAACAAAATTTTGAATTAATAGACTATATTTAGCTGAAATAAATAAAGAGACCAAGTCAAAAATTAATTTTTTGACTTGGTCTCTTTATTTTAATAAGCTTTTTATTTAACGACTAATCTTAATACCAGCCGCTAGTTTCCCAATGTTTAACAGCATTTACCCATGAACCATAGCGACTAATCACGTAACTATTAGCAACACGCTCTTGGTTAGCGGCAGAGTAATCACCGTTCAAATAAGAAATTGAGAGTTGGTATTTACCATAATATTGACCATTTTGTACTGTATATGAACCACCAGATTCGCGAGCAGCAATCCAAGCACGAGCAGCAGCCTCAGTAGATGATGTACTTGATGTCGTGGATGATGCTACACTTGAGCTAGCAGCTGTCGTGGTACTTGAAGAACTTGCGGCAGGTGTACTAGTCGATGTACTTGTAGCAGTTGTGCTGGTTGCAGCGCTACTTGTACTTGCAGCTGCCGTACTTGTTGTAGTATTGCTTGTGCTTGCAGCTGCTGTACTTGTTGCTGTACTGCTTGCGTTTACGCTAGCAGTAGATGTCGTTGTTGCAGTACTGTTTGTATTTGCAGTTTCGCCGACTTCTAATTTTTGACCAACCACAATTACGTTTGCGTCTTGTAAACTATTTTCTTGCGTAATAGTATCAATTGTAGTGTTGTATTCATTGGCTAACTCAGAAACAGTATCCCCAGCTTTAACTGTAACAGTATCAGCATTTGCAGCAACTGTACCAGCTGTTAACATCCCTGTAACTGTTACAACTGACAATAAAATTTTCTTAATATCCATAGTTATATATTCACTCCTGTTTTTTGCCTTGTAGCATTTGCTACACTTCTTGCGATTTCTAAAGCAAATCGCTTCAACAGTGATTAGTATATACACTTAACATGACAAGAAAATAGCAGTCCTGTTACTATAAGAGCACTTTTTGTAATATTTTATTAGCTTTGTAATATACCGTAATATAAAAAAATGAAATTCTGACAAAAAAATGGTAAGTAATACTAAAGCACTGGTAATTATGAGACGCTCAATCAAATGTGACAAAAACAGCTAAAAAAGTTGGCAAAACATTGAATATTTGCAGAAAAAAATAGAAAAAATATATATTTTTGTTTGACAAGCGTTTTTTTAAAGCAATTAAGGAGATAAATTACAAATGTTGCAGCTTTTTGCAACATTTTTAGAAAAGTTTGCGAATTTTGAAAAAAATAACTAGAATTATTATCATAATTACTGTGCCAATCGTAATATTAAGCCAGGCAATTGAGCTCTTTGCAAATGGAAGACCTACATTCATACCGTAAAAACCTGTGACAATAGTCGGAATTGTCAATACTAGTGACCAAACCGTGAGGAACCGCATGACATCGTTTAAATTATTATTGAGTAAGTTATTCGAGGTCGCAGAGATACGCTCAGTAACTTCTAATGCAATTTCGACAGTTTGTTCTGCTTGATGCACTTCGATTGTGATACTGTGCAAGAGCTTTTGTTCTGCTTGTGATAGTTTACGTGAATGCTGATTTTCAGGTATACTTTCAAGAGCTATTAGGTTTGTTTTAATACCACTAGCGATATAGACAAGACTGCGCTCGACATTTGATAATTGAATCAGGTTTTGATTACTTATTTTGTGGTTAAGATTACTTAGATAATGATCACGAGCTTTATTTAGACTATCAATTGCAGCTTGATAGCTGATTGTGGTCTTATAAAGGATGGTTAAAATCAAGGTTATAATTGATGATTCGATATGATTTGCCTTTTCAATGATCCTTGCAGCATCTAGTTCTAAAGAATTAGAGCGAAAGGTAAAGACCGTATTTTTTTTAAACAAAAATGTGATTGGTTCCAAGACAAAACTATTAGTTGCCTCAATTTTTTTTACAGGTACATTATAAATTAGTATCTCAATGCTCTCTTGCCGATCATAGCGAGCTCGTTCATGCTTGTCCATCGCATATGCAATATGTCTGGGATTGAGCTCATGTTTTTCAATGAGTGTGTTTTTATCTGTTTCTGTGATGTCACAGACATCGAACCAGGTGAACGAATCTTTTTTTTCTTCTATTATATGTTTTATAATCATGGCGTTTACCTCTTAACTAGTTGTTACGAAAAATTTTAGCATACTTTTTAAATAGCTGCTTGATTTGTGTAAATTCTAATGGAACACTGAAAGAAAATAGGAAGTACGATATAATTAAGTCAATAATGATGGAGGTGCTCTGATTGGGTAAAATATTCTTGGTAAATGCGGGAAGTTCTTCAGTTAAGTGGCAGTTATTTGAAGCAAGTGATGAAAGTGTTATCGCTAAGGGGCTAGTGGAGCGAATAAATATGCTGGGGTCCTTATTCGAAGTTAAATATGGCAGTAAAAAATATGAAATTAAGATTGATAACTTGTCTTATGAAAAGGCCGCGGCATTAATTTTTGAGAAGTTACAAGACCTTAAAATCATCGAAGACTTGGGAGCGATAGAGGCTGTTGGGCATCGTGTCGTTGCAGGTGGCGAATTATTCAAAGAAGCTGTTGAATTGACAGCTGATAATTTGGACAAGTTGGCTAAAATGAATGATTTTGCTCCCCTACATAATCCAATGGAAGTTAAGTATGTGAATATTATGCAGCAAGCATTACCAGAGGTCCCGCAATATGCAGTTTTTGATAGCCAATTCTTTACGGATTTACCTGAAAAAAATGCCGTTTTCAGTATACCTTATGAATATACAAAGAAATTTGGAATTAGGAGGTATGGTGAACATGGAATCAGCCATGAATATATTTCGCAGCGTGCAGCAAACTTGCTAAATGAGCCACTGGAGTCTTTGAAGATGATAACACTTCATTTAGGAAGTGGGGCATCAGTAGCGGCTGAAAAGAATGGTAAGGCATTCGACACATCAATGGGGTTCACTCCTCTGACAGGATTAACGATGGGGACTCGGGTAGGGGATGTTGACCCTTCAATTATTCCATATTTGATGAAGAAATTGTCGTTGAGTTTGAATGAAGTTCTCTTAATGTTGAATAAAGAATCTGGATTACTTGGTGTTTCTGGAATATCTTCAGATATGAGGGATTTGCTGGCAAATTCTGAACAAGAACAGGTAAAACTTGCCATTGATATTTTTATTAATCGAATAGTTAAGTATATAGGAAGCTATTATGCTGAACTGGGTGGACTGGATGTTCTGGTATTTGCTGGTGGAATTGGAGAAAATAATCGAGAATTACGTAATCTGATTGTTGAAAAACTTCAGGTATTAGGTTTGAAAATCAATCAAGAAGCAAATGAGGGCAACGTAGAAGGTGTAATCTCAGCAAGAGATTCTTCTGCTAAAATAATGATTATTCCAACAAATGAAGAATTGTCAATGGTCAGACAGATATTAGCAGTACGTAATAAGTAGAATTACTTGAGATGCTACTAAATTGAGTAGGCTAAGTAGAAGTTAAATCAATCATTTTAGCTTATGCATATTCTTAGATACAATCATGAAGAGACTAGACCAAGAGGGGACTTTTGAGTGGTCTCTTTATTTGTACAGTGATAAGTAAACAAAGCAAGTAAATGAAATAAATAGCAAATTCAAATATGTTATACTTTTAAAATGAACAAGCGTTCGTAAAAAGGTGGGGATAAAATGCGTTTCTTACATACAGCTGACTGGCATATCGGAAGGAAATTATATGGCTATGATTTAGCGCAGGAGCAGGAGCATGCTTTTGCAGAAATTACGAAAATTGCACTGGAAAAAAAAGTCGATGCAATTGTAATTGCAGGCGACTTGTATGACAGAGCTTTGCCAAACGAAGACTCTGTAAAGCGGTTGAACAAAATGATTATAGAGCTAAATCTAAAATTAAAGAAACCAATTTTGGCGATCAGTGGCAACCATGATTCAGCAGTGAGATTGAATACTGGGCGGGAATGGTTCAAAGCAACACAGTATTTCCTGAATACAAGTATTGCTGAAGCAATGGTGCCTGTCGAATTCTCAGATACACAGTTCTTTTTATTACCATATTTCCAAATATTCCAAGCTAGAAATTTTTTTGCAGACGAGTCATTGACTGATTTATCGGTTGTCATGAAAAGAATAATTAAAAGAATGAAAGAAAATTTTGCTCCAGATAAAAAACATGTGTTAGTTGCACATTTCTTTGCAGCTGGCAGTACTAAAACTGATTCTGAAACGAAGATTGAGGTGGGAGGATTAAATGCTGTACCGCTAGACTTGCTCTCTGATTTTGATTATGTAGCTCTAGGCCATCTTCATGATGTTAATGCGTTGCATGAGGAACGAATCCGATATAGTGGTTCTCTAGTCAAATTTTCGGTGTCGGAGGCGAAGACTGCTAAGGGGGTCTGGATTGTTGATACGAATCTTTTCCATTCGGATTTTATTACTATCGAACCACTTAATGATATTGTATTGCTGAAAGATTCTTATGAAAAATTGATTTCGCCAAGTGTATATAATGAAGTAAACAATGAAGATTTTGTAGCAATTACATTGGAAGATAAGGCGGTTATCCCTAATGTTATGAATAATTTGCGTGAATTCTATCCTAAGATAATCAGTTTAAGCCGTGAGAACCAAATAATAGAGCTGCCAGAGAATGAAGCTATTGCACTTGAATTAGATCCGATGAAGTTATTAGCAAATTTTTTTGAGGATATGACAGGCGAAAAGATGACAGAGCAGCAAAAAAAATGGGCAATTAGCGGTCTTGAACGTGTGACTGGCGGTGAAAAAGAATGAAACCAATGCAAATAAAGATGACCAACTTTGGACCTTATGCAGAACAAGAAATTGATTTTACACGATTTGCCGAACAACCGTTCTTTCTAATTAGTGGCAAGACCGGTAGTGGTAAGACAACAATTTTCGATGCTATGTGTTTTGCACTATTTGGAAGTACCTCGGGTGATGATCGTGAGGCGGAAGCGATGCGCTCAGGTTTTGCAAAGGAGTCCGCGGTGACAGAAGTCGAATTTGTTTTTGAACATCAAGATAAAATTTATCATCTTAAGCGTCAACCTAAACAAGTGATCGTCAAAAAAAGAGGGTCAGGTACGAAAGTTCAAAATATGAAAGTGTTGCTAAGTTATCAGAATGATGATGGTACAGAAGTTGAATTAAATAAAGTAGGGATGGTCAACAAATTTATTCAAGAATTGATCCATTTGACCCTTGAACAATTTACACAGATAATTATGTTGCCACAAGGAAAATTTCGCAATTTCTTAGATTCGGATAGTAATGAAAAAGAAAAACTATTACGTGAATTGTTTGCAACAAGTTTGTTTAAGAATTGGACGGATGAAATTCAAAATCAAGCAAAAGAAACCCATAGTCAAACCCAAGAAAAACAGCATGAGATTGATGTTTTAAAAAGTCAAATTTCTGAAATCGATAATAAACTTGATGTAGCGGGGTGGCTAGTAGCTGCAAATAAAGAAAATAGAGTAATTGAACGGATTAGGGATGCTTCTAAGTTAAAATTAGCTAATATTGAAGGGAAAGTCGCTGATGCACAAAAAGCTTTATTGCAAAACCAACTTCTATTACAGGACTTTGAAACATTGGAGACGACCGAAAAAAGTTTATTTGCATTTAGAAATGATAAGTGGCTCGAAGATGAGGAAGAAAAAATAAGTGAGCTAAAATGGTATCAGTCAAATGAGCAATTGGTTTTAAAACTTGAAGACCTGCAATTATCCTACACAAAAATAAAGGATAGATTTGAAAAGACGATTGCAGAGAAAGTAGCTGTAAAAGAGGAACTTAGGAGCACTCAAGAGAATAATGAACTGTTAAAGGCAAGAGATAGCGAGATTAATTCTTTGACTGATGATGTCAGACACTTAAGAGATAAGAAGGCTTATGTTGAGAAGGCAGCTCAATTAGAAGTTAAACGAGTAACTGCTGGAGATGAGGGTAATTCACTTAAAAACAAAATCAGTAAGTTAGAGAAAAAATTAGTTTTAGATGGGGCAAATATTGAAAAACAACAAGAAATTATTGAGTTGAATGAAGGTATTCCAGAAAAAGAATTAAAATTGCAAGAAGCAAGAAGTAATCTTATCAAAGCTGATGAATTAATAGAACAAATGAAAGAAAATGAGTCTAAAGTTGATAATCTAAAGCTGATTTTAACAGGGCAAAAAAGTATTTTAGATGATAAGAAGCGGCTGATTAAAATTGCAAAGGAAAAGTATGCCGATTTGGATGCTGCATTAGCAAGAAATCAAATAATTATACTAAGCAAGAAGCTGAAGCCAGAGGAACCTTGCCCATTGTGTGGTTCAGTAGAACATCCGCAAGTAATGAGAACAGATGAAACGTTGGTTGAGGTAACAGCAGATGATGTTAGAGATGCAGCAAAAAGGCAACAGGATCTATTGCAGCGTAGTGGTGAAATAGTAGGCAAGATTGCTATTAATAAGGAAAGAATTACTGAATTAATTAAAAGCTTGGAGCAAGATGAAAAGAAGTTAGGCAGTGTTTTGAATATTCAGGAGATCAGCTTTACAGAAATGTTGGAATTAGTTGTTAAATTGAAAAATAATTTGAATACTGAATTTCAAAAGCTGGAAATGAAAAAGCAAGATATTGAAGATGCGCGAATAAAAAGTGACTTTTTGTTGCATGAAAAAGCAAAATCTGAAGAAGAAAGGAAATCATTAAGAGAACAAGAACGTACGGTTAAACTCGACATCGCTAAGCTTGAAGCAGAATTGACAACTGTGTATGCTGAAATACCAAGTGGTATTACTTCATTGCAGCAGTTAGAAACACTTATATTGGAAAAACAACGAGTAATTGCAGACTTTGAAACAGAAAAACAAAAGGTTATTGTTGAAATAACGAGACTTGATAACAGCTTAACGATTCTTACAGAGAGACTTGAAGGCCTTAAAAATACGAATGATTCTTTAGTGGAGGGTTTGCAGCAAAATACTGAAGAGCTCAATAAAGTTATGATTAAACATAATAAGAATTTGACCTTTGCTAAGATGCAGACTGGAATTGGCAGAATAAGCGAGATCGTAACAATTGAGTCCCAAATTAGAGATTATCAGAATAGAATGGTTGAATTAAAAACGCAAATTGCTGACTTAAAAATGAGAACGGATGGGAGAAATATTCCAAATATTACGAAGTTGGATGAAAATCTGGTGCAATTAAAGCAGGATAAACAATCTGCTTTTGCGGAATATGAAAAAGATTCACAGGAATATGTTGAATTATTCAAGGTAATTCAAGCTGTCAGTGAAAAATGGACTGAATACCAAGCAAAACTTAAACTCGATGCCCAATGGAACCAGTTATTAGAAGTGATTGGTGGAAAGGGAAAAGTCAAATTAGGCTTAGAACGCTACGTATTGCGGAGATATCTGCAACAAGTGCTGCAAGTGGCTAATATCAAATTGATGAATTTAACAAATGGACGGTATCATTTTGAACTTGATAGGAGTAATGGAACTTATGCTACAGATACAGGACTTGAGTTGGATGTTTTCGATGTTGATCTAGGTAAGCTTAGAAGTGTCAAGACACTTTCTGGGGGTGAGAGCTTTATTGCAGCTTTGTGTCTAGCTCTTGCACTGGCTGAAGTCATTCAGAGTATAAATGGGGGAACACAGATTGATGCCTTATTTATTGATGAGGGTTTTGGTGCATTGGATGATGATTCATTGCAAGTTGCATTAGAAGCACTCCAGACCTTGGAAGGAAAGAGCCGCTTGATTGGAATAATTAGCCACGTGAGTGCGTTACGTGAACAATTGCCGGCACAGTTGAGAATAGAATCTAAAAATGGTCGCAGTGTGGCACATTATATTTTTGATTTTGAAGAGATACCAACTCATAGATAGACATTTTTTGATCTAAGGTATAATATTATTATTGAGAATTATTATCATCTATACTATTGAGGAGTGAATGTGATGGCAACGCAGGAACAAAATACTTTGCTAGTAGCTGCGGATAAGCTAAAGAACAACAAAATTAAAAATACGCCACAAAGACAGGTAATCCTGTCGTATTTAATGACATCACATGCTCATCCATCGATTGAGATGATTTTCAAGTATGTCAGAAAAAATGGTTTTAGTGTTAGTTTGGCAACTGTATATAATACACTACAGCTGTTTGTAGATCATAATTTGATAATTGAGATTGCGGCTGATAGTGGTGGACATATGCGCTATGATTATTTCGAAATACCTCACTATCATGTGATTTGTGTTAATTGCAATAAAATAGTTGATGTTTTTGATGATTCATATAAGAAGAATGAAAAAATTGCTACGGCCAAGACTGGCTATCAGGTCTTGAATAGTCAGTATGAGGTTTACGGAATCTGTCCGGAGTGCCAGGCGAAGCTCAAGAGCAAAGCGGTTAAAATTTAATTGACACATGGATACGTCTAAGCTATACTTTAGTTACTAAAAAGCACTGAGATAGATAGTAGGAAGATAATCACTGGTTAAGAAACTTGATGGGGCTGTGAATCAAGATAAATTATTCTTCTGAATTACACTATTGAGCTAGAATTTGGTTCACCTCTTTATCGGTGTAAGAGCTGGTCATAATCATGACAACTTGGGTGGTAACGCGGAATTTATTTCGTCCCTAATACTATTATAGTATTAGGGACTTTTTTATTTTAGGAGGAAGAAAATGAACATTATTGATGAACTGGTATGGCGTGGTGCGATTAACCAAATGTCAGACGAAGAAGGATTAAGAAAAAAAGTTGAAGAAAAATCAATTGGGGTCTACTGTGGTGTTGATCCAACTGGTGATAGCCTGCATATTGGACATCTTATCCCATTTATGATGCTCAAGCGGTTCCAGATGGCTGGTCATCGTGCGCATATTATAATTGGTGGAGGTACTGGTTCAATAGGTGATCCGTCTGGTCGAAGTTCAGAGAGAGTTTTGCAGACAATGGAGCAGGTTCATCACAATGAAGATGCACTGACGGCTCAGATGAAACATCTTTTTGGTAAGGACAATATAACTGTTGTGAATAATTATGACTGGCTATCCAAAATCGATTTGTTAAGTTTCTTACGTGATTATGGAAAATTATTCAGCATAAATACAATGCTGAATAAAGAAGTGGTCTCAAGCCGGTTAGAAAGCGGAATTTCTTTTACAGAATTCACGTATCAGATTTTGCAGTCAATTGATTTTCATCATCTATTGAAAGCAAATGATGTCGAATTACAAATTGGTGGTGCTGACCAATGGGGAAATATTACTGCTGGAATTGATATGATTCATAAGATTGAAGGATCTGATACAGCAGCGTTTGCATTAACAATTCCTTTGATGTTAAAGGCTGATGGAACTAAATTTGGTAAAACTGCTGGTGGTGCTGTTTGGCTGGATTCTGAGAAGACAACCCCATATGAATTTTACCAGTTTTGGTTGAACCAAGATGATCATGATGTGGTGAAATACTTGAAATACTTTACCTTTTTGAAGAAAGAAGAAATCGAAAAACTGGCCAAGAAGGTTGCTGATGAACCTGAAAAACGTGAAGCACAAAGGAGATTGGCTGAAGAAGTAACCGCATTTGTACATGGGGAAGATGCAGTGGCTCAAGCAGAACATATTTCAAAGGCTCTTTTTTCTGGAGATGTTAAGATGTTAACGGCTGCTGAAATAAAGCAGGGTTTTAAGAAGATGCCAACAGTTGAGGTTGAGAATGAACCAATGAATATTATTGATTGGCTTGTTTCGACACAGATTGAGAAATCTAAGCGTCAAGCCCGTGAGAATGTTACCAATGGAGCTATCTATATAAATGGCGAAAGAATTCAAGAACTAGACTATATGGTTAATCCTGCTGAGTCATTTGAAGGAAAGTTTATAATCGCACGTCGGGGTAAAAAGAAATATTTTCTTGCTAAGGTAAAATAAAAGAAAGCTTTATTCCAAATTTAACATTTTTTCGGAATGAAGCTTTCTTTTTTATTTTGTTTGCACCAAATCACGAATAATTTTTATTTATACAGTAAAATAGTTAGGATATTCAAAAGTGAGTTTGCTTGTTATTTCATTTTGCTTTTTTATTTTATAATTTTTTCTTGACGTCACAATTATGAGAGCGTATAGTAATCAATGTTGTTGCAACAGATTAAATTTTTCTTTGATAAATAGAAGTAGATATTTGTTGACAATAGTTGCTTTATCGTCTATAGTAATATAGACAAACAAATAAAATATATTAATTCAATTTTTGGTTTTTTATACATTTATTTGTAAGGTAGACCTTTGAAAACTGAACAAAGTTTCGAAAAATCAAATGTGTAGGGTCTCTTGTTTAGTACAAGAGCAAACATTTGCGAAGTCAATTCGCTAGTAAATAATTAATTAAAGAGTCACAAACTTTTAAAATGAGAGTTTGATCCTGGCTCAGGACGAACGCTGGCGGCGTGCCTAATACATGCAAGTCGAACGCAAAGCTTTCACCGAATGCTTGCATTCACCGGAAGTTTTGA
>NZ_VJYB01000021.1 GCF_030400225.1 Lactobacillus sp. UCMA15818 | reverse complement strand
TTGTTTTTGAAGGTGCTGGCTGCAACCAGTGCTTTTTTTATTTTCAATTATACCAAAAGAGCTACACTAGAAAAATTATTATTTTTTCTAATGTGGCTCTTTTACTTAGGACTTATGGCACAGCCCCTTCTGTTCTATTACAAATAAATGTGTGTCATAAGGCAAAAAACACCTTGTATTTAATTTTAAAATACTCAATTCAACATTAAATCTAGGATAAGTATTCCTCGAAAGAAACTCCTAGTCGTGTTGCAATCGACTTAATCTCAGAAATTGTAGCATCGTCGACTTTGATTCCATTTTCTTTCGCATCAAGATAACTAATTTGTTCTTTGTCGCCGTGAACATAGATTGTATGTCCCGGGACAGCGGGTAATTCACGAATTTCTTGCAGGTAATCAGAAAAACGAGTAATGATAGCTTCTTTATTGCCAAAAATAGCAGGGTCGATTGCAATAAAACTTTGACAAGGGCCGATTTCAGGGTTACTGCCATCATTTTCAGATGAGACATCACCTTGCGAAAGGATCGAAGTAAAGATTTCTACGATTATTCCTAGTCCGAACCCTTTGTGACCGCCAGTCAATTCAGAAATACCTCCGAGTGGGGTCAGGCCAACATTTGATTTGGGAACACGAAGTAAGTCCAAATCCTGATTATTGGTATGATCATGGATGGGATTAACACCATCTTTAGCTACCCAAAATGCAGGAAGATCTTTCTCTAATTTGCGGTAGACTTCAATTTTCCCTTGTGGGACAGTAGTGGTTGCAAAATCAAGTATGAAGTTATGTGGATGAGCAGGCATTGCAAAGCCGATTGGATTAGTACCTATGAATGGCTGAGTCGAGTTGGTTGGCACCATGCCAGGACGAGAATTGGTTGAAGACATTCCAATTAATCCTTTTTCTGCAGCCATATTTGCATAGAATCCAGCTATTCCATAATGTCCAGATTTCTTTGTAGTCACAATCCCAATTCCGTGTTCTTTTGCCTTTTTGATTGCAAGCTCCATGCTATAGATACCATTCAATTGACCAATTCCAAAATGAGCATCAATAACAGCACTAACATTAGTTTCCTTTACAATTTCGGGAATACTATTAATCTTAATTTTACCATTTTGAATGAACTTATCGTACATCGCCATACGTTGGACGCCATGTGATTCAATCCCGTGCATGTCAGTATAAATCAATGTATGTGCGATTTTTTCACTATCAGCAGCAGAAAAGCCATAAGCCTCATAGATTTTAAGGACAAGTTGCTGCATTTTTTTGCTATCATATTTTTTAATCATAATTAATCAACCTTTCATTCTTAATTAGGAGAATTATATTGACATTCTAGCATAAAAAAGATGTATCTAAGATAAGGATTTGTGAAGTTAGTGGGGATATTTTATGAGTAACAGGAGAAATTACATTTTTGAATTTATGAGACGGGATTAGCTGGAAATAACGTAATGTAAAATGAAAATGTGCCAATATGAGCAAATTGTATATATTACCTGGTTATTAAGAAATAAACATGGCTAATAATAAGAGATTATTGCACACGATATATTTGACAAAGAATTCACAAGGAGTATGATGATCAACTGTAAGAAGGGGGAAGAGAGAATGTTGAGTTTGTCAAAACCAAAGATACCTTTTAGGACAATTGTTTGGAAGAGTATATGGTATGGTTTTATTGCAGGTATGATTTCAGGAATGGTCAAAATCGGGTGGGAGAATATTTTACCTCCGCGCACTTTGGCTAGAAATGCCACGAATCCACCACAGCATTTATTGGAACAATTTGGAATGTCTTCAAAAGCTGTTCATGCGTTTGTTTATTATTCTACGGATCAAAAAGTATATTTTGTTGCACTAATTATTCATTTTGCATTTTCAATTGTTTTTGCGGCATTATTCATCTTTTTGGCACAGTATTGGAAGAAAACAACAATGTGGCAAGGAGCTGCATATGGTATTGTAATCTGGGTTGCTTTTCATATTATTATTATGCCCGCAATGGGAACTGTTCCAGCTGCTTGGAACCAACCATTCGACGAACATTTTTCGGAATTTTTCGGACATATTGTTTGGGCATGGTCAATCTATGCAGTTGCAGTTTGTTTAGCGAAAAACGAGAAGAAAAACAAGTTAGAGAATTTATAATTACTAAGGTCCATGGGAGTTGGGAGTGTGCCATAAGTCGGGAAAATTTGAGTACTAACTTGAAATTACGAACATAGCAGGCACTTTGCTATGAGTAATTCGAAGTTAGACGGAGAATTTTGACTTATGAAACACGTTTATACGGAATAAGTAGAGGAACTGAATCAAAATTTAACTTTTGACCCAGCTCCTGTTTTTTTTAATAGCTCGTTTGTTAAAAAACTTTCAAAATAGGTGCATGGTAGTAGTAAAATGCATTTGTAAGGAACAAGTCTAAAAAATGCTGTTGAAAAAACCATATGGAGGTATGAAAATGAGTTTACATATTGATACTTTAGCTGTTGTAAGTTCCAAAATCGAAGGTTTACAAATTATTAATGCGAAAATGGTGACGGAAGGTCGTGGAACTGTTCGAGAACTTTATCGTCAGAGCAGTTATTCCGAGTTTCTTCCAAGTACTGTTTCTGTATGGAGTCAAGTGAATTTAACACGGACGCAACTTGGTGCGGTTCGCGGTCTTCATGGTGAAGCAATGTCGAAGCTGGTTACTGTGGCTTACGGATCTGCTTTTGGTGCATATGTGGACACGAGAACAAACAGTAAAACAAGGGGGGCAGTCGTAACCGTTCAGCTTACCCCAGGTGTTCAAGTTTTCGTTCCTCAAGGAGTCTGCAATGGCTTTCAAGCACTTGAAGATAACACAGAATATCTGTACTTCTTTGATAATGAGTGGGTTTCAGGGATGAAGGGAGTAGCCTTATCTCCTTTAGATCCAGAATTGGGTATTGACTGGCCCATTCAGATTGATTCAAATAATCGTGAGCAGATATCTGAAAAGGACTCAAAGGCTCCGAGTCTTCGTGAGGTTCTTGCACTTTGATCTGCAAAGAATTAAAATCAAAAACTTGATTAAACACAGGAAGGTAGTGTGCCATAAGTCGGGAAAATTTGGGTACTAACTCGAAATTACGAACATAGCGAGTACTTTGCTATGAGTAATTCGAAGTTGGACGGAGAGTTTTGACTTATGAAACACGTTTACAGGGAATAAATAGAGGAACTGAATCAAAATTTAACTTTTGAAATGTTCTATAATAGTTAGACAAAAATCTAATTATTATGGAGCACTTTTTTATACTCAGAATAATACCAAATTCTGTTGTGTGTTGTCGTAATCTTTTTTTTGTTATAATAAAAGAAATTAGAACCTTTGAATTCAATAATAAAAAAGAGCGATTTATAGAATTCGATTGGAGGGAAAATATGATCAAAAAACCAATTATTGGCATTTCAGGAAGCATTATCAAAGATCAGAGGGGAATATTTCCAGGATATCAACGTGCGTATGTAAATAATGACTATATTAGAGCTGTAAATAACAATGGCGGAGTTGCGCTAATTTTACCAACAAGTCCAGCTGAAACAGCTAAGCAAATTATTGCCGCGATAGATGGCTTGATTCTTTCGGGGGGACAGGATGTGAATCCTTTTAATTATGGCGAAGAAATTCAGCAGAAATGCGGCGCAATTTTTCCGGCGCGAGATGATTTTGAATTTGCACTGCTTGAGGCGGCAGAAGCTAAGAAAATCCCGGTATTGGGCATTTGTCGTGGGGCACAAATAATTAATGTTTATCGAGGGGGAACACTATATCAGGATATTTCTTATCGTGCTGAACATACAATACGACATTTTCAGCTTCAAGATCCACCAATTCCAACACATAAGATCGGAATTACAGTAAATTCATTGTTGGATAGAACTATTCAAAAAGATAGTATGCTTGTTAATTCATTTCATCATCAGTTAGTTAAATCTGTGCCAGTGAGTTTACAGATTTCGGGGACGACTTCTGATGGTGTAGTTGAGGCATTAGAAGATGTTAGCTTTGAATTCTTTTTAGGAGTGCAATTTCATCCGGAAATGTTAATTGACAGCGTTCAAAGTGCGAATCAGATATTCCAAAAGCTGATCGAAGTTGCGGCAAAGGATTAGGGTAGATTATTTGTTGAGCAATTAATGTTGGAAATTGGGGGAATCATCATGAAAAAGGGGAAGAAATCGAGTTTATTGCTGATTTTATTATTGGCAAGTCTGCTAACAGCATGTGGAAATCAAAAACAAGCAGCAAGTTCTAGCAAGAAAGTAACATCGGAGCAGACTTCGGCAGGGAAACGTTCTAAAACTTCTCAAAAAAGCAGTAGTAAACAGAGCTCTATTGTCACAGCATCCACTAGTCAAAAAACTTCTAGTGCAAGTAAATCTTCATCCAGCAGTAATAATAACGTTAACACAACACGGCTGAGTACTTTTAATCAACAATTGCATAACGCTTTGGGAGACGTGCTCTTACCAACTGTCGATGGGTTAGGAACCGGTAGTGACAAATTAAATGTGCGTTATGAAGGAAACCAAGCTAATTATACGATTAGTTATAGCGTCGGCAGGGTTGCGCGTCAATTCAACGATACGGCAATCTCAACGGAAATTCCATATGTGCAGCTTAAAAAGACCTCTTATGGTACTTTAAATGATGCAAGTGCACAGGTTGCTTATGTGAGTCAAACTGATTTGAATGGGCTGCCTACTATAGATTTAGGGCATAATATGATAGGCTATGAAGACGCAGGGGCAGGACAAAGGTACCTTTCATGGCACGAAGGAAAATGGTCGTTGACTGTTCATGCAACTGCAGTCAACCAACAAGATCCTCAACCTTTAGCTGTGCAAATTGTAAATCTGTTAGAATCATATCGATTGCCTGCGCCTACACAATATGGAGCAATTAAAGCCGATGTTGGTAATTCGTATGGTAGTCGTAATCAAGTAATTACATGGCAACAAAATAATGTAGTGTATCAATTGAGTGCACATGATATTACAACGGCAGTTAAGATGGCGGCTAGTATGAAATAATTAAAGACAACAGAAGATTTGAAAAAACAATAAAGATTAGTCTTTTTCAAGTTTTGTCCACAATTACTTAATATTTGTGTGTTATTTTAGAACTATGGAACAATGTAGAAAAAATGTTTAGTTTGTGTATCAAAGGTATTAAATTAGTGACTGAAGGACTGAATAATATGGAAATATACGGTGCTTATGGAAATTATCTTCCAGAAATAAAAGATGAAATTATGCATAAAATTGACGAGCTTAGTCAAAAAGTTGAAAAACAAGATGGTGAAAAGCTGTATGAACACTTGATTGGCAGGATTAAGTATGAAGACAGCATGATTGAAAAGTGCCAAAGAAAAGGGTTGGATCTTACGCCTAAAAGTGCGCTTAATGATTGTAAGGATGCAATTGGAATTAGGATTGTATGTAATTTTATTGATGATATCTATAAACTGGTTGGCTTTTTGAAAATACAAGATTGGTGCGTTGTAGTTAAAGAAAAAGACTATGTTTCAAAATCGAAGCCTAATGGCTATCGGAGCTATCATCTGATTATCAAGGTTAGTTGCCCATATCCCGATATTAATGGTCGTATTCCTGGTAATTATTATGCTGAAATCCAACTAAGGACAATTGCCATGGATTCTTGGGCAAGCTTGGAACATGAATTGAAATACAAACATAATATTAAGAATCCAGAGCAAATCGGCAATGAGCTAAAGCGCTGTGCAGATCAATTAGCTTCGTGTGACGTACAAATGCAAACAATTAGGCAAGTAATTCATGAATATGATTAGGGAGTGACTTGATGAGAGTGTTACTAGCTGAAGATGAAAAGGAATTATCAAGAGTCTTATGTGCTGCTATGCAGAGTAAAGGATACGAAGTTATTCCGGTATATAACGGAGTAGAGGCAGTGAAAAAGGCCGAAGATGAGATTTTTGATGCTATGCTTTTTGATGTCATGATGCCAGTGATGACAGGGATAGAAGCGGTACAAGAAATTCGAGCTGCGGGGAATCAAACATACATTATCATGCTGACCGCAATGTCAGAAGTTGATGACAAGGTTACAGGGTTGGATGCCGGTGCAGATGATTATGTGACAAAGCCGTTTTCCCTAAAAGAACTGCTGGCAAGATTAAGGTCTTTAGAGCGAAGAAATGAAAAATATACCGAAGATACTTTAGACTTTGGAGACATAACTCTAAAAAATACGGAACAAAGATTGGAAAGTTATAACTCTATCAGCTTATCTGTGGAAGAAACTAAATTATTGAATATATTGATTTTAAATTCTCAAAAAAAGTTGGATAATAAGGCGCTGATTGAACACACATGGGGGAAAAATGAAAAAATTGACACAGAAATGCTCTGGATTTATATTTCTTATTTAAGACAAAAACTGCAATCTGTCAATGCACACGTAGGTATTTGTGGCAATAAAGGAGGACCTTATCAACTTATTAATAACAGTGAGGAGGATCCTAAATGATCCAAAAAATCCGTTATCGCTTTATCTATATGTCAACTATCGCGCTATTCATTGTATTAGTGACACTCATTGGTGGCATCGTAGGAGTCTCATACTATAGAGCAAAGCAACAAATTGATAATGTACTCATCATACTTCTGCAAAATAATGGAAAAATAAATTCGCAAATCAACACACAAAATGTTAAGAAACGTTTTGGACCAACATTTAATCAGGAAAGTTTATATCAGTATCGCTACTTTAGTGTTTCATTCAATAGCAAAGGGAAGCAGGTTTCGCTGGATAACTCACATATTGTTAGTGTACCTAGTGAAACGATATCTAGTCTAGGCTACCAAGTTTTTAGGAGTAAGCGGCAGTCTGGTTCTGTGCGGTCTGTGGTATCGAGTTATGCTTATAAAACTTCAAAAAAGAACGGGAAAACAACAATTGTTTTTCTTGATCAATCTGTAATTATGGAGAGTACTAATAATATTGTGAAGGTAGGTATGATTCTAGGAATAACAAGTCTAATCCTATTCACTCTGATGTTAATCGCTGTATCTAGACGTGCAATTAGGCCAATCGTATTAGCAGACAAGCGGCAACGAGAATTTGTAACCAACGCGGGGCATGAGTTGAAAACACCATTATCTATAATTAAGGCTAATAATGAGCTGCAAGAAATGATAACTGGACAAACAGAGTGGACTGTAAGTAATGATCAGCAGGTTAATCGCTTAACACAGCTGATTAATAACCTGATTTCGTTAGCTCGCATGGAAGAGCAGCAGCAACTAGATTTGTCGGTGATTGAGGCATCAGGCATACTTGAGCGTGCAACAAAGAGTTTTAAGTCTGTTGTTGTTCAGCAAAATAAGCAATTTAAAATTAATATTTCCCCTGACCTTAAAATAAATGCAGAAGAAAATAGTTTTCTTGAGCTCTGCAATATTTTGCTTGATAATGCAAATAAATATTGTGATGATGGTGGAACCGTTAGTGTGGCGCTTGTTCCTGATAAAAAACTCAAGAAAGCAACTTTAATGGTGGGGAACACCTACGTTAAAGGCAAGAATAGTAATTATAGTAAATTTTTTGAGCGCTTTTATCGCGATGATAAGTCCCGAAATAGTGCTAAAAAGGGTTTTGGAATAGGCCTTTCAATGGCAGTGAGTTTGATTGATGCATTTAATGGAAAGATAGGAGTACGTTATCAAAAAGAAACTATTTTTTTTAATGTTACGTTCAAGCTGGTAAGATAGAAAGAGTGCATTACTTTTTCTTACTAATTTCTTTTTTTATGCGGTAAACTGTTCCATGGCTAATTCCATACTTATTAACTAAGTATGGTACAGAATATCCATCATCAAGTCCCTGTTTTATCGCAAAATAAACCTTTCTTTTTTGTGGGCTTGGTGAATCAGCACTGTATAGAACGGGGCGTCCTTTGTAGACGCCTCGTTTTTTTGCTAGCGCAATTCCTTCGCGTTGCCGTTCTCTAATTTTTTCGCGTTCACTTTGAGCTTGGAATTTAAAGACTGTTACTAAAATGTCTGTCAGCATGTTTCTTAAATTTACATCGGGCACATTTGAAAAATCGGGTAAATCCAAACTCTGTAATGACGCTCCTCTTTTTTTGATGTACTGAATAATTTCTGTTAAATCATCAGCGTTTCTTCCGAGTCGGTCTAGACTTGTAACGTAAACAATATCATTCTTTTTAATACACTTTAATAAATTTAAAAGTTCAGAGCGGTTATTAATATTCTTTCCAGATTCTTTTTCTGAAAAAATTTTCCCCACTGGAATCTTTTTAAGTTGTTCAATTTGTCGTGCTAAATTCTGATCTTTTGTAGATACTCGTACATAACCAAATTTCATATAATAACATCCCAAATAAATAATTATGAATATATTCATATTTTTCTGATATTCATATTCTACTATGGGTAGACCCAAAATTGAAATTATTTTGCGTTTAATTTCTCAATAATTTTCATAAAAAATAGCGCTTTGTAACAAAAAAATAATCATTTTCTATTATTTATTTATAAAAGCGCATTCAAATTCATTAAATATGCACACTATATTTATAATTTTAGTAGTTATTGACATTCCTAAACTCCTATTCTATAGTGAAGCTATATCATTATAGGGTCTACCCTAATAAAAATTAGATGGTGATGCTAAAGTTTTTAATTGCTTATTGATTACGAGAGGGGGTGTTAGAAAAATTATTACAAAAAATGAAAGGAGGCTATGCTAATCGATAATAAAATTAACCGAGAAAACCACTCAGTAAATGGTTTAGGACTGTGTTTACAACCAATTATTTACCGTAATAGAGTTGGAGAAAAGTTACAAGAATTTGAAGTACTTTTGAGAGGAAAAAGAACCTTAAAATTTCCAAAAGATGAATTTGAATACTTAATTCAAAATAATCAGAAAAATAGTCTTTTGATGGAATGGTTAGCAGAAAAAATTCGAAGTATTTTAGAGGTACATTCCAACTATGTACTTTGTGTAAATTTAAATCCAGAACAATTTTTATTTGAATCAACATGGGTATATTTAATGGAATTGCAAATGTTTAGTTCAAATATGAAGATTGAAGTTACGGAACATATCTCAAAAACAGGTATGGTGGATAGAATAAAACTGGTTGATAGCATTACTGATATTAAGATGATGGGTTATGAGATTGCAATTGATGATGTTGGTACTGGACAGAACACATTGCTTTTTGTTTTAGATAACATTTTGCAGATTAAAAGGCTAAAACTATCATTAGTGCCGCTTGCAAGATTAAATAAAGAATCAATAATTTTATTATTGAGATTTTGGAAGTCAATTGCAGACAAGCATGGTCTTGAATTTGTTGTGGAAGGAATTGATTCAGAAAAATTAAGTGATATGGTCCTTAAGTTAGGAATTGAACTTCAACAAGGTTTTTTATGGGAAGATAAATTTGAAAATGTTTAATTATAAAATAAATTAAAAAGAGGATGTTTTTATGAAAAAGGTAAAATTAATTTCAATTATCACAGTTTTAAGTTTATATTTGGGATTGACAGGGACTGCTGCTGTTGATGCAGATACGACTACTAGCACTGTGGGAGCTACAGTTACTAAGGGAGATATTACAATTAATTCTGTGCCGAATCTAAGTTTTTCTACTAGTGTTGCAGATGTTGCAAACAACTCATCGACAACAGCTTCTCTGACTACAGATGGAACTGTTTCAACAAGTGATAATCAAGGATACGGGACAGATACCAGCTGGACGTTAGCAGCAACTCCTACTACGTTATCATATACCGATGCTGATTCTAACACGCATACGTTAGGTGTTTCGTCATTAAAAATTGCTGGGAATTCAATCACTACTATTGATGGAGAGACGGCTACGCAGGTAGCGACAGGTACAAATGAGGGTGATACGAGTACTGCATTAACAGCCGATAATACGGCCATTACTTTGGGACAGAATAATCAGGTATTTGGGGGTTCATACACAGGAACGATTACTTGGACATTAACGGGGAATAATGGTGGAGATTCATCAACAAGTGATGCAGCTGAGTAATGAAGTTACTGAAAAAAAGAACTAGAATATTTTTTTGTATACTTTTTTGGGGATATTTATTTTTGACTTTTTCCTATATGACACAAGAAGTTAATGCAGCAAGTACCAAGAACTATTCGGTCAGAGTAGATGATAGCGAAAATCCAACAAGTATCGAAAAGATAGTATCTCCTGGTCAAAAATTTGATGTTAACTTGATTCTTACTAACAATACTTCAAAGAAAAAAACTTTACGAGTTTCATTTAATACAGCATTCACAGGAGATAACGGGATTGTACAATATAATTTATCGGTTCTAGGGAAAAAATATTTTGGCCCATTGGATTTTAATTCAATGGTAAGCGGAAGAAAAACTATTGTGATACAACCTAGTCAACAAATAAAGCAAACATATCAAATCAAAGTTCCAAGCCAGAAGTTTAAAGGCGCCTTTGCGGGTGGTTTCTATGTGAGTGAGTCACAAGATAGTAGTAGTTCGCCTGGTAATTCAACGATTAATTCAAAAAAAGCTACTGTGGGTTATAAAAGTATAATTGCATATGTGATACCTGTAACATTACGAGAAAGTACAAAAATACAGCATACAAAATTGATACTAAAAAATGTAAAAGCACGAGTAATTAATGGGTCACCATTTATAATATCTAAAATAGCTAATATGACACCAACTATTTTCGGAAAATTAAATTTTAAAATAAGGATTATTAATCTTGAAAATAATAGAACCATACAGAAAAGTAGCAGTACAGGGTTGGAAATGGCACCTTTGAGTCAGTTCAACTATCATATTCCCTTGAAAAAAAAGATAGCAGACGGGAAATATCTGTTGGATTTAAAGGCTAGATCAGGCCAAAGACATTGGCATTTCCAAAATAAATTTGTGATTAATAATTCAGTAGCAAAAGCAACACAAAATAGAAGTAAGAATAATACAGGATCGCAGGCAAATAAATTGTTGATTTACATTTTAGTAGGTATAAGTATAATTTTATTGCTACTGGTAACTTACGTACTTGGAAAGTACAGTGGACGAAAAAGCAAAAGTAAAAAAGACAAATAAATAGTGACAGAGTATCAACTAACAAGTTATACAAAATTTCATCTAATACAAGTAAGCTTATATGTATTCAAAATAGGAACTTTATCATGACAAACTTTTTGATAAAGTTCCTATTTTTTATTTAGTTTGGTGCATATCTAATTTAATTCGATAAGTAAGAATGAACTGGTGCTTACCAACATGGCCACGTACTTTGGTTTTTATAAACGTAATAATAGAAAGATTTTTGATAAATACTGAAGTAATCAGTCACAAATATCGTTTTTTTTTTAATTTTATGCTTTGGAATTCTGAGTATTTGGATGTGTACGCCAAAATATCACTGACATAATAATCAAGAAGATAGCACCAACTATTACTGAAATTCTGGTTTCTGGATTGAAGAACATAAATAACAAAGTTAGAAATAATGCAAAAAGTGCAAAATAACTGCTAAATGGATATAAAGGTAGTTTGAAAGGATGATCTGCTAATTCATTCTTTTTTATTTTGCGGAATTTTAACTGGCTAAATAAAATTACAAACCACGGCACCATTCCTGGGAGAACACTTGAACTATAGACTAAGACAAAAATATTAGAACTACTTTTAACAAAATAAGGTAAAACTTCATTTAGTATTAAACCAAGTAGAATTCCAAGAGAAATTGTCAAAACCGGTAAGACAGGTACGCCCTTTGATGATAACTTTGTAAACTTAGCATTGATTTCCTTCTTTAAACCAAGTGTATAAATCATACGACTCGAACTGAATATTCCTGAGTTGCAACCTGACATTGCAGCTGTTACAAGTACGAAGTTAATGATAGCGGCAGCGGCAGAAATTCCAACGCGCGAGAATGTCTCAACGAACGGGGAGCCAACCTTAGCTAACTGATTCCAAGGATAGATTGTAACAATAATGAAAATTGAACCAATATAAAATAACAAGATACGGGCGACAATAGACTTAATTGATTTAATAACCGTAACTTGTGGGTCCTTAGCTTCGCCAGCCGTAATTCCAATAACTTCGATTCCTTGATATGAGGCAATTACAATTGAAAGTGCGAAGATAAAGCCTTTAAAACCACCCGTAAAAAACCCGCCATGAGACCACAGATTAGAGAAACCGATTGGGTGCCAATTATTTCCTAAGCCTAATAGAATTACGAGTGCCCCTAAAATTAGCATGAAGATAATAGTTAAAACTTTAATTAATGCAAACCAAAATTCGAGCTCTCCGTATGCTTTAACAGAGACAAGGTTCGCTATGCAAAGCGTAATAATAACAATTGTTCCCGAAATCCAATCGGGCAGATTCGGCCACCAATAATTTAAATACTGCCCAACAGCAATTACCTCACTAATACCGACTACCAGATATTGAAAAATGTTACTCCAAGCGGTGAGATAACCAGCAAGTGGATGAATATATTCCGAGGCATACTTTGCAAAGGATCCTGTTGAGGGATCAACATAAAGCATTTCGCCCAGTGCACGCATTACTATATATAGCACTAGTCCTGCTAAACCATAAGCCAATAAAACAGATGGACCAGTCCATTTGATTGTAGCAGCAGAACCCATAAAGAGTCCGACCCCGATTGTACCGCCTAAAGCAATCATCTGCATTTGGCGTGAAGATAAAGCCCGATTTAATTCTTTGTTGCTTTTTTTCACCATGTACACTCCTCTGACAGAAAAAAAGACTGTGACAAAACGATTTTTTGTCACAGTTTTTCTGCTAATTTACGCAATAAATGCATTTTGTTCATTAACTAACTCTTTGTGACTAACAAAAAATTGACCACACTAAATAATTGCAAGACTAATAAGTTATAAAAAGTAATTAAAATTTGATATCTTTTAAAAGAACCAAAAATGAATAATTCTCATAATAAATTAATAAATCAATTTTAACCTATTTGCTTTAAAAATACAATGCTGTAAAAAACTTTGATTTTTTAATTATTTACTATATAAAACACTCTTTTTATAATATAGAATGAATGACATTGAATGTTTATACTACTTGACAAGCAGGCTCAAAATGTTACTTTTGAATAGTAATTCAATAAGATTAATTAAAATTTATGGAGAATTAAGATGACAGACAAAAGGAAACTTACATTAATGAGTGTGATGCTCATGATATTTACTTCTACATTTTCGTTTGATAATACATCAATCGCATACTACACCATGGGGGATGCTGGAATTATATGGTACATTCTAGCTGCCCTTTTCTTTTTTGTTCCCTCAACACTGATGTTTTCAGAATTTGGTGTTGCAATGCGTGATGAACCAGGGGGGGTCTTTACATGGTTAGAAAAGTCTTTAGGTCTGAAATGGGCGTTCATTGGTGGTTTTATATGGATTGCGTCTTGGATAATCCTGACTGTTTCAACAGTTTCTAAAATCTGGATAATGCTATCCACAACGATCAGCGGTACTGATAAAACGGGACAATGGCATATTTTGGGCTTGAATTCAACAGAGACAATCGGTTTTATTAGTATATTATTTATCATAGTTGTAACAGCTATTTCTGTGAGAGGCTTAGATAAAGTATCTAGTTTAGCAGCTGCTGGAGGAGTAGCTGCGGTTATTTTGGCATTATTTTTTATAGGTGCAAGTCTTTTTTTTCTTGTTCTGAATGGCTTCAAATTGGCAGAACCAATTAGTTTCCCCAAAAGTTTCATTGAATCTCCACGACCAAGTTATCAATCAACTAGTCAAATGATTTCTTTTCTAATTTATGCTGTCTATGCATACGCCGGGATTGAAGCATTGGGCGGTATTTCGGATAAAATGAAAAATGCAAGAAAGAATTTTCCAATTGCACTGGGTATCAGTGCGTTGTTGATTGCATCAGCTTATGCAGTTATTATCTTTCTGTGGAGTGCCTCTGCAAATTGGCATGAAGTATTTCAAAAGAACGGTGTGAATTTGGGCAACACAACATATATTTTGATGAGTAACCTAGGATATAGTATTGGTAATACGCTTGGACTATCGGCTAGTCGATCTGAATCGTTAAGTTTCTTCTTTGCTCGCTTTGGATCTTTTACGATGTTATTGAGTTATCTAGGCTCTTTTTTTGTAATCGTTTATATGCCAATAAAGTCATTTATCTTGGGAACCCCCAAAAAATTATGGCCAAAGTCACTTCCAGCACTCAATCGCTTTGGAATGCCGAGTAATGCTATGTGGTGGCAAGCACTGATTGTTTGTATACTGATTGCATTGACTTCGTTTGGAAATAATTCTGCAAAAGCTTTTTACGAGATTTTAACATTAATGGATAATGTTTCATCTACCTTGCCATATTTGTTCTTAGTGAGTGCTTTCATTTTCTTTAAGCACAATCAAAAAATTGTGAAGCCCTATGAGATTTTTAAGGTGAAATGGAAGTATGTGACTATAGTTATTGCGGTTAATCTCATTCTTTTAATGGGGGTTGGTTCGACAATGGTTGATGCAATTTCAACTAAAAATTATTTGAATCTCTTTTTGGAATTAGTTGGACCAGTTTTATTTGGAGTTATTGGTTATTGGCTTTATGTACTGTATGAAAGGCGTACAAAAAAATTGGGAAAATAGTTTATTTTTTGGGTTGACATATAGATTATGAAGTATTAGAATTCCATTAAGCTATTAGAACGATATTAATAATCTTGTGAGAAGAAGAGTAACTAATGATAATTTTTTACAGAAAGTCTGACGGTGCTGAGAGCAGATATTAATTAGATTAGTGAAGATGAGCTTTGAGATAGAGATGTTTGGTAGATTGCTGAATATTCGGTAGGAACCGTTAAATTCCCAGGCATAGTATTTCTTTTATGTGCTGATGAGACACTTTTTAAGTGTGAACAAGGGTGGTATAGCGCTAATTCGCCCCTTACCTGTTTCTGTGAGATGGGTAAGGGGCTTTTTTGTTGTTTTAATAGCAGTTGCTGGTAAGGACTATTTCTGAATCAATGGAAGGTGGATTTTAATTATGGTTAATTCAACGGTTACAAAAATACATTATGATATTGTGGGGAGTTTTTTGAGACCTGATGAACTAAAGAAGGCTCGCGAGAAATTCAATAACAAGGAAATCACTGCAAAAGAATTACAGGTAATTGAGGATAATTTAATTAGGGAATTAGTGGAAAAAGAAAAAGAAAGTGGCTTGAAGATTGTAACAGATGGTGAATTTAGAAGAAGTTATTGGCACCTAGATACCTTTTGGGGATTTGAGGGGATTGAGCATGTCATACCTAGTCATGGATATTTATTTCATGATGAAGAAACCAGAGCAGATTCTGCAAGAGTTATTGGTAAGATAAAATTTGGTACGGATCATCCAGATTTACGTGCCTACAAGTTTCTAAAAGAGTTGGTTGAAAATGACAATGGAATAATTGCACGACAAAGTATTCCAGCACCTGCTCAATTTTATTCAGAGCTTGTACGAGATGAGGAGAATACTAAGTCCTTAAGACAATTTTATCAAACAGATGATGAATTAATTGCTGATATTGGGAAAGCATATCGTGAATTAATTCTCGCATTATACGACGAAGGTTGTCGGGATATAAAGTTGGATGATTGTACATGGGGCATGGTGGTTGATAATCACTATTGGGCAACGCGTGCGAGCGAGGGTCTAGACCGGCAAGCAATTCAAAAGACATATCTAGCGGTTAATAATGCAGCATTGGTAAACCTTCCAGATGATTTAAGAATCAGTACGCATGTCTGCCGAGGAAATTATCATTCAACATGGGCTGCTTCTGGTGGATATGCACCGGTTGCGGATTATCTGTTTGCAAAAGAAGATGTTGCAGCCTTTTATCTTGAGTTTGATGACAATCGTTCGGGAGACTTCGCACCATTAGCCAAAGTTCCAGCAGGAAAGGATGTTGTTTTAGGATTAGTAACAAGTAAACATCCAGCGCTTGAGTCACCGGAATCACTAATTGCCAGGGTAAATGAAGCTGCACAGTATGTAACGCTAAAACATTTACAGTTAAGCACGCAATGTGGTTTTGCTTCAACTGAAGAAGGAAACAAGCTAACACAGGAGCAGCAATGGGCCAAAATTAAGCTGGTAGTTGATACAGCAAAGCAGATTTGGAAATGATATATGGAATGAGCGCAAAAAGGCAAGTGGAGCTCAAATAAATTTTAAGTTTGTTATATTTTAGTTAAAAAAGATAATTAAAACAGGAGGAATTTACTATGACAAAACAACAACTGCATTTCGAAACACTGCAGGTACATGCTGGACAGAAAGTTGACGAAACTGGGGCGCGCGCTGTACCCATATACCAGACAACATCATATGTATTTAAAGATGCGGCCCAAGCAGCTGCACGTTTTGCCCTTCAAGATCCTGGCAATATCTATAATCGTTTGACTAATCCGACGACAGCAGTTGTTGACGAGCGTGTGGCAGAATTAGAAAATGGAACTGGCGGTGTGACATTAGCGACGGGTGCGGCAGCGATTACAGCAGCAATTACTAATGTCGCGGGTCAAGGTGATGAGATTATTTCAGCAAGTACAATTTATGGTGGAACTTATAATTTATTTAATGTGACCTTACCCAAATTAGGGATTAAAACACACTTTGTGGATTCAGATGATTCAAATAATTTTGCAGAAAAAATAAATGAGCATACAAAAGTAATTTATGTTGAGACAATTGGTAATCCGGATATTAACCTCATAGACCTTGAAGCAATTGCGAAGATTGCGCATGAACATGGAATTTTAGTTATTTCTGATAATACTTTTGCTTCACCATACTTATATCGTCCACTTGATCATGGGGCAGATATCGTGGTTGAATCTGCAACCAAATTTATTGGCGGACATGGAACAGCTATGGGCGGAATAATTGTAGAAAATGACAAGTTTGATTATCAAAAGAGTGGACGATATCCAGAATTTACTACACCAGATCCGCAATACAATGGCTTAGTCTTTGCTGATTTAATCGGAGGGGCATTTACTACAAAGGTTCGTGCTGAAGGGCTACGTGATACAGGAGCAGCCATTAGTCCATTCAACTCATTTCTATTGCTCCAAGGGTTAGAAACGTTATCGTTGCGGGTAGAACGGCATGTTGCAAATACTAGGAAGATCATTGGATTTTTACAAGCACATCCGAAGGTATCTTGGATTAAGTATCCAGAGTTAGCCGATAATAAGTATAAAGAATTAGCAAAACGTGATTTTCCAAATGGTGTAGGTTCTATTTTTACTCTTGGATTGACAGGTGGGGAAAAAGCAGGGAAAGAATTAATTGAAGGTCTTGAGATTTTTTCTTTACTGGCTAATGTCGGGGATGCGAAGTCATTAATTATTCATCCAGCATCGACAACCCATGCACAGTTGAACAAGGATGAGTTGTTGCAAGCAGGAATTACGCCAGATTTGATTAGAATCTCAATTGGAATTGAGAACGCCGAAGATTTGATTGCAGATCTTAAACAAGCATTAGATAAGATTGAATAATGCTTATGAGAATGAAAGGCTGGAAGATTGAATAGTCAGTTAACAAGAAGACGGGGAATTATTGAAACTTTGCCTACCGTTCTTGGTTACGTTGGCATCGGAATAACTGTTGGAATCGTTGGCAGAGCCTCTGGATTGACCGTGTTGGAAGTTTTATTGATGTCGATGATAACGTATGGCGGCTCAGTTCAATTCGTGATAATTGGCATGATTATTAGTCATAGTGAGCTATTACCAATTATTTTGGCAACATTTCTAGTCAATGCAAGAATGATTTTAATCAGTATGTCAGTCGCACCCTATTTAGAACAAGAGTCAATCCTTAAAAATATATTATTGGGTTCACTGCTAACTGATGAAACATATGTATTAAGCATGAATAAAATTAATTATACCAAAAAAAGATTAAATTTCGACTGGCTCAACATCAGTAATTTGATAGCATATTTTACGTGGGCAATTGCTTCACTTATTGGAGCTTTAATAGGTGACTATGTGGGAACACCTCAGAAATTTGGATTGGATTTTGCTTTAGTTGCAATGTTCATTGGACTATTGTGTTTGCAAATCATCAGCGAGAGAGAAATTAAGTTGGGACTGCAAATACTGGTTATTTTATTCACGCTGTTTACAATCTATATTGGATTGATTTTTGTTTCTGCAAACATATTGATTTTACTAGTAACAGTTTTGGGCTGCTTGTTTGGAGTGATCATGAAAAATGTATTCTTTTGATTATGTATTTAAGATTATTATATGTTCCGGTTTTGTGGTCTGGTTGTCTAAAGTCTTTCCTTTAGTAATTTTGAAAAAATATAAGTTGAACGATAAAATGGTGAGTTTTTTGAGCTTTGTCCCACTTACAATAATGTCTGCACTATGGTTTGAAAGTTTATTTATTCAACATCTAGGTCAGCTGCCAAGTCTAAATATTGAAAATTTAGCGGCCTCGGTGCCAACGATTTTAAGTGCACTTTTAACCAAGAGCCTTTTGGTAATTGTAATTGTAGGAGTTGTCTCTCTAGCGTTCATCCGGACACTTGAGATATAGTTTTAAAAGAAATAAGTACCTATACAAAAAAGCTGCAATAATTGGAAGATGATTTCTAAAGAATTAGACTAGAAAACTAATTTTTTAGAGTCGTGAAGTGAACCCTTAAAATTGGACATATGATTTATGCTACTTTCTGAACGGCGAGTTCCCGGTACTTTACCGGTGACTTACCGTTCAGTTTTGTTTTAATACGACGTTTATTGTAAAAATCAATCCA
>NZ_VJYB01000020.1 GCF_030400225.1 Lactobacillus sp. UCMA15818 | reverse complement strand
TTCTGTTAGAGGTCTTGAAAAGGTAAAAAGAGAAGCTGGAATTGCCTTGATGGCAATGAATATTAGAAAATTGGTAGCGAAGGGCACCAATCATAACTGTTTTATAAACCCAAAGAAGAGATTAGTGAAAATCAAGGAACGATTTTCACTAATCTCTTCTATTTTGAAGGACTTATGGCACAGACCCTTCCTACATTTAGCCAAACCCTAATTTTAAAGATCTTGAACTAATGATTGCTTTTTTTTGCTAAATGTGTTCATAGATCAATATTCTGGAATTAGCTTTGAAGCTGCAATTGCCAATGCAACACCTATTCCAAGTGGTAAAAAAGCAGAATAATTTAGATGGCTGATTTCAATAATCATCATCAAAGCCATCAGTGGTGCCTGTTGTGAAGCAGCCAGCAATGTACATGCACCTAATATAGAACATTGCCAAATCGGAACAGCAATAAAAAAAGAATGAAATATAATTCCTAAAATAGTTCCGATTACTGCTCCAATTGCAATTGATGGTGTCAAAGTTCCGCCAGAAGCACCCGCACGAATAGTGAACACAGTAATCGCAGCCTTTGCAAATGCTCCGATAAGTAATATCCAGATCATTTGCTGATTAAAAGTATCAATGGACATTTGTGCTAATGCCCGTCCATTTCCCATAATTTGCGGAAATGAGAGTGCAGCTAATCCTGTCACCAATCCCATCAGTGGTAATTGCCATAAGATATTCTTGCCCTTTGCTTGAGACTTTCCTGCCCATTTGAAACTTCTCCGAAAAATTCCACCTAGTATCCCGCAAAGTGGTGCCACGAAAAATACAAATACTAAAAAAGTCAGTGAAAATTGTTGATTACCAACCAGATAATATGGTCCGAATCCCTTGACAATTGTGCCCATAAGCATTGCTATTGCTGACATAATCAGACTTACAACAATTGTCTTCCTAGTTACCTTCTTGAGTAGTATTTCTACACAAAAAAGCATTCCTGTAATGGGTGCACTATAGATTCCCGCAAAGCCTGCACCTGCTGCTGCCGCAATCAACAGTCTGCTGTCATCTTCTGATAACTCAAGATGTAGCCTATTCAGCAAATCATTCCAACGTTGCGCCAACATTGCTCCAGCTTCTCTTGGTGCGAGTTCTCGTCCAACTGAACCACCTGTACCTACATAGAAAATCTGGGTCATTACATGTATCGCCGTCTGTATGGGAGGCATTTTCTCACCGGCTAAGCTTTTAGCGATGGTCACTGGTTTTTTGACTTTTGTTCTAATAATCCACCAAATAATCGCAGCAATTATGGCACCTATAAAAACTGAAAAAAGCCGATGCACCGGAAGTATTTCTAGTGATGCCGGGTTTGCTGCATCCTCTTGGAAGCTAAGAAATAATCTTTCAACTCCATCTAATAAGAGGCTCAACAATAACGAACTAGTTCCGACTATCATTCCAAGCACAATTGTCGAAAACAAAAGGATAAAATTTTCTTTTTTTAAAAAACTCTTCACGTAATACACAACCTAACTGACATATAATTTATTATTATGGATAGTCCTAAGTTCTTATTATAATAAACTACAAACTACATCTCAAATCTAGATAAGCTCTCCATAATAAAAATTTCTTGTGTAACACAATATTCTCTCAGATTATATGTTGTAAGGCAATCTAAGCAAACTTTTACTATCATTTTAAATTCTAAATTTTAAGTGCATTACTTTTTTCAAATATCCAGATAATATGTACCAAATAAAGGAACTGAATCAAAATTCGGTTTTTGACTCGATTCCCTTATTTTCAAGTACATGTATTATTTATTTAATACTCTTAATACTCGCCCCAGTACTTTTCAATTGTTGTCTTACCAACACCAGGGTTAAAACTATTTGTTGGATCATTCTTTTTGTAATGTGCAACTAATGCTGGTGCGGCCTTATACAGATGACCAACGTTATGTTCTGCAGGATAAATCGCACCACGCTTATCTAATAATTTTAACATTTCTTTTTTTAATTCATGTGGATCCACCCCTGGTTTTAGAATATAGTCTTGGTGCATCACATGGTCCAAAAAATGTCCATAATATAACTTATGCTCAATCTTATCCTCAATTTCTTTTGGCAGCTTCTCAAACCAGTCATATTCATTGCGTCTCAATGCAACATCAATAGGCAAGATATCAGTAATTGTATCCTGGAAGACTTCTTGATATCGGATTGCAATCCCAGCTGTTACGTAGCGGTGCAGCTCGGCTCTCTTCGTTTCTTTAGCAGTAGCTTCAAAATAGTCACCTTCAGCAGTTTGAAAATAATCTTTCAAATATTCACGTGCTTCTTGAATGCCAGCACCCTCCATTTTTAAGATCAAGTAATGTTCATATTTTTCATGGAACTCTTCCAAGCGCTTTGGTAATTGATTAGGGAATAACATACCCAACTTTTGTAAAACCCTATCTGGAAGATATGGTTTGATAAAATGAAAATGACCCAATATTCTTTCTGCCGTTGATTTTAAAGAAAACAAATATGGTAAGAAATCTGTTCCAAGCTTGTCAATAACGATTAATGAATCTTTGCCATATTTTTTAGCTAAGGTGTATGCCTCGCTATGCATGTATTCTCCTGAAACAGGTAAGTTTTCAAAATTCTTCATAATATGACGTCGTAAGTCCTCAAAGACACTAGGATGATTGGTACCGATGTAGAAAACTTGTGATGTGCCATCTTTGGGGAAGGTGTCAAGCCGAACTGCAAAAGTGGCCACTTTGCCCGCTGAACCTGAGACTTCATATAATTGATGTGGATCAGCGTTATACCGTGCTGGTGTATCAGCCTCAATATCACGGACGCGTGCCTGATAATTTGGAATATGTCCATAATGTTCAGCTTTTTTTACATTATCAATGTCAAAATTGCGCTGCTCTAAGTTAGTTAGAATTTCCTCTGGTGTTGTACCTAAGTCAATCCCTAAATGATTAACTAAATGAAGTTCATCATTCTCGTCAATTCTTGCATACAATGATAGTTCAGTATACGCAGGCCCACGGCGAATTAATGCACCGCCAGAATTATTGCTGACTCCCCCAACTACGGAAGCACCCAAGGTCGATGAACCAATTACAGAATGCGGCTCACGGTTAATCGGTTTTAAAGCATTCTCCAACTTAAATAATGTTGTTCCCGGGAACGCTAAGACTTGTTCTCCATGGTTAATCAACTGCAAGCTCTTGATGCGATGCCCACTCACCACAACAACTTCACGATCATATCCGTCTGCAGGTATTGAGCCTTCTGTTAAGCTTGTATTGGAAGCTTGCATGATGATAATCAGGTCATGCTGATGTAATATCGTTAACACTTGCCAAAGTTCTACCAGATTAGCTGGAAATACAACAGCCAACGCATCTCCTTTGCCTGACCGATATCCTTTTCGAAAGCGGAGTGACTTAGCTTTGTTTGTAATAACATGTTTTTTTCCGACAACTGCGTTTAATTCTTCTACTGTTGTTGACATTTTTTCTCCTTCATCAAACAAAATTTGTACTAACATACCTGCATTTTAATATCTGTGTAAAAAACATCTTATAGGATATATTATTAGTAAGAGTATAATCAAACTTAATAAAAGCTATAACTATCTGTTATTAGAAAGGAATGCTAGATTTATGAATATTCAAGATATCCAGTATTTTAGAAAATTGTATGTACTAAAGAATTTCTCCAAAGTTGCTAAGTTCTATAATGTTAGTCAACCAGCTATTAGTAATTCAATTAAGCGCTTAGAAACATTGTTTGATACAAAATTGATGATTCGTGAATCAGCACGCAAAGAACTCATTATCACACCTGCAGGGGAACAACTATTTCAACATTCAATTACAATTATTAATGAATTCGAAGCTGCAAAAAAGGAAATTAAGCGGCTCGGTACAAAAGTCTTCAACTTGGGATTGGCCTCTATCATTGAAAATACATATTTTTACAAGATTGCAGAAAGGCTTAATGACAGGGGGTTACTGAATCATATCAAAATCTACGAATCAGGATCCAACAGTCTTAGAAGATCCCTAAAAAATGGTAAAATCGATGCTGCTTTGATTGGTTCACTGAGCACTGAAGAACTCACTGAACCTACTCAAAACGACTTAATTATCCAAAATTTTGCAACAAGCAGCTTTCACATCTTCGTCTCAAAAAAACATCCCTTAGCACAGAAAAAGGGTGTTTACTTTTCTGAGCTAAAAGATGAAAACTTTATATTATTAAATCAAAACTTTGTTCATTTAAAAGTTGCACAAATCTTGTCTAAAACATACAAATTGCAGCTAAATGTTGGTCTCGAAACCAATAACGTGAGCTTCTTAATGGATATGGTTTCACAAAATATCGGGATCACTATTCTCTCCGAAGTTGCACAAAATAATCAGCCCAACATTGTCAGTATTCCGCTGCTGGATAAAGTTCAACCGCAGCTAATTGCAAGTATTGCCTATCGCCGTAACCATTATTTCACGACTGCACAAAAAGAACGATTAGAATTCATTGCTGGTGAATTAGGGACTAAACTCAATATTCAATCTTAGCTGAAAGTAATGGAATTAGTATTACTTGCTAGTTTCAGATTAACGATATACAAATGAGAAAAATTATTGCAGATAAAATTTTCCATCATAATTAAAATAATGCGCTTAAATGACTGATCAAGCCACTATCCCAAAAGACGTACAGACCAATAACGACATAACAAATTTTCATCAGTTTTTCACCATACGCTGCCATCACTTTAGAAACGATTGGAATATCGGCAACTAGCTTAATTAAGAAGACTACCAAAATAGTTAATATACTAATAAATACTAAGGTCAATAGAAAATGTCCTAGGTTCTCACCAACCAATACTGGTAAGAAAATTGAAAGATTACAACCAGCGCATACGGATAAATAAGTAAACATTACGCTTAATACCTGTGACTTATGGTTAGTAGTTTTTTCATCATCGTCATCATCATGAAAGGCCATATAAATTGGCAGAATTCCTAATATTCCTAATACCCACTCTGGTAAAAAAACTGCTAACGCCCTCCCAAGTACATAGCTAGCAATTAACAAAATCAGATTTCCTAGTAAGTATCCTAACATGACACGTAATAGTCTATTCTTCTTCAGTAAAAAAATAAGCATGAAAAAAAAATCTAAGTTAACACTGATAAAGGTTAAAGTTAATAGCCAATAGTTCAAGATTCTTCCTCTTTTCATATGTTTAATTAAACATATGTTAGTTAATACATATATATTACAGCTTATCTTATTAAATGCAAGTAATAGTTAACCAATATCCTGATACGGGAGTGTGCCATAAGTCGGGAAAATTTGAGTATTAACTCGAAATTACGAACATCGTGAGTACTTTGCTATGAGTAATTCGAAGCTAGACGGAGAGTTTTGACTTATGAAACACGTTTATACGGAATAAATAGAGAAACTGAATCAAAATTTAACTTTTGACTCAGCCCCCGTCTATGACCTTAGTAATATTGTTTGCTTCCTTTTTAGTTATATTAAAATTCAATACTTTATTGCAGCAATTATCTCTGGTTTTAATTAAACTAATCCTCAATCACTAGTTCAAAGATTCAAAAATAAAAATTAGAAGCTTTACTAAACGGAGAACAGGAGCTAGATCAAAATTTAACTTTTGACCTAGCTCCTGTTCTCGAAAAAATTAATAATTCAGTACTTCTAGCTTAGTTCACCTTTCTAAGATTTACATCTTGTACACTTGTAATGCGAAATAATTATAATCAATTTTCAAATTTGAAGGTTCCAACGGCTTCTTTTAATGTGCTAGAAGAAGCTTGCAGCTTAGCTACATGATTAGTAAATTCTTCCATTGATGCCTGAACTTCCTCTGAATTTGCTGAAACTTCTTCTGTACCAGCTGAATTTTCTTCTGTAGAAGCAGCAATATTCTCCAAACTTGCCTGCACCTTGTTTTGAATCTTTTCAATTTTTTGACTGGCTTCTTCGATTTCTTGGATCCCAAGAATTAGCTCTTGGTTCACATCAAAAACATTTTTTGAAGAGGTAATAGCATGTTCAATTAATTGAGTTTGCTTTTCTCCGCCTTCAATCGAAATATTCATTTTATTGGCAATTTCATCAGCATCATTTCGGATTTTTCCCAAAATTTCAATAATTTCCTTGGTTGATGTTTTACTCTGATCAGATAGTTTTCGGATTTCCGTTGCAACCACAGCAAACCCTTTTCCAGCTTCACCTGCACTTGCGGCTTCAATTGAAGCATTTAAAGCCAACAAGTTAGTCTGTTGTGAAATACCACTGATGACAGTTACAATTTTGTTGATACTCTGAACTTGCTTGTTCAAAGCTTTGATGCTTTCTCCTAATTCCTTTGTTTTAGATAATTCACTTTCCCAGTTATCTGCAACATGATTAGTGATTTTAAGATTTTCCTGATTCATTTCACCTGAATTCTGTGATTGTTTCATCATGCGTGTAATCTTATTTCCTAAATTATTGATAATAGTAGTCAATTTTTCTAATTGTCCTACACTGTCTGAAGTTTCTTGTGCCTGGGAAGTAGTTACTTCGGCAACTCCTGTAATTGCCTGTGCGACTTCCTCCGTTGCTTTGTTTGTTTGTTGTGATAAGTCTAATAATGAATTTGACTTATTTGCAACTGTTACACTTTCTTCTTGTACACTACCAATTACTTTACCCACAGCATCAACCATTTTATTGTAATGAAAGGCAATTTGATTAAATTCATGCCCTGTTTCATCTGGTTTGCTGAGTCTGCGTCCCAATTCTTTTGGCTGAAAGATAACTCTAAATAAGTTCTTATTCACACTAGGAGTACTTATCTTCTTGAATTTCCCATTGCTTGCAGCCTCGAAATGCTGAATATATATGGAAACTGTTTCTTTAATGAATTTTGAAGCATACAATGCATAAAATGATACGATAACGACTAATACCAACATGATAGTAATCGAAATTATTAGCAAAGCATCTAGTTCGGTGTTTAAGTCATTTTGGTCTACAACAGAAAAAGACCATTCGTTTCCTTTTTTGTTATACAAAATTTGATCGGTACTGCTATTTTTAACTTTTAAAATTCCTTGTTTTTGTTTTGCAGCTGTGAGTGCTTTGAAGACAGAGTTGCCTGCAATGTCTTTACCACTAGCAAAAGTATATTTTTTTGACTTGCCTTTTGAAGCAATAACTGTTCCATTATTAGACACGAGAGTTACACTGCCTGTTCGGCCAATATTTAGCCCAGAAATGGTTTTTTGAATCCCATTATACGATAAGTCAATTCCTAAAACACCAATTGTTTTCCCTTGACTATCCTTCACTGCAATTGCAGCTGTAGTTAGCATTTTCCCGGTTCCAGCATCTTTATATGGACTTGTCCAAAATACCTTCCCATCGTTTTTGATTGCTCCCTTATACCAAGGACGTTCACGCGGATTGAAACCTGCTGGCAATTCAGCAAAGGTAATCATTTCTCCTTTAGTAGATCCAAATTCAATTTGTTCCATTTCAGTGTTACCTCTTTTTACCATTCTTAGCGCATAACGGATTGCTTTAGAATTATAATCTGATTTTGCAAAAATGGATGATGTTGCTAATTTATTTAATTCTTGGTTCGTTGAAGTATGTAGATCATTATTACTAGTAACTAGTGTATTAACAGCGCCCTTTTGACTGTTCTCATTACGTGTAGTCAGCATTGTTTTCGTCGAAATATAAGAGAAAAACAGTACCAAAAAAGCAGTAATAACAGTGAACCATACTAATAAATTCCAGACAAATTTTCCTAAACTTTTCTTCATTTTCATCTAATAAACACTCCTCTTTATCTAAAAACACCTATAAAGCTCAATCGGTGTTTTTTTCTGAAAATAAAGAGGTAATTATGAATTTGGCAAGTCGATATGCCAGTATTGTAACTTTACGCACTGCCTGTTCCTTGCTATATCTACAAAATAGTTCTACTATCGAGTTGGATCAATAATTATTTAATCAGTGAAAGGGCGGGAGCATATGTGTACAGCAATAACTTTTTTGACAGAGGACAATCTTCATTTTTCAGCTAGAACAATGGATTTTTCTTTTGAACTAGATGCACGACCAATCTATGTACCACGTAATCACAAGTTTGAATCCTTAATACCAGGGACAGAATTTACAAACAAATATGGTTTCATCGGAGCAGGTAAAGACATCAACGGATTTATCTTTGCAGATGGTTTTAATGAACACGGCTTTTCAATATCTTCGTTATATTTCGAAAAAAATGCAAAATATAGCTCAGAAGCAAAGAAAGATGCATTAAATATATCATCAACCGACATGGTGTCATGGGCTTTAGGAAATATCTCATCAGTTGCAGAATTTGAACAGCGTTGTCAAAAAATCAATGTGGTGGATGTCATAAATCCATTGCTCCAGGTTAATGTCCCACTCCACTGGATAGTTGCAGATAAGACTGGAAATACTGGTGTTCTAGAAATCACGAAGACTGGCTCTAATTTTTATCATAATCAAGTTGGTGTTATGACTAATTCACCAGAATTCTCATGGCATTTGGATAACTTGAATCATTATACAAATTTGCAGCCTACAGAATTTGCAGCAAAACAATATGGTGACTACACCACTGTTCCAGATGGTCCAGGATCTGGTGCACTTGGTCTACCAGGCGACTATACATCAGCATCAAGATTTGTCAGAGCAGCATTTCTACGTCAGTATTCTGCAGCGACAAAAGGTATTAAGAATGGTGTCAATGCAGTACTGCACATCTTAAACGCAGTTGATATTCCAAAGGGAGTTAAGATAACAGCAAAGAATGTTTCAGACTACACACAATATAAAGCAGTTATGGATTTAGATAGTTTAAGTTATTACTTTATGGCTTATGATGATACCATGCTTACACGTGCTGATATTACTGAGGAGCTTCTACAAAGTTCAGATGTCAAAATATTTTAATTGGTAAATAAAGATTGCGGTAAAAAAAATTGAAATTGGAATGGAACACAGCACAAAGAGGAGTAAGGTCAAAAATTAAGTCTTGACCTTGCCCCTCTTTTAGTTTCGTATAAATATGTTCCATAAGTCAAAATCACTTAAATTTTATTGACTTATGTCGCCCTTACTTTTTTACATTTGTTTTTCCCTCAATGCATCACCCCTTTGTTCACTAGCAAGTTGAGTAGCTGAAAATGTTTGTTCTTCAATAATATATTGTGGCCTATGCTTTGTTTCAATATATGTTTTCCCCACATACGTTCCAACAATACATATTGTTACAAGTTGGAACCCGGAGAAAAAGAAGATTGAGACCATTATCGAGGTCCATCCAGATACCGTGTGCAAATAAAAATACGTTCCAACCAAAGCACAAAGTCCCAGACCGCTTACCAACATTATCAATAATCCCAAATACATAATTATTCTGATAGGTGAGATTGTGAATGAAGTTATTCCATCAAGCGCAAAGTTAATCATTTTCTTCAATGGATAGTGGCTAGTACCCGCAAAACGCTCTTTTCTTTTGTAATAAACTATGTCAGACTTATAACCCAATGTTGGTACAATGGCTCTAAGAAAAAGATTCTCCTCATGATACTGGAGTAACGTGGACACAGCTCGTTTTGACAATAACCTATAATCAGAATGATTAGGTACCAGATTCACACCCATTTTTTTCATCAGCCAATAAAAAAGTTCGGCAGATTGTCTTTTGAAAATCGTATCGGATTTGCGATCATTGCGCACAGCATAGACAATATCATTTTCTGCTCGATATTTCTCAACCATTTCAGCAATACAGGCAATATCATCTTGTAAGTCTGCATCAATAGTTATAATAATATCAGAGTACTTATTTACCGTTGCCATACCCGCAATTAAAGCATTTTGATGTCCAAAATTACGACTGAAACTTATTCCTTCAAATTCAGACTTTGCTTTTTGAAGTTCCTTTATAATCTTCCATGTATCATCCGTGCTGCCATCGTTCACAAATAATAATTTACTTTTTGAACTAACTTGTTGCTGATTAATCAACTCAACCAGGACTTTATCCAATTGCTGCGAGCTTTCTGTCAACACTTCCTCTTCGTTATAACATGGAACTACTATTGTTAATAATGGTTCAGACATGACATCACCTTCTTTTTAGTCAAGTTCATAAAGAACACTTGATTGCTGTTGACCCATACCACCACTCATTTTCCCAGCAGTATTACTTTTCTTATTCTTCTTATTTTTAACCATTTTACCCATTTTGCCCATCTTCTTTGGCTTCTTTCCTTGGAATTTCGCCATATTCTTCTTGCCACCTGGTCCACCTTTTGCGGATTGTTGTGGCCCACGACCACCCTTCTTACTCATACCAGATGGTGTTGTACTTGAAGAATTTCCTCCATAGGTGCTTGCACTAATCTTTTTACCATATTTCTTTACCCAGCGTATAATCGCATTGTTACTAGTATGACTAGATATATAGAAATACTTGATTTCACCTTTCTTAACTAACTTTTTGAACTGTTTAAGTGTTATTGCATTATCAGTCCCATTATATCCACCAATTGTCATTACTGCTTTTTTGGTCTTAATAATGTAAGGTGCTGCTGTATTTGAATCAGTAGTTGCAAAAAGATATTTAGCTTTTGAACCATTATGCTTTTTAAGATAACTTATTAATTTGGTATTTACAGAACTGCTCCCTACTGAACCCAAGCTTTGACTATTTCCACTAAGCAAGCTAGGCCCTGATGTTGGAATTGCTGCCGATTCTGCCGCAATTGTCGGCGTAAACGACCAAAAAGCTGGTAAGCAGATTAATCCAAGCAACCCGATTATTGTGAACAGTTTAATCCTTGAACGACTAAAGATGATGAAACCACTCATTATGATTGAAACTGCAGCAACAATAATCCCAAACAAGCTGGAATATTCCCAAACAAAGAATGCTTGCAGCAAACCATTTGTGGTAATTGCTAGCCCCATAATTCCTCTAATCCAGCAATCTCTCTTGTTTGGAATTGTGTTCAACGACTCAATGAATGATGAGATTCCAACTGCGGCAAGTACCACAACTGGGGGTGCCAGCATTATTGTATAGTATGGATGGAAAAAGCTGGCAACGCTAAAGAATCCAGCTACTGGAACGAGCCATCCAGCCCAGTAGATTAACTGCTCCTGCCTGCGATTGACCTGCCACCATTTTCTCCTGGTATCGTATGCTGCAAGATAAGCAATTATTAACCCGAATAATGCAAGGGGAAGATACCAACTGATTTGTTGTCCGAGTGCCGTTTGAAAAAGACGTGTCACTCCAGCAGTTCCAACATTAAAAATACTATTACCACCGGTATTTCCACCACCTGTAACTTTCCCCTTCGTCATGCTGGGCGTTTTCCCACCGGTCTTATTGCCATTTCCTGTACCCGTCTTTGTACTCTTTTTGTTGTTTTCCATGCCAGTAAATGTGCCGCCAGTTCCCGTTGTTTGTCCTAATAATCTTTGTGTTCCATTATAACCAAAGGCTAGGTTCAACACCGAATTGTTGGTTGAAGAACCTATATAGGGACGGTTTTCTTTACTTACCGAATCAACTGCTAAAGGCCATGATAAGGTAAAAATTATTAAAGCAACTGTACCAACAACACTCCCACATAAAATTTTTTTCCAGCTGTCCTTACTTGCAATCCAATAAAAAATGTACATCGCTGGAAGAATCATAAATGCTTGCAACATCTTGATATTAAAAGAAATTCCAACGAGAGCAAAGGCTAAAGCTACTAACCAGATACTATGTTTATTAACTGCTTTTTGTAAAACAAAGCATGCAAGCAACAAAAAAAATACCAATGTTGCATCCATATTATTTGTTCTTGCATCAGCCACAACAATTGGAGTTAATGTCATCAAAAGTGCAGCTATTCTAGCAGCTAAAACACCAAAATAAGGCTTTACCATTTTATAGATCAAGAAAATCGATCCTAAACTAAACAATACTGAAGAAATAACTATGCTCCAGCCATGCAATCCAAAAATTTTTACAAAAATCACCATAAACCACAATGCTACTGGAGGCTTATCGACTGTAATAAAACCAGCTGGATCAAAACTTGCATACCAAAAATTCTTCCAGCTTTCTGACATACTAATAATTGCAGATGTATAAAACGAATTTGCACTACCTGCTTTCCAGATATTCCACCCATATAAAAAAGCAGCCAATACCAATATAACAATCAGCCAAAAATCAACTCTCATGCGTTTTTTAGGAAATAATTCTTTGCGTTTTTCCATAACCACTTCACCCCTCTCAATAATTTAATTTATCAAAGATATTTGAAGTTTGCATGACAAATATTATAAATATTCTTATACAAATTTAACTTTCATTTAAATATAAAATACTTTCTTAATTATTTGCAGAATTACTTAATAAAAGCTCAAAACAATCTATTAATCTTTTTGCCCATAAACAAAAAAGCCCTCCGAAGAGAGCTCCTAATTCAATCAGTAAAACTGATAAGCATCCTACATTTAGTATTAACTTTTTTTGCCCACTTTAAATCAGTTAACAAAAATCTAGAATTGATCAATCAACACCTGACGAATTTCAGCCAAGCTAGGTTGGCGCGGATTAGCTGGTGTACATTGGTCGTTATAAACCAAATCCACTAATTTATCTAGTGATGCCTCAAAGTGTTCCTTAGTAACACCGTTGGCCGATAATTTTGGTGTTACTTCGACTGCTGTCATTAATTCTTCAATCTTTTGGCAGAGCTTTTCAACTAATTCAGCATCATCTTTACCTTGAAGACCGATAAAACGTGCGATATCAGCATAATCTTTTTGCCCACTATACACTTCATAACGAGGGAAAGGTGTCCGTTTAACCTTACCAGCGACACCATTGAAGCGGATGACATGCTGCATTGCAATAGAAATTGCCAAGCCATGAGGTAAACCAAATTCACCACCAGTTTTATGTGCTACTGAGTGATTGATACCCAAGAACGCATTCGCAAATGACATTCCGGCTAAGCAAGCAGCGTAATGCATGTTCTCACGAGCTTTTTCACCTTCACGTGTTGGATGCTTTGCATCAAATTTATACGATTCAGCCAAATTTTCAAAGACTAACTTAATTGCTTGCAATGCCCATGGACGGGTAAAGTCAGAAGCCATCACCGAAACGTAAGATTCAAGTGCATGTGATAGACTATCGAGACCTGACCAAGCAACTGTACGTTTTGGCACCGTCATAACAAATTCAGGATCAACAATCGCAATTTGTGGTGTCAATTCATAGTCTGTTAATGGATATTTAACATGCGTATTATCATCAGTAATAACCGCATATGGTGTCACTTCAGATCCTGTACCAGAAGTAGTTGGAACCGCTACTAGCTTAGTATTTAACTGATGATGGAACTTAACAATTCGTTTCCGAATATCAATGAACTTCTGTTGCAAACGCGTGAAGAGTTCACTAACTTGTTCGTAGCTTTCCAAGAATCCAGCTGGTTGGTCGAGAGAATACTCATAAATGAACCGTGCAATCTTAGCAGCATCCAAAGCCGATCCACCACCAATAGCAATGATAGTATCTGGTTGGAATTGAGCCATCTGTCTTGCAATTTCGATTGTTTGACCCAATGTTGGATCAGGTTGAACTGTACCGTAAATCGAAGTCTTAACTGGTTCTTCGCGCAGAGCCAATTGATCATAAAGTTTATCAACAAAACCAAATTTAACCATTCCAGGATCCGCAACAACAAATGCACGGTCAATATGTTCGATTTGATCTTGCAGATAGGAAACTGCATTTTTCTCATAATAAATTTTTTCTGGTAAACGAACCCATTGTGGCCGGTTTCGACGCTTAGCAACAGTCTTTACATTTAATAAATCGTTGGTTGATAAATTATGTGACAATGAATTTTTCCCCCATGATCCGGTTCCGAGCGTCATACTTGGACGTAATGCATCAGAATAAACATCACCTATTCCGCCAAGTGAATCTGGTTGATTGACCAAGATTCGCGCAGCCTTAGTCTGATCTGCATAATCATTGATAAATGGATCTGACTGTGAACCAATTTGAATAGCTGCGTTATGACCGGCACCTTGATAGTTGAGCAGTTTGCTGACAATTTTGATTCCATCTTGACGATCTTGAGCTTTATAAACTGACAGTAATGGTGAAAGCTTTTCAGAAGAAAGTTTCTCACCAATGTCTTTCGAATCGAGCTCAAACAACATAACATCTTTATCCGCTGGTAAATCAACACCTGCCTGATCAGCAATCCAGCTGGCTGGTTTACCGGCAACTGGTCCATTGACACCATGTTGGTCGTTGAAAACAAAATCAGCAATTTTTTGATAATCTTTCTTAGGAACAATATATGCCCCTTTATTCTGAATTTTTTTCAACCAGTCGTTATAAACTGGTGCTTCTACAATCACAGAATTCTCGGTTGCACAAATCATTCCGTTATCAAATCTCTTCGATAAAAGTAAATCTTCAACTGCTCGGTCTAAGTCAGCTGTATGATCGACAAAAATTGCACCATTTCCTGCACCAACACCCATTGAAGGATTTCCAGATTTTAGTGCTGCATTGACCATTCCCGGACCACCAGTAGCTAAAATCGAAGCAATTTTTGGATTGCGAATCAAGGCTGTTGTATTGTCTAAACTTGGGACTTCAACCCACTGAACGATATTTTTCGGAGCACCCGCAGCAATTGCAGCATCATACAGGATCTTTGCTGCATGAGCAGAACATTTTTGTGCTTGTGGATGGAAAGCAAAAATAATTGCATTTCGTGTCTTAAGCGCTAACAAAGTTTTGAACATTGCTGTTGATGTCGGATTAGTAGTTGGAACAATTCCAGCTAAAACTCCCAATGGAGCTGCAATTTTAACTTGTCCAGCAACCTTATCCTCACCAATAATTCCTACTGTCTTTTCATCCTTAATCAGATTATATACATTTTCTGTTGCAAAACGATTTTTTGTATCTTTATCCTCAACAACACCACGTTGAGTTTCATCAACTGCTTCATGTGCAAGCAACAATGCTGCCTCAGAACCTGCTAGAGCTGCAGCCGCAACTATTTTATCAACTTCTGCCTGAGTATAAGAAGCATAGGACTTCTCAGCAACCAAAGCTTTTTCAACTAAGCTGTCTGTATAACTCTCAGCTTGCTTATATTGTTTCGCCTTTTCTTCAGGGGAAAGCACTTTTCTAACCTTTTTAGTAACCGTCATATGATAATCCTCCCTAAACCTAATTTTTGCTTTAATTAATTGTGAAATAAATCACTATTTTGGGTACAACCATATATTATCCCTTTTGATTGTGAATTACAATACTTTTGATTAATAAAATAAAAATCAATTTATTTACTCTTATTTTGCTACAGTTAGGCTTTTACATAGTAGTAAAAAACAAACAATTGACAAAAAAAATTATAGTGTTACTATTTTATGTGAATATAATCACATGTATAAAGGGAGATTTTATTGATGAAAAAAGTATTATCGATTAATTCTGGCAGTTCATCGTTAAAAATTAGTTTGTTTGCAATGCCAACAGAGCATCGTCTAGCAAAGATTATGGTGGATTACTCAGACGACCAATTAGTAACCCTCACACTACCCAATCATGAACTAGTTGCACAACATTATAGCAAAGAGATCACACCAGTTGAACTCGCTCTAAAATTATTGCAAAAATACCAAATTATTACCGATCCGCAAGAAATTGCAGCGATTGGCCACCGAATTGTTTCAGGTGGAGAACTTTTTCAGCATTCGACAGAAATTACACCAGAAATGATGCAAAAATTGGAAAGTATTAATGAACTAGCACCATTGCATAATCCAGCAAATATAGCTGGGATTTTGGATGCACAGCAATTATTACCAGAGTGTCCTCAAATTGCGGTTTTTGATACTTCTTTTCATACTGATCTTCCTCCAGAAAACTTTTTATACGCATTACCACTTGAATATTATCGAAAATACAAGGTTAGAAAATACGGGGCACATGGTACCAGTCACCGCTTTGTTGCCCAGCAAGCTGCTAAGATGTTGAAGCTACCATTAAATGAGTTAAAATTAATTACATTACATTTAGGTTCCGGAGCTTCAGTAACCGCGATTAAAGACGGTAAAAGTTATGACACCTCAATGGGTTTTTCTCCATTAACAGGACTGATGATGAGCACTCGCAGCGGTGATATTGATCCGTCAGCCTTAGTCTATTTATTGAAACATCACGCCTTTTCAAATATGGATGAATGCATGAGAATCTTAAATCAGCATTCCGGATTGCTTGGAGTCTCAGAGGTCAGTCGGGATATGCGCAAAATTGAACGCGAAGCAACAAGCAATCCGCAAGCCGCACTAGCAATTAAAATGTTTGTAAAACGAATTTGTGATTATATTGGTTCATACTGGTTGGAATTAGGCGGGGCTGATGCTTTAGTTTTTACCGGTGGAATTGGTGAAAATGATAATCACTTGCGTGAACTGATTAGTGAACATCTAAATTGCTTAGGAATTAAATTTCAGTCAGTGCAAAATCAATCTCATAGTCAGTCTTTTGATTTTGCAACCAGAGATAGTCAAGCACGCTTGTTGGTAATTCCAACAGATGAGGAACTCATGATTGCTAGAGATGCTTATGAACTGATTTCAGTCGAATAATCACTTAGTAAACCCGCAATTAATTATTAGTAATGTTAATCAAGAGCTATTATGTTCACAATTTCTAGCGACCATTCAAATTTTGCAAATCTTTAACACGATTTCTGAGTACCTCTAATTGAATCTCTATTCATATATAACTCTCTGGAGCTGGGTCAAAGATTAAATTTTGATCCAGCTCCATTATTAACCTATGTCATACTTGCTAATTTTTCAAAAAAAAGGACATTTCTGTCCTGTACACTGCAACTACACTTTAAAGATTAAATAACTTGTTATTTCAAAAAATACATACGGATTCAATCATTTACATGTTTTTTTACGAATTCCGCAACTGGCAACCTGAAATCCAAATAATATTTTTCTAACTTTCCCCGCGACCAATCCCACCAGGCAATTCTTTCTAAATCATTTTTAATTTCATCTGGAAAACGCTCTTTAATCACTTTTGCTGCCACACCACCGACAATTGTATATGGTGCAACATCATGTGTTACCACAGCCCCTGATCCAATTACCGCGCCATCCCCAACGGTTAAACCCGACTGAATAATTGCACCATGTCCAATCCAAACATCATTTCCAATTGTTGTTCTTATCTGTCGCCGCTTTTCTATGAACTCAGTGTCTTTTTGAGCAAAACCATATGAAGCACCGTTATATGAAAAAATATGCTGTGAGACACGGTCATATGGATGATTAGTTGGCCCAATCCGAACTTGAGCAGCAATGCTAATAAACTTCTTCAAATCGCTATTTTGCATGAAGCAATATTGTCCTGTGTAGTTATAGTCACCAACTACACAATTGTCGATCAGATTATTTTCTCCTAATTCAACCCATTGCCCCAACTTAGTCCGTTTTAATTGCGTTCCTTTACCAATCACTGGCTTGTCTCTTGACAGATTTGGAAATTCAATATGCATAATTCAGGCCCTCTTTCTCCATAACTTATCCCTAGTTTATTTAGCACCATCATTATAATGCAATGGTTGCTGATGTACAAAATAAAAAGCGATTAACAAATTTAATTATTTCCGTCCTCTTAGATATTCATCTTTATTAAAAAGGAAACTTGAACTAAATGCATAATATTTCAAAGAAATGTCAGCCAGTAGCTCTTAATTCAAAACGACCTGCATTAAGTTTTTTCCCCATTACTTACCTAATTTATCTTTCTTATATTCAAAATATTGATACAATAATAATTCCATAATAGCAATCAGCGAGACATGTGATGTCATATCAACAGTATCTATTTTTAGCTCATCAGTAAATATATATAAGTTCTCGTCACTCATATTTTGAATAGTATTATTATTAGCTCCTGTAATCGAAACTAATGAAGCATATTGCGTACTACTCTTTAAGCGCTGAATAATTTGGATAAGTTCGCTATCTTCGCCAGCATAATCAAAAACAAAGATAATATCATTCTTACTAATATTTCGATAAGCCAGCTTTCGCTGCTCATAGTTCTTGGGAAAAATAATAATAAAGTTATTTAATGTATATAAATATTCTACATACTCTGCAGCATATTTACTAAATCCTTTAGCATAAAAATAGATTTTGGGCTGCTTATCTAGTTGTTGACAAATTTCCAATAATTTTCGATTGTCCAATACGCGGACGGTTTCTTCAATATTTTTCAAATATTCATTTCGATATTGTTCTTGTTTCTCAACAAAATTTACAGCTGTTTCACTTTTCTCAGTACTATTCAAAACAGTATATTTAATTACTGTACTGAATTCACTATAATCAGAAAATCCTATTTTGCGCACAAATCTTAAAAATGTAGTCGTTGAAACAAAGCATGCAGCGGCTACTTGTCTGATACTCTTATTTTTCAATTTGTTATTATTATGCTTCAGAAATCCTCGAGTATTTCTTTACAGTTTTACTATACTTCGTGTAATCGCTTAATTATATAGTTTGAAGTATGCTTGGCACGGGATTGACTATCATGTATTTTGTTTCATATTGCATAACATGTTACGTTGTCCACAAGGCAAATATCGTGTTATAGATTGCGCATAAAAATTATTACTGTGACGAGCTGTAAATCCAGTAATTCAAGTGCACACAAAAAAACTGAGTCAAATATAACTTACGACTCAGTTCCTCTTTTACTTAGGACTTATGGCAGTCACCCTTAAGATGCAAAAAAATTAGCACACACATTTATATGTACTAATCTAGAAATCCAAATATATCCTTAACAGCTCTTTTAGCTTGAAGAAGTTCTTTTGCGCTAACATGATCTATAGTTTTTCCCGCTCGTGCTAGATAATCATAGCCTAAAAGCCCTGTCAAAATAACATGACCACTAATCTTATGGCCTGAAAGTTCAAGCTGAAAAGGTTTGCTTATATGTGTAGTATGAGCTATTGGAAATCCAACGATCATTCCCGTTCGTTGATTATAAGCAAGATCGCTCATTACTAACATGGGACGAAACGTATTGCTGGCACTTACATCATGAGCTCCATACTCATGCCCTGCATGTGGCTCACTATTGATCCAAATTAAATCACCTTGTTTTGGCATGTCTTTATTCATGCCAGAAGTCCTCTTTTCCAACTAATTTTCCATTATCAGGGATCTTTTCATCATTAATTGCTTTCCGCAAGTCATAGTCCGGATTTTGTTTAAATAAATTACTTCGTACTGGCATAAAACTTATAACTCCATTCTCATCAATTATTGGCTCATATTCAGCATTGACTCCAATATTAAATTCTGCAGGGATTGTAACCATTATTGAATTACCTTGTTTTCGAGTTTTTACAGTCATAATAATCATCTCCTTTATGTAATTATAACTGTAATTACGCCATTAAGCAAATAGCATTATTATGTAACCTATATCCTAGTAGTCATAAGTCCAATTCATCTAATGGATTATGCTGTATCAATTCAGATTTAAAATTCTACCAGATCGTGTCCATGAATTCATACTAGCATCAGAGAAGTTTATGAGAAATTCAACCTTCATTAAAGAAGAGCGGTATGGGCAGCACAATAAACTATGTACCATCTACTTATGCACAAAAAACCAAATTGATCCAGCTAACTCAAATAAAGGTTGGATTTAGTGTCCAGCCTTGGGGGGTCACATCACAAATGGCTTTTTTATTTCTAACTTAATTTTACAATCTGGGTATTAAATATCTCTTCAATTCTATGCAAAAATCCATCTAAACAAATAAATTTTTGTCTTCCTTTCATTTATCTATAGAATATCAAAATCATGCTGTTCAAGAAAGTGCCTATAGTATTTTAATTGTTTTGACTGTCTAATTGACAACGAGTAGTTCCATTTTTTGGCACTGTATTGATGAAAGAGATTAATATTGTGTCAACTCAGCGACTAAAACAGTCTTTACATGACAACCTGCAATATAAAACTGAGGTTGATAATCGACAAAACTATCAGCAAGTCTTAGATGAGTTAGTAATTTTCGCTAATCAACTAACTTGGAATGAACAACAGAGTTACTGACAAGTTGCTAATTTGTGAACTTTAACCAATTGATTGGCGAAGTTCAGAACTCAGCGCTGATTTTGATCAAGGGAGTGTGCCATAAGTGAAGTGCCTTACAAAACTTGGACGTGTAAATCAAGTTTTGGAGGTGCTTTTTTGACACGTAATTATACCTACAGTTTTAAGCTGAAAGTTGTTAAAGAATATTTAAATGGTGAAAATTCATTA
>NZ_VJYB01000002.1:128206-485874 GCF_030400225.1 Lactobacillus sp. UCMA15818 | reverse complement strand
TTCTGTTAGAGGTCTTGAAAAGGTAAAAAGAGAAGCTGGAATTGCCTTGATGGCAATGAATATTAGAAAATTGGTAGCGAAGGGCACCAATCATAACTGTTTTATAAACCCAAAGAAGAGATTAGTGAAAATCAAGGAACGATTTTCACTAATCTCTTCTATTTTGAAGGACTTATGGCACAGACCCTCTATTTATTCCGTATAAATGCGTTCCATAAGTCAAAATTCTCCGCCAACTTCAAATTACTCATATCAAATATCAAATTAGCACTCAAATTTCCCCGACTTTGTACTGCCTTCTTTTTTACTTTACAATTCATATACATTAAAAATTCTACTACATCTACTATTAGTGACATACATAATAGATGACTTTTTATTCCTGATTTTATCACTAACTATAAAATCAATTAACTTCACTCTAATTTAGTCCCCTTTGTCTCCTTACCCAATATTATAATTGCTAAAACAGCAACCATTATTGCTACACAAAAGATAGTAAAAATAATCGTAAATGAATATTGTCTAGTTAACATTTCACCAACCATTAACGGTCCTAAAATTCCACCTAATCTTCCGACACCTGCTGCAATTCCTGTACCAGAAGCACGTATTTTTGTAGGATATTGTTCTGGTGAGTACGCATATAATGCTCCCCAAGCTCCAAGATTAAAAAAGGACAACAATATTCCAAAAGATAATAGTGAAAATAAGTTTGAGGCACTCCCAAATCCTAATGCGCTAATTGCTGTACCGATCAGAAAAGTTGTTAAGACCCATTTACGCCCCCACTTTTCAATCAACCAAGCTGCAACAAAATATCCTGGTAGCTGAGCTAATGTCATAATTAATGTATATCCAAAACTATGCATTAACCCATATCCTTTCAATATAACTACACTTGGTAACCACAAAAATATTCCATAATAAGAAAAAACAACCATAAACCATACAATCCAGAGCATAATTGTTGTCTTATAATAACGAGAATTCCACAAATTAAGTAAATTTTCTTTTAACGACGGCCTCTTTATCGATTTTTCATTCCAAGCAATCGTACTTTCCTTTAACCCATACCTCAAATACAGCGCATAAAACGCCGGTAATGCAGAAATTAAGAGTGCGGTTCTCCAACCCCAAGAAGGAACAATAAAGTATGAAATAATTGCCGCAATAATCCAACCACCAGCCCAAAAGCTTTCTAATAAAACAACAATTCTCCCTCTAGACTTAGCTGGGACATTTTCAGAAACTAAGGTCGAAGCAACGGGAAGTTCCCCACCCAGTCCCGCACCAACAAAAAAGCGAAGAATCAAAAAAAGAATATAAGTGGTTGTAAATGCAGAAATCCCCGTAGCTATCGAAAACAATAACAGTGTTATTATTAAGATATCTTTTCTTCCAAAACGATCAGCTAATATACCAAAAAGAATTGCGCCCATCGCCATTCCGATGGAACTAACACTTCCAATCCAACCCATTTGCGCTTCGTTCAAATTCCATTCTGATTTTAATGCTGCTATGATGAAAGAAAGCATTCCAACATCCATTGCATCAAATAACCATGCCATTCCAGTAGTCAATAATAATTTATTAGTCTCATTTCCTTTTTTTAACATCCTTAACTCTCCCCTATTATAAATAGATGTAAAGACACCCCTAACATAAAAGTAATTATGTCTTGTTTATAGGTGTCTTGTCAATATAATTCGTAGAAAAAATTTAATTTCTCATTAATATTATGTATTGGTACGTTCCAATATATAATTAAGTTGAACTTTAAATTGATTTAAGTTATTATAAACATATGAACAAGATGATTAACTACAATCTCAAGGAGGTAGCTATATAATGACTCAAGATTACTCATCACCTGAATATTTGAAATTGGTTGATGCCTTTTGGCGTGCTGCTAATTATGTCTCTGTTGGTCAATTGTACTTAAAAGGCAATCCTTTACTCGATCGTCCGTTAACCGCTGACGATGTAAAGGTAAAACCCATTGGACACTGGGGTACGATTGCTGGGCAAAACTTCATCTATGCCCACTTAAATCGTGTCATCAATAAATATGATTTAAACATGTTTTACGTTGAGGGTCCTGGACATGGCGGTCAAGTCATGGTTTCAAATGCCTATTTGGATGGCAGCTATACAGAAACTTACCCACAAATCACACAGGATGCTGCTGGAATGAAGAAACTCTTCAAACAATTTTCATTTCCTGGTGGGGTTGCTTCACATGCGGCACCAGAGACTCCAGGTTCAATTCATGAAGGCGGAGAATTAGGGTATTCGCTATCTCACTCAGTTGGTGCTATTTTTGATAATCCCGACTTGATCGTTGCTGCAGTTGTTGGTGATGGTGAGGCTGAGACAGGGCCACTTGCAACATCTTGGCAATCTAACAAGTTTATCAATCCCATCAATGATGGTGCAGTCTTACCTATTCTTGACTTGAATGGCTTTAAGATTTCAAATCCAACAATTCTTTCGCGTCAATCTAATGAACAATTGCAAGAATACTTCCATGGGATGGGATGGGAACCAATCCTTGTCGAAGGAGATGATCCTACAAAACTGCATCCTGCAATGGCGGCAGCTTTGGACAAAGCAATCGAAAGTATCCATACAATTCAAAAAAATGCACGTGAAAACAATGACGCTACACTTCCAAGCTGGCCAATGATTATTTTCCGCGCACCAAAGGGATGGACTGGCCCTAAGGAATGGGATGGTGAACCAATTGAAAAATCATTCCGTGCACATCAGATTCCAATTCCTGTAGATCAAAATGATATGCAGCATGCAGATAAATTAATTGCATGGCTCAAAAGTTACCATCCAGAAGAATTGTTTGAAAAAAATGGGCAATTAAAGAAAGAAATTGCTGCGATTGCTCCCACCGGAAAACATCGTATGGGGGCAAATCCTCATACAAATCCCGGCAGCTTAATCAAAGATTTAATCCTGCCTGACTTCCGTGACTATGCAATTGATACTGAGAAACAAGGACAAAAAGTCGCACAGGATATGACAGTATTAGGTAAATATCTACGAGATATCATTAAGTTAAATGCGCAAAATCAAAACTTTAGAATTTTTGGACCTGATGAGACATTGTCGAACCGCCTTTCACCAATTTTTGAAGCTACAAATCGTCAATGGCTTGAAAATATCAATGAACCTTTTGACCAGTTCTTAGCTCCAAATGGTCGTGTAATTGATTCACAATTATCAGAACATCAAGATGAAGGCTGGTTAGAAGGTTATGCACTAACAGGTCGACATGGTTTGTTTGTTAGTTACGAAGCATTCTTGCGGGTTGTTGATTCCATGCTTGCACAACATTTCAAATGGTTGCGCAAAGCCAAAGAACAAACTTGGCGCAGTGAGATTCCTTCACTAAACGTGATTGCATCTTCAACAGTCTTCCAGCAAGATCATAATGGTTATACGCATCAGGACCCAGGTATTTTAGGGCATTTAGCTGATAAAAAACCGGAATTTATTCGTGAATATCTACCAGCCGATGCTAATAGTTTATTGGCTGTAATGGCTCACGTATTGAATGACCGCGAAAAGATTAACCTGATTGTTTCTTCAAAACACCCACGCCAACAATTCTACTCCGCAGCTGAAGCAAAAGAATTGGTTGATAATGGATTGAAAATTATCGACTGGGCTTCAACTGATGAAAATGCTACACCTGATTTAGTAATTGCTGCAGCGGGAACCGAACCAAATTTGGAAAGTCTTGCAGCGATTTCAATTTTGCATGAAGCTATTCCTGAATTAAAGATTCGCTTTATTAATGTGGTTGACTTGTTAAAACTCCGCAGCCAAAGATTAGATCCTCGTGGCTTAAGCGATTCAGAATTTGACGCATACTTTACCAAAGATAGTCCGATAATCTTTGCTTTCCACGGTTATGAAGGATTGATTCGTGACTTATTCTTTGATCGTCATAATCATAATCTCTTCGTGCACGGTTACCGTGAAAATGGTGATATCACCACACCATTTGATATGCGTGTTCTTAACCAAATGGATCGCTTTGATCTTGCTAAATCAGCTGTATTGAGCCTACCAGATTCTGAAAAATATGGACAATTTGTTGCTAAAATGGATAGTATTATTGCTAAACATCATCAATTCATTCGTGATGAGGGTATTGATTTACCTGAAGTTGAAAATTGGACATGGAAACCAATTAACTAATAATTTATCTTAATTCAAAAAAACACTGACAATTTTTTGTCGGTGTTTTTTTGTAGTGTTATACAACTTCAAAACTTTTTAAATACGCTGTTATCTTATCTCTAACTTGCGCATGCTTTTTAGAATCATAAGAATAAGCTTTGTCACTCCAATGATCTGCACTATATAACCATACTGGCTTTTTCAATCTTTCAGATTTTTCTGTACTGTATCTTGGAAAGACATGTGCATGTAAAAAATTGTCAGTGTTTCCTAAAATATCGTAATTGATTCTTGCTGCATTTGTTGCGTGCATTACAGCATCACCTAGAATGCTCATGTCCCTCAAAAAGAATGTTCGCTCGTCTAAATCTAAATCATTAAGAGCGTTAACCTCCTTCTTAGGCAACAACACTGAGTATCCTTCAAGAAATTGTGTATCTCCAAACACAGCTATTCCGCCCTCTAATTCGGCCATTACCATCGGGTTAGTTCCTGCAAGAGCTGATCCTATTCGATCTTCAAACCATTGCTTTGTCAAAAATATCACATCCTTCAAAATTCTATTAAAATGCTCTTCTGTGCTTTAAGAATGCATTATTAATGTGCTCAAATTTGATTTTAGGATAATAATTCATTGCCGATTCAGCAGCTAATAGAACTAAGGAAACATCAGGTCCAATTTGATTTCTTAATTCCTCAACCAACTGCTTCCCGATTCCTTGTCTTTGATATTTTTTGTCAACTGCTAAATCAGAGAGATAGCAAGCATAGCTAAAATCTGTGATGGCTCTTGCAATCCCTACTAACTCATGCTTGTCATTCCACGCCGTCCAGATAATCGAAGCATTTTTAAGCATTTTTTCCAGTCTAGGTAAGTCTCCAACCGGTCGATGAATCCCTGAATTCGTGAACAATGCTGCCAATTGTTGCGCAGTTATCCCTTTGCTATTTGAATAAGTAATCATGTTTAAGACTTCCTTTCCCTCAGAAATTATTTTTTATTGAATTTTCGTTTGAGCCATCCTTTAAACTTTAAGAATGTCAAATATTGTTTACGGGAATTTTCGATACGACGATAGCGTACTCGGTTTTTCTTATAAAAATCTTGATGATAATTCTCTGCAGGCCAAAACTTTTCAGCCTTGCGAATCGGTACTATTATTGGCTTGGTATATTTTCTTGATTGTTCAAGTTTTCTTTTTGAATCAGTCGCAATTTCTCTTTGTTCTTTATTTTTAACAAAGATTATCGGTTGGTAATTAGCGCCACGATCATTAATTTGTCCACCATCATCAGTCGGATCAATCAATTGCCAATACAACTCTAGTAATGTTTCATAACTAATAAGTTTTTTTTCATAGATAATCTCAACTGCCTCGACATGTCCAGAAGTTCCCCGACTGACCATCTCATAAGTTGGGTTCTCAACCTGACCGCCAGTATATCCTGAAATCACTGCAATAATCCCTGGTCTTGTTTCAAATGGTTCAACCATACACCAAAAACAGCCGCCTGCAAAAATTGCACGTTCAACATCTGGCCCATCATTTTCAAAATGTTTTGCCAAGTCAAAAGGTTCAATCTCTTGATTTTTTCCAGAAAGCTTTGCATAGAAATCTGCTACATCGGGTGTCAAATTATTCCTTGCTGCAAGTGGTCGCAAACGATATTCAAGTTCTGAAAATGCCTGTTCATTATTTGTTCCGTTCTCAATCTCTGATTTGCACTTAAGTAGTTGCTCTCGTTCCCACTCTCTTGTAGCTGTATTTAGCACCAAGTTATAGATTTCATCTAAAGTTATATTGGCTCGCTTCATTTTTCTACCAACCTTCGCCTGAATTTGAAAGTATCATAGCATACTTTTATAACTCGACCCAACATGTTAGTTTTATGTTATTAGTTCAGCTGCCAGCTTTAAAATCATCTGCTCATTATTATCATTTATTATGATATCAGAAGCATTAAGACAGTCTTTTTCCCGCCACCAACTTTTTAGTTGCTCAGTTGAAAAAGGAACTTCCTTTTTATTATTATTTTTGATGGTTTGTTCAAAGGATATGTCTAAATAGAAGACTAACGCTCTTCTTTCAAATTCATTAACTGCTTCTTTAAGCATCTCTGAATAGACATCTTTTCTTAGAATTCCTTCAAGAATTGTGACCTCATAATTTTGTTTTCCAAATTCAATCATTTTCATCATTAATTCGATTGAAATATTCCCAACGTGATCATCTGAATGCAAAATATCTCTTCGAATAATATCTTGTTGAATCAGAAGACTTCGTTTGATTCCATAATAATTTTGAATTTTCTTTGCTAAAGATGTTTTACCACAACCAGAATTACCACGAATAATGATTAAAATCGGTTCACCCAAAGAATCATCTCTTTCAAAGGTTGTATTATGCAAACTATAATTTTAAACATTCACTATGCTACTGCTTAAAGTTTTGCTATATGCAATTAATCATTCAAATTATATCGTAACTTCATTTTTTCAGACCCTGCTATCACCATGTCACCCAGTAACTTAGTTTGTAATTTTAAAGCCTCATCTGCAAACTTTTGATTAGCTTCTTCAAGATATTTATCGCTGTTATTTCCTTTATCATTGAAATTCTTATCGATATCATTTTGAATCTTATGATAATTACTCATAGCTTCTAATTCATAACTATTGCGCATATCCACGTAAAAATCATAATCCGTATCTCCTAAAAGTGCTGTTGTACAACTTAACCAGTACATATTATTCAGATTAAATGTCCCATCTGCATCTTTAAAGCTTGCAGGTGTATCATTAACCTTTGCATAAAATGGTACGACTGTATTAAAGGTGTTTGCTCCAAAAGCTAACCAATGTACGCCAGCTAGTTCAGCAGGAACATCATTTCTAATTTGCAAAATATGCACATTATGATTTCGATTGATCCCAATGGGTCTAAATAACGTCTTTTCCTCGTCTGTCCCTGAACCATAAACATCATATTTTGTATTTTCAAAATGTGAACTCAAAACATACTTAACATCTTCAATGGAAATTTTACGGTTAGCATGACAAATGAATGGCTGGTCTTGGTCCATTGGATCATTTGTATTATCTGGATTAAAGAATTTTTGTCCATACCATGTTCGAGGATTATTATAGACGGTGTCCTTAATTGATGAACTACCGAAAATATGTCGTAGATTGACTTTGTCAAAATCTGGATTTAAATGGTACTTATTAATCATTTCTTTTAAATCAACTGATGCCATTGTCTCTTCTGAATTAAAATCAAACTCATCAATATTCATTCGATTGGGTGCAACCACATATGCGTCATCAGGAATTCGCTTAGCTGCCCAATGATGTCCACCAATTGTTTCTAGCCACCAGATTTCATCTTTATCTGAAAAGGCAATTCCGTTTGGTTCATATGTTCCATATTCTTCGAGCAGCTCACCTAGTCTTTTAACACCTTCACGAGCGCTGTGAATATAAGGTAACACTAATGTTACTAAGTCTTCCTCACCAATTCCCCCAGAAACAAACGGATCTGCTCCTAAAACACGCGGATTAGTTGTAATCGTTTCAGTTGCTGACATTGCAACATTTTCACTATTAATTCCTGCTGTTGGCCATATTCCATTTGTCAAAATTGCATTCGGCACAGAAGTATAACTTAGTGGATTATCGGGCAATTTAACATTGACCTTACTAATAACAGATTCATAATTTCGTGGTTGCATTTCTGGTGTTACAACTACAAAACGTTGTGGATCAAGCGCTTCATGCCCATCATCGTTTCGCGAAATAATTGTCGAGCCATCAATTGATGCTTTTTTCCCAACTAAAATTGTTGTACATGAACCATGTATTCTTTTTGCCATTCTGGTTGCACTTCCTTTATACATTTATGCTTTCAATTATACTACTAACTTAATACAAATAATAAAGGAAGAACAGCGACTCGTAAGTTTTAATTAGCTTTAGCTTAATCTGATAATTTCCTTAGCAATTTCTTCTGGGAAATCCCAGAAGAAATAATGATTATTACCAAGACAAATAATCTTAGTCCTATCTGTTATATATTCTGAACGTTCATACTCTGCTTTTCTATATTTTTGTGTAAAAATAACACTCGGTGCTGCCCTGTGAAATCTGATGTTATCATAATTAACAACTGACTGAATTAACTCTTTTTGTTTTTGAGCATCTTTAACTTCTGAATGTCTCTGATCATTCTGATAATAATGTTGCCATAATAACTTATCTTGTTCTTTTGAAAAATTCTTTTTTGTTTGATTTTGCATTTTGATTATTCGTTGCTCTTCAGTCATGATCTCAAATTTATTTTTTTGCGCAATATAAATTTTTTCTTTAGAAGGATTAAAAATTATTTCCCTTGTTGTAGGTTCAAGTCCAATAAAGCCTGAAAAATTATTAATTCTATCCGCAATTGGCAGAGCAAGTATTCCCCCCATGCTATGTGCAACGATGATAACTTTTTGTGCATTTTGCTTTTTAATAATTTCCACCAAATTAGTAATATCTTCTTCAAGCCGATAAGTCTTCTTAGTTAAAGAACTCATTCCCGAATTTAGATAATCAATTGCTAGAATCCCAATACTTTTAGGTAACTTAGTAATTATAGGTGCAAAACTATCAAATGTATCAAACCCGCTTGCACCATTCAAAAAAACTATTATCGTTTTACCTGCGCGTACACTTATTTTATAATCTCCTAGATCTGTTTTAAATAATTTATCGTGCATTATCTTCACTACTTTCCAAATAGTAAAAAGAGTCTGATACAAAAATTAAATTTTGATCTGACCCCTTCTCATTTTATAACAATAAATTCTACTTATTTAAAATTAATCTTGTACTCTTTAGCCTCAGTCTCATTACAATATACAAAATGTCCAGGTTTTATTTCTTCGAACTTAGGCTTCTCAGTTGAATAGTTATGGATACTTGGATCATACACAATATTTCCCCGATTCTTAGCAATTTGTGGATCTGGAATCGGGATAGCTGATAATAAAGACTTGGTATAAGGATGAATTGGATTATTAAATAATTCTTCGGTCTCTGCCAATTCCAATATTCTCCCTGCTCTAATGACTGCTATTCTATCAGAAATATAGCGTACAACAGATAGATCATGTGCTACAAACAAGAAAGTTACCCCTTGTTCCCGCTGAAACTTCTTCAGTAAGTTCAATACCTGTGCTCGAATTGACATATCTAACGCAGAAATCGGTTCATCGGCAACTACTAAATCAGGATTCATAATCAGTGCTCGTGCTATTCCAATCCGCTGTCTTTGACCACCTGAAAATTCATGTGGGTATCGGTATAGTTGCTCTGGAAGCAAGCCTACTGCTTCAAGCATTTTTTTAACTTTATTTAATCTATCTTCTTCATTCTTAAATAATTTGTAATTATATAATCCTTCAGAAATTATATAGTCAACTGTTGCACGTTCATTCAGAGAAGCAGAGGGATCTTGGAAAATCATTTGAATTTTTCGTTCGATGTCAAATTTTTCTTTTCCTGAAATCTTACTATTAATTTGTTTACCCTCAAAAATAATTTGACCATTACTCGTTGGATTAATCCCTAAAACAGCCCGTCCAATTGTAGTTTTACCTGAACCCGATTCACCAACAAGTGAAAAGATTTCTCCTTTGAAAATATCAAAGTTAACGTCTTGAACTGCTACAAATTTTGAATTACCAGTTCCAAATGTAATCTCTAAATCCCTAATAGAAAGAAGAGTTTCTCTATTGCTATTGTCCATTTTCCCCAATCTCCTCTATTTATTAATCTTCAGCTGTCATTTCAAGCATATGTTGATGAAGATTTTGAATTAGTTCAGGCCTTTCAATTTTTGGAGCTCTCTTGTCTAATAACCAAGTTTTAGCATAATGAGTTTCTGTAACTTTAAACATAGGTGGTTCTGCTTTAAAGTCAACAGACATAGCAAACTGATTTCTAGGTGCAAAAGCATCTCCTATTATTTTCTTATATAAAGAAGGTGGTGTCCCTGGAATTGATTTTAGTTCTTCACCCTTTCGTGCTAATTGTGGCAGTGAGGATAGCAAACTCCATGTATATGGATGGCGTGAGTCATAGAATATCTCTTCACAGGTACCAATTTCAATAATTTTTCCAGAATACATCACTGCAATTCGATCTGCAATTGATGCAACTACTCCTAAATCATGTGTAATAAAAATAATTGTAAATTTATATTCTGCTTGAAGTTCTTTGATTAGATCAAGTATCTGAGCTTGAATTGTAACATCTAAAGCAGTCGTTGGTTCATCACAAATCAACACTTCTGGACGGCAGGCCAACGCAATTGCTATAACTATCCTTTGTCTCATCCCACCTGAATATTCAAAAGGATATTCATTATAACGCTTCTCAGCATTTGGAATACCGGTTTTTTCCATCAAATCAATTGCTATTTGTTTTGCTTCTTTCTTACTTTTCTTTTGATGCTTTACAACAACTTCCGAAATTTGTGAACCAATTGTATGAATCGGGTCTAGCGAAGTCATTGGATCTTGAAAAATAGTAGCGATTTCTTTTCCCCGAATTTTATCCCATTGCTTATTTACTTTCAAATCACTTAGTCGAGTTTCTTTATAATCAATAGTTCCCTGAGAAATACGACCATTTTGTTCGAGCATTCCAGTAAAAGCTTTTGTTAAAACCGATTTTCCAGAACCAGATTCACCTACTATCGCAAGTGTTTCATGTTTTTTCAAATTTAAAGAAATATCATGAATTGCTTCAATTTCACTGCCGCGAACTTGAAAACTGACATTTAAATTCCGTACTTCAAGAATGTTTTCATCATTCATCATAGTTTTACACCTCCATTAATATAACGTAATTCTTACATATGTGTTCTCGGATCTGATGCATCAGCCAAACGTTGCCCGATTATATATAACGAAATCGTTATCAGCGCAAGCACCAGTACTGGTAGCCAGAATAAGTAAGGATAAGTTGTCATATATGGTGAGTATTGTGAGATTAATCGTCCAAGTGATGGAACATTTTGACTTAATCCTACACCCAAAAATGATAAAAATACTTCATATGAAATAAATGACGGGAGTGCCATGGATACATCCGTCACTATGACTGATGTCAAATACGGTAAAATGTTCCTAAAAATAATTCGATTCATCGGTGTTCCCAATGTTTTTGAAGCCACATTATATTCACGTTCACGCATAATCATTACCTGTACACGCATAAAATACGCAGTCCCAATCCAAGAGGTACAGGTCATCGCAAAAATCAAATTCCAAAATCCATTACCAAAAGAGTAGGATAAAACAATAATAATTAAGAGCGATGGCACATTTGCGATAACATTATATATTTCAAGCATAATACGATCAATTTTCTTTGAGACACCCCAAATTGATCCGATAATTACACCTATAACTTCCGTAATTAATGAAGCAATGACACCAATTGAAATTGATGTACGTGCACCAGCCCAAATTGCATCAAACAATGAATTACCATCTGCATCAGTACCAAACCAGTACTTTAAACTTGGCCAATTGTAGCGAGCTTTGAAATCATTGATATTAACCAACACTAGACAAACTATATCCACTAAAAAGAGGCTGAATGAAGGACATCAATAAAATAAATGTCATCAATGCTAGCATAAAAATCGTAATCTTGCTAAATAAAAACTTTTTTGCCACAGATCCCCAGTACGAATACTTTGGTGTATCTATTTTTTCATTTTCTTTATTATCCAGAGAGACGACGGCAAAATCATTTTCAGTGATATTATCAACTGATACTACTGTATTCACTTCATAAACTTCTGCTTGTTTTAATTCTTCTTGTACTGTGATATTACTCGTCTCCCTTCGCGGAAAGCTTGATTCTAGGATCAACAATTACCATCAAAATATCCCCTAGAAGAACCGATAATACTCCAATCGTCGTAAAGATGAATACTAAACCAATAACAATAGAATTGTTATGCGCTAAAATCGCATCAGGCAACATTCTGCCCATTCCAGGCATAGCAAATATGTTTTCAGTAATTGTTGCCCCCTCAATTAACCCAATAATCATCCCAGGTATATTCTGTACAATAGGAATAGATGCATTCTTAAAAATATGTTTACGGTAAATCTCATTGTCTGTTAATCCTTTGCTGCGTGCAAACTTAACATAGTCTGATTGTTGTTGGTCAATCATATATCGTCTAAACCAAATTACCAAACCTGATACTGAAAGCAATCCTAATATTACAGTTGGCATTACCCATGAACCAAAGCTACCAGCACCTTGAGTTGGAAATGAGTCAGGTAATCCGAAAAGTTGTGCGCCAATATAACGGAAAGCATAAATAAATGCCAAACTTGGAATTGCTATTAATAAGGTAACAATTCCTGTTCCAACTTTATCAAACAACTTTCCTTTAAATCGTGCCATAAAGAATGCCATTGGAATTGAGATTGCGTATGAAATTATTAGAGCAAAAATACCCGCTCTAAACGAAGTTCCAATCATTGATGGATCCTGATAATTCTGATCTAGATTCGTATAGGAATCCTTATACCGATCATAATCAAATGCATTTCTATGAGTTTTTGATTGATATTGTCTCGTGTAAACATTATCAGCTGAATTAATAGTAACACCATTTCCCAAGTTATATTTCTCAGAAACAGTTGCGCCTTGCCTACCTGATATTACATCCAAGACAGACGTCCCGCTAAATGTTGGATATGAAGTTCCTAAGTCAAAATGAATAATGTTTTGATGAATAAATGGAAACAAATTATTAAAATAGATTTGATAACGATATTTAGTTCCTGAACCAACTAAGGCCCATCCGACCCACTTATCATTTTCAATTTTTAAATACCGTTTTAAATTTGGATTATTCTTATCTTTGACACTCCAAGGTGTATCTATTTTTACAAGATTACCATAAAAACGTCCCAATCTCTCCCACAATGGTAGATTTCGGATTGCATAGTATCGCTTACTGCTTGGATAAGATTTAATCTTAAACCCAGTCTTTTTTGCCCACTTACTTAGTATACTGAGATTCTTCTTGCCATGACTTCCAGAAACATCTACATTGGGCACAACTTTTTGAACCTTTTTAACAAGTGTCTGTGTATCATAATAATCAAGGTAGTTCATTTTATGATATGCAGTATTCTTGTAATCTAATAGTTTATCTGGTCTTGAAGCTAATTTTTGAATCAAAGGATCCTGGCTAAACACATCACGTTTTGGAATGAGTGAATAGATTATTATATAAGTGATAGTAGTCACTAAAAAAATACTTAAAAATGACCTTAGTATCCGAAAAAAAAGATATTTTTTCAATCGAAGAATCCTCCTTTACAGCTAATATTATAAAAATGTATTTATTTTATTATCATTTTTTCATAAATAGTCATATAAATAATAGAAGTGGCGCAATATATTATCGCTCCACTTCTATCATTATTAAATTGAAATAAAAGCAGCAATCATACAATCACCTTTTGAATATTCTCTTAGTCATCAGCATTTGCTTTTGCAATCTTAGCTCTTTCCTTGTTCCAAGCTGCTTTAGCCTTGTTGTATTGAGCAGTTGTAACTGGTTTTGATTGAAGTTTCATATACTTATATGAATTTACGCCACCTAATCCAGAAGGAGCGTAACCTCCAGTAAATGGAACAATTTTAGTTACAGACGGAGTACCACCATCGGAATACACAGGTATTTGGATTCCACTATCTAACAATGCCGCCTCAGCCTTTGCAAATAATGCATTACGCTTATTAACATCACTAGTCTCTGCTTCAGCTGTGTCAACTAATGTGGCATATTTATCAAGGCCAACTGCCTTAGCTACAACTGCAGATTCTGTATCACCAATTGTCAAACCAATCGTTGATAACATTGATCCAGATTCGGGATTGTAAATATCCAAGTATGTTGAAGGATCTTCATAATCTGGGCCCCAACCAGAAGCATTGCTAATATCATAATCAGCTTGTGCACCTGTGGTAGCTTCATATGTTCCCGCCAAGTACTTATCTTGAGAAATTAACTGGATATCAACTTGAACATTGTCTTTGCCAAGTACACTTTCAATTGACTTCTTAAATGATTTAGCTTGGTTAATCCCCGTCTGATCCTTTTCATCTTCAGGAATATCAAGTTTAATTGGAAGAGAGACACCTTCAGCTTCAAGTTCTTCTTTAGCTGTAGCTATTAATGCTTTAGCCTTTGTTGGACTGTATGTGCTATCTTGTCCATCAGCTAAACTGATTTTTGACAACGGACTTGAAATAGCCGTCAATTCTTTCTCTACTGCAACATTATAATTTTTACCATCTACCGAAACAAAGGTTGGTGGAATTAATTGGTTACGTAAAGATTTTTTAGCTCCAGCTTTTCCAACATTTTGCGCGTTGTAGTCCGCTTTATTGAAAGCAAACTGAACAGCCAACCTGAAGTTCTTATTAAGAATTGCCTTCTTAGTATCAGACTTTTCTTTTGAAGTTGTTTTTGACGTTGCATCATAATTCTTACGATTCAAGTTAAATGTAAAATTATAAGTTGTTGAGCCTGGTAATGACCAAACAATATTATTTTTATTGTTTTTCTCAACTTCTTTGTAACCAGCAGAGTTAGGATATACTCGTGCTGCACTATTTGTTCCGCTCTTAAATGCTTTGTATAAACTATCAGGATTTGATAAATCATTGTAAGTCAACTTAACATTCTTAATGTGAATATCCCTTTTATCCCAATAAGAACTGTTGGCTGTCATCTGAATAACTGATTTTGAAGTAAAATTCTTCAAGATGTAGCCACCATTATATAGAATACTATCAGCCTTCATCTTACCGAAGTTCTTGCCTGATTCCTTTAAAAACTTAGCATTAACTGGGAACATAACCCCATAAGTTAACTTTGAATTCCAATAAGATTCAGCCTGTGTCAAATTATATTGAAGCTTATACTTACCAATTGCTTTGACACCAACTTTTGAAAAGTCTTTTGTTTTACCATTTACATAGTCATCCAAACCAACAATCGAGTCTTGAACAACATATAATGTTTCTGATTTAGCAGCAACAGCATGTTTCAAACCAGTAATAAAATCCTGAGCGGTAACAGTTCCATATGTATTGCCTTCACTGTCTACCCATTTAACACCCTTTCTAATGCTATAAGTATACGTTTTACCATCGTTACTTACTTTGTATGATGTTGCCAAATCGGGTTTCAACTCACCATATCTGTTTCTAGTAAGCAACCCATCAACAAAGTTTTGGAAAATATCACTATTTGTTGCACGTGAAGAAACAGTGTAATCAAGTGTAGTTGGATCAGTTGTATAAACATAATTATACGTACTCGTATTTGCCTTGCTACTACTCGATGAACTACTTTTACCACCACATGCCGCAAGTGCAACCCCACAAGCAAGGATTGTTAATCCTAGACCTATTCGTTTTAACTTCATGCTAAAATGTCAAACTAACTATTTTGCTTTTGTAAATTTAATCTTAATTTTAATTAGTTTGAATTGTTGTATCCTTTTCTTTAAAAACCAAAACTACTACATTACTATTTTATACAAAAAGAAAACTAAGTAATATCGATTAAATTAGAAACAAAAAATGTATAATTTGCTTCATATTCAAATCTATTACTTAGTTCTTATAAGAATATACTTACTCATACTATAAAAAAGCATTGATATATTAACTTAATAATTAGCCAATATTGACCTATTATCTAACCAATCATAATCAAGAAATTTTTTTAATTGTCTATTTACTGGTATCCACAGCCCGCTTATTAGCAAATCTACCATTACCTCCATAAATATCTCATCACTTGTTCTCACGTCTACATTTATTAATTTATTATTTTCTGTCCTGCAAATAATTTCTTCTCTTTTAATTCCCACTATTTGTGCGGAAACAATTTTTTCATTTTTGTTCATCCTAACTATCTCCTTTAATTGCCTTACTACCTTAGTTATTTCATTCATTGAGATAATTCTAAAGCAACTTTGTGAACTTCCTTTGATGAATTATTGAAAACAAACTGCCCAAAGAGATAAGTTTATCTTCTTTTCTTAAATAAACATTATGCTAGTTATCTAACAACCATTTTCATTCAACGTTTTAATGAATTTTCTCTCATAATAGAGTATAATACTGCTAACCAACACAGGAGGGATTTACTTATGCATGTACTTTGGAAAGACCAAATAGTAGAACGTGACACAGTAAAAATCGATATTGAAGACCGCGCCTATCAATATGGGGATGGACTATATGAAGCAATGCGTGTCTATAAATCGAAGATGTATATGTTTGATGAGCATTTTGATAGACTTGATCGCTGTACAAAAGAAATTCGTTTAGAATTGCCTTTCACTCGCTCTGAGTTAAAAGCTAACCTTGAAAAACTAATTGCTGTCGAATCAATCGTAGAAGGTGAGGTTTATCTCCAAGTCTCTCGTGGCGTTAAAGCGCCTAGAGACCATCATCTGCCACTCCCTGGTACTGTTGAAGCTGTCTTAACGGCCAATGTTATTACAATTGAACGTGATGTAACAGCTCAAGAAAAAGGACATACGGCGTGTTTAGTACAGGATCAGCGCTGGCTTCATTGTAATATTAAGTCATTGAGTTTACTTGGCAATGTCCTTTCTTTGAATGAGGCAGTTGAAAAAGGCTATGACGATGCATTGCTTGTTCGTGATGGATACTTTACAGAAGCATCAGCATCTAATCTTTGGTTTGTTATTGATGGAAAGCTACATACTCATGAAGATGGTAACTTAGTATTACCTGGTATCACAAAAATCAAACTATTAGAAATTGCAAAATCTCTTGGATTAGAAGTTATCGAAGATGCTGTCCCTGTCACAATGCTTAGTCAAGTTGAAGAGTGTTTTGCATCTAATTCCGTCCATGAAGTAATGCCCATTGTTGAAATTGATGGAAACCCTGTTAAAGATGGTAAGCGTGGTCCAATAACGAAACTTCTTCAAGATAAATATATTGAAGAAACACTGTAAGTTTAATTATTAATATAGCTGCACCAAGGGGAGTTGTAACATAAGTCAGGAAAATTTAAATACTAACTAACGCGAAATTGCTCATAGCAGGTACTTTGCTATGAGTAATTTCGTGTTAGACGGAGAATTTTGACTTATGGAACACGTTTATACGGAATAAATAGAGAGATTAGGCCAAAAGTTAAATTTCGACCAACCTCTCTATTTACTCATCTATCGCTTTGTTTCAAAAAAACAAACACTCATCGATCTAATTTGGAGTACATCACATTACCATTTTTGTACCATAAAATTAAACTCTTCCTTCTCTGTCCCCTGATCTTCTTCTTCTGCCTTTTCCATTAATTTGTAGATATTAGCGAATAATTTTTTTTGTGCTTTATGTGATAATTTTATTGTACTAAAAAGTCCACCTGTTCTAATTTTTTCAAAATAAGTTGGATCCTCCTGATACTTGTCCATCTCAGAAAGTGCTGAATCCAAAAATATTTGCATCCTATACAAAAACAACTTTACAAACTCATCTCTGTGACTTGCTACCCAATCAGCTGACATACTGACACCATCAAATTCATTTCCATCAGGGCCTGAAATACCGCTCCCCCTATGCTCGTTCAAATTGTAACTTGAATAATAGTATTCTTGTAAATTCTTAACTTGTTCACTCCTGACGATTTCAATCAAATCTAATTCGATCAATTTTTTTACAGGATAATACAACTGGCTTATCGGAACTCCAATTTTCTTGGAAACTTCCTTGATATTTATCCCATCTTTTACATTTGCAGCTTTTATAATTTTAATATTTTTATCATCAGCTAAGACTTTTCCCAACTGTGACACGATACTTGCAACCATCTAATCACCTCAAACTAATAATAAGGGATTGACAAAATTAAATCAAACAGTTACATTTTATTTATCGTTAAAATAAATTTTATCGAAAAATAAAATTAAATTGTGAGGGGGTTGTAGATGAAAAAAACAAATACTATTTTTATCACAGATAAAGAGTCAAATATTCAAATTATCAAAGATATTACAAGTAACTTAATCAGTTCTTTGACAGGAAATATGTTTTCATTTTCTCTAGGTTTAATGCTATTAAATATTACACATTCACCGCTTAGCTTTGGATTAGAAATGATTATTATGCCTTTAGTTAATCTATTGTTTGTCATCCCTATCGGTAATATCGTGGACACAGTGCCACATAAGAAAATAATAATTCTATCTCTGCTTATTCGACTTCTTGCACTATTTACATTATATGTAACAATTGGTTTCTTCAAAAACGATTATCTTTTTATTCCGATTGCCATTTTTGTTACTATCAATACTATTTGTAGTAGTTTCAATTCAACTACTTATTCTGCAGCAGTTCATGAAGTTGTGAATCAAAACCATATTCAAAAGCTTAGTTCTTTCACACAAGCCGCTAGTTCCCTATCCGCAATCATTGCTCCTCCGCTTGGAATGACCCTTTACACTCTACTAGGTTTTAAATGGATGATTTTTCTTGAAATCGTTGCTTCATTAATTTCTTTTGCAATTGTAACGAGCATGTATTTTCATTATTCTTCAAAAAAAATACAAGAAGACATTACGCATAAAGGAAAATCCAGACTAGCTTCCCAGATAAAAAAGTTTGCAAGTGGACTAGAATATATCCATAAACAACGACTAATTACGGAAATAATCACAATTGGTGTCTTCATAAACTTTTTATTTACTTCACTAACGATTGGAATGCCTTATATAATATCAAATGATCTTCACTTCGGAAACGGTCCTATTAGTTTTCTTGAAAGTGGAAACTCGCTCGGAATGCTTCTAGGCAGTTTACTAATTGGAACGATTCCAGATAAACTTTCACTAAAGACAAAGCTCTTTGGCTCTTTAATACCAACTATTGTGTCTTTTATTTGCTTAGGAATTGTTCTCACATGTTTAAAAAATTATTTAACCATAACAATACTAGGGACAATACTAATGGCTATTCTTGGATTTTCACTTATCATATTGAACGTCACTACACAAGTATTTTTGCAGCAAAGTGTTCCTACTGCCTTATTGGGCCGTGTTATGTCTTCAATTATGACAATCAATACTTCTGTTATGCCATTCGGAACAGTAATGTTCACACTAATCTTTGTCCATATTCAGCAAGGCGCCTGGGTTCTAATTCTGAATGGTATCATAATGCTTGTATATATCTTGTGGAGGATGACAAAAATATAAAGTAAGCGCCTAATTAGATAGCTCATCTATAACCGTTTAGGCAACTAAAATATTTTCTAGCTGTTGAATCATCGCCCTACCTTGGGTATCAGACACACCCTTATTTAACATCAAAATCATATTAGCATGTTTACTTTTGTCATCATAATAAAAATTATAGTAGCCATTATCTATTCCATCTGCACGTTGACCTTCTGGAAAATAATAAAAGCCTGCTGAATAAGCAGTTTCATGATTTCGCGAGAGCTCATTTAATGCATTAATTGGTATTAGCTTACCATTCTCAAGCGCAGACACAAATTTAAAATAGTCCAACGGTGTTGTATACAGATTGCCGCATCCTAATTCACTTGAAGTTAGACTATAAGATACTGGATGCAATATTATATTATTTCCAAAAATATAAGTTTTTGCAGAAGAATTAATTATATTAGTATCTAATTCAGCAGTATTTTTCAATTTTAATGGTTTTAAAATATACTGGTTTAATACACTTATGTAGGGTTTGTTAGTGACCTTCGTAATTATCCCTGCTAACAAAATATAATTTGCATTTGTGTAGCTCCAATACATTTTGCCGGTCGATTTTAAATGGCTAAGCGTCCATGCAACAGCGCTAGAATCACTTGTTAAGCTAACTTTAGGTGCGGGTTCTCCCATCTGAATACCTGATGTATGATCTAATAAGTTTCGAATTGTTATTTTGTTTGAATATCTAACACCTGGATAAAATTGATTAAGCTTGGTATTCATTGATAGCTTTCCATTATCAATCAATATTTGTATCATTGTTGCTGTGTAACTTTTTTGCAATGAAGCTAACATATACTTTGTTGAACTTGAGTTCTTGATTTTCTTATCATAATTTGCATACCCTGCTGAGACACTCTTAATTTTATGAGATTCTCCATTCTGATAAACCAAGGTTCCCCAAACTTTATCATTTTTAAAAACCGCTTGTAATTGCTGTCTTTTACTTTCCTTATGTCTTGTGTGTATTCTGGTAGTGTCTCTAATCTGCTTCTTCTTTGCTACATTGCTTGTTTTGAAGCCCCAGTAGACAAATATCCCTAAAAATATTAAAATAACTGCTATTAAAACAGTATCCGTTTTTTTCATTTCATTCTGCCCCTTTTTACCAATTTAAAGCCTGTAACTATTCTGAACCCCAAAACAATCCACGCCACTAATGTCAACAGTACGAGTAAACTCTCAGTCCCATTATTTTCCTTTTTTAGCACAATCTTATTATGACCTTTTTTTAAGACAAACTGCATCGTGCCTCTTTTTGAGCTAGTAATTTTTTCTTTGCTGTTATTGATGGTCAGCGTGTATTTAACCCCGTCATAAAATATAATTGGAATATCTACCAATTGTTTTTTTTCACTATTTAAAGAGAAAGACAACTCATTATTTTTAAATTCAGTCTGCACTAGATTATTTTGTGTACCATCCTCAAATAAAATCACTCTTTTCTGAATAGATTCTTTATGTGTAAATGCTTTTTCAGTGTAATAATCAGTATTACTAGAAGAATTTCTGAGTTCACCAAAATATTTTGCAAAAGCTTTACTTGTGATTGAATAGTTTTTACTGCTTTCTTGCTGATACGCTGTCGTGATTAATTCATCCTTTTGACTCTTTTGGTAGAAAGTATAAAACTCAGCACTCAGACTTGGCAGCGTCAATAACGTTAAAATCCCAATGACATAAATTTTGCTAAATCTTTTTGATTTTGCATACTCCTCAACAACATCTTTTACCAACCATGCTCCAACTACTGCCATAAAGAAACCGCTGATTCCCAATAATCTCCAAGGAAACTGAATTACCGCAATAGAGGTTTGTTGTAGTAGGTACCAGGGAAATAAAGAGGTTGTTAAGATTGCCGTAATATTCATGATTGAGAATGAATATTTGTAAACCTTTGGCATTTTCTTCCATTTAAAAATTCCCCAAACAAAAATAACTAAGAATATAACTCCAAGACTCCTATTAAGGTGGTTATTTGCACTATTTGTTATAAACGTACCCAAACTTGATAACTCTCCGCCAGGACTGACCATCAAGTTATACTTTGTTGGAAAATGTATCCGATTTTTAAGTGTCAGTACTACTAATGGATACACAATAAAAAGAACCTGCATGACAAACAACACAATGACTTTCAAACTGATAACAACCGTTTCCTTATTCACCTGTTGTTTCATTATTGCAATTATGAACATTAATATAACAGTCACCAATAAAAATACAGCTGATAAAATATGTGAATATGTAACCATACTAAGTCCAACTACTGCCCAATAGTAATTTTTTCCGTCTTCAAAAAAGATGTTATAAAATCCATAAATTGCAAGTGGAAAAAACATTAATGCGAGCCACTCTCCAATATCAAAACGAATAAATAAATCTGTTAAATGATAAATTGACATGTTATAAATAATTGCAAAACTAGCACTTTGAATCAGGTTACCACTAAATTTTAACATCATTTGATAAGCAATTAAGAACCCAAGATAAGTATAAAATGTTAGCCCAATGTATAGTACAAGTACTGGATTTGCAAAGATAAATCGAAGTATTGCAAATGGTAATAGTGTAATCATTGGATAAAAGGACTGTACCATATCGCCAACGTTCTTGAATGTCTTAAAGCTTGGCATCATAAAAATCGAATTATTATTTCTAATTGCCTGATATAAGCCATTTATCCGATCTACATGAAATTTCAGGTCATCAGCATTATAAATAATGCCACGATGAGAAAAAATATAGACACTTAGAATCGATAATATAATAAAAAATGATTGTAAATAGAACCAAGTATAATTATTTTTTAGTTGTTTCAGCAAAAACAGTGACCCCTCTCAACAAATTTCCACGTGCTAATATTAGCATTTTTTCTCCATAGTTTTTGCTTTTGAAAGAAAGTTAATCTATTTTTAGACTATTCTATTTTTTTTAATAATTTATATCCTTTTGCACAAAAAAACTGTCACAAAATTATTGTTTCATGACAGTTTTTTTAAATACCTTTCAGTAGTGTTCAAAAGAATTTTTTGTTATTTATTTGGAAACCAAATTTTAATTTCATTTTCTGCAGTTTCAACTCCATCGGAACTGTGCACTACATTTCTCAAATTGCCATCTTCCCATTCGCAGCCAAAATCACCACGAATCGTCCCCGAAGCAGCTAAAGTTGGATTAGTCTTTCCAGCCATATTATGAAACGCATCAATAATATTGATTCCCCTTGCAATAATTGCAACAATGGGTCCTTCCTTCATGTAAGATTCTATGTCTCCAAAATAAGGTTTATCAACTTTATCTGAATAATGTTTCCTGAGCTTCTCATCAGTTGCCATTGTTACTTTCAATGACTCAATCTCATAACCCTTTTGTTCAATCCTTGTGATAATCTCACCTACGTGACCTGCAGAAACTCCATCAGGCTTTACAAGAATCAATGTTCTCTCAACTGCCATTTTCATTCCTCCAAACAATATCGTGATTAACAACACAATACAATTCTCACGCTCAAAATTGGAAAAAGCAAGTTTTTATAAGAAAAATAAAATGGCACACTACCCTTTTCTCTCCGTAATTTCGACTAAATTCCCCATCTGCAGCTCTAGATATCCTGATAACTACCACACCAAATTCCAAATGTAGTCATCAGTCACCTTATTACGAGCGATAATATACAGCACAATATTTTAATTTTCAAATCCATTAGGATGATTCTTTGTCCAATTCCATGCAGATTGAATCATTGTGTTAATATCGCTATAATGTGGCTCCCAGCCTAAAACCTGCCTGATTTTCTCACTATTTGCTACAAGTTCATCAGGGTCTCCACCTCGTCTTGGTGCATCTATAATCTTAAAGTCAATTCCCGTCTGTTCCTTCACAGCATACACAATTTCTTTAACAGAGTATCCATGTTTCGATCCAATATTAAAGACATCACTTTTACCGCCATTGCGTAAATACTTTAATCCCAGATAATGTGCATCTACTAGGTCAACAACATGCACATAATCACGAATATTGTATCTATCTCTCGTTGCATAATCATTACCGCACATCTCTACACACTCTCGTTTACCAGCTGCTGCTTCAAGTACAATTGGAATTAGATGCGATTCGGGACGATGGTCTTCCCCAATACTACAATCAATCTGCGCACCAGCAACATTAAAATAGCGAAATGCAAGCCACTTAATTCCATAAGCTTCGCCATCCCATTTCATTATTTGTTCCATCATTAACTTGGTCAAGCCATATGGATTAATAGGATTCTTGCTAGTATCCTCACTAATTGGGCTATTTTCAGGAATGCCATAGACAGCCGCTGAAGAAGAAAAGATTAATTTATTTATCTTGAAGTCCTTCATTACATTAATCAATGCAATTAAACCATAGACATTATTATCAAAATAGTCATTTGGTTTTACTATAGATTCTGGAATCTGCATGTACGCGCAAAAATGAAAAACTGCTTCAATTTCATATTTCTCAAATACATCATGTAGTGACTTACATCGGCACTAAAGTACCGAGCTTCTAGGAACAAGCATAACTTATCTCATACATTTCAGTATTCGACAGCGGTTTACTCTATTTACTAAGGTTTAGCCCAAACCAAGTTTTAATATATTTTTACTTGCATTTACATCTCTATCTAACTGTGTATGGCATTGAGGACAAGTCCATGTTCTTACATCTAGTTCGTGTTTACCAGCATCATATCCACAATTAAAGCAGAGTTGACTAGTCTTGTATGGATTAACCACACTAAGGGCTTTGCCATACCATTTGCACTTATATTCCAGCATTAATCTAAGCATTCTCCAAGATTGATTAGCGATTGCTCTAGCTAGTTTGTGATTTTTAATCATATTATTAGATTTTAAGTCTTCAATCACTAGAGTGTCATAGTCTTTAACTAACTTGACGGTAAGCTTATGAAGATAGTCTTTCCTCTGGTTAGCTATCTTTTCACTATATTTAGCGACCATCTGTTTAGCCTTGGTATAGTTCTTAAAGTCAGCTAGCTCTCTAGGTTCAACGACTTTGTTGTGTTTATCCCAAGCTATTTCTTTCTTAGCTTGTTCTCTACGTCTAGCTAGTCGTTTTTCCCAATAGTGTTTCTTTTTAGCAAGAATCTGATCAAACCTAATTGTCGGATATTTAACAGCATCTGATGTGCTTATTAAATCGGCTATCCCCATATCCAAACCGACAGCTTGACTTGTCTTACTAAATTGTGTTTGGCTTTCACACTCAATTAGTAGAACGCAATAGAACTTGCCTGTTGGACTTAACTGGATAGTCGTTGACTTGATTTTGTCATCCGTGAACTTTCCTCTGTACTTCATAATACCTAATTTAGGCAGCTTCAAATAATGATTATCAATCAATCTAACATTATTATTTATACATTTAGACTTAAAACTTTGCTTTGGGAACTTTCGCGACTTAAATTTAGGATATCCCCCAAGTTTTTTAAAAAATCTTTGGAAAGCTACAGCTAGTGTTTCACAAGTGTCTTGTAATGAGGTGCTCTCAGCTTGTTTTAACCATGAATATTCCGTTTTTAATTGTTTTACTAAGAAGTTCATTGCAAAACCATTTAAGAACTTAGAATCTTTATTATTTTTATAACGCTTGCTTTGCATCTCCAACATCTGATTCCAAACAAATCTAGTCGCTCCAAAGTTCTCAACTATTTGTTTTTGTTGTTCTAAATTAGGATATATCCTTAGTTTAAGTCCTTGATACATTCAGTTTTACCTCCTTTGATGTCAAGTTTTTCTCCAGAACAAGCACTCAGTTTCAGCATATGGTGAACTAATATATCCAGCTCCACCTAAAACTAATAGACTCATCGATTTCACTCCTTATTATTATTAAATTTTGCTTCCACTACAGTTTAATATACAATGAACAAAGGAAATCTTTTTGTTACTTATTCCGACAAACGAGGTCTATTAACATGAATAACATTGGTCCGCTTATTAAAAAAATCAGAACTGACAAAAATCTGACGCAAAAAAATGTATCAATTGGTGTAATGTCACGTTCTCATCTTTCAGAGCTTGAAAATGGTAAGTATTTCCCTTCATACGAAAAAATGTTGGGGTTGCTACAGAATCTTGATATCTCTCTTATGGAGTTTCAAACAGAACTTGGTACTAATTACTCACTCGAAGACAGAATCTATATAGAAACAGCTAATAGGCTTTCAACTGAACAAAAAATAGTAGAATTAGCAAATTATTTAGAGCAGACTTTCACAGCAGATGTTGCAAAGAAAAGCATTCGCCTAAAAATTAAACGATTAAATATGTTGGGGTTAGTTGAACTAACCCAAAGTAATCATATAACTGCTGAGAATTATCAACCTATCTTCAACTACTTATTATCCTGCAAGAATTGGCATGAATTTGAAATTCGAACACTAGCTAATTCGATCTTTCTGGCTGATTTTGAGGTAGCAAAGATATTAGCAGGACAATTTGAAGAAAAAGCAAAAAAATTAAATTTCACAAATTATATTGATAAAGTGATTCTCTTTTTTAGTAATCTAGCTGAGTTAGCATTGCGAAAAGAAGAATACCAGCTTGCATTAATATACGCAAAAAATGCTCAAAAAAAAGCATACGACAATAAAAAAATATATTATCTCTTAGTAGCGAATGTACTTGTAAATTTAGCTAATTTAAAAGTAGGTAAAGCTGATGAAATATATTTACAGGAAATTACTAAGAATATTGCTGCTTTTAGAATGCTCGCATATTCATCAATTGCTGATAATTTGCAAAACCTAGTTGATTTAATTCTACACACAAAATATGTGAGTTAATGATTAGTAGGGTCCTACAATTAATAAAAAGATGCCGACTTTTTATAAGCTTCTATTCTTAAAAAAATTTCAAACTATAGTTCAAATACTTTTAATTTACTTCCATGTATCACTATCTTCGATCAGTTCCCTTTTAGCAACTTTTGAAACATGTTTATTTCCCTTTACATAAAAACATAATGGCTTATTCCTCCATTCATCTTCACAAGTCACACCAATTCGTGCGCGTTGACAAATTTTCTTCGGAATTTTTCCATGAATTATTTTCAGGTCTGATTCTTCAATCAATTTTCCGTCAAGATTTTGCGAAATCCCGCAAAAGCGTGTCAACTTTCCTGGCCCATTAGAGACTACATCCCCTGATGGACTTTCAAGTGCTCTAATAAGCACTGCTTCTGCAATATTTTTAGGCCTTGTAACAAGATTTAGCATTTGGTACCCATAGATTTGATAAACATACCAATGCCCCGCCGAAAGATACATAGATTCATTTTTAGGACTTCTTCTACCATTGCTACTATGACAAGCACTATCACCTGTCCCTAAATAAGCCTCAGTTTCAACAATTTTACCCAGATTCTCTCCAGAAAGTATCAATTTCATTCCTAACATTGCTTTAGCAGTCCTGATAGTATCACAGTTCATTACTTTTTTTAACATACTTACACTCTTTTCTAAAAACACAATGATTACATTTAGGAGTTTTTGTACAGAATTTAATATAAAATACATCTATTTTTGCATGAAACTCTTGAAGTTTCTTAACCGTCAAATTTGTTTCATAGTATTTAGCTATTGCATTTAAATCTTCATATTTTTGAACTGACATATCAAAAACTCTAGAGAAGAGCCTTCTTGCATAGGCATCTGAAACGAATTTTTTTTCGTTCACAATATATAACAAAAATACATCTGCAGTTTCGTTTCCTATACCATTAATCCTAATTATCTTTTCTCTCAATTTTTTTACATTTTCAAGATTACTAATTCCGCTATTTTCCTTAATAAAAAGAAAGAGTTCTTTTATGCACTTGCCTTTTTGCTTGTAAAAGCCTGCTTCTTTGATTTTTTCCTCAAGAATCTCCGATGGCATATCTAATATATCATTTATTTTTAAATTTTCTGGAAAATTTCTAATTACTTTCTCAACGTTATCAAAATTGGTATTTTGCGTTAATATCATACCTAAGATTTGTTTGATTGCACTGTTTCCTGGGTACCAATTCTGATCACAAATTTCAGAATCTATTTTTATAAAAAAATGAATTAATTTTTTTTTTTAATTTTTGGCATTATTATTCCATTCCATTTCTTCAGATTTTAACAACACTTTTTGCCCTTCTTTATACACGCGATGCTGAAACATTCGGAAAAATATTAATTTGATAAACGGAAAAAATCCCAACTTTCTTTTTTTAACTCTAAACCTCTTATCTTCTGCATATCGCCAAGAAAAAAGATTTTGAAATTTGAAATAAATTTTTCTATCTTTTCTTTACCTGAGCTGGTTGGTAAAGTTAAAACTACTTTATACATTAAACTTTCCCTCCAATGTATGCGTTTTCTAAATTGTAACATATTTCACAAAGTATGCCATTATATTCTAATAAGGATAATCAATAACAAATTGAATTTCTCTTTCTATTTTTGTGTGCTCTATCATTGTCCTTGAAAAATTCAGAGACTGACGTAAAAATTGACTATATCAACTGAAAAGCTTTTTATTATTTAGCAAATTAATTTAACGTTCACTAATTATTGTTTACGCACTATCCAGTTTCATCACTACTAAATATTATAGAAACAAAAAATAAGACTTTCCCATCTATTTTTAATAGTGAAAAGTCTTATTTTTATTTCATTTTACTTTTGGCGCCCAATGGTTAATTGGACCAAACTTATGTCCAACAGCAATTTCATTCCCAATTGCCGTGTTTACATAATCTTTGGCAATTCGAATCGCCTTTTCAATCTCTGTTCCCTTGGCTATCTCTGCAGCAATACATGCAGATAATGAATCACCTGTCCCATTAATATGTGTTGTATTATGATATGGAGCACTCAGCCAAAAACTTTTGCCAGATTCTAATAAGATAAAATCACGGACTTCTGTTTGACTTTCATCTTGATGATATCCTTTAGCAACAACATTTTTTGCACCCATTTGTTGTAACTTATGAGCAGCAGTTACTAAATCATCATCGTTCTTGATTTTCATATCAGCTAATTTCTCTGACTCATAAAAGTTCGGTGTAATCACAGTTGCAAGAGGAATCATCAATTCTCTTAGAGTTTCAAATGCACTCTCTTCAAGTAACATATCACCATGCTTCGTCATGATGACTGGATCAACAACTAGTGGTCCAAAAGCGTATTTCTTATAATTTGCGACAACATTTTTAATCAAGTTAGAATCAGCCAACATCCCTGTCTTCGTTGCTTTAACCTTGAAATCTGCACTAATATCTGCAAATTCTTGATCAATAAAATCTAAAGGCAGCGCGATACTTGCGTGAATTCCGTACGAATTTCCTGCAACACATGCTGTCATCACAGATATTCCATATACTTCTCTTGTAAAAAAAGTATGCAAATCCGCTTGCATGCCTGCACTGCCATCGCTATCTGAACCAGCAATTGTCATTACTTGTGGATACTCATTTACCATAAAAACATCCCTTTTCATTCAAAATTATGCATCTAACTACCTGAAGCACTTCTACAAATTAAAACGTTCATCAAACAAGCCTCTCCATGATAATTGTCCAAATAAGTTTGTTTCATTAAAATTTAATAACTTTCTAATTTCAGAGTATAACACAAAATTTATGTTTTATCTTAAGTTAATTTATTTTTCAGCTACATTGTTATAATATGGCTTACTAATCTACAAATCTCTTACACTAAGCTTAAAATTCAGAAATTATCTTCACATTTAACTTCTCAATAACTGCGACTACTAAATCTATCATATTTCGAAAATCTTCATACGCTACGATTATTTGTTTCAAATCTTTTTTTCAGTTTATTTTTACTATAATCACTGAGAGCTGAATACCTAATTCCATACTGCGAGCTAATTATTAGTAACTGATCAAAGCAATCAGCAAGTTCTTCCTTTAAATTGTCCAGTCGCTCGTCATTCGTCAAAATCTTATCACCTGGATGATCCCTGCCATTGAGTTCAATTGTTCTAACAGCTCTAGATAATTCACCAATTTCTTCACTAAGAAAAACCAAACGGTTCATTGGTGAAAAACGATACCAGTCTCGACCCTTATAGAAATCGACTAACCAGTCCTGATGCTCATCAATTGTCATTTTTTTACTCCTTTTTAAATAATGCTAAGACTAATTTTTTGCTGGTGTTCGGTATAAAGTGAAGCACCACAAAAAAAGTTCACTTGTACCCCAGCCCTTTTATTTATTACGAATAAATATATTTCATAATACACGATTTAAAAAAACCGACCTCTAAAGATTAGAATTTTGGTCTAACTTTTAGGAGTCGATTCAATTATCCTTTTTTATTACTTAGATTTCATCTAATGAGCGCAGATGCCTTTTTGAAATTTCTTTAACCTTGTTTACTCGGCGAATATATTTTTCCTGTGCCAAGAAGTCTGTCGTCATCCACACATTAACAATATCTAAAGCAATAGCCGAGCCAATAATTTTACCACCTAAGCATAAAACATTACTATCGGTATGCTGTCTTGCTAATTTCGCACAAAACGGATCCTGACACACAACAGCATCAATTCCGAGAACACGGTTAGCAATCAGTGCACTACCATATCCAACCCCGTCTATAAAAATGCCACGATCTGCATTCTTCTTTGCAACTTCCAGAGCTGCTGGATATACGTAATCAGACAAGTCTACCGCATCACTGCTGAATGGTCCTAAATCATTAACCTCATGTCCCATTGAAATCAAAAGTTCACTAATTTCTTTTTTTAATGCAACACCAGCGTGGTCACTTGCTAAAACTATTTTCAATATTATCTCTCCTCTATTATTTCATTTTGTACCAGTTAATTATACAATATGAAAGCAAGTTACGGAGACTTTACTCCGAAAGATACTAATTAACTGCTTATCTACTAATTATCCATCTGCGAAATTAATTTCAATCTTTCCCAAGTATTGTCAATTCCTTTGTTTTTTAACAATTCAATCGCCTTAGTAATTTCAAAAAATTCCACTTTATCAACTTCTGTTTTTTGAATAATTAATTTATTAATATCAAGTTGCATGGTTACTACAAACCAAAAAGTTATCCAACTTTCTCGTATTTCTTTAAAGAAAAAATTGTCATCTTCTATTCTTAAATTTATTCCTAATTCCTCACAAACCTCACGACTAGCAGCCATATAGATACTCTCGCCACTTAGAACAGAACCCCCTGCTGATTCTTGCCATTTTCCTGGATTATTTAGCTTGCTCAATGTCCTTTTTTGCAATAATACACAGTTGTTATCATCAAAGATAAAAACGCCAACAACTAAATGAAATTCTCCTTTAGTTAAAGTATCTCTTCTTTTTTTAACTCCTATTTTCTTAAGTTGTGCATTATATATATCCCAAAACTCATTAAAATTATCACTATATTTTGCTTCATTCATCAGTTTTTTTACCAATTTGCTCGTAAAACACCATATTTTACAGAATCCCAATATTTTCCTTGCCAAAAACGAACCTTCCTAATCTGTGCCTCTTTCTCTAAGTTAAGGCTCTCAGCCAGTCCAATCATTCTTAAATTGCCTGACCAAGTAGTCAAACCTATATGTGGCAGTGAAACTATTGAAAAAACATGATTGATCCAGAGTTTAAGTGCCACTTTTCCAATACCTTTTTGCCACTTTTCTGTTGAATAGATTACAATGCCTACATCTAGCCATCTTTCAAGCTTTCCATCCTCATAATATGCAGATACCATTCCTACAATCTGTTCATCAACAATGATAACATTCTTAAATTCATTGTTTACAAAGTCTGCCGGCCCGATTTTCTTTATGAATTCATTTTTCTTAGGAAGCTTACCTTTAAAATATGGTCCATTCCATTTCGTCCATTCTGCATCAGGATTACTGTATGCAACCCCCCAAAAGGATTCTAGGTCCTCCAATAAGAATTCACGAATTTCAATATTCATCATTTTTCTCCGTAGGTCATTCAATATATTTTTTATTTCTTTTTAGTAATAGTATCAAGGGAATCAGTACAATATGACTGACAAAAATAGCAATAAATGAAAAGCTATAATTAATCTGAGAAATCATATATCCACCTGCTAGCGGGCCAATTGCACGTCCAGCCGAACCTGCAGTGCTACTAATAGATTGAATTGATGCTCGATTGCTATCATTAGCATAGCGATTAAGCAAAGCCGGAATCGTCGTTAGGGCCAAGACGTCACCTACAGATAATGCTGTAATTCCCAAGACAAAGCGCCAGTAAGTATCCGCACCTATAATTAGCAAATAGGAAATTGCAAACATGCTTACACCAACAATTACACGTAATTTTTCATTTTCAAAATTTGCTTTAAAAAATGGTTTCAATAGTGGTTGAAAAATAACAATTTCAAAAGTTGATATCGTAAATAAAAAACTGTATTTTTGTACCGAAATATTCTTAGACAACATCAAAACCGAAATATTACTATTCCACTGTTCATAGCCTATCCAAATAAAAATAATGGTCAAACATATAATTACTAGACTACTTATTGTTGTTGCATTTTCATCGAAGTTCAATTTTCTTTTTTTACTTATTATTTTTTCGTGCTCAATATCGTTAAAGTTAAAAGCAATAATCATTAAGGTCAGCGAAAAAAGTATTAATGAGCTTAGAAAGACTTCTCTGATGCCTATTGCAAATAAAGTTCCCGATAGAAAAGTTGATATTCCCATTCCAATATTTGCTAGCCAATAAGCATTTGTAAAGATATTTGCATCTTCCTTTTGCAAATAAGCGATATACCCGTTAACTGCTGAATTTAAGATTCCCAAACCCAAGCCATAAAAAGCAACCAAAAAAGCATAGAGTGGCCATAGTGGCCACACTACGATTGTAATTAAGGAAAACCAGACAATTGCACCGCCTAAGTAGTGCGTTTGTTTTACCTTCCATCTATCTAATAAAAATCCCCCAATTAAATTTCCAATCACCATTGCAATTGAAAAGCCCATTAAGACATAACCAGCAACAACCAAGCTCTGATTTAGTCTCTCATGGATAAATAAGGTAGTTATCGGCATTATTAACCCAATCCCCATATTAACGAACATACTTGCAAGTAAAGTGGCTTTATTCTTCAAAAAAACACTCCTAATATTTCTCAAAAATTTCTTAGTACCAATTATTTTCTTTCCAGTGTTCCATTGCTTTCGTCCAAGAACCGTATCGCTGCATTACGTACTCTTTTGCAACCTTTTCTTGATTTTCAGCCGAATAATCGCCCTTCAGATAACTCGAATCAAGCTGATATTTTCCAATATATTTCCCATTTCTGGCATTATAATTCCCACCAGATTCATGCTGCACGATATAGTCTTGAGCTACTTTTTCATTACCAGAAAGAGCTGTACTTTGGACACCTTCACTCGAGCCTTGAGAACTTGCATTAGTGTTTTGAACGTTTCCAGTTGTTGACGAGGCCCCATACCCATATGCTGCCTGTGCACTCTGTGTTGCGGCTGTCTCCGTATTATTACCAGTGACACTAATTCTTTGATTAACATAAATTAGGTTGGGATTAGCAATATTATTGCCTTGGGCTAGGTCTGAAATGCTAGTTCCGTATTTTCTAGCGATTGCCCACAATGTATCACCTTTTTTTATCGTAAGTTCTGTACTTAAATTCTTCTCCAGTATATTGGAGAAGAGTGCCTGATTTGCTTGCTGACTGCTTTGGGTTGAACTAGCATCAGCTGCAACACTATTAGTATTCTGATTTGTTATCCCTGATATATTCACGCTGCTCATTCTCCTTTAAAACAAGATACTAGTGTTATTATACATAACTATTTACTTCATTCATATGCCAAAAATTCATAAAAACAAATAAAATAATCGTAAAAATCATATTTGCTTCTAATATAATTATGACTTACTTCACAGCTTTTTCATTTAATAAAATTATGCTTTCAATAGGTATTAACATATGTGAAAGTGAAGTGTATAGCTTGAGAAGAAGAAAAAGATACTTGAGAATAGGTAATATATTCCTTTTTTTAGTAATCGTAAGCATTATAATAATTTTAGCTATTAAAAGCACTCAAAAGGATACTCCTGCTAGTGCTAGTAGCAATTCGAATGATAAAAAGCAAACCACACAGGTCCAAAAGCTTGCTACTAAAAAAAGTCAAATCACAAAAAAATTACAAAAGTATTTAGACAAGGTTACTGCTGATGGAACTGCTAGTGTCAGTTTCTATAATCTCTCACCAGAAGAAAATAGTACTGCTGCTAAAAAGAGCAATGCTTCCTTATATAAGGAAGGAAATCTTGCAGTTTCCTCAAATGCCTCTACCCCAGCTACTTCGGCTAGTACATATAAGTTATTCATAACTGCATATTTATTTAATGAGGCCAAAAACAATAATTTCTCTTGGGACACAACTTCTACAAATGGTTTTTACAATATGATTGTATATAGTCAAAATGATTTTGCCGAAACCGAATTGCAAACATATGGACTTTCCAGTATAAATAGTTTTATCAAAAGTCAAAATTGGTACTCGCCTGTCTTCACCAATTCTAGCAATGCCACAACAACTGCAAATAGCCTACAGGAATTATTATTGCAATTATTTCATGGGACTGGTGCATTCAGTGATACTGCAAATCGCTCTAAACTACTAAGTTTAATGGGTAAACAAGTATATCGTACAGGAATCCCTACAGGAGCTGCAAAAGCAATGAAAGGAACTACTGTAACTGATAAAGTTGGTTTCTTGGATGATGTAAACAATGATGCTGGGATTGTCACCCTTCCCAATGGTCAAAGATATATCTTAGTAATCATGACTCATGGTCATAATCAGAGCGGATTCAGTGGATTCCCTAGAATCGCTAAAATTGCAAAAGAAGTCCAATCTATTGTCTATGGCAATTAGACTTCACATCTACTTATTGGATTTTATCCGAGATTAATTAAGAGAAGCTTTGACTTATAAATTATGTTGATTTATTACAATTAAAGGGATTGGATCAAAATTTGACCCAATCCCTTTACTACGTTTAGTCAAGCATACTTATAAGTTTTTCTCTGCATAGCCATATTCTGTGAGACAACAATTATTTTTTGTTTAGGTAGTTCTTCTTTGAAAATTCAGTATCTTCATATTGTCCAGATTCTCCATAAAAACGATTATATCTTTTCTTGAATTTTCTAAACAAATAAATTGTTATTGCTTTGATGAAACAATAAATTGGAATCCCAAAAATTACACCAATTATTCCTAACATTTCACCCATCACCAATAATACGAGTAATACCGTGATTGGATGCAATTGTAAGTTATTACCCATAACCTTAGGAACGATAAACTGACCATGTAAGAATTGCACGACAAACCATACAATTACAAAAACCAAAGCCATCATGAACGAAGATTGGAAAGCAATAATTAATCCAGGAATGAAGGCTGCAAAAGAACCAATGTATGGAATAATACTCAAAATCCCAGCTGCCAGTGCTAAAGTCCCTGCGTATTTGATTCCCATTAACATAAAACATGGCCAATACATTATTCCTAAAATTGCAGATACCGCAATTTGTCCCTTCAGATATCCACCAATTTGCTGGTCAACTATCTTAGCAAACTCTGTAAAGTCGTTACGAAAAAGCGGTGGCACCAACTTTTTGCTAGTCTTAAAGAACTTTTCCTTATCTTGTAGCAAGAAAAAGGCTATTATTGGCCCAGTTATAACTGCCAATAATAAAGTAGAAATCACTGAGAATACACTTCCAAAGCTTTTTGCACCATTCTGCAAATAACTCTCTATGAATTTGCTGATTTTTGTACTCGATAAGTTTAGTGAGTCTTGCAGCTGTTTAAACTCATTTGCGTATGGAAAATTAGCAGCTAAACTATCCGCATTTTTTTCAAAACTCTGCAAAATATTAGGAAAATGCTTAACTAAATCAATTGCTTGATTTCTAGCAGTAATAATTAATTCAATTCCTCCAAAAATCAATAGTGTTAATATTATGACGTAGATAATAACTATTATCCAGGTACGCTTGATATATTTTTCCAATAACTTAACCAGTGGATTTATCAAATAATACAAAATTAGCCCTACGATAACTGGTGGCATTATTGTCGAGAAGACGACAGCAAAAGGTTCGAATATAAATGCTATTTTACTGTAAAGAAAGATAATAGCAGCTATCATCCCTAAAACAAACAGCGTGAATACTAGACTTCTACCACCCAAAAAACGAATCCATTTGTTGCTTTTCATTAAGCTTCTTCACCTCATTTTAATAGTATCAATTAATTATACTAGTATTATCAATAAATAGGTTAACATTACACCTTTGTAGACATGAATCATTAGTCCTAGTTTTAGGCTAGTAGATTATAAAATAATTTTTCATCAATATTTCCACCCGAAATGATTGCAGCCACTACACTCCCACCAATCTTCTCACCATAGTTTCTAAGTGCAGCAACTGTCGTACAACTTCCTGGTTCAGCAATAATTTTTTCTTCCTTGGCCATGTATGCAACTGCATCTGCAATCTCTGCCTCATCAACCGCTATCAGCTCGTCAACATATGCGGGAAGCATCTCATAGCTCAACCTCCCAATTCCTCCTACAAGTGATTCGCAGATTGAATCCTTAGTAGGATATTCTTCATAAAACTTCTTATTCTTAATTGCTTCAATCATTGCGGGACAAGCAGCGGTTTGAACTCCAACTATTCTGATTGTTGGATTAATGCTTTTGGCTGCAACTGCAATTCCGGTAATCAAGCTGCCCCCTCCAATTGGGATAACAATCGTATCTAGCAATGGCAACTGTTGCATTAACTCCAAAGAGATTGTCCCCTGTCCACTATAAATCAACGGATCAGAATAATAAGAATCAATATAATTCATCTCACTTTTTTTAACATATTGCATTCCTTGAATATGAGCTTCATCATAATTCTTACCTATTTGTTTGACTTGCCCACCGAAATGCTCAATTTTTTCAATCTTATTATTTGGCGTCCCAATTGGCACAATAACCTCAATTTTTTCAATCCCCAATAACTGACTGGCATAAGCAGTTGCAATTCCATGATTTCCGGATGAAATGGTAACTACACCCTTCCTTTTTTCTGCATTTGTTAGACTCAATATTTTATTCAAAGCTCCTCTAATTTTAAAGCTTCTAACTGGCTGTAGCGACTCTAATTTGAAAAAATATTCTCTCTCATTATTATTTAAAAAAAGTGATTCAACTACAGGGGTTGTTCTTAAATATGGTTTTATCTTCTCAAATGCCCGCTCAACATCTTGTAAATCAAATTTTTTCATTGAACCACACCATTTCCTAAATTTCTGTAAAAAGTATCTCATATGCTTATGAATTGTTCAACTTTTGAACTCAAAGTAATCAGCTGCTTATTCCTATGATACTTAATAACAGATTATTTTAATTCATACTTCATGAAAAATGTCACAGATAAGCAACTACGTTATTTATAACTTAATTTGACATTTCAAGACATTAAAAAAAGAGCTAAGTCAAAAATAAATTTTGATTTAGTCCCTTTGTTGATTTTATATAATTGACACTCCATAAGTCAAATTCCGCTGACTTATCATTATTTCTATATAACTTTCCTAATCTCGTGAGAAAATACCTACTACACCAATGCACAACGCAATCACTGTCGAAGCTACTGCAATAGCAAAACAGGTCACCCCACCCACTGCAACAGCTTGAAATGATATTCCCCAAGAGAGTCCCAAGATCAGCAACAACATCGCAATTAATGCAACGATTGAAATTATAATTAATACGTTTTGAAATGCAGACATCTTCTTACTCTCCTCTCTGACATATATTAATTCAGAATTCTTATTTTCCACTGAATTGATTATATCAAAACGAAGTTAATAATTCTCATCTCATGGTTTCCACTGTTAAAAAATATCCTAAACTTAATAATTATGCAGATTTTTCATTAATTATTCTGCATATAGATTATTAATGAACTAAGCCCGTGTACGTACCAGCATGAACATGCCTAAAATCAAATGTACTTAATTCAGATAGCTTAATAACACGTGTTACACCATATGCCAGCATTAAGTTCAAGTTATCGGCATCATCATTAGGAACAACGATAATCGACTGTTTGCCAATCCCCTTCGCGTAACCTAGTTCAAAAGCTCCTCCATCATCGGGAAAGCTTGGCAAATAAAGCATCAAACATAAATCCGAACCCACAATTCCTTCAATATCTGAGTTGAAGGTCCGTGCTTGCCACTCGATATCATGCAATAATTCTGGATGTTCAGCAACATCTAGTCCCTTATATTGAAAATCAAGTGGAAAATGCGAATATTTCCTTGAAATACTTGGGTTGGCTTCAATTGCAGCTAAGCCCTGTTTTAAATGTTCCCGCTGCTGTTCATTAAACCATGAACAACCAATGTAGACTTTTACAGGCGGCATCGGTAAATCGTTAACCTTATCTCCCAGTGCAAATTCATTGTTGAATTGTGCCATTAAAATACTCCTTCAATTAAATAGATTTATTGTAAAGTTATTTTATCATATACATCGAATAATAAGCTAAATAAAATTACTAGCAGCTACATAATGTTTATTAAAGTTTTATTCAATAACTTAAAAAAGCCTTACAGATATTGAGTTATCATCACTTTAACGTTATAATTAGCGGAGCAATCATTATCGATTGGAGACAATAAATAGATGACTAAAAAAATTTCCATCATAGTACCCTGTTTTAATGAACAGGAGACAATTCCATTATTCTACCAAGCAGTTAATGCTCTTATCCCACAACTGCGCAATTATTCCTTAGAGTATATTTTTATTGATGATGGTTCAAGTGATAATACACTCCTTGAAATACAGACCTTAAATGAGAACGATCCCCAAAATGTTCATTTCATTTCATTTTCCAGAAACTTTGGCAAAGAAGCTGCACTCTATGCAGGTCTTCAGACAGCTACAGGAGACTTGGTCGCAGTTATGGATGTTGACTTGCAAGATCCACCAGAACAGCTTCCATTGATGCTCTCAGGAATTTTAGATGAGGATTATGAAATTGTCGGCACTCGGCGTGTAAATCGTAAGGGAGAACCCCCTATTCGTTCACTTTTTTCTATCCTTTTTTATAAACTAATGAGTAAAATTTCTGATGTTCCAATGATTCAAGGTGTCAGAGATTATCGGTTAATGACTCGTAAAGTTGTTGATTCGATCCTTGAAATGGGTGAGTACAACCGCTTTTCAAAGGGTATCTTTAATTGGATTGGCTTTAAAACAAAATATTTAGAGTATGAGAATCGTGATCGTGTTGCAGGCAATACTTCTTGGTCCTTCTGGAAACTCTTTCGCTACTCAATCGAAGGAATTGTAAATTTCTCAGAAATCCCACTTTTAATTGCTTCTTTTGCAGGTTTCTTTACCTTTGCATTATCAATACTTTTCATGCTTTTTATTATTGCCCGTAAAATATTTTATGGCGGCAGTGTTGATGGCTGGGCTTCATTAATTACTATAATGGTCGGATTAGGCGGACTACAACTATTTTGTCTAGGGATTGTTGGCAAGTATATTGGCAATATTTATTTGGAAGTAAAAAATAGACCTTTATATATAGTTAAAGAGAAAAAATAGAAATATCATTAATCATTAGCCTTCGTTACAACCTTAAAAGATTAATTTCAAGCATTTTAGAGAGACTATGTCAAAAGTTAAATTTTGATTTAGTCTCTTTTTTGTATTAAATGCTACACCTTAGACTACCTTGAGGAATTGGTTAAGGCACTGCAACAAGAAACACAGCTAACTATTAATTTTGTTTTATTTGAAAATCAACGTTGGCCTAGTACTGACCGATTAATCTCATATAGCAGGAGTAAACAAAAATGAATGATAGGGAAAAAATTGATGATGAATTTGCTGAATATTTCTTTAAGAATTTCTATCAGGACCGCGGGATGCGCAAATGGCAAGGTTCCTTTTTAAGTGATCATACTCAAGCACTAAAGAAACAACATAAAGAATTATCGAAAATGATTATTGCTCCTATTCTGTTATTTTAAAATTTTTAATAGATCAAATTTATTTTGTTAACCGACTCGTATATTCTACAATTTTACTATGATACTATAAATGTAAAGGGGTTGTTTAATATGGGAGTAGTTGGAAAAAGCGGAAAAAAATTTGCTTATGACTCTACAGATTTAGTAAATAACTTGCAAAAAGAAATTGATGTTTATGGTGAATTTGATTGCTGGACCACCTTTTTCCTAAGAGATGGGGTACGAATTTATACTTCTTATTTGAAGAAAGAAATGGACCACTCGGAAAAGTACAAGGTAAAAAACATGCGGAAATCTAATGAATATTTAGAAGTTATCCAAGCAAAAAATTTACTTAATAAATTTAAAAAACAAAATAAGTTATAATTTATTGTTGATACTAAAATTCACTCGCAATTCAACACACATTCTCCACTAGCTTTGACAATTAATTAATACAAAATAGCGACAGTTTTCTTGTAGTTGAGCCCTTCTGGGTTGCCTTTTTAATTTCTTTATTCCGTTTTGCTATTAAACATTGCCAATTTTTATGTAAATCATATTCCATGCTTTGCTAATTAATTAATGCTACACTCGAATTAAAAGGAGTTGTCCAAATGTACGAATACAAAAAGAAAATTAAATTTAATTGGCTACATCTAATTGTTTTTATACTTATCATTGAGCTAATTGGTGGTCTATCAGCTTTATTCGCAGGAGATATTAAAGGTATCTATAATAATCTGCACCTCCCTTTTCTATCTCCACCCGCTTATTTATTTGGAATCGTTTGGCCCTTTCTTTATGTCTTAATTGCCATCTCTGGTTATCTAATTTATCAACGCTACTCATTGAGACGAACTAAAATAGTAGACTATTCCCTATTCGTTGCCCAATTAGCGCTAAACTTCATCTGGAGTATTATTTTCTTCAGAGAGAATTCATATTGGCTAGGATTTGTAATAATACTTGTACTAGATTTTATCGTTCTAACCTGTATCGTTCATTTTTCCAAAACCAGCCGCTTAGCATCAATCCTGATGATTCCATATCTGCTATGGATTATTTTTGCATCTTATCTCACTCTAGGAGTCGCCATCTTAAATTGACTTCTGCTAATGACTTATGTTCTCACTTAAATGAGACACTACAGACTACAGTAGCCAGAAGATTTTGACCTATGAGAGAATGTTTATTTGAACTCAAGAAAGAGGGGGCTGGGTCAAAAGTTAAATTTTCCCGACTTATGGCTCTCTCTTTTATTATACATATGTCTAAATTCTGTCATGCTTAATATATTGAAATTATGCATCTCACCAGATATTAGCAACAGGTCCAATCATGTACATTCCAAAGGCCATGACAATAATGCATAATATCGTGACCGTCCACTTATAAATTCCCTTCATTTGATATTCTTCAGGTATTACCTTAGCTTCAAGAACTAACAAAAAACCGAGCACAATTGGAAGCAGTAATGCATTCATAACTTCAACAGCCACCGCCATATTTACCAATTCAAAATTTGCAAGTACCAACACAGCCCCCACTATGTGTGCTAAAGCATAGATTATATAAAATCCTGCTGTTTTATGATTCAATGGTTCATTTAAACTATGCTTCCAGTTGAGTACTTCGGTAATCCCCCAAGTACCAGCTAACGCAACAACTAGTGCAGCCACCATGGCACCGCCTAAAATACTTGCCCCGATTAAAATTTTTGCTGTCATGCTCCCAATAAATGGTGATAAAGCTCTAGCCAAATCACTTACTGAATTCAAGGAACCAGAGAAATTGCGATTTCCAACTGTTGCTGCAAATGCGATTACAAAAATCAACATTATTCCCTGTGTTATTAAAGTTCCCACAAAAGTATCATGACGCGCCTTCGTAATCGAATGTACATCTAACCTCTTGTCAACGACTGCTCCTTGTTGATAAAAAATCATCCATGGCATAATTACTGCACCAACATTAGCTGCTACCAAATAAACATATGATGAATGCCTCCAAGGTATGGTAATTAGGCCCTGTACCATTTGTGACAAACTCGGTCGAATAATAATTATTGCAATAATAAATGCTAATTCAGCTGACCCAATCACCACTCCAATTTTCTCTACCCGTCGATAACTTCCAATAAATGCGATTCCTACTAATAAAATGGTAGCAAGTGGAACCGTGATCCATTTTGATATTCCAAATAGTTCTCCGACACCTGCGATCCCTATAAACTCAGTTAATAACGCTCCAATTGCAGAAATTGCCAGTGTTCCTGCTGAAAGCCAAGCCCATCCAGTGCCAAAATTTTCGCGAATTAGTTCCCCATGTCCTTTATGTGTCACAATTCCTAATCGGACTGTCATTTCTTGAGCCATATATAAAATTGGAATTAAAAGTATTTGCGGTAAAATCATTGTATATCCCCACTGTGCTCCCGATTGAGCAGCAGTAATCAGGCAGCCTGCATCTGTGTCCGCAAGCATCACAATTAGCCCCGGTCCCCAAACCTTTAACCATTGATATTTTGAGACTTTTCCCTTCTTCACCTGCACTTTTTTTGTAATATTTATCTGCAAATTAATCACTCCTCTAATATTACTAACTATATTACTACCTCTAGAAGTATTTTTAAATAGCAAACACAAAATGTAGTGTACATTTAAAAATTGCACACAATATGTTGAAGAATGATAACTGCTATATTTAGTTGTGTTAAACAAATAAACTTAATTAAAATTGGCCATAGATATTTTTAAACAATATCAACTAAAAGATAAAATAAGATCATGAATATCCATAAGTATTTTACAAAGTTAACATTAACCAATTAGTAATAAAATAATTATTCGAAGTTGTGAAAATAACTTAGCTAATATAAAAACTAATTTTTTATGGATAGATTGTGATATCATAAAAATAAAGGGTATGATTTTAATGCATCTAATTGGGAAAAGTGGTAATCCATTGATCCATGACTGCAACTATCTGATAGATCTGCTGAAAGAAGATATTGAACTACACGGGGATTTTACTTGTTGGTGCACTTTTAAGATTTTTGATGGAATCAAACTGTATACTTCCTATATGAAAGTTAATAATTATCGAACCGAAGGAATTAACCTAAGTAACCATCATCGAAATGGAGAATATTTCGAGAGTATTCAAGCTGTGGACCTGCTCAAAATATTAAAAAAGCGCAATAAAATTGAGTGAAAAATAAGGCTGAAATTTCGTAATCTGTGCAAATTGTGCACTAAACACTTTCAAAATAACGTATATTAACGTAAGTAAAAAAATAGAAACGCTGATATATCAACGTTTCCGGATGTATATAATTAAGTAAAATTAATAAAATAAGGAGAGTACAGGATTTGAACCTGCGCGCCGGTATAAACCGGTTCGCCGGATTTCGAGTCCGGTGCATTACCACTCTGCCAACTCTCCAACAACGATAAACATTATATCAATTATCCGAGTGGAATGCAATGCAATCAAAGACTATTTATTTTAAGCAGAGGCCCTGACTATGCAAAGTCTCTAATAATTCATCTCGCTTAGTTTCTTTTGTCCCTAACTTCTTTGAACTCACTTGCTTTGTAAATGAGTCAATTCGGCGATTAGAGTCTCGTAAATCATAATATGTCTGTACAGTCTCATCATATTCCTTTAAATCAGCCACATTAATCTTATGATATTCATTTTCAAAGAAGACTGACTCTAATGGCAAGCGTGGTTTCAATTGTGGCTTCTGATCTGCAATCCCTACCTGTAATCCAAGTATCGGAAAAGTCATCTCTGGTAGATTTAATACTGTCAATAATTCTTTTGGACTATTGTTAACACTCCCTAAAATAACCGCTCCCAATCCCATACTTTCAGCTGCATTAACCGTATTTTGTACTGCCAAAACAGTATCCTCCACACCTTGCAAAAAAATGTCTGTTTGATGCAATCTACCATCATCTTTGCCTAACTGTCGTCGAATGCTCTGATTTCGATGTAAATCAACTATGAAAATAAATAGATCACCATCTGCTCCAACATATTTTTGCCCTGAAATTTCCCTGATTTGTGCCCTTTTTTTCTCGTCAGTAATATGCAATATGGAAAATTGCTGCATAAACATACTTGAAGAGGTATGACGCGCTACCTCTGCTAGTGTATTTAACTGCTCCACTGTCAGTTTCTGCTTTTTAAAAGCCCTAATTGTTTTATGAATAATCTGCTGGTTAACAATTGCATTTTTAATCATCTAATATAGCACTCCTTTATATAAACCGATGGAATAATTCTACCACTTGCTTTGTAATCTGGGAATCTTTTATTTCAGCTTTAACTCAAATAAATCTTCTTTGATAGAACCATCACGATATACAAATGCAGTATATGCTGTTCCCGTCATCGCTCCTTTGGCAAGTGCAGTTTTAGAAATTGCCTTTACAAAGAATTTCTCATCATCATCCCATAGGCAATTCCATATCCAGTCTCCATTATTGTTACCCAATTGCCCTTCTACTATAGAAATTGCATCATTTTTATTATGTACTTTGATTAGCTCAGGTCCATCAGGAACAATTGCTAATTTGCTCTCCAGATTTACTGTTTCTTCAACGAGTTCATTTGGTAAAAAGCTCTCACGATTATCTTTTTCCAAAATTTTCTCCTTGTTTTTTCTATACAATACTATTCCAACCAAAGAAGCAGAGATACAACAATAAATAAGTATTGATTTTTTCATATATTAACGACCCTTTCATTTGCATATTATAACCCAATTTTTGACAAATTAATGTATGTCTAAATTAAATTTATAATTTACGAGGAACAAAAAAATCACAACATATTACCTGCTGTGATTTCCTTTAATTATTTCTTATTTAACTTCAGTAATCTTAACTTGCATTGAACCACCAGGAGTTTCGATCTCGACAACCTCTCCTAAACGATGACCCACTAATCCCTTTGCAATCGGTGATTCATTTGATATTTTCCCAGCAAGTGGGTCCGCCTCTGCCGCTCCAACAATTGAGTACGTTTCAGGTTCTTCATCAGGCAATTCCTGGAATGTGACCGTCTTTCCAACTGCGATTTCATCAGCATCAATATTACCGTTATCAATAATTTCAGCATGGTTCAACATTTGTTCAATTGTCTTTATTCGTCCTTCAACAAAGGACTGTTCATCTTTGGCTGACTCATATTCAGAATTTTCAGATAAGTCACCAAAACTCCGTGCAATCTTGATTCGTTCAATAATCTCTGAACGTTTTGTTGTCTTAAGTGTATTTAATTCTTCCGCTAACTTTTGCTTTCCCTCAATGGTCATCGGGTATGTTTTTTCTCCTGCCATATCTTATGACTCCTCTCAAAATAAATTAACTGTGCGAATGTCTATTATGCCGAAGAACATCACGAATCTTCGTTGTTAATAAATCAATCGCTACTTGGTTTGCCCCACCTTCAGGCACAATAATATCTGCGTACCGCTTGGTAGGTTCAATAAATTGATGATACATTGGTTTAACTGTTCGCAAGTACTGTGAAATTATTGATTCCAATGAACGCCCACGTTCTTCAGTATCACGTTTTATTCGTCTAATAATTCTAATATCATCGTCAGTATCAACAAAAATTTTAATATCCATCAGGTTGCGCAAACGTTGATCATTAAGCACAAGAATTCCTTCAACAATTATTACTTCCTGTGGATTTTTTATTAATACCTTGTTACTCCTAGTATGTGCACTATAATCATACACCGGAACTGCAACTTGCTTCCAATTCAAAAGATCTTGCAGATGTTCAATCAGCAAATCAGTATCAAAAGCATCTGGGTGGTCATAATTAACCTTTATCCGTTCTTCAAAAGACATCTCACTTTGATTTTTATAGTATGAGTCTTCCTGAACCATCAAAAGTGAATGCTGCTTCAATTGATTAAATATTGCCATACTTACAGAAGTTTTACCACTGCCCGAGCCCCCTGTAACTCCAATAATAACAGGTCGTTTCTTGCCCGAATTTGCCGTCATTTCTTGTTTCTCCTTTGCTTCTTTTAATTATTGTCTTTTGCTAACTTAGCAGTTAGTTTTTGGTGCTGCGCATATGTTTGTGAATAGTATACTTTACCAGTCTTGATATTCGCAATGAAATACAAATAATTTTTGTCTCTATCGGTTGGATTTAACACTGCATTTACTGAATCAATGCTTGGATTATTAAATGGTCCAGGACCCACACCTGTACTTTTGTACAAATTATAAGGTGAATCAACCTTCAAATCCTTATAAGTAACTGTTTTTTTATGCTTTCCAAGAGCGTACAGAACAGATATGTCTGACTGGATTTTCATATTCTTGTCTAATCTATTCTCAAAGACGCCTGCAATCTTCTTCCGGTCTGAATCGGTTACACCCTCTCGTTCTACTAGTGAAGCAAGAGTTAGTACCTGTTGCACAGTCCACCCTTTTTTACTGATCTGTGAATAATAAGGTTTCATCATTTCATCGGTCTTCATAACCATTGAAGTAATTAACTGTTTTAATGTACTTTTCTTTGCGACAGTATAAGTTGCAGGGTACAGATATCCCTCTAACTTGTATCTTACATTTTTTGCATCCACTGCTGATCCCAACAAATCAGGATACTGTTCCTTTAATTCATTTAGAAAAGTTTTACTATTCAATAATGCTAGGAAAGCTTTCTTCTTGAATTGTGTCTTTTTCTGGATTACATCACCAATTTGGTCAGCTGTAACACCTTCGCGGACAAGCACTTTCCCCGAATTCTGTGACTCGCTTGCGCCACCTTTTTGCAACTTGAGAGCTATTTGCTTTAAAGTCATAGAGGGTTTTAACTCATAATAACCCGCCTTAAATTGTCCATATTTTTTTGCTTTAACATAATAGTCAAAAACAAAACCGCTTTTAATTACTTTTTTATTCTCTAAAATACTACCAATTTGTTTAGTTGTGCTGCCAATTGGCACTTTAACCTCGATTACTTTACTGCTCCCAGGACTCAACGGCTGCTTCGCGCTTTCAAAGTAATGATGACCGATAATTCCTATAACAACTAATAAAACAACTATCAGGAGCAACACACCTCGAACAATTCGATTCGCAAAAAGTTTATTATCCGTATTCTTATTGCTTTGCAAATCTTTATTGTCGTCATTCTTATTATTCAAAGTATCCCTCCATTCGAAATACACTATCCAGTTCATTATACATAAGATTTCTTGAATTTGCATCAAGATTCAATAATACTTAATGTATAAAAAATTAGCCTATACGAAAAAAGCCACAGATTCACTACTCTCTATAGCTTTTTTGTATCAGATTAACGAATTTCTACATTAAATTTTGCTTGTAACTTACTCATTACTTTTTCAAAATCAGCGGTGACATCATCATCTTCCAAGGTTTTTGAGCTATCACTGTATGTTAACTCATATGCCAACGATTTTTGTTCAGTACTTATTTTGCCGCCTTCATAAACATCAAAAAGCTGCACATTACTTAAAATTTTGCCACTTTGTTTCTTAATAAAATTAACAATATCAGCATTTGCAATCTCCTTGCCGACAGCCATTGCAACGTCACGCGTGATAACAGGATATTTTGACACTGGTTGATATACAATTAGTTCATTATTAAAGTCAATAATCTTTTGCAAATCAAGTTCAAAGACGTACGTTCTTCCAATCCCATATTCCTTAGAAATATTTGGATGAACCTCCCCCACAAAACCGATAAAGAGATTACCTATAAAGATGTCAGCTGTTCGCCCAGGATGCATTTCTTCATGCTCTTGTGAAGCTCTGTAATTGACATCTGTAACCCCCAGCACAGTTAGCAAGTGCTCCACAATTCCTTTGGTAACATAAAAATCAATCTGCTTCTTCTCATCATGCCATGATTGCGCTGAATATAGCCCCGTCATTGCGGCAGCCACATGTTCAACTTCGCGCGGCCGATCATTATCCACATCACGATAAAAAACACGTCCCTGTTCATATAGCATCACATCTGAAACCTTGCGTGCATTATTATAAGCAACATCATCCAGTAAACCACTAATCAGATTCATTCTGACGGTTGTTCGATCCGAACTCATTGGAAAATTCAATCTAGTTGATTGAGCATCTTCCATCATAAACCTTTGTGCTTTCTTATCTGAAGTTAACCCATAAGAAATTGCCTGCATCAATCCTGATTCTTCCAAAATACTTCTTGTATCCCGAATTACTTGTTGTTTATACGTATATTTCCCAGGTGTTAATTCGCCACTAGGCAATGTTGCTGGTAAATTATCATAACCGTAAATTCTTGCAACTTCTTCAATCAAGTCTGCGGGAATACTGATATCCCATCTTCTTACAGGAACAGAAACTGTGAAATTACCATTTTCTTCTTCAATTGTAAAACCAAGCCTTTCGAAAATATCCTTGATTTCTGCAATTTGTAATTCAGTACCTAGCACATCATTAATTTTTTTAGTTGAAATATTAATAATCACTGGCTGAATACTATCTTGCGTACCAGCTACACCTGCAACGATTTTCCCATTGCCCAATTCAGCAATCAACTGAGCTGCCATATCAAGTGCTTCTGCAACCGTTCCGCGATTAATTCCACGCTCAAATCGCATAGCGGCTTCACTATGCAAATTATGCTTTCTAGCAGTTTTACGAATAGCCGATGAATTGAAAACAGCAGCTTCGAGTGCAATAACCTGTGTTTCAGCAGAAATACCACTATTTAAACCGCCCATCGTCCCAGCTAGAGCAATTGGCCCATTATCATCAGCAATCACAATATCATTTGGTAAAAGCTTCCTTTCTTCTTCATCAAGTGTCCGTAATGTTTCACCTGACTTAGCAAGACGAACTTCAATGCCTTTACCAGCAATTTTCTGATAGTCGAAAGAATGTAATGGTTGACCATAATCGAGTAAAATATAGTTTGTCACATCAACAACGTTGTTCATTGGGCGAATACCAGCATTCCACAAACGTCTTTGCAACCACATTGGACTTTCTTCAACCTGCACATCTTTGATAATTCGCAGCAAATATGTAGGAGATAGTTCTTTATCAGCTGTCACTTGAATATAATTAGAAATCTTATCGGTTAGATCCTCTTGTAATGCAGGCTTCTTTAAGATCACTTTCTGATCATAAATCGCGGCAAGTTCATGCGCTGTACCCCTCATGCTCAACATATCGGCTCGATTTGGTGTAACATCAAGGTCGATGATGTCTTCATCCATCCCCAAGTATGAATATACTGGTTCGCCAGGCTTAGCATCATCTGGAAGAAGGTATATTCCGGCAGCGTAGGCCTTGGGCACAACACTTTCTGAAAATCCAATTTCTTGAAGCGAACAAATCATTCCTTCAGAAACTTCGCCTCGCATCTTACTTTTTTTGATTTTCACATTTCCTGCAATTCGTGAATTAGGCAACGCTACAATTACTTTCTTGCCTGCAGCAATGTTGGGTGCACCACAAACAATTTGCAATAATTCAGCTGCTCCAACGTCAACTTGGCAAATATTAAGATGATCTGATTCGGGATGTTTTCTCACTTCGACAGTGGCACCAACCACAATCTTCTTTAAATTCTTATCAAGTCTAGAAACACCGTCAACTTCAACTGCCGTTCTTTCAATTTTCTCAGCTAGTTCTTCTGGATTAATATCTAAGTCAATATAATCCTTGAGCCATTTTGTAGAAACCTTCATTTATCTCTATCCTTTCTGCGCAAATTGTGATAGGAAACGAACATCATTTAAATAAAACTCGCGGATATCATCAACCCCATATTTTAACATTGCAAAACGATCTGGGCCTAATCCAAAAGCAAAACCACCGTAGACTTCTGCATCAATTCCTGCCATTGTTAAAACATTCGGATGAACCATCCCTGCTCCTAAAACTTCAATCCAACCAGTTTGCTTACAGACAGTACAACCCTTGCCCCCACACTTAAAGCAAGAAACATCTACCTCAACTGAGGGCTCAGTAAACGGAAAATAACTAGGCCGCAATCTAATTTCACGCTCATCCCCAAAGATAGTTCGTGCGATACTCTGCAAAGTTCCCTTCAAGTCGCCCATCGTAATATGTCGATCAATGACAAGACCCTCGACTTGGTGAAATTGGTGAGAATGTGTCGCGTCGTCAGTATCACGCCTATACACTTTACCGGGTGAAATCATTTTCAATGGGCCTTTAGCAAAATCATGCTTTTCCATGGTACGAGCTTGTACTGGAGAAGTTTGTGTACGCATCAAAATTTGTTCGGTAATATAAAAAGTGTCTTGCATATCACGTGCAGGATGATCCTTTGGTAAGTTCATCATTTCGAAGTTATAATGATCTTCCTCAATTTCAGGTCCGTCCACCACTTGATAACCCATTCCAAGAAAAAGCTTCTCAAGCTGATCAATAACCTGCATTATAATGTGCGGCTGTCCCGCCTTGACTGGAACACCGGGTAAAGTAACATCAATTTTTTCTTTCTCAAGCTTTCTGGCAATTTTACTTATTTCTAATTTCTCACGGCGTTGCGTAATTGCTGCTGTCAATTCATCACGCACCTTATTTGCGAGACTACCCACAACAGGCCTTTCTTCTTTTGAAAGATCTTTCATTCCGCGCAACACTTCTGTGATGGGACCCTTCTTACCTAACAAATTAACCCGAATCTCATTAATCTTCTTTAAATCTTCAACAGTATCAATTTCACTTAAAGCTTTAACTTTTAGTTTTGTTAATCTATCTTTTAAGTCCATTTGTTTTTTCCTTTCTTGTTCATTCATACATAACGGGAACTATCAAGAAACAGTCCAAATCAAAATTTAACTTTTTGCACCGTTTCCCTCTCAAGACAAAAAGACCCCATCCCATCAAAGGGACGAGGTCTCGCGGTACCACCCTTGTTCTAGCTAATATAACGCAAATGTTATTACTACCCAGCACTTTCATGTTAACGCCCATGTAAGCGGCACATCATTCATTATGACTAAATTCCGATGGCAACTAAGGAAATGAAATTCAGATAATCTTATATGGAATAATTTCAGCCAATATATTCCTCTCTGACTATAAAAAAAATCCTACTATTTTCCGTCAATGTCTTTACTCTTTATAGAGTCTATACTCTCACATGTAATCCGTCAAGCCTTACTTGCAATCATCAAGTGTATACCATTTTTTTGCCCAATCATGCAATTCACCCATGACACAGCGAAGATTTTCGCCACGCTCAGTTAAACTATAAACTGGCCTGCAACTATCCTCATATATCACGCGTTCAAGCAGTCCTTCTTCTTCCAGTTCCTTAAGGCGTTCAACCAAAACACGATCACTGCACTTATCGACCTTGTTAGCAAGATCCCGAAAGCGTTGAGGTCCTTCAGTTAATAAAACATCAATTATTAACCCATTCCATTTTCTTCCCAAAATACCGAAAGTTTTTTCAAATCGTGGGCATTGAACATAGGTTTCAACTACTTTTTGCACTATCTTCACCTCCAAAACTTATCCTAACATATTTATAATTACACGAAAAAAGCCTCACCGTCAAATAAAAAGGCGAAGTTTTTCCAACTTTATTATTTCACAAAACCTAAATGCTTCTTTAAGCGGCTCTCATAACGATTAAATAAAGGCACACTAACTTCAGATGTAGCTTCATATTTATCAACCATCGTTACAATATAGCCTTCAAGATAGCGGGGAGGAGCCACAGTTGCACCCCACATATGCTTGATTATGATATCACGTTCCATTGCGGATAAATCCGTAATCTTCTTTGCATTTCGTACAGCAATTCGTGGATGAATCCATGCATGCGTTCCATTATCAAACTTAGTTGTGCGCCAATCATAATAAAACAAATCATGAAGTAATCCAGCCCTTGCAGTTGAACGAGCATTCAAATGCATTCTCTTCGCAATTCGATAACTATCAAAAGAGACTGCAATCGAATGCTCTAAACGATTTGAAAAATAATGTTGCTTAAAATCAGCTAATCGTTGAACTTCAGGAGTCTCAAGAAGCTCGCCTACATAACTCATATATTCTGAATCATCTTGCCATTCATTCTTTTTCATGCAATACACCTCTTAATAAAGTTATCTCTATCATACCTAAATCAGTATAATTTGCAATTATTAAATATTGAACTTGGAAGTTTATAAACTAATCTTAATAATTAGCTTTTTAAGGTGTACATTAAGATTCCAGCAGCGACTGCCACATTTAAAGATTCTGCCTGCCCAATGATTGGGATATATAAATTATACTTAGTCATTTCCAAATGTTTAGCTTGAACACCGTTACCTTCATTACCCATTATTAACCCAAAATCAGAATACTTGCCAATCTCGTCATAACTTTTGGCATCCTTGTTTAGTTCAGTCCCAAACGTAGGAATTTCCTTCTTTTTCAGTTCAGCAATGAAAGTTGTCAAATCAGACTGCAATAATTGTAAATGAAACTGGCTTCCCTGCATTGAACGAACAACTTTTGGCTGATACAAATCGCCAGTTCCATCTCCAAATACAACACCTCTGAAACCTGCTGCATCTGCTGTTCGAATCATAGTTCCAATATTTCCAGGATTTTGAACACTGTCAAGCAACAACCATGCACCAGTTAAATCTGACGGTAGCACATTTTTCGATTCATCAATCATAATAATCGCAAAAACACCTTGTGGACTGGGAGTTTCACTTAAAGCATGGGCAACTTCAGGAGAAATATATGTAATCTCTGCTTTTGTCACATTAAATTCGTTGAATTCATCAACATACCGCGAATCTGGTACAATTAAGAAACGCTGAATACTTTCATTAGCTTGCAGTGCTTCTTTAACAAGATGCCAACCATCCAAAATATATTGTTTTTGATTTAAACGTCCTTTTTTAGAAGAAAGCTTTTTCCATTCCTTAACCTGTTTATTCTGGGGTGACTGGATAATTTCCATTAATATCTTCTCCAATTTAATAATTTCTAAACAAGTATAGCATATAACGATCAACTTAAATCATACTAATATATAATGAAACAAAGCATCTAATCGGAACAACATGTGAGTGGGTAAATTAGAAGTTATCATGTGGTAACCAGAATGCAAGTAACTAACTAAAATTTGTAAGAATTAATTTATATAATACGAGGAGTGTTTATCATGAAATCTATTAAAATAACAATCCAGGGCAGAGTACAAGGCGTTGGTTTCCGTTATTGTACAAAAATGGTAGCTGATCAATTAAATATAACTGGAATCGTGAAAAATCAAAGTGATGGTTCAGTCTATATTGAAGCACAAGGTAATCCGCAAGCAGTTCACAACTTTGCCAAGAAAATTATCGCGTCACCCAGTCCCAGCGGCCGTGTTTCCAATTACACTATTGCTGATAACGAGATAAAAGAATATACGTCATTTGAAGTAACCCTTTAGTTAAAAATTCAATATTTCTTAATAAATTATTATATTGTGAAGTGTAATTGAAAAAGTACTATATATAAAGTATAGTAAATAGCGTAGTTTATTTGAAAGGAACAATACAATGAAAAAAATAAAGCGTCTTACTATGTTACCAGTGTTCGTTGTCGCTTCTTTGATTTTAAGCGGCTGCGTTCAAAGAACTAAAAGCGGTAAACCATATGGCTTAATCTACGATCATTTAGCTATACCCACGCAACACGTTATCAATTGGCTAACAAGTGTAATGGGAGGCAGCTACGGTTGGGCAATAATAGCAATCACCTTTATTGTAAGAATGTGTCTCATGCCCTTGATGCTAAGACAAGCCCGTGGTGCAACAATCCAGCAAGAGAAGATGGCTTCTGTTCGTCCACAAATGGCTGATATTCAAGAACGTCAGAAAAACGCATCCTCAACTGAAGAAAAGACAGCAATTAGCCAAGAAATGATGGCACTGTATCGTGAAAATGGTATTTCCATGACAGGTGGAATTGGTTGTTTGCCATTACTTATTCAAATGCCGATTTTTGCAGCTCTATACGCAGCAATTCAATACTCGCCTGAATTGTCAAAAACTGTTTTCATGGGAATCAATCTAGGAAATCCAAGTATTATCCTTGCTGTTTTAACGGTTATCATCTATGGGATACAGGCTTATCTTTCACTCCTTGGAGTTGCTCCAGAGCAAAAAAAGCAGATGCAGTCAATGCTTTTTATCACACCAATCATGTTAGGCGGAATGACATTTGTCTCACCTGCTGGTTTGGGACTGTATTTCTTTGTTGGTGGAATCTTTGCTTGTTTGCAAACTATTTTGGTAAATGCAATGCGACCAAAAATCCGTGCAGAAATAGAAGCTGAATTAAAGAAAAATCCACCTAAGAAAATAGTAACTCCTGCAACTCCAGTAGTTGAAAAACCTGAGAGTAAAAAGGGAAATAATAATAATGTATCAACTAATAACCGTTCGCGCAATGCGGGAAAACAACATCGAAATAAATAGAATCACAGTTTGTTGGTAAGTAAACAACGGTATAGCTGGATGAAGTTAAGGGAGCTGGGTCAAAAGTTAAATTTTGATGCAGCTCCTTTATTTATTCCGTATAAACGTGTTTCATAAGTTTCTTGACAAAAAAGAGTTACAATTTCATAATAGTTAACTAGTTAACCATTATTATTTAATTTTTTCAAAAAATACCAGTTTTAGCTATTAAGGAGAAAATTCAGATGAATATCGACTTGTTATTCAATCAAATTATCCTGATGTTTGGTTTAATGTTAGTTGGTGTTTTAACTAATAAGTTGAAATTCCTTCATGAACAAACTGCCAATGATCTAACCAATATTTTGCTTTACATTGTATCTCCATGCCTAATTATCAAATCTTTTGAAACTCCTTACTCTGCCAGCCGCGTACATATCTTTTTAATGATTGCACTTGGAACATTCATTTTGTATTTAGTTCAAATTTTTTTGTCCAGTCTCATATTCAAACACGTTAAAGATCGCAATATGCGTCGAATATCAAAATTTAGTAGCGTATATTCCAATGCTGGTTTTATAGGTATTCCACTTGTTAGCTCCTTATTTGGTTCTAGCGGTGTCTTCTACGCTGTGGTTCCTTTGATTTTCTTCAATCTTTTTAATTGGACACATGGCATATCAATGTTTGTCACATCAAAAACCGAACATAGTATTAGCCAAAAATTTCGTAAAGTTCTGTCTAATCCCAATATTATTGCCATTATTTTGGGTCTGAATATTTTTTATTTCTCAATTGAATTACCTGCACTACTTAATCAAATTATTAAGTATATTAGTTCAATTAATACCCCAGTTTCGATGCTTGTAATCGGAAATAGTTTGGCCAATATTAGCCTTAAAAAATGCAAGTTAACCCGCCCAATCATTATCTCACTAATTCTTCGTAATATATTCTATCCGTTACTAACGCTTATTATTATGCCTTTGCTTGGGATAAGTGGTCTTGCGTTATCAACAATAATTCTAATGATGGCCTGTCCAGTTGGCGGAATAGTTGTCTTGTTTACGCTTCAAATTCACGATAACGTTAGCCCTGCAATTACATTGATGGGGATTTCAACTCTCTTGAGTCTTATCACTATTCCGTTCATTTTTTTTATTAGTAACTTATTTATTTAGCTTGACAAACACATCAAACGGGAAGGAGGATACCTACTTTGGTTCAAATTAATGAAAAAGATCTTGCGCACTCACTCAACCAAGTTTCGCGAAAAATTACTAATTTATTAAATGATCATCTCAAAGAATACGGAATTTATGCTTCACAATATCAATTATTGGTAAATATTAATCGTTACAACAATAGTACATCTAAAGAATTAGCAGCCAAACTCAACGTTAATCCAGCTGCAACTAGTCGTACTTTAAAAAGTATTGAACAACAAGGACTCATCACACGTAAACAAACATCAGATCGCAGAGCTTATCAAATAGCAATAACTAACAAAGGGCATGATCTTCTTTTAAAATTATCTGAGCGCGATACTGCTATATTTCAGAAGTTCTTTGCTCCTTTAACTCCTAACGAGAGGACAGCGTTATTAGAAATACTTACTAAGCTATTTTGATGTAATTAATAGTTACGACCTTTAATTTGTTCTCACACGTTCTTTTCCTTCCGCACACATTTCAAGTAATGGGCAAGTTTCACATTTAGGTGAACGAGCCATGCATTGGTATCGTCCCCAATATATCATCCTAAAATGTGCAACAATCCAAACAGATTCCGGGAGTTTTTTCATCAAAGTCCGCTCAATTTTTAGCACATCAGCATCTTGTGCAACCATTCTCAGGCGCTTAGATACTCTGGTAACATGGGTGTCAACAGCAATTGCAGGTATCCCAAAACATTCAGCCAGAACAACGTCCGCAGTTTTTCTCCCAACACCCGGCAACGACATCAATTCCTTGCGCGATTGTGGCACAACTCCAGCGAAATCCGCAACAATTTTTTGCGCACATGCAACCAAGTACTTTGCTTTATTACGATATAGTCCGATTGTTCTAATCATTGCCATCACAACAGTGACATCAGCTTCTGCCAATTCATGCGGTGTCCTATATGTTTCAAAAAGCTTAGGCGTTAACATATTCACGGCTTTATCAGTTGTTTGCGCACTCATGATAACAGCTAATAAAAAATGAAAATCTGTATCCGCAACCAGCGAAGAATGTGCATCAGGAAATGATTCACCCATTATTTCAATTGCCTGCAAACATTCTTCATTAGATAACATTAACTTACTCCTTTTTGTTATTATTTGACCAATGATATAAAGGAATACTTGGTCTGTCTGGATCACTTTTCGTTCTGCCCTGACTCGCCGAGCTATCCTGGGTTTTCATCCTTTTTCTTTGTTGTTCTCGTTGTACATCCTGTGCAGATCGAATATTTTGTCTTTCCCAACTTAACAAAATTCGGTCAATATACTTCAGACTGTATGCCTGATTCAGCACCGCTTCTCTCAATGCCAACAGAATCAATTCAGGTAAATAATTGTCCTTGTGCAGCCATAGATTAACCGTTTCAATCTCAATGGGTGATAACGGCCTACCAAACTCAACTTCAATGCTTTGAAAAACCTTTTCTTGAGTGGACTTAAAATCTTTGTTCACCAGAGACTTTTGTTTTTGTTGTTCCAACATTATTAGTTTTTCGAACAATTTTTTAAATTGATAGATATCATGCTTAATCCCACTTTCATCTTGAATACTAGTTATTTCCATAATGTTCTTTTGGATCAAGCTATGCATTGCTTGATAAACTTCAGCTTCACTTTTTCCCATCCGCTTGGAGATGAGCTCTACTCCTGGGAAAGAATTACCTGCTTGAGTTGCACTCATTATCTGAAATACCAATATCATTTCGGTCTCATTCAAACCAAGCAGCGGATAATTATAAAGAATAAGATTAGAAATAGTTGTCTGTCCTGCTTTAAGATATTCTTCAAATGCTTTATCCATTCATACTCCCCACTCTTCATTTTTAAATAAAAAGCCGTCAAGATAATATACATTACCCTAACTGCTTTTAGCTTACTTCCTTATGGATAGATTCTGTTCAATAAACGTGGAAATGGAATTGCCTCACGAATATGTTCCTCACCAGTAAGCCATGTAATTGCACGCTCAAGTCCCAAACCAAAACCAGAATGAGGCACACTACCATAGCGACGTAAGTCTAAGTACCATTGGTAATCATCTTTATTTAATCCAGCTTTTTCAATTTGTGTCTCTAAGAACGCTGGATCAGTCGCTCTTTCAGAACCGCCGATAATTTCACCATAGCCCTCAGGTGCCAGTAAGTCAGCACATATCACAACATCTGCGCGTGTCGGATGTGGCTTCATGTAAAAAGGCTTAATTGCTTTAGGATAATTCACAACAAAAACCGGCTTGCTAAAGTGTTCAGCCAAATATGTTTCTTCTGGAGAACCGAAATCCACGCCCCATTCTATGTCAGAGAATTCACCCGATTTTTGCAACATTTCAATCGCTTCATCGTAAGAAATTCTTGGGTATGGGAGTTCAGTATACTTTTTCAAAACAGCAACATCACGTTCCAAAATTCCAAGCTCGTAGGTACAATTATCGATTATGCTTTGAACTAAGAATGCAATGTAACGTTCCTGAATTTCTAGACTTTCTTCTTGATGCATAAAAGCCATTTCTGGCTCGATCATCCAGAATTCAATTAAATGCCGCCTTGTTTTAGATTTTTCGGCTCTAAATGTCGGACCAAATGAAAATACTTTGCCATAAGCCATGGCACCAGCTTCTTCATAAAGCTGTCCCGACTGAGAAAGATAGGCATCTTTATCGAAATACTTGGTGTGAAAGAGTTCCGTTGTTCCTTCTGGAGCAGAACCCGTCAAGATTGGTGCATCAATCTTGATGAAACCTTCTTTGTTGAAAAACTCATAGGTTGCCCTAATTACCTCGTTGCGAATTTTCATTACTGCAAATTGGCGTTTGGAACGCAACCATAAATGACGATGATCCATTAAAAAGTCGACACCATGTTCCTTAGGCGAGATTGGATAGTTCTCACTTGCCCCAACTTTTTCAATTCCTGATAATTCTATTTCATACCCAAATGGTGAACGCTGATCCTCATGGATAGTCCCTGTCACGTAGAGACTTTCTTCTTGCTTGACTTCTTTAGCAAGAGCAAAAACTTCTTCGCTAACATTATTTTTAACTACCACTCCTTGGAAAAATGCTGTTCCATCACGTAATTGCAAAAAAGCAATTTTTCCGCTTGATCGCTTATTTGTAAGCCAAACTCCAATCTTCACTTCTTCACCAATGTGATTTTTTGCGTCAATAATACTAATTGTCTTCAACAAAAGAATCCTCCTACATACGTTTTTCAATAAATGCTTTTATTCTCTTAACAGCCTCTTCTAAACTCTCTAAATCAGTAGCATAACTCATTCTTATATGGTCAGACATACCAAATGCACTTCCAACAACGACTGCCACATGGGCCTCAGATAACAATGCTGCCACAAATTCAGCAGTAGAGGCAAAGCCTGTCAATTTTACAGTTTCCTTAACATTAGGAAACAGGTAAAATGCGCCTTGCGGCTTATTTTCCAAAGTAACTCCGGGTAATGCAGTTAATTCAGGATAAATTTTATTCAGTCTTTCTTCAAAAGCATTCCGCATATCTTCAACTACTTCCTGCGGACCCGTTAATGCCTCAAGCGCAGCATATTGACTGACTGCAGCAAGATTACTTGTCGCATGTCCAATCAATGCGCCCATTTTCTTAATTACTTCAGCCGGAGCAATTGTATAACCAATTCTCCAACCTGTCATTGAGTAAGCCTTGGACAAACCGCTAACCAAAATCGTCTGCTTTCTAATCTCATCACTAAGCTCAATCAGAGATACAAAATGCGCCCCATTATATACCAACTTACCATACATATCATCAGTAATAATCACAATATCATGTGCAACAGCCCAATTGCCAATTGCTTCAAGTTCATCCCGTGTATAAATCAACCCTGATGGATTCTGAGGTGAGTTGATAATCACAATACGTGATCTGTCTGTTCTTGCATTCTCAAGTTCTTCCACAGTTACCTTTAAACCGTTTTCTGGTGTAACAAATACAGGTACCCCACCTGCTAATTTCACTTGTTCACCATAGCTCACCCAATATGGTAGAGGTATTAAGACTTCATCACCTTCGTCCAACAACGTTTGAGCCAAAACATATAAAGAAAACTTGCCGCCCACTGTTACAGCAACTTGATTTGGCTCATAATTAACTCCAAAATCAGTCGCAGTCCTTATACAGATTGCTTTTTTTAGCTCATTGATTCCTGTAGCAGAAGTATAAAAATCAGATTTGCCTTCCTTAATTGCCCTAATTGCAGCTGCCTTGATATTCTTTGGTGTATTAAAATCAGGTTCACCAACGCCAAGATTAATAACATCAATTCCCTCAGATTTCATTTGTTTTGCTTTAGCTGATAATTCAAGTGTTGCTGATGGTTGGATTTGCATTACTCTTTTTGAAATTCTCATAAACTATGCCTTCAATCTACTAAATATTTTGAATAGACTTTACCGTGTTGCCATCTTTGTATGCATACAGAATATAGCAAAGGTTGTCCGACTTATTAAGATATGTTACTTCCCAAACAGGTTCATTAGACCAAAGTCCCAAAGCTGTCTTTAAGATTTTCTTAGGTTTTTCTTTTTTTGCCAATGAGACAGCATCTTCTTCAGTAATACCCTTTTTTTGCTGCAATATTTTTGTAGCTCCACCCTTTTTCGCAATAATAACATAAATCTTCTGCTTCTTAGAGTTGGTACCCGCTACAGTGAAGTAAGTCTTTTCTCTGTTGAATAAATAAAAATCTGTTTCTGTTTTCAAAGCAGCATGCTTGCGTGCAAAACTAACTGCATTCTTTTCAGCGGTTTCCTTCGGTGACTGTGCTTGCCACCAAATGATGAATACACCAAAAAGTAAAACCACTATGACAGCAACTGCAAAGAGTTTTTTTGTGCCGCTACGATAATCTTTTGCCCTCTTCATAAGAACCTCGCATATCATTTAATTAAATATATTGTTACCGACGTCCTTATTATTATAACAATAATAAACTTCTTTTTGAAGATAACGTCTCTAATTTTCCCAAAAATCAAACAAATAATTCTGAATTTCGGTTGACTCGATAATTCTTACTGGCATCTCATGTGGAAAAACTTCTCGTAATTTAGCACCATATGTTCTCGAGACCACCCGGCTATCCAAAACAATTACGACCCCCTTGTCTTCCTTTGTTCTAATCAATCGACCAAGTCCCTGTTTCAAACGAAACATTGCTTCTGGCAACGCAATTGTCTTAAACGAATCTTGCCCTTGGCTTTGTGCCAAGCGATACTTCGCACGATTGACCAAAGTATCTGGTGGCTGAAATGGCAGCCGTGTGATAACCAAAAGCTCCAACCGATCCTTAGGCAGATCAATGCCTTCCCAAAAAGTTCCTGATCCAAGTAAAACAGCATTGTCACCCAATTCAAACATCTTAATTATTTTTTCATTACTACCTGTAATTCCTTGAGCGATAATCAGTCTCTCGTCAGAAACCTCAGCTTGCCGTAAATAATCATAGATTTTAGAAATCATCTCAAGCGAATTGAATAAAATCATTGTCTGCTTATTATTATTGCTTAGAATATCCTCTATGACCCTGCCTAAATAGGCTACATAACCTTCAGTATCAGCGACGATATCAGGTGCATCAGCAATTAATAGTCCTAATGCTTGGTTTCGATAGTCAAAACTACCATTGAGTTTTAATACCTTCGTTTCCTTAGCCAAGTCAAGTTGATTTTTCATGTAATCTGAACCCTCCGGTAAAACTAGCGCGGCTCCGACAAAAAGTGTGTGTTCAAACTTCGAGTAAATAAAAGGTGAAAGATAATTATTTGTCTTAAAAAGTCCGAAACTAAGCCGTAAATGACCATTGATTTGCTTCGTTGGAATTTGGAGACTAATGACAGTTTCTTCAGCAATCTGATCAAGTTCATCGAGCTCGAATCGATGCCAGTTTTCCAATACCTTCAAAAGCTCAAGACCACCGTCAATAAAATCCAGTATAAATGTTCGCGTATTTCCATCCAATCTTTCTTGACTTTTAAATTCAATAAATTTTGTTTTCAACCGCAAGAGTTGTATCTGGAATTCTGCTTTAGCCTTAGCGATTTTTTGATAATCTACAAGATGTTCCTTTACAAAACCTTGAAATTTACTTGTCTTCACGGCAACTTCATTGAAAGCTGCTTCCTTATTTTCTTTTTCTTCTTTTCGCAGGAATCTTTGCTTGAGCAATTCCCGCAGTATAGGTACTCTCTTATCAATTACTCTAATTTGTGCTGCAATTTTTTTTGCTTCTGACGATGACAGAAAATATTGCTGTTCTAATTCTTTAAACGAAAAAGATCTTTGCGAGCCAATTTTAACTAAAAGTGTATCAGAAATAATTTTAATCAAATCAAAATCAATAACTGCTCGATTGCTCTTCAATGCAATGCTTCCAAAATGCTGTGCCTCATCAATAATCAACGATTTTTTTTTAAAGCCCCCGAGCCCCTCAGCATGATTCAACAGATAAGAATGATTTGTAATTATCAAATCAGCTGTCGCTTGTCTTAACTGCTGCTGCAACACAAAATCGTGTGTATAATAACTACTGCTGCTCTCAATACTTAACGGTCCTTTATGCCTGATGTCATCGAAAAGCGGATCCTGCATTTTTGTCAGATGAAGTTCACTCAAATCACCAGTCTTAGTCATTGTTAACCAAACAACTATTCGAAGTTGCAATAGCCGTGATGGTTTACTCTGCGGTTTGCTAAGAGACGAAACAAATTTCTGCAAGTCTATGTAATTATGGCTCCCCTTTAAAACAGCTACCGTAAAATTAAAGGGCATTATTTGTCTAAGAAGCGGAACTGTCTGCTCTAATAACTGCATTTGTAAAGTCGTGGTGGCTGTTGACACGACACTTGGATGTCCCTTGACAGCAGCATATAATGCAGGTATTAAATATCCTAGTGTCTTACCTAACCCAGTTGGTGCCTCAATCATCAGCTGCTTTTCTTCTTGCTGTATTAATAAATGATATGCTTCATCCATCATTTCTGATTGTGTTGGACGCCACTCTAAGAATTTACCAAACAACTTTTCTTTTTGTTCGCGCGTCTGTGGATAATCATGCTCCCTTGTCTTCTCAATCGTCAGCACTTCCGCTCTCAATACTAGTTCACCAACAGCTTCAAGATAATTTGGTAGACGTTCTGTCCTTGACCGCTGCTTTTTAAGAGCATCAGCAAAACAATCTCCTGTTTGGAAAAGAAGGTTTTCACGAAAACGATTGATTATTTTCAAAACCTGAACTGGTAGATTGTTAACCGCCCTTAACAGCAACAAGAAAAGCTTTGCTGTAACAAACGCATCACTGTCAGCATGATGTGGATGTTCATGTCTGATAGCAAAATACTCGCCAAGATATGTCAGGCGATAGCTTGGTAATGTTGGTAAAATAATTTGACTTAGCTGCACAGTATCGATTCCTTGAATACTCAGTTCTGGGTAGCCACAGCGTAAAAATTCTTCATTCAAAAAACGATAATCAAAATTAATGTTATGAGCAACAAATACCGTATCTTGCAACAAAGAATAAATTGTTCCTACTATGTCTTCAAAAAAAGGAGCTTTTCTGACATTTTTATCACTAATACCTGTTAGTTTTTGAACTTCAATAGGAATTGGTATTCCTGGATTAATCATTGTATTAAATGTGTTAACTATCTTTTGATTATTTATAAAAACACAACTGAATTGCAGCATCCGATTACTGCCATCCATACTCGTGCCTGTTGTCTCAATATCAACAACTGCATATGTGGTTGTCGAGCGCATTATAGTCCACCGACTTTCTAGCTTAATCTATTCGCAATTTTAGCACAAAAACAGATTTTTTACGTACTTTAGAGAAATTTATCTTGCAAAATACTTCAATAGTAATTAAAATTTTCCTTAATTGTGCTTTTAATTACAGATATTTGTTATATTAATGATAAATATGTATAATCTATTTGCTTATACAACTTTTGTACTTACTGCGTTACAGATAATCTATCGCAAGAAAGGAAGCGGCATTTTGACTATGTTTCATGCCCATTTTAGTGAAGGCGTAAGCCACGCTAAAATAATTCTAATTGGTGAACACTCCGTTGTTTACGGAAAACCAGCAATTGCATTACCATTGTCTGAGGTTAAAACAACTGTCACAATAGAGCAGACCTATAATCTGCCTTCTTCAATAAAAAGCCGGTATTTTGATGGGCCCTTGGCATCGATGCCTAAAGCAATGAAAGGATTGAAGCACCTAATATTATTGATTTTAAGAAAAAACAATAAACAGGATCTTTCATTTGTAATGACAATAAAAAGTGATTTACCTGCTGAACGCGGTATGGGTTCTTCTGCCGCAACAGCAATTGCAGTTACCAGAGCATTATATAATTTCCTTGAATTAGAACTTACACATGCAGACTTGTTGGCCCTTGCCAATGTTTCTGAAATTGATATGCATGGTAATCCAAGCGGCTTAGATGCCGCTACATCAGCCAGCAACCAACCTGTCTGGATGATTAAAAAAAAGGAATTAAAAAAGATTCCGATTCATCTTGATGGCTGTCTATTAATTTGTGATAGCGGCATTAAAGGTAGAACTGGCGAAGCTATTGCCGGTGTTCGCAGTCTGCTGCAAAAGAGGCCTTTTGAAACAACTGTTTTGTTGAACAAACTTGAAAAACTCACATATGCTGCAAAAAAGCAGCTCAATAATAATGATATTGCTGGACTTGGAGATACTTTTAATCATGCACAAGAGCAACTCAGAAAGCTTGGTGTTAGTAACGAGAAACTAGATAGATTAATCAACCTCAGTAACCAACTTGGTTCACTTGGCAGCAAATTAACTGGGGGTGGTCGTGGCGGATGTTTCATTTGCTTGATGCCATCCAAAGAAGCAGCGCGAAAAGCCGAAGTCATTTTAAAACGCAAAGGCGCTGCACAAACCTGGATTCAGCCCCTAGGAATTACCGCAACGGAGGAAGTTAATTAATGAATGCGACAACTTACACAGCTCGTGCACACACTAATATTGCCTTGATTAAGTATTGGGGAAAAAAGAATGAAGAGCTAATTCTGCCAATGAATAGCAGTCTCTCATTAACACTGGATCGATTCTATACCGAAACAAGTGTTACATTTGATGAGCGACTTAAAGAAGATTTGTTTTTGCTTGATAATTCTAAGAAAAATCGTATCAAAGTTAGCAAATTTCTTGATATTGTCCGCCAAAAGGCCGCAATCAGTATTAAGGCAAAAGTTGTTTCACAAAACCATGTACCTTCTACGGCAGGATTAGCATCCTCAGCCTCGGCTTATGCAGCTCTGGCACTGGCCGCGAGCAAAGCAGCAGGCTTGGACTTAAATAAAAAAGAACTCTCACGCTTAGCAAGACGAGGTTCTGGTTCAGCTTGCAGATCCATTTATGGCGGCTTGGTCGAGTGGCAAGAAGGAAATGATGACCAAACTTCATTTGCGTATCCAATCAAAATACCCACTGATTTCGAGGTTACAATGGTGGCTCTTGTAATCAGCACAGACTACAAGAAAATTTCTAGCAGAGCTGGAATGAAGCGTGTCGTTGAAACATCACCTTATTATTCAGCTTGGATTCAAAATACTGCTGAGGATCTTAATAATATCAAACAGGCCATATTAGAAAGAGACTTCGAAACTTTTGGAGAGATTTCTGAAGAGAATGCAATGAAGATGCATGCCCTAAATATGAGCGCTCATCCTCATTTTAGTTATTTTGAACCCGATACAATCAAAGCCATGCAAATTGTGGAAAAGTTGCGTTCACAAGGTATATCCTGTTATTATACTCTAGATGCTGGACCAAATTTAAAAGTCATCTGTCTGAAAAAAGATGTTCAAGTAATTACAGACTTTCTTTCGGATAGTTTTGGTCAAGAAAAGGTGTTTGTGGCTGGACCTGGGCCTGCCGCACACCTAATTTAACTTATTTGTCGAAGGGACATGATTTTTTGATAACCGTTAAAGCTCCTGGAAAGCTTTATATTGCAGGTGAATATGCTGTCGTTGAAACTGGATTCCCTGCTATATTAGTCGCACTTAATCAATTCGTGACTGTCACAGTCGAAGAAAGTGATGACTATGGAACGATCAATTCTCAGCAATACAAAGAGACACCACTGTATTGGAAACGCGAGGGCGACAATATGATATTTGATAATCGTGATAATCCATTCCATTACATTTTATCTGCCATTCGCCTAACAGAATCATATGCTCAATCTTTAAATAAGACTATGAAATGCTATCATTTACGGATTGATAGTGATCTTGACAGCCCTGATGGAAAAAAGTATGGTCTGGGAAGTTCAGCAGCAGTTACTGTAGCGACCGTCAAAGCGCTCTGCCGCTTTTATGATTTGCCAATTGCAAATAACATTCTCTTTAAATTATCTGCCATTGCACACCTTGATATTCAAGGGAACGGATCCTTAGGCGATATTGCTGCCAGTGTATACGGTGGCTGGATTGCATATCGTTCTTTTGACCGTGAATGGCTTAAAAGCGCAAGAAATACTTTTAATTTAAAAAAACTCCTTTCAATTGAGTGGCCGCAGCTGAGTGTTGAATTGTTAACACCACCTACGGACCTAGAACTATTGATTGGTTGGACAGGCTCGCCAGCTTCAACGTCACATTTGGTAGATGCAGTTGGACTAAAGAAAGCTGAAAAACGTTTATCCTACCAAGACTTTTTGAACTCAAGCAAGCAATGTCTGTTAAACATGATTGAAGGCTTTCACAATCATAGTATTGAAGTGATTCAGAAAGAAATTCGTAAAAATCGGGAATTACTGCAGGAACTTGGTCGACTCAGCAACGTTGAGATTGAGACACCTCTTCTTCACCTACTATGCGAAACTGCTGAAAAAGCTAAAGGTGCGGCAAAAACATCTGGTGCTGGCGGCGGTGATTGCGGAATTGTTGTAATAAATAAAAAATATGAAACACAGTTATTAACTGATAGCTGGAAAAAAATTGGCATTAATCCGCTAAAACTTCATGTTCACCAAATCAGTGACTAGTTTCTAAAAGGAGGAGTATTTTGGATCAAAGACACGCACATCGTAAAGACGAACATGTCTTTATTGCAGAAAAGCAGTTCAGCACTCAAAGTAATAATGGGCTTGATCAGATTCGGATACTCCCCAACAACTTGCCGGAAATAGCAGTAGAAGAGGTCGATTATTCTACTAGCATTGCTGGTAAGTTGTCCGCTGTGCCCTTTTTTATTAATGCAATGTCAGGTGGAAGCCCCTCAACAAGGAAGTTAAATAAAAAATTAGCTTTAGCAGCGAATGAAACAGGAATTGCAATGGCAACAGGATCCCAAAGTATTGCGGTTAAGTTTCCAGATGCAAGCACTAGTTTTCAAGTTGTCAGAGAATCAATGCCTAATGGATTTGTAATAGGCAATTTGGGTGCAGGAAATAATTTGCACGCTGCAAAAGAGGCAATTAAGATGATTTCTGCTGACGCATTGGAAATACATCTCAATGCTGTCCAAGAAATCATTATGCCTGAAGGTGAACGTAGTTTTTATTGGCAGGATCAGATTGCTGAAATTGCAGCTGAACTTGAAATACCTGTAATCGTAAAGGAAGTCGGTTTTGGAATTTCCCCTGCTACCTTAGAAGAATTAAAAAAGATAAATATCAAATATGTGGACCTTTCTGGTCGTGGTGGTACAAATTTTGCACGAATTGAAAATCAGCGGCTGCATAGCGAGAATTTTAATTGTCTAGACAATTTTGGAATGAATATCGCTGAATGCTTAATTGCAAGCCGACCATTTGAAAATGATTTTTCTTTTACAGCTTCTGGTGGTATTCGGGATGCCCTAGACATTGTCAAATGTCTTTGCCTTGGTGCAGATAATGTTGGAATCTCTGGATTATTTCTGCACACCCTACTAAAAGAGGATATTGCTGGTTTAATCAAGCAAATTGAAAGCCTAAAACACCAGGTCAAAGCTATTATGACTATTTTAGGCTGTCATAATGTCGATGAACTTCGTAAAGTTTCATTAATACTTTCTGATAGCCTGCTAAACTTTAAAAATCAATTAATATAAATATAGAGAGTGTGACATAAGTCTGGAAAATTTGAGTACCAACTCGAAATTATAAGTAATTCGAAGTTAGACGACGGATTTTGACTTATGAAACACATTTATTCGTAATAATATAGGGTCTGGTTCAAAATTTAACTTTTGAACCAGACCCTATATTATTGTATGTCTTCATCAAATTGTGAAGCGTAAACCCTTTGGAAAAAAGTTCTTCAAAGTCCCATTAACAGACTTAGCAAAACCAAATACTTTTCCGTTGCAACGTAGAGCATACCAGCCATTTGGAGGCAATTTGCCTACCAATGTGATTATATTTCCGGATACATAGTTCTCCCATTCAGCAATTGTCACATCAATAATTTGTTGTACATTTGTGCTTTTAATTGCCAAGGCAAGTCCATATGCTGGTTCAAATCTTTTTTTCTTAAAAATTCCAACCTGAAAACCGGGTTTGATAAATTTCAAATCTTGAATATTGGGCCAGTTACTTGGATAGTAGAAAAGCTGATCTCCCCAACATCTAAGATCATCAAGAATAAAGAGTTGCTGCCTGAAGACTTTGCTTTCAAAATCTTTCCACAACTTTTCTTCTTCCTTACTAAGACTTCTGAATACTGAATTTGTTTTTTCCTTTTTCTTTTTTTCCTTGATATTACTGCAAACATTAGTTGTTTCTCTTTTGTCTTGAAGCTTGGCTATAAAATGCCCCTCGCCTCTAAAATGATGCGGGAATAGCCTGACTGCCTTTTCCACCTCTTTATTATTGCCAGCAAGCCTTGAGAATCCCGAATCCATTCCTTCGTACTTCTGCACAGGAACTAATGCTAACTCATAATTTTCCACGAGCCATTCGATAATCTGTTCATCTTCTTCAGGCGCAAAAGTGCAGGTTGAGTAAATTAGCTGACCTCCTGGCTTCAACATCTTCATTGCTTCAGTCAAAATCTCTTTTTGTCTAACGGCACATTCTGCTGGATAATCTTTATGCCAATATTTAATTGCAGCGGGATCTTTTCTAAACATTCCTTCACCTGAACATGGTGCATCAACAAAAATCTTATCAAAATAATTCGTTATTTTTCGTGCCATTCCTTGTGGACTCTCATTTAGAATCACAACATTTGTCGGCCCAACACGCTCAATATTTTCAGCAAGGATGCCTGCCCTTTTTCGATTAATCTCATTTGAAACAAGCAAACCCTTACCAGCTAATTTTGCTGCAATCTGAGTTGATTTACCACCTGGTGCTGCACATAAATCCAAAATAATCTCACCTGGTTTAACATTCCCGACCTCTGCAACATACATAGCACTCGGCTCTTGGCTATAAACATATCCTGTCTGATGCTCCAGTGACTTGCCGCTAACACTTCCATAAAACCCGGTTGGTGCATAAGATACTGGATAATCAAGCGGATAACCAATGTTTTCATAATCTTCCTTTAACGGATTGACACGAAATGCTTTAACTGCCTCAGTTTGTAACCCTGCAAAAAAAGAAGGTGCATCATCGCCTAAAAGATTAGTATACTTTTTTTTAAAATCCGCTGGAAACTTCATTAAATCATAACTCCTATTCAGACCTTTTTAATCTTTTTCTTAAAACCAAAATATAGATAATATTTGCTAAAATAACTCCACTTATATTATAAATCAGTAGCGGTATATAATTAGTTAAATCAGTAATAAGCATTCCACCCATTACTCCAAAAATTGTTCCTAGACCTGATAAAAGAGCATAAAACTCCCACTCTTCAAACAATAGCTGCCGAGATTCTTTCCCTTGACCTAAAAGACTGCGCTGACGTTTCCCATTGCTGATTATCCAAATAATTGTTCCAACCACGAATAATATAAACAATGCAGCTAGTATTAACAACTCTTGAAAATGGTCTAATATCCATGAATCTTGATTAATCAAGAAATGTTTCTGAGCCAAATGTTCGACCGCTTTAGCATCTAATACTGATTTCAATACATTTCTATTCAATGCCTTTTTCCCATCAATTATTATCCGGTAGTTATTAGCAGTTAATTGTTTACTCTTTTCAATACTTGGTGCAATAAAAATCTGTTTATCTAATTGTGATGAATACTTATCACCCATCACACCTAATACCGGCACGTACTTATTGCTGATTTTTAAATACTCTTGGTCTTTTGGTTCGTATAGCTTCTTCTCATAATTCTTTCCAACAACCGCTACTTCAACTTCAGAATCGAAAGTTCCAGTCCCAAAAAAGCTACCATTAATCATTGGTGGAACACCAAAAGTTCCAGTCCCAAAAAAATAAGTCAAGTGCTTATTTTTCTTGTCTTGGAAATGAATTTGTACATTTTTGATATTTTTATTTTTTTCAATTGCCTGTGTAACATCCCAAATTGTTTCTTTTTTGCTCAAAGTAACATGGTATGCAGCCGCAGACAAGTTATGATTATCCAATTGAATTATTAAACTTCTTTGCTGAATCTTTACAAAAAGAAATACGCTTGCAAGCGCAAGCACAGCAGTATATAAAAGTAAGAACAGTCTTTTAGTTAACAATTATTTTGTCTCCCAGCCTTTTTAATGAATCCCCAAAGCCATCCTGGCATATCTTGTCATCTTGTCAATTGTCCATGCTGGCTCCCATACAAAATCAATATTTACTTGATTGACTTCAGCAATTGGCTGGAGTTCACGCTCAATCATTTCAGCCAAGACATCGGTTAATGGGCAGCCCATTGTTGTAAGCGTCATTTTTATTTCACATGAACCAGCTGCATCGAGGTCTATTTCGTAAATTAAACCCAAGTTTACAATATCAATTCCCAACTCAGGATCAATCACATTTTCTAACTTTTCAATAATTTCATCTTTTACATCTTCAACACTTCTACTAGTCATGCTGGATCCCCCCATTTTAGGTTTAATTAAAATATTCGGAAAACTTTTCCGCCATTTCTATGGTTGTTGCCTGAGAAACCTTATGTCCGCCGCCTTGAGTAGTGGAAAAGCTGACATTTTCTGCGTACGAATGGTCTTTTATCTTATCGTAAAATTCCTTAGTTGGTTTATAAGGAACCATTCGATCCCCAGTTGCATGCCAGAAATGCACTGGTCTTCCAGCAATTTTTTGTGGCTTCGTAGATAAATCGATAATTGATAATTGCTCTAACTCTTTTTCAATATATACCGGGTCAACATCTTGAACTCCTGGAATTTTACCTAACAGAATTCTAGCAAATTCTACAGGGCGAGGTGAACCCATCAAGCATACCGCAGCGGTTATTTCTGAATAGATACTCAAGAGAGCACACGTAGTTATCCCACCCATTGATAAGCCGCTCACACCTATTTTATCATCTTTGATACCAAATTCTTTTTTATAAAAATTAATCAGAGTTGGAAATTCTTTAACCGAATTTGCAATTATTTGCCAGAATTGTAACTGATGATCTTCGGCAGGACCATCAACTTCACGTTCACCATGATACATTGCGTCTGGCAAAACAACACGAAAGCCCTTCTTTGCAATTTCATATCCCTGCGTCAAGACCCGCTCCTTGCAACCAGTCCAACCATGATAGAAAATTACTAGCGGTAGACTATCCTCTTTTCTGTCAGCTAAAACAACCTCCAGAACAGGGATGTTTTTGATGCTTTTTGGTTCAACAATCATCATTGTGCTATCGCCTCCATATAATTATGTACCAATTATACACCGTTAGTTATGTCAAACTCTAGTAAAATTAGTGTTTTTATGGTATCTTAAATTCTACGAGTTTTCATGAATGAGGTGTTAATTTGGAACAAAAATTAATTGCATTAGATTTAGACGGAACAACGCTGAATGCAAATTCACTTATTAGTTCAAAAACTATTAGTGTTCTGCAAAAAGCGAGTAAGGCTGGGCACATTGTCTCAATTGTAACTGGCCGCCCATATCGTATCTCAAAAAACTACTATGACGAGCTGCAAATAAAGACGCCTATGATTAACTTCAATGGTGCACTTGGTCATATTCCTTACAGAAATTGGGGTAAAGAATATCAAGATACTTTTTCACGCGAGATTGCTTTTGATTTATTAAAAAATAAAGAAAACTTGGGAATCAAATTAATCGCGGCTGAAGCAAAAACAATGATGCTTGCAGATAGTGTTAATCCTGTAACTGATGGCTTTTTTCCCACCTCTCTAAGCACACAACAGCTTCTAAACGAAGATAACCTGGCAACTGATCCAGCTTCGATTACACTTTTGATTGAGGAAAATGCCAAAGACAAAATAGTTTCTGAATTAAAGAAAAACTACGGTGATTATATTGAAGTTGGCGTATGGGGTGGAGCAAACCCAATTCTGGAACTAGCTCCTAAAGGAATCACTAAAGAAAAGGGCGTTCGCCTTCTAGCCAGCAACTATCACATTGACCGCAAAAATATTGTTGCATTTGGTGATGAACACAACGATTATGAGATGATTGATTATGCTGGTTGGGGTGTTGTTATGAAGAATGGGACAGATGCACTTAAGCAAATCAGTAATGATGTGACCGAACTTGATAACACACAAGATGGTTTAGCCAATTATCTTGAGAAATATCTAGGCTTGGCTGAATAACCAATTCAAAATTGGATAGCATCATCAATGGGACCGAGACAAAATTTTATTTTTTGCCTCTATCCCATTTTTTAGCTTTTGCAGCTGGTAGACCGCCACTTCTTAAATTTAATACTTAAAATTAAATTTTTAAATCATTGCTCAAAAGATGATTATATAATTCGTGCATCACAAAGATAATTGCTGCTATTAAGAAAAACGAAAACATAAAAATACAATAAACCGGAAGTTCTCCCAGTGTTTGGAAAACTGTTCCAAAAATACTATTATAGTTTATTACTGTATTACTGATTGCCAAATCACTAAAACTTGCTATTAGAAGTAACCCAACTCAAACAATTGTTGAAACCAAGAATAACTTTTTCTTAGCACTATACTCCATCCCCTCATCTCCTTCAACTTGAAGTCTACAACAAGATTATACAGATCCTGTCATACTTTGTTGTCTTCTATGTAAAATATTAAATTACAGCATTTTCAATATATAAAATAAAAAAGCTCTAAAATAATTGATGAAAATCAACTAATTTCAGAACTTTTTTAATTAGGGTTGAAACAAAAGTTAGATTCAGAAAATTAAAGACCCAAGTCATAATTCAATAGATCTTCGTAAGTCTCGCGTCTGATAATCAGCTTATCCTCACCGTTTTCACAAAAAACAACGGCTGGTCGAGGATTACGATTATAGTTGCTTGCCATGGTATATCCATATGCTCCTGTTGATGGAACTGCCAAGATATCACCCGGATGTGTAATTGGCAGCAATGCATCTTTTACCAAAATATCACCAGACTCACAATATTTTCCTACTACGGTAACAATTTGCTCTTTCAATGCATGGGGCTTATTAGCCAGAATCGCAGCATACTTTGCCTGATAAAGCGCGGGTCTAATATTATCTCCCATTCCCCCATCAACCGAAACAAAGTGACAGACTCCTTCTACGTCTTTGCGTGACCCTACTGTATATAGAGTAGATCCTGCTTCAGCAGCCAGTGAGCGACCAGGTTCAATCCAAATTTCTGGAAATTCGAGATTGGCTTCAGTTATTTTTTTCTTAACCTCTGTAATAATTTGTTCTACAAAATTTTCAGCAGAAGATGGTTGATCACTATCAACGTAGCGTGCACCAAAACCTCCACCAAGATTCAGCAACTTGGCAGAAAATCCAAATTCTTCGTTCCATTGCTTCAACAGGGAAACCATTTTATCGACTGCCATTACAAAACCCTTGACCGCAAATATTTGGGAACCAATGTGACAATGTACTCCGAGGACATTCATTCTAGGATTATCAAGCAATTCTTTTAGTGCTTTCTTCGCTTGACCACTGTGTACATCAAAACCAAACTTTGAATTTTCTTGACCAGTTGAAATATATTTATGTGTCTCAGCCTCAATACCTGGTGCAACACGAACTACTACAGAAATTGTCGTGTCTTTCTCTTTTAAAATTTTGTCCAAATATGCGATTTCTTGGAAATTATCAACTACAATACAACCAATCTGGGCATCAACTGCCATCTCCAGTTCGATCGGTAATTTATTGTTTCCGTGGAATTCAATTCTTTCAGCTGGCATCCCGCCCTTTAACGCAGCAACTAACTCTCCTCCAGAAACCACATCACATCCTAACCCCTCACCTGCAACTAATTGGTACATGGCAACAGCAGAAAAAGCCTTACTTGCATAGGTCACTCGATAAGGAACAGCAGCAGCAGTAAAAGCCTGTTTGAAGTGACTTATCTGACTTTTCATTTTTGAAACATCATACGCTATCAAGGGTGAACCATATTTAGATACAAGTTTTAAAGTATCGACCCCACCAATTGTTAAATGTCCTGCTTCATTCGTTGTTACTTCATCTGATAAACTTGTCAACTTCAAACATCCTCTCTTTTCAAAAATTCTAATTAAATAAAAAAGCCGGGAATACTGTCCCAGCCATCTCGCACACGTCTAATTATTCATCACTCTTGAGAATTCCGCCTACACTATAGCGGTTTTTTTTCATCTCACTAAGAATAACGTGGACATGTTCAGCTGGTGCTCCAGTGTTCTTGCTAACAGCTTTAGTGACATCTTCCACGAGGTGTTTAAGTTGATCTTGTGTGCGTCCTTCAATTAAATCAATATGTACAATCGGCATCCTTTTTCCCCTTTTCACTAAAACATTAATGTTAGTTATATTAAAGCAGAAATAATATTAGAAAGCAATTAAAATTCCTAAAAATGCTATTTAAAAAAAGATTCTTTCTCTTTTTACTAATTATCCAACTTGTTCTTGATTTTAACTTGCTGCTCTTTATCTGCAAATTTTTCGCATTAACAAAGTTTGTAGACATCACAGAATCCACTTATGCTACAATTTGCTTTAATTTATATAATTCAGACCGAATTAAGAAAGTCATTATGGTAATAACTTTTTTTACAACAAAGAACAATGCTATGCTAGAATTATTTTAACGAAATAATTTAGAAAAAGAAAGAAGAATTAATTTGGCATTTAAAGAACAAAGTTTTTCAGCTTGCACAAGTATTCTTGTAGGAAAAAAAGCAAGTATTGATGGTTCAATCATGATTGCTCGAAACGAAGATGCAAAGACTGCTTGGCCAAAACATTTTAAAGTATATCCTCATGGTGATCACGCCAAACAGAAGCTTTTTGTTTCACCAGACAATGGGTTCACAATGGAATTACCCCAAACTAGTGGACGCTACACTGCCACACCCGAATGGACAGATAAGTATGGGATCTTTGCCGAAGACGGCTTTAATGAGTATGGTGTCGCAATGAGTGCTACTGAAAGTGCATATGCCAACGAACGAGTTCTCGGAGCTGATCCACTGGTTTCTGAAGGAATTGGCGAAGAAGCAATGATCACAGTAACACTGCCATATATACATTCTGCACGTGAGGGTGTCCAGTATCTCGGCAGAATTGTTGAGGAAAAAGGGGCAAGTGAATCAAACGGTATTTTATTTGCTGATCAAGCAGAATCTTGGTATATGGAGATCGCAACAGGTCATCATTGGGTGGCACAACGGATTCCTGCTGATTCCTATGCTGTCGTTGCCAATCAGCTAGCAATTCAAGAAATCGACTTTACAGATAAGAATAATTTCTTATTCTCAACTGGTATTGTTGCTTTTGTTTCGCTAAATAAACTAAATATTGCCACAGACTCTTTTAATTTCCGTAAAATTTTTGGAACGCAAGATTTGAGTGATGCAATCTATAGCACCCCACGTGTGTGGTATGGTCAAAAATACTTGAATCCTGAAATTATCCAAGATCCAATGAGTCAAGAACTTCCTTTCATTCGTAAAGCAAGTCATCTCATCAGCCGTGAAGATATTGAATTCATTCTTAGTTCACATTTCCAAGGAACAGACTTTGATCCAATTGGACAAGGTCCTGTGGAATTAAAACACAAATTTCGTCCAATTAGTCTAGCAAAAACACAAGAATCACATATTCTCCAAATTCGTCCTGGATTCCCCACTGAACTTGCAGGAATCCAATGGCTTGCCATGGGTGTCACTGCTCAAAGTATTTTTGTTCCTTTCTATGCAGCCATCAGTGATACTCCAGAATCCTATAAAAAAGGAGATGCCACTTACAGTACAGACTCAGCTTATTGGAAATACAAATTACTTGGCATTTTGGTCGACAGTAACTATTTAGAATTTGGTTCAAAGTTAAAGGCACTGCAAAAGGAAGTTAGGATTGAGCTAAATAAACGGATTCGTGAAACTGATAAACATGTTCAAAGTGGTCTAACTTCAAAAGATAAAATCGTATTTATTACAAAAAGTTCAAATGAAAATGCTCTTTACGCAATCAAAAAAGTGGAAGAATTAACTGCTCAACTGATTACCGAAGCAACTGCCTTCTCACCACTTGATTTTAAAACCGATGCTAATTTATGATAAAAAGTAGAGTATCCCATCTGACAAAAAGTTTCGAGTACTACTTAGAATTACGAACAAAGTATTACTATGGGTAATTCGAAATTAGACGAATAAGTTTGCCTTGTAGAACACATTTATCTGAAACCAACAAAAAAACCAGATCAAAAGTTAAATTTTGATCTAGCTCCTACTTTACTCAGATTAAGGAATTATTAGCCTAAATTAGACTCCAACTTCAAAGCGCTCGACGTTGACAGCTGCCGTTAACTCACCAGAATTGGCACCTTTAAGACGTAACATTTGGGTCTTCTCATTTAGCTCTAAGGTCATATTTTCGTCCATGTACATCTTACTATAGCCCTTAATAGCAAATGAACCCATATCAGTATCAAGATTTTCATCATAATCGTGCGAATCAACAGCTGGGTCAACTAAAAGTACGCGAAAAACGGATGCTAAAGTACAGGTGCCAACACGTGAAAAGGCTCCCACACCATCATCAAAGTCCAATAAAACTTTGACATCCGTGTCGCCTATCTTGCTTTGTAATTTTGTTTGTGCTTCCGGAGTGATTTTCAAATACATTTTTAATTCCTCCATTCATTTTTATTGTGCCTCAACTATATTGTACACGTTATATTAAAAGACTCAAAATATCTGCTTCTAAAAAGTTAGTATTACCAAAGGAGATTTTAACATGACACATAATTCAGAATTGATTTTCGAAAATGTTCAGCTTGATGTTCGTGAAGTTGTTCTTAAAGAACGGGTCTTTATCACACATTATAGTGAAAATAACATCCAAGCTCTGAGAACAGCCGATAAAAATGTCAGATTCTACTTATCACAAGAACTTTACACGTTAATTCAAAAGTTAATCCGTTTTGGTTTCATTGCTAAGCTGCAAAACCAGCCTAAAATGATTCCAGCACAGTACACGCAAAAAATTGCTGGACTAGAAATAACAGCTTACAAAAATGATGACTCCTTATTCGGTTCACTTGTTTTTCTTATTAATTCAACAAATAAATCTATTTTTTATTGTCATTCATTTACTAATAAAGGTGCACATAATAAACGTATCAAAAACTGGAAAAAAATCATTCGCAAGGAGCAACCAATAGTTTTTTACTTAGATACAAAAATGTATACAAACAATTCCTCTCCTGTCATTAGTGAAGCAGGTATCCAAAAACAATTTGGCAAATTCATTGCTCATCTCCCTGCTGATGCGCATGCAAAGGTCCGATTCTCCGCGCTAAATCCTGAGCGCCTTGCTAAATATAACGAAACTGCTAAAGAGCATAACACGCTGATTATTTGGCAAGAAGATTACGCCAAATTTCTAAGTTTTTTCTTTCCTAATGAAGAATTTTTAACTTCTTTACCAAAAGATAAAGAAAATTTGAGAAACATCCGCCAAATTAGTACAAAATTTGTATTAACCGCTTCCTCAGATAACTATGTTGATCCAATGCTGCACCCTGTTATTGAAAAAGGCCCGGTTGGAGGGATTACACCCTTGATTACTCCCATCGATGACCATGAGCTTTTGCAATTAAAGCAAGATTTAAAAAGCACACAAATCATTTTCTGGTAAAAACACTATAATATAAAAAAAGAGTACGTTATTAGGGAGTAGAATTTGGATATTCGTCCAAAACTACTGAAAAACGCACTCTTTTTATTCTATAAAATTATCAATGTAAATATTCTGTAAAAAAGTGGCTTACTCTCCGCTGATATTCGTTTGGGTAATCATAGTAAGTCATCGCGTGCCCAGCCTTTGCAGCTACCCATATTTTCTTGGGTTCTTGAGCAGCTGCGTAATTTTGGTAGACCATCTTTGTGGGAACAAATGTATCTGCTCCGCCATGGATAAAATAGATCGGCAATTTATTCTTACGTAACTGTTTTAATGAACTTCCTGCTTTAAAATTAAAACCAGCCTTAAAGTTAGCATACCAAGCTGCAGTTGTAATTAATGGTTCCTTTGGTAGGTTAAACCGCGACTTCAGTTCATATGTCAGTTCCCCCTCAATACTTGAATATCCAGCATCTTCAACGATTGCTTTAACCTGTTTAGGCAGCTTCTCACCGCTAACCATCATGACAGTTGCTCCACCCATACTGACACCAAAAAGTCCTATTTCAGAATTCTTACCGTCTTTCGCAATTATCTGCTTGATCCACTTCACATAATCTAGGCGATCCGGCCATCCAAAACCGATATATTTTCCCTGGCTCTGACCTGCACCACGATCATCTGGCGCCAAGACATTATACCCAAGATCATGAAACATTCGGATATAACTAGCCATATCTTTATGATTCTCCTGATAACCGTGGGCAACGATTATTGTCTTATTTGTCTCGTTTTTTGCTGGAACATATACTGCATGAAGTTTTAAATTTTGCCCGGCTGAGATTTCATTCCAACTCTTTTGCTTCACGTTATTTAACCACTTCTTATCAGTATTTTGTTTCTTAGCTTTTTTTATAGGAACTTTCGAATTAAGTGCCTTTTGCGGTTCAAAAGCAAAGTTATAAAGATAAGCACTTGCACCACCTATTCCTGCCAGTAAAGTAACAATTAATATTCCAACTACTATCCCAAAAATTCTTTTCTTGCTCATTAATTTCTCCATCTACTCTTTCAAAACAAATTAGAACTACTCAAGAATTTAAATTCTAGAGCAATTTCATCTTATATGATCACTCGGCAATACTCTCTATAGAATTGGAGATAAAAGTCTCGAAAAATACTGTTTGAACTTCAGCCACAATGATTGCTTCTTAAAATCATCCATCGTTAATTTGGTAGACTTTTTCATATCTTCCCTAAAAATATTACTTAATTGTTCACTTATTCCTTGATCATACAAGAAAGCATTAGCTTCAAAATTCAGCTTAAAACTTCGATAATCCATATTTGCAGAACCAACAGACGCAATTCTATCATCCACAACTAATGTTTTAGAATGCAAGAAACCATTATCATATCTATATATCTCAACGCCGGTTGCAATTAACGACTGGGCATAGTATTGTGTTGCACGATATACAAATGGATGATCTGGCATTGAAGGAATCATAATTTTTACTTTAATTCCTGAAAATGCCGCTAAAGAAAGAGCTTCTAAAATCGGATCATCTGGTATCAGATATGGTGTTTGAATCATTATATATTTAGTCGCATTATTGATCATCTTAATGTATCCGAGTTTAATCTTTTCAATATCATTGTCAGGGCCACTCGAAACAATTTGGATACTCGTCTTTCCTTGGCTCTTAACCAACGGAAAATAATTTTCTTGATAATCAATGCGATCCTTTTCAGGTGCCGTCGCATTCCAATCCATGAAAAATCTGGACTGCATAGAATCAGTCGCATTTCCCTGTACACGAATATGTGTATCTCTCCAGTATCCAAATTTCTTACTCTTACCTAAGTATTGATCTCCTACATTAAAACCTCCAATATAGCCGATCTTTCCATCAATAATCACTAATTTACGGTGATTACGATAGTTTAGACGAAAGCTAGAGAAACTTCGACCTGAACTAAAGAATGATTCCGCCCGCCCGCCGAGTTCCTCTAATTTAGCAAAAAACTTTTTAGTCGTACCATGTGAACCAAAACTATCATAAATCACCCTTACCTTGACACCCTCAGCAGCTTTTTTCTCAAGCAGGTGTAAGAGTTGGTTCCCAATTTCATCATTATAAATCGTATAGTACTCTACATGAACATGGTCAGTTGCAGTCGCAATATCCGCAAATAACCTTCTAAACTTTTCTTTACCATCTATCAATATCTCAACTTTATTGTGCTTAGTTAAAATAGCTTTATCGGTTTCTAAAAAAAGATGTGCCATCTCGCGGGCCGTATCAGTTATTTCATCTGCTGGCAGTAATTCTTTTTCATCCCACTGCTCTTTTTGCAGGCTAACCAACTGATCAATTCCAATTTGTTTTTGCGTACGAATATCATCAATTTTGTTTCGTGAAAGTTTTTTTCCAATAATTAAATACAGAATAAAACCTATTACAGGTAATAAAAGTAAAACCAGCAACCAAGCCCATGTGGCTGAGATTTCACGCTTTTCTCTGAACACTGTTAATATTGCAAAAACAAGGTTCAACATAAAAATAACTTCAATAATCGCTAATGTTATAGACATTTGCTTCCCCTTTTCTGAATTTTGCCGAATATCGTTGCAAAAAACAAGCTATCTATGCAAAAGTTTACACTTCATTAATTCATTTGTCATTTTTAATGGGCAGTGAACTTAATAAGACAAAAAAAACGAAGTCCTGATAATTCTCCGTCTTTTTTTAATTATAAATTATTCCTATTTTTTCTTAAGCCATGAAAAAACATTTTGAAAGAAGCCTTTCTTCCCGACTTCTTTGATATTCATCAAAGGAACTGTCTCTCCTTGCATCCTACGTGCGATATTACGATATCCCTGTGCAGCTGGGTTAGTCTCGTCCAAAACAATAGGCTCTCCCTTATTAGAGGTACTAATTACTTTGTCATCGTCAAAGACAATTCCAAGTAGATTAATAGATAAATGATGCGTTATTTCGTCAATATCCATAACTTGCCCGTCATTCATCATATGAGTTCTGATTCTATTGATAATTAATTGTGGAGCTTCTTCCAAACCAGCTTTTTCAAGTAGCCCAATAACGCGGTCTGCATCACGAACAGCCGAAATTTCAGGTGTTGAAACAACAATTGCCTGATCTGCCCCTGCAATAGCATTTAGGAATCCTTGTTCAATCCCTGCTGGACAGTCAATCAGAACATAGTCATAGTCAGGTTTTAATTCATCAACAATTGCCTTAACTTCACTTGGTTCAAGTACTGACTTATCAGCGTTTTGCGCCGCTGGCAGTAAAAATAGTTTGTCGTCAAAACGCTTATCCTTGATTAAAGCCTGATGCAATTTTGCTCTTCCTTTAGCAACATCCACAATATCATAAATAATTCTATTATCTAAGCCTAAAATAACATCGAGATTTCTTAAACCAATATCTAAATCAAGTAAACAAACCTTTTTATCCGAGAGTGCAAGTGCAGTTCCTAAATTAGCAGAGGTAGTTGTCTTTCCTACCCCACCTTTTCCAGAAGTAACAACAATCGCTTTGCCCATCTTTAGTAACCTCCCATGTGTGCAAATAGTTTTGGTCTAATTGCTTTTACTTGATCCCGTTCAGTATAATCAAGTACATGCAAATCGTTAACATACACTATATTCTCACCATTTTTCGTTATCTTGTGCTCGTCATCAGAAATGATATCAACTACATCCGCAATTCTAACCTGTTGGGCTTTTGAAACATTTCCCGCAATAATTGCCTGTGCATCACTTAAATAACCTGCATGTATGATTCCTTCACAATTACCAAGTAAGAATATATTACCAGTGGCTCTCAAAATTCCCCCACGATGCAAATTACCGATAAATAGAACATCACCTTTAATATATTCGATTTGTCCATTTCTCACCGTATTCGCATTGAGGTGCACTACTTTACTCTCAACCATCTCAATGGCATCTTGAACAAGCATAACATCTGAAGTGAATTTATGTATCGAAAAAAGCGGATAATTACTTACAATATCCTCAATCTTTTTCTTTTCTTCGGCACTTAGCAACCTTGTTCCTGTAGTAATGTTAAAAGAGATTGGCTGTGTGGCATCCCGTTTTTTATCCTTCTGCAAGTCTGCGAATAGAGCTGTTACTTCAGCAAGTATATCTTCAAACTTAGAATCAGCACGAATCGCTATCACATAACCATCTTTGTGCCCCTTTAAAACAACATTCTGCATTTCAATCCACCCCCCTTATCTTGAGGACATCTCCATTAGTCCTTTAATTGGCAAATATAATATTACAAACGCTGCCAAGTTAAATGCTAACGTGGGTCCTAGTGTACTGCTGATAAAGATTGCAAGCGAAACACTTGTAAAACCAATCAGTACGTTAATCCAGTAGAATAAAAGTGTAAAAAGTGCAATATCTATCAGATAAATTAATAGTACCACAATAAAGGATGGTGTAAAAAAACTATACATTACTTTGGTTAAATAAAGGATCAGTGGAACCAACATAAAAAATGGTCCAATTATGCCTGTAAAAAACAAATCAAAAGTTAATCCAACCGTAACTGCCCAAAAAAAAGGATGCTCAACTTTGGCAAAAAAAACACTCATTACAACCCAAAGAATAAATAAACGACTTTCAATGGACAAACTAGCCTTAAAGAAAGCACCCGCAAACATATTACTTAAAGTTCCATCTAGAAAAAGAGCGACGAACAGACCTAAAGGGTAATAATAACGTATTTTTGAAATTCTCATCAAACCAACCTCTAATCTGTTCTCTCTGCAACAGTAACAATATTAAGATTTGTCAAATCTGCTGCAGGCTTTATTTCGACTTTTGTGGCCAATCCATAATCGTCTTTTTCAACTTTCATAACGGTCCCAACATAGATTCCCTGAGGAGAATTGCCACCCATACCAGAAGTAATGACCTTATCACCCTTCTTCATTGTCTTTTGAGAATCAATCTGCCCCATTATTAGCCGGTTGGTGTTAGCATTATAGTTAGTAATTAAACCATTGACTGACCCATCATCTGTAATAATTGTTGTAGCAAAGCGATTAGCATTATCATTCGTTGTACTAATTAGTTCGACCTTACTATTCGTCTTATTTACTTCGGTAACTCGTCCAACCAAACCTTTGTCAGACAAGACGGATGCATTCTTCTTGACACCAGCTAGTGACCCTTTGCTGATAATTATTTGATTTTGCCATGAAGAAGGTGTCCTTGCGATGACATAAGACGTTACCGCAGTATAATTTGTCAAAGACTTATTCAACTTCAATTGTTTTTTCAAAGCTGCATTTTCTCTGCGAATCGTCTGATTGGAAACCTTCTCAGATGCCAAATTATCAACTTGTTTTTTTAATTTCTGATTTTCTTGATAAGTATTAAGCAAACTTCCGACTGCGCTACCCGCATTGCCAACCGCACTAATTGGATAACTTACCACCCTATCAACCAAGCCTGCAGTATCGTTACCAATTTGTTGGATAATTGGTGGTGTTGACCTGTCATTTCTAACAGTAACTGAAAATGCGACTAATACAAACCCAATAATCAATGTAATAAGTACAATGATAAGTCTTTTATTGAAAAAAAATCTTTGCATTGTTTCCTCCACTCACTAAACTCATAGACATATCCAAAAATTAGGAGGCTGGACGAATATACTCCCAACCTCCCAACATGACACGTTTCAATCGTCTATATTATCTTTTTTTCATTACTTCAATACTCTTAAGTGATTCACCGGTACCAATAGCAACACAGTCTAGTGGCTCCGATGCAATAAATACTGGTACTTTGGTTGCATCTGCAATTACTTCAGGAAGATGACGCAACTGAGCACCACCACCAGTTAAAACAATCCCATGATCAATTACATCGGCTGCAATCTCAGGCGATGTTTCTTCTAGCGTTTCCTTGATTGCAGAGATAATTTCTTGTACGACCTCTTGGATTGCCTGTGCAACATCAACTGCTTCAATATCAATTGTTCTTGGAAGTCCACTTAACAAATCACGACCACGAATTGTCTGACTATCCAATTCTTTTGCGGCCTCAATTGAAGCCGATGCAACATCCATTTTCAATTGTTCAGCTGTTCTCTCACCAATCAATAAATTATGATGTTGTCGTACATAATAGATGATAGCTTCATCAATCTTATCTCCAGCCATTCTAATTGAACGACTAGAAACAATTCCACCCAAAGAAATCGTTGCAACATCTGTTGTACCACCACCAATATCAACAACCATGCTGCCAGTTGGATCCATAACTGGAAGGCCTGCACCGATTGCTGCCGCGAATGGTTCTTCAATCACATATGCATCGCGTGCACCTGCTACACGAGTAGCATCAATGACTGCTCTTTTTTCTACTTCGGTTACTCCACTAGGAACACAAACCATTACATATGGCTTTCCTGTCTTCCGAGCCAAAGCCTTTTGGATATAGTACTTCATCATTGCAACTGTTGTATCATAGTCTGCAATTACGCCGTCTTTCATTGGACGAATTGCAACGATACTTGCCGGTGTCCGTCCAATCATGTCTCGTGCTTCAGATCCAACTGAAACAACTTCGCCTGTTTTTGTATTTTTAGCTACAACTGAAGGCTCACGTAATACAATTCCTTTACCTTCTGCAAATACAATTGTATTTGCTGTACCTAAATCTATGCCAATATTCTTCGTCCCGATTCCGAACACTATATTTCATCCCTTCACATTGCCTCATTTTAATAGATAATGCAGTTCTTCAGTAATAGCCCAATTATACCATAAGATTTAAATGCCGTTTACCAAAAAATGTCGTTCACCAAAAATTGTTTACTTAGCCAGCATACTAAATGAAAATCAAAATGTCTTGAGTTCTCAATATTCTTAATCATTATTTATACAATTATTTATTGTAGTAAATGGACATTAACCGCCTGTGGTCCTCGCTTTCCAATTGCAACAACGAAATCGACTCTTTGACCTTCTACTAATGTCTTATAACCTTCAGTTTTAATTGCTGAAAAATGAACAAAAATATCTTGTTCATCATCGTCAGGGGTAATGAAACCATATCCTTCGTCCTTTTCAAAAAAATGAACTGTACCTGTGAGCACATAAACACATCCTTCTTATAATCAGCTAATGAAAAGTTTAGCATATTCATCTCACTTGAACAAGGAATTCAAAGACTAAAAAAAGATCTTAAGAAAGAATCTTCTCTTCACGCATGCTCATGTACTGCGATGAACCTACAATAATGTGGTCAAGCAATCCAATACCAATTATATCCCCACACTCTGCAATTCTTTTGGTCAATTGCAGATCATTTTTTGAGGGCACAGTATCTCCACTTGGATGATTGTGGACAATCATTATTCTCGCGGCCGCGTACTGCAATGCAAACCGAAAGATTTCTCGTGGGTGTACTGTTGCTGTGTCCAGCGTTCCTTGAAAAACAATCTTTTTGGCAACTATTTGATTCTTGGTATCTAATAGTATTACAAATAATACTTCTTGTAAGCTCAGTCCTAGTTCCAATGACATTTCCTCGCCTATTTCCTGACTTGTATATATTTTACCCAGCGTCAATTTCGGCCTTTTATTGAGTCTCTCAGCAAATTCACACAGCGCCCTGCACATTTGAACACCATATTTACTACCAACAAATTCCGTCAATTCTATATCAGAAAGATCTTTTATTTGGCGCAAATCCGTGTATTGTAAAAAAAATTGGTTAACTTTTTTGCCCGCCTTTTCTTTTCCTAAAAACCCACAAATAAGTATAAAAAGAAGTTCCTTTTGACTTAAACTAGCTCCTTTATACTTAGTCAATCTTTGTATTATTTCTTCTTCATCATATCTGCTTGTTAACATAAGAAAACCCCTTTCGTTTTTAATTACGTAAACAAAAGGGATTCATCCTATTTTTCGAGATAGCTTTTTACTTCACTTAGATTTTCTAAAACCGCCTGTGTTTTTGCAGCAACTTCTTTTGTTGGTTGTATTAAGTCTGGAACCATGATCACAGGAATATGTGCTTCGTTTGCCGCATAAACACCATTATATGAGTCCTCAAGTATCAACGCTTCGTTCTTATTGTGTTCACCCGACGCCGTCCATGCATGTTCAAAAATATCTGGGTCGGGTTTGGCCTTAGCCACATCATTGGCTGAAACTATCTCTGAAAAATATTGCCCAATTTTGGCAGTCTTCAAAAAATAATCAATTGCTTTTCGATCATTACTTGATGCTAAAATACTTGGAATTTTAACATCACGTAGATAAGAAGCTAACTCTAAGAAACCCTTTTTTAGTGGTAATCCTTCTTCTTTAATCACATTAAAGACTTGCTGTTTACTTAAATTAATAAAATCAGAAATCAGCTCCTGACTACCATAGTCGCGACTCATCTCTGAATACATCAAATCATCACCCGATCCAATGAAGCGCCGATAGTAGTCTAGTGAATATTGCATCCCCAACTTTTTGGCGGCTCTTTGATTTGCAGCAAAATATATTTTTTCGGAGTCAACCACTAATCCATCCATATCAAAAATTACTAACTTTAAATTCATTTTAAATATCCTCACCTAATCTAAAAAATAGTGTCGTACTTCAGAAACAAAATACAACGATCCAGTAATCAAAACCATATCTTCTTCTGACATCTGTGCAATGATTTCAACTAAGGCTTCCTGCCAATTCTTTGAATATTCGATTTTTTCACTTTCTTCGGTAACCTCCGCAACTTTAGCTACTGGTCGCGGGCCTGCAAATGTTGTGGCATATATTGTCGTATTAGGAAGCTGACTCAATTGGACAAACATCTCACGCGGCTGTTTATCTGCCAGTATTGCAGCAATTATATAAACATGCTGATTCTTGAACCTTCTCTTAATTGTCTTTGTAATCATATCCATTGCCGCAATGTTATGTGCCCCATCCAATACAATCAAAGGGCTTTCACTCACGGCTTCAAATCTTCCTGGCCAAGTCGCTTTTTTTACAGCCGCACGAATTTCCTTGCTCTTTACGTGCCATTTTTTTTGCCTTGCGACGACCAAAAAAGCACTGAGCGCGACTGCCGCATTCTCACGCTGAAATTCTCCCATCAGTGAGGTCTGTAAATCAGTAATTGCTAAATCAAAGCCCTCATAGTCAATAACTTCACCCCACGGAATCTTTTTATGCGCTTCTTTGAAAGAATACCCCTCACTTGGCATATACAATTCTGCATTCTTTTCTGCTACTCTCTTCCTAATTACAGTGAGTGCTTCTTCGGGAATATCTCCGAGCACAACCGGTCGCTCTTCTTTGATGATTCCCGCTTTATGACCAGCAATCTGTGCCAGTGTATTCCCCAGTAATTTTGCATGGTCATGGGCAACGGTCGTTATCACCGCGACAAGCGGACTGCTTATTACATTAGTTGAATCAAAGGTTCCGCCAATGCCAACTTCAACAACCGCAATCTCAACCTTCTCCCGCGAAAAATATAAAAACATTAGTGCAGTAACAATCTCAAACTCAGTTGGTCCACCTCCAACTTCAGACAGTTCCTTATCCAATTGTGCAACAACTGGTACGATATAATTAACAAGGATTAACAACTCCTCATCAGATATCATTTGTTTATTGATTTGAATTCGTTCATTAAACCTGACAATAAAAGGTGAGGTAAATGTCCCGACCTTAAGTCCTTGTTCCTCCAGTAGTTCTCTTAAAAAGGCTACAGTTGAACCCTTTCCATTCGTACCTGTCACATGAATTATTTCCAAATCTGATTCAGGATTACCTAAGCGCTCCAGAAATAACCTCATTCTAGACAGAGTTGGAATTTTCTTAAATTGTGTTCTTCCGTGAATAAAAGAAACTGCCTGTTCATAATTATCAAACGCCATTATTCTCAACCCTTCTTACTCTCAAATTTATTGTACATTAAAGGGCTTACCAGAACAAACAACTTTTACGCCAATCTAGAAAAATATAATGCTAACTATGTTTAATTTTTATTTATGCAAATTAATACCAGTTAGCTTACAGCAAATTAAGAACTTGATTAAACATAGGAAAAGACCGAATCAAAAGTTTAATTTTGAGCCAGTCCCATTAGTGCTTCTGTATACATGTGTTCCATAAATCAATCTTTTCGTCTAATTTCAAATTACTAATAGCAAAGTGCCCAAATTTTACCGATTTATGTTGTGTCTCAATCCAGATGAAATAAATCTCTCGTATACACTTTAGTTTGAACATCTGTTAGTTCATCATTAAAACGATTTGCGACGATTACAGTGCTGTTTTTTTTGAATTCAAGTAAATTATTTTCGATTTTGTATCCTTGAAAATCAGAATGTTCTTTTAACATTGGTTCATAAATCAGAATTTTTATACCTGGGTGGATCTTTTGTAATTCCTTGATGACACCTTGAATTGAACTTTCACGAAAATTATCACTGTTCTGCTTCATAGTTAACCTATAAATACCTATATTAACTGTATCCTCAACAAGTTTATTTTTATTAATGAATCTTATAATCTGCTCCGCAATGAACTCTTTCCGTGTTGCATTAGATTTCACAATTGCTCCAATCAAATTCTGTGGAACGTCCTGATAATTTGAAAGCAATTGTTTCGTGTCTTTAGGTAGACAATAGCCGCCATAGCCAAAAGATGGATTGTTGTATCCATCACCAATTCTTGGATCTAGACCAACACCAGAGATAATCTGCTGCGTATTTAGCTCCTTTGATTCTGCATAGGTATCAAGTTCGTTAAAATAACTGACTCTTAATGCCAAATACGTATTTGAAAATAATTTTACTGCCTCAGCTTCAGTATATCCCATTACAAGCGTTGCAACATCTTGTTCAAGTGCACCAGCTTTTAATAGACTTGCAAATTGCTGTGCATTCGCTCTTTCTTTATTATCTGTCATATCAGTACCAATAATAATTCTTGAGGGATACAGGTTATCATACAAAGCTTTGCTTTCTCGTAAAAATTCTGGATTGAAAATTATATTTTCTAGTTTGAGCTCATTCTTGATCCGCTTTGTAAATCCTACAGGAACCGTTGACTTGACAACAAGAATCGCTTCTTTATTGTACCGTCTTACCAATTTTATAACTTGCTCAACTGAAGAAGTATCAAAGAACTGCTTTTCACTATCATAATTTGTCGGTGTTGCTATTACTACAAAGTCAGCTTCTTTATAGGCTACCTCTGCATTAGTTGTCGGAATCAAATCCAATTCATGTGATGCCAAATATTCAATAATTTCTTTATCTGCAATTGGCGAAATCTTCTTATTCAATAGCTCTATTTTTCTTTTATTAATATCAACTGCAAAAACTTGATTACGCTGTGCCAATAAAATCGAAATGCTTAAACCAACATATCCAGTTCCCGCAACAGCTATTTTAAATTTTCCTTTTTTTGTCATCCTTCTAAGTCCTCTTTTCCAAAAACTACTCAAGATTATTTTGTTGATTGTAAACTCTCATTGAATCATCAAAAACATCATTTTTATCATGATCCACAAAATCTTGCATCGTTCGCTGTGAATTTTTAGTAGCTCGTCCACGCGCCTTTTTCTGGATAAATTCCTCTTCGGATTTAGTGAAGTAATGATTAATTTGAACTCTATCCGTATTCACCCTTTGAGAAAATGGTCCATCCACTTCTTGTTTTTTTTCATTTACTGCATAATAGCCAGGTAAATAAAAAGCTCCGTGCGGATCATTTAAAAATCCTGCTACTTTTCTAGGATCAACCACTGATTTAATATGAAAGTTCTTCTCGAAATTTTTTTGAGCACGATATACAAAATTATTGGTTAACAATCCTTGAGGTTTCTTTTTCAAAAAAGAAGAACCAAATATTTGCCAGTTAATTACAAAACCTCCAACATGAGGGTCAATAAAATAATCATTTAATAAATTAACAAAACTCAATTGCTCGCCCTTCAAGTAGATAAATTCATCTGCGTCTAAAAAACCCATGTATCTTGAATAGCTGCCATACCTATTCAGAGCATCATTATATGCATCCATTTGCCTTGCAGTCCCACTAAATCTTATATAAGTCACCATATCTTTGAATGATGCTATTATCTTCTTTAGATCATCTTGGCTATCGTTATCATAGATATAAAAGTGCTCTACTCCAATTGAAATATAATACGCCAACCATTCTCTAATATATGGTGCCTCATTCTTCAAAATTATTACTATTGAGAGATCATATTTTAATTGCGTATGATTATTTCTTTTTGTCCATAATTTAATTAATTCTGCTGTGCCATTAATTGCTGCCTTTAATTCACTTTTTCTAAGTTCTTTCCCAATTTTTTGTTCATATGGTAAGTCAATAAAGAGTTGGGTTCTCCTAATACTGCCATGCAGCGCCTTTTTTAAGTTCATAATATGAAATTCTCCTTTATATCAAAAAAAGTGCAACTGTCCTATCCTTCTTAATTTTATAGAGTTTTTATGAATTTTTTGTGAAGTAATAACTAATACTCTGCGCTATTACTATTAGTTTCAATTAAAATAGATTGTTTTTTACTCTATAATAATATTAAGAATCTCTATACCTTCACTCAAACCTATAGGAGAATACTTCATGTTCACAATGATTTTACACAAAAAGCACTCCATAATAATTAGATTTTTGTCTAACTATTATGAAGTGCTTCACTTTTAATCTAGTCTTTCTATTACAAATAAATATGTTTCATAAGTCAAGATTCTCCAGCTAGCTTCAAATCACTCATAGCAAACCCACTATGTTCGTAATTTCTAGTTGGTACTCAAATTTTCCCAATTTATGCTTATGGCACATTTCCCTTACTAATTCTTCTCCAAAGTCGCAATTCTCTCTTTCGTTGCTTCTAACTTCGTCTTGTACTCTCCAAGTTTTTCTCTTTCTTGAGTAACCACTTCTGCAGGAGCATTAGCAACAAAGCGTTTATTACCCAATTTCTTTTCTCCACGAGTAACTTCGCTTTCTAATTTCTTAACTTCCTTTTGCAATCTTAAAATTTCTTCGTCAATATTGATTAGGTCTGCAAGTGGCAAATATACCTCGGCACCAGTAATAACAGATGTCATTGCCAAATCAGGTGCAACAACAGCAGCACTAATTTTCAACTTCTTAGGATGGCAGAAACGTTCGATGTAATCAACGTTAGCTTCAAAAATCTTCTTTGTTTTTTCACTTGACGTCTTAATTAGAATTTCAATTGCACTTGACATTGGAGCATTGACTTCAGCACGGCTATTACGAACAGCCTTGATCAGTTCAATTAGATTCTCCATTTCACTTTGTGCAACTTCATCTACATCAGCAGCAGCATATTCAGGATACTTTGCTGTCACAAGCGATTCACCATCGTGTGGCATTTCCAACCAGATTTTTTCAGTAACAAATGGCATGATTGGATGTAGCAGTCTCAAAGTTTGGTCAAGAACATAACACAAAATATTTTGCGTATCTTTCTTTGCCTGTTCATCTGTTCCATTCAAATCTTCTTTAGACATCTCAATGTACCAATCACAAAAATCATTCCAGATAAAGTTATAAAGTGCTCTGCCAGCTTCACCAAATTCAAAGCTGTCAAATAGGCGTGTGACTTCACCAATAGTTTCATTCAAACGGCTGATAATCCATTTATCCGACAATTTCCATTGACTCTTTACGGGTAATTGTGCTGTTGTATCATCATCCAGATTCATAATAACAAAACGGCTGGCATTCCAGATTTTATTGATGAAATTCCACGCAGCATCCATTTTTGTGTAACTGAAGCGTACGTCTTGTCCGGGAGCAGAACCATTAGACAAGAACCAGCGCAATGCATCCGAACCATACTTGTCAATCACATCCATTGGGTCAATTCCATTTCCCAATGATTTACTCATTTTGACACCATTCTCATCACGAATTAAACCATGAATGAGTACATGCTTGAATGGTCGCTCCTCTGTAAATTCGAGGCTTTGGAAAATCATCCTTGAGACCCAGAAGAAAATAATATCATAACCGGTAACCAAGGTGTCCGTTGGGAAGTAACGCTTAAAATCAGCAGCATCCTCATCTGGCCAACCCATTGTAGAAAATGGCCATAATGCACTTGAAAACCACGTATCTAATACATCTTCATCTTGAACCCAGTTTTCAAGATCTTGCGGTGCTTCTTCACCAACATAAATTTCACCAGTTTTTTTATGGTACCATGCAGGAATCTGATGTCCCCACCACAGTTGGCGCGAAATTACCCAATCATGAACATTCTCCATCCATTGTGTAAATGTATTCTCGAAACGACTTGGTACAAAATTTACTCTCTGTTCCGAGTCTTGATTTGCCAAAGCAACCTTGGCTAGCGGCTTCATCTTGACAAACCATTGTGTCGATAAGCGCGCTTCAACCTGGACACCCGTACGTTCAGAATGGCCAACACTATGAGTAATTGGTTCAACACGCAATAAGTAGCCCGCGGTATCAAGGTCAGCCACAATTGCTTTACGTGCTTCAAAGCGGTCCATTCCTTCATACTTACCGGCATTCGCATTCATCGATGCATCTTCATTCATGGTATTGATTCTTTCTAAGTCATGACGATTACCAACTGCAAAGTCATTAGGGTCATGTGCTGGCGTAATCTTAACCATCCCTGTTCCAAATTCTGGATCAACATATTCGTCAGCAATAATTTCAATCTTGCGTCCCTGTAATGGCAAGATCAGTGTCTTTCCAACAATCTCCTTGTAGCGCTCGTCATTAGGATGAACCGCAACTGCAACATCACCCATCATGGTTTCAGGACGAGTTGTTGCAATTTCAATATAGTTTTTCCCATTGAATGTTGTCTCATCAGCAAATGGATACTTAACATGATAGAAAGCACCCTTTACATCCTTATGAATAACTTCAATATCGGATAATGCCGTCCTAGCTTTAGGGTCCCAATTGATAATGTATTCACCACGATAAATCAGGCCTTTCTTATACAGCGTAACGAATACCTTCCGTACTGCTTTTGAAAGCCCATCATCAAGCGTAAAGCGTTCACGGTCATAATCTAAAGACAATCCCAGTTTTTTCCACTGCTGATGAATAATATCAGCGTACTCGTCTTTCCATTTCCAAACAGTTTCAATGAACTTCTCACGACCTAAATCATAGCGAGAGATACCTTGTTCAGCAAGACGCGCCTCGACCTTAGCTTGGGTTGCAATTCCTGCGTGATCCATCCCAGGAAGCCACAAAGTATCAAAACCCTGCATTCTCTTTTGACGGATAATCATGTCTTGCAGTGTCGTGTCCCATGCATGTCCTAAATGCAGCTTACCCGTTACATTCGGTGGTGGGATAACAATTGAATATGGTTTTGCTTCTTTGTCCCCACTTGGCTTAAACACTCCTTGTTTCAGCCATTTTTCATAACGACCAGGTTCAACCTGTTGTGGTTCATATTTCGTTGACATCTCAATCTCTCTTGTCATACACTCAGTCCTTCCTTTTTTATAAAACAAAAAAGCCCTCCTAAAAAAATTAGGACGACTTTCACCGTGGTACCACCTAAGTTGGGCGTTTAACCCCTCTTAATTACATGATAACGAACATGTCCGGTCAGGCTTACTTATGAATTGTAGAATCCAGTTCAGCTCAACAGCTTACAAGCTACAATTTCAAGATCAGTTAGAGGTATTTCAGCAGACAACCTCTTCTCTTGTAAACTTAAAATCTCAAAACCCTCTTGTTCTTCGCTTATGCACTATATAATAGCTTGAATATATCAGACCGTCAAGCCTAATTATAGAAGTTCAGCAAAACTGTCACTGGTTTCGTCCAAGAACTTCTGGTCACTCTTAATTTCAGTAATCTTAATTCCAGCCAGCGCTCTTTCTATCATTCCGTCAGCATCTAAACGCGCTTCGTAGAGTCTTGCCTTATCCAAACGTGGCTTTGTCTTAGGTGCTGGTGGAGCAAAAATTGTGCAGCAATCTTCAAATGGCATGATTGATAAATCAAATGTATCAATTTTTTGTGCAATCTCAATAATTTCATTTTTATCCATTGAAACTACTGGGCGCAATACTGGAAGAGTTGTCACATCATTTATCGCAACCATACTTTCAAGTGTTTGAGATGCCACCTGGCCAAGTGCCTCGCCATTAAAAATTGCGAGTCCACCACGCTTTTGAACAATCAGATCCGTTAAGCGCAACATGAAGCGTCTCTGAACGGTCATCAAATAACCTGATGGAACATCGTGCTTAACCGTTTCTTGAATCTCTGTAAAGGGAACCTGTATAAATTTGATACTCCCTACAAATGGTGCAAGCTTAGAGGTCAGTTCTTTTGCCTTATTTAAGGCTTGTTCACTTGTATAAGGAGGACTGAAGAAATGCACCATTTCAATTGCCACTCCTCGTTTCATAGCAAGATAGCCTGCCACTGGTGAGTCAATTCCACCCGACAGCATCAACATTCCCTTACCGGCGGTGCCAACTGGCAGACCGCCTGCACCGTTAATCGTTTCACTCGAAAGAAATATTCCATTACTTCTAATCTCTACACGCAATGTAATATCTGGCTTCTTCATCTGAACCTTAATCCCTGGAATATTATCAAGTACATAGCCACCAAGTAAGTCATTCATCTCATTAGTGTCTAGTTCAAAATCATGATCTGAACGACGTGTATTAATCTTGAAAGTCGTGCCCTCTTCAAATTGTTCTTGAATCATCTCAACAGCCTTTTGCTTAACAAGTTCAATATCGCGTTTAACCTTAATGGATGGTGAGAAGTTCTGAATACCAAAGACCTGTCCCAAGCGTTTCATCACTGCTGTACTATCTTCATCATTTAATTGAATATGCATTCTGTCTCTGTTAGCCTTAATAATCAGCTTAGGAAAAGAATGCAGACTCTCTCTTGTATTAAAGCCTAAACGATCAATAAAACTTTTTCTGTTTTTCCCTTTGGTTGATAATTCGCCATAGCGAACCATTATTTCTGTATATTGCACACTTTACTTCCTTTCATTTCTACGAATTAATCTTTTCAAACTGATGATATAATTGTTCAAAAACGCCAACAAATTCTCGAGCTTCTGCCAAACTGTTATGTTCATCCAAGCTAATACGGATTGCTGACGTTGCAATTTTATCAGGAATATTCATTGCATTCAGTGTTCCTGAGACAACATGTTTCTTGGAAGAACATGCACTCGTTGTTGAAATATAAATTTCATGTTCCTCAAAGGCATGTACGATTGTCTCTCCGCGAACACCATCAATTGTAAAGCAGAGAATATGCGGTGCAAAGTCTGATGTCATTTGTGAAAACATCGTTACTTTAGGGAATTTAGTGACGTAATCATAAATAAATTTTTTTATTTCAAACTGCTTTTGCACCTTTTTTTCTTCTTCTTCTAACAATAATCGTAAGGACTTTGCCATTGCCGCAATTGCAGGAAGATTCTCCGTTCCACTACGCAGGTTTTTCTCTTGTCCCCCGCCACTCATCAATGGCGCCAGTTTACGTCCGCGACGTTTAAACATGAACCCGATTCCTCTCGGAGCATGGAACTTATGCCCAGAAAATGTTACAAAATCAACGCGCTCATTCATAATCATCTGCTGGATTCCCTTACCGATACCCTGAACTGCATCAATATGAAAATGAATCTTAGGATAAGCTCTCAACACAGCAGCAATCTCATCAATCGGCTGAATTGCTCCTATTTCATTATTAACAGCCATGATTGAGACTAAAATCGTATCTGATCGAATTGCTCCTTCCAAGTCTGCAACAGAAACCCGGCCGTTTTCGTCAACTGGCAAGTATGTGACCTCAAAGCCTAACTTCTCTAATTGCGCCATTGAATTCAGCACAGCAGGGTGCTCAACACTTGAAGTAATTATGTGCTTACCATGCATCCGTTTTTCAATTGCTGTCCCCTTTACGACCCAATTATCACCTTCAGTACCACCACTTGTAAAGAAGATTTCATCTTGTTCGACACCCATTAATTCTGCAATCTGTGATCTTGCTTGCTCCAATAAACCAAATGCTTTTTCACCTAAAGCATGGAGTGAAGATGGATTTCCCCAGATTTGCTTGCTGACCTTGCTGTAGGTCTCCAATACTTGAGGTGCAACTTTAGTTGTTGCACTATTATCAAAATAAATCATTTCTATCCTTCCTATGCCAAAAAATTTATACTTTTTTTTAAATAAAACTCGCAAATTATTTTACAATATATACTGCTGAAAACAAAGTTAATTTTTAAATATTTAGAAAACAGAGTGTGATCATCATTGAATAGCTCTTGAGCACTAAGATAAATTGCTAAAGCAACCTGATTGTGGTTGTGTGCAATTTGTTTAGGCGCAAAGAGTTGATGATGTGAACACGTTTAAAATCTGAGTGTGATCATCATCGAATAGCTCTTGAGCACTAAGATAAATTGCTAAAGCAACCTGATTGTGGTTGTGTGCAATTTGTTTAGGCGCAAAGAGTTGATGATGTGAACACGTTTAAATCTGAGTGTGATCATCATCGAATAGCTCTTGAGCACTAAGATAAATTGAGGAAGAGTATGACATAAGTCGGGAAAAATAGAGAGGTTAGGCCAAACTTTAACTTTTGGCCCACCCCCCACAATTGATTTTCTGTTCTACAAGTCATCATTCTCTGTCTAACTTAAAAAGTGCATACTCACTCATTGGTCGTAGTTGTCTTACCTGCATAGTATTCATCTTCGATTTTTTTGTATGCCCCAGAATCAACTTTGTCGATGGCAGTTGCAATTTGTTCCAAGCTGCCTGCATAATCATAGTTCTGATTGAAAAGATGATATGACTTATCCGATGCTTGAGCAATTTCAGGATAACGTAAACGGTATCGATTGGCATATTGTAACAGGCGTTCTGTTAAGGATGCACTGTCGATGATATCGTTTGTTTTTTCATTAAGTACATCCAAATCCGATTGCGTATCAATCAAAAGCTTGGTTATTTCATCTATATCAATCTTAACTTGCTTTAATTTATCCGATAAATCATCGATTTCAGCATTTACAGCATAAAAATAATCTAAGTATTCCTTGGACAATCCTGGCAAGTTTAACTTTTCAAGATCTCGTTTCATACCGTGGATATCAAAATCAAAAAGGCGAACCGCTTTATGAGCTTCTTGTTCATCATTCCATAGAGATTGCACACCATCACCAATCTTAGCTTGTTTTTCTTCAATATTTTTGAGTTCTTCAACTTGTTTAACTTGATTTTCTTTAATATCAGAATATACAATTAATTCCTGATTATTGATTTTTGCTTGATAGTCTGCAAATCCTTGCTCAATTACCTTTAAGTCTTTATCAAGTTGTTTTGCATTTTCTACTTCATTATGATTAAAAGTATAATTTTGATTCAAGCGATCAAGCTCTATTAATAATTCGCGCTGATTTTTTCTTGCATGAGCAATGAATTTCGCAAATGTTTCCGCTCTATCTTCAACTTCACTTTTTGCCTTCATTTCTAATTCGAGCTCATCATATGCTTCATTGATTTCCTGATCAATTTTTTTATCTGTTTCTTTTGCATTGTCCAATTCCAATGCGCTCAAATTAACAATATTTGTTGCAATTAAGGTTTGAATGTTACCAATCTTTTTGTCAAAATCCGTTGTAAATCCATATTTGGCAGCAGACAACTTGTCATATACTTCCTTTATTTCAGTTATCTGTTCTGGATAGACATTCTTCACACTGCGGTATAGCGGGGGGATAACTTTAATTGCATTTTCTAGCAGAGCTGTCTCTTTTTTTAATATTTTCAATATCTCAGCTGACTTCACATAATCACCTAAAGTAGTTGTTTGACTATAACTATCAAAAGTTTTTTCAATTTCAGCTAAATTCTCCTCGAGCTTATCAATACTGGGGCCAAATGAAAAATTTTTTGCAAGCAGTGTCTTACGAATATTTTGATACTTTTTTTCTAGTTCCTTGGTCCTTTTTTGATGTTCTTGATTACTTTTTTTGAATGTCTGTAAATTTTGTTTTGTTTCCTTTTCAAGCTTAACAGCAGTTTCAAGCTTAGTATTAAGGAGATTTAATTCCCTTCTAACTTCAAAAAAGCGATAATGGGTATTTGCATCTACCAATTCCGTTAGGTGTTCAGATATCTGAGGTAATTTGTGGTTAACCATATATAAATAATTTTGTTTTGTCTCCTCAAATTGAGTAAGCGACTCCCCAGATAGTCTGATTTTCTCCGTACTAAGAATCTCTTCATGCATTGAAGACTCAACAAGATTATTCACTTGCTCCTTCTTCACCGCAATCTCAGAACTATTTTTCCGCTGCAAATAAAAAAAAGAAAAGTAAGCCACCACTGCGACTATTACAATTGCACTCAAAATTAACGTCATCAAGTCCTCACTCCTATGTAAAATACACTTTTTGTTCCCTTACAGTAAGATCTAAAATCCTACCACACAAAAAAACTTGTCTAATTACCTGTTTCAATCTAAAATCTATTTAATTATATCATAGTATATATTGACATACACTAGATTAGTACAACTTGAATGGGAGTTTTAAGATGAAAAATACACTTTTGGGTCAACAACTAGATTCATTGCTGACAAATGAGACTAATTTTGTTGCAAATTTAGCAAATACCTCTGCTTTAATTTTTGATAGTTTTTCAAACATCAACTGGGCCGGTTTCTACCTTTATGAACACAAAAGCAATGAATTAATTCTTGGACCGTTCCAAGGAAAAGTTGCCTGCATGCATATTTCAATTGGCAAGGGTGTCTGTGGCACAGCATTTCAGGAAGGAAAGGACTTAGTAGTAGCCAACGTCTTAGCATTTCCAGGACATATTGCCTGTGATGCAGCGAGTCGCTCGGAAATCGTTATCCCACTAATCAAGAATGGTGAAAAAATTGGAGTCCTAGACATAGATGCACCTAGTGAGAATCGTTTTACAGAAGATGATCGACAAACATTGGATTCTTTAGTTCAAATACTGCTTAATCACTGTGATCAGCTTGACTAATAATCAATTTTTAGCTATACTACTACCTGTGTAAAATATGCAGCAGTCTGCGGTAAGCTCGTCAACAGTTCGTTGCCCTCTTCGGTTCAGTTAGTAACTCTTCAGCTGCAAGGGTGAACACTGCAAAACAAACTGCACGAATACTAAGTAGATAAGCCTATTTTACTCCAAAAAAAATTATTGGAGGAACTTTTTTATGTCTCGTTATACAGGTCCAAGTTGGAAAGTATCACGTCGTTTAGGTATTTCATTGACTGGTACAGGTAAAGAATTGGCACGTCGTCCATATGCTCCAGGACAACACGGTCAAAATAACCGTCGCAAGTTGTCTGAATATGGTTTGCAATTACGCGAAAAACAAAAACTTCGTATGATTTATGGCCTTTCAGAACGCCAATTCTCAAACCTTTTCAAGCGCGCTGGCAAGATTCGTCAAGGTCGTCATGGCGACAATTTCATGATTTTGCTGGAACAACGTTTGGATAATATGGTTTACCGTTTAGGTTTAGCTACAACTCGTCGTCAATCACGTCAGTTGGTAAACCATGGTCACATTACGGTTAATGGCAAACGTGTTGATATTCCTTCATACGAAGTTTCTGTAGGCGATGTAATTTCATTACGTGAAAAGTCAAAGAACTTGCAAATCGTGAAGGATGCTCTTGAAGCAATTGTTGGTCGTCCACAATTTGTAACTTTTGATGAAAACAAGCTTGAAGGTTCATTAGTTCGTTTACCAGAACGTGAAGAACTTGAAGCTGAAGTTGATGAAGCTCTTATCGTTGAATACTACAACAAACTTTAATAACCGGCTTTTTGTCAGTTTGGTCAGATTCTCTTATGAGTCTGGCTTTTTTAATCCAATCATTCAGCAGCCAATAATATAATGCTATACTTTACTTATGAAAGGAGTTAGATTATGCTCAAACCTTTAGCTTACCGTATGCGCCCTACGAACATCGATGAAGTTGTCGGACAACAGCATCTAGTTGGTGCAGGCAAAATTATCAGGCGAATGGTCGATGCAAGAATGTTATCCTCAATGATTCTCTATGGTCCCCCCGGAACTGGAAAAACGAGTATTGCCAGTGCAATTGCAGGTTCAACCAAATATGCTTTCAGGATGCTCAATGCGGCAACCGATTCTAAAAAAGAACTGGAAATCGTCGCTGAAGAAGCCAAGATGAGTGGTACAGTCATCCTCTTACTTGATGAAATCCATCGTTTAACTAAGCCCAAACAAGATTTCTTATTGCCTCATCTTGAAAGCGGACGAATAATCTTAATTGGTGCTACAACTGAGAACCCTTATATAGCAATCAATCCTGCCATAAGAAGCCGGACACAAATATTTGAAGTCAAACCACTAACTGAAAGCGACATCAAGCAAGCTGTTGAACGAGCATTATCTGATACAGTTAATGGTTTAGGAACGCTTGATGTTACAGTAACATCTGAAGCACTGAATTATCTTTGTCGTGCTACAAACGGAGATTTACGCAGTGCCTTAAATGCACTTGAATTAGCAGTTAAGTCTACCCCACCAGAAAATGAAAGCAAAAAAATAAAAATTATTTTACCGATTATCGAGGAATGCTTGCAACACAAAGCGCTTGTCCAAGATAAGGACGGGGATGCACATTACAATGTAATCTCAGCTTTCCAAAAATCTATTCGTGGCTCTGATGCAGATGCGGCACTTCATTACCTTGCACGTCTGCTTGCTTCGGGTGACCTAATTAGTGTTAATCGCAGACTCTTAACTATTGCATATGAGGATATTGGCTTAGCGAATCCCCCTGCCGCTGCAAGAACTGTTTCAGCGGTGACTACCGCTGAAAAAATCGGTCTACCTGAAGCTAGGATTCCTTTATCAGTCGCCGTAATCGATCTCTGTCTGTCACCCAAATCAAATTCTGCAATAACTGCTATCGATAAAGCACTCGCAGACATCGAACATGGTGGCTATGGTGATGTCCCTGCCCATCTAAAAGATGCACATTATCAAGGCGCTGCAAAACTTGGTCATGGAATTGATTATCTGTATCCACATGATTATCCGCACGATTGGATTTCACAGCAGTATCTACCTGACCCAATTAAAAATAAGAGCTATTACGAGCCAAAAGATAATGGGCGCTATGAGACTGCATTGAAAGAACAATATGGACGCTTAAAAAAGATGCAGAAAGGCAAAAAGTAACCGTTAACATTTGAAAAAAATATAATCCTATGGTAATATATAATCATAATCTGAAATGTACGCGTTGTCTCACAATGTAAGGTTGACCGAACACTTATATACCTTGGCTTTTGAAATATTCTGTAGATAACATGCCTGTGTTGTGTAGGAAGTTAGAAGCTGAATTATCAGAAACCACCTGCTTGTTTGCGGGTTCAACTACAGAGACGATTAACGGCATTAGACGGATTCCAAAGTTCATTTTTGGAAGAGAGGGCTGTACTGAAACGTTTGTTTTGGCACAGTCCTTTCATTTTGCGTATATAAACTTCTTTGCTATGCAAAAAATTACAGCGCACACTAATATTGTTTGTGAGGAATTGTGACGATGAGTACAATCATAAATTTATTCATATCTATACTTGGAATACTGTTGCTTTTTATTGGCTTATATTTACTGAAACACAAGAATAAACCATTTATGCTCTTTCATCCTGAAAAGCATACAGATTTAAGAATTATTATTCAAGTTACTGGCATACTTCTACTGCTGCTTGCATCTTTAACCTTTATAAGTCTGTTACTCAATAATCAGGTATTCGTATCCGTTATCCTAATTCTTGATGTAGCAATTATTCCAATCTTACCAATTTTAATGCTTAGCTATATTGAGAATTAATTCACTATAATCTATCATTTTGCTTTAAATTTCTAGTAAATTGCAGTAAAATAAGGGTGAAAGATGAAAGGGTGATTTGTATGTTACAACAATATAAAAATATTCTAGTACCTGTCGATGGTTCTGAGGAGGCTGAATTGGCCTTCGAAAAAGCCGTTGCTGTTGCAAAGAGAAATGGCAAAGAAGCACACCTAGAGTTACTCCATGTTGTTGACACACGTGCCTTCCAAAATATTTCAAGTTATGATGCCAGCATGGTGGACGAAGTTGTTGCGACTGCCAAAAAAAAGATTGAAAAATATATTAGCGATGCCAAGGCTGAAGGCGTTGAGAATGTGTCTTATTCTATCGAATATGGTGCACCGAAGACTATTATCGCTAAAGACAAACCCACTGAATTAAAAACTGATTTAATTATGATTGGTGCTACCGGTCTAAATGCAGTCGAACGCTTGCTTTTGGGTTCGGTCACAGAGTATGTCACAAGGACTGCGAGTTGTGATGTCCTTGTTGTTAGAACGAATTTAGATAACAAAAAACCTGAAAAATAAAGTTGGCTAGTTTATCCAATTTTCTATGAAACTAGTTAAAGTTTAAACCTTAAAGTGCTCTATAATAGTTAGACAAAAATCTAATTATTATAGAGCACTTTTTTATGTCCAAATATACATGTGAATTCAAAATTAAATTAGTTCAAGAGTACTGGAATGGAGATGTTTCTTACTCTGAATTGTAAAGTTACATTCTTGTCCCATAAGGCTATTTACTGCCCACATTATCTTTTTTTATTTCACAATTTACTAGATGGTCATCAACCATTCCTATTGCCTGCATAAACGAATAAATAATCGTTGGCCCAACGAATGCAAAACCCTGTTTCTTCATATCCTTTGCGATTTTTTGCGAGAGTGCCGTTTGTGCAGGTACTTCTTCACCAAATTCCCAGTGGTTAATAATTTGCCTATTTCCAATAAAATTCCACAGATATTCGCCAAAATCAAATCCTGTCTCTTTTTTTAATCTAAGTAAATTTTGTGCATTTTTAATAATGGCCCGAATTTTTCGCTGATTACGGATAATTTCTTTGTTAGTCATCAACTGTTGAACGTCTTCTTCGGTCATCTCTGCAACTTTTTGTATCTTAAAATCATAAAAAGCAGCTCTAAAACCAGCTCGCTTTTTCAGGATCACTTCCCACTTCAAACCGGCCTGCATTATTTCAAGTGAAAGCATCTCAAATAAGACTGCATCATCCTTTTTTGGAACCCCCCACTCCTTATCATGATACGCCATCAATAAATCATTCCCCATTGCCCACGAACATCTCATCAAATTCCTCCTTCACCATGTAAAAATATACGCAAAAAATTAGCTATCTTCTCTAATACTAACAAAAAAAGATGGGAGTGTGCCATAAGTGTACTGCCTTAAAAAAGTTAGACGGAGAGTTTTGACTTATGAAACACGTTTATACGGAATAAATAAAGGAGCTGAATCAAAATTTAACTTTTGACCCAGCCCCAACTCTTAATTGATTCACAATAAACATATTCTCTCAAAACTAGGCGACTACAAGTTCTCCTAGTGAAGCACAATATGCACACTACCGCGAAATCATACCAACTCAGATATCACTTTTATTTAATCTCGTCTTTTTTTTCTGGTAACTTTTCTTTTCCAAGATCAACGAAATCATAATGCAGTCTTGCGTTATCATCAAACTCTTCAAGCGCTAGTTCAATTAATTGATCAATTAAATCACTGTAGTTAATGCCTGATACAGCCCATAATTGCGGATATAATGAGATATTTGTAAATCCAGGCAAGGTATTAACTTCACCAAAATAAGGTACATTATTGCTATCAACCAAGAAATCCATCCGTGCCAAGCCACGATTATCCAACACACGGAAAGCGTCTAACGACATCTGCTTGATCTCTGCAGTCAAACCTGCTGGTAATTCGACTGGCATCTGGAATTCAACACCTGAAGCATCGACAAATTTGTTATTGTAATCATAGAAAACATCGTCATCTGGTATCTTAATTGCACCAAGTTTTGAAGCCTTAGCACTGCGATTGCCTAATACTGAACATTCAACTTCGCGCGGATGATCAATTGCCTCTTCAACAAGCAGTTTAAAGTCATAATGAAAACCTTCTTTGACAGCTTTATCAAACTCTGCTTGATTTTCAACCTTGTAAATTCCAACTGAGGAGCCTTGACGCGCCGGTTTGACAAACATTGTTGCTCCAAGTTCCTTGCTACATTTTTCGTAAGTATATTCTGCTTGATTTTCTGGAGTAACCACAACGTATTTTGTATTGCGAATACCATGAAGGGTTAGTAACTGCTTTGTTAAATCCTTGTCAAAAGACACACCTGAAGAAGTGATTCCACTACCAATCCAGGGCTTGTTCAGTAACCTAAATAAGCCTTGAACCGTCCCATCTTCCCCCATATTGCCATGAATAACTGGGTAGAAAACATCAATATCTTTCACTTCAGAAATATTTTGAATGTTTGCAAGCGGGTTAGAAAAATCAACAGTTGCGGTTGCTTCAGCAACAACTTTATCCTCATCTTCCCCATTAAAAATTCTCATTGAATCTTTGTTTCCTAAAAGGTAGCCTTTTTTCGTGAACATAAATACAGAAACATCGTACTTATCCTTATTCATTCCATCATAAATGTTGTGCGCAGAACGTTTCGAAACAGCATGTTCTGATGAGTTACCTCCAAAAAGCAATGCAATGTGTAATTTCTTTTTTTCCATGAAAATTCCCATTCCTATCGGTTATCTTATTATACGGTCTTCTATATATACGGTGATGTAAATTTAGTGGCTAGGTCAAAAATTAAATTTTAAACTAGTCTCCTTATGGACTTTGGATAAACGTGTTCCATAAGCCAAGCTTCTCCGTTAACTACAAATTCTACCGACTTAAGCCACGCTTTCCTTATAGAATATTACCATGATTAGTTCATTTTGTCAGTTGAAATACTCCAATTGGTTATATAAAAACTCCTATTGAATTTTTCTGTAGAAGTACTGGGTCAATAATTAAATTTTATCATCTTTTGTCACACTCCCCAACATAGTTAATTTACCAAGCTTCCCCGCTATGTAAAGAACTTCATTTACCTATTATTTACACAATCTTTTCTTTAAAAAAAAGTAAAAAATTGTTAATATTAAGTTAGAAACTAAAATTGAGGTGAATATTGTGGCAAAGAAGCTATATGGCATCATTTATATGACTCCGAGACAACTTAAACTCTCTATCGTTGATTTAAACGATTTCTCAATTGTAGAAGATGTTACATCTAATTTTTATAGCAACCACACATATGAATATCAACATAATGTCCAAGGTATCACAATGGCACTTAACGGTTTCTTACTCATTCTAAAGGAATATGGTGTCAAAAATTATCGCTTTTGGGGTAACCAGCAATCCTTGGATGAAATCAGTGCACGTTATTTAGGTGAACAAATCTATGTTCGTACGACATTACGCGTCCATTGGCTGAACACGAGCCAGCTAACTTATTATAAGGCCGCTGCAATTATTACACATTTGGATAATTTTAAAAAAATTAGTTCTTCCTTGACATTCTTATTAAGTCTTGGCTCTGAGCGAGTTTCCTTATCTCAATTCAGTGACCAAAAATTCACTTCTACTTGGAATATCGACTTAGGTTCAGCACAACTTTATGATGTTAATGCAGCGCTAAAGCCTAGCACAAGTAACCCGATGGCTTTACTTGAAGATTACATTGGAAGTAAGCTTGAACATCTTAAACATGTTTTTGCAAATCAAACCATGTCTTCTAATCTGATTTTACAAGATTCGTTAATAATTAATAAAAAGTTCATTCCAACTGATCAAGCATCTTATACTATGCCACTTGAAGAATTTAAAATGCTCTACCAAAAAGTTACCAATGCTTCTGACCAATTTTTGATGGATTATTTTGAAATTGATGAAAATGAGATAACAAGTATTGCTTCATATTTTTTATTGTTGTACCAAATTGTCAAATTGACTAAAGCACAAAATATTATTTTGACCGACATCACAGTTTCCGATGGACTCGCAATCGATCGTGTCCAACGTACTGGACTAAAAAAGCAAAACTTCGATGAACTAATTTTAACCACCGCTGAAAATATGGCCACGCGTTATCTTACAAGCAAATCACACAGAGAAAATGTTACTATGATTGCTCTGCATTTGTTTGATCAATTAAAAAAGCTGCATCATTTGGGTAAACGAGAACGTCTGTTACTGCATGTATCTTGTATTCTTGCCGATATTGGCAATTATATTAATCAACAAGGTCATTACAATCATTCTGCTTACATTTTGCAGTCTACAAAGGTTCTGGGACTATCAAATACTGAAAATTTGATTATTGCTGAAATAGCGCGTTACCATAGCAGTGAAGCCCCCTCTGCAAGCGAGGTTCATTTTAAAAACCTTAATCCAGATGTTCAAATGAAGGTGGCTAAGTTATCTTCTCTTTTGCGTATTGCAGACGCTCTGGACGACTCACGTGAAGAAAAGATCCAAAAAATTTCAGTATCACTACGCGAAACAGAATTAATTATTTTTGCATATTCAAATCAGAATATTGCCTTAGAACAATGGTCCTTCACCAATAAGGCTCAACTTTTCGAAAAAGTATTCGGCCTAAAAGCTACTCTAAAACAACGGAGGCAATTACAATGAGCAAATTTGATAAGCAAACTTATTTCAAAAATCGCGAATTAAGTTGGTTGGAGTTCAATGAACGTGTCCTTGAAGAGGCTCGTGAATCTGAGAACCCCCTGCTTGAACGCGCAAATTTTCTTGGAATCACACAAAGCAATGTTGATGAATTCTTTATGGTCAGAGTTGCTTCATTGAACAAGATGTATTCTGTAAACATCGAAACTACAGACGCTTCTGGAATGACTCCTAAAGAACAAATCGATAAAATTAATGAAAAAGAACAAGAGATGGTTACACGCCGTTATACAACATATAATCGTTCGCTTATGCCACAATTGGAAAAAAGTAATATCAAGATAATTACTGCAACAGAGGCTACTGCAGAACAATATAAATTCATTCAACGTTATTTTAACGATGAATTATATCCAGTTCTGACCCCTTTAGCTGATGATTCTTCTCGTCCGTTCCCATTCATCAGCAATAATTCACTGAATATTGCAGTCCGTCTCCACGAGACTGATAACAAAAAGCATCGACGCTTCGCAACCGTAAGAATTCCTGATGTCTTCGCAAGAATTATTAGACTTCCGCATGAAGAAAATACTTTCATGCTACTTGAAGATATTATCAAGGAATTCATCGGTAATCTCTTCATTGGATACAAAGTCAGTGATGCTTCTACATACCGTGTTATTCGCGATATGGACCTAGATGTTGCTGAAGAAGATACTTCAGACTTGCTCAGAGAAGTCCAACGGCAATTAAAAAAACGCGAACACGGTGGCGTAATGCGCTTAGAAATTGAAAACTCAATGCATAATCGATTAAAATCAAGACTAATTGAAACCTTAGATATTGATAAAAAAGCAGTTTATGAAATTAACGGTCCGATTGACTTGACCTTCTTAAAAAAATTGCCTGGACTGGTCGAGGGTCATCCTGAATTAAGATATTCAAAATTCAGACCGTTTGTTGATCCAGCGTTAGCAGACAACAAAGATTTCTTTGCGTCCATTAGAAAAAGAGACTTCTTTATGCACCATCCCTACGACTCCTTTGGCTCAGTCGTAAACTTCATCGGTCAGGCCGCAACCGATCAAAATGTGTTAGCTATCAAAATGACACTCTATCGTGTTTCTGGCAAGTCACCGATTATTAATTACCTGGGACTCGCAGCACAACATGGTAAACAAGTCACCGTGCTTGTTGAAGTCAAAGCTCGCTTTGACGAGGAAAACAATGTCCGGTGGGCCAAGCAGCTTGAAAAGATGGGCTGCCACGTAATTTATGGTCTCGTTGGATTAAAGACACACTGTAAGATTGCATTAGTTATTCGGCATGACAATGATGGAATCCGTAGGTATATTCATCTTGGAACTGGTAATTATAATGATGTGACTGCTAACTTCTATACCGATATGGGAATTATCACCGCTAACGGCGACATTGGAATCGATGCCTCTAATTTATTTAATATGCTGTCAGGTTATTCAGAGCCACCATATTTCCATAAATTGCATATCTCCCCTAAGCGTATTCGGTCATTCATTAATAAAAAGATTGATGATGAAATCTTGGCTGCAAAAGCAGGACACAAAGCCACCATCAAAATGAAGATGAACTCTTTGTCCGATCAGGAGATTATTGAGCATTTGTATGAAGCTTCTGCGGCTGGCGTCAAAATTCAATTGATTATTCGCGGAATATGCTGTCTAAAGACCAATATTCCCGGTGTTAGCGACAACATAGAAGTTCATTCAATTGTTGGCCGTTTCCTTGAACATAGTCGTATCTATTACTTTTATAACGAAGGAAATGAAGATGTCTATCTTTCTAGTGCAGATATGATGACTAGGAATCTTAATCGGAGAGTAGAATTACTATTTCCTGCATTAGATGATAATATCAGACAGAAAATCATTTCAATTTTTGGGACAATGTGGGATGATAATGTTAAGACACGGACGTTGCAAGACAATATCTTTACACATATAGATCGTCGTGGTCATACACGTCTGAATGCACAAGAACACTTTATAAAAGAGGCAGAACAAAAAAATCAATTGCTACTGGATCAGCAGCGTGCAGAAAAAAGGAATACTTCAACTTTTATTCCGATGACTCATCACGACGTTTCTCCACAACTGCCCGGTAGTGGTAAGGAGGAATAAAGAAATGATTAATTTTGCGGTGATTGATCTTGGATCTAATTCAGTCAGAATGACTATAACTCAGATCAATGATGATGGTACAACCAAGGTTACTCACCAATTAAAAGAAATGGTTCGTCTTTCAGAAAACATGGGTGCAGAAAAGGTCCTTCAAAAAGAACCTATTGAACGGACACTTGATGCACTTGAAAAATTTGAAACGGTTTACGAAAAAATCCCTCATCTTCATATTGAAGCTTTGGCAACTGCAGCTGTTCGAGTTGCAACCAATCAAGCGGAATTCTTGAAACTTGTAAAAGAAAAGGTTGGCATTGACTTCGAGGTAATTACCGGTGAACGCGAAGCCTATCTAGACTTTTTGGGAGTAACTCGGACTCTCGATGTTGGCAAGAATTGCCTAATTATTGACACGGGCGGTGCAAGTACCGAATTGATTCTGGTAAAGCAAAAGCAAGTAGCACACCTAATAAGTCTCCCACTCGGATCCGTAACTATCTCTCAAGCGTTCAACCTTGACAACAAGATTAAAGCTTCTGAATTGTTTCTCGCAATGACTGATGTAGAAAAAGCCTTGACAGATGTTGACTGGCTAGTGGATGCTCACAAGACAAACCTCGTAGTTCTGGGCGGAAGTAATCGTACTTTGGCAAAGATTGCCCGTCGCAAAATTGATGCCGAAAATCCGCCAGACGTTCATGGCTTTACACTGAGCAGTGATGCTGCTTTTACTATCTTTGCTGAACTAGTAGACTTGGATAAGAGTGAACGAGAGAAGATCCCGGGGCTTGCAAAGGCTCGTGCTGACGTTATTGTAGGTGGTCTTATGCCAATTTCCCTAATTCTGCGGACACTACATATTCCACAAATACTATTTTCAAACCATGGATTGCGTGAAGGTGCATTATTTGATTTCGTAGATAAGAAGCAGCAATAATATTCTGTATTTCTAAAGCACATAAATGTCAAAATATGCAACAGGGTTATTCGTAATAAATAGAGACTGAATCAAAATTTAACTTTTGACCCAGTCCCTATTTTGTTTTGGATAAAAACATATTCTCAAAATTGTATCTCATGAACTTGTCTTAAGAATCAGACTCATTTTTGGCACACAAGCTGAGAAAACACTCTTCAATCTGATTAAGTGAAAGCCCCAGCTCAACAACGCCAAACTTCAGAAATAGATGCCAGGCATGTTGGAATGAGTTGGATTGATGTTCAAAATAACTTTGATTGAGCATCTTTTGTAAAATCAAATAAATCTTTGCAAATGATTGTGTCTTCCACTTACCTTCAAGTTCGTGTAATTCCTCATCAGATACTAATAACAAATATGTCCATTTTTTATCATTAGCTACTTGAAAAAAAGGAATTAATGCTTCGCAATATAAGTCCAAAGTTTCTACAGAATCTCCAGTGTCCTTGTCAGCAACCAGTGTTTGCTTGAAAAGTTCTCCTATACGATAGTTCAACTCAAAATAAGCATTCATTAACTTATTAGCAGGAATTCTTTGTTCAATTCTATATTCATGACCAATCTGACGAAAGCGAACTGCATCCGTTAGTTTTTTAATATCCATTATTTAATGCTCCTCATGTGTATTCTAGTTAAAATAAAGAGCGTCTGATTGAATCTCTAGTGTAGCCAAATTATCAAGATACCATGATCTCAAGAATTCATAACGTAACAATACATCAAACCAAGCAACTTCATGTTGTTGATCGTAAACCTTGATTCCCCAGCCTAGATCAACATCCTCTTCATAATTATGTTGTTCAAATAATTCAATAACAATTCCATGGTCGAGTCTCAAAATCGGTGAGCTATTCTCCCCTAATTCGAGCATTCTACCACCATTTCCTGCTTCAACAAACAGTTGGTCAATAATCGAACGTGGAAGATTCGCATCTGCTAATTGGTAAATCGCACTGTTTGAAGGATCAAGCAACGTAAAATCAACGTCAAATCCATAATCTTCCTTCAAGAAATTACCAATATCCAGCAGGTAATTTGCAAAGCCCTTAATAGCTTCCTTTCCAATTGAGTCATGGTATTCAACCAATAACAATTGTGTTACAGCACGACTATTGAAACGCAGCACATGTTTCTCAAAATTCAAATAGAATAAAGCTTCACCAGTTGCCTTTTCTGTGTAGTAGGCTCCACCTTGAACAGCATTTTCTAACTTAAAGATAAAATAACCAGCTGAATTAATCCCTGGGAATTCATGATAAAGTTCATCGTATCGTTCAGAAGATTGTAAGATTACACGTTCCCTGCTATGAAGCGCTAAGAGACGATTAATAAAGATTAAATAAAAATCAGATTGGCTGTACTGCTGCGGAAAGGTCAAGTATGCAGTGTCCAATTGATATGTACTCAAGGCCTGTGCTGCTTCAAACAATTCATCAGTGCGGGTCGTTGTAATTAGCTGATCCAATAATTTTGTAAAATTAGCTCCATTTGCAAGTCCATCCTTTAACTGATTATTATAAGAAATTAATCTACCAGAGGTACTCAAAGTTGTTGCACTTTCGGTGGGTTCAACATCTGAACTATTCTGGGGTCTAAAAACTTCGGTTGGTTTTTCATACTCTCTACTCATTCGTATTCATCCTCCCGTTTGTCGCTATTAAATCGGCAATGTAATCACGATACAAGGATTCGCAGCGGGCTTCGAAAGCATCAAAACTTCCGAATTTAGCGATAATACTTTGTTTCTCATAACCAATCAACGTATCTTCCTTAGACAATTCAAGCACTTTTTTCTCATTATCTTTGATCAAACGATATGCATCCTGTGCTTTTTCATCCTGTTCAGTCAAGTTTGAAAGTTGATTGACAAGCTGCTGTTTGGCTTCTTTTGCTTTAGAAGCCTCCCATGGCATAACTTTTTCCTGCGCAGCCTTCTTTAATTGCAATCTGATTTTTTCTTTCTCTCCATCTCTTTGTTCCTGTGAATCAATCAAAGCCTGCAATTGATCCGCCTGACTTGACAGCATGCCAATCTTGTCGCTATTCAAGCGCTTGCTCTGGCTTTCCAATTCAAATGCTCTTCTTAGCTTTTCATATTCAGCAGGATCAAAAATGAACTGGGCTTTAATGATATTTAATTCACCAAAGAGTCGGCGATCCCACCAATTACCAAAATAAAATTGAAATTTGCCTAAATCGATTTGTTCAAAATAAAAAAATGGATACGTTGCTGCTAAGTACGCTAAGAGGTTGGTACTCAAATACTGGCTTAGTTTAGCCGCAATATCGCTTACAAGGTTCTCATTGTCAACATCCGCACTGCCATGTCGCGCTTGGATGATCTGTTCTGAATAGCGATCACCATCAATTAATTGGTACACCAAACGATCATTTTTGTTATCTATCGCTGTCGCCAATGTCTGCAGATAGCGAATCTTGCTAGCAACAGCCTTTGTGAGTTCTTGTGTTGCCTGCAAGTACTCTCCATTACTCACTGTATTACCATTTGCCAAAATAATCTCCCCTTACACTTATGATTTCTACTTATAATTCGTGCTTATTTTTTGAAACCTTAATAAGATTAAACAAATCCATTATAATTATAACATTTTAATCCTAAATCCCCCAATATATGGGATTCATCGGCTTAAATATTTTCTTCTATAATCCTGAACCCCTGCCAAAATAAAATTAGACTTATCTTCTTGATAATCAAGTTCAATATTTTCTACATCAAAAACGTGATTTTCAAAAAGTTCTTCATATTCTGCAACAGAAACAGCTTGCCGCTTATTCAATATTGCCTGATAGTCGACTCCAGCAAGACCTTTTTGATAATCAGTCTGTAATATACCGGAAAAAAACTCGGCTTGTGCACCCGAACCATAACTGAAGAATCCGATTCGCTCACCACTTTTGATATTAGGACTATTAACAATCAGTGATAAGAAACTCAGATAAAGCGAACCTGTATAGAGATTTCCAACTTCACGATTGAACTGTCTTGCATATTCAAATTCTCTGAGCAAGCGACTACTATCTTCAATTGAGGCATTCTGAAGTATCTGTCTAAGACCTTTCAGTCCCATCTTGGTGTACGGCAGGTGAAAAAGCAACGCACCATAATCTTGCGGTTGATAGCCTGTTTTTTGCAGTTGTTCATCCCAAACGTTCTTCAAGAAATCAAGATATACTCCAGCAGAATACTTACCATCTACTAAAGCCTTTGAATGTCCCAATGGACGCCAAAAATCCATAATATCTTCTGCATATGCGGCCGTTTCATGCTCTAATTCAAGAATCTTGGGTTTACTGCTGATAATCATTGCAATCGCACCCCCGCCTTGTGTTGGTTCACCTGGAGTATTAATCCCATAACGAGCATTATCAGCACCGATTACCAAGACCTCAGTTTCAGGATTCAGTGCAATGTATCCCTTTGCAAGTTGAAGTGCAGCAGTTGCACCATAGCATGCTTGTTTCAGTTCAATCGTTCGAATCCGCGGCAAAAGACCTAACAAATCAGCTAAATATATTGCAGCTCCCTTTGAATTATCTATTCCAGATTCAGTTGCAAAAATAACATAACTTATTTTTTCCTTGTCTGCTTGACTGATAATTTTTTTTGCTGCGACTGCAGCCATTGTTACAACATCCTGTGTCGGACGAATTACTGCCATCTTGGATTGTCCGATACCAATCAGATATTTATTCGGGTCTTCATGGCGTGCGTACGCTAGATCCGCCATATCTAAGTATAAATCAGATGTGGCAAAGCCTATTTTGTCAATCCCAATTTTCATTAGTTTCACTCCTCGCTTCTGAAAGCTATTAATTTAATAATACACGAAAAAAAGTCTCTAATGGTAAAATTCCAATAGAAACTTTTATGAATTATTTACAACAAAAAAAGCGTTAGTAGATATTATTTAGCCTTTTAGCAGTCTCTTTTAATACATGCGGCTTTTGCCAGAAAAAGCCTTGCTGCATGTCAAGACCGCTAGAAATCAGTGAAGTCGCAGTAATCTCATTATCAATTCCCTCAACCACAAATTCAAAGTTATATTTGTTTGCTAAATGAAACCATGCTTTTAAAAAAAGATAAGTGACGTCATCTCTCAGGCCCCTGAAGGCAACCAAGGATATCTTCAGTCTATCGATATCTTGCAAGTTATTAGCTACAAATTGCAGTGAATTTTGTCCAGTACCTATATCATCTACTACGGTCTTAAAGCCCATTTTTTTTAACACAGATAGTGGCGATTTTTTGAAAAATTTGTCCTGTGCTGCAAATTCTTTATTAAGCGGAATCGCCTCAGTAATTTCGACAGCAATTCTACGACACTCAGGTAAAATACTATCTATAAAAATCCATGTTCTTGGATATTTAAACTGTTGTGGATCAATATTAATGTCAAATTTATAATTTGGAAACTTCTGTAGCAAATAATTAAATTCTTTTTCGAACCACTCGATAAAAACATCATTGTAAGCTTCACATTCAATCAACTTCCTAAAAGCATTAAAAGGAAACTTGTTATCTCTTTTAGAACGAATCAAAACTTCATAGTCAGCAACCGATTCAATCAACTGGCTTGATCTAATCCTTATAATAGGTTGACAAACTAAATAAAATTGTTGCAATTCGTCTACTATACAAACACCATCTTCTGTCATTTGACCATTCCTTTAAAAGATATAATTATGAAATCAGCGGTCTGTAGCGTAACTTTCGCTTTTAACTCAATAAAAATTACATACGTTATTAAAAACTTGAAAAAAGCAACTTTCATCTAATAACATTGTACATCAAAAAGATGTATTAAGATGCATATTTATTAATTTAAAAATTAGGTAATTATTCTAGGCGCTATAAACATATATCGGAAATAAAACAGAATTTTAAATACCCTAATCATGATTATCTTTAATAAGTTCTAACAACAGGAACATCAATGTGATTTCATTATAACACCGATAATGACACCTAAGACAGATAAGGCAATCCCCAATAAATAACTAATGCTTGCATACCACCATGCATATATACTCTTTTTGCTTCCAAACAATCCTAAAATTTCCGTATTCATTGTTGAAAATGTTGTAAACCCGCCTAGTATACCAACTCCTATTATTAAGTACGCAACTTTAATCGTTGCTAACCCATATAATGTTCCCAATAAGAATGAACCAGATAAATTAATTAGTAATGTAGCCGTCGGCCAAATCGTTCGTGATTTCTTTTTAATCACTGTAGTAATCAAATACCGCAAAACAGATCCTAAGGCTGCTCCAATCCCTACAAGATATATCACATCTTATTCCTCCATTTCATACTGTGCCCACTTAACTTACCAAGCTTCATACCGCAAAATGCACTCAAGTATCCGCCAGCAATACTTATTGTCAAGTAGGTCAGCATATATGTATTCGAATGTAATTCAGCAAGTTTGACGACATCTAAACAAAAGCTTGAGAAAGTCGTAAAGGAACCAATTAATCCAGTTCCCAGTCCAAGTGTAACCCAAGAAGCCGGTGTTCCCGACTCAAGCAGGAAATAGGTTAGAAAGGCTAGCAAAAAGCAACCAATAATGTTGACAATGATTGTCCCGTTGAAAGCAAACCAGACTCCCAGCAAATAACGGAGAATTCCGCCAATAAATCCAAAAAAGGCTATGCTCATGATATTTTTAAAGTTGATCATTATTCTCCCCTCCCAATACTTGAAACAAAATCAATAATGAAACAGTTCTGCTAATATGATAGTAATACGATGTGCTACAATTAGATAATCAATGACTATTTATGAGGTGATTTATTTGAAAAAAATTGCAGTATATTGTGGTGCATCAACTGGCAATAATCCACACTTTAAAGATGCTGCTGTCGAACTCGCCAAATGGATTGTTTCGCATAACTACGAACTAATCTACGGCGGAGGAAAATATGGATTGATGGGTACATTGGCCAACACCGTCCTAGATAATGGCGGAAAAGTCACTGGCATAATCCCCCAAAATTTATTCGACCGCAATGTTGCCCTTGCAAGCATCACAAAACTTGAAGTTGTTTCTGATATGGCTCTGCGCAAAAAAAGAATGATTGAACTAGCAGATGTTTGCCTAGCACTTCCCGGTGGAGCTGGAACACTTGAAGAAATTGTCGAGGCATATTCATGGGCCCGCATTGGCGACAATCCCAATCCATGTGTGTTGTTGAATATTGATCACTATTATGATCTACTTGAACAATTCTTCAACCAGATGGTAGATAAAGACTTCTTGAGTACTGCACATCTAAATAAGTTATGTTTTGCAAAGTCTCTGAATGAAGCAGCAGCATTTATCCATACATACTCTCCACCAAAACTGCGTAGTTATCAATAGCTCCGACTTTCTTTATTAATATTTCCCCAATCAAAAAAACTTCGGCTGAAAAAGTTGTCAAAACAAAGCCCGAAGTTTCTTTTTGTTACTAATTTCTGTAAATTACAATATCTCCAACACAATTCAAAATTACTTAAATGGATTCCAAAAACGTCCATTATTGACTTTAAATAATGTGATTCCGATGATTACAATTAAAAGAATCAAAAAAAGTGCTAGATAATCCGCCATTTTGAAGCGGCGTGCCATATACCATGTGCGTTTGTTATGCCTTCCAAAACGTCTTAACGACATTGCCTGACTAACAGTCTCAATTCGATCCAAGCTAGTAAAAATTAACGGCAAAATAATCTGAATCGCACCCTTTGCCCGTGTCATCAGATTCGCCTTCTTAGAAATCTCATAACCACGTGCCTGCTGTGCTAAGCTGATAGTCCGGTAATCCCGCTGAACATCTGGGATATATCTTAACGTAATTTCCACTGAATAGCTGATTCGATAAGAGATTCCAATCTTATTAAGACTTGCTGCAAACTCGCTTGGTTCGGTAGTCAATAAGAAGACCAAGGCGAGTGGCACAGCAAAAGTGTACTTTAGCATCACATTGAAGAGATAGAGCAGTTCTTCCCAAGACAAGTTAAAAAAATGATTTGGGTCTCCAAATATCATGTGCTGGCTCCCATAAATGGACATTCCATAACTTGGTGAGAAAACATACACTAAAATAATATTGAAAATTGCAAAGGCTATGATTACCTTCAAAATAAAAGAAATCTCGCTGAATTTTATTTTTGATTTCCAAAATAAAATTACTGAAAACAAAAAGATACCTAAAAGAAACCGTGTATCAAAAGTCAGCATTCCAATGATCGATAAGCTGACAAAGCCAATTAATTTGGTGCTGCCACTCAAGCGATGCAAGAATGTATCCCGTTCGTTGTAACCGACAAAGAGATTTTTTGCCATTATCTTGCCCGCCTTTCTGATTCAATGAATTTTGCGACAAAATCATCTGCAGACGGCAATCCAAAGCGCTGAGCCAGTGTATACAGACTCGTTTTTGCAAGGGACGCGCGCTGCAATACATCAGCATTAGTCAAGACCTTGGCTGGTATATCATCCATAATAACATGACCAGCATCCAAGACAATTGTCCGCATAGTGTACTCAAGCATTAGATGCATGTCATGGGTAATCAGAATAATTGTCAGATCCTTATCTGCACAGACCTTCTCCAAAAAACTCATTATTTCAGTATAGTGTCTGAAATCCTGACCGGCAGTTGGCTCGTCAAGAATCAGCATCTCTGGATCAAGTACAAGAATTGATGCGATTGTAACTCGTTTCTTCTGTCCAAAGCTGAGCGCCGATATTGGCCAGTGCCGCATCTCATACAGACCACAGATTTTCAAAATTTTATTGACACGCCCCTGAATTTCTTTGCTTGCTATCTGGCGCAATACTAGCCCAGAAGAAACCTCTTCAAAAACAGTTGTCTTAGAAATCATTTGGTTAGGATCCTGCAGAATATATCCAATTTTTTCAGCCCGTTCTTTGACAGACAGTTCAGCCATATCTTCTCCGGCAAATAATATTTTGCCATTAGTTGGCGTCAAGAAACCTGTAATCAAGCTACTTAGCGTCGACTTACCTGTACCATTCTGACCTACAAGGCTGATCATTTCACCTCGATGAACAACCAGATTCACATTATCAATCACATTCTTGCCATCATCATAGGCGAATTTTATGTTCTGCAGCTCCAACAAGTTTGACTTTTTCTCATCTGCCTGATTCAACTTAACATCTCTCGTCCATGACTTTAAACTCTTAGCAATTGCAGGATTTGTTATTGTTTCAGCATGACTAATTTGTTGACAATCTGCTATTGCAATCCCAGCACGTCTTAGAACACTCAAGTATAGCGGTTCTCTTAGTCCAAGCTCAATAATTTTTTCAGATACAAGGATTCTATCTGGTTTATCATTTGCGACAATCTCACCATCTTGCAATACTACAAGTCGATCAATATTGGCATGCAAGGCCTCTTCAATTCGATGTTCAATAATTACTACCGTCAAATTCTGCTTTGTTGCCAAATCATTGATTAGTTCCATTGAAGCAAGTCCAGCTGCCGGATCAAGACTAGCGAGTGGTTCATCAAATAATAAAATTCGACTTTCATCAATCAAGACGCCGCCCATTGCAACTCGCTGTTTCTGTCCACCAGAGATTTCTTGCGGTGAGTTCTTCAACAGTTCATTTAGTTGCAGCGTTTTTGCCCACTTGGTAACCGCACTTCGCATTTCAGCTTGTGGTACCTGATCATTTTCAAGTGAAAACGCCATGTCTTCAGCAACAGTTAAGCCAACAAACTGGCTGTCAGAATCTTGCAGGACAGTTCCAACATCAAAAGATAAATCAAATAATGAACTGTCCGCAACCTCCTTGCCATTCACAATACATGACCCGCTGATCGTCCCCGGATAAGCATGTGGAATCAGTCCATTGATGACACGACCCAACGTTGACTTGCCAGAGCCTGATGCACCGGCTATCAAGACTTTCTCACCAGGATAAATATCAAGATCAATATGTTTCAATGTATCTTCAGCCTGCGAATCATATTTGAATGAGAAATCCTTGAAACTAATTAGTGGTTCTGCCATCTCACTTTTCCTTCTTCAAGCTGCCACGTTTTGTTCTTGTTTTTGCATATAATATCAAAAGAATTGTCCCAATAATTGCAACAGAAGCACTGTTCAACAACCAAGTTACAACTCCTTGAAGATATACCTTACTTGCTGGTTCATGATAAATCAAAATATCACCCGTTGGAGCAAGCAAAACCCAACCAATAAAATTAACTACAATCTGGTATACATTAAAAAGAACTAATTTAGCAGCTGAGATCTTGCCACTTTGGATGTCTAATTGACGCTTGAATAACCCAAAAGCTACCCCAACCAAACCATCAACGATGACCCATGTCCACCAAGGCGAACCATAAGTAACAAAGTCATTTAAAGAATGGCCGATAAACATCGCTAATCCAGCCGCAACTGGTCCATAGATTGCAGCTAATAATGGCAAGAACCCTTCAGCTACATTCACCTGTGTATTTGAAATACCTGTTGGAATGGCAATGAACTTCATTAAGACAAAGATAATTGCAGCACCAATCCCTGTAGCTACAACGGTTTGAACAGACCTATTCTTGTTTGACATTAGTAATACATCTCCTTAATTAATAAATTATTTATTGCTCTTAAAATCGACTGCAATAAAAAAAGCACCCCTTCAATGAAAGGGCGCTCAAGCGCGGTACCACCAATCTTCAGACCATACTGGTCCCTTATAATATCTAAGATATCAATCAATAACGGTTTTAACCGGATAATGGCTTATTACTGATCAACTCACCATCTCAGACTTCTAAAGAACCATATTCGCCTCCAGACCTGCATCGCTTCTCAGCTACCGCGACTCTCTTGTGAAAATCCGAAGATTACTCATTCTCTCACAGTCAATATTAAGAATTCAATGATGTAATTTTACAATAAATAATTAGTAAAATCAATAATGATTACTCTAATAACCTGCATCCAGATCAACTAAATTGTGTAATTGCTCGTCTGCTAAGTACCTCTCAAGATTATCATCAAATAAAGGAAGAAGCTCCTCCTTAAAATGTGCCATTAAACCTGAAATATGAGGTGTTGATATAATTTTAGGCGAATGCCACAGTGGTGAATCCTGCTTGAGCGGTTCTTCTTCAAAGACATCCAGATATGCACTCTTAATATAGTCATCAGCTAATAGGTGTTCTAAATCAGAGGTAACCACTGAGGTTCCGCGACCAACATTAATGAAAGAGTATCCTGGATTAATTTTCTTCAAACTGTCTTTATTAAAAAATCTATTGGTAGATTTGGTTCCAGGAAGAATATTGATAACATATGCAGCATCATACTTATCCTTAGTCGCTTCAAATTCATCCATTCTGATAATCTCATCGAAATCAGCTGCCAATTGAGTATCTGCGCCGTGACGATTGACACCAATTGTTTTCATCTCAAAGAAATGGCAGTAGCGTGCGATCTCCTTGCCAATATTACCTGTTCCAAAAATCAGCACAGTCTGTTCAGAAGTCTCATAGACCTCTGGCTCATCCCACATTCCTGGATTCTTGATAACAGGTCTTAATCCACGATTTTCAATCAGCAAATATGCCGCAACAGTCTCGGCAATATAACGTGAATGTAGGCCAGAAGCAGTTGTCAGCTTAATCTTGCGTTTTGCAAACTCTTCTAGTGGAAAATAATCGACACCAGCCGACTTTGCTTGAACCCACTTGAGTTTCTTGCTTTTAAGCAATTCATCCGCTTGAGATACTTTCCATCCCAGAATAATTTCCGCGTCCAGATAATCGCCTGGGTCTGTTGTAAATTCAACAGTTGGATACTTAGTCCTCAGTTGTTCCACCTGTGTATCTTTTAAGTTCACAAGTATAAGTGCCTTTTTCATTAAGAATCCCTCCAAAATTATGATAGAGAAAATATGACTTCATGTGATATAGCTCCATTAATTGCAGATAACAATCTTGCCAATCGTGCGATTAGTCTCAATCATCTTATGTGCCTTGCGCAAGGTTGCGGCATTGACTGTATGCAACACTTCCGTCACGGTCGATTTGAGGACACCATCATTCAGCATTGTTGAAATCCGTTCAAGAATCTCATGCTGCGAGATCATCTCCGGCAGCTGGTAGAAAGACTTGGTATACATCCATTCCCATGAAAAAGTGACACTTTTAGGTTTCAATAACCCCAGATCAAGTGGTGCTTGGTTGCCTGTGATTGAAGTAATTCGTCCATTAGGCTTAATCATTTCTGCCATCTCTGCCCAATGTCCATCGATATCGCTAAGCTGCAAGATATAATCAACCCCAGCAATTCCCTTTGCTTTTAACTGAGTTGGCATGTCAACTCTGTGATTAATCGTATCAGCTGCACCATGTGCCAATGTCCAGTGAATTGTCTCTTCTCTCGATGCGGTTGCAATAACCTTAAGTCCTGCCCAAGCAGCAAGTTGGGTAGCAATCGACCCCACTCCACCGGCACCATTGATGATCAGAATCATTTTCTTTGCATTTTCAATTCTATTAGTTCTTGATATCTGAAGCTTCTCAAATAATGCTTCCCAAGCCGTTAATGAGGTTAGCGGCATCGCAACACTTTGCTGCTGGGTCAACTTCCTTGGTGCAAGTGCAACGAGGCGTTCATCAATCAGCTGATATTCTGCATTAGACCCTGGACGATCAACTGCACCAGCATAGAAGACACGCTCTCCCTTTTCGAACAAACGAACTTCACCACCGCAATCAACAACTTCACCAAGCGCATCCCAACCAAGAATTTTCGGATGACTCTCATCCAGCTGTTCCTTTTCATTCTTACGAATACTAATATCAACTGGGTTCACTGCAATTGCCTCTATCTTAACTAACAAGTCGCGACCATTAGGCGTTGGTTTGATTGTCTTGAAATCAAACAAGCTTTTTTCGTCAGATATCGGCAAATGCTCTGTGTATCCAACGGCATTCATCATTTCAACCATAATTATCTGCACTTCCTTTTCAGTAACTATACCCTTATATTGCAACTTTACTTACAATTTAGCAACTTTAACTGGCTGCTTTCTGCGCAAATAACAATCTAAATTATTCAATTATTTTAGAAACAGCTCAGTTTGTGCCGGAACAGTCTTGGCTAAAACTTTCCCACCTCTGATATTGTAGAGAACCTCTGCGTGTTTGTTCAATACATTGTAAAAGTCTGCTCCATTTAACAAAATACAATTTGCTGGCAAACCAACTTTGATTCCATACTTTTCACTAATATTCAGAGTCTTAGCTGCATTATAGGTCACATAATTATATGAAGATTGCAACTGCTCATACCCCATTAACTGTGCGGCATAGACACCCATATGGACTGGGTCCAACATGTTCCCATTGCCTAAGGGACTCCAAGGATCCTGCACATCATCTTCACCAAAAGACACGTTGATTCCCGCTTCTGACAATTCCTTGACACGTGTTAGTCCACGCCGCTTAGGATATGTATCAAAGCGTCCGCCTAAGTGCATGTTAACCAGTGGATTAGAGACAAAATTCATTTCTGCCATCTTCAATAACCTGAATAACTTATAGGTATATGCATCGTTGTATGAACCCATGGCTGTTGTATGACTTGCTGTCACACGATTCTTCAATCCTGACTCATACGCCAAGGTTGCAAGAACTTCAAGATTCCGTGTCGCGGGATCATCGATCTCATCACAATGGACGTCAACCAATGTATCATATTTTTCTGCCAAGCCGACCAGATACTTGAGTGAATCGGCACCATAAAAATGATTGAATTCATAATGCGGAATCCCACCGACAACATCTGCACCTTCCTTGAGAGCTTGCTCCAATAGTTCCTTACCATTTGGAAATGACAGAATACCCTCTTGCGGGAAGGCCACCAATTGTAAGTTAACAACATCTTTTAACTCTTCTCTAAGCTCCAATAATGCTTGTAGGGCAATCAAGTTAGGGTCTGTCGTATCCACATGGCTGCGAACAAATTGAATTCCAAATTTAATCTGCTGATAGATTGTTTTGCGCGCACGTTCCTTAACATCTCGAATGGTTAAGCTCTTTTTGCGCTCCGACCAGATTCTAATTCCATCAAAGAGAGTACCTGTCTGATTCCATTCCGGCTGCCCCGCTGTCAGAGTTGCATCTAGATGGATATGCGAATCAATAAAGGGAGGCAACAATAAATGACCTCCGCCATCAAGCACCTCTTCTCCTGCCTTTGGCTGTAATTTGGCTGCAATCGCTGCAAATTTACCATCTTCAATCCGGATACTTTTCAATTCCTGCTGATTGTCAATATGAACATTGCTGATTAGCATCTAATCTCTCCTTTTCTCCATAAATTTCATCAAAATATAATATAATACCGCACTAAGCAGCATATCAATAAATGTTGCCCCAACTGTGATGTTTAAAAAAGTAATTTTTTGTAAAACAAAGAAGAAGGCTGCACCGATTATCCATGTGATAACCGCAAGCCAGTTAATCCCGCCATGATACCAGTATCTTCCATTTTGCTTTGTTAATTCATCTACTTGATATTCTTTTTTCTTCAAAATATAAAAATCTACTATGATAATGCTGATGATCGGACCAAGCACCATTCCGATATAATCAAGAAAAACAGTGAAGGCATCTAAGAAACTACCCAAAATCATTGGGATAAAAGTCACAATCGTAGCCAGTAAAGCAACAATCCAGAGGGAAATCTTCAAACTCAACTTTGGAAAAACATTTGAAAGAGCCGAACCTGCGGCCATCAAATTAACAGCATTTGCAGTCATACTGGTTAAAATAATAACAAGCAGCGCAATGATTCCCAGACCCAATTTACTTGCTATTGTGCTGGGATCAGAGTTATTCGGGTCATATGCACCTGAAGCAACTGCAATGCTGATTGTTGCAACCAAACCAATAAATGCAAACCATAGAACCCCAATTAATGCACCTGCAAAAGGAATTGTGGTTGAACCGCTCTTCTTCTTCGTAAAACGAGTAAAATCAGCACCAGCAGTTACCCAAGCAAGGTTGAAAGCTGCGACTGTATCGATTGCTGCACCAATGTTCATCTTGAGCTTACTTGGCACATGCCATGCAGCAATCTGATCAAGTGACACCGTCTTAAATACAACGATTGATTCCCAAAATACAAAAATAAATACTAGAACTATCCCAATCCGTTCAATCAATTGAACAGAGCGTGAACCACTTGCAATACTGATAATATGTAGAACGCTCATTACTGCAATTCCTAGGAACATCCCGATATTGCCACCAGAGTGCCCAAATAATGGCAAGCCCATTAGATCATGTAAGAGATAACTAACCGATGTAGCAGCAATAAAAGTATTGACCGCAGTCCATCCAATAAATTGTGTAAAATTAATCAATGATGGCAAGAAGCTTCCCCGAATTCCAAACGAGGCCCGACTGATACCCATTGTTGAAACACCCGTCTTGTAACCTATGAAACCAATCAATGATAAGAAAAGATACGATAAAGCCGATGAGAACACCAAAACATTTATTGCAGCAAAAAAGCCGCACGCTGCAAGAACTCCCCCAATATACCACGTACCATTATTAGCATTTGCACCCACCCATGTTGCAAACATATCCCAAGATGATGTCCGGCGTTCCTCAATGGAAACACTTAAAAGCTTTTCTTTATTATTGTTCATTTGATTCTCGCTCCCCTTCTTAATTTCCTAACAACAAAGTATATTATAATATTACTAATTAGAGAAGAAGTTCTTGCTGTATATTCTTTTATTTCTTTTTTAGATTGAAATTTGCACTCATTATCTAAGAATGGGGCTGGATCAAAAGTTAAATTTTGATTCAGTTCTCTATTTATTCCGTATAAACGTGTTTCATAAGTCAAAACTCTCCGTCTAACTTCGAATTACTCATAGCAAAGTGTCTGCTATGTTCGTAATTTCGAGTTAGTACTCAAATTTTCCCAACTTATGGCACACTCCCTTATGGAAAATCCTTGGATGGAGTCAAACAAAAGAGCTAGACCAAAATGTTTCCTTTGGTCCAACCCTCTCATGAAATATTAAAATTTATGTTAACGTGCTGTTGTTTTTGTTTATCCTAATCTTAATTATGTTAATTCATTAATGAATGTTTGCGACCGTATGTGAAGTAAAGAACCATCCCAATTGCAAACCAGACAAGGAACCTTAACCAAGTTTCCCAGTTTAGTCCGGCAACCAAAACTAAACAGAAAATAATAGCAATAATTGGAGTTACAGGAACACCTGGTGCACGGAACCCACGATGAAGATCTGGTTGTGACTTACGCATCCAGAGAACACCTGCAGAAACTAAAATAAAGGCTGTCAAGGTACCAATATTTACAAGTTCTGATAAAATATTCAGGTTGATTAATCCACCTGCAATGGCTGTAATAATGCCGAAGAACCAAGTTCCCTTGAATGGTGTCTTATACTTCTCATTAACTTCACCGAAAAACTTAGGAAATAATCCATCACGCGACATTGAATAAGTAATTCTTGATTGACCATAAAGTTGAACTAAAATAACAGTTGTCATACCTAGAATTGCACCGATACTTACAATAATTGATAACCATGTCTGACCCGTTGAAGCAAGTACCGCCAAGATGGGAGCATTCAGATATTTACTGAATACAGTGTATTTAACAACACCTGTCATGATTAACGTCATGATAATATAGAGTACCGTAGAAATCAAAAGTGAAATCAAAATACCACGTGGCAACGTCTTGCTTGGATTGATTGTTTCTTCAGCACTTGAAGCAACAGAATCAAAACCAATAAAGGCGAAGAACACAATTGATGCTGCCGGAATAATCCCGGCTTTCGCGCCAGCATGTGTTGAGAACCAGCCATAAGGTGAGAATGGTACCCAATTATGTGGCTTGATATACCAAACGGTACATACAATAAACAATACAATAACAGCAAGCTTCAGAATAACCATTGTATCATTAACACGCTTGGTTGAATTAATCCCAATCGAGATAATCCAAGTAATTAAGATAACGATTAGGAATGCTGGCAAATTGAATAATGTATTGACACCAGGTGTTGTCCCAGCGGCTGCAGTAAGAACGGTCGGTATGTGAATCCCCATATTGTCCAAGAGGTTAACAAAATACCCAGACCACCCAACTGAAACCGTCGCGGCACCTAATGCATATTCCAAAATCAAATCCCAACCAATGATAAAAGCAACAATTTCACCAAATGCTACATAGGAATATGTATAAGCCGAACCAGCAACGGGAGCAATTGATGCAAATTCTGCATAGCACAGACCAGCAAATCCACAACAGATAGCGGCAATTAAAAATGATAAAGACAATGCAGGACCAGCTGTTAAAGCACCCTTACCTGTTAAAACAAAAATCCCTGTACCAATAATAGCGCCAATTCCTAGAAATGTCAGATCCACAGTGCGCAGTGTACGTCTAAGAGGAGTTACCCCACTTGTAAGCTCTGCTACACTTTTCTTTCTAAAAACACTACTCATACAAACATCACCTTTCATTTGATGTATTAATGATTTTATAATCATATTCTTAGAATGTCAATTTTATCGCTATATTTCATGTCCGCTTTTGTAACATGATTCTGCTGATTTGAACTTTTTTTCTTGCTTTCAAAAGTTAACTGTACTATTTTTATGTATTTTCTTAATGTAAGCGCAATATTGTTTAGTTTCAAGAAAACTAATTTTATTTTTTTAAACTACTTTAATCTCTATTTTTTCAACAATCTAGAATGCTCTTCTAACGAACTGAGTCATAAATCGGATTTTAAATTCAGTCTCATTATTAATTCCGAATAAACATACTCCATGGGTCAGAATTCTCTAGGTAACTGTGGATTATTCATAGCAAAACACACTCTAAGTTCGGATTCTCAAAAAAATAAAATCAGGTTAACATTTTTAGTTTTGCTTTCGTTTGTATAAGTGTAAGCAGCTGCAGCACTTACAAAATAAAACTGGAGGTGTTTTACATGAGTAAAGCATGGGTTAAATCAAGTATCGCAACAACAGGTGTCAGTGCAGATGGCTCAGAAATTAAGCATTCTTTTAATAATCTTAAAGACGGTTTAACAGAAGCGAACATTATTGCTTTCACCGCAATCTTAAATACTTTGCTGGCTGATGAGATCTCAGAAACAAAGCTTACCACCATTGAAAAAGTTGCAAAATAACTTCAAAGGTACTAAATAAAAATTAGGAGGAATTCAAATGAAACAATTAGACATGGTTTTTGGCAGTCAATCTGGTAAAACAAAGAATCACTTCCGTCTTAGTTATGCAAATAGCGATCTGAACAAAGAAGTCATTCAAAAAGCAATGACAGATTTAGCTGAACTTGGGATTTTTATCAATAAGACTGGTGAACAACTCTATACGACACCAATCTCTGCAAAATATGTAGAAACAACGAATACACCGATTTTCGAATAATTAGGTAAAACCTGACATATAGGAATATTACAAAATAAAACATCACAGTAAGAAAATGAAAAGTCTTCTTACTGTGATGTTTTGTTTTAATTAAATTTAGAATGCTACACTAAATTCAGACCATTCTATTTTGTTCAATTCATTAATAATTTTTGCACTTTGAAATTCAATTGATGAAACATTTCCGTTGATATCTGAAATCAAATACGGGTCATACCTCTTTCAGACCTAGTGAACGATATTTCTCAATAATAATTGAATACCTTCTTTTTTCAATCATGTGTTACTCATAATTAATGCTCCAATTCACCTGTTGGCACTCTCACTTAACCTAATACGCAGCAAGCAACAAATAAGCAGCAAGTCCAAAGGCGGCAAAAGCAATTAGAATCCGCAACAAATGAATATTGACATGCCTCACAATAATCGGTCCTACATAACCACCAGCAAGCAATCCTATACCCATTGGAATCACATAGTGCCATGCAATATGTGACTTAAAGATAAAGATGCATGTTGCAGTTAAATTCCCGACAAAAGTTATTACGTTCTTCATTGCATTTACAATATGAAATTCTTCATCTGTAATTGCCGAGAGAATTGCAAGGAATAACACACCGCCGGCTGCTCCAAAATAACCAGTGTATCCCCCAACTAGAACTATACAAATTGCACTAATAATCAGCTTCCATGTACCTTGTAAGTTCTTACTTCCAGCCAGACTACTACCATCAATCGCTTTCTTCTTACGACTAGACAGCAACAAAAGAACTCCCGCACCAAAAATAAAAAATGGCACAACTTTCTCAAACGATGCAGATGGCAAATGCAACAGTAAGTAGCTTCCACCCACACTTCCAATCAGCGACAAAACAATAAAGAATGATAATTTCTTCCAGTGTCCCTTCAATTCCTTGGATGAAGAGATTAGTGAACCAATTCCCGAAAAAATCAATGCGGTTGTATTAGTAACATTGGCAATTACCGGAGGAACGCCTACTATTAACAGCGCTGGATAAGATACTAATGATGCTAATCCTGCCACAGACTGCAGTAAACCGGCAAGAAAACCGGCAATTACTAGAAATATAATAATCCAAAACATAATTACTTTACACCTTTCTCTCTTACAATTATGAATCTTTACCACTTATGGCCTGAATCTCAGAAGATGTACTATTGCGCAGAATCAGAAACCATGCTTCGTAAACTAAGGCTGTCCCCTATATTATTAGTAACAACACGTCCTTTTCCTTCTCTCTTAGCTTGGTAAAGTGCATCATCAGCAGCTCTCACAGCGGCATAGATTGAGTCAAATTTACGTGCATCTGAAATACCCGCAGAACAAGAAACACGCATTTCTTTTCCTGAATTGGTTTTATACTTATCTGCCTGTAAGAAAATAATGAAGTCGTTTAACTTTATATGAGCCATTTCAACAGGTGTGTTCTTAATCAGAATACAAAATTCTTCACCGCCGAAGCGATAAACAGTTACATTAGTATCATTATTTCTTCGCATATAATTCACCAGCTTTTTCGCAAAACTCTCAAGAAACCTATTTCCCTCGTCATGTCCGAATTCATCATTGAACTTCTTAAAATTATCAAGATCCAGCATTGCAGCAAGATAATTCTTATCAGAAGATTCATCTATAGTATTCAAATTATTTCTGAATTCCCGATAATTATAAAGACCTGTCAATTTATCGTGAGCTTTCATGTACTCCAGCTCACTTATCCGATTTTTCTTCTGCTCGATTTCTCTAAAGAAAATATATGAAAACCAAATAATAAGCAGACATCCTAAAAACACCTTCAAAAACTTCGCCACAGTGTAAAAATGAATAGTAAAAGTCCCCGTAGCAGGGTTCATCGTCAATAAACTAATTAAAATCAAGGTCCCGCTGTACCGGTAAAGCTGAACAGTGAACGACTTATCTAAGAAAGCATTCATTGCCTGAAAGACAAACAACACAGCCACACAGCTCAGTACACAAAATAAAGGCGTAAATTCACCAATATTGTACAAAAATAAGTTGATCACAATCGGCGTGAACAAACCTGTGATCAATGCAAATTTACGAGAAATCATAAAGGTAGCAATGCTGATTGTATACTGAAAACAGATAAAGCCAACGGTATTGTATGTTATATATGCAATAAAATATTCCTGTACAACGAACAAAAAAAGCAATGCAGCATATTTGAAAAGTGAATGTACTTTCTGCATCTCTTCGCTTTCACTTAACACGCACAACTCATATATAAAGCCAACAATCGATGTAGGAATCAATACCATAACAAACAATACACTGAGCATATAAATTATCACAACCTTAATTTAATGTCTTAAAAGTATAAACTAACTTCAACTAAGTCAGAATTCAAAAACCAGATTACTACAAGCTTACCTGCTAAAGTCTGTACTTTCCTTAGCCAGCAGACCATCTACCTCAGTATCTTCACTATTTTGACCCACAGTAATATTTTCATAGCCCGTAACAAAACCATTGCTCATTAGCGCAACTGTGTAATCACCTGCAGGCAGACTAAGATGGTATTCGCCATTCTCATCAGTAACGCTGCTTGCTACAGGTTCACTTATCGTATTATCAGCACCCGCCCTAAAAGATAGCGACGCTCCAGCAATCTTCGCGCTTGTCACTGAATCCTTAATAACTCCATGAAGATTAGAAACATTCAAAGACAATTCAGTGTCATGCTTCAACCCTTCTGTATCAATATTACCGAGTACTGCATTCGCAGATTGGTACCCGCTTGCTGTAACCGTACTCTGATAATTACCACTTGGCAGTTCTAGCACATATTCGCCGTTAGCGTTGGAGACTGTCCTATAAGTAGCACCAGTCGCTTCATTGATCAAGGTTATTTGTGCATTCTGGATTCCCGTTTGCTTCGAAGCATCTAGTATACGACCACTGATACTAGTCTTGTCTGCGTTGACAATGTTTACGGTAAGTTGCCCCTTACTATTAACAAGATGTCCATTTGAAGAAGCATCCAAAAATGCAAGATTGGCACTCGTTTCAGGCACAGCCGCCGCATTCGCGACCACTTCATATACACCGCTTGCTAATTTTGTAACCGTGATTGGACCATTCTCGTTAAGAGTTAAGTCAGTGTTACCACTACTATAATCTGGCAAATACAGTATCTTTTTTTCTCCCGGAGCCAAAGTTATGTCGCTTACATTGTCTGCTGTAGCAGTATTTATCTGCATATCAGCCGTTTTAAAAATGGGAATATCATCTGCTGAACTATATGACCTTTCCAAAAATGGGCTCTCAATCTCATCACTATAATGACTACTTTGAGTCTCGTTCGCAGCAGCATCTACATTCTCACTAAAGCCTGAGCAAGCATTTATGTTGAGCAGTTCGCTTCCTGCCATTGAAATACTTGGGGCAGCTGTGACACCCAAGCTTAGGCTCAACGAATCTGTGCCACCAGACAAATTAACAGCGGCAGTATGACTAGCTGTTTTCGTCAGTTTGTCACCGTTGATTTGCAAATTTACGCTTGAAGTATACTCACCTGTGACATTTACACTGTGTTCCTTAACGGATTGCAAAGACTCATTTAGGGTTAACGGTACCGTAACGGATAAAAAAGGAAGATCAGTTGTGATCGTTGCAGTGCCGATATCATAATTTTGGGAATTTGTTCGACCTGCGCTAATACTCCCTTGAACTTTGGCAGTCGTCTTAAACGATGCTGCAATCTGCTTTGTCCCACTTGTGTTTGAATAATCAATCTTCAGGGATGGTGTCAGCCCTACTTCCACATTGAATGTGCTGCCTTGTCCATCATTGACTACTAGACTGTTCTCATTCTGATTGTCATTGCCATCATTATTGTTGCGACTTGCAACTTGTGTGTTGGGCGTGACTTTCACTGTACCAAAACTCCCATAACTTCCTGAATGAATTTCTTGAAAGATTGAAGTCATGGCTAGCGGTGTACCATTTAAAATTGTTTTGTTATTCTCATATTGAACACTGGTTACCTCAATAGCCACTGCTGTCAAATGATTCAGGCTCTCATCTGCAAGTACAATATCACCAACGTATACATTCTGTATTCCGTTGACAATAATGCTAGTGCTACTTGCCGAAGATATCTCAGATTCTGGAAAATAAATAACATTTGAATTAAGCTGCACATAACCGGAAGAAGATTCACTTTTGAATGTTCTTCCGAGTTCAATTACGCCATCATCATTGACAACACTCTTAGTAGCACCAGTTGTAATGCTGCCGAGCTGCATCCCATTCGAAGTGGTCAAAGTATAGTTTTGGTTACTTAATAAATGCACAAAAAAATCGCCTTCTCCATCCGTAGAAAGCCTAATCTCTTCAGTCGAGCTTTTAGCATATACAACTTGGTCGCTCAAAGCTGCCCCACTTTTCTGTGATAAAACACCAGCGATTGTTATGCGAGCACTGTTATCATCTACACTACTCGCCAATTTAGCCGGACTCGACAGTGCAGTACTACTTATAGCAGCCGTCGGTGTTTTTTCTTCTTGCAGTTTTGCTAACTTATTACTGTTCTGTAAAGCAAAAGAGGTTCCTTGCTTTTCCAAACCCTTTTTAGCCAGAATTGTTGAATTGTTAGCCTGTTTATTAGCGTTCGTTATCTGATTTGGCTTTTGGTTAGCCAGCAAGAGCGCAAAAAGCGAACCAAATAAGATAACTACTATCCCCAAACCCCATCTTTTCACTCGTTAATCCCCTTTTATTAAACCTTTAATTCTTTTTCATTATAATTGGAATAGTACTCATAACACAAGGTTAATTTAAACAAAACTATTATTAGATCTGGCAAGCAGGACAGATAACTTGCGCTCGTCCCGCTCTTTTTGCCAAGTACAAGGCCATATCTGCCTCTTTTACCGCCTGATCAATTTCATTAAATTCATTTGCTTCAGCAACACCGCCAGAGAATGTCACCGCAACTGCTTGTTTATCGTCTGTCAAAAAGTTTTTTGCACTAAGTTCTTCTTGGAACCGCAACATCAATGAAAAGCAATCTTCAATATTTCGGTCTTGGAATAAGATACAGAACTCTTCTCCGCCAAATCGATATACTTCAACATTCTTTGGGCAGTTCCTATTGAAAAAGATTTTTAAACTTGTTGAGAAGAACTTGATTACATTGTTGCCTTCCAAATGCCCAAAAGTATCATTAATTTGTTTAAAATTATCAATATCCAACATGACTACGACATGATGCTGTGGTTTTTCTTCCTTCTTACCAGTCACATAATCGGCAAAAGAATTATAATTTAAGAGATTAGTCAATCCATCATATGTGGCTTCATACCTAAGCTCTAGTATCTGGACTTCTTTGCGCTGCAATGCTGCAGAATAACCATAGACAAAGCTCAAAATAATAACAGATCCAATTAAAATTGGTACATAGACATCTGACGTACTTGTTCCAATAGTACTTCGCCACTGTGCACCTATCAAGACTGGTGACACAATATTGGCTATAACCAACGAAGTAGCATATTTCGAAAATAGGTCAATATCAACCAAAAAGTTAATCAGTTCACAAAAAATAATGGAAGCAACCATCAGTACGAAGACATACTGAATCGTCGCCGGAGAATATATTCCATTCACTAGTTCTACAAGCATTAGGACTGGCGGCATCAATGCAAAAGCAAGGTATCCTCTAATTCTACCATCAAGAAAAAAGGCGGTAATTCCAACCACATATTGGAAACATATAATTTCAAAATAGAAAAAAGTAAGGCTTTCCACCACAAAATAGAAAGTACCTAAGAAAAAATAGAAGATGATGTCGGCCCAGAGTTGATGCTCTAAGGAAACAACATATATTCTAAAGAAGTAGTACTTGCAGAATAAAAAACAGATTGTAATTAGCGGAGCGATGAAGCCCAAAATAAATATCTCTAGCATTTTATATTCAACCACCCAAAAATCCTTAAAAGTATTATGCAGTTAAAAAGCTAACACTCCATTAAGTTAGCTTCCATCTTATCTACTACACAACAAAAACTCAAACTTTATCTTCTCTACCTTTTATGCCTAGCCATTATAAATTTTATTCCGAAAACATTTTCTTGAAACCAATGCACCATTTTTGCAATTTATTTAAAAATAAAATACCAACATTGAAAAGGTAAACTTTGACTAAACGTAGGAAAAGGCTGGTTCAAAATATACCGAATCTCAAAAATTAATCTTGAAACAGCCTTTCTATATTAATACGAACAAGCATGTTTCCTCATTTAATTAAGATTTTGGATAGTATCAGAATCAGCTCATAATAAATAATATAATGACTTGCAACTTACTGCCACTAATACTATCATATTTTAATACCTAAAACTACTAAACAAAAGAAATCTTTTCTAAATATTTAATTTGCAAATTTAGTGATATATTATCTTCAACAAAGCAAACTTTTTTTAATTTATATGAGCATTCACATTGATTAGCCAATTAAATTTATATTGAAAAAATAAGCATCCATTTCATCTAAGAAACAAATACTTACTCCACTTATACTATACTTTTTCTAAAAAAGCCAAAACTTTTTCTTCTTATCAACCCGCGAATAATCTCTGGCAAAAACTGGCATTCCATTAAGTAAATTCTCCGCATTACCTTCGAATTCATCAACTTCGGTCTGTCCCAACTCTGTTCGCAACTTCATAAATGCCTCTCGTAATGCGAAGCTGCGACCTTTCAGTGCATGGGCATCAGATGCAAAAATCTGAACAAGGTTATGTTCAACGAGCTGTTCAGAGATATGCTGAACCTTCTCACCAAAACCACCGACATAACTGGTTGCCGTCAGTTGTGATAACGCCCCATCAGCAATAAAATCATATAAAAGATTCAAATCTCCTTGAATCTCATGATTGCGTTCTGGATGAACGATCACCGGAGTTGTTCCTAGCTTACGCAACTCAAAGAATAAACGCTTAGCGTATGCAGGAACTGAGCCATGAGGAAATTCAATCAGCATGTACTTCTTATCTTCATCAATTCCCAGTAAATCATCGTACTTTTCAGTCAAGTCTCCATTAATATGAACTTCCTGTCCAGGAAAAATAACAAGCGGTATTCCGTGATGATCTAGTTCACGCTGAAAATCAGTAACGTGCTTAATTACATCATCTCGATGGTTAACATAATCACCATCCAAATGATGCGGAGTTGCCAAGATATGTGTTATTCCCTCAGCAACGGCTTGATGCGCAAGTTCTAGTGAATGTTCCAGATCAGGAGAGCCATCATCAATCCCAGGGATTAAATGACAATGCAGGTCAATAATCTTATTACTCTTTGTCAGACTTGCCGTAGTATCCGTCTCCATAATAGCCATAGTATCCACTCCCACCTTCTGCATGAACATCATTGTAGATTGAACCAATGACATTAGCATTTACATGTTTCAATAAGTCGACAGCATGCTTCACGGCTTCCTTCTCAGTAGTGTTCTGGCGTGTCACAAGGATTGTACCCTCGACCTTGGTTGAGAGCACCTGCGCATCTGTTACTGATAACAATGGTGGAGCATCATAGATAACCAAGTCGAGTTGCTCCGAGAGTGCCTTGATTAGGAGATCCATCCGCTTCGAGTTCAATAATTCAGCTGGATTAGGCGGTACCGGTCCACTTGGCATAACGAAGAGATTCTCGATTGAAGTCTCGTAGATTGCCTGATTGACATCGAAGTCACGGTCTGTCAGATAGTTAGTCAGCCCCTTAGGATTGGCAATGCTAAAAGTTGCGTTGATTGTTGGTCTACGCATATCGGCATCAACCAAGAGAGTCTTTAAGCCCTGACTTGCAAATGTAACTGCTAGATTCGCAGCAATCGTCGACTTACCTTCTGAAGCCATCGAGGAGGTCAAAAGGATATTGCGATACTGATGATCAGCATTAGAGAACTGAATATTAGTGCGGACTGTCTTGAACTGTTCAGCAATCACTGAACTTGGATCGGCAGCAGAAATCATTTCAACACCGTTCTGCATTGAATCCATTGACAATTCTTTCTTTTTCTTCTTTTTATTCTTAAATCCAAACATTATTTTTGACCTCCTTCCTATACTCTGCGTCGTGAAAGCTTTTCACCATCTACATTGCCACCAATCACGACATTAACGACTCGACGATACTTCTTACTCTGAATATGACTAATTGCACCCAAGCTCGTAAGTCCAAGTTCTTCAACTAAGAACTTCTCATCACGAACAGTTGTATCAAGCAAGTCCTTGATAACAACGATTGCCACTCCAATTAGCAAACCAACAACGATTCCAATTAATAAGTTAAGCTTCTTATTAGGAGACACTGGATCTGTATCTGCAGTTGCCTTGGTAACGACCGTCACATTATCGACCTTCATCATCTTCTTAATCTTCTGGCTGAAGACCTTACCAATCGTATTAGCAAGATCAGCAGCGGTATATGCATTCGTATCAGTAACGGTGACAGTCACCACTTGCGAATTTGTTTCATTAGAAATCGCTACTAATTTCTCAAGTGACTCAACTGATCCCGAATAATTATCCTTTTGGCGCAATTCCTTCACGACAGGAGCTAAGATAACTGGCTTTTGGATAACATCCTTATAAGTATTGATTGCCTGCAGATCTGCTTGCTGTACATTATATTGTAAACTTTGATTACTTGCCTTTTGGTTAACTAATAAATCAATTGAAGCACTATACTTGGGTGTCATTAATATAAAGGAAACCAGCATAGCTACGATGGCTCCAAGAACACCCCACAAAATAATCCCTAGATAATTCTTTTTAAGTAAGACAAACAATCGCCGAAGATCAATCACTGTCTCATTATTTGCTTCTTCACTCATCAATCTACTCCTATACTGTTTATTTAGTCAGTTCCAATGCACTTTTTAATTCGGTCGTTACAGCGTCAACGTTCTTTTGTGGAACGACCTGAAATGAGATTCCATCAATCATCTTACCATATCCTTGAAGCTGAATCTGCTTAACTTTATCAGCAGAACGGTACTTGGTCGCAATCGTCTTCATTTCATTGAATGTGATGTCGGTCTTCATGTTGCTGGAAAGGGCTGATAAAATATTCTGATAGTTAGTGATACCTTGAACAGTCGCAATTTTTTTAACAAGTCCTTCTAACACCAGTCGCTGGCGCAATTGCCGTCCATAATCACCGCGAGAATCTTGATATCTCATTCGTGTATACGCCAGAATATTACTTTTATTAATTGTCACTGTACCCTTTTTGAAATGATAACCTAGATTAGTGAAGTCCAAGTCATTTTTTACCTTGATTGATCCCAATGCAGAAGATAACTGGACCAAACCTCCCATGTTCATCTCAATATAATGATCAATGGGAACATTCAGATAACTCTGCACGATATTCATTGCCATACTGGTTCCACCATATGTATAGGCAGAGTTAATCTTGTTCTCAAAGCCATGACCGGGAATAGCAACTTCTGTATCACGTGGAATACTTACCAAAGCCGTCTTCTTCGTATTTGGATTCACCACCGCGACCATCATCGTATCAGTCCGTCCCTTATATGTACGTCCATAGTCTCCTGTATCGGTCCCCAAAAGTAAGATGGAAAATGGCTTACCATTACTGATAGTTCTTGTAGCATCTCGCTCACTTTTGTTTTTAACCTTATGATATGTAGTATCAACGGCACTCCTAGTATCGTTATACACCTTGGCAATTATTAAACCATCGATTACGAAAAATAAAATAAGTAAAGCAATTACAATGCTCCAAATTTTTCTTTTTTTACTTTGATGATGATGCCTATGACCTGATAACCTTTTTTTATTTTCAGACATATATACATTTCCTTCCCCAATATCATATAATTCTTATATGAAATAATATCATTAAGTATACCTAACTAATAAATAAATACTTTAGCTCTAGAAATCATTCTAGCTTCATATACATAATCATTCTATTATATGACTCTCTTAACCCAACTTTAGGTGTCCAACCTAAAGACTTAATTTTTGAATTATCTAACCATATTTTTACATCGGGCGCATATCCAAAATTTGTATCTGGAATATCAATTACAACTTTGCTTTTCCCATATGAAAATTCCTCAGCTACTATTTTAGCCATATTTTTAATTGTAGTATGATTGTTCTCATTTGAAACATTATATGCTGCTCCAGGTTTCCCTTTAAGCAATAAAACTAAAATAGCGGAAATTGCATCCATTGTATAAACATAATTTCCCTCTGATAAACCTTTTGTATGCAAAACTATATTTTCTCCTCTAATTGCACTTCTGGCAAATTGAGCAAAAACTCTATTTTCGGTTGATAAAATTCCAGCACCAAAGGTTTGGGCCAACCTAGCAGAAGTTATATTCAATCCATACTGTGTATGATATGCAGTACACAGCATCTCACACATTCTTTTTCCTTCTGAGTAAGAAGATCTTGGATTGGTTAAATCAATATAACCCAAATCTTCTTCGGAAACTTTACCATTCTTTAGTATTTGACCATAAATTTCCATAGATGAAACATAAACCATTGAATCAATGTTGCTTCTTTTGGCAAATTCTAGTACATCACGGGTACCATCAACTGCAGTTCTTATTGTTCCTACAGGATTATCAATTATTAATTTAGATGACGTTATGGAAGCAGCGTGGACAATAAAATCTATGTTCCCTGTAAAATTTATCTTGTCTACACCCAAATTAACTTTATAGAAAGAAAGAGAGTCACAAGGCAAATAAGATCTGTAAATTTTTTTGGCTTTTATTTCATTCCTAACGACAGCAATTATTTTAATATTTAATTTTTTCGTCCTATTAATACACAATAATGTTTTAATTATTAATGACCCTATCAAACCAGTGGCTCCAGTAATAAAGAAAACCTTATTAGAAAATTCGTTAAATTCAATTTGTTTGCTTTTTATAAAATTAGCTATATCATCTTTTAATATCTCATTCCCCATAAATTAATCACCAATTCCGTATATTTGCGCATCTTCTTTTGCATCTAACATAGCCCTCATTATATAAAAATCATCCGGAGTGGTTACTTTTATATTTTCTTGCGGTCCATCAACTAGAAAAAGCGTCTTACCATAAAATTTCATCATTGAACATGAGTCAATAAAATTTAGTTTCCCGTCTTTGATTGCTTTTTTGTGTACAGCAAGAATATCTTCTAAGTAAAAACTTTGTGGAGCACGAGCTAATCTTGAATGAGATCTATCTGGAACAGTGTCTATTGCCTCATCCTCATCAACAATAAGTAGTGTTTCTTTAGCTTTGATAGATGTAATTGCTGAGCCATTTTTTATGACAGATTTAACATTATCATGAATTGTTTTTAAAGTTATTAATGGACGAACTCCGTCATGAATTATAGCAATATCTCTGCTATCTTTACTTATTTTTTCTGCCGCTACTAATCCATGATATATAGATTCTTGTCCCGTTTTACCACCTTTGACTACTTTTTTAATTTTGTGCAAATTATATTTATTAATCAAATTATTCAAATAATTTATCCAACTTTCTACACACACAACAATGATAGCGTCCACTTCAGAACTCTCTTCAAATAATTCTAATGTATGAATAATTATTGGCTTACCATGTATCTTCAAAAATTGTTTAGGTAATTCTTTACTATTCATTCTTTTTCCAACGCCACCAGCAAAAATAACTGCTATATTCATTTCGCATCCCCTATTTTTAATGTTTTTGAGACAAATTTAAACTCCAACTAAAAATTTATTTTACTTAATATTCTAATTTTAAAAAAATATGCTGTTCTCTTTTTTCTTCCAAGGGAATTTTCATATAATTGCCATAAAATTTTTCTAGATATTTTTCGGCATAAAATGGAATGTTAAAAAACTCATTCTCAAATCTACACTTTCTGTATTTGCACAGGTTTTCTCTCAAATCCAGCTCTCCATTAAAATGTTTTCTACCAGAAGGTACGGATACATATTTTGATTTATTGTTTTTACATAACGAAAAAAAAACGTTTGACAATTTAATGTAGATTGTCAATGGTAATATTTGTGATAAAAAACCTATGATGTATTTTAATACACCATATTTTAACTTCCTAGATTCCTCATTAAAAACTTGTTTAGGTATTCCCCTATTCTTAAATGATCTATTGCATGACACAATGAAAGCAAAGAAAAGGCTAAAATAAGTTTGTATCCACCGAAGAGATTTATTATTAAAAACATTTTCGACTACGTATAAATCAATTGAAATACCACATTTCTTTTCGTCCTCATAAAGGTCATATTTTCTTTTAGCAATTGTATTTTTTTTTCTAATTTGCGTTAATAATAGTCCAATTTGCGGAGAATTTAAAGGAGTCTGTATGTAATAATCATTCCCTAAATACTTATCAAAAACCCGTAAAAGTTTGTTATAATCCTCCCTTGGGATATTTATATCAATATCATCGTCCCATGGAATAAATCCCTTATGCCTTACCGCACCAAGCGCACTTCCACCAGTAAGGCTGTACTTAATATGTTCTTTTTCTAACACTTCTATAACGTCTACAGCTACACTCAAAACTGCATTTTGATATTTTTTCAGAGAATGACCTTCTAATTTTATTAATTTCACCTTTAATTTCTCCTCATATTATTATGATTTGACCCACCAATCAAATATTACTTTGCTTGTTAAGTACTACAGTATAACGTCTAATTATCATTGCCTTTAATCAATTGATATAGAATTATTTTCCCCGTAATTAAATTACATTTTTGACTTATGACCAATTATCTAAAGTACCAATCACATGCTAGCTATACAAGTAACTCTAATATTATTTTTTAGTAATAGCTTGATATGGCTTCTCCGACCAAATAATGGCTAATAAGAATGGTAGAGCTATTATTCGTACATTATCAAAGATACTTTGTGACATAAATGATGCCAAAATTGTGTAACACAAAGTCCCAATTGTTAACAAATTGAAACAAGACTTTCTTCCTAAATATCTCTTAGAAAAAGCCATAATGAAAGGATAACAAAAAATAATTATACCTATTATTCCATAACGAAAATATTGTCCAATAATTCCAAGATCTGACAAGTAAAACTTTAAAGCATTTAAAGAATTAGAATCATTTAAAATTCCAATTCCAAAAAAAACACCAAAATATTTTTCTTTCATTAATCCACTAAAATACTGCAGTTCTAAAAAGCGAGCATATGTAGAACTTCCTTGAGAGCTACCTAAACTAAATGAATTTAAAAAATTTTGTAGAAAAGGTGTGTAGAAAAGAAATACTAGCCATATGCACATAAGCATGTATGACAAAACAGCACTTCTAGAATGGATATTTTTTACAAAATACATTATTAATAGAACGATAAAATAACTAATCAGCTGACTTCTAGACATATATACAAAACATGCATACAAGCCTAAAATAATAATGCCTAACATTGACATTAACTTATTCTTCATTTTTTTACTATTCATTAATATATAAGCAAAAAGAACAAATGAAATTCCATTAAAAGCAGTTGCTGCTAATCTAATACTTCCATTCGATTTAGTCCATTCCCTCCCATTTTGATCAAATAAAATAGAAAAAAAACTGCTTGAATGATAATTATACAAGTACCAAATAAAAAATCTAAAAGAAGTTGCTATTAAATCGTAAAAAGCAATATTTTTTAAAATCTTAATTAATCCCTTACGAGCAATTACTTCTTTAATAGGAAATACAAGTAAAAGGTACAGATAAGGCAATAAAACATACATTGCCGTAAAAATATTTGTTGTACTGTATACTTGTGATCTGAGAAATTGAAATATTAAGTAACCATAAAGAACTATCAGATAGATCAATTCAATTGACCTTTTTTTAGCAATATTTTTACCTTTTTTTTCAAAAATTAGAAATAATACAAAGATTATAACTGTTAATACTGAAGAAACATATAATGATAAATTTGGGATCTCTTTAAAGTAAAAAATACCTAAATTAAAAGTTAATATAATGTAGATGATAAATATATATATATTTGAAATTTTTATTTTCATATTTATTTTTTCCCTTTAAAGTTATCACCTAAATTACCTGCCACACCATTTAAATATGCTAAATATATGATTCTCAAATTTGACCACTTACGTAAAGCAATAGCTCGTACGGATAAATCTATTACTAAAAAAAAATTTCTTACATTCCTTACAGCAAAATTCTCACCATATTTTTTCTCAAAAAAGAATTGGTTTCTATAGAAATAATAATCTTTCCAGTTCATACGTTTCTTTTTTGGAAAAGTTACAACTGGTCGTATTTGCCTATGCAAATGAGCTCTTGTATTAAAAATAATCAGCCCATATTTGCGACACCGATATGCATACTCAGTGTCATCAAACAAAATAAAGAAGTCTTTATTAGGATAACCAACTTTGTTTATAATATCAGACTTAATTAATGGACCTTCAAAAGGCATATCAACTACTTCAATTGAATTATCGCCAATATCACTACTACTAATAATCCTCTTTTGCATTCCAAGTCTAAACAAAAAAGGATTTTTCAAATTAAAGTCCACTATAGCATTATCGCTAAAATAATTATCACTCCTATTTGGAATTACAATTCCAACATTTTTGTCGAAGGATGACAACATTTCATTTAAGCAACCCTCATCTGGCAATACGTCATCATCCATACACCAAATATAATCAGAGCCAAAACTGTTAGCCATTTTCATACCAGAATAAAATCCACCAGAGCCACCAGTATTTTTAGAACTTTTTAGGTAAATGGTTTCTACATTATCCTTCTTATTTATATATAATTTGTTTTTCTCAACAATTGACGATTTTATATAGCCATTTTTTTGAAGCTTACATGTTGTTTTATCTGTTGAATTATTATCAAAAATCACAATTCTCTCTAATTTGTAACTTTGAATAAGTAAAGATTTAAGAAGTTTTATTAAACAGTCACTTCTATTATATGTAACAATTAAAACTGTAACTGTTTCCATTAGTTCAATCCCCCATTACAATTTTTCTATATTTAAAAAGACACACAAGAAAATCCCATTTTTTATTTATAATCAGATTCCATATTAAAAATTCTTTTGAAAAAACACACAACTCATTCCAGTTAATGGTTATACATACACTATATATAATTCTTTTGAATAATTTCCCGTCTATTTTTTCAAGATATAGAGAATACATAAAACCCACAATTTTGTTCATAAAAATATTATTTGTTTTTCTAACAAAATTTCTTTTGTGTTTTTCATTGCACAAATACATATCTATTAATTTTAAACGATCTTTATAATTTTTCATAATAGACATTAAAAATTTATACGGTTGTTCAGTAAGTCTTTTTTTTGCACTCTTAGAATCATATTCATACATATACATGTATTCTTTAATGTATAATACATACTTTGATTTTTTGATAATTCTTATAACAAAATCTAAGTCTTCTCCTGTTACCAAATTCTCATTTAATTTCAATTCAGAAAAGGATTTTTTTTTAATAATTTTACCCGCAATACCATTTAGCAAATCTGTAGTTGTTACTGCTTTTACCAACTCTATTTTTTCTATTTTCCCAGTATAATTATTTTTGAAAATAGGTTGTTTTACATGATTTTTTTTTAAAGTATCAAAAATGATGAAATCACCTCTAAGATAACTCTTTTCTATTTTATCTGCCCATATAAAATCATCAGCATCCACAAAAAGTACGTATTCTCCCTGTGCACATTTCAATCCATAATTTCTTGCACTACTTACTCCACCATTTTCCTTCCACAAATAATTAAAATTTGAATTGTTTTTAGTGAATTTGGCACAAATAGTCTCTATGTATGATAAGGATCCATCATTGATCATTAGCACTTCGAAAGATATATTCTTAAATTTAGTTAATGACTTTAAACATCTTATTAGCTTTTCATTTTCAGTATTGTAAATTGGAACTATAATTGAAAGATCCACTTTTTTCTCCTTCTAAACTAGCATAAAGCCTAAATACCGGCAAAATATTTTTAAATAAATGATTTGTTCTATGCTTTGGTTATAATTTAATTATTCTTTCATAATAAGTATCGTAGGTATCCATTGATTCTAAGTTGAATTTATAACTCAATTTATGAAATGAGGTCCTCTTCTTTATAGCCGCCCATGTCTTTTCGTCATACTTATCAAACAGGCGGAGCAATAAAATGTGAGGTGTAGAATTATCAAATGGAACTATTTTTCCCCATTCTTCATGATATGTTTCAATAGCTAATTGAAACATATCATGAAGAAGAAAATAATCAATCATCTTATTATTCGACAACCAGTATCTATAGAGCAATTTTTTGGTTAACAAAATGATAGGATTTTTAGGCGATGAAGTAATAAACCAACTTGAAATTTGAGTTGACTTCCCATCAAGTCCTGGTTTTAATGAACTAAAAACAAATAAATCAGAGTCAAACATATAATTTTCATAATTATCACCAGAACAATAAACCGTTGCATCAATCCAAGTTCCACCGTATTCAGATAATAAAGCAACTCTTAGCAAATCAGATATATGAGTTTTTGTTATTATCCCTGTATCAATTTTCCTCTGAATATAATTTGGAAAACTAATATACTTTTTATAATTATATTCATCTAAAACTACTATATTCCTGTTCTTTAAATTTTCACATAGTGACTCATAGCATTTTTTAACAATTACAGGGGCATTTTCAATTCCTTGTGCCCAAAAAAACCATATTTTTCTACATTCACTACGTTGAATATCTCCGCTCATTGAAATTTTTTCTTTTTCACCCAATATATAACTTTTGTATTTTCTTCTTAATTTACAAACTATTTTATTTTGAATAAATAAGCGTGTAATTTCCAATGATTTTTTTGAAGGCCCTGAAATAAGTAACAGAATACAAGTACGGAAAAAGATATGATTATATATTGTCTTTCTTATCACGTCAAAACCATCAATTTTTTTAAAAAATTTCAAAAAATCATTCATTAAAAACTTACTCCTTTTTTAATATAACTATTTATAATTCTATATATAGCTCATACTCATCAACTATTTTTTCCCAAGAATAAGAATCTAATATTATTTTTTTGCTTACTGAATTTTTATCCATAATTTCCTTTTCATGTAACGATATTGTAAGATTTAAAAGGTTGCCTAAAGAACCCTTTGATTCAGACCAATAAAATGCCCCATCTCTTCCCACTTCTCTATTAAACCCAATATCATATAATAAGTTTAGTTTTGTGCTAGCTAAAGCTTCCAGCAATGAAGGATTTGTTCCCCCAACAGAATGACCATGTACATACGCCATAGCATGTTCCCTAATAAATTTTAGCAGTTGCTGGTCATACACCGTTCCAACAAATTTAATTCGTGGATCTTTTTCAAAATGTGTTTTCCGTTTCAAATTTTCATAAAACTTATTTTTTTCAACATTAGTAACTATAATCAAATCTTCCTCAATATTACTATTCATAAACTCTCGAATCATTATCTCAAAATTATTTTCAGGTACAAACCGCCCAACAATTAAAAAATAACTATCTAATATAACTTTATTTTTCTCATACCATTCCTTAACAGATTTGTCCTTTTTAGTTAAGAATGATTGAATTATGTCTGCACCGTACGCAATAAATGTAGTTTTTGGATTATATTTTGAATATTCTCGCTGAATATACTTTTCAATTGTCTTACTATCACAAATAATAAAATCTGAATTTTTAATCATTAATTTCTCGGAAAATTTCCAATATTTTCGAACAGGAAATGACCATTTTTCCCTTTTCCATTCATGTCCATCTGGATTAACCCAGATTTTAAAACCATATTTATGAAATTCTTTAACATAATAATGTAACAACGGTCCAACTCGACAAGCTAGAATATAAACAATTCCATTTTTGATATTATTTTGTTTAATAATTTTCAAGGCCCAACTTAGCGCTTTTAGATCATAAACAATAGCTCTTGCTCCCCCAATATTTGGAACTGTAATTTGTTGACAATCAGCACCATTATACTCATATCTTTTTGCTTTTTTAAACGTCATACAAGCTACATGATATTTTATTTTTTTATCTTTTTTTCGAGTCACCAAGTTATCAACAAAAGTTTCAAATCCACCATAGTTTGCTGGAATACCTTTAGAACCAACAATAAATACATCTTTCATACAATAATAGCTCCTAATAGATTTTTTATTTCTCAATTAACATTTGATAACAAAAAATTAAATAAATTAATTTAATTTTTAAACCAACTATAATATAAGCAACTATATTACTCTTTTTATCTTTTCTATTACAACAATCAATTTCACTAAGTTTCTCAATTTTGTTTAAAATAAAGCTAACCTATTTACTTTTTCAGGGATAATATCCACCGCTGTTACTTCATAATGTTGTGATAATAATGAGGCAATACTCAACCCAACATATCCAGTCCCCGCTACTCCTATCTTCATAAATTCTGCCTTCTCTAATATGCCCCATTCGGAACTATCATTATTTTTATTGTTTTTAAGATTAATGCCAAATCATACAATAAGCCGCTTTTTTGTATATATTGCAGATCCAATTCCACCATCTCATGGAACCCGACTTCATTTCTAGCACTCACTTGCCACAGACCAGTACAGCCTGGTACAACCAGCAAACGCTGCTTATCGTATTCAGAATAATGTGCAACCTCATTAGGCAACGGGGGACGCGGACCTACAAGACTCATGTCACCCTTTAGGACATTGTATAATTGTGGTAATTCATCAAGACTCGTTCTTCTAAGTAACTTGCCAATTTTGGTAACGCGAGGATCATTATGCAGCTTGAACATCGCACCCTCAACTTCATTGAGCTGCTTCAATTCTTCAAGCTTCTTATCGGCACCCATGCACATTGAGCGGAACTTGTATATTGAAAATAATTCACCGTTCTTACCCACACGCTGCTGCCTATAAATAACTGTGCCGCCCTTTTCCTCATGTTTAATACCTCCAGCAACTGCTAGAAGCACTGGAGATAATATTACCAACCCGCAGGCACTTAACACCATATCTATGATTCTCTTACAGAAATGGTATAGATGACGACTTCTGAGTTTCTCACGATCAAGAATCCTGCTATTACTGAAACTAATTCCTTGTAAATCATCATTCACACCTACGACTCCCCCTTCTAAAATAAGCTGTCTAACAGAAGAACAATTACATTTTAATTATACACATATTTAAGTAAATTAGAATACCCAAAAAATCATAGAAAAAATCATAAAACCTACTAACGCTTGTGATTGAACAAAAAAATAACATATTGTAGTAATATGTTATCCGTTTATCTTGTGTTTTACATTAATCTAACAAATATCATTTGACTTACTTTTTTTCTACCTCCGTTTGTAAAAAAATTTTGGTTTAACATTAGATGATTTCCCTGCTTTTTCTCTTAATATCCTTCGCAATCTCTGCAACTAATCCCTCTGATACATCATCACCTAGAACATGCTTGAGCACAGATTCAATAATATAATGGACTCCCCAATCCAACTCATTCTTTAGCGAGCTGCATTCAGATTCCTGATCTGAATACTGTCTACAAATATTATAGACATCTGATTGTTTAATATCTTGAAATTCAACATTGACCTCATCCACTACTTCGCATTGCTTCAACATAATATTTCCAGCTATTCGCAGCTGTCGCTTAACTACTATCTTGTTAACCATTAAGTCCATCTTTAGTGGTGCACCTAAGAACTCTTTGAAGATCATCGTCATATTTCTTTTATTCTCTGTAAATGTGACGCAAATCGTATTATTTACCAGCAGCCAATCAGTCGAATGCTGCGTTGCTCCAGACATTGGTACTATCACCTTTCTACCATAGACGTATGGTAGCCCCTCTTTGCTTTGTGCCATCATCCTTGTTCCCAAGAAGCTAACTGCCTGATTGTTCACAAATTGATTAATTAACTTCTTAGTCTCCTTGTTAGTTCTGACAATCCCCCTGTACTTGTCAACCAAGATTGATTTGCATCCCAGCTTTTTGTAATTAAGACAATTAAGAACAAAAAGCGTACTTTGCGGATTAATCACCGCTTTTGTATCCAACTCCGAATTGAAGATAATCTCATCAAGGTCGAATCCATGAAATAAAATTTTTTCATGATGCATTTGCTGTCCCCTCTACCCTTTTTCATTTTTGTCATCGCTTACATCGCTCTACTTCTATTATAAAGTTTGCTCTAATAAATTACCATATTAATTTTAATCTACCTATTTAACCATTTCTTCTATGTTACTAGAATCAGTATTTTTGTGTACTCTGAAGATGATTTAAGGCCTTGAATCAATTCAAATCAACTGGAGTGATTCAAAAATGAATGATAAGATATCCACTTTTGCATTTAAACATCTGTTACAAGACAACAATACAAAGCTAATCCATGGGGTACTAAAAAGTTTGGGAATTGCACCTTCTAGAAGTGATTATCAGGATCTATACCAAGAGGGCTGCTTATTATACGTTGATGCTTACGAGACCTTCTTTGCAACACATTCACATGAAGATCTAGAGTTATTCGGTCCATATGCATTTCGCCGAATTAAGTGGCGCCTGCTCGACTGTATTCGCAAAGAAGTTAGACAGCAAGCACACTGTGAACCTCTGTCACTAGTGGTTGCAGGTGATTCAGATTCCGGGCAAGAGTTCGTACATCCAGACCCACTTGCTTTGAACTTTGAAGGTGAGATCCTTGCCAGTGCATTCTTCCAAGAGCTCTGGGAGAAGTGCTCAATGCAGGAACAAGCGTATCTTGCGAATCGTGTTGCAGGTATGAGCATAACCAAGATGGCGCAGATGCTGGGTGTATCTAGGCAATCCATCTATAAGTGGCGCGCTGGAGTGATTGATAAGGCGAAGAAAATTATTGAGCGGTGATTTTAAATAAAATATCAGTCAAAGCCTAATCTATGTCTACAAAAAATGAGGGATAAAATTCTTAAAATCCAAGAATTTTATCCCTCATTTTTTTGATCTAAGATTGTAAAAATACTCAAAGAGTAGATTATTATTTTGCATGATTAAATCCATAATTTTTTTGAAAACTTATTACATAATAATTTTTCAAACTCAATGTGCTATAATTTCCATTAGAAACAAAAAGGGATACGTAACAGAAAAGAAAAGATTAGACTTATTTGGAGGAAAATTAATGATATTTATTACTTTACCTAGTCAGCAGGAAGCCAAACTTGATTATCCAAATATAACTCCTATCGAATGGGTTGGCTATTCATTCACTGCTACTGCAAAAGAACTTTGGGAACATAACTTGGGGATATGGAAGCTCGGTAAGCGAGCTTTATTTGAGTCATATGTAGCATTAATTTTTAACGGCTCAGTAAAATTAGTAGCCAAGATCCATGATATTAAAGAATATCCAAAATCGGATAATCGATATTACTTTGAAGGTACACCTTTAACTCCTGGTGACCCAATTTATGATAGATGGATCAATAAACCTTTTAAAGGTACCAGAAATCCCATTCATTATTACAAAGATCCACAAGCCGATGGTTGGGACATAGATAAGGATGTAGAAATTAAAAATTGCCTATTAGATTTAAAAAAGAAGTATCCCAATCGAAGTCAATTCATTAAGCATCTCAAAGAGGCCTAATAAATTGAAAATAGATTTAAAAAACACTAGGATAAAGATATCCCAGTGCTCAGTAAACTACTTCTTATCATCCTTTTTAAATATCAAATAAATGATAAATAGTTGGATGACTAAAGAAGCGGAAATTGTTAAAGTCAAGAATAACACCTCTTAGCATACAGTGTTACTAAAGATGAACGGTCTTTTACTGTAGCCTTGATCAGGCTATCAGACACTAGACATTAAATATAGAAAATGTTATCATTTAGTTGGAAATAGTGATAGGTCAAGATTATCACATCTTAGTGGACTTGAACAATCCACATCACTCATGGACTCTCAGACTTAACTCTCTGAGGGTCTATTTTTATGTACAAAAAAGACTCCCTAGAAATTAATCTAGAGAGCCTAATTTATCAAGTTGAATATATTTCATGTGACTTACATCGGCATTAAAGTACCAAGCTTCTAGGAACAAGCATAACTTATTCCATACATTTCAGTATTCGACAGCAGTTTACTCTATTTACTAAGGTTTAGCCCAAATCAAGTTTTAATATATTTTTACTTGTATTTATATCTCTATCTAGCTGCGTATGGATTAACCATGAATATTCTGTTTTTAATTTCCTTAATAAGAAGTTCATTGCAAAACCATTTAAGAACCTAGAATCTTTATTGTTCTTATAGCGTTTACTTTGCATATCCAACATCTGATTCCAAACAAATCTGGTTGCCCCAAAGTTCCAACATATTGAGAACCAATTAACAGAATACAATTCTGGGCGATCAAAGCCCTAATTCATCTTACGCTTAAAAGTATAAGTTTTCTTAGTTACCGACCCTATAAATTGAAAACAGATTTAAAAAACACTAGGATAAAAATATCCCAGTGCTCAGTAAACTACTTCTTATCATCATCTCTAAATATCAAATAAATGATAAATAGTTGAACGACTAAAGAAGCTGAGATTGTTAAAGTCATTGGGTTTCACCCCTTAGCATACAGTTTAATTAAAGGTAATCAGCCTTGTACTGTAGCCTTAATCAGTATATCAGATACTAGACAATGTTGATAGAGCATGCTAATATGAGCATAGAGATTGTGATAGTTATTGGGTTAATCCCTTTAAAAGTGGACTTAATCAATCCACATCACTCATGGACTCTCAGACTTAACTCTCTGAGGGTCTATTTTTATGCACAAAAAAAGTCTCCCTAGAAATTAATCTAGAGAGCCTAATTTATCAAGTTGAATATATTTCATGTGACTTACATCGGCACTAAAGCACCAAGTTTCTAGGAACAAGCATAACTTATCTCATACATTTCAGTATTCGACAGCAGTTTACTCTATTTACTAAAGTTTAGCCCAAACCAAGTTTTAATATATTTTTGCTTGTATTTATATCTCTATCTAGCTGCGTATGGATTAACCACACTAAGGATTTTGCTTTGGAAACTTTCGAGACTTAAATTTAGGATATCCACCAAGTTTTTTTAAAGTCTTTGGAAAGTTACAGCTAGAGTTTCACAAGTGTCTTGCAGCGAGGTGCTCTCAGCTTGTTTTAACCATGAATATTCTGTTTTTAATTGCCTTAATTTTTCTACAATTTTTAATTATACAAGGGATATCTAATACTAGCCAAACGTTAACACAAAAGTCCAATGATTGCTATATTACAGATAGACGCAGAAAATAAAAACGATCAATCTAATAACTAGAGACTGCTGAAAAAGTAGCTTTACCAACCTGAAAATCTTCTAACAAATATTTTTGAATTCGTTGCAGGATGTTTGAGTCTTTAATATGTAAGACAATTTATTGCATAATTTTTTCTCCTTTTCTTGAGATATAAAAATAGTTATGTTATTATTTATGTAAGGAAAAAGTAAGGAGATGATATTGTGAGCGCAAGTAACGTAACTAAAGTTAGTTCGAAAATCACAAGTAAAAATCAGATTACAGTTCCTAAAACAGTACGTGAGCTGTTAAAAGTTCAATCTGCTGATACGATTGAGTGGCAAATTGAGCCAAGTGGTAAGGTAATGATTGTACGCAGCAAACCTGATCTATGGCACCTTGTTGATGAACAAGAAAAAAAGTTCGGAAATCTCAGTACAACAGAAGTTGATTGGGGTAAAGACGTAGAAAGTGAAGATTTTGATTAATGAAATTAAAACAAGGCGCTATTTTGTGGATTAATTTGGATCCAGCTAAAGGCACTGAAACTAAGAAAAAGCGACCGTGTTTAGTTATAAGCAACGATCACTATAATCGCTATTTTAATACGATACTGGTTGTACCAATCAGTACGTCTGATAAATATCGCACCTTAGAAAAGTATGTTGAATCACCTTTATTTATTGGAGTAGACAAGGGAGAAGTCCACGGAACAGCGTTATTACAACATGTCCGTGCCGTCGATCCAACAAAACAATCAGATGGAGAAGTTGTGGCCACTTTATCTCAGCAAGAAATTAGTTCAATTAGTACAAAAGTCCAACAATTTTTCTGAAAAACAGATGTCATTTATTAATAAAAACAGCAAAATAGTCCCCAACATCTACATCATAGATGGGGGGATTTTTAATTATGGACCCCGAATCTAAAATCATGATTCATGGCTATTAAATTGATATTGTCGAATCTGACTATACTCATTCCCTTTTTCTTCTTCGGCATTACGAATATCTATATCATTTTGTAAGTTTAAAAAATAGCGGTCAGAAACTCCAAAAAACCTGCCTAATCTAACAGATGTATCAACAGTGATTTGTCGCCGGTCATGTAAAATATCTTGTATTCTAGACGTTGGTACATTGATCTTCTTTGCCAATGCATAGGCTGAGAAGTTCAAAGGCTCCATAAAGTGGACACATTTTTGGATAATAATATAATACTTTTTACACAAGCCACGTTGTTTTTTTATACTGGGTTAAGCCGAAAATAAATGATATACGGCAAAATATTTAATAAGGTATATTGAAACCGTTACCTATCCAGTCTACAACGGTTGGGAGGTGTAAAAATTGTTTACTTCTTTCTTTGCCCCACTTGCGGTTGCGCTGATAACAACGTGGTTTACGGACTAGCTAAAACCGGAAACGCCAAAAATAAAAGTAAACACCCCCAAAATTATGTTCCAACTTTAGGAGTTCACATCACTCTAAAAATTTCGACGACTTTTCATTTTAAAATTTTAAGCACGAACTAAATCCACTTTTAATTTTAATCCTAACCCTTTAGCATATCGGTTCAAGGTTTTTAGAGTTGGTACAGATTCTAACATTTCGAGTTTAGCTACTTGTGGCTGCTTCATACCAATTCGTTCTGCTAGTTCTTGCTGTGACACGTTATTTCTAATCCGTTCGGCATATAATTCAGCCATAGTATCAATAATAAACTTTTCATCTAGCGGAATTGAAGAGAAACTTGTTTTTAAATCTGCTAATCTCATCATTATTCACCCTTTCTTGCTAACCAATCTTCCAATAGCGTAATTGCGTGTTCAACCTTGGGGGTTCACTATGTCTAGATTCAATTTCGAGTTTCGTACTAAAATAGTTACCGAGTACCTTGCAGGAAAGAGCTCCACATCGTTAACCAAAAAATAATACATATCAACACAGTCTTGGCTTGGTGTCACAAACTCACTATATTCATTTTTAGAATAAGTCTAATGTTCCATAAACTGCCAAATTCATCTTATGAAACTTGAAACACATATGCTAATTTTTCAACAGTTATTACATCAACATCCTTTTTAGCTTTCTTTAACAAACTCAGTTAAAATTTCTTTTTTAAGCTTGTTGATACTCTAAAGTTATTGTCTTAATTTTCAATTACACACTAAGTATTAAAAAAGACATTCGTTTATCCATGAATGCCTCTTTAAATGCCATTTAAAATATTAATCATCATACAGACTAAGTGAAACTAATTTGCAGTGACTTGCCAAACGCATTCGCAATCTTTGAAATGGTATCCATGCTTGTGTTAGCACCATTTTCCACTCTCGCAATTGTTGATTGTGGTAAACCTGACCTTTCTGCTAAATCATGCTGTGTCCAACCATAAGCTTCACGTTCATTGCGTACTGCCACAGCACTATTCAATTTATTTAGTTCTGCTTTGACATCATTGGCAAAGGTTGGATCTTTTAAATCTTGGGTAAAAATATCATCAATATCTGTTAAATAAGTTTTATTAGCCATTCTTTTCATCTTCCTTTCGTTGATAATATTCTGCTCGAATTTCCTTAGCGTGCTTGATTTCACGTACTGGTGTTTTCTGGGTCTTCTTAGTAAAACCATGCGTAATAATGTATTGCTCTTCTTCGGCATGAAAATACAAGCCTCTTTGAATATTTGAAGCAATTTTGGACCTAATCTCGTATAGATTACTGTCTAATTTCTTGATCCACTCCATTTTGGCAGCTGTTAATAGTCCTTGTTGTTCAATTGCTTGGATTAATGCAATTAATTTTTTACGATCTTTGACCGACAATTGTTGATAAAACTCCACAAATTCATCATGACCGTTTAATCGTTGATAGCTCTTAAACTTTGGTGTTTTCATAAGTTAATTATATCATATATTGAATTTAATTCAAAAGATAAGTCAGGATTTCTTTATCTATGTAACGTCCCATAATGTCGCCCTTTTTTATGGTGTTGCCGTTGCTTTCTCTTTAATTCATATGCTAGATCCGCTTGTTTTTTTTTGCTTGTGTCTGCTCCTGCTGATTGTCATACAGTAAGTTCATTAACGTGTCCGTCAATAATCTACCATGTGCTCATGTCGGTAATTATCCGTTTTTTGATTATGTCGTTCTAAAGATTGCTTAGCTTGTGTCAGTTGTTTATTGGGGCTGGCTTCCCCAATAAACAACTGTTGCGTACCCCTATTCTTCAATACCCGTAACAAGTTAGCATTCTTAACTTTTTCTTGTTTGACTTGCCCATTCAAGTGATTAAATTAATAATTTCTTTATACTCTAATTCACTCATATCCAAAGAACCACCTTCATACTATCTATAAGGGTCATTAGATATTCCCAGATATTCGGACATTTCTGATTGATCCATGTTATTCTTAAACCTACTTTTCAAAATAAGTTTTGAATAAGCAGCAACTATTTTGATACTTAAGTACTTCTTTTGCTGTAGGATTATCTGCAATTAACATATCACGTAAACTCATGGTAAATCCCGCTTTCTCTAAAACCCATTGCTTCTTCTTAGGAGTAGTTTCATCATTAATAATGTTTGTTATTCTTCCAAAAAAATCGGTTAACTGGTTCGCAGTCATTTTTTCAGGAGAATATGTATTTACCCCATTTAGTTTAGTAAAACCAAAAGTAATCAAACTACAATTAATCTTATTATTTGGCGTCAAAAAAGCACCTCCAAAACTTAATTTTCATGTCCAAGTTTTGTAAGGCACTTCACTTATGTCACACTCTCTTTTTATCTTGTTGAGCTAGAACCTTACTAACATTAATAGTTGGCATATTATAACCAGGAAATTCATTAGATGTCGTTGTCAATGTGGCGATAATGGCACGGACATATGGATAAAGAATAGCGACTGCGTTATTACGTATTAAAGTGTCCAAACCAATCTTTGTGGTGTCTTCATCGGTTTTATAAACAAAGGTTCCTATTATAGAACAGCTAACTTGGAATGGAATATTTTTATGCTCTAGAGAACCAACAACAACTGATAATGTGATATTAATATTATTATCTTCTAAATTGATTTTTGTTGTCATCTTGGGTTCTAAAGAAATAGGTTCTTTTACAGATTCAAATCCTGTATTTCGCTCATATTTCATTTGCATAACCTTATATCCCAAAAATTGTAAAGCACTCACTATGCTACATCTCCTAACTTATTGTAAAAGAACAGATTATCTTTGTATATCGGCGAGGTAGTATACGAAATATCGTCAGAGATATATGAAGATGAGTCAAGCTTGTTAAGTAATGGTTGCTCAGGAAGTTCTTGCAAAATGTCAGGTATTTTTTTCTGATATTCATAATTTTCCTTAACAAGTCTGAATAAAATGTCTTGATATCTCACCTGCACACGTTGATTGTTTTCAATCTGTGTTAATGACGAGAATCCAATTCCAATAGCATTAGCAAAGTCTCTTACTGATATGTTTAATTGATTACGCAAATTTCTAATGTCATCAGGAGTCATGTAACCTTTACGTTTTCTATAGGCGTCAAATCCTCTTCTAACATTTTCCATTGGATCATCGAAATCTCCCCACAAGTCACCATGTTTATCTTGCCAATAGTGATTTAACACTAATAAATCAGCCTCATCTTTAACTTCTATGACTTCTGGTTTCCAAACTTCGGTATAATTTTCTGTAGTCTCCAATTCGGGGTTATAGAATTTTTTTATTTTTTTCATTGCAATACCCTCTCTTTTTCTACTAACTTTAGCTAGTTATCTATATGGAAAGTACAATGGGTGTTCTGCTTCGTGTAATGAAATCCACAGAACAGTCCCACTTGGCTTATCCTGAAATTTTAAATAGCAAGATGGATTATCTATATCTAACCCAAAAATCCAGATATTGCCAGGAACAGGTGGCTGATGGTTATCCGCTATTGGTCCTGAAATATAATTTTGCCAAGTTAGTGACTTACGTCGGCACTAAAGTACCGAGCTTCTAGGAACAAGCATAACTTATCTCATACATTTCAGTATTCGACAGCGGTTTACTCTATTTACTAAGGTTTAGCCCAAACCAAGTTTTAATATATTTTTACTTGCATTTACATCTCTATCTAGCTGTGTATGGCATTGAGGACAAGTCCATGTTCTTACATCTAGTTCGTGTTTACCGTCATCATATCCACAATTAAAGCAGAGTTGACTAGTCTTGTATGGATTAACCACACTAAGGACTTTACCATACCATTTGCACTTATATTCCAACATTAGTCTAAGCATTCTCCAAGATTGATTAGCGATTGCTCTAGCTAGTTTGTGATTCTTAATCATATTATTAGTTTTCAAATCTTCAATCACTATTTTGTCATAGTCTTTAACTAACCCAATTGTAATCTTATGAAGATAATCTTTCCTCTGGTTAGCTATCTTTTCACTATATTTAGCGACCATCTGTTTAGTCTTGGTATAGTTCTTAAAGTTGGCTAGTTCTCTAGGTTCAACGACTTTGTTGTGTTTATCCCAAGCTATTTCTTTTTGTGCTAATAGCCTTCTTCTAGCTAGTCGTTTTTCCCAATAGTGTTTCTTCTTAGCAAGAATCTGATCAAACCTAATTGTCGGATATTTAACAGCATCTGATGTAATTATTAAATCAGCTATCCCCATATCCAAACCGACAGTTTTATTTGTCTTACTAAATTGTGTTTGATTTTCACACTCAATTAGTAAAACGCAATAGAACTTGCCTGTTGGACTTAACTGGATAGTCGTTGACTTGATTTTGTCATCAGTGAATTTCCCTCTGTACTTCATAATGCCTAATTTAGGCAGCTTCAAATAATGATTATCAATCAATCTAACATTGTTATTTATACATTTAGATTTAAAACTTTGCTTTGGAAATTTTCGCGACTTAAATTTAGGATATCCCCCAAGCTTCTTAAAAAATCTTTGGAAAGCTACAGCTAGAGTTTCACAAGTGTCTTGTAGTGAGGTGCTCTCAGCTTGTTTTAACCATGGATATTCTGTTTTTAATTGCCTTAATAAGAAGTTCATTGCAAAACCATTTAAGAACTTAGAATCTTTATTATTTTTATAACGCTTGCTTTGCATATCCAACATCTGATTCCAAACAAATCTAGTTGCCCCAAAGTTCTCAACTATTTGTTTTTGTTGTTCTAAATTAGGATATATCCGTAGTTTAAGGCCTTGATACATTCAGGTTCACCTCCTTTGATGTCAAGCTTTTCTCCAAAATTTCAGCATATTGAGAACCAAGTAACAGAATACAATTCTGGTCGGTCAAGGCACTAATTCATCTTACGATTAAAAGCATAAGTTTTCTTAGTTACCGACCCTATAAATTATAAATCATATCAAGTGCAACATCTTGATCTATTCCTAGCCTACTAAGTGTCAGTAAATTTTTGTGCCGAGTACTAAGCCGCCAACGTTCTCGTCTATTTTGAATATCTTTAATTATAATTTTTATATCGTCTACATTGGTCAATGAATTACACATCCAGACTGCATCATTTTTATATATAATAGCACATCTGTATCTCGTGAGATACGGATGTGCTTTACTTAACAGTATATTAATAAATTTAGTTGCATTATCTATTTGATAATTATAACTTCTAAACTCGAAGCCTAATTTTATATACGCATTAAGACTATCAATAACCTTTTTTAGCAAAAATTTCTGATTTTATATACTTTTCATTTTGTTATGCACTATAGAATGTATTCACTAAAACATATTGGCGCCACTTTTCCATTTTCATACTTTATTTTATCTTAAAAGCTAAATTTTAAAATGTATTTCTTGCTTTTTTAATTACGCTCAATATACTTTTTACTTCCGCTTCTATATCCATATATACGTTTTGCAAATTCATATTTCAAGACATATTAATCAAAAATCGCAAAAAAATTTACTACATTTGTAGCCAGGTCATGCCTTTACGCATTGAACAATCTTTCACTCAGCTCAATCTTGCCTGTCCCTATCTCACTATTAGCGAAGATAACTTTCCCCTGATGATTCAGAGGCTGTAACAATTCCTTGTCACGCAAAATTCTTTGCAGTTCTCTGGCTGCTCCTGGCCCGCCATCAATAATGAATTGCTTGTCACCCATCACCTCTTGGATGGCAGACTTCACGAATGGAAAATGCGTGCAGCCCAATACGATTGAGTCTGCTGTTTCCTTATATGGCGTTAACAATTCTGTCAGATAATTCATCACAGCTGGTGAATTCAGATCGCCTTGTTCAATATATTCAACGAGATCTGGTGCCGGAACCAGCACTAGGTCTGCGAGATTCTCATATTGTTTCAATAATTCTTGGAACTTCTGTTCTCTCAATGTCAGCGGTGTAGCCATCACTAGAATCTGCGAATTAGGCTTTCGTAACACTGCTGGTTTAATAGCTGGCTCAAGTCCGATTACTGTGAGGTTCGGATGAGCTTGCCGAATATCCCCAACCGCTGCACTTGTAGCAGTATTGCATGCAATCACGATGGCTTTAACTTCCTGCTCAACAAAATGATCAACAATATCAAAACTCAATTTTTTGACCTCATCTGTAGTTTTGATGCCATATGGTGCATTATCCGAGTCTCCGAAAAAGTGATAATCTTCCTGGGGCATAAGACGATGTAAATCACGGAGAACGCTGATACCGCCAATACCAGAATCAAAGACTCCAATGGGACAGTCTTTTGTTATTTCATACATTAGCCATACTTCCTTTATATCGATATGCTTACTATTATACTATCATAATCAAGAACATTCACTAAACTATCATAATCAAGAACATTCACTAAACTATCATTATGATTTGCGATATCTTCTAAGGGCCACACTAAGAATAATCTTCCCTCCAGAACTTTTGTCGGTGCCTATATACTTTTTTTAAACATTATTAATTGCATACAAAAAACCGGAAGTCTTTCATTCCGATTTTTTGTCATTCTTTTTAGATTGTCTTTTAATTTTTTCAGGCAGTTATCTATTTTGACTCTTTCCTATTCCGTTTTCCCAAACCGAATAATGTACCAATACTTGCCAAAGCAATTAGAATTGTCCCTATGACAGATACCTTGCTGCTTTGTTCGTCACCAGTCTGTGGCAGACTTGACGCAGAAGCTGTAGTTGTCTTAGATGCTGTTTGCTTTGTCGTAACATTGCTCAGTGGTGTTGTTGTCGCTGATGCACTACTAGTCAACGTAGTATTATTACTTGTATTGTTGTTGCCACCATTATTACTTGGTGTTGTCGGTGTTGCAGGAGTCACTGGTGTTGTAGGCACAACTGGATCAGCATTTTTTGTGTAAACAACTGTTTTTTCAATATCCTTTGAATCTCCAGTAATTCCATCAATTTGAGCAATTGCAGCTTGATCTGGTGTGTAACCGGCGATTGTTGGTGACGTTACCGCTGTAAAACTCGAACCGTCTTTAGCTGTCCAAGCCCCGTAAGTCTTTTCACCAGTTACTTTATCCGTTGTAACTGTTCTTGTAAACTCAAGTGCAGTTGCATTATAATCATCTGCTGCTTTACTTCCATCGCTATAAACATAATGAATTGTTTCGTTTACTTTACTACTTTCAGTATTCTCAGTAGTGCCATGTGTCAAATGAACTTCATAACTCTTAACCACACCATCTTGGTCATAAACGACCCCGTTAGTTGGATAACCATCACTGACTAAAACATACCCTTGATTCTCATAATCCTTAATCGTATCTGCTGTCCGATAGTCATCTGTTGTGCCGAATGATCCAGAAAGATCTTTAGCACTTAAGGTCTTACCAGTTGTATCGTCAATATATGTGACCTTAGCAGCTTCCTTATTTGCAGCATAGACCACTGTATAGTTCAAGTCTGTGCTGTCATTTGTTACTTGTTGTGCTGCAACTTTTGTCAAATCACTAGCTGGGGCATCGTTGCTGATTACCTTATAGCCAGCAATCGTTGGATTGACAACTTCCGTAAAGTCTGCACTATCTGTCTTTGTCCAGCCATCACCTTCTGGAACTCCATCGTTGCTAATTGTTGGAGTGGCAACTGCTCCACTCTTATAATAGTAGGTCACACTGCCATCAGCTGGATTAGTTACCGTGACAAATGTCACTGGTGTCGCTTTGTATGAATCCGCAACTGACTTTCCATTCTGATCAACATAGTTAATAGTTTCGTTAATAGTCTTTGATGTTGCTTGGTAGTCAGGAGCGTAAACAACTGTATAGTTCAGGTCTGTGCTGTCATTTGTTACTTGTTGTGCTGCAACTTTTGTCAAATCACTAGCTGGGGCATCGTTGCTGATTACCTTATAGCCAGCAACCGTTGGATTGGCAACTTCTGCAAAGCTTGCACTGTCTGTCTGCGTCCAGCCATCACCTTCTGGAACTCCATCGTTGCCAATTGTCGGTGTAGCAACCGCTCCGCTCTTATAATAGTAGGTTATACTGCCATCAACTGGATTAGTTACCGTGACAAAGGTTACTGCCGACGTAGATGAAGCCGCTACCGTCTTTCCGTTTTGGTCGACATAGTTAATTGTCTCATTAACTGTTTTTGAAGTTGCTTGATAGTCAGGAGCGTAGACGTAAATGACAGTTCCATTGCTGCCATTTTCAGTCAAGTTCCCACTGGCAGTCATACTATTACCCATCCCAACGAACTTATAATTCTGAATTTCTTTTTGCTCTGTAGTGTAAGTTCCATTCACATATGGTCCACTTGGATAAGTCACTTCACCAGTTGTCAGCACATTACCCTGTTGATCAACATACTTCACATCAACTGTAGCGGCTTCTTGGAAATCAAAGCTGGTAATCTTGAATTGCTGCAAGTTCTTGGCTCCACCAGTTGAAGCACTGATAATCAAAGCCATTGCCTGATATGAAGAATCCACTGTAGTACTCCATGTTAAAATTGTCCCGTCTGTTTGTGTATATTTAATAGTTAAAAGTCGTGTACTGCCATCATAGCTTACAACAAAGTTATGGAATTGCCCATCAATATCAGTCTTACTTAATGATTGCGCAGATCCAGCTACATCTTCAGCCCACCATCTTTGAACTTCTGTGCCATCTTTTGTTTCAATCTGTTTGTCGCTTGTAGTAACAAATGTACCATAAGGAGCACTCATTGAATCACCATTCCAGCCAAAGCCATTAGAATCAGTGGATGGAACTTGTGCACCCGAAACATTCTCATCAGGTGCTTGATAACCATTACTCCATGTATCTAATTTGAACCCAATTGCATTTTGCAAGCCACCAATTCCGAGGTTACCCCCTGCATTCCCAACATCACTTGTGTTTCCATTATGGAATGCGAAACCAATTCCATCTGCTCCATTAGGATTAGAACCAAGGTTCACACTTCCAGTAAGGGTAAAGCTTGTATTCATGTCTATCTTGCTTTTAAGTGAAAAATTCCCCACTAAATTATTATCATTAGTAGTAAGTGTCACAATACCTGTAGATTCATCATATGTTGCTGACCCGTTAAGGGTAAAATAATCTAGAAAATTTGCTGCGGTAACATTTACAAAGCTGTTATTAGCACTACTCAAAGTTGCATCAGCATTTAACTGGCTAAGCAATGTCGTATAAGAAACTTGTACACTATTTGACTCATTATCCGTACTAGTTGAACTATTGTCAGTTGTCGCTGTATTTACTGCACTTTCAGACGATGTACTTGCTGCCGCACTGCTACTTGAACTTTCACCGTTTGTAGTTGCTGCAGTTGAATCTTGTGTGCTGCTTGTGCTTGCGGTGCTACTTGTGTCTTCAGATGTTGCTGCTGTCTTTGTTGTTTCACTGCTTGTACTTGCTGCAGCGCTACTTGTGTCTTCAGATGTTGCAGCTGCCTTTGTTGTTTCACTGCTTGTACTTGCTGCCGTACTGCTTGTGTCTTCAGATGTTGCAGCTGCCTTTGTTGTTTCACTGCTTGTACTTGCTGTCGTACTACTTGTGTCTTCAGATGTTGCAGCTGCCTTTGTTGCTTCACTGCTTGTACTTGCTGTGGCGCTACTTGCAGACGACTCGCTTGTACTTACGGCGGAGGTACTGTCGCTGGTGGCTGTACTTGTCGAAGAAGTGCTGTCAGCATTTGCCTTCGTTACTGCCATACTGCTGCCCAAACCAAAACTAACTACAACGATACTTGCAAATAGCCAGTTTTTGCCGGCTTTATACATCTTGTAATGTATCTTTTTTGAATCCATTTTAACCCCTCCTGTTTTTTTTAAAACAAACCGTTACATTAGTTTGATTATAAGTTACAAATTTTTATAATTTGTTTCTTATTTTTAGTTTTATTTAAAAAACGGAGAATAAAAGAGATTCACAAAAGATGCAATTTTAATACAATCTCATAAAATAGTTTCTTGACAACCATTTGATATCTAGTGTCTAAATTTTAATTACTGTTTTTTGCACAAAAAAAGCATAACAACAAAATCAAATTGCTTTTGTCATTATGCCTTTTTATTTACTTTCTATTCTTCACATATGTCTTAATACGCTTTGCTGCTTCTTTCAATTTTTCAAGACTTGCTGCATAGCTGATACGCACATAACCATCCCCACCAGGTCCAAATGATACACCAGGAATAATTGCAACATGTGCTTCATTCGCCAAGGCACGCACAAAGGTCCATGAATCTTGTGGGCAATTAGCAGGAATCTTAGCAAAGATATAGAATGCCCCATCAGGACTCGCTATCTTGAATCCAACTTCTGCTAACTCCTTCATCATAAAATCGCGTCTTTTTCCATATTCTTTTACCATTAATTTGCTATCACTTTTACCATTAGTCATTGCTTCAAGGGCTGCAAATTGCGAAATCGTCGTAGCAGCTGTAACAAAGTTCTGATGTGATTTCACAACTTGGTCAATAAAATCTTGTGGTCCTAGGATATATCCTATCCGCCAACCAGTCATCGCATGTGATTTCGACAGGCCTGTAATCAAGATTGTCCTGTCTGGAATAGCACGCGCAATAGAAAAATGCTTTTTGGTATACGTCAATTCAGCATAGATTTCATCACTGATTACCCAAAGATTACGGTTGCGAATAACTTCTGCCAACTCTTCAACTTGTTTACGCGAGTAAGTCACTCCCGTTGGATTGCTTGGATAGTTCAATACAACCGCTTTGACACGAGCCAGCGGATGTTCATCAATCACCTGCTCCAATTTTTCAGCAGTTAAGACAAAACCGTCATCACTTGTATCAACCATGATTACATTGCCTTCATTAACTTTTGTAATTGGAATGTAGATGGGAAAAATTGGTGTCGGGATAATTACAGTATCTCCCGAATTTATAATGGTTTGCAGGCTAGCTGCAATTGCTTCTGTTGCTCCTACAGTTGTTACAACTTGCTGTGCCGAATAATTCAAGTCGAATTTCTCGTCGTAGTACGATGCAACTGCCTCACGCAGAGCTGGAATCCCTGCATTAGGAGAATAATGCGACTGATTATCTTCAATTGCCTTAATGGCAGCTTTCTTGATATGTTCCGGTGTATTAAAATCAGGTTCTCCAAGTGTCAGCTTGATGATGCCGGGAATATCACTTGTGTCTGTATCAAATTGTCTAATATCTGAAATACCTATTTGCTCGATTTTCTCATTAAATTTACTATTTACCATCTGAATGCTCCTTATTGTAAATAAATCTCAAACTTAAGGAACATTATAGCACAATAGAAAAGTATTTTGCTTCAGATAATTGAATCGCTAAACTACCCTATCAATTGTCTTTGGACTATTCCTTGCAGTCGCTGTGCAATTACTACAGCTAACAGTACCTTAATAATTCCTGGAATAATGAATGGAATCATTCCTGTCATCAGTGCCGTATGCAGACTAAGATGCAGATTTGGAAGCATCCACAAAGAACCAATTAAAAGACTAGCAAGCATTCCAATTAGATTTGCGCTGAACAGTGACAAATAATTCTTTCCCCAGTACTTCAGAATCAATCCCGTTATCAAACAATATATTGGAAATGAATAAAGATAGCCCGCAGTTGGTCCTGTTAAAACAGCTAATCCACTAGAAAATTCGGCGAAAACCGGTAACCCGATTGCACCCATTATTAGATAGATACACAATACAGTAAAACTATCTGTAACTGGCAACAGGCTTGCAATCAACCCAACTGCAAATGTCTGCATTGTAAGCGGTACGATTGGCAGCGGAATTGTAATCTGTGAACAAACGATCATTGCTGCTAACAAGATTCCTGATAATACTAAAAGATGAAGCTTTTGACTCTTCATAAATTACCCTCTTCTCACTTTGATATCCTCATTGTAAATATTCAAAAGTTAACTGTCAACCATTATTTTAATAAGGTTAACAATAAAAGAAGACTTAGAACTGCCAATCACATATAGCTACAGATTTATTAAACTTAAACCATTCGCTAAATATTTTACTATCTTTATCATAATTCTAGTTCATCAAATTCAAAAAATAAGCCATTTCAACTTTTTCCATTGCTATAAGTTGCCTTATAGACTAATGATGCAAATCTGATAGTCCGTGCATTCATCTTGACTGGGTATGGCGCGAGTTGATAATTAACAGTCTGAACAATTTCGATGGGCTGCACCTGACTATTTTTATTTATTAAAAAGATTTGATAAGAACCCGCTGTGATTTTACCATGGTAGCTTAATGATGAACTGCCTGCTTTTAACCCATGTTTTAGCAGATAATGCCGCTTCGTCCGATAATTTATCAATTCTCCAGATAGTTTTGAGTCCTGCGGAACTGCCACTGAAAATAGCGTAACTTCGTGCTTGATGACCATTTGTTGAGCAACAAACTTCCCAGGCGCTACCCAAGTCTCCTTCGTATGATACTGCAAGGAAAGCTGGCTTCTTTGTGCAGCGATGATCTGTCCTGCAGGTTCATGCCAATTAATAAGATTGCTCAAAATCACAATCAGACAAACAATAAGTGGGGCCAGCTTAGTATGCAAAGAACTAAACAATCGAACCTGCATTTTTTGAATTTCTTGAACCTTTGCTTCTCTTATTGGCAGGGTATTGATGATTAACAGCAAAGGCAAAAGAACTTGTCCATAGCGGCTTTCTGATTCCCACAGCAACATGTGAAAAAAAATATAACCGCTTGCCAAAATGATAGCCAGTTCACGAATAGAATCGAGCTCTGTCTGCCGTTTAAGCAATTCTAAACATTTGCTCAAAGCAATCAAATAAATCCAGATGAAGCCGCTGCGCATAATCGTCTGACTTAAAACATGCACTTTTGACTGCCAGTTGACATAGACTCGCGGTACTTGAATGAAGCCCCCGGTATAAGCACTCTGAATATCATTAACACTTAACAAAATTCCAACTTTTGCAACCCACTGCCGTAATATCCCATTAATTCCTAGGCGACTTAAACGTTCCGGCAAAGCCTTGGCAATATATGTTTGTCGGGAAGACTTAGATGGCAAACTAATCATTTTCCCCACATCACTGCCGTTATATGTACCATGGCTGGCAGGATTGTAACTCATCCAGATCCAATGGGCCACCGGAAATTGATAACGGTTGTTGGACTTGAAACCTGCAGCAGCACTAACTGCCTGACTAGCTGGAAATGTTGCCGCAAAAGCAAATAAGATCACGGCAAGTGGCACAATCATTTTTCTCAAAAGCTGTTTTTTATACATAAATAAGTCAATGATTAAAATCAGGATTGCAATTGAAAGAATAATCAGATTAGCTTTAATCAGCTGACCACAAACGATTATTAGAAATAAAAAAATTGCACTAATGAATTGAGTCTTTTTGCTCTTGGGCCAGCGTACCAACAAGTTAAAGGTCAATAACAGTATCAGTAAGATTGGCAGATCAGAATAGAAGACTTGCAGGTAATACGTATAGGCGAATGGACCTAATAGGAAAAAAAGAGCTAATGCTAACACCTGCGTATGACTTTTAACAAAATTCAGACAAGTTTTCAGGCTTGAAATAATGAATCCATCCAAAAAAAGCAAGGACAATATGTGTAATGCAGCATTAGTTGATATCTGGAATACATTAGTCAGCCTTAGCCACAAGGATAAGAAATAAGCCAAGGGAACATTATTGGAATAACGCCAAAAATATGTTGAATTATCCCAATCAGGGTGATTGCGGCTTAGTAATTCAGCCTCATGAAGCACACGAAACGGATCATGGTAGACGGTCGCTGGGAAAAAGATGAGGATCAGCAATTGTACGACTAAAATCAAACCCATTATCAGGTAAATTATTTTTGAAACCCTGCTTTTTGAGAGTGAATTCGCCCAGCAAGCGAATTTTGGCAAACAAAAACCAATCCCTAGCGATAATGCACTGACAATTAATGTTTCGCTAAGATTTTGCGGATAAAATAAATTTGAAATAATTCCGATTATCAGGGATATACCCAAAGAAATTATAAAAAATTGTTTAAAATACTTCATATGCGTTTCCTGCCTTAATTAATTGAGTAAAGGATGTCATTTCTTATGTTCGAAAAAATCTTTGCCTTTTATCAATTTCCCCTATTTGTATGAAAGAACTTTTGCCAAAGTCTAAAATAAAATAACTTCATGACTTCCCACCAAGTAATGGCTAGCAGCAAACTACCGCAAACATCGCTAAAGAAATGTGCTCTTAAATATAATCGTGTAAAACCAATTAGAATCACCCAGCCGATTGATAATAAGGAAACAACGAATTGTAGTTCTCGATCTTGCAGCCAAGGAACAATGAAATAAAGGACTGCTAAAACAACAATTGCTGTTGCAAAAGTATGACCACTTGGAAAGCTAAAACCGCCATTTTTGATAACTTGATCTGCCGGCCTAAAACGATGAACCAGTTCCTTTATCATTAAAGCACCCGCGCAGCCGCTGAACTGAGTAATCAGCAGCCACCCTGCATTAATCAAATTGCGTTCCTTTCGCCACAGTAGAAAAGCAATTAGTATTGTCCAGCAAATAGCAACAAACGGACTGCCTAGAATGGCAATTAAGCTGATATACTTTGTAGCAACGGGATTTACAGTAGGTACTATCAGATTTTGAACTGCTGTATCAAGTGTCTGCAGCCAAATCGCCGAAGTTTTAATACTAATCGTCAAGGAAATAAACAATAATGCCGTTACTCCGCCAACTATTGTTAAAAATTTATTTTTTCTCATCCAAATCACTTCTTTTCGAGTCTTTACTGCGAGTAGTAGAATGCTGACTTTTCTTGAATTTAAATAAAACAATTGGGAGTAACGAAATTAAGATAATTACTATCATTAGTAGCTCAAAATGATTTTTTACTAGTGGAATATTCCCGAAGAAGTACCCGCTTAGAAGAACAAAACTAACCCATACAATGCCGCCGCACATATTAAAGAAGGCAAATTTATGATATGGCATTTTGCCAATTCCAGCAGTAAACGGAATCAAGGTTCTGATTATGGGAGCGAAACGACCTAGAAAAACTGCACTGGCACCATAATTTTTAAAGAAGCTGTTTGCTTTTTTCAGATAAGCGGCATTAATCCATTTTGCCCATTTTGGTTGCGTAAAAGATCTTGCAAAATACTTTCCAACTTCAAAATTCAAACTGTCACCCAAAATGGCCGCCATTGATAATAAAATTATCAACAATTGGATGTTAAAAAATGAATTGGATAAAGCTGCCATTGACCCGCACAAAAATAATAAAGAATCACCGGGTAAGAATGGCATAATTACTAATCCCGTCTCACAAAAAATTATTAAAAATAATACGACATATATTATCCAAGTACCTTGACCAGCAATGCTGACTATAAAGCTATTTAGATTTATCATTAACAACGAAACCCCTTTTTCTTGAGAAATATGCTATTTAAAAACATTGGAACTGCCTTATTTTAGATAACTTTGAATGGTATATCGTGGACGTTGCTTTACTTCAGTCATTATCTTCCCAATATACTCACCAATTATTCCTAGACTAATCATCTGCAGACCGCCTAAAACCCAGATGGAAACCATTAAGGAGGACCACCCATGAACAGTTAATCCCAGCCATTTAGTTATAATTGAATAAAAGAACATCACGACTCCCAGAGAACTAGTGAAAATGCCTAGTGCTAAGATGAATCTCACAGGGATGATTGAAAATGACGTAATTCCGTTCCAAGCAAAAGCCAGCATTTTCTTGAATGGATATTTTGATTTTCCTGCTAATCGCGGAGTCCTCTTGTAGTAGACTTTAGCCGTGCTAAAACCTAATAATGGAATTACTCCGCGGATAAATAAATTACGTTCTTTATACTGCAAAAAGGTTTTAACCGCCCGCTGCGACATCAATCTAAAATCGGCATGATTAGGAATCAGCTTAACTCCAAGTATATTTAATAATTTATAAAACAGGGCTGCGGAATTACGCTTGAACCAAGTATCTGTGGTTCGATCGTTTCTGACTCCATAGACGATCTCAGCTCCACCAGCAAAGCAATTGATCATTTCATTAATTGATTCTGGATCATCCTGCAAATCCGCATCAATGGTTACTACCAAATCAGCTGAAGCGACAACCGCTTGAAACCCTGCAATTAATGCATTTTGATGACCGAAGTTTCTGCTTAACCTAATTCCTTTAATACTTTTATTTTTCTCATGATAATGCTTGATAATTTTCCAAGTTTGATCAGCCGAGCCATCATCGACAACCAAAATGTCAGAAGAATAGTCGAGAATTTGAGCTTGAATTAGTTTGCTTTCAATCTTTAATAACCTTTGCAATGTATTATTCAGTACTTCTTCTTCATTAAAAGCTGGTACAACAATTGTTAATTTCTCCATATTTAATCCTCTTCTTCAATGTAAAAATTTAAAAGTCACAGGCAAAATAAATTATCCGCATGATTTCCCACCAAACCAGTGCTACTAACGAACTTGCCAGCATTCCAGTAAAAGAGCTTCCTCCACTATACAGCTGTGCGGTAATTACCAACCCCAGCCACAGAAAAGCTAGCAAGATTGTTAATAACTGAACTTCTTGATCAACAAGTATCGGGAGAATAATTGTTAGAACAATTAAGATAATAATGACTGTTGCCAGAATATGATCATTAATTAATACCAACCCAGGGTATTTAAGATGCAGCTCCTGTGAAAGCCAATTAATTAACAGCGTTAACATTACGCTACTAAGATGGACAAATATTACCCAGACAGCATTTATTATTCGTTGAAAATACTGCCAGATAGCAACTGCAATGATAATTATTAATACAGAGGTGCTTACAATGTTACTGAAAAACGAAACAATGGGATAAATTTGATTTTGCCCACTTGACCTCACAGTCAGCATAAATTGTTGCAAGCTCATATCTATGGACCTGAAATATGGTGCTTTTAAATAAACCAGCAGCAGTAAAATAATGTATAACATTAAAGAGATAGCACCAGTTATTAACCAACTGAACTTTTTTTTAATTAAAAACAGCGCTTATCTCCCCCTTCTTAGCCCCTCTCACTTGAACAATTTCAAGTTTAGCAACTTTTAGTTATCGTTAAAAGTAACGCTCACTGAGAAGATTATGAGATTTTTTTAGAAACAAAAAAGCCCTTAGCTGAATGACTAGCAGCGCTAAGGGCTAAAATTAAATTATTTCAGAAACTAATTTTAAATTCTAAAGAAAAAATAGTGCCTCGTGTTTGATTATTCGTAACTCTCAAAGTGGCATGATTTAAAAGAGCTAGTTGTTGGGCAATTGCCAACCCCAACCCTGTGCCAGTAATTGAACCACGAATGTCAGCTGCACGATAAAATCTTTCAAAAATATGTTCCTTATCTTGCGCGGCAATTCCTCTTCCCTGATCAGCAACCTTAATAATTAATCCGTTAGAACTTCTTTCAAGAGTCAGTCCAATTACTGAATCCCGCGGTGAATATTTACTGGCATTATTCAACAGGATAATCAGAATCTGTTCAATGCTTTTTTGATGCCCTGTAATAACTATCATAGTTGGAATATCAGTAATTATTTGCTGTGGAAAAAGTAAATTCATTTCCTTGGCAAGCTTCTGTAAGGACTGACTGATATCATATTTTTGCAGTGTCAGCGTCATTTTGTCTGCTCGCGAAAGGGTCAGTAACTCTTCGATTAGTTTTGTCGTTTGTTCGGCTTCCTGGTATATATAATCCAAGGAATCCTGAACGATTTCCGGATGGTCATGCCCATGTCTTTGAATTAATTGAACGTGACTTTGGATAGTTGCAATCGGCGTTCGTAATTCATGGGCGGCGTTCGAAACAAAAATTTTTTCTTTTCCCGTTTTATCATATAAGTTTGTCAGCAGACGATTAAAACTGGTAGCCAGCTGCTTGACTTCTGTTGGTGTTGCCGGAATGGGTAGCTTGTCCGTCGTCTGAATCTTTTTAACAGAAATCGCTTCCGCACTTTTAGTTAACTGACTCAATGGACCTGTTAATCGTTGGGCAATCAGCCTGATATATAACGGCAGCGTCAGGAGTGTTAAAACTAAAATGATTGCAGTTATGATAATAACTCTTTCCAAAATCTTCAATTGCGAATCCAATTTTACCCATAAACTATAATGAATTCCCTTGGCATGCCCCGTATTATAAAGCAGGAAACCGATCTTAGGACGATAATAGAGCCCATGAATTAAAAAAAGTTTCTGGGGCTTGATTTTCAATAGATTCTTAGCATCAGGTGAATAGTAGTTTTTCGTCTTGGCATCTTGGCGGATATTCCTAACATGCACGTAACTCGTGCTGGTATTCAAAGTACTGTTGAAACGCCACTGTTTCCAGTCATGATCGCCATCAATCACTGTCCGCTCCAGACTCTTAATAATATTGTTTGAAGTCGTGCGGCTAGTTTCCAGCAGCTGATGTCCGACAGCAACCGTTGTAATAATACTAAAACTGACAATTATTGCTGTGATCAGTAATAAGAAACTTCGCAGCATAATTGAGTCGCTATTTTGTTCTTTCTTAATCTTTATTTTCATCTTCTTTACCTTCACCTAGCATCACTTCCCGTTAGTTGTCTGTCAGTGAATAGCCAACACCTCTAACAGTATGAATTAGTTTTTTTGAATTAGGGAATTCATCAATTTTATTTCGTAAATAGCGAATATACACATCCACAATGTTAGGTTCACCCTCAAAGTCACTGCCCCAAACCAAGTCAAGCAGTTCATTACGCGTAAACACCTTACCAACAACCTTAAACATCTCCACTAACAACCGATACTCTCGTTGCGTCAATTGAATGCTATGGTCCCCACGTGTAATCCGACGTTTCCCAGTATCAAGAACTAAATCATCGAGTTGATAGACTTGGTAGTTGTCCAATATTTGTCTTGGTCGCCGCAAAACAGCCGTGATTCTAGCAAGCAATTCTTCAATATCGAATGGTTTAGTAATATAATCATCTGCTCCACCAGTTAAACCCGCCACTTTATCTCCGGTATAATCACGAGCAGTCAACATGATAACTGGAATACCATAATCCCGCCGAATTCGCCTAAGTACTCCTAAACCATCTAACTTAGGCAGCATCCAATCTAAAATGATTAAATCAATTGTCTGTTGATTCTTATCAAAAACGCTCAAAGCTGCGACACCATCAGAAGCAGTCAAAACTTGATAATTCTCAAATTGTAATTCTTTTTTTAAAGAAGCGACCAATCCGAGTTCATCTTCTACTAATAAAATTGTTTTACTCATCATATTCCCTCCAAAGCAAATTCTGATATTTAGAGAATTCGCGTCAATCTATTTTAATGCAAAAATTGCAAACTTAATCTATTCACTCAAATTTCAACATCTTATGTCACATTCTTTTATCCAACTTCATTATATCAGCTGCTGCCTGTTTTTTTATGAGAATTTCTCAGATTGCTTTCATGAATTATAAGTGGTTTTGACTCATTATTTAGCATATTATCTAGAAAAAGAATTAATTAGCTTGTTGAGAATATAGATAGAGGTGTAAATATGGCTCATAAGACACAATGGTAAGACCGCTTTCAGTTTTAGTTAACAATTTTATTTTGTTAATTAATTGTTGCGAAAAATTACAAAAAAAATAGATTAATGTCTGCTGAATACAGAAAACATTAATCCATTTTTTTAATGATATTTGACTTTTCTTTGGTATTCAAAAGTCAGCTTTTGATTCACTTCCTGTGATTTACAGATTGTGACTCATATTAATATCAGTATTAAAAAAGCCGAGTTTATGATACACATGAATTGCTCTCTGATTACTACCGAAAACATGCAGACTAATCTTCTCAAAGCCTAACTTCTTAGCCTCTATAAAGATCTGTTCCAATGCTTGCGTCCCAAATCCTTTGTTTTGAAACTCTGGTTCAATTGCAAAGTCATAGATAAAGGCGTCACTCTGATTCATTTGATTTTTAGCAAACCATAAGTATCCAATAATCCGTTCGTCAATACTAAGAGTGTAGAAATAACTTCCCTTTGTTTCTAATCCTTCAGGAAGTAACTGCTTATTTTCTTTTTGTGCCAAGTCCAGAGCTTCTTCAGCTTTCCATGTTCCTGCCTTTACCTTTTCGGCTGCATATACCTTAAGGTTCCCAATGATGTACTTTTCATAGTTCTTTAGATCCATTTTTTTTAAGTCCATGAATCCTCCTCAACAAAATATAATGCGTAATTATAATAATAGGCGCATTATGACATGTGTATAGTCAAAAGTCAATTCTATATGATTCTATTAGTTCCAGCAGGCTGCTCAAAAATGGCATCTCCGCTTGAATTGTTTGTGCTGTCTCTCTTTGGTGCTGTACATAATCCTCTTCAACTTTTTTGATTGCTTCCGCCGTGATCTTCGCAGTGTCATCCCAATACTTTGCAATCTCCAAACTATACTTCTGTTCAACACTCAAGCGCTCAAATTGCTTAATCAACTGTTTTGCATATTTTCTCATCCAACCATCTCCGAAAATATTGAAAGCTACAAGACCAGAGAAGACAAGCACTGCAAGCGCTAATGTAAGTGGACCTCCAATGGCTGAGATTGCTGTTGCTGCACCTGACACAGTTCCACCATATAAGCCAACTGAGCTCAAAAGGCTTGCGATTTGCGTAACGAGAATATATCCTCCAAGATTTCCCAAGCTGCCAAATAATACAGAAAAAGCTCCGTAAACTCCAAGGCTAGCCGCCACACCTGTTGAAGATTTAATGAACAGGTTAGTGAAGTCAAAATTCTCAGAATAAAAAAAATCATTGAACTTTTTTATTGATCCATCCATCTTACTGGAAAAATCAGATGAGTTTTCCCTCAATATTGTTTGCAGCTTCTCATCTACCATGTTCTGCAACAAAACCACAAGTTGCTTTTTATCGTCTTGCTTATTCTTGAATTCCTTCTTCTTAATTAATTCTTCTATAGCATTGATTGTAAAAATCTTCGCATATGCATTATGGAAGTCTCTGATAGAAACTTCCTTTTTAGTGTTAGATAATCTTAATAATTCCTCTTCTATCTGTTGAAACTTATACTTCTTAAGACTTTCCGTTGTTGCTGGAGAATTAATTCGTGTTGTTAGGCGTTCTTCGATGCGCTTCCCTGCAGCAATCATCTCTTCTACTACATTCTTTTGCAACAACATGCTTTGTTTTACTTTGACTCGCAAAACATTCTCCATCATATCTATGAATGCTTGTTTGAATGGCTGTGAAAGCTGTGGATTTTTGATATCAGATGAGTAAAAGCGACTGCGAAATGCTTGCTGACTATAGGTTGGACCAAACTTGGTAAAATATGTGCTCGTCTGTACATTTAGAAACCTTGCAACAGCACGCTTGAAGATTTCACTTATGTCATTATTTCCAACAGAATCTGCGTGACTTCCCACAAATAATAAGTTATTAAAGGGAACTCTCCCATTCTGATCAAACTCTCTAGATGAAGAATCCATAATTTGTTTAATAAACCCCTGATCCTCTTCACGTAAAAAACTGGCCAGCTGTGACAAATAAAGCGTAACATCTGCATACTGATAAGCTTTAAATGCAGTTTGATTGTCTTTCTCGTTTGCACTGATTCCAGGAGTATCAATGAACGCAAGTCCTCTTAATATTGGTGCATCTACAAAGGTAAAAATATAAGTAAGCTCCCCTTTATTTTCTTCACTGTCTTCTTCATTGTATTTATTAAGACCGTATTCCCGAATCAAATTTGTTTTACCAATTGCAATAACGTGTTCATCAGCTTCAATTATATCCGCCAAATTCGAGATGTTCACCACTAGCTTATGGTCAGCCCGAATTACAATTGTATTATTTTCACCTTCGATATTATTCGGTTTATCTAAAACATGATATACATAATTGATTGCAGCAGTCATCGGTTGAAATGCAGTTGGCATTAAATCTGTCCCTAATATGACATTTATTAGTGAACTTTTCCCTGCATCAGATGAGCCTACAAAAGCAACTAATGGTTTGTTGAGTTTATTGCGGCATAATGGTCCAATTTTTTTTACTTCTTCAAAATAGTCTTTGACTTCTGCTACGTTGATTTCAGCATCTTCACCGAGTTTTGTCTGCTCAATCTCCAGCAGTGAACTTGCGAAAGATTGTTCGTTTTCAAGTATCTTCTTTAATAATTCTTCCCTTTCCTCAATAATTTCATCATCTAGTTCCCATGGTAAAAAAATTTGATTTTTTAAACTGAATAGCTGTTCCAATGTATAATTAGTTTTAACAGCGATCTCCTTATAGATTCTCATCGTGAGACTATCAGGATCTTCTTCCCACATCTTAAGCGTTACCATTTCTATCCCCATTAGATTGGCAAATTCTTGTCTGTTCATTTTTATAATTTCTTCTCTAAAGTAGTTTAAATCAAATTCTCCATCCATGACTTAATCCCCCAAGTGTATCCGAATCCAATTGCAACTCCGTTATAAGATAAATCGGCTTAGGAATATTAAAATTAAAGTAGGAAGGAATAGGAAAGTATGACATAAGACAAAAAAACGCATCGCTGAATGCGAAACGCTCTTTCTTATAATCATATTTATTCTAATTCATATTTAGTTATTCATAATTTGGCTTCAAGACTTTCATCTTAACTGCCAGCAATCCTTGTTTTTTCACAGTTTCAGAATCGTACACTCCAGATAATTCTTTCGGTGCCATTCCTACAGCCTCTGGAGTATATCGTTGGTAGAGTTCTGTCATTGTTCGGCATTTCTTGATACTCCACGCACTCGTCAATATCACATCTTCGTTGTTGCTTTCTCGGTGGATGGCAAGTGTGTCACCTACACCAAAATGCTTCATCTGTTCGTCGTTGAGAAAGACTTCAACCGTCTTAGTACCGTCTGAAATCTTATCAAATAATTCATCGCCTAATCTGATATCCACTATAATCAACCTCCTGCAAACACTAGTTGCTCGAAACAAGTTACAAAAGCTATCATTCTGCAAAATAAGATATTGCGCAGTTAACAAAAATAAAAATATGTTAACTATATAATTAAAATACTATTATATTTTCATAAATTTTGCAAGTCCTGCCTCTAAGCAATTATGCAAAAGGCACTTTAGTTAATTTCACCAGCAAGTTGAATTTTAGTTGATTCAGGAAAGATTGACCTCTCTGCCGCGGTCAATTCACGGTCAGTGATAAACATTGAAATCTTCTCAGGAGAACAAATCCGAAAGTAAGAATTGTTGATGAACTTCTGATGCTCCGCCACCAAAATAACCCTGCGAGCTCGCTCAACAGCTTTCCCCACAATCTCAGCATCCTCCTGATTAAGCAAATAGATTCCATGTTCATCAATTCCCGAAGCGGCGATAAAAGCAGTATCTAGTGCAACATTCTCTAATTCAGTGATGGCTGCACTTGAATGAAAGAAACGGTTTTGGTGATCCAGTGTTCCGCTTAGGACTTTAACATTTACCTTACCTTCTTCAGCAAGTGCCATACAATTATCCAATGAATGTGTGATGATTGTCATCGGCAGATTCAAGCTCTGACATGTCTTCAATAAAATTGTTGATGCATCAACAAAATAAACACGATGCGCGTGAAAATAGTTCAATGCTTCAAGTGCAATTTTGGTCTTTTGTTCAGTAAATCGTGAAAGGCGATTTTGAAAATTAGGTACCTTATTCCCAAAATCAAGTGGTAAGATTCCTCCGTGTGTCCGCTTGACCTCGCCTCGCTCTGCTAACAGCACGATGTCACGCCGAGCAGTATCTTGAGACACTCCAAATTCAGCCATTATGTCTTTGGTTGTTAGTTCCTGTCTCTCATCTAGTAATCTCTTGATTAGTTCAGTTCTTTTTTCTTGGCTCATCAACATTCCTCGAATCTATTAACTTTTAAAAATCTAAAGTTAATTATACTCTATTAAGGATATCAAGACAAACACTTATAAAAAATACTTGTTGTGAGAAAAAAACACCACACCTTACTCTGTCCTTGTGACTTACGTCGGCACTAAAGTACCGAGCTTCTAGGAACAAGCATAACTTATCTCATACATTTCAGTATTCGACAGCGGTTTACTCTATTTACTAAGGTTTAGCCCAAACCAAGTTTTAATATATTATTGCTTGCATTTACATCTCTATCTAGCTGTGTATGGCATTGAGGACAAGTCCAAGTGGTTGGGATCAAAAGCTCTCTATTTATTCCGTGTAAACGTGTTCCATAAGTCAAAATTCTCCGTCTAACTTCGAATCACTCATAGCAAAGTACTCGCTATGTTCGCAATTTCGAGTTAGTACTCAAATTTTCCCAACTTATGTCTCACTCTCTTACCATCATCATATCCACAATTAAAGCAAATTTGACTAGTCTTGTATGGATTAACCACACTAAGGGCTTTACCATACCATTTGCACTTATATTCCAACATTAGTCTAAGCATTCTCCAAGATTGATTAGCGATTGCTCTAGCTAGTTTGTGATTCTTAATCATATTATTAGTTTTTAAGTCTTCAATCACTAGAGTGTCATATTTTCTAACTAGCCCAGTTGTAATCTTATGAAGATAATCTTTCCTCTGGTTAGCTATCTTTTCACTATATTTAGCTACCATCTGTTTAGCCTTGGTATAGTTCTTAAAGTCAGCTAGCTCTCTAGGTTCAACGACTTTACTGTGTTTATCCCAAGCTATTTCTTTCTTAGCTTGTTCTCTACGTCTAGCTAGTCGTTTTTCCCAATAGTGTTTCTTCTTAGCGAGAATCTGATCAAACCTAATTGTCGGATATTTAACAGCATCTGATGTGCTTATCAAATCAACTATCCCCATATCCAAACCGACAGCTTGATTTGTCTTACTAAATTGTGTTTGATTTTCACACTCAATTAGTAGAACACAATAGAACTTGCCTATTGGACTTAACTGGATAGTCGTTGACTTGATTTTGTCATCCGTGAATTTCCCTCTGTACTTCATAATACCTAATTTAGGCAGCTTTAAATAATGATTATCAATCAATCTAACATTGTTATTTATACATTTAGCCTTAAAACTTTGCTTTGGAAATTTTCGCGACTTAAATTTAGGATATCCCCCAAGCTTCTTAAAAAATCTTTGGAAAGCTACAGCTAGAGTTTCACAAGTGTCTTGTAGTGAGGTGCTCTCAGCTTGTTTTAACCATGAATATTCCCTTAATAAGAAGTTCATTGCAAAACCATTTAAGAACTTAGAATCTTTATTATTTTTATAACGCTTGCTTTGCATCTCCAACATCTGATTCCACACAAATCTAGCCGCTCCAAAGTTCTCAACTATTTGTTTTTGTTGTCCTAAATTAGGATATATCCGTAGCTTAAGCCCTTGATACATTCAGTTTCACCTCTTTTGATGTCAAGCTTTTCTCCAAAATTTCAGCATATGGAGAAACAATTAACAGAATACAATTCTAGCCGGTCAAGACACTAATTCATCTTACGCTTAAAAGCATAGGTTTTCTTAGTTACCGACCCTATAAAATACGCATTATATCCAAATTTATCTTCTAATTCTTGTTTTATTTCTCAAAATCATTGAAGGAATCAACCTAATAAGTTACTAAACAATTACAGTTCAACAAAAATAGCAAAAAACACGAAAATAATCTTCATGATTATCACATGCTTTTTGCTCCATCTTCTACAAATCTTCACCATTACTTTCGATGACTTTTTTGTACCAATAAAATGAATCTTTACGTGACCTATCGAGTGTCCCATTCCCTTCATCATCCAAATCGACGTAAATGAAACCATAACGCTTGCTCATCTCACCAGTTGATGCACTAACCAAATCAATACATCCCCATGGTGTATATCCCAGCAAGTCAACTCCATCAGTGATTGCTCCTTGCATTGCTTCAATGTGTTGCTTCAAGTAATCGATTCGATAATCATCGTGAATTGCTCCACTTTCTGCTACAGTATCTATAGCACCCAAACCATTTTCAACAATAAACAATGGTTTTTGATAACGATCATATAATTCGTTAAGTGCAATTTGCAACCCCTTAGGATCAATCTGCCATCCCCAATCACTGCTCTTCAAGAATGGATTGGCTACTCCACCAATTAAGTTACCAGAAACTCCTTCATGATCCTCACGAGTTACATCGGTTACCATTGACATATAGTAACTGAACCCAATATAGTCAACAGTATTTTGTGCTAATAATTCTAAGTCATTATCTGTAATCTCCAATAATGCTGGATTTACATTATGTTCTTTCAACATTCGTGCTGTAGATTGCGAGTACTCACCTCTCACCTGAACATCTGCACAAAAGAAGTTGAAGTCTTGCATCTGTTTCAAGTTAGCATATTGATTTACCGGATTAGAATCATACGCATAGCTTGTTGCATATAAAATCATACAACCAATCTGGAGCTGTTCATCAAGTTCATGACCTATTTTAACCGCTAGTGCACTGGCAACAAATTGATTATGCCAAGATTGGACAACATTGGTAAAATCATTCGCCCCATTACTTGGAACAAGCCCTTGACTCATTACTGGAAAATGAAATGCTGAATTGATTTCATTAAATGTCATCCAGTAATGTACTTTGGAATGATAGCGTTCTAAGACCACTCGAGCAAAGTGTTCATAAAACTTAATTAATCCTCGATTTTTCCATCCACCATAATTTTTTGCAAGACTCAACGGCATTTCATAATGAGAGATTGTGATTACTGGCTCAATATCATACTTTAGACATTCATCAATCAATTGGTCATAGAATTCCAGACCTGCTTCATTAGGAGTCTCCTCATCACCTTGAGGGAATATTCGTGCCCAAGCGATTGAAAAGCGATAACATTTAAATCCCATCTCTGCAAACAACTTAATATCTTCCTTAAAACGATCATAATGGTCTATTCCTTTATGATTAGGATATGTGTATTGCTCATCTTCAAGTTGCCAGTCAAATTTTTGGCTGCTTGCAATTGAAAAACGCTTTTTCCCACCTGGCAATGCATCTGCAATTGATGGTCCCTTACCGTCTTTATCCCATGCTCCTTCGAGCTGATTGGCGGCTGTCGCACCACCCCAAAGAAAACCATCTGGGAACTTTTCTTTAATATCAAACATCTTTTACCTCCTTCATAATTCTAAACGATTTCCAATCTTCTACATTGAGCAGCAATCAATGGTACTGCTTTCATTTGCTGTTATCACAATACTTACCACAAATTACTTTATCTATAGCTTACCATATTCTTTATTTAGAATTCCGAGCTATTATCAATTTTTTGTAACAATCCGTATAGTGCCCCATAAAGATTAGCACTGTTCTCAAACTTGGCTTTTTGTATATGCGGCCTAGTTAAAGTGTCATTTAATAATGGCAATTTATTCAGTATTTCATCATACTCTTCATTAATAGTTTTAATAAGAATTGATTGGCTGCTTATCCCACCACCAATTACAAAATTTGTTAAATCAACAACTGTTTGAACATTTATGATTAACAACGCAATTTTTTTACAATATTCTCTAAAAATTTTAACTACTTCAGAATTTCCCTTATTTATCAGCGTAAACACTACTCGCCCATCTTTTTTATTTGTTAAATTTTCTGCTACTGCAATTTTTTCTATCATCTTTACAGCAGATAAATTCGTTCCAACCAATTCTTCATAACCTACACTATTAAAATTACTCATCATAAAACTTAGTTCACCAGCTTGAAAATGACTTCCTGGTAATAGTCTCCCATTGATAATTATTCCGCCACCAACACCTGTTCCTAATATTATTGCTGCTGCGTCATCTATATCTTTGAGATTTCCTAGCCACATTTCTGCAAGAGCAGCTGCTTTTCCATCATTTTCCACACCAACAGGTATCACACCAACTTCTTCGTGAATAAACTTCTCAAAATTAAATCCATTTAAAAAGGGCAATGATCCTCCAAAATATATGATACCTTGTTTCGAATCAACTTTGCCGGGGACGCTGAAAGCAAGCCCATACACCTTTTCTTTATACATAGAAATAATTCCTATTAAAGATTGCTTGAATTCCTCTAAATTCTGTGGAGTATCCACTGTACCTTTTTCAATAAGATTACCAGAATGATCAATTAGTCCATACTTTATTGCAGTTCCACCAATATCAATACTAAGATAGTTGCGCATTTTTTCTCTCCTCTTTCTCAAATATTTTTATCTTCATTACTCTAGTTTAATCTTGAAAAATAAGAAAATATTCAATTAGAGTTCTTTTGCTGCCTATGGACCCCAACATAATGCATTAATGCAAAGATAAATATTAGTGCAAATGCACCCGCACTCAAAATCATGATATCACGTGCAGAACTCATGCCAAATACACTTTCAATGGCACTAATAACCGTTGGTGAAATGAAACAGCCAATGTTGACAAGAACCAGTACAATTGTTGTTCCTAAATTAATTGAATTCCATGGTGCTGCCCAATCTAACCAAGTGTACATATATGGAACACCTATACCGAATCCAAAACCGAGTATAATTACAGCAATGAATAATAATGCAAAATTATGAGACATGGCTATTAACAAAAAACCAAATGCAACAAGAGCAAAACCTAGTGGAAAAACTTTATCATGCAGCTTTTTAAAGAAAAACCCAAAACTTGCACCTATAGGAATTCCTACCAATGTTGATATTCCTGCAATTAAAGCCGCAGTACTAGATGTTCCGATTTTTTCACTAACAATGAAACCTGGCAAGGCAAAAGAGACTGGCATATAAAACATAAAGATTAAAAACATTAATAATGAAATCAGAACTACTCTCCCATTTATACTTTGTTTCTCTGCAACATCTTTCTTTGTTCTAGCTACGTTATTCTTATTCTTTGAAAGTGGTACAAATAAAATAAACAATATCAGTGATGGTAATACTAAAAAATAAATTGCAAAGGCAGCATGCCAGCTGATAGTAACTAAATAACTGAGAAGAAATGATGCAAGTGCTGCACCAACACTCCCCATTACATTTTGATAACCAATCATTACTGCCAATTCTTCTTCATCATTTTTGTAGAACTCAGGAATAAGACTAACTGCTAAAGAATTAAAAAGTCCTATACCTAAACCTAATAATAATCTTGAAGTTAAAATTGCCACATATTCATCTGAATACATTGGAAATGTTCCTGCAACTAGTGTGATTAGCAAACCAATTATAATTGTTGGTTTAGCACTTATAAATCGTACTATAAAGGGACTAATCAACAGACCAATCACTATTCCAAAATTAGGAATGGTCGCCAAAGTATCAACTCCGGCCGAACTAACTCCTGGAAACGCGTGATACATCAACGGTAGGGCAGAAGAAATCTGTGGAGCTATCATTAAAAACAGCGAAATAGACAACAGTGAAACTTTGAAACCTAATTTATCTTTGACATTCTTCATATTATTCCCTCCCGCTCAACGGTAATTCGATAATAAATTTCTTAAAAAAGTTAATCTCATCATCATTAGCTTGCCTTGCAACTTCATCTTTTTGATTGATTAAGAATACATGCGCTCTGGGATTATTCTGATCACCGTATTCCTTAAAAACATGTTCCACCCCAAGTGCTGTCAAAAAGTTATCAAATTTGATTGATAATCCTCTGATAAAATCCTCATTCGCGGTTGAAATATAGGTTGGTAAAAAAGAATTAGTAATATATTTTTCTGTATCTAACATATCTAGTTTGTCTTTGACTACCTCCTCTGTAAAATATCCTGCCGTTGCACCATTTATCACTCCGGGATCTAATACAAAAGTAGCAGCGCTATTCAAAGCAAGTGCTCTAAATTTTAAATCTGTCAATCTATACCCAAATTTTTTTCGATAGTCCTCATTTTTTATAATTGCAATGTATTGTTCGGCCATCTGACCACCAGCACTATCTCCCATCAAGAAAACATTACTTTTATCCAGTCCATATTCATCTGCGTGTTCAGCAATCCAATGAATATAGCGATTCACATCATTCAGTTCTGCTGGAAAAACAACATCAGGAGCCAAACGATAATTAGGATTAACAAAGGCAAAACCTCTTTGAGCCATCCCGAGACCATAAAACTGATAGGTTTCTTTTGTACCATAACACCATCCGCCTCCATGAATATTAATGATAACTGGTATTTTACCAGTAACATTTTGTGGTATATAAATATCTAGCAGATTCCACTTTGAATCAGGTCCATAAACAATGTTATCTATCCGTGTTACTCCGTCAATTTCTTTGGGTAATCCAGCATCCCGTTCATCATCTCCTTTTTTCCAATCCAACCTGATTTGCTTGATTATATCTAAAGCGCTTTTCTTTGACATACTTTGTTCCTCCTTTTTTGGTTGCGCTTTCATTTTAAAATATAATTATGCTTTCAGATAGCTCTATCTAGTCTTAATAATTGTCATTTATTATCCTCTTTATAAATCATGTGTGCATCCTTTCCATATATCCGTACAAATGCTTTGTTCATTGCTCTAGTTGTTGAAAAACCATTTTTACTTGCAATTTGCGTTAAATTTCCTGTCTTTCCGAGAATATCATAATAAGCTTTTTGAACCCTAACATTTGTAATATATTGTCCTACTGTCAAGTTCATATATTTCTTAAAAAATTTTGTTAAGTACTCCTTTGATACATTAACCTTAGACACAATATCATCTAGGCTTATTTTTTTATAGTAATTTTCATTAACAAATTTTGTGATTATTTGAATTCTATTTACAACAAAATCTTTTGTACCATACATTTTATTGTATTCACTCTTTGATTTAGTAAAGTATTGGACAAGCGGCTGCAAAATTTCAATACTAATTGCCTCTAATTTTAAATTTTTATAGCCATCATCACTTTTCATTATTTGATACATTTTAAACAAACTGGTTTGTAATTTAATATAAGCTTCACTTTTAATTGAATTAAATCTCTCTGTATTGTTAATATCAATAAACTGATTCTCAATCCACGGATATAGTCTGTTAACAAATGAGTATGGAAAAATAATTGAGATTGCTTCACTTTCACTCCCTTTTCTTGCATAAACACTGTGTACCTCTTGCGAATTAATAACTAATATTTTACCGCCACTCGTTTTAAAATGCGTTTGATTTATAACAAAATCGTCCACTATTCCAAAAACAGTGTATGATACTTCAATGCCCTGGTGCCAATGTGGAGCAATATAAGTCACATTTTTTTCATTATGTAAGTATATCCAGACTGACAAAGGATTGGTTGGTTTAATAATCTCGTGGGTAAACGAAGAATCAATCATTTAACACAACTCCTTCACAATTAAATTTTTTTAATATAAAAAAAGCAAAAATAATCATCACAATTATCCTTGCATTTAATTTATTAGACTTTAACAATTAATTAAAATGCTTTTTCCAGTGGAGGCACAACTTGTTTCTTACGTGAAACAACACCTGGAAGATCTACCTTGTCATCTACCAACTTAACGGCAAAAGCATTTTCAACAACATCCTTTGGTTCACCGACAACGAGTAAACGTGTATCGCTGTTGAGGATATTTGTAACCATCAGTAAGAACAAATCATATCCTTCGGCTTTGCTTTCTTCCTCAATTGCACTACGCAAAGCAGCTTCGCGTGCAAAAACTTCGGTCAGATCAACAGTATTTATTTGGTCGATGCGAACAGTCTTACCGCCCATTTCAAATGACTTAGCATCTGCATCGATTAATTCTTTCTCAGACTTACTGCCTAGGTTAGTCCCCGCCTTTAGCATTTCTAGACCATATGTCTCATAATCAACATCCGCAATCTTAGCCAATTCCTTAACTGCTGCTTCATCAGCTGGTGTAGTTGTAGGTGACTTGAATAATAAGGTATCTGAAATAATCGCAGACAGCATCAACCCAGCTAATTTGGCAGGTATTTTCACATTATTTTGCTTGAATAACTTTAAAATAATTGTGCTTGTGCAGCCAACTGATTCAGCATAATAATATAGTGGAGCAGCTGTTTCAAAGTTAGCAATGCGATGATGGTCAACAACATGTGTGACTGTTACATCTTTAATATCGGCAATACTTTGTTGGGCCTCATTATGGTCAACAAGCATTACAGCATCAACTTCTTTGCTAGCCTCTGTTACCACGCGTGGTGCCTCTGTAGCAAAATGTGCTAACACAAATTTTGTTTCTTCATTAGGTGTTCCCAATGCAACAGCTTCTGCATCTATATCTGAGTCAAGTTGATTTTGCAGGTATGCAAAAGCTTTAGCAGCAACGATTGCATCTGTATCTGGACTTTTGTGGCCAAAAACAAGTTCTTTCATCAAAAAAATCTCCATTCTTACTTAATTTAATTCTCTAATCTGATTTAACCTTGATTGCTTATTTCTGTCAAGCGTGAAATATAATTTTTTTGGCTCAAAAAATCATCAAAACTTGCTAGAAAACTCGCAATTCGTGGAATTTGATCTTTGTCCTTGCGAAAAACAAACGATAAATCAAAAGTAATTTCTGGATCAAAATGAGCCTCACTTAATTTCTTCTCATTTTCATTTTGATGCGAAATCACAAATGATGTCGGTAACGCTGTGTTAACACCTGTTGCTTGTGCAAACTCAAAGATTTGTTCTGGAGTTGCAAAATGAGCAACACTGTGCGGTTTATCAACCAATGCATTCTTATATGTCTCAAGTAGCGTCCCATTCAGATAATACTTTGGAGGGTATGTAACCCAATCACGATTCAATGTATCGTGTAATTTGATATGCCGTTTCTTTGAAAACTCGTTTTCACTATGCAAAAAAATTAAATTTTCTTCGATAATCTTCTTCGATTCATAAGGTTTCCAATTCTTAATACTATCATCCGGCAGATACATTACTGCTAGATCAATACTATTACTCTCAAGAAGTTCCCAAATCTCTTTGCGAGTCAACATATGATAAATAATTTTTACATCACTATGCTGCTTATAATATTCAATTGCGAATTGAGTAAAAACATGATCTTCCACTGAAGCTAGAATTCCGACACTGATATCCCCCTGAACAGCACTGGTTGATTGCTGAATCTCATCAGCTGCACGGTTCAATGTTTCATAAATTTGATGGGTCGCATCTAACATTGTATACCCTGCATCTGACAAGTGCAGTTTTTTACCAACGGAATAAAATAATGGTGCTCCAACTGTTCTTTCTAGCTTTTTTATTTGTTGCGTTAATGCAGGTTGAGTAATTCCTAAAATCTGCGCAGCTTGTGTATAGCTCATTGTTTCAGCTAACTGCAGAAAATAGCTGAGCGTCTTTGAAGAAAAAATGTTCTCTTGTTTTGTCTTCATACATTAGTTCCCCTCCATTATTAATCGTTAAATATTATTCGCTGTAGTCTGATAATCCATACGCTTCATATTTAATTTCTATATTAATAATAAACAAAATTCGGGGTACTTACAATAAAAAGTCAATTTTAAATTAAATATTTTTATGGAGAATTATTTTCGTCTTATGTTTGTCTACAAATAATTAGACCAAAGGACTGAGCCGAAGATAACTTTTGACTCAGTCCTTATATTTAAATCTTGTATTATGCAAAACAATGCACTTTGCTACTTCTAAATGCCATCCTCATCAGCTTCATCCAACGTTTGAGTCTCTCTGACACCAAATTCCTGAATTCCAGTTCTTGCAGCCACAATTAAATTCTGTGCAATCTCATGTACATCACTGGCTTGGGTTAAATCGGTTTGCAACCCGACTTCCAACAATGACCCCACATTACATCCTGCAACGACCGCAACTTCATATTTTTCTTTCTTATATACTGCTTGTTTATACGGGGTACCACCAATTAAATCACAGAAGAAAACTGCTTTAGAATCTTTTTTCAGAAATTCTTCAAATTGAGCAGCAAGTTTTTCTTCATTCATATCAGCAGAAAAATCAACATACCTAACATTAGGAATTGAACCTGCAAGCAACTTAACTGTTGATTCAATTCCAGTTCCAAAATTACCATGTCCTGTTACAATAATTTGCATCTTTAAAGAACTCCCATCCATGAAAATAGAATTGCTAAGAAAAATGTTAAAATTATCAATGTAACAGGATTAACATTCTTCTTTTTCAACAGCCAATATAGTAAAAATGTATAGGCTAATGGAAGAATATTTGGAAAAATATTATCGAAGAATTCCTTTTGTATCGAAATTGAGTGGGAGGATGTTACCTGTATCTTGGTAACTACATCAATTTGAACATAAGTTGCAATCAAGCCTCCAATAACCGTACATCCGAGAACACTGGCAGCATGTGCAACAATCGCGGAATTCTCATGTATCTTGGAGATAGCCTTAGTACCCGCTGAATAACCTAAATGAGCGATTGGAATTCTTGCCAAAAACATCGCAACATATACTATGAAAAAGACTAATGGGCCAAGAATACTGCCTTGTTTTGCAAAAGAAGCCGTTACACCAGCAACAATTGGTAAAATCGTATACCAAGTAATCGCATCACCAATTCCAGCAATTGGACCAAACAAGGCCACACGTAAACCATCAATTGTTGAGCGTTCTTCACCATTTTCTTCCAGTGAAGCTTCAAGTCCCATCAACAAAGGAGCAGCATAATTATTAGTATTTATGAACTGTAAATTAGCTTTTACCGCTTCAATGAGTCCTTTTTTATCCGCACCGTATACTTTCTTTAATGATGGAATCATCGCAAAAGTCCAACCATCAGCTTGCATTCGCTGATAATTCATTCCTGACTGGTTAAATAATGATAACAGTCCCAGTTTAGTGATATCTCTTTTACTGAGTTTATTTCTTTCCTTCTTCTCAGATTCCATCTTCTTCACCTCCAACATCTTCAAGCGACTTTTCCATGTTCTTGAATTTCTTGTTTACATCTTGCTCTTTTTTCTCTCTGCCATATTCTATCCAAGCAAGAGAAGCACCAATGATTGCAACAGGCATTAAGTTTCCGAATTTAATGAAGCATGCAGCAGTAAAGCCTAATAATAGATATGGAACATATTTTGCTTTCAACATGCTCTTGAGCAACAAACCAAAACCTACGGCCGGCAAGATACCCCCAGCAATTGTAAATCCGTGACTTAACCAAGTGGGCATTGAGTTAACCAATGTCTTCATTAATCCCTGTGCTCCATACACACTTAAGAATGAGAAGACACTATATGCTAATGCTACTAATACAGTTGGCAAGAGCACAATCATTCCAAATTTACGAAACTCTCCTTTTGCAACATACTCATCAGCCTTCTTCGTAAAAACAGAAAAAATTGAATAACAAAGTAAAATTATATATTGCATTAAAATACTGAATGGCAACGACAAGCCAATTGCCGTTGCTGGGCTGTGTCCTGTAGTATGTGCGATAACAACTGTCATTATTCCTGCCATGATAGGATTTGGCGGCTGAGTCCCCCCAACTGGAGTTAACCCCGCAAATGCAAGTTCAGTTAATCCTCCAGCAATTATACCTAGTTTCAGGTCTCCTATCAGAAATCCTGTAACTGTACATACGATCATAGGTCTAAATATGTAAAAACCCTCTAACCAAAAATCAATTCCGGCGATAATAGCAAAAATTGCTATCAATATCCCCTGTGTTAAAGTAATTGCCATTTAAATCACATCCTTAATTGCAATTTTTCTCTCCTCTGGAACATCCTGAATATAAACATTTACCCCTAAATCAACCAACTTGCTAAATGAATCCTTGTCATTCTGATCAACATAAACCTTCTTTGTAAGCTGTACCTTACCTTCACTGTAATGCATATTACCAACGTTTAAATCGGTAATTGGAACCCCACCTTGCACTAAGTTCAGTGCATCTTGCGGAGTTTTAACAATCAAGAAGATTTTTTGTCTTGGACTAGCTTTTTCAATTGTAGTGGCTGTTTTCTCCAATGACCAAAAACGAATACCTACACCTGAAGTTTCTGCTGTTGCTGACATTAATTCTTGCTGCAATTCACTTTTTGCCGCAGCATCATTTGCTACCAACAAAAGGTTGGCACCAATTGAAGAAGTCCAAACAACACCGACTTGCCCATGTACTAAACGATTATCAATTCTAGTTAAAATAATATTTGGTGTCCCCATTTAAAATTCCCCCTTTTTATCTGATTAGCCTATCATCTATGCAAACCAACTTTAATAGTATCTCGTTTTACTGAAATAGTAAATATTCAGCTAAATACATAGGTGAGTTGCTTATATTAGATGTAAGAAATTGTAACATTGCTTAGCTATATGTAAAGTGGTGTAGACCAATAAGTTATATAAATAACATTTATTGCACTAAAACTTATTTTATTTCTCTAATTACCCATAAATATTTTCTTTACAAACATTTTCAAAGAATTTCAAATATAGTTTTTTAATAATTCAAAACTAGATGAACAACTTTAATTTATAGAATATTTCTTGTAAAAAATCAATCAGTTATGAAACTATATCAAAATAGAATTTATGATTTAGCTTTTCAGGCATGCCCTCAAAGCTCAATATAATATGTCCTTTGCTTCATCTTACTTAGATGTAAGTCGAGAAATACTAATATTTATTGATTTATTAATACTCTATGTTAAAATTTGAATGAACCACTATTGAAGAGCGCTTTACATCGAAACTCTAATAAAGCTAGCTTTAAAATACATATATTCAATTTAATTTTTCCTAATACTTCTTCACTCAAATTATTTTTCACTAACAATATTAACTTGGAGGTGCTCACAATAGATATCAATATTTTACTTTTCAACAACTTCGAACCTCTTGATGTTTTTGGACCGATGGAAGTATTCTTGCATGCACATGGATTTCAGGTAACTTTATTTACACTTGATGAATCTCAAAAAATCAAGAGTTACAATCAAATCCGCTTAGATGTTAAGTCAGTATCTGACATCAATAAAAAAGGTGTATTACTAATTCCAGGTGGACCAGCTACAAGAACCTTAGTAACTGATACTGATTTTCTTAAAAATCTTGAATCATTGGCAGTAGAAGCCACATATTGTCTAACTGTTTGTACAGGCTCTGCTTTACTAGCGGCTACGCATTTCATGAATCATAAAAAAGCAACTTCAAACAAATTAGCTTTTAACTGGGTAAAAAGCATTAATACTCAAGTTAATTGGATTAAAAATGCTCGTTGGATCATTGATGACCATCTTTATTCTTCTTCAGGTGTATCCGCTGGCATTGACATGTCACTGGCATTCTTGTCAAATATCGTCAATGAAGATTTTGCAGATAACATTGCTAAACAGATTGAATATATTCGCGTTAAGAATAATGATAATGATTCGTTTGCATGAGTTCATGCTTACTATTAATTTACCGAATACTATTTTATCTAAATTATATTTTCTTTGCTAATCATACAAAATAAAAATTCTCCGTCTAACCTTGAATTATTCATAACAAAGTCCTCGATATTTTATATTTCATAATGAATTTTCACTATTTAAATATTCTTTAACTACTTTTAGCTTAAAATTGTAGGTATAACTGTATATCAAAAAAGTACCTCCAAAACTTGATTTGTATATCCAAGTTTTGGAGGTACTTCGCTTATGTCATACTCACATCTTTTTCGATTGACCATAAACAATTACATTAAAATCGGCTCAAACTTATACTTTTACTCCAAATATCCTTGATAATCTGCAACATGCAACAGCTTCTCAGCATTTTTTACACGTTCTGGTGTTGGGGGTTCAATACCATCAAGGTCATACTTAATACCCATCTCCTTGTACTTATGGACCCCCATCGTATGATATGGGAGTACCTCCACTTTTTTAACATTGTGTAGCGTTTTAATATAATCGCCCAACTGTGCTAAATAATTATCATAATCGGTTCTCTCAGGAATCAGAACATGACGTATCCAAACCGGTTTATCAATCTCTGATAAGTATTGACACATATCTAAGATATTCTCATTCCTAAATCCTGTAAGTTTACGATGTTCGTCAGAATTGATATGCTTGATATCCATCAATAAGATATCCGTAACTTTCATTAACTCATTGAAGTTGTCAAACCATGGCTGGCGCCTAGTAAATGGTTGTCCACACGTATCTAGACAAGTGTTAATACCCAATTTCTTGCATTTAGTAAATAGTTCCAAAGCGAATTCTGTCTGAAGCATTATTTCGCCGCCACTAAGTGTAATTCCACCCTTTTCACCCCAAAATTGTCGATATGGAAGTGCCATCTTAAGGATTTCATCTGTTGTCATCTCACCCCCAACATTCTTACGCCATGTATCAGGATTATGGCAGAATTGACAACGCATATTACATCCCTGCATAAAGACAACAAAGCGAATACCTGGTCCATCAACTGCACCAAAACTTTCAGTTGAGTGTACATACCCAATTATTTTACCATCACGCATTGGAACTTTGCGTTCATGCATTTGCCTTTGTACCATCTATCTTACCTCCTCTTACTGCCTAGAAAGACAAAAGGATTGTGGCACCGCACCCGCCCAATCCTTTGATCTCATCACATTCAAGTGCTGAATTTATCTATTTAAAAGCTTTCACTACTTGCATTACATACTTTGATGGAAAGTTCTTGAAATAACATCATCTTGTTGTTCTTTAGTTAAATCTGCAAAGTATACACAGTAACCAGAAACACGAATTGTCAATGTTGGATACTCCTCAGGATGAGCTTGAGCATCAAGCAATGTCTCACGTTTGAAGACATTGATATTCAAATGATGTCCGTTGTTCTTCATATATCCATTAATCATATTAACTAAAGCATCTTTTTGCAGCTCTTCATCATGACCTAACGTTGTTGGTGTTACAGCAAAGGTATTTGAAATGCCATCTGTTGCATATTGATAAGGAAGCTTAGCTACTGACAATAATGAAGCTAATGCTCCACTTTCTTCTGCCCCATATGCTGGATTAGCACCAGGAGCAAACGGATCACCCTTTTGACGTCCATCAGGTGTTGTCCCTGTATTCTTACCATAAACAACATTTGATGTGATTGTCAAAACAGAAGTTGACAACTTTGAACCACGATATAGGTGATGCTTATTCATCTTCGTGTAAAGTGATTTAACCAGCCAAACTGCAATTTCATCAGCACGATCGTCATTATTGCCATAACGTGGAAAATCATTGTCTGCTTTAAAATCAACTGCAATTCCATCTTCATCACGAATAACTTTCACATGACCATACTTGATTGCCGAGATTGAATCTGCTGCAACAGATAAGCCAGAGATACCAGTTGCAAAAGTCCGATCTAGATTTGTATCTTTGAGTGCAAGTTGAGCTGATTCATAGTAGTACTTATCATGCATGTAATGAATTGTATTTAATGCATTGACATAAACATCAGCTAACCAATCAAGCATTGAATCAAATTTTTTCATAAATTCATCATATTCAATATATTCAGATGAAATTGGCTCGTAGGCAGGCCCAACCTGTGCCTTACCAATCTCATCTTTACCACCATTAATTGTGTAAAGAACTGTTTTAGCAAGGTTTGCACGTGCTCCAAAATATTGAATTCCATTTGCCACAGGTTGTGCTGATACACAACAAGCAATTGCGTAGTAGTCAGTGCCCCATTGTTTACGCATTAAATCATCATTCTCATATTGAATGGTTGAACTCTCAACTGAAACTTCAGCTGAATAATGTTTGAATGTATCTGGTAATTTTTGTGACCATAACAACGTAATATTAGGTTCAGGAGCAGCGCCCATGTTCTTCAAAGTATTGAGGAATCTAAAGGCCGTCTTTGTAACATGATGTTCCCCGTCAATTCCCATCCCTGCTAATGATAACGTTGCCCAGATTGGGTTACCAGAGAATAATGAATTATATTCAGGTGTACGAATAAAGGAAACCATTCGTAGCTTCATTGTGAATTGGTCAATTAACTCCTGTGCTTCTTTTTCATTCAAAATACCGCGTTCAATATCACGTTCAACAAAAATATCAATGAAAGTATCAACTCTACCGATTGACATTGCTGCACCATTTTGTTGTTTAATAGCCGCTAAATAACCAAAATAAAGCCACTGGATTGCCTCTTGAGCTGTCGTTGCAGGTTCAGAAATATCGTAGCCATATGATGCTGCCATATCCTTAATCTGGTTGAGTGCTCGAATCTGTTCTGAGATTTCTTCTCTCATTTGGATGACACTATCTGTCATTTCACCATCACCATAGTTGTCCAAGTCATCTAGTTTAGATGCAACTAAGTAATCAATTCCATAAAGTGCAATTCTAGGAAAATCACCAACTATTCTGCCACGACCATATGCGTCAGGAAGACCAGTTACAATCTTGTAGTGACGTGCTCTCTTAACATCTGGAGTATAGGCATCAAAAACACCTTGATTATGTGTCTTTGATAATTCAGTAAAGAAATGTTCCATCTCTGGATCAAGCTTTAAGCCATAAGACTCAAGTGCATCTTTTGCCATACGAATCCCACCATAAGGCATCAACGCTTTCTTCATCGGTTTATCTGTCTGGAGTCCCACAATTTTCTCAAGGTTTTTATCAAGGTAACCTGGGCCATGCGAAGTAATTGTCGAAACGACCTTTGTATCTGCATCAAGCACCCCGCCAGCAGCACGTTCTTCAAGCTTTAAAGCAACTAAACGATCATTAAGTGCCTTTGTTGCAGGTGTTGCATCTTCAAGAAATGACTCATCACCATTGTATTGTTTAAAGTTTTGCTGGATAAAATCACGAATATCAGTCTCTGACTGCCAATTTCCACCATTAAATCCTTCCCATGCCTTTGGTTCTACTCTCTTCTCAAGTTGTTTCATTATCAAATGCCTCCTTATGAAGTCAAATACAGTTATAATGCAAACGCTTTCTACATTTGAATAATAGCACCTTTTCACTTTCTAAGCAATAGTTTTCACAAATTACAAAAAACATTTTATTATTAAGGTTTTAGAACAGCTATTAGGTGGTGTAAAACATTTTTTTAAATTGTGTTCTATTACACATATGATTATATATCAGACACCCACTGTTCTAAAAATTAATTGTAATAAAATACCCCATAACTTAGATAATAGTCCAGATTATAGGGTACACTATAAAAGTTTTTTTGGGGGGTCACTATGTTTTGCCAGCCCTCTATTTGTTATGAATAAATGTATTTTATAAAATCTATATAAGTTGGGATGATAACTAGAACATAAACACCAATCACAATAAGGTCATCAAAATTAGAATTCCTGCAACGATATATACATATTTCATATGATTATTATTTCTTTTATTTTTGTTTTCCTTAAAATATGCTAAAACACCAGCTAAAGTCAAAAGAATTCCAACTATAAAAACTAAAAAATTACTATTCATGTTAATCACATCCTAAACTAAATTCATTTTAAGATTCCAAAACCGTATCCAATAATTCCAACTGCAAATAATGCAAAAATCAAAATAATTGGATTTACCTTTTTTCTTAATAAATACATCATTAAAACTGTTAATCCTAGCGCTGGCAAACCAGGACAGAGTTCATCTAATATATTTTGCAATGTTGTGATCGTTGTTTTTCCAGCTACTGTCGTTTTTGAAATTACTAATGGAATATTGATAGTCGTCCATTTATTTACCAAGACTCCCATAATGAATAGGCCAAGAACAGATGCACCCTCAGTTAATTTTGGTAACAAGTTTCCTGAAATATCTTTTACTAGCCCTAATCCACGATTCAATCCAATTTGAAGGCCATACCACTTCAATGAAAGCCTGACACCATTAAATGCCAAGAAGAAGATTAATGGACCAAACCACGAACCCGATAGCGCTAAAGACGCACCCAACGCTGCTAAAATAGGTCGTAAAGTTCCCCACATTAATGGATCTCCTACACCTGCTAATGGTCCCATTAACCCGACTTTCAAACTTTGAATCGTACTTTCGTCAATATCTTCTCCACTTGCTTTTCCTTTTTCTAAAGCCATTGTCACACCAACGATAGGTCCGCATACCGCTGGTGTTGTATTGAAGAATACTAAATGCCGCTTGAGTGCCTTGACCTGTTCATCCTTTGTCTTATAAACTCTCCTGATTGTTGGAATCATGTCAACACAAAATGCCAGACCATGAATTGTCTCATAATTAAAAGATGCTTGTTGAAAATTCTCAAAAATAAACGTTTGCATGATATCTTTTTTTGTTAAGTCTGTTTTTTCATCTTTCACCGTAGTCATCCCCTTCCTAGTCCTCCAACTCATCATCTGCTAATTCAGATTCTTGGTTAAGATTCTTACTTCCATTCGCATTGTTTTTTAAATTTGGCAGTGAAAACTTTGGATTCAATTGGACATAAATTATTGCAAATACCAGCCCAACAACACCAAATGCTAATAGACTCAGCTTCAAGTATCCTCCTAAAACAAAACCTAAATAGAAGAATGGCATCAGATATTTTACACTCATCATGTTAAGAATCATTGCATAACCTACAACCACAATGAAGCCACCCGCAACGGTCAAACCGCCGGTAACAACTGCCGGTAAAGCATTCAACATCGTTTTTACCATGTCTGGGCTCACAAATATTGCAACTATAGTGGTTGGAATTGATACCCTTAAAGCCTGAACAAATAATGCAGAGAAATGCAGTGCAATGATCTTATTAAACTTTGCCTCTTCAGCCATCTTAACGGCTGCATGTTGAAAAATAACGGTAATTGTTCTGGCAAAAACAGTTAATACTTGACCTGCGGCAGCTACGGGCAATGCAATTGCAATCCCCTTTTGAATATCTTGCCCGCCGATAATTACTAAAATAGTAGCAATTGTACTGGCAAGTGCTGAATCTGGGGACTGTGCTGCCCCGATATTCATCCAGCCTAATGCAATCAGTTCAAGTGTCCCACCTAGGATTAAGCCCTTTGCTGGATCACCTAAAATAATTCCCATGACACTACAAGCTATTAAGGGTCTGTGTGTTTGAAATTCATCCAAAACACTGCCTGCTCCCGTAATAGATGACCATATAAAGACCAATATGATTTGTATAACAGACATAAATATCACTCCTTAAATTTTTCTGCAATTTTGTCCATGAAATTTGTATGCGGATCTGATTCAACGACCTGCAAATCTAAATGCACACCCAGACTATCCAGTTCTTTGAATGCCGCAACATCTGCACTATCAACAGAAATAGATTTAGTGACTTGCGTTTTCCCTTCTCTAAACTGCATTCCACCAATATTCAAATTATTTAAAGAAACTCCTCCTTTGACCAAGTTCAAAACTTCGCTCGGTTTTGTGAATAGATAGAATACTTTTTCATCTGCATATTTAGGATTGTTGTAAACTGCTATTGCTTTTGCGACGTTTACAATATTGACTTTCATCCCTGGTGGACACGCTTGCTTTAATAAAGTCTTACGAATGTCATCTTGATACACATCTGCATCAACGATAATAATCCTGTCAGCTTTTGACTTTTTTGACCATACCGTTGTCACTTGTCCATGAATAAGTCGATCATCTATCCTCGCCAATGTTATTATCATTAGAATTCCTCCTCATCTTGTTCCGTTAAAGACCTACTCAATACCTTTGTGTAGTCTTTACTATTTTGTAAGATCAGATTTACCAGCTCCTTTACGCTCATTGTCTTTTTATTCATTGCAACTTCTAGACATATTGGAAGTGACATCCCTGAAATAACATCAGTAATTTTGTTTTCCAGAGACCTTGTTGCGACTGCGTTATATGGTGTACCCGAATAGAGATCAGCAATTGCTAAAATTTCTTCATTCTTATCAAACTTTTCCAATAAATCATCAATTTTAGCTTTCAAACTATCTAAACCTTCATTTGGTAAAAAAGTTATTGGATAAAAATCTTCAGTTTCTCCAACTATCATCTCAACAGCTTTTTGCATACTAATTGCTGTATTATAATGACCAATTAAAATAACTTTCATGGTCTTCCTCCTTCTACCCTCTTGATTTTCCACCGGCTACGTTGACTGTTACACCAGTGATATAACTTGCCTTGTCAGACAGTAAGAACGCTACAAAGGTTGCAACTTCACCCAATTTTCCACTTCGACCCAGTGGTGTTGTACTTGTACTTTGATAGCCTTCTCTCAATTTTTCAACAGTAATTCCGCGTGTATATGCCAATGCTTTTTCATAACCTTCAGTGCGCAGACCTGTTGCCTCCATAATTCCTGGGGCGACCCCAACAACTCGAACATTGTATTTTCCAAGTTCCTTTGCCCATGAACGGCTTAACCCATTTATCGCCGCTTTTGTTCCTGCATAAATACCTTGCCCTTGGGAGCCTTCCAAGCTTGCTTCAGAGGACATGTTAATTATCACTCCACTTTTTTTCTTGGCTAGTACTCGTGCGACTGCTTGCGACATGAGTAAAACACTTTTTACATTAATTGAAAAAATCTTATTGAATGTCTCTTCATTTAACTCATATTCTCCCTTAGGATCGTCTAAATCCACCAAGAGTTTTGGTAAATTTATTCCTGCGTTATTAATGACACCATCGATATCTTTAAAAGTATCCAGTGTTTCTTTAACTGTATTTTCTATCTGTGCCAAAGATGTCACATCAGTTTTTATAAAATGAAGATTATCATGCACATAATCCATATTTTTTAAATCTGCATTCACCACTTTTGCTCCATCATTGAGTAATTCTTTCACTATTGCTTTCCCAATCCCAGATGATCCTCCAGTTACAATATAAACTTTATCTTTCAAATTCAACCAATCCATAATATTAAATCCTCCTTCTATCATTTGTGAAAAAACTGTTTTTTGACTTGTTGGAAGTCATAATAATTTTCTAATTCCTTTACAACCAATATCTTAAGACCGCCTCTAAAATATGTAAACGCTTTTTTAAATTACTCACATTTGTGATAAAATGTTCAAAAGGAGTGATTTATAATGACATATTCAGATAAAAAACAAATCGAACGGTTGCTCAGAATCTCTAATCTGTACTACAACCAAGGACTTTCACAAAAAAATATTTCCGATCTTTTGCATATTCATAGGACAGAAATAAGCCGACTACTAAAGAGAGCTAAAGATATGGGTATCGTAAAAGTTACAATTAATAATCCGTTAGAAAGGGAAACAGTCGAATTGGAAGACTTTTTATGCCAAAACTTTCATTTAAAAAAAGCCATTGTCTCATCCACAGAAAAAAACAGTTCGTATAATGACGACCTAGAAAGCGTATCAATATCTGCAAATAATCTTATAAATGAACTAATCAAAAACGGTAGTGTTATCGGACTTTCCTGGGGTGAAACATTAAAAAACACTGTTTCGAATTTTTCACTTGAAAAACAAGTTTCAAATGTTTCAGTTGTCCCTCTGATTGGAAGTCCCATGGGACAACTTGATATTTCATGTCAGGCAAACCATTTAGTACATCAGATGTGCGAAAAAATTCCACAATCCACCATGTTTTACTTAGATTCTCCTGTTTTTATTAATTCAGAATCAGCAATGAGAGAGATTTTAGCAACAGCAACAAATCGTAATTCAGTTCAGATGTGGGATAAAGTTGACATTGCATTGGTTGGGATAGGTAGTGCAAAAATGACAGATAACTATAATTGGCGCGAATTCTACAAAAGAAATGGTTCTGGAAAAATATATCAAAAATCAATGGTGGGAGATGTTCTCTCACAATCCTTTTCAATCAATGGTGATGAGTGCCAGGAAATTTATCCAAACCTTGTTGGGGCGAGTTTGTCAAAATTACGAAAGATAAAAAATGTTGTGGGCATAGCTGCTGGAGAGAAAAAAGTTGAGGCTCTAATTGGTTGTTTGAATGCACAGCTGCTTGACTATCTTGTAACAACTGACGAGGTCGCAAAAATAATTAAAAAAATAGTTTTATCACAAATGTGAGTTTTAATATTATTTAATAATAGCCCTGAAATTTAGTGATATCATGATTTTGTTGGAAGCTATATTATAATAACTTCTTTATTTCACAAAAATGAAGGGTGGAATACAAATATGAAAAGCATTGGACTTAGATTATACGGAAAAGAAGATTTAAGGATTGAAGAATTCGAATTACCGGCTATCACTGAAGATGAAATCTTGGCAACGGTCGTAAGTGATACTATGTGTATGTCTTCATGGAAATTAGTCAAGGAGGGGGAAAATCACAAAAAGACTCCGAATAACCTTGCTAAGAACCCAGTTTTGATTGGCCATGAATTTTCTGGCAAAATATTGAAGGTCGGTAAAAATTTACAGCAGAAATTCAGTGCAGGTGAAGACTATGTTGTCCAGCCAAACCTAGCACGCGATGATACTCCCTTTGTTCCAGGATATTCATATCCATATATTGGCGGGGATGCAACCGTTGTCGTAATTCCTAAAGAAGTAATGGATTTGAATTGCCTGATTACTTTCCATGGACAGGCATACTATGAAGGTTCCTTGTGTGAACCTTTAAGTTGTGTAATCGCTGCGTTTGATGCACAATTCCATTTGATTCCACATACTTACAACCACAAAATGGGAATTAAAGAACGTGGAAATATGTTGATGCTTGGTGGCACCGGTCCAATGGGGCTACTTGCTATCGATTACGCAATTCATTCAGATATCAAACCAAAAACTTTAGTAATAACTGATATTAATCAAGAAAAATTAGATCGTGCTAAACACTTGTACCCTTCAGATGAAGTCGAAATGATTTTTTTGAACGTAAACAATTTATCTATCAGTGAACAACAAGAGTTATTATCTTCAGCAGTTAATGGGGCTGGCTACGATGATGTCTTCTCAATGATCAGCGTCTCTCCAATTGTTACTCTAGCAGGCAAATTATTGGCTCCAGACGGTTGCTTGAATCAATTTGCTGGCCCGATGAACAAGGACTTTAATGCAACACTGAATTTTTATGATGTTCACTACAACTTCACACATGTTACAGGAACATCTGGAGGAAATGCAGAAAATGAAGCAAAGGCTGCTCAAATAATAGCCAGTGGAAAATTAGATGTTGCAAAAGTAATCACACATGTTTTAGGACTCGACTCTGCTGCTGAGACAACTTTGGCACAGCCAGATATTGGCGGCGGGAAAAAGCTTACCTATCCCGGAAAAAAATTCGACAGAATTGAACTGGCCAAAGTTGATTCAAATTCTGAACTTGGTAAAATTTTAGTTAAACATGGTGGAATTTGGTCTCCAGAAGCAGAACAATGGATTCTTTCAAATATGCCTGACATTTCCATCTAAAATGCTATAAAACAAACAATATCTTTTTTTACTGGGAACTGGATCAAAAGTCAAACTTTGTCCAATCCCAGTATTTATTTTAGAAAAATATTTTCCATTAAATTAAACTTCTCCGTCCGATTGTAAATTTAAAATAAAAAAACGAGGAGCTATAATGCGCTGATATACGCATCTATAACTTCTCGTTTCATTTTTATATTTGTTATTTATTTATTGCCTGGATAATATTCTTACTACACACTAGTACACCCATTACAATTCCTATAATTCCAAATGCAATTGCAAAACCAACCTGATCAATCATCCATCCAACAACTGGAAATAGAACGATCATAAACGCTGAAAAAATTACACTTGCAACACTCAACAACGTTGCTCTCTGTTTTGACTCAATTAATTTGTTATAGTAATTACTAAACAATGGACCAACGATCGCACTTAATGCCTTGAGGAGCATGAATAATAAAAGCATAATTATCCCATTTCTAAAAAAGATTAATGGAATCAACCCAAGGATTGGTACTATTAGAAAACGTAGAATATTAAGCTGGCTAAAACGATTTGTAATCCTTGGCGTTACACTAATAGCGAGTACAGCTATAACTGAAGAAATGACCATAATTCCAGAAATCATGACTCCAGAAAAATTATTACTCTTCATAACAGATTGGTAGTAATAATAGTAACTTGTACAAATCAAATCAATCATAGCCTGATAGATCATCAAGTTACGCAAGAACTTCTCTTTCTTCAAAATGCGCCACGAAGACCTAATCAATTCACTAATTGTCAGTTCTGCTTCTTTCTCAGTATCGATTTGAATCTGTGCAGTTTTCAGTGGCTCTTTCAAAAACAACACTGAAATAAGTGCCAAGAATCCAACCAAAATCGCAATTACATAGGTTAGTTCAAAATGCCAATGTACAAGGAACCCTGCGATAACAACACCTATTGTATCTGCAACTTCAAAAATAATCTCTGTTTTACTAATAATCTTTGGAAAATCCGAAGTTTGCTTGCTCTCAATTAGTGAATCATACATCATCGCATCAATCGTTCCTGATTGCAGGTTATACGAAAATGCACTTAATATAAAACTAAATGCAAAAAGCCAAAATGATTGTGCAAGTAGCATTATCACAGCTGATAGAATTGACATGAGCCTACCTGCAATTAGGACTGTTTTGTAAGAAAAGCGATCAGCTAGTAGTCCACTTGGCACTTCGAACAAAAAACTTCCAATGTGAAAAATACTTTCACATAATCCGACTTCAAACAATGTCAGCCCTGCATGTTGCAGATAAATTACCCAAAGTCCGGTTACTCCAAAGAAAGAAAAAAAGCTGTAATAGTAACTATATTTGATATTTTTATGATATTTAATTTTCAATTTTTACACTCCAATGATTTAGAAGATTATTAAAACCTTCTCTTTTTTATATTCATTAGAGTGTTACAACATATGTGATATACTTTTTCTTTGCTAACCAGTCATGCATTTTTTATTCACCTACCAAAAAGGAGCGCTAAGTCACTCTTTTGAATCTTTTTATTTATCAACACTTTGTAGCATTCTAGCAAGTGCTTCTTGCCATGTTGGAATTTCAAATCCTGTAGCTTTTGCCTTGCTCAAATCCATAATCGAATGAGCAGGTCTCGTTGCCTTTTGTGGAAATTGTACACTTGTTAGTGGCTCCACTTCAACTTTGTCATTCTTTAAGATTTCACTTGCAAAATCATACCACGTGCAGGCATTATCGTTTGAGAGGTGATAAACCCCGTAATCAGCGTGATTTTCAACTGCATACGTCATAAACTCCGCAAGTGTTCTCGTCCAAGTAGGTCTTCCAAATTGATCAGCTACAACTGTTATCTTTGGATGCTGCTTTGCAAGTCGCTGCATCGTAAAAACAAAATTCTTGCCATATTTGCCAAATACCCATGATGTTCTGATAATATAGTATTTACTTGCAAAATTTTGAATTGCTTTCTCACCAGCAAGTTTTGCCTTGCCATACTCATTCAACGGGTTAGTTTGTGCGTCAACCTTATATTCACCAGCAGTTAAATTACCATCAAAAACATAATCGGTACTAATGTATATAATAGTCGCCGCAACCTTTGCAGCCGCCTTAGCAATATTTTCAGTACCAATTTTATTAACCAAGTAATTTAATTCTTTGCCCTCATCTTCAGCGGCATCTACCGCTGTATAAGCCGCACAATGATAAATTACTGTAGGCCTAAGTTTCTGAACATATTGCAAGACACTCTGCTCATCAGTAATATTCAATTCTTTCGAACTCGGTGCAAGATACTCGACTTTCTTTTCATCAAACAAGTGCCGTAATTCCGAACCAAGTTGTCCACTTCCACCTGTAACTAGTATCACTTTGTCACCTTCTCAATCAGCATGTTATTGACCATTCTTTGCGTAGTTTGCCTCAACTTTTGCCTTCACTGACTTCCACCAATCTTCATTTTCCGTGTACCACTTGATTGTCTCGGCTAATCCTTCACGAAAATCTGTGAACTGTGGCTTCCATCCTAATTCTGTCCGTAATTTTGTTGAATCAATCGCGTAACGCAAATCATGCCCAGGACGATCTGCTACGTGTTCATAGTCATCTTTTGCGTGCCCCATCAATTCAAGAATCATTTCCATGACAGCCTTATTATCTTGTTCACCATCTGCACCAATCAGATAAGTCTCACCGATTTTCCCTTTTGTCAGGATTGTCCAGACTGCCGATGAATGGTCATTCGTATGAATCCAGTCACGGACATTCTTGCCAGTTCCATATAATTTGGGCTTGATTCCACTCAAAACATTAGTAATCTGGCGCGGGATGAATTTCTCAATGTACTGATATGGGCCGTAGTTATTCGAGCAATTTGAGATCGTTGCTTGTAATCCAAATGATCTGACCCAAGCTCTGACCAATAAATCTGAGCCTGCTTTAGTTGAGGAATAAGGACTTGATGGCCGATATGGCATCTCTGGTGTGAACTTCTCACCAATACCTTCTCCATGACCTGGTAAGTCTGCACGTAACGGAAGATCACCATAGACTTCATCCGTTGAAACATGATGGTAACGGACATGATACTTACGACAAGCTTCAATCAATGTATATGTTCCAATCAAATTGGTCTGAATAAATGGTGTGGGATCCTTCAACGAATTATCGTTATGCGATTCAGCTGCATAATGCACCACTGCGTCTGCTTTTTGAACCAATGAGTTAACCAATGGTGCATCTACGATATCTCCCACAACTAATTCAACACGCTCAGCTGGTAATCCAGCCAGATTTTCCCGATTGCCTGCATACGTCAGCTTATCTAAAACTGTCACATGTATATCTGGATGGTTATCAACAACGTAATGTACAAAGTTAGAACCAATAAAACCTGCTCCACCTGTCACAATAATATTTTTCATGACCAATCCCCCTATATCTCGCCGTAGACAAACGGATTATTTGCTTCAAATTCCTTGAATGTTGGGTGTTTCTTATCTTTTTCTGAGAGAATGGCATTTTCAAGATCAATTGGCCAGTTAATTGCCAAGGTTGGATCGTCAAAAGCAATTCCACCATCTGCTTGTGCATTATAATAGTTATCACACTTGTATAAGAAATTAACGTTATCCGTCAATGTTACAAATCCATGTGCAAAGCCACGAGGCACAAGTAACTGACGATGATTACTCTCCGAAAGAATATAACCTTCCGATTCGCCATAAGTTGGACTGCCCTTGCGAACATCAACAATCACATCAAGTACCGCACCTGTGACAACCCGTATTAACTTCGTTTGAGCAGCTTTACCACGTTGAAAATGCAAACCACGCAAGACACCAGCTTGACTTGACAATGAGTGATTATCTTGAATAAAGTTGAAGTCTATCCCTGCAGCTTTGAAGTCTTCATCTGAATAACTTTCAGTAAAGAATCCTCGGTTATCACCAAACACCGCTGGTTCAATTATTTTGACATCTTGTAACTTTGTTTCTGTAATCTTAAGTCTTCCCATTTTTAACCCTCGCTCACTAATCTTAGTAAATATTGACCATATTGATTCTTCTTCAATGGTTGGGCCAATACCGCTAGCTGTTCTTTATTGATGTAGCCCATGCGATATGCAATTTCTTCTAAGCATGCGACCTTTTGATTTTGCCGCTTCTCAATCGTTGCAATAAATGATGATGCCTCAAGTAATGATTCATGTGTTCCTGTATCTAACCAGGCAAAACCGCGACCCATCAATTCAACTGACAGCGCTCCACGTGAAAGATATTCTTTATTGACATCAGTGATTTCCAGCTCTCCGCGTGGTGACGGTTTAATATTCTTCGCAATTTCGACGACATCATTGTCATAGAAATACAAACCCGTGACCGCATAATGTGACTTCGGATGTGTCGGCTTTTCCTCAATTGATAAAGCATTCATGTCCTTATCGAAGTCAACCACACCAAAACGCTCTGGATCATTTACATGATAACCAAAGACCGTTGCGCCGTGTTCCTTTTCAGCAGCACGCTGCAGCATCTTAGAAAGACCGCCACCATAATAGATATTATCTCCCAAAACAAGGCAAACACTATCGTCACCGATAAAATCCGCTCCTAAAATGAAAGCCTGCGCTAATCCTTCCGGCTTTGGCTGAACTTTATACTCAATATGTAGCCCAATTTCATGTCCGTCTCCAAATAATTCTTCGAATCTCGACTCATCTTGTGGCGTTGAGATAATCAAGATATCCTTAATTCCCGCTAACATCAATGTTGACATTGGATAGTAGATCATCGGCTTATCATAAATTGGCATCAATTGTTTTGATGTCGCACGTGTCAATGGATATAAGCGTGTACCTGACCCACCGGCTAATATTATTCCCTTCATGTCTGTCCTCCAAAAAAATAAATATTATTTTTTAATTTCCAGTATAGATTGTAACATAAACTAAAATTTTAAAGTACATCTTAGTAGTTTCGCCTATGCAGCTTTCTGGCAAATCAAAGTTAGATACATACTCAATCAAATATCAATATAAAAAAGTCATAATTATATCTAAAAATTAAATTTTATTAATTTTCTCAACAACTTGTTTTGTATAATATCCCGCACGTATTTTTTTAGCTATCTCATCAACATTAGCCTTCATTAACTGGTAATCATAAGGAGTAACTTTATCAAGAGCATTATCCAACTCAGATAAATTATTAATAGTAATTCCAATTTTATTTTTAATAACAAAATCAGCTAAAGCTGCCTGCTTCCAAATAATTATTGGTATTCCTGAGCTAATATACAACGAGGTTTTATGAGGGTTATTAAATAATAGATAGTGCCCATAGGTACCTGCACAAGTTGTAACTTCAGGTCCATCCCAAATTAAACCAAAATTTTGTGTCAAGTGCCTTGATAATTCTTCTGGGGAGTATTGACCCCCGTAAATGATATTTTTCGAATGTTGCTTTGGCATATCAGGTCCAAAAGTGTAAAGTTTATTTTTTGTCTTTACTTTGGTCAGAAAAGTTGACTTAAAAAGTGCCCCAGCAAAACAAATAGTTTTCTCATAAGAATGCAACTTCTGAATAGCTTGTGGATTATCATAGTCAAAAATTCCCAATACAATCATTGGCACAGTGACTTTTTGATTGACTAGCCAAATACGCATCTTTTCATTGTGTACAATAAGGATATCTGCTTGATTAAATAATTTAATCTCCCATTTAACTTTTTTGAGCTTAACATTATTTTGTAGACCTTGAATATCATGGATCCAAATAATAAATTTTCCTGTTTGATTTTTTTTTAATTTTGAAACAAATTTTTCAATCATATATTGTGAAGGTATTGGATACTGCATAATTAAGTTCTGTATTTTCTTATTTTTAAAAAACTTCATCATTTTAAAATGTGTATATAAAAGCTTGGAAAATTTATTTGGTTGATATGGATTAACTTTAAAAGATTCATAATTTTCCTGTTTCAAATATTTAATAATATCTTCTTTAGCTTTGCTTCCACCCATTTTTCCTGGGTCACGTGATGTAACAACGTAATTTACCATTTAAAATCTCCTCATTTTTCGTTTTTATTTTTATTTTCTTTAAAAATTTTTTTAGATTTGTCTAAGATTGTAGGCTTTAAAAACAAAATCACTGTAATGTAAATAACTGCTCCCAAAACAACTTCTGCAAAAATTGAAAATACACTTGTGTGTACAGTGTTATTGATTTTAAAAACGGGAATAAACATTACAATCCCAGCAACCAGATACTTCCCTACATTTTGAAATAACTTGCGATAACTAACAAGCTTTCTGATTGTCCATAATTGATACCCCGTTACACATACTTCGGAAAAGACAGTTGCAATCATAGCTCCTGACAATCCCCAAAAATAAATTAAAGGAAAATTCAAAATAATATTTACAATAGCTCCCACAATAACTGAAGTTGTATATTCTCGCGTATGATTCGTTGGCAGCAAATATTGCGTCCCAATTGCATTGCTCCACCCAATTAGGACAATTACTGGTGTTTCTAATAACATTGCCCCCCCTACGGGTCCAAACCCAGTTCCATAAAAATAAGGACCTAAGTGTAATGAGAGACCAGCAAGACCAAACATCATCGCAAACGTTAAAAAAGAAATGAAATCAAATGAATCGTATAACATTCGATTTATTTTTTCTTTCTGACCATTTGCAAAAGCATTTGCAACATGCGGCAACATCACAGTTCCAGTGGCTGTTGCCAAAGCTAAAACTGTTTTAATAATTGTATCTGCGTTGTTATAATAACCTGAGTTGACTGTACTTGTCATTTTACCCAGCATCGTCTTATTCAAGACTACGTAAACGCTAACAGCAATCTGAGGAACAAAAAGCATAACAGAAGGTCTAATATGTTTCAGCGGATGCAACTTTTTCAGTGGTACTTTAACAATAATTTCTTTGAGAAAAGGCCAAAGTGTCAAGTTCCCCAGCAAGGCCCCTAAACCAAGAATAATAATATAAATTCCTAAATCATTCTTATTTTTTACAAAAACAAAAATTGCTATTAGAGAAATAATTTTTACTAAAGTATTTCTCGTAACCGTCTTTTTAAAATCTTCTAGTCCCATATAAAGCCATGATATATCCAAAACAACTGCTAACAAATTAATTGATTGAAAAATCATTAGTGTTGGATAGTTACTAAAAGGAAGATAAATAAAAAAAGCAAGATATGCTAAAACCACCGTCACAACACGTAAAATTGTAATTTCCCAAAAAGTTCTTGACATTTCTAATTTATTCTCTCGCTGATAAGCAATTTGCCGATTACCATACAAATTAATTCCTAAACTTCCAAACAAAATGAAATACGTAATAATTGAATTGGTATATGCATTAATCCCAACACCTGTCTTAGTTAAAACTCGACTAATATATGTTGCTGTAACTAAGGGTAAAATTACTAGTAATAGCTGGTATCCAGCATTATACAAGTAGTTGCGAATAACTTTCATAACTTGCTCCTCTATGTTTTTTTATGTATTTTTGACTATATAAATAAATTGCTTATAATTCAATGATTTTTAAAATAACTAGCTATTTATAGTACTCACTAAAAGTTAGGCTGGGAGTAATTATAGCCGATTAACTAATAAACCTCAAACAAACACTAAGAAACTATTTCCTAAATTTAAGTGCAGCACCTAAATGACTAGACCAAAAGACCATAAAGACTTATTCTCAAATCACCACGGATTAAGAAAGAAATGTCTTCATGACCCCGACCTCCATTTCACCATTGGCAACAACTACACTCTTATGAATGTAAACAAATTATGGCTCGGCAATCTGGTGGCAAAATAGGCTGCCAGATTGCTGAAGAACTCGTTGAGTTCGAAGTACAATTAGCTAATTAAAATATCGAAATTTCTTACATAATTGGTTGATGTAAATCACGTGTTCGCAGCATTGACATTTTGTTCATTGATTTAAAATGCATATTGATGGGGTACCAATTGAATTACCTATGCCCCCCAACGTCACATAAGGTCTGGACACAAAAAACATAAACGAATAAACAAGTTCTGTACCAATCCATTGAAAAACCTCAACTACAAAGTTGTAAATATTTATTCTGCACACCTATATTCGTCCTGAGGGTACAGGTCAAATAAAAGTCAAAAACAATTAGTGAATTCATTCCCAAAAGGACAATTGCTGCATCAGCTAACTATAACGAAATTCCAAAATATTAAGGATGCACTTAACCCACAATCACGAAAACTTCTCGGTTATCATTCAGCAATATAACTCTTACCATATTTTGATTAAACTAACATATATGAACATGTTCAAAGTGTTGTGCTTGATTTGACGATTCGATTTATTAATATAAGTTGTTGTTGTTATTATATTTTCGCATTGAATCATCAAAAACATCATTTCGATCATGATCAATAAAATCTTGCATATTTCTTTGCCCACTTTTTGTTGCTCGACCACGTGACCTTTTTTGTAAAAATTCTTCTTTAGATTTCGTAAAGTAGTGATTAATTCTAATTATATCTGTACTAATCACTGGGAGAATAGGTCCAACAACTTCTTCTTCTTTTTCATTTATAGCATGATATCCCGGTAAATAAATTGGCGCATGAGGATCACTCAAAAAACCAATAGTTTTTCTTGGATCTACGATTGATTTTACATGACGATTTTTCTCAAAATCTTTTTTTGAACGATACACAAAATTATTTGTCAATAACCCTGTGGGTTTTTTTTGTAAAAATGAAGATCCATATATTTGCCAATTAACAGCTAATCCTCCAATATTTGCTTTAGAAAAATATTTAGTTAATAATTGAAGTAAATTTTGAGATTCATTTTCAATAAAAAGAAATTCATCTGCATCAAAAAAAGCCATATAACGAGAAAATTGTCCGAATCTATTCAATGCATCATTATATGCATCCATCTGACGTGCAATTCCCTTAAATTTTATGTAAGTAATCTTTGTCTTATACGATTCAAGAACCCTCAACGGGTCATCACTACTCTCATTATCATATATATAAAAATGTTCCGCACCAAGAGATAGATAATAATTAAGCCATTCTCTAAGGTATGGTGCTTCATTTTTTATAATGACAACTACAGTAAAGTTATATTTTACTTGTGTATAGTCCTTCCTTTGGAACCATATTTTACAAAATTTTAAAATTCCTGGTAACAATAATTTTAAATCTTTTTTAATTCGACTCCTAAGCATGTTATCATATGGTGAATTAATAAACGCGTCTAACCGTCTAACACTCCCATGAATTATTTTTTTTACGCTCATTTTCAATAACTCTCCTTCTTAATCAAAATATACAACGATTATTTGCTTATTTTTACTCAATATCAATTATATTTTGAATTATCTAGCAGACCTTTTATTTATAATATAGTAATCTCAAAAAAATTAAAAAATATTACTCCAATGTTTCTCACTATATTGGCAAGTGTAATTTAGCAATAAGATATGTGAGTCTAAGATAAAATACAAAAGCTACTTTTAGTTTAGTAAACATGTCCAATTTCATAACCCGATTAACATCTTTAAAAAAGCTAACCATTGTAGGAATTTTTTTTGGTTTCTTAATATCTAGCTTAATTTTTTCCTGCTTTTCACTAAAACCAATTGTGTTTTTTTCATGTAATCGATATTGAATTAAAGATTGATCATAAAATAATACTTCTCCAATATAAGCTGCTATCAACATTAGTTGCCAATCATGAAAAACTTCTTGATTATTTACTGCTAAGTACTTTTCTCTAACTTTTTGATCAAAACAGTAAGTACATCCTTGCACTACATTTCCCAGCAGTAAGCGATTAAAACTAACTACTGATAAACTATATCTATGTTTCTTCTCCACAAAGGAAGGAATATTATATTCTTCCTTATTTTCTATTGATCTATTCTTACTGTCAATCAATTCAAAATTTGAACACAGGAGACTACATTTTTTATCCTTCATGACTGTCAACATTTTTTCAACTTTTTCGGGAACCCATATGTCATCTTGATCAGCTAAAAATACATAGTCTCCACGAGTTGAAGCAATTGCTTGTTCAAAATTTTTAACATAGCCCAAATTTTGATTGTTAACGACTAATTTTATTTGATTATCTTTAAATTCATTAATAATATTTATAGTATTATCCTTGGATCCATCATCACAAATTATTATCTCATCAACAGGATACGTTTGACTTAAAATTGACTGTATTTGATCCCTCAAATACTTCTCACCATTATATGTAGTCATTGCTACTGAGATCATTATGAATACTCCTCATGTTTTTGTATATTTTAATTTCTTATACTAATTAGCTTCATGGTTCAAAAAATAGTAATGTACTTCTAGTCTAGTTACCAGTTTATTCAATTTACCACTAGATTGCAAGCACAAGTCAGTTTTAAGAATAATTCAAGTTGCTGTGAATCCAGTGATTGTTGTAAAATTCTTCAATGTACTAAAATAATGTTATTTTTGCGTCTTCATAATTTTTAACAGATAACTTTTGTTATACATGCAAGCAAACTAGACTTAGTCTAAAGATGATAAAAAAAGACTGCGACAAAAGAACTTGTCCAGCCTATGGTTACTTCCCTTATCTCAGCCATCTCTTTGGATCTTCACGCCACTTATGCAACAACTTGCGGTCTGCTGCCGTAATTTGATTTTCCTCTGCAGCGACTTCAATCAATTCGCTATAGTTAGTTAACGTTGCAAAAGGTATGTTTACAGCTGCAAAATTCTCTTTTGCCGCCTCCAACTGGTAGCTAAAAATCCCGCAAACACCAATCACATCTGCACCTTCCTTTTGAGCAGCTTCAACAGCCTTTAAGACACTCCCACCTGTTGAGATTAAGTCATCAATCAAAACTGTTTTTTGTCCTTTTTCAACGACCCCTTCGATTTGGTGCCCTTGCCCGTGATCTTTAGGCTTCGACCGAACATAAATCATTGGCAGAGTCAATTCAGCGGCAATCCAGGCAGCATGCGGGATTCCTGCAGTTGCAGTTCCTGCAATTACCTGCGCCTCTGGAAAGAGGTCACGGATTAAATTAGCAATTCCCCGAGCAATCTCCTTGCGAATCTTTGGGTAGCTGATTGTTAACCGATTGTCGCAGTAGATAGGGCTTTTAATCCCACTCGCCCAGGTGAAGGGCTTATTAGGTGACAAGGTCACTGCATTAATCTCTAGTAAGTCTTTTGCTACTTGCTTCATTATTTTGCATCCTCCCATAACTTCTTAACCGTTTGATATGTCTTGACGCGATCCTTTGCCTGCGTGATTGCTCTTCCTACAACAATTGCACTGCTTTGATTTCTAGCAGCCTCATCTGGTGTCATCACACGCTTTTGATCGCCACTAGCTCCCCCTGCTAAGCGAATTCCTGGAGTTACTCGCAAAAAGTTTTTGCCAGTTTCTGCAGCAATGATCCTCGCTTCTTGGGCAGAGCAGACAACCCCGTCCATTCCTGACTTTTTTGCCAGTCTTGCATAATTCAAGACACTTTCTTTTAATGGGACTGATACTAATTGTTCTTCTTCAACCATTTGCTGATTTGTCGAAGTCAACTGCGTAATTGCCAGTAATCTTGCAGTTTGTTTCCCATTGCTTCCATCCAGCATTCCAGATTTTGCAGCCGCCATCATTTCGCTACCGCCACTTGCATGCAGTGTTGTTAAATCAACTCCAATCTTTCCCAAAACCTTCATTGCACTTTCCACTGTATGTGGGATATCGTGACATTTTAAATCAAGGAAAACATCATGTCCCATTGCTTTGATTTCTCTAACCATATCTGTACCTTCACTGTAGTAAAGTTCCATCCCAATCTTAACAAATAAAGATTCATCTTTGGGAAATTCGGATAAAAATTGCACGGTTTCATTGCGATCGGGAAAATCCAGTGCAATAATCGGACGTTCAATTCGCATCAGCGATTACTCCTAACTTCTTCAATTAGAGCTTGTAAACTTGTTATTCCAAGTTCATCCAGCTTAGCAGGTAATTCTTCAATTAAATCGAGGCAGGCAGTTGGATTTTTAAAATGTGCCGTTCCTATCGCAACAGCATGTGCACCTGCAAGGTACATCTCAATTACATCTTCAGCATTTTCAATTCCACCTGAAGCAATAATTGGCAAGTCAACAGCATGACTTACTTGATAAATCATTCTGACAGCCAATGGTTTAATTGCTCTTCCAGATAATCCGCCTGTTCCATTACCTAAAACTGGTTTTCTAGTTTTAATATCGATTTTCATTCCCAAAGCTGTATTAATCATGCTAAGCCCATCGGCACCTGCAGCAGCAACCACCTTTGCTACTTCAACGATATCTGTAACATTAGGCGTTAATTTAACGAAAACCGGAATACTTGTAACTTCTTTGACTGCTCTCGTTAGTTCAGCCGCAACCTTAGGGTCAGTTCCAAACAACATTCCGCCTTCGTGAACATTTGGACATGAAATATTCAGCTCTATTGCATTAACTAAGCCTGATTCGCTCAATGCCTTAGCCACTGCTACATACTCTGATTTGGTTGATCCAGCAACGCTTGCAATCAGTGGCAGGTCTGGTACTTTCGCTCTTAATTCAGGGATTTTCTGTGATAAAATTACCGATAATCCTGGATTTTTTAAACCAACTGCATTTAAAGCACCATCTTCTACAACTGCCACTCTTGGTTCTGGATTACCTTCTCTTTCAATCAAAGTTACCGATTTCAAGATAATCGAACCCAATTGATTTAAATCATACATTTGTGCAAATTTATTGTCGCCAAAACCAAAGCATCCACTGGCTGGCATCACCGGATTTTTAAGTTCCAAGCCAGGCAATGAAACTGCTAAACGAGAATCTTCCATAAATAACCCACCTTTATATAACGATTGTCAAAACTATCTTATAACGTCAGTCGCAAAAGTACGATTCTCCATTGCTCGCACCAAAGCATCAGCTGTATTCAACGAGGTCAACAAGGGAATATTATGTTCAATCGCCGTTTGCCGAATTGTGAATCCATCTGAGGTCACTTCTTGATCGTGGCTCATTGTATTAATAACCAACTGGATCTTGCCTTCCTTGATGATTTTCAAGATATCTAAGTCAGATTTGCCAGCTTCGCCAATTTTATTCACTGTCATTACATGCAAACCACGTTCCTTCAAAAAGGCCGCTGTCCCATTTGTTGCAAATAAACGATATCCTATTTGGCTGAATCTCTGCGCAACCGGTAAAATAGTTTCTTTATCGCTACTATCAATTGTTAATAAGACATTTCCACTCAGAGGCAATTCCATCTTAGCTCCAGCAAAGGCCTTGAGCAATGCTTTCTCGAAAGTATGGTCGCTTCCCATTACCTCACCGGTCGACTTCATTTCAGGCCCTAGGTAACTATCAACATCTTCCAACTTACTGAATGAGAATACTGGTGCCTTAACATGAATTGTCTTACTCTCTGGATACAAACCAGATTTGAAACCTAGTTCTTTAAGCGATTGTCCCAAGATTACCTTAGTAGCCACTTGCGCCATTTCAATTCCTGTAATTTTACTTAGAAATGGCACCGTTCGACTTGCTCGCGGATTGACTTCCAACACATATGCCTCATGATCATGAATAATAAACTGAATGTTCATAATCCCAACACACTTCAAAGCAACAGCCAGCTTCTTAGTTGCTTCGACAATTTGCTGTTTAATATCTTCACTGAATGATTGTGGCGGATATACAGCCATCGAATCACCTGAGTGGACACCCGCGTGCTCGATGTGTTCCATAATTCCTGGTAATAAGACATCTTTTCCATCACAGATTGCATCAACTTCACATTCCATTCCCTCAAGATATGCATCAACCAGAATTGGATGATCAATCGCAGCCCTTGTATTATGTTCAAGATAATCATTTAATTCAGTTACATCGTTAACAATTTCCATTGCACGTCCACCAAGTACATAACTAGGTCTTACCAAGACTGGATAGCCAATCTCAGCGGCAATCTCTAGAACCCCTGCTTGCGTTGTTGCAGTCTTACCGATTGGCTGTTTAAGTCCTAGATTATTGATAACTTGATCGAATAATTCGCGGTCTTCTGCACGGTCCAGATCTTCAACTGTTGTTCCCAAAATTTTAACCCCATTTTCAACCAGACCAGCTGCTAAATTAATTGCGGTCTGCCCACCAAATTGGACGATTACTCCAAGCGGATTTTCCAATTCAATAACATTTAAAACATCTTCCAGAGTCAGCGGTTCAAAATATAGCTTATCGGAAACAGAGAAATCAGTCGACACTGTCTCTGGATTACTATTCATTACAATTGCTTCGTATCCCAGTTTTTGAATCGCCTTAACACTGTGCACCGTTGCATAATCAAATTCGACTCCTTGTCCAATGCGGATTGGGCCAGATCCAATTACAAGAATTGACTTTCTATCAGAGGGAACACTTTCATTTTCCAGATCATAAGTACTATAGAAGTAAGGTGTCTGTGATTCAAATTCAGCTGCACAAGTATCAACCATTTTGTACACCGGAATTATTTTATTTTCTTTGCGTAAGGCACGTACCTTGCTTTCCTTTAAATTCCAAAGTTTAGCAATTGTCAGATCACTAAAGCCATATCTTTTTGCGGTTTCAAGTGATTCTAAGTCGTTTGGATGCTTGCAGATTTCAACTTCTAATTCTGTAATATGCTTCAATAAATCAAGAAAATAGATATTAATCTTTGTTAATTCATGAACTTCTTCAATCGTGTAACCTCGTCTGAATGCCTCAGCCAAATAGAAGATGCGGTCATCTTGTGGATGCATAATCTTCTCTTCAAGCTTCTGATCAGTAGCTGCTTGTGCCTCATCAGACAACAAATCTTTTTCGTCAATCTCAAGTGAACGAACTGCCTTTTGCAATGCCTCTTCCGCAGTTCGACCAATCGCCATGACCTCACCAGTTGCTTTCATCTGTGTTCCCAACTTACGGTTTGCGCGCGCAAATTTATCAAAAGGCCACCGTGGAATCTTAGCCACAACATAATCAAGAGCTGGTTCAAATTCAGCATATGTTGTTCCAGTAACTGGATTCTTGATTTCATCTAGAGTCAGTCCAACTGCAATCTTAGCTGCCATCTTCGCAATGGGATAACCCGTCGCCTTGGAAGCAAGTGCCGAAGAGCGGCTCACACGTGGATTAACTTCAATCACATTATAATTAAAGCTATTCGGATCAAGAGCAAGCTGAACATTGCAGCCCCCCTCAATCTTCAATGCACTAATCAAGCGCAGTGAGACATCACGCAACATCTGATATTCACGATCGGCAAGTGTCTGTGTTGGAGCAAAAACAATCGAATCACCCGTATGGATTCCCACTGGATCAAAATTTTCCATACTGCAGACAACCATTGTGTTACCCGCATGATCACGCATAACTTCAAATTCGATTTCTTTATATCCTGTAATACTTTTTTCAATCAGACATTGTGTGACTGGTGACAAATCCAGACCGTTGGCTGAAATTTGGTCCAACTGCTCCTTATTGTCGCAAAGTCCGCCACCGGTTCCGCCCATTGTAAAAGCTGGGCGCACAATTACCGGATATCCGATTTCATCAGCGAAATCAAGTGCCTCTTGTGTTGTATTAACAGTCTTTGATGGTGGAACAGGTTCGTTTAAGTCATTCATTAGTTCTTTGAACAATTCACGATCCTCAGCCTGATTAATGGCCGTCAGCTTGGTCCCAAGCAATTCAATATCAAGTTCATCCAATATTCCTGTCTCGGACAATGACATTGCCATGTTTAGCCCAACTTGACCACCAAGCGTTGGTAAAATTGCATCCGGATATTCTTGTCGGATAATTCGAGAAACAGAATCAGTTGTCAGTGGCTCAATGTATACACGATCAGCAATTTCCGTATCAGTCATAATTGTTGCGGGATTCGAGTTGACCAAAACAACTTCATATCCTTCTTCGCGCAGTGCCATACAAGCCTGTGTCCCAGAATAATCAAATTCGGCTGCCTGTCCAATAATAATTGGACCAGAGCCAATTACCATAATTTTGTGAATATCAGTTCTCTTAGGCATTACGTTCATCCTTTCTCGTATCAATTACATGCATAAAATCATCAAAAATGTCGACTGCATCATGGGGACCAGGTGCAGCATCTGGATGAAACTGCACGCTAAAAGCTGGATAATTTTTGTGTCGGAGTCCTTCAACAGTTCCATCATTGATCTCACGGTACGTAATATTCATTACATTATTGTCGACAGAATCTGGTGCCACTGCATACCCATGATTCTGTGAGGTAAAGCAGATTCTCCCACTCGCAATTTCTCTAACAGGATGATTAAAACCACGATGGCCGAATTTCATCTTGAACGTGTCGGCACCATTAGCTAGTGCAAATAATTGATGCCCTAGGCAAATTCCAAAAAGCGGTAATTTCTTTTCAATTTTTTGAATCATTTTGATGGCTCCAGGAAGCGACTTAGGATCACCAGGTCCATTTGATAATAAGACTCCATCCGGCTTTAACTTGAAGATGTCTTCTGCTGTAGCATTATAAGGTAATACGATAGTATTGCAATCGCGTTTAGCTAGCTCCCGTAAGATACTGTGCTTCAATCCAAAATCAATTACTACAACATTGCGCTTACTTCCTGGGTTCGGATAAGGTTTGCTTGTTGACACCTGTGCAACAAGATTTTCATTAACAACCGTCGCATTTAACTGTGAGAAAGCATGCTCAAAATTATCAGTAGCATCAATAATTCTGCCTTTCATAGTTCCAACCGAGCGCAGCTTCTTTGTTAGTGCACGCGTATCAATCCCTGTAATTCCAGGAATCTGCATCTGTACCAAGAAATCTGCAAAACTACTTTGTTGTCGCCAATTACTTGAGACTCGTGCTAGTTCATGACAGATAACGCCTTTGCATCCTGGTTCGATTGATTCATAATCATCAAGATTTACCCCGTAATTGCCAATTAAAGGGTTGGTAAACACTAATATTTGGTTTGCAAAAGACTGATCTGTAACAGCTTCCTGATAACCTGTCATTCCCGTCGTAAAGACGACCTCCCCAGTAGTCGTGCTATTTGCACCAAAACCTTCTCCTTTGAAGATGCTGCCATCTTCTAAAATCAAATAACGTTTCAAGTTCAGTCCTCCTTTTGATAAACGAGCTTTCCATCAACAAATGTCATAATTGTCTTGCCATATACTTTATCACCTGTAAAAGGTGTATTTGTCCCCTTTGAGAGATATTCTTCTTCTTTTATTTCGGATTCCTTATCTAAATCGAACACAGCTATGTCTGCAGGCTTGCCAATTAGCAATTCTCCTGCATTCTTCATTCCAAAAGCTTTTGCTGGTGCGCTGCTCATCTTATCCAACAGCATTTCTAGCGTTAACTTACCGCTCTTCACAAAATGTGTATACAGCAATGTGAAGGCCGTCTCACTCCCGGTTATTCCAAAAGATGCCTGACACATCCCACCAACTTTTTCTTCATGACTATGTGGTGCATGATCTGTAGCAATCATATCGATTGTGCCATCTAACAATCCTGCCAGTAGAGCTGCTTTATCACTTTCATCGCGTAGCGGAGGATTCATCTTGAAATATGCATCATCACTCGGAATATCCTCATCACTCAGTAAAAGGTGATGTGGCGCAACTTCACACGTTACATTGATTCCTTTTGACTTCGCCAAACGCATCAATTCAACACTTTCTTTTGTTGATAAATGACATGCATGATAGTGTACCCCAGTTTTTTGTGCAAGGATTAAGTCGCGTGCTAGTTGAGATGATTCACTCAGACCGAGCATTCCCGGAAGTCCCAATTCATGTGAACGACTACCTTCATTCATCACTCCATCATTCAGTAATGAATTATCCTCAATATGTTCAACAAGTGGCATTCCTAAGTCAGCAGCCTGTTTCATTGCTTGATACATCGTTCCCGCAGTCTGGATTCCACTTCCATCATTACTGTAGGCAAATGCTCCGGCTTGTTTTAAAGCGGCAAGATCATTAATTTGCTCACTTTTTAATCCCGCAGTAATTGCTGCATACTGCTTAATATGAACAACACCGTCAGCTTTATTTTTGGCAATTACATTCACTAAGCGTTCAGCCGTATCAGGAACCGGATTTAGGTTTGGCATTGCGCAAACAGTTGTAAAACCGCCATGTGCCGCTGCGAGACTGCCTGTTTTGATAGTTTCCTTATAAGTAAAACCAGGTTCTCTATAATGAACATGCACATCCACGAGTCCAGGAGAAACCAATTTGTTTGAAACATCAATCTTATTGATATCTCCAAGCAGTCGTCCAAGATTTTGTCCAAAAGCTGTAATTAACCCATTTTGTACAAGCAAATCCATTTTTTGCAGCTTACCAGCTTGATATACGAGCCCATTTTCAAGTAAAAAATTCATTTTAGAGTCCTCCCAAATGTCTGCCTGCAATAACTGCTTCAAGCATTGCCATCCGCATGTACACACCATTTTGCATTTGCTTAACAAATCTTGACTTAGGTGCTTCAACCAATTCTGAAGCAATCTCAACCCCGCGGTTTATTGGGCCGGGATGCATTATGATGGCATCTTTCTTCATTTTTCCATAGCGCTCAAGTGTTAAACCATATTGTTCATGGTACTGCACAGCAGAAAAGCCTGTTTCTTTAGTATGTCGTTCATGCTGGACTCTTAATAACATCACTACATCCACTTGCGTAATCAATTTATCGACTTCCAAATACTCTCCATATTCTTCAAATTCTTTTGAATACCAGTAGCTTGGCCCTGCAAAAAAAACTTGTGCTCCGAGTTTTTTTAATAACTGCATATTGCTACGTGCCACTCTAGAGTTACTCAAATCTCCGATAATTGCGACCTTTATATTCTTAAAAGTTCCAAATTGCTCATAGATTGTCATCATATCCAGTAACGACTGCGAAGGATGCTGCCCACTACCATCTCCCGCATTTACCACACCAATCGCAAGTTTTTGCATTGGTTCAAGTTCAATTAATTTTTTATAATATTCATTTTCCTGATGACGCATAATTGCTAGATTAACTCCAATCGCATTCAAGGAAAGCAATGTGTCATAGAGCGTCTCGCCTTTTTTTACCGAACTGGCAGCAGGATCAAACGGAATTATCTGTAATCCTAGCTTACGTTCAGCCATCTCAAAACTACAATGTGTTCGTGTACTGTTCTCAAAAAACATGTTAACGACATAGACAGGTTGTTCAAATTGTGGTATTGCTCCGCCATTCTTAAAATAAATTGCACGTTCAATCAACGCCCGAACCTGATCATCATGTAGCTCCTTGACTGTTACAAAATGCTGCAACTTCACGTGACTTTCTAGCTCTAACATTCCTTATCTCCTACCTTTCGCTTACTGCTTTCTCAGGAAGAACCAAATTCAAAATTATGCCAAAGACTGTTGCTAACGCGATACTTGTCAATTGGAAGCTTCCTAATTGCAAGTAAGTTCCACCAATTCCAATAACTAGGATAACTGATGTAATAATCAAATTTCGCTTTAATTCATAGTTTACTTTATTGTCTACCAAGATTCTCAAGCCATTCGATGCAATCATTCCAAATAACAAGAAGCTAATTCCGCCAATTACTGGACTTGGAATTGAATGTATTAATGCACTGATCTTGCCTATAAAGCTGAACAAAACTGCAAAGCTTGCTGCTCCACCAAGTACCCAGATACTGTGAACTTTTGTCATTGCGAGTACTCCAATATTTTCACCGTATGAGGTTGTAGGAGGTCCCCCAACAAGCCCTGCAATAATTGATGATAGTCCATCTCCAAAAAGCGTGCGGTGTAGCCCTGGATCTTCGAAGAAATTCCGCTTGGTTAATTTATTCAAAACCATTACATGTCCCATATGTTCAGTCATTGTTACAAAAGCAATTGGAGCCATTCCGATAATTGCTGCCGGATACCACTTAAAATCATAGTTGACGAACATTGCATCAAAGGCTGGCAGAGAAAACCATTTTGCTTCCGCAACCGACTTGAAATCGACAATCCCAAGAACTAATGCTAAGACATAACCGCAGACAATCCCAAGTAATACTGGAATCATACTAGGAAAGCCTTTGAGAAACATGTTAAAAATAATTGTTATTAATAAAGTACAGATTGCAACTATAAAATATTTCAAGTCATAATGTGTTCCATTCATCATTGCATTGGTTGCTGCTGTTGTCGCAATTGAAAGTCCAATAACAATAACGATTGGTCCGACAACAACTGGAGGTAAAATTTTATTAACCCAGTTACTACCAAAACGGCTGACAATCAAGGAAACAATTAGATAGACTAGTCCAGCTGAAATCGCACCTTGTGCAACTGCAGGATATCCGTCAGTCTTCATTAGTACCTGCATTGTTCCAATAAAGGCAAAACTCGAACCAAGATACGCTGGAATTTTTGCCTTAGTACATACTATATAAACTAAGGTTCCAACTCCTGAACTAAACAACGCAATACTAGGATTAATTCCTACTAAGAGCGGTACAAGGACAGTTGCCCCGAACATTGTAAATAAATGCTGAATCGACAATACCAGCCAATAACCAAAACTTGGTCGATCTTTGATATCTAGTAAAGCCTCATCGTTCCTAAATTCCTTTTGTTCCTTTAAATTCATCTTCATTCTCCTTCTATACAAAAAAACCTGAATCTTGCTTGATCCAGGTCGGCATAAGGTCAGGGTAAGTCCCTCATTTAAGGGGCTGGCTCTTCAACCTTTTTGCTCTCTCTGGAGTCAATTAAATGGTCGTAACTATTAGATTTTTTCTATCTTGATTGAATCCTTTTCATCAATTTCCTCAACCTCAACAGAAATCTGTTCGTCAAGTGATGTAGGAATATTCTTACCGACAAAATCTGCACGAATTGGTAATTCACGATGTCCACGATCAACCAATACTGCCAGATTAATTTTCTTGGGACGACCTTGATCCATCAATGCATCAAGTGCTGCACGAATCGTACGTCCAGTAAATAATACATCATCAATTAAAATAACTTGTTTCTCAGTAATATCAAAATCAAGTTTTGCTGAATTAACAATTGGTTCATTCTTGCTCGCAGCATCGTGACGATCATCACGATATAATGAAATATCGAGTTCTCCGACAGGAACATTTGCCCCTTCAAGCTGTTGTAAACGTTGTGCAATTCTCTTTGCGAGATAAATGCCTCGAGTTTTAATACCAACAATTACCAAGTCCTCGATGCCCTTATTCTTTTCGATAATTTCATAAGTCATTCGCGTTAAAGCACGTTTCATTGCCATTGAATCAACAACTTCTTTAGCCATTTTTTCCTCTCCTTTTTGTCATTTGTCCATTAAAAAAGCCACCTAGCCAAATGGCTAAGTGGTAGACTTCTGTCTTTATTCCGAGTTCAATTAAGACACTGCCTTCTTAGCCTCACGGGACTATGTTTAAAGGACCTTGATTAGATACTAATTTACTAGAGATTATCTTGTTTGTCAAGATAGTCCAATGTTTTTCTAAAAATTTCTGGTAAGGGCACATCGAAAATCAACTCTTTACCAGTTCTTGGATGCTTGAACCCGAGCTTACCAGCATGTAAAAACTGGCCATTACCCTTAATCGTTTTAGTTGGACCATAAAGCGGGTCACCAACTAGTGGATGTCCAATATATTTTAAATGCACTCTGATTTGATGAGTCCGTCCTGTCTCCAAAATACACTTGAGTAACGTGTAATTATGGTAGCGTTTGATAACAGAAAAATGTGTTACTGCGTTTCGTCCACCTGAAACAACTGCCTGCTTCTTGCGTTCCTTTGGTGATCGTCCTAGCGGGGCATCAATCTTCCCACTATCTTCTTTAATAACACCATGAACCAAAGCAGTATACTCTCTAATATTTGTCTTGGCTTTCAGTTGTGCCGCGAGACTACGATGTGCCTGATCATTTTTAGCAACCATTAACAACCCTGAAGTGTCTTTATCAATACGATGAACAATCCCGGGACGGAATTCACCATTGATTGTCGACAGTGGACTATGCGCCAACAAAGCATTGACCAGTGTCTTGTCTGGATGACCTGGTGCCGGATGGACTACCATACCTTGAGGCTTATTAATCACTAGGACGTCTTCGTCTTCGTACACCACTTCCAATGGAATCTTTTCTGGCTGGACACTAATTTCTTTGACAGGAGGAACAGTTAGTTCAACTTGATCATTTTCTCTTACTTTATAGCTGGGCTTCGCTGGCTGTGAATTTACTAAAATTGCCCTTTCAATCAACCATTGTTTTAGCTGTGATCGAGAATATTCAGGAAAAAGTTCGGTCAAAGTCTTGTCAAGTCTTCCTCTTTGTGTACCAATTATTTTTTTTTCAGTCATTCTTATCATCCCGTAACATGGCAATTATGATAACCAGCACACCCACAGAGAGCGCTGAATCGGCAACATTAAAAATAGGAAAATTAATAAAATCAAGTTGCAACATATCAACTACATATCCTATTCTGATTCGATCAATGAAATTGCCTAGCGTTCCACCTATCATCAAACTAATTCCAAGGGCATACACCCAATTCTTCCATAGCTTAAAAAAAAGATAACCTAACACACCTAGAGCAATCACGGTTATTAAAAATAAGAACCATTTTTGCCCAGTGAAAATATTCCACGCCGCCCCATAATTACGAATATGGGCTATTGATAAAGTAGATGGAATAAGTTGAACACTGCTATTCAGCGGAATGTTACTTACTACCAATAATTTTACTATTTGATCCAGTAAGATAATTGCAAAAATCAAAAAGATATATAGCGCCATTATGACGTATCCTCGCTTTCAGTATACCTCTGTTCTTTTACAGAAACAGCATATGTAATTCAAGCCTATATTATACCGCACTTAAAGAAAACCTTAAACCCTTGTTTCATCAAAAATAAATATCATCTTGGAATTTGGAGGGAGTGTGCCATAAGTCGGGAAAATTTTAGTATCAATTAGAAATTGCGAACATAGTGAGAATTTTGCTATGAGTAATTCGAAGTTAGACGGAAAATTTTGACTTAAGAACCATGTTTATCCGTAATAATATAGAGAAACTAGACCAAAATTTAACTTTTGACCCAGCTCATGGAACAAAGGTTATCCTTTGCAGCAACAAACTATATTTTTAAATAGCCGTTGATTATAAAAAAATGCCAAATGGACTTAATTATTTTAATTCCAATCTGAGAAAATGCTTGACCTTTTTTTAATTTAGTTTTAACCTAGTTAATAATAATTAACGTTGAAAAGATAAGTAATATTTAAGCAATATTACAGAAAGCCGATTTTGCTGAGATTCGGTTATTGCAAAAATATGAAGATGGTCTTGGAGTTTGAGTAAGGTGAGCTGTTGTATGAAGTAAACCTTACACGGGTACACCCGTTATAGTGTTCACGCATAGATTTTATTTTGTGCGTTTGAGAGCTTCTTTAGCTAAAACCGGGTGGTACCACGACAAGTCGTCCCGCAGTTTATTTTTAGACTGCGGGCTTTTTTTATTCAAAAATACGGTGCATTATCATGAATCTTAATCTAATTGTAACTGTGAAACGCCGACAATTAGAGAAAAACTAGCAAAAAAGGAGGCACATTAAAATGGCTGTAATTTATATTACCAATGGATTTACCAAAAATACAAATACTAGCCACCCAGAAACATTGGCAGTATTACTAATAAATTTAATGCCTGATCGTGCAGAAACCGAGCGCCAATTTGTCTCTTTGCTGAAAAATTCAAGAAGAGATATCACATTAACCTTTTGCTTGCCCAAAACACATACTTTAAAGAACAATGCTCGTGAATCATTAGAAAAATATGCAACTTTTGATGAAGTCAGCTCAAACTACTATGATGCATTGATCATTACTGGGGCTCCACTAGATCGTTTGAATTTTACTGCAGTCGATTATTGGAATGAATTTTCAAAGATAATAAATTGGCGTAAAACCCACGCGAACCAAAGTCTTTTCATTTGTTGGAGTGCATACGCTGCAGGAGAGATCGATGGAATTTTCAAAGGACAACAACTTACTAAAAAAATTGCAGGTGTCTATACAACCAACAATTTAATTATCCCGCATTCACGCTACTTCACAATTCCATTACGTAATTCGATTGACGGGAAAATTCTGGCTGGAAATACTGAAATTGGAGCTGTATTAATTCAAAATGAGCGATTACACTCAACCTACTTGACAGGTCACTTAGAATATCAAACTGACACCTTAGCGCAGGAATATAAGCGTGATTCACTTGCAGGACTTGCACCCCACAAACCAAATAATTATTTTGATAAGGATGATATTCCCATCAATACTTGGAATTCAACAGCTAATAGCTTCTATCGCCAATGGCTAGATAATATTATTGCAACAAAAGTATCAACTGCCCTGAGAAAGGAATAACTAATTTGAAAAAATATGAAATTGAAACACTTTTGGCCCAAGCCGGAAATCATAGCCAAGAGGATCCTTATGGAACGGTCGCAACTCCGATCTATCTCTCATCGACTTTTCGTCATGGCAAACTATCCGATGTAGACAACTTTGACTATGAAAAGCAATACGCTTATTCAAGAATGGCTAATCCAACACGAAAAATACTAGAACAAACACTCGCATTGCTGGAAGAAGGTGCCAAGGGGTTTGCTTTAAGTTCTGGAATGGCTGCAATTGAATTAGTATTCTCTCTCTTTAAAAGTGGTGACGAGATCATCTCAACGGATGACTTATATGGTGGAACATTCCGCTATTTTGACCATCTCAGTGAACATTATGGCTTTAACTTCACACAGTGGAACGGAATAGATAATGATGAACTTATCAAAAAAATTACTACTAAAACTGTCGCACTTTGGATTGAGACACCTTCAAATCCTACGATGAAAAAAACAGATATTGCAGAAATTGCTGCACTCGTTCACAAAGTCAATTCTAAGATAAAAATCATTGTGGATAATACTTTCTATACTCCAATCTACCAGAAGCCACTTAATCTTGGAGCTGATATTGTAGTTCACAGTGCTACTAAATATCTCTCTGGTCATAATGATCTTCTTGGTGGTGCAGTTATTTGCAAAGATACAAAAACTGCCGAAACTTTGACATTTAATTTCAATACCACGGGTGCTGTCCTTGATCCTTTTGATTCATGGCTGCTTTTGCGGAGTCTCAAAACACTTCCACTTAGAATGAAACAGCATACAGAAAATGCACAGAAAATTGTTAAGTTTTTATCGAAGTCACCTGCTGTATCAAAAGTCCTTTATCCTGGTGAAGGTGGAATGATTAGTTTTTACCTAAAGGATCAGTCAAAAATGGCAGCTTTCTTCGACAGATTGAAAATCATTTCGTTTGCAGAAAGTCTAGGTGGAATCGAATCTTTAGTTACAATACCCGCAAAGCAAACACACCATGATATGTCGGTTGAACAAAGAGAAAAATTGGGTATTACTGAAAACTTACTGCGTCTCTCAACTGGTCTCGAAAATAGCAATGATTTGATTGTCGAATTAAAAAACGCATTAAAGTGACTTACGTCAGCACTAAAGTACCGAGCTTCTAAGAACAAGCATAACTTATCTCATACATTTCAGTATTCGACAGCGGTTCACTCTATTACTAAGGTTTAGCCCAAATCCAGTTCCAATATACTGGAAACCAATTAACAGAATACAATTCTGGTCGGTCAAAACACTAATTCATCTTACGATTAAAATCATAATTTTTCTTAGTTACCGACCCTATAAAGGAGTCTTTTAAATGAGTAAATTCAATACCAATCTCGTTCATGGAATACCCTGTAAGGAAAATAAAACAGGAGCAGTAAATCCACCCATCTATACTTCAACCACATATGCCTATCCCAATGCAGAATCTGCAGTCCGTTGGGACTATGCTCGTTCTGGTAATCCAACACGTGAATTTTTGGAAAACCAAGTCGCACGGCTCGAAAACGGAGATAGGGGTTTCGCATTTTCATCTGGAATGGCAGCTATTCATGCGGTACTTTCAATCTTCTCACCTGGAGACCATGTAGTTATCGGAGACCAGATCTACGGTGGAACATTCCGACTATTTAATCAATTCTTCAAGCGCTGGAATATTGAATTTACCGCAGTTGACACACGAGATTCTGCCGCAGTAAAAACAGCTATTAAGCCTAATACTAAAGCAATATATTTCGAACCCATCACAAATCCACTTCTGCACGTCACAAGTGTGCGTGCTATTGCAGAGATTGCACAGCAAAATAACCTGTTAGTTATCGTAGATAATACTTTTTTAACACCCTATCTTCAACAACCACTAAATCTCGGAGCAGACATAGTTATTCATTCTGCTACAAAGTATCTTGGAGGGCATTCAGATGTAATTGCTGGAATTGTGGTTACTAAAAGCAAAAAATTATCAGATAAGTTATATTTTTCCCAAAATGCTATCGGTGGGATTCTCTCCCCTGAAGACTCGAACTTAATTCGCAGAGGGATTCAAACTCTTAGTGTGCGCTTAGATCGACAATTATTAAATACGCAAAAAATCGTGGTTTTTCTTCAAAAAAGAAATGACATTAAGAAGATTAATTATCCAGGGATTGTGGGAACTCCTGAACATGATGTCGCAAAAAATGAATGCAAGGATTTCGGTGCAGTTCTATCATTTGAAGTTCAAAATATTAATGTTATCAAATTTGTTAATAATTTGAAATTGTTTCAATTAGCAGTAAGCCTAGGTGCAGTTGAAAGCCTTGCCGAATTACCAGCAAAAATGTCGCATGCAGAATTATCAGCCAAAGAACTTCTTGCTTGTGGTATTTCACCCAACCTTGTCCGCTTGGCAATCGGAATTGAAGATGCAGATGATTTAATCGTAGATTTAGAGCAGGCATTGAATGCAGCAAAATAACTTAATTTTATTTCTTTGAATTATTATTGACAGAAACTTTTTTACCTGCATTAAATAGTTTTTTTGTTCTGGATTATGTTTAGTTCAAACTGTCTAGTATAACTCTTAAGTTTATTATTTTTCGTATAAATAATAAACTTCGGTTTCCACTTCAAATCCAATGCTTCTGTATAAATGAAGTGCTATCGAATTTGAACCATCAACTGCAAGAACGTAATCTCTGCTATCCAAATTTTTAGTTGAGAACCTTTCTATTATCTTAATAATAAGAGTACGTGCGAATCCCTGTTTGCGATATTTCTTTGCAACAAAAATTCCATATAAGTAATATTCATTCTTTGCACTAATATCAACAGCGCAACAGCCAACAATTTTTTTATCATATATTAAGACAAAGTTTTTATTAGCCTCATCCGCTAAACCCTTTCTTAAATATTTTTCTGCCTCTTTTGCTGAGGAGTCAGAAAACGACTCTGTATAAATTGGTATGACCATTGGAACATCTTCTAACTCAAGTAATCGAATTTTCAAATTTGTTCGTGTAACTGTGAATTTTTGCTTAGTCTTATTTAGCCTCATCTGATATTCTGGTTCAGGATCAGCAATTAGGCCCCAATTATTCAAAAAATCTGGATTGTTGTCCAAAAAACTCTTCTCTGTAATAAACTCCCAATTCTGATAGCCAAATTCGCGTAAAACTTGATACGCATTTTGCCACAGCCTTGTCCCAATTTTTTGGTGTCTATTTTGTGGTGCAACTGTCATGAATACATCAACAGATTCATTGTGATCTCCATCTGCATAAAGCATAATAAGGCCAACTAATTTTCCAGCACTTCTAGCTGAAAAAAAGGTTGGCATTTGTGGATAATAATTAAATTGACTGCTTAAATATGGATCTTTTTTCGAACCATCATATTCATGTACTTTTTCAATCAAGTGTGTCACTTCTCGTTTTTCTACAGCAGTGAGTTCTTTAGCTTTTTTATATTCCATTATTATTTATCTGCCTCTCATAAATTATCAATTTATAGCAATATTCTAGCATGAACGCTGGATATGTCGAATTCCATTCTAATTACTGCGTTATAATTGCAAAAAATGAGGTGAGATATTTTGCGAGTAGAAAAAACAACTTTAACAAACTTATGTATGCTTACCAGTAAAGACAAGGTACTAGTTGAAAACCGTAAAAATAAAAACTAGTCGGGTATAACCTTTCCATGTGGACTTAACTGGATAGTAGTTGACTTGATTTTGTCATCAGCAAACTTCTCTCTGTACTTCATAATACCCAATTTAGGTAGCTTCAAATAATGATTATCAATCAATCTAACATTTTCCAATATATTGAAAACCAATTAACGGAATACAATTCTGGTCGATCAAGGTACTAATTCATCTTACGCTTAAAGTCATAAATTTTCTTAGTTACCGACCCTATAAACTTACAAGCTGCTAATTATTTCATATATTGAATATTTTAGAACCAAGGGACTTGATAAAATGGAAACTAATAAATATGAAAACTACGGCTTTGTCTATGCATTAGAAAACAAATCATTTCCGGGATACATCAAAGTTGGCCAAACAAAAAATCTTGAACACAGATTAGCACAATTCAATGATACCGGAATTCCAGACGGCAAACCTACATTGTTACTTTTTGCAGTATATCTTGAAAATTATAAAAAGGCTGAGCGTATCTTACACAGGGCGCTCTCTGACAAACGTGAAAGCTCAGCCAAAGAATTCTTCAAGGCGACTTACAATCAAGTAAAGAGTGTTTTTGAATTGTTGACCTTTAATGACACAAATGCTTTATTTATCAGACCAGAAGAATATAATGCAAAACTGACTGGTAAAACATTTAAAATCGTAAAAAGAAAAATAGGTACACGTCCAAATCGTAATTTTAAGTATCTTAGCATTCCTAGTGGTGCAAAATTAACTTTTAAGGAAGATTCCAAAATAGTTGTTACAGTAATAGATGAAAAAAATCACGTTTTATGTCATTGTGGAAAGGCACACACACTTTCTAGAGCAGCAATATGCTGTTATGATTTCTACCATACTCTGCCTAATGAAGAAAAAGGTAAGGATCGTAATGGATTTGATTGGTTCAAGTATAATGGAATCCTTGTCTCTGATATCAAACCGATGGTTAATCAAGAATTGGAATAATATTTTAATGAAGGAATTATATGAGATGAACGTACAACAATTATTAAATACGCTAAAAAATGGTGATTTACTTTTTGTTCCCGACACAAACGATGACTTATCACAAATGATTGCTAAAAGTACAGTTAGTGAGATTGAAGTTCAATTTAATGCTCATAAAAATTACACTCATGTTGGTATCTTAGAACGCAGTTTGGCTGGATTCTTTGTCTTGCACGCAACACCAGCAAAGGGATGCATTAGAGAAACTTTGACAGACTTTCTAATTGAGCAGCAAAGTCTTGACGTATACCGACTAAAAAGAAGTACAGCTAATCACGAGTCTGCGATAAGACGTGGGAAAAAATTACTAGGGGAGCCCTATAATGACAGCTTTATAGCAGAACAACCTGGTTACTACTGTTCTGAGTTTGTTTGTGCCTTATATCCGAACCTCTTCGCACAAATACCCATGTCGTTTGGTTCTGGCGGATCAATATTACCAGAATGGATTTCTTATTATAAAAAATTAAACTTGCCAATTCCTAATGGGTTACCAGGTTCAAGCCCAAACTCATTACTTAAGCAAGACATAACTGTTTTTATTACGACTTTGTATAGAGAATAATTGCAATTTATACTATAATTTAATTACATTTTGTCGTAGAATTATAGTGTGTTGAAAAAGTTATGTCTCTCATTATTTTTTATCAAAACAATTTTATTAGCTAGCTGACACAACTCACATAATAGCATTCATCATTGAATTAAAGAACTATCTTAACAGGAGGATAATATGTTATCTTTATTATTACTTACACTTGCCATTACAATTTCTATTTGTATTATCATTTTCTTAGTCACTGCTTATCTAAAAAAGACTTCTTGGGGACCACTGGTTATTTGTGTCATTGCACTCCCATTTGTCATTTTAAGTGTCCCATTGACTTCAAATAGGTCTTCCATTAATGCTCCCCATACTACTAAAAAAGAAATTCGCCAGCTAGAAACTTTGAAAACAATAAAAATCAAGAAAAAGAAAAATAACCCACAAAAATTTACTAATGATTATAATAAAATTAACTTGCTGAGTAATACGAATGGTCGCAGTTCAGTATTACCATTAGATTTTCACAAAGTACAGCGCAAGATTACCAAAGTCAATCATTCTGAAAAGCAGAAAGATTCTCTAATTGTAAGTCATAAACTCAAGAGTTCAAAATAATAAATGGGGAAACTTTTTAATGCGTGAGTACGTACCATATTTGAAGATCAGCTACACACTAGAACTCACGCTTTGGGGGGGTTCTTTTTTTATGCTAAAAATAGACCTATAGGGAATGTCATAGGCCTACCTTAAAGCAAATCAGCTGTGAACAAATTAATCTGTAACGACAATTTACCAATTTGCTTTATATCCTCATTTTATCTTAATCTATTAAATAAAAAAAGTTGTGTAAAATGAAAAAAATCACAAGCTTTTTATCCTTATACGCAGTGTTTTTAATGCAACGCTGTAGCAAAAGTAATAATTCCTAAAAAAATCCCTGGCAAATTTGCAAAAAATACCGGCCAGTCACGGTTCATCTTAAAATAAGCATAAACACACCAAAACAAGCAGTTAACTGCTGCAACCAGTGGCTGAATTGGATTACCATATTGACCATTCAAATTACTCAGAATCTGTGGGACATAAGAAACATACATTAAAACCGAAAGAACAGTCGCAATACGCCCTAAAATTTGAATAAATCTTGTTTCTTCTTTCAAAAAAACCCTCCTCAAGTTAAACTCCATTGCCAATTGTAAAATAAGTTCAAAGTCCATTGTAAACTATTAGATTAAATCGTACAAATTCAAAAGTTATTGACTAGATGTCAAGACAGGGGTAAGATCTATTAAGAGTTTATATGACTAACAGCGTTGCGTCCGACCACGGCTGTCTAAAAACAAATAAGGAGACTTCATATGAAAAATATTTCAAAAGCTTACAAGGAAAACGTTAAGAAACCATTATCACCTTTTTCACAATTTAGCAATAATTTTTCTGAAGCACTCGTACAAGTCTTTAATCTTCAAAGAAATATTTTAGAGCTTAAAACTTTACGTAGAACCACCAAAATCATGATGAGTATCATGCTAATCGCAACAATCATCTCTTTTATTTTTGGCAGCGATTATACTTTTTCCGGCTGGATTGGCTTAATAACAGGCATTGCAGTGGTACTAAACCTGATTCTTGTTGATCAAGGACGCTTGACTAACTATAGTTGGGGCGTACTTGGCTGTATAGTTTGGCTGATAATTGCAATTAACAATCGCTTGATTGGTGACATTGCCTCACAGTCATTTTATTTAATAATGCAATTTGTCGGCTTATATGTTTGGCATAGTCAAATCAATAAGCAAACAAGTAAAGATGAACTGACATCCCGCAGTTTTTCATGGTTGAAAGGATTATTCTGGTTAGTTGTAACTTTTCTCATCTATTTCTTAGTTCTCTTTTTCAGCAAGAAACTAAATGGGACTCAAATTTACTTAGATGCCACTCTTTTACCTCTCGGTATTGTGGGACAAGTTCTGATGACATACGGCTATCGTTCACAATGGATTGCATGGATTGCACTAGATATGGTCAATATTGTTATCTGGTATAATCAACTACAAACTGTCAGTCCTGCATCAACATCAATGTTTGTCCTTCAAATTATTATGTTGATAAATTCGTTATATGGCATCTATCTCTGGTATTATGGACAACAGAAAAGAATCAGCTAATTGGCTGCCTATTCCTAATTATTCAGTATAAAAACAACCGTGAATCAAAAAAGGACTATCATATAATTACTCAATAATGGACATGAATAAAGCTATTATTTAAAATTGACCTCCAAAGCCAAGTTGAAAAATCTGACTTTGGAGGCCAATTATCTTTTTGACAGCTTTTAATTTCTCAACTAATCTAATTACTTTATCACTACTACTGACAATTTTATTATCAGATATATCCCGGCCCAAAATAATACAGATGGTAAAAGTGCGTTTCTGATAGCTTTAAAAAATTCCATATTATCACCCTCGCTTTTTTTTATGATAACAACAAGAGTTTAAGTTTTTATAAGTTATACTATAAAAAAAGGTTATGTATTATATAGAAGTAAAGTGAACCCCCAAGATTGGACATAAATCCAATCTTGGGGGTTTACTATAATAAAATTTAATTTGAACTTCAAAATAAAAGTTGTAACCGAATATTTAAGTGGTATCAGTTCTACCACATTAGCGCGAAAGTATGCCATTGCTAACGAAGACACTGTTCTTATTTGGATCAATCGTTTCAAAAAATTTGGCATAGATGGATTAAAGCCAAAGTCTATGGATCTAGAATATTCTAGCCAGTTCAAAATAGATGTACTAAACTGGAGAAAACAACATTTGCTATGATGATTTTACCGTCAACATCAATTTTTTTGCGTATTTTATTGTGTTGCATCCAAAAATACAGCTATTTCATAAAAAGGAGTTTTACAATGGCTAATTCAGATATAATTATCAGTATTATTGATGAAAAATATACTAATATTGAACTAGAATACAGCACAGTAACAACTACAAGTACTAATCCATACTTAAAAAGTAATGATATTATTTGCCTAGCTAAATTTGTAAATAATAAGTTGAGTTACATTGACGAAAAAGATATTGTTGCATTCATTTCTAATGACAAAGGGTTCTTTTTCCATCTCTATCGTGTTGAAAATCTCAATAAATTAGAACTTCAATTTCATCCCCTATCTGACTTTTTAAATAAAAAGTCATTCGTATTAAAAAAAACAGAAATTGAAAATTCTGCTTTGGCTGGTAAGGTTCTCTATTCGATTAATAGATTGAATAATACTTCTTTTATCAATCTATTGCGAAATCAAAGTTGCACTTGAATTTTATAAGTAAAAATAGTAGATACTTTTTTATCCTTACTTAGCATTCTTTAATAAACTGCACCTTCATAATAATTAAATGCAGGTTTTGTAAAATCATAGTTTTTTAATTCGCTCAACTTAATAAATATGTCGGCCGTACCAAATGACATAAGGTTAATAGGTTTACCCCATTCTTCATCTGGAATTGCAACTACTATGAATTTATTAATAGCTTTTGCATATCCTAATTCAACTCCACAACCAATATCTTCTTGAAGCGGAAGATATGTAAACAATACTATGTCGGAACTTTTTATTCCCACAATGTCACCATTAAACGTCGCTATAGCCCATTCTTTGTCATGAAGATACTCGGGATGTTCATCCACACGGATATTTTTATATTGGTGATCCAGCGGAACATATGAATGCTCCAAATCAACACTTGGATTAATTCTCAATGATTCCATTGCAATTTCATAAGACCTTTTTTGTGTAGAAGTAAACCAACCCGCTCCAAAATATACTGTTTTTGCCATTACTTATTCTCCTCTATGAAAGTTGTACTCTTTTCAAGACTATTTCCAATATTAACAAATTAAATTGTAATTGCAAAGCCCATAAATTAAATACTTTCAAAGTAAATATTAGGTCGCCTAAGAATTAGAATCCCAGAGAATGAGAAGTGGATTATTTCAAAAATCGAATTTTGATTCAGGAGTGTGCCATAAATCGGGAAAATTTGAGTATTAACTCGAAATTGCGAACATAGCGAGTACTTTGCTATGAGTAATTCGAGGTGAGACGGAGGGTTTTGACTTATAAAACACGTTTATTCGGAATAAATAGAAGAGCTGAACCAAAATTTAACTTTTGACCCAGCCCCGTTCCGTGAGTTAATAATTATTTTACCTTTAAACTAGCATTTATTACTGTTTTATACAATTAGTTGCTATCCTAATAGTTATTGCTAATTATACTTATCAAATCCTGTTAGAGAAAATCATAATAAAAATGTATGTTTTGTTTCCCATTTTGAGAAGTATGATCATAGACTTTAGTATCCAATCCACCAATTTCAAAACCATATTTCAAATAAAACATACAGGCTGCAACATTATTATTTTGTCCTATGGTCCAAAATCCCTTGTACTTTTTCTCTTTTGCTATTTTTTCTGCTAATTTTAGAAGTAAGTGGGCAACTCTCTTTCGTCTATATTTTTCACTAACTTTCAAGTCTTCTAAGTACAAATATTTATTCCACTGATCGTTAAAAATTGCTAATCCAATAATTTTCCCCTTGTCAAAAGCTCCAATAGCAAATCCGTTTTTATTAATATCTTCTAATTTATAGTTTTCATCTGGAAAAATTTGTTTTCGTACATCCTTTTGATCATATTTTTCTATTTCGTAATCCCATTTTCCACTATTTCTCTTTATATTTATTTCCCCCAAAATAGCAAAAGCTTCATTTTGAAGAAGTAAGCTTTGTTCATCATCTTTATCGATTATTCTCAAATTCATCTTCGTTATTCCTTTTTTATTATAGTTCCAGCAATTATACAATAGTACCAAATAAAAATAGACACACTTCCAATTTCTGCAGCACGGGCTGGGTCAAAATTTAACTTTTGCCTCAGCCCTTCTATATTATTACGGATAAATATGTTTGATAAATCAAAATCTTCCATCCATCTAACTTAGAATTACTCATAACAAAGTGCTCACTATGTTCGTAGTTTCAAGCTAATACTCAGATTTCTCCGACTTATATCACACCTTCGATTGTCCTTCTAAACGACTAAAATAGAAGTATTCTAAAAACCAAATTTTTTACACTTACTTACAGTACTATAAAAATAAATGACATAATTTATATGTGCCTATCGATGGAAAGTTTCGCCCCGTTTTAATCTATCTATGAAATATTGTGGAGTTTTATGACCTTTAAAATAATATTCACTATCTTGATTGTTGACCTTTCTTGCCACTTTGGCAGGATTTCCATATGCCACAACGTTATCTGGAATATCTTTTGTAACAACACTCCCTGCACCAATTACTGTATTATCACCGATTGTGACGCCAGGCGTAATAGTAACATTTGCCCCCAGCCAGACATTATTACCAATAGTCACTGGAAAAGCATACTCTGCTCCTTCTTTAGTTCTCAATTCTGGATCAATGCTATGACCTCCAGTATAAATACCTGTATAAGGGCCAATTAATACATTGTCACCAATGACTATTTTTGCAGCATCCGCCATTGTAAGATTATTATTTCCAAAAAAATTTTTGCCTATGTGAATATTAAATCCATAATCAACCTGTAATGGTAATTCTATGAAAATATTTTCCCCAGCCTCACCTAATAAATCATTCAGTATTGCTTTACGTTTGTCTAAATCACGATATCTTAAATGATTATAATCAAAAAGTTTATCGCGTGCCTGCATGTTGAGTTCAAACAGAACTTTATCTTGATGATAAAGTTTTCCCTCAATCATATGTTGATATTGTAAATCTGTATTTTTATCTCTGATAATTTTTTCTCCTCACATTTTTTATTTATACTTTATCGCTACATTAGGCAGCTTTACAAAAAAAGTATTATCTGAATAACACTTAATGTCTTATGTTCAATATACCATTGTTCTACTTTTTATACATAACTAGCGATTTGTGCTTATGAATTTGAACAGTTAGTTTTACACGATGGAATACAGAATTATTATCTTAATAGAACAACTAAGCATAAAATGGAGTCAGAAGCTGATAGATTTGCAATGGAATTACTAGAAATATTTTCAACAGAAGAATGCTTCCATCCTAGCTATTTAATTATGTCACAAATGTCTGAGTATTTATGTACCAAATACTAGGATAGGAGCACTCTTAGTAACATACTGCTTGTTCTCTCTTGATGTATATCTCAAGTACAGCATTATCATTACTAATCCGATAGCAAACATCACTCATCTTTATCTCATCGTTCATCACTCTCCCATCTATTATGCTTGTGCTTGAACTTGTGTGTGCTATAGTTCATCCACTAATGTCATTCCTTTAAATTTTTGTATAAAATAGACAATCATAATTATCATGATTGCCTTACATTTATAGTAGCTTGCCTTCTAAACTTCTAGCTTTTCTTTCAAAGCTTCTGTTAATATTTGACTAAAGTTAATGTTTCGTTTAGCTGCTTCATCAGCCAAATACTTTGGAATGGTTGTGTTTTTCTTAACCGTTTCGTATTTAACAGAACCCTTTATTTCAGATTTAGAAACTTCAAAAGGAAGTTGAAAAGAGTCATCATATTTCTGTGAATCAATCTCGACATTATTCCTTAGTTTCGCTGGTCCAGGAAAGTTAGTTTTACCATCTAAAGCCAAAATTAAAGCTACTTTCCCATACTTATAAGCATCAGCTGGTGTCTCACCGAATGTTATTGCTTCAGGAAAATTAGCGAATGAAACTTCCCATGCATTATCTTCCTTATTATGAGCTCCTTTCTAAAATCAAGGATACAAAACAAGACTCATCAAAGCCCTGCTTGTTTTCTCACGGAATATTCAATGCCTTTTGGTAACTCTCTTGCGTACATTGGGAAAATTGCCGTTTTATCGTCTTTAACGAACTTAGCCTGAAAACCAGTTTGCGAAACCTTTTTAAAATCATTTGTCTTAATCAGTTTCACAAAATCCCTCGTTTTCATCGTCACAGCATTGTTTCTCCTTACAGCCACTATAATACCATACGTATGGAAACCAATGGATTTTAGATAAAAATAGTTATAAAAAGCAGTACAATGGATGCTTAAAAGAGCGATAATATATCTAGTTTACCTAATCCTGAAAACATGTTCCTGCGATCAAAGAGATTAATTTTAGCGTATCCTCTATAGAAAACTTTTTCGAGACATACTTTGAGTGTGCAACAGTATGTCTCGAAAAAGTATTATTCTCTATCTCTATGTCAAATTTTCGGCTTATAAACAATCTAACCATATTACTTAAAATATTTACACTTACATGATAATATATACTTGTAAGTCTATAATACAGGAGGTGAAAAATATGCTATTTAACAACAAGCACATCACAGGTATTTTAGAAGACAGAGGATTATCTGAATTGAATGATGATGCACTATGGCAAGTAAAAAATATTTTAAATGAACTTGATGATGAACAACTCCTAAGAAATAGCAAAAGAATAATGTCTAGTGACTACGGTAACGAAAAAGCAACTGCAGCATATTTAAGGGCTATAGTTGAACAAAATTGGGTATTGCTAGCTCAAAATGACAAAATTTTAAAAAGTCTACAACCTCAAGATAAAGATTCCAAAAAAAATAGCTAGTCTATATGGACTATCTATCTTATTTTTCATTTTCTACCAATCTTATTAGTTCTTTTTGTAGCTACTTAGGCTACAAATACATAATAAAACTTTTTCAAGCGGAAATTTGCGGAAAAGTTCGTTTTCGTAAAATTTCTGCTTTTTTCTAATTTACGTTTTTTTCAACACCGAATCTAGTAGTTTATCACATAATCCAATCTTAATAATTATTTATGCAATATCATAATTCATAATTTTTTTGCTTAAAAACTCCCTTTCATAAGCCTAATTTTTCAGCGACTTTCTCGAAAAACCTTAACCTCCGCTTTTTTCCAATGATAGATGTAGTCATCCAAGCATACACACACACAACTTTATCGCGTATACAATTCATACATTATATCCTTCGTTATCGTATCGAACTTTTCCAAGCTCTCTCTAACTACACGCTCGTTTTTTCGTGCTTTTAAAATCTCCAACTCTTCCTTGAAACATTGGTTTTCTTTTTGTAATTGTTTAAATTCTTTAGACGTAACTTCAGTTCTATCATCAAATTCAACAGATTTTGCATCTTTAATCCAGTTATGAATTGATACGGGAGGACAAAATCCTGAATTTTTAAAAAGGCAGCAAAAAAGAATGCTAAATAGGAGTAAAAATGAGAAGAAAATGTAAAGAAGTATTATGAATTGAAAATAGATTAAAAAAGCACTAGGATAAAATACCCTAGCGCTTAATGAACTACCTCTTATTAGCACTCAAAACCAGATAAATAATAACTAGTTTGATTACTAATTCAGTAGTTAGACTTAAGAAAACTATCAAGGCTTTCACCTCTCAGCATACAACTTTACTAAAGGTAATCAACCTTGTGTTGTAGCCAATAGTTAGTATAGCAGACACTAGACAATGTTAATAGAGAATGATAATATATAGCTAGACTTAAGGTTTAAAACTTGTCAAGGTTTTTCACCTAAAAAGTGGACTTAATCAATCCACATCACTCATGGACTCTCAGACTTAACTCTCTGAGGGTCTATTTGTTTGCAATTAGGTTATATTAATCGCTTCTTTATGACTTTTTTAGCTGCAAATTGATACATTTTAGCTACAACTTGAGCTACTTTTTGTAGTTCATCTTTGTTTTTATCGAAAAACTCTATAGCAGCTTTTATGAACGTGTATAGTGTTATTCCAAGTTTTAGTAAGGTTTTTGGATTCAAAGTTATCTCCCCCAGATAAGTAAAGTTATTTTGTGTGTATTTCTTTTTTTAGAATCTTTATAGATTGTTTTAGAATCTGTTTTTTTAATTTATTATCTGTTTTTTTTAAATCCTGTTCCATCATTTTTAACGCTAGTTCATCAGGAGCAAATTTCTTGTTTTTATTTTTTTCTAGTAGTTCTATACTCTTGGTCTCTAGTTCGTTTGGATCAAACATCTCTGTTAATTGTTCAGCTAAAGCATTTTGGTGTTCAGTAGATAATTTATTTTCGTCGATACTTTTAACTGTTAATGATAATTCATCGTTGTCCATAAAGTTCACCTCACATTGATTTTGTATACTTAATTATACTCTTCAGTTTTTAAATATTACACATTTATAAATTTAATTATCGTGCAAGTATATAATTAAATGTACCATATTGTGCGCTTAAATGATGTTAGTATGATTATATTCAAAAAGAACTATAAGAGGTTTCTTAATGCCACTAGCTTAATCTTTCAATATGCTATGCGGGGGTCGCGGGCACTGCATTACTGATAATCCGTGTGAGAATGTCATTCTTTCACGTATGGAGTCACATTTGCACTTGAACTATACCAAAGAGAAATTACAAAAATTTCTCCAGTGTGTATATGAGAGTTCTGATTTTAAGGTATATACATTCTTCAGGTTAGTAGCTTTCAGTGGAATGAGAAAAGGTGAGCTCTTAGCTCTAACATGGAGTGATATACATTTCAAAGAGATGACTGTTTCTATAACTAAGACACAATCTAGAGGTAAAGATGGTATAAATGTACAAACAGCTAAAACTAGCGAGTCTATGAGAACTGTGTGGCTTGATAGAAAAACTATTAGCATATTAGAAGACTGGAAAAAAGAACAAAAGAGTTGGCTACTTCAAAGAGGTTATACTCAACCACCTACTCAACTAGTATTCCAAAGTACTTTTAATAATATGTATCAACCAGTTAAGCCACGTCTGTGGATGTTACGAGTAACTGATGAATATAATCTTAAAAGGATAACCATTCATGGTTTCAGGCACACATATGCCACAATAGCCTATGAAGCTGGCTTGGACGTAAAGCAGTTGCAACATCAGCTTGGGCATAGAAATATTCAAACTACCTTGGATATCTATACAGCAATTACTAACAGTCAAAAGTCTGATATAGCTGATAGATACTCTTCATTCTTAAATTTTTAGTACGAAGAAAGTATTCACTAAAACATTCATTTTGTGTTAAAAAAATAAATTTAGAATAATTCTAAAAAGAGTAAAAAAATACCGCTAGATTAATGTTTTAAAACATTTTATCTAACGGATTAAATCTAAAAATTGGGCATACTGGACTCGAACCAGTACATTGCGGATTCAGAGTCCGCTGCCTTACCAATTTGGCGAATGCCCAATGAATTAAAAACCACTATTTAATGGTAGTACTTGTGCATTTACTTGTCAATATACGCACAATAACATCAGGAAACAAGGGAATAGTTCTGCTTCCACAAAATAAAAGTCCATCCTAATTAAATGATGGACACATATTTTGTCTCAACATATCGCCCGTACGGGGATCGAACCCGTAACTCCGCCTTGAGAGGGCGACGTCTTAACCAATTTGACCAACGGGCAAAATACTCTTATTATTATACATTCATTCTGAACAATGTCAACCTTATTTTTTAACAAAAAATTGCACGTAAAAGCAGCATATGAAGATAATTATACAATAACAAACACAGAAAATTATAACAATATCGAATACCTGACTATTAATGAATTGACGTGAAAACATGAAAAAAATTGTAGTTACACTCCACTTCAATAATCTAATATATAATTCTCTCAAATCTGTATTCATTCTATCCTCTTTTATAATCAATTACCAAGTCAGGAACAGCTTCAAAATTGCGATTATAAAATTGCACATGCAGATTATTCTGCGCACCAATCTCAATCAACGCGTAGGTCCCGCCTATACTGCTGTATTTCCCTCTTGGAAAGCTAATACTACCTGGATTAAGAAATAAACACCCACTATTCATTTCTGCACCTAAAAGATGTGTGTGACCGTACAACGCAATTGTTGCTTCATTTTCCTGCGCTAAGAGGTCCAGACTATTCAACCCGCTATTTACACCATATAAGTGCCCATGTGTCAATAAAACAGTTTCAGAGCCCACAGTAGTAACTATTTTTTTTGCAAATCTAGAATCATAATCACAATTTCCCTTTACCACATGAAAATCATTGAATAATTCATCATCCGCTTCAAGTTCTGAGTCCCCACAGTGGAACATCGCATTAACCTTTCCCTTATACTTTTTCAGAAGTCTTACCAAGATGTCACGGTCTCCATGGCTATCACTCACTACCAATATTTTTTCACCCATTATTCTTTAACCCACCAATCGTCAAATTTTTCACTCAATTCCTTAATTGCCTGTCCGCGATGACTAACCTTATTTTTCTCAATGGGTGTTAATTCTGCAAAAGTTTTGTCAAGCTTAGACAAATAAAATAATGGATCATATCCAAAACCAGCAGCACCCCGTAATTGCTTCAATATCCGCCCCTTAACATTCCCACTAACTATCAGTGGTTCTCTCCCAATACGAGTAACAACTAACGAAGTATGAAATACTGCAGTTCTTTCCTCATCAGGAATATCTTCCAACTTACTAAGTAACTTCTTATTATTAGCAGCATCATCATGATCACCTGCGTAACGCGCAGAGTAAATCCCGGGTTCTCCTCCGAGCGCATCCACCATTAACCCAGAATCATCAGCTACAACAGCTGTCTGCAACAGGTTAGTTAATGCCCTTGCCTTGATCAATGCATTTTCCGTAAAGGTTTCCCCATTTTCAATAATTTCTGGAATCTCGTCTAATTCATTTAGGGTTTCAACCCTGAAACCTTTTGGTTCAAAAAAAGCCCTGAATTCGCGAGCTTTCCCCTTATTTTTTGTTGCTATTAATATTCTTTTCATAATAAACCTCACTGTTAAATAATGTAGTTCTCTTCACTAATTATACAGATAAACCTTGATAGTAGCAAAAATCTTCACTATTATTTAAATTTTAAATTAGTTACAACTTTTTTTGACATTTCAATGTATAATCATTAGTAGATCGAATTAAAGGAGAGTCGTCATGGACGTAAATAAATATCTAGAATTGTCACAAAATAAGGGGTTGGAAAATACTCTTGGCTATGAAATTATACGTGACATCTTGGTCCCAGAACTAATCGGGGATAACTCCAATATTCTCTATTGGGCGGGAAAGCGATTGGCACGCAATGTATACCTTGCTAAAGATGATGATTTGCCAGTCTTCTTTTCTAAAGCCGGCTGGGGAGATTTAAAACGAATTAAAGGACATCAAAAACAGCAACTTTTCGAATTATCAGGTGACGTTATCCAGTTGCGCAACGACATTATTGAACAAGCTGATTTTCTATTAGAGGCCGGCTTTCTTGCAGAGACAATTCAATTACAAACCGGTTTTGTTTGTGAAGCTATCATTAAGGAAATCAAAAAAAAGAATGGCACCGTATCTTTCTTAGTCCAATTAGATCCGGACGATCCAATTGACAGCATATTGATTCCCGAAAAAGAACCACTTCATTTCTCTGAATAATTTGTAATTAGACTCTTAGAAATGTGAAAATCCTGTTGCTTTAAATATTACTATAGCATGGGTTAAAGGGGTTTGGGAAAATGCGTTCTTGGATAAAAATAAGCATAATAATTGTGATTTTAGACCTCTTAATCGTATTTGGAGTCTATCACTGGTATGAAAAACTGATTTGGAAAACACCCTACTATAGCAGCACACAAGATATTGAACTTGTATCTGATGATCAGCAAGTCCAGCGCTTGACGTCACAGCAGTATCATGGATTTATCCGCTTGACTCATCGCGCAATCAAACGACAACTAGATGGATATAATTTCGAAGATCTGCATGGTTATAATATAGAAATCTGGAAAACAAAGCAGCCACATGTCTATTACATCAATTACGTTTGTGGAACAGATTTTTTGGTTCAACGCTTCAGTACTGTGATGAGCATTCGCATAAAAGAACCAACACTTAGAGGAAATCCGCACTTTAAAATTGTGAAATTTATCAGTCATTTGCCACGCTAACAAGCAATGCCTGCATCTAAATACTAAAAAATAGATCCTGAGTCAAAATTTAACTTTTGACTCAGGACCATTTTTATTTTATATAAATCTTAGCTATTTTAATAATTAATAATCTAAATTCTGCCACTTCTTCGTATAAAAATAATTATCCATCTTATATTGCGGTTTTGCCTGTTTTTTTGTCAAAAACGGATTAACATACTGATCAACGGCCAGCCAGCCACGCCAACCAAGATGAATTGTATCTTGCATAAAGTATGGCTTTTTACCTTCTTTAGACAAATTCGCAATGTGGGTGAATCCTTGTGAATTTAATTGATACGTAATCTTATTGTTAAAAGTTTGAATCATCGACATTGATAATCCAGTATATTTTGCCCATTTTTCATTGACTGGTGGAATGATAAACAAAACATTTATATGATGCTTTGCAAACTCATTTAATACAAGCTGAAAATCTGAATACTCGACAGACTTGACATAACTAAAGTTTCTTTGTTCCCCTGCTAATTTTTTGTAAACAGGTTTTAATTTGTGATTCCAAAAATTATTATCAATACGCAAAGAATTATTTGTTGTATTGGCCTTGCCTAATTCATACCCTATCTTGTCAAGTTTAGCTTCATTATAAACTGCAGGTAGTTCCTTTTCTCTTTTTTTAATCAATGCTTCTCGATTATTTAGCGAAATCGTTGAAAATAATTGATCTTCATGATCAAGTTCGTTTTTTACCGAATGCAAATAGGTCTTCTGAAAGCTAGTTAATCGTTGTCCTGCAGCAATCCGCAAAACACTATCATCAATTTCATCCGTAGAGTCTTTAGGATTTAGCGCGAGTAATCTTTCAGCCGCGTATCTATTTTCAGTTGTTGGCTTTGCCTTCAGTAACCAATTCACAATTTCCGGTCGTGGGTAAAAATAATTGAAAGCTGCAGGATCAATTCCACCTTTAACAAACCATTGTGGTGAAATAATAAACACAGCTTTTTTATTATTCAATTCATTGCCAAATCCCTGCATCTGCCAGAACTGAGTTATCGACTGCGTTCCTGCAGTTCCTAGTAAAAACGGACGATAGCTACGATGATATTTTTGCGCCAATACTGATGGATGAAGTGCGTCTATTCTTGAAAGTTCTGATGATCCAAAAAAAGGAACATAATTTTCCTTAAAAGCTGCACGTTTAACCGCCATTCCCTTAAAAACCTGTGGGGATTGGGAGAGCGCTGCCTTTTGAATCGTGCTTTGTGAAATTTTATCTGGCCTGAATGGGGAAAACAAGAAACCAAGAACAATTATGGCTGCACACACAACCGGGCCGAAAATCAAGAATAGTCTTTTGAAAATAATCATGCTTTTAATGATTCAACTTTCGCAATAATCTTGTTAGGTGTTTCCCATTCACTACGTTCAAATTCTGAAACTGGTACATCGACTCCGCATTGTGTTTGCAATTCAAGTAGTAATTGCACAGTTGCCATTGAATCAATCAGGCCTGCACCAAAGAGATTAATATCAAGGTTAGTTGCAACCTCATCGCTTCCGGTTAAATCTTGTAAAATTTCAATAATTTGTTCTTTCATTTTAAAAACTCCCTTTTTATTTCATAATATGGTGAAACATCATTGTGTTTAAGAAACCTGAAAAAATCAAGAAACTAAAACAAACGGTATTAAATGTTAGAAAAATAGCAAATAATTTCGTAAAACGATTACTTGGAATTTGCTGGCGGTGCTTCTTTTTAAAACGCAACCATGCATCACAAATAATGATTGCACACGCATGAAATAAACCATAAACAATGTAATACCATGTTACTCCATGCCAGAATCCCATTATTAAGAATAATGTTAAGTACCCTAAGTTAGCAATCGTTATGCGACTTTTAATCAGTTTCTTCTTCATTATAAAAAATACCAGTCGCATATAAATGTAATCTCTAAACCAAAATGACAATGTCATATGCCACCTATTCCAGAATTCCTTAATATTTGGAGCAGCAAACGGTTTGTTGAAATTCATTGGCGTTGCAATTCCCATAATATAGCTCGTTCCAACTGCGAACAAGCTATAGCCCGCAAAATCAAAAAACAAATCCATTGACCAAATATACATATAGGCAACAAGCCACCAGGATAATCCGCCATGTGCTAATGCATTTTGAGCAACTTGTGGCATTAGAAGTGTTCCAAAAAAGTACGCGATAAAGAACTTATAAAGAAATCCCAGAAAAATATACCAAACTCCCTTTTCAAGTAAATCCAAATACTTTTCCCGCGAAAGCTGCTTATTATAATCTCCGATAAATCGACGATATCGATCAATCGGACCTGAAGAAATAGTTGGAAAGAATAGTAAAAACTGGATTGTTTGCCACAACTTAAATTCTTTAATTGCTCCATCACGAATTTCCATAATCATTCCAACGATTTTGAAAGTAATATAACTAATTCCCAAAAAACCGATAATTGAAACTTGTCCACCATAAATCGCGGGTGTAATCTTGACAATTATCAAAGGAATAATAGCTATAAACACAGTCAGATAGAATATCCATGAGTTATTTGACCTTAACCTATAATTAAAATATAGCTTAATCAAAATAATTTCTAAAACCACATAAACAATTAAAGCGATTCCTTGGTGCCACTTTATCCCCCCAAAGGACAATAGTAAAAAGCCAAAAGAAATAAGTGTTTGATACCAATAAATTTTCTTTTCACACAGATTCGCAATAACTACTGGTAACAGCGTCAAAGCTATCAACAAAAAATATGTTGGATTTTGATACGGTTGCATATTAATCATTAGCTATTGACCTCGTTCAGAATCTTCTTACGATCCACCTTGCCATTATTAGTAAGTGGTAATGACTCTACATAAACATATTTCTGTGGAATCATATAGGGCATCATCAAAGTCGTTAGTTCTGTTTTGATTGCCTTTGTTAGTGCAAATTCCGATTTAAACTCGTTTTCCTTTGGAACTACATAGGCCACAATTTGTGTTGCTTTATGATTAACATCGTACTTAACCGCACATGCAGCCTGCTTAATCAATGAGACCTGGTTTAGATGGTGATCGACTTCTTCAAGCTCAATTCTGAAGCCATGAAGCTTGACTTGAAAATCAATTCTTCCATGATATAACAGCTGTCCCTCATCATCAATTTCAGCTAAGTCACCAGTGCGGTAGGCATGCTTGCCCTTAAAATCAACAAATGCTTGCTGCGTTTTTTCAGAATTATTCAAATATCCTTTAGAAACACTTGGACCAATTATTAGTAGCTCTCCTGACATTCCAGCTGGTAATTCATGCAGATCTTCATCCACAATCAACAATTCGGTATCATCCTTGGCAACTCCAATTGGTAATCTAGGATAACGCTCAAGAACATTTTCATTAATCAGCACCTGACTAACCGCAACTGTAGCTTCAGTTGGCCCATATGTGTTATAAATACTTGCTTTTGGAAAACGCTCCTGCAGCTTCTGTGCTGCCTTATGCGTGAACTCCTCACCACAAAATAGAAAATGTGTAATTGTGGGATAATTATCTTCATTGAAATTCTTATCGAGTAAACAGATATCCATGAATGAGGGTGTTGAAACCCAGATATTTAATTCTAATTTTGGCAGTAGTTCAAATAACTTTTTAAAATTATCAGTTACTTTCTTCGGTAATACAGTCAATTTTCCACCCTGTGTTAGTGCAGGATAGAGCGACATTACAGATAAATCAAATGAATATGCCGGTTGCGCTAGAAATGTTTTTCCAGCTGTAATTCCAAAATCACTTCTCATCCAATCCAAGAAGCTTTGCAAATTATTAGCACTTATCTGTACCCCCTTGGGCACTCCCGTAGTTCCCGAAGTAAAGATTGTATAGAAGATATCATCATCGCTAACTTGATATTTCGCAGCAGTAAAATCTTTTGTCTCATTATCAAAAGTCTGCTCTAGCGCTTCTCTATCTAAGATAGTGAGGCCTTCTAATTTTACCGTTAACTTTTCAACAGCAATGCATGCTGCTGGTTTTGCAATTTCATTAATTTGAATAATTCTTTCGTTTGGTGATTCCCCATCTAATGGTATATATGAATGCCCTGACTTTACAACTGCTAAAAAAGAAACAAGCATTTCAAAGGTTTGTCCACCAAATACCAAAATAGGTGCTTTTTTGGGTAAGTCCAAACTTATTAATTTCTGAGCCAAAGAATCCGACATCTTCCTCAACTCTAAATATGTGCGCTTGTCACCCAGATAATCATACACAATTGCATCTGGCATCATTTCGGACCATTTATCAATTTGTTGAATAATGTTCACGAGCAAAAACATCTCCCTTTTTAAAACTCATTATAGATAAAGTGCGGACCATTCATGCCACTATAGCTAAACAAGTACACTAAGCCCAATATAATAACTGTATAAAAAACAGTTTTTAAAAGAAATTTTGTAACTTCGTTTTTAATCAACCTATTACTAAACTCTTTCAAACAAAGTCCCCCCAATTCCTTGATTGTTACTAAATTCAAGTTCATATAAAATTCGTAATAAATTCACAAGGAATTCACAATTTATACAACTATAATGATTACATCTCTTGTAAGTTGTTACAAGTAATTTTCCTATAAGATTTCTTAAAGAATTTGTAAAGTCTACTTAACTTTGTAATACTTTTGTAAAAAAGTAAAGTAGCATATTGACAAATCATATAGTTTTCCTCACTAATCGCATAAAAAAGAAGCTGCACAAATTACTAACTTTGCTACAACCTCAATTTTTATTTTGCAAATAGTCTACATCAGACAGATGTCCATTTAACTCTACTAGTTAATTATTTTTGTCTCTGAACTCTCCTTCAACAACATGATCATCCCCATGATTGCTACCATCATCTTCTGGCATAACAGATGCTGCAATAATATAAATAATTGCACCAATAACCACTTGACCTGGAAAAATTATCAAAATTGCACCAATAATGCGTACGACTGCCTTGTCTAATTCTAAATATTCTGCAAGTCCGCCTAAAACTCCTGATAATATTTTATCTTTTGACTTCATCAATTTTTTATTTTTCATTATTTATCCCACCTTATTTTATTTCGTTATCGCCAGATATATTCGATAGTTTAATTTGAGTTAGCTTCTTTTTCCCCTTTATAACTTGGCTTCCAACATCTTTTCCGAATAAAGTATTATCACCATCTCCATTCACCATCGAATATCCCGTATTACTGCTATCTAATAGTGATATTGTATTATCACCATCACTATTATTAATACTGAGGTTTCCAGTTACACCAATCTTTGTGCCCTCAAAGTCTCCATCGGTAAGCTTGAGTTGTCCGCCACTAATAGTCGAACCAAGAAGATCAATATCTCCGTTAGAGTTTGTCATTGTAACATTATTAAACGTACTTTCGTGGTCAGTCAAGTCTCCATTTTCTAATGAAAATATTCCAGCAGTAAGCTGACTTTGCGCTGTTATATCAACATCCCCATTTTCACTAGCTATCTTAAGCCTATCAGCAGTAAGATTTGCGATATTCGTATCACCATCAGTATTTTTAACTCCAATCTTTTGAGCCTTAATATTTTGAATATTTAGATCTCCTTCAGCAAGGTTTGCACTAATATCTTGTAGAATAACTTTTTTTGGTACTGTAATTACGATTTTCTCACCATTTTCAACTATGTTTGAAATACTAACATAATTATTCAAACTCTTTTTTTGCTGAATATTCAAGCTCCCATCAGAAATTGAAACACTGGGCTGATATCCTCTAATACCTTGATAACTGACTTGATAATGTGCACCTCTAGTAATTACAATATCATTTGTGTTATCTTTGATATTTATTTTTTTAAAACTAGTATTCTTCGATAATACCTGTTTTTTTTCAATTTGCATTAGTATTTGCGGCTTCCAACCATCCAGATATAATAATTTAGCACCGTTTTTAATGTATCCATAACCAGTAAGAAATACTCCAATTAGCATAATACAAAGACCAATAACTATCGTTTTCTTCATTTTCTCTCACCACCCGCTTGTCTACTTCTGAATTTCTTGTACAAATACCGTGCAAAATTCGCAATACACTGTAAAATAACGCGACAAATCCAATAAGCAATTGGTAACAACACCAGTAAGAGCCCTAAAATTATTAGAAATACACCGATATAAAAAAGACCTGTATTTAAACTCTGAAACAATAATGAAACACCTAGATACAATGCAAGCGCCATTCCAACAATTAGACCAGCGAATAAGACAACAACTATAATTATCATTGAAAGAATAATCGCTACCAATGCAATCAACAAACCTCCACCAACTCCAAGTGTCACTGGTGATGATAATACTACTAAAATTATCAGCCAAATCATTTTAGAACTTTTATTTGCTGGCCTAATTTTTTCTTCTTTTTCATCATCCATTTTAACTGAGTGATCTGCCATTATTTTACGTGCCAATTGCTTTGGTGTTCCAAGTCGTGTTTCAATTTCTTTTCTTGTTGTAATTCCTGCGTCAGAAATAAATTCAGAATAAAAACCGACTGCTGCTTCGACCTCGCTTGTTGACAAACCGCTTAACAGTCCCCCCAGTTCTGCTAAATATCTTTGGCTATCCATTCCCATTTTCCCCCTTTCCCCCAAAAAAGATCTGATCCAAGCTTAGCTTATAGCTTTCCCACATCTTCTCTACTGCATGAAGATGATCAATCCCCTCAACTGTAATCTGATAATAACGTCGATTTCGTCCCTGGTAAGATTGATCATATGTTGTTAAAAAACCATCTTTTTGAAGGCGGCGTAAAACTGGATACATTGTTGATTCTGAGATAGCAATTGCAGCCTGTATATCCTGAGTTAGCGCATAACCGTAATAATCCTTTTGCGCTAGTAATGCCAGAACCATTCCATCCAGCAAATCAGCTGATATTTTTATTTTCATAGCTTAACCTCCGCTAACTTTGTAACCAACAATATTATATGCCGTATAATATTGTTTATATAATTATTATATAAAAAAAAGCAAAAAAGTCAAATGACTTTTTTGCTTTTAATGAGTTTCAATCAGAAACAAATTAAATATATTGTTCCAACTTAGCCTGTAACTGTTCCTTTGGATGATAACCAACCAAAGTATCGACAACTTGGCCATCTTTCTTAATCAAAAGTGTAGGAATACTCATAATTCCAAATTCACTTGCTGTTGCCTGATTTTGATCAACATCAACCTTAGCAAAAGTTACCTTATCACCAATTTCTTCGGATAATTGTTCTACAACTGGTGACTGCATGCGACAAGGTCCACACCATGTTGCCCAAAAATCAGTCAATGTGACACCCGTACTTGTCTCTTTTTCAAATGTTGAGTCTGTCAATTCTTTAATCATTTAATACGCCTCCTGCTATTCTTTAGTAAGTAAATCATAACAAATTATGTGATAAAATCAAGCTTTCTGCCTTACTACTTAAAATATACTACAGTTGCACCATTTCCACCCGCATTAGGTGCCGCAAATTTAAAACTTTTCACAGCTCGGTTTTGTGACAAAAAATCAGTGATTCCTTGCCTTAAAGCCCCGGTCCCTTTTCCATGGACAATTGTCACAGTTGAATATCCCGCCAAAACCGCAGCATCTAGATATCGATCCACCTTTACAAGTGCTTCCTCATAACGTTCGCCACGTAAATCCAAGGTTGGTGATACATGTGCTATATTAGCAGATTTAACACTTGTTCTAATTGCTGTCTTCTTATTATCTTCGACTTTGATTTTCTCCAAATCATCTTCTGCAACCTTCATCTTGAGAATTCCCAGCTGAACTTCCCATTCATGATTTCCGGCTTTGCGCAGCAATACCCCGCGTTGTCCATATGATTTCACAAGGACATCATCATCTGGCTTCAGAATCTGCTTCTCTCTTGCACGACGCAAGACACTATTCTTCTTCAAATTCGTAGGCTGTTCAAGATTATTCAACCGCGTCTTTGCAGAAATTAATTCATCTTCTTTAATAACTGTTCCTGCATTCAGTCGCATTTGTCGTAACTCAGTAATAATTTTTTCAGATTTTTGAGACGCTTGTTCAACAATTTCGTTGCCTTTTCTTTTTGCCTTATCGAGCAAATTTTCTCGTTGATTAACAAACTCATCATATTTCTTATCTAAATCATTATGGAGTTTACGAGACTCTTCTAGATTTTTGTGTAATTCTATTGATTCCTCTTCAACCTGGTGTCTCTTTGAAACCAGGTCTTGAATCATATCATTCAAATCTTGATTTTGTCCTGCAGTTAGTTGTTTTGCCTGCATTATGATGACCTCATTAAGGCCTAGTTTCTGCGAAATGTCTAAAGCATTGCTACGCCCAGGAATTCCTAACAACAAATGATACGTTGGCTTTAAGCTTTCTATATCAAATTCCATACTTGCATTGATTGTTTGCGCACGCTCATAGCCATATGCCTTAAGCTCTGGATAATGGGTCGTTGCCATTACATAACTGCTCTTAGAACCAACATAGTCAAGGATTGCAATTGCAAGTGCTGCGCCTTCTTGTGGATCTGTCCCAGCCCCTAACTCATCGAATAAAAGCAATGAATTATCATCAATCTCAGATAAAATCGAAACGATATTAGTCATATGCGATGAAAAAGTACTCAAACTTTGCTCAATTGACTGCTCATCTCCGATATCAGCAAAAATGTTGTCAAAAATACCAATTCGGCTCTCTTCGAAAGCTGGAATAAAAAGACCAGCCTGTCCCATTAACTGAACTAAACCAAGTGTTTTCAAAGTAATTGTTTTTCCACCTGTGTTTGGTCCGGTGACAACAATCGCTTTGTAATCATCACCTAACATAATATCATTTCTGACTGCTGCTTTCATATCAAGCAGCGGATGCCAAGCTTGTCGCAAATAAACCCTATTTTCAGCCGAAAGCAAAGGTTCCGTTGCTTTAATCTGGGCAGCATATTTAGCTTTTGCATTTACAAAATCAAAAACACCCAGTAGATGTACATTCTGGCGAATTTCTGTCGTATAAGGCGCAATCAGTTCTGAAAGCTCCCGCAAGATTCGCACAATTTCTTCTTTTTCGTTTGCTTGCTGTTGCTTCAAGCGATTATTCAATTCCACAATCTGCCTTGGTTCAACAAATACTGTTTGCCCTGAAGCACTTTGATCATGGACAACACCTCCAAAATGGCTACGATATTCCTGCTTAACAGGAATCACATATCTGTCATTCCTAATCGTAATAACTGCATCACTTAGATACTTGGATGAGCTACCATGCACTAATCCATTTAATTGAGCTCTCAATTGACCCTCAATCGCTGCAATCGAACGTCTGATTCCAGCTAAAGCAGCTGAAGCCTCATCCATTACATGACCATCACCCTCAATTGAAGTTAATAAGCGTTTGTTAACTTCAGGTAAAACTTGCAATTCATCAGCTAATTCATCTAGTGAAATCAACTCAATTGCATCATCATCGAGTTTTACAAAAAATCTTCTAACCTCATTTGTCGCACGCAAAACTTTGCTGATAGCTGCTAATTCTTTGCCATTCAAGCTGGCTGCAATATCTAAGCGCTTTAATGATTGCGAAACATCCAATAATTTAGGAACTGGGATTGCGCCTTTCATTCGCAAAATATCTGCACCATCTCTGGTTTGCGCAATTCGCTGTTTAATTTCTGCTATATCACTACTTGGTTCAAGTGTTGCTGCTTGTTTCTCCCCCATTGGAGTGCTTACAAAAGGCAATAGATTTTTTTTTACTTTGGCAAACTCTAGAGTCTTCAAAGTTTTACTATTCACAAAACTTCCCCCTATACACTACTATCATTTTCTTGCAGCCAATCTTTTATATTCTGTGACATCACAGGCGTCTTTTCCAAAATAAATTGAGCCACTCCCGATTCAGAAACTGTCTCTCTGACACTCGTAGTTGGCCAAGACTGCATAATAATTAAAGCTGCAAACATAATTAAATAAGTTAATATAATTGAAACCGCCCCACCCGCTAAAGCGTTTAGTTGGCCAATCACCGGAATCTTCTTTACTAGATTAAACGTTCTGATTATCCGATAAACTACAAATCCACCTACGAGCATAATCAACCAGTATGCCAATCCATAGTAAAAAGTTGAACTCCCGCTTAAACTTCCTTGATCCGCACTCCATGTTGCAGAGCTCTGATTGAAGGATTCTACCAATTGCTGTAACCAGCCACCAACCGTTCCTGCAAAACTATGTGCAATAAAGAACAGCACCACTAATCCAACCAAATTCAGCAACATCAATAGTAATCCTCGATGCATTCCATGTATAAAAGCCAAAAACAATACTACAATAATGATCACAGATAATATCATCTAATCACCTACTTTTCTCTTGCATCCAACAACGCTTGTAGCTTTTCAACCTCTTCTTCTTTATACAACTGATCTGAAATGGCATTAATTGCCAACAAAACAGCCGCACGTTCCTTACTTAGACCTGGCATTAGCCTTTGAATTTCTTCAAACTGTTCTTCAACAAGTTTTACTACTGTACCCATATGTTCGTCTGTACTATTTCCGATAATAGTATAATCATCACCGGCAATTTCTGCCCTGAACCGGCGTTTTTCGTCAGACATTCTTATATCCCTCCCAGATTGAATTATATGACGTTAATTCTAGCATACTATCATAATAAATCTGTGTAATTATCCAATATTTATCAAAAAACAAAATCTTTATTATATCTAATACCTAAAAACTGACACTGGTCATAATTTCTTCATAGATTCCAACTCTGTAATTTCAAATTAATACTCAAATTTTTGCCTTCTCAAGCTGAATCTTCATTAACTTGCGTACCACAACGCCAAAATATAAGGGCCAAGTCAAAGTATAACTTTTGACCCAGCCCCCAAAAAATTTTACTAATAATCAGACAGAAGCTGGGTCAAAAGTCAAATTTTGATTCAGTTTCTCTATTTATTTCGTATAAACGTGTTTCATAAGTCAAAATTCTCTGTCTAACTTCAAATTTTCTCGACTTATGGCACACTCCCTACTGCATATTCTCATCGTTCAAAAATGTATCGAGTACACCCTCAACCATATCCCATTCATCATCACTCTCGATATCATGTAACTGTGCATCGACAGCTTCTCCATCTTCGTCCGGATCAAATGAGAACGCTAAAACATCAACTTGTTCTTCAGGCTGTGCTCCAGAAGGAATTAACAAAATGTACGACTTACCATAGTCATCCGACTCAAAAGTAAAGAGCACCTCATATAATGTCTCATTTCCATCTTCATCAACTAAGGTCATTAGGTTGTCATTATCATTCATCATGTAATACCTCATATTCTTATTTTTTATTAGTTCTGCAAAAGAGGCCCTTTCTTATCCAGATAGTTTTGTAAAATCAGACCTGCTGCTACCTTATCAATTACTTTTTTCCTCTTCTTGCGTGACGTATCAGCTTGTTCAACCAGCATTCTTTCTGCCGCAACCGTCGTAAGCCGCTCATCTTGAAAATCAATTGGCAATTCAAAAGTTGTTTTGAGTAATTCGCCATATTTTTTCGACGCTTCAACTCTAGGCCCAGAAGTATTGTTCATATTCTTGGGTAATCCCACCACAAAGCCACTGACTTCATACTGCTGTACAAGTTCCTTCACACGTTCAATTCCAAATTCTTCATTATCCTCATCAATAGGAATAATTTCAATTCCTTGTGCTGTCCACCCAAGCAAGTCGCTAATTGCAACTCCAACAGTCTTAGATCCAACATCTAGTCCCATTAATCTCGTCACTTCTTATCCTCCTTATGCAGGTAAGAGCGGACCAATTCCTCAACAATCTCATCGCGCTCATGCTTTCTAATCAGATTACGTGCATCATTAAGTCTTGGAATGTATGCCGGATCCCCCGAAAGAAGATATCCTACTATTTGATTAATCGGATTATAACCCTTTTCTTCTAAAGCTTGGTATACAGTTACTAAAGTTTCATGTACATCCTTTTGGTGATTATCACCAAAATCAAAATACATCGTTTTATCTAACGAACTCATCGCAAGCACCTCCGCATGCATAACCTAATACTATTTTACTAAAGAAAAAAGATTGTCACAATCAAAACACGTGCTTGTAATCATACCGTAACACAATTGTTAATTTTTATTACTACTTATCCTATAAGTTATTACCATTTCCTTCAAGTATAAAAAGGAGTTGAACCAATTATTGATTTGGTTCAACTCCTCCGACCTTCAGTACACTTTATGGGTGGTGTGCCATAAGTTGGGAAAATTTGAGTACCAACTATAAATTGCGAACATAGTAAGAACTTCGCTATGAGTAATTCGAAGTTAGACGGAGAATTTTAACTTATGAAACACGTTTATTCGTAATAACATAGAAGAACTGGATCAAAATTTAACTTTTGACCCAGTCCCGGAACACTACTGAAAACAAGTTAATTATAGCTTAAACCAATTAGGCAGTCTTATGATTGAAAACTCTGGCCAAGAAATCACCAAGTAACTGAATAATTAATACAATAACCAATACTAAAAATGTGGCTACAAGTGTAATATCATTAGCGAAGCGCCCATAACCATAAGCAATTGCCATGTTTCCTAGTCCACCAGCACCAACTGCCCCAGCCATTGCAGTTAAGCCAACTAAACTAATCATTGTCACAGTGGTAACTCGAATTAATTCGGAACGTGCTTCCCTAAGGTAGACATCAAAGACCAAATCCCAAAAAGTCGCTCCTATTGATTGTGCCGCCTCAATAATTCCATGATCAACACTCTTCAGGGCAACTTGAACCTGACGTGCATAGAAAGGAAAAAGTCCTAACGATAGTGGTACTAAAGCACCCAGCGTTCCAATCTGCGTTCCAACGAGCAGGTTAGTAACGGGAGCTATAAAAGCCAACAGAATAATAAAAGGAATCGCTCTGAAGAAAGATACAATCTTGTCGAATATTCCAAAAAATGCTTTATTCGGCAAAATTCCATCTGTATCAGTCAAAACTAATCCGACCCCAAAAAACAGTCCCAGTAATCCGCCGAAAATTGCTGGCCAAAAAATCATATAGAAGGTTTCACCAATAGCTGTTAGCCAACCGCCATCGCCACTCCAACCTTGGGCTACAACATTAGGAAAATATTTTGCAAATAGGTCAGCCATTCTTCTTCACATCCCGTTCTTTAACATCCTTAATGATAACTTCTTGTTCCTTCAAATAGTTAATTGCTTTACTACGACTATCCTCTGTTCCTTTCAGAACAACAAAAATTGTTCCAATTGGTGTGTCGCGCAGAATTTCGATATTACTGTAGATGATGTTGGTCTCAACGTTAAAATCACGGTATAGCTTGACCAGAATTGGTTCACTAACTTTTGAACCCTTATAAATGAGCTGCACTAAGCGCTCATCTTCGGTTAACTTGTTAAGTTCAGATTCTTGCAATACCGCAATTGCTTTCGCAGAACCGCTACCTAAGAATTCCCGTGTCAGTTGTTCCTTAGCATTAGTGAAAATCGAAATCAAATCACCGCGTTCAATAATCTGACCATCTTCCATGACAGCAACTTTATTTGCAATCCGTTTAACCGCATCCATCTCATGTGTAATTAAAACAACGGTTAACCCTAATTTTTCATTAATTTCTTTCAACAAATCAAGAATTTGACTCGTATTTTTAGGGTCAAGTGCCGAAGTTCCTTCATCTGAAATCAAAATCTCTGGATCATTTGCCAATGCTCTCGCAATAGCTACTCGCTGCTGCTGTCCACCCGAAAGCTGTGCAGGATATACATCTGCTTTTTCACTTAAACCAACAAGATCCAATAAATTTCTTGATTTTTCTAAAATATTCTTTTCTTTCAAATTACTGTGTTTTAACGCAAAGGCAACATTTTGTATTACAGTTTGTTCATTAAGCAGATTGAAGTGTTGGAAAATCATTCCTATCTTTCGTCTTCTTTCACGCAACTTCTTATCACTGATAATCTTCTCACCAGAAGCATCCTTCTCATATAAGATCTCGCCATTAACCTCAACCTTTCCAGAGGTAGGATGCTGTAACAAGTTGATTACACGAACCAAAGTTGACTTACCTGCACCTGAATAGCCCACAATTCCATATATATCACCTTTTTCAACATGCAGAGTCACATCCTTTACGGCATCAACTTTCTTATCTTTTTGCGTAAATGTCACACTTACTTTTTCTAATCTAATCGCTTCGCCAGCCATACACTCTTAGCCTCCTACTTATGAACAAGTGTAATTATTTTAATTTAATATCCCACGCACTAATTTCTGCTGTACCATATTGTTTCTTAATTTCCTGTTTTGTCTTTGCTGTTTCGTATGCTTTAACAACTTCTTTGTACACTTTTTTGTTCCTATCTTTCTTATTTGCAGCAATAATATTAATCCATTGTTCTGAATCCTTATTGACTGGTTCTACATAGATTGCAGATTTGTAATCAATTTTTGCAGCTTGCGCATAATTTGTATTGATAACTGCTGCAGTTACATCTGATAACGAACGTGCAGTCTGGCTAGCATCTAATTCTTTGATTTGCAAATTTTTTGGATTCTTAGCAATCGTTTTAATTGTTGCTAAGGCTGTATTTTTTTTCAGTGTAATCAGGCCTGCATTCTTCAAGAGATACAATGCTCTTGATTCATTTGTTGCATCATTAGGAACCGCAATTGTTGCACCCTCGGGAATATCTTTAATTTTCTTAACCTTATCAGAATACAAACGAATTGGAGTAATAACTGTTTTACCAATTGCTACAATGCTGGTTTTGTTAGCTTTGTTCCATGCATCTAAGAATGCGTAATGTTGGAAAGCATTGAGATCAACATCACCATTTGCTAAAGCCTTGTTAGGTTGTGAATAATCAGTAAATTTCTTAAATTTCAAAGTAATATTGTACTTTGACTTTGCTGTTTTAGAAACTACTTTCCAAATTGCATCGTCTTGTTTAACACCTGACATGATTCCAATAGTAACTGTTTTGCTAGCAGCTTTCTTTTGTCCCCCACCAAAACTAAAATATCCTACAATAATAATTACAATTGCTACAATCGCCCAAATAATAATATTTTTCTTTTTCATAATTGAATGCACTCCTCATTTTTACACTTTTTGTTACAATTTTTTATTTTTCACTTTCTATCCCCACAGTATTTTTTAATCGAAATAAAAAACCCGTCCTATGAAAAGGACGAGCTAGTCGTGGTACCACCTTAGTTTGTGACAATAAATCATCACCTCAGTAAATCGCAATATAGCCTCTAGAAAACTATATAACAACCTTGCAATTATAACGTCTGCAACCACGTCAACGGCTTAACACTCACCATCACCATTCCAAGTCCATCTTCCAAAATATCTTGTTTCACTTCTTCACACCAACCAGAAGCTCTCTTAGAAACTCAATTCTGTACTCTACCCTTCAAGATGTTTTCATTCGATTATTAATACTATAAGATACATTCTAATCGAATCTTTAATTTTGTCAAGAAAAAAATAACGTAAGACTTTTTTTCTCTATCAGAAAACATTTTATTGTACTAAAGATTATTATACTGGATGCCAATCAGCAGTTATGTTTTTTCTATTTTAATAAATATTCCTTTGCAGCTTCCAGGGCAGCAATAATTCCCTCCGGTTTCTTTCCTCCAGCTTGGGCCATATCAGGCCGTCCACCGCCACCGCCACCTACAAGAGGTGAAATTGTCTTGATTAAATTACCTGCTTTTACGCCTACTTCAATGGCAGCTGGGGAAGCCGCAACAATCAAATTGACTTTATTTTCAGCAGTAGAAGTTGCCAAAACGAGTACATCCGAAATACGTTTTTCTTTCCATTGGTCTGCTAACTGTCGCAACTGATCCATTCCTGAGACTTTAACCTGCGCAGCAATTAACGTCAAGCTGCCAATTCTCTCACTTTTATTGAAGATATCAACTGCCTGTTGCTTTGCAAATTTAGCTTCTAATGAACTTTTTTGCTGCTCCAAGTCTTTGATTTGGGCTTGCAGTGCTTCAACTTTTCGAGGGACTTCCTTAACTTGAGTTATTTTCAATTGATTAGCAACATCTTGTAACAAGTTACCCTTTTGTTCTAAAAATTCAAAGGCTTCCCGTGATGTAACAGCTTCAATGCGGCGAACACCTGCACCAACACCAGATTCAGCAACAATCTTGAATAATCCAAGCTCACCAGTATTAACAGCATGATTACCTCCACAGAATTCCATTGAGTAGTCACCAATTTTTACAACACGAACTAAATCACCATATTTATCAGCGAATAATGCGATTGCACCCATTTTTTTAGCCGTTGCTAAATCTGTTTCAACCGTGTTAACTTCAAGATTAGCCCATATTTTTTCATTAACGATCTGCTCAACTCTGTGTAAATCTTCAGGAGTCACTGAACCAAGATTTGTAAAATCAAAGCGCAGATAGGTTGGTTCAACCAGTGAACCTGCCTGGTGTGTATGTTCTCCTAAAACATCGCGCAGTGCCTGATCTAACAAATGCGTTGCAGTATGATTCTTACGTACTTTATTGTGGAACGTCTTGTCAACAATTAACTTGTAATCTTCATTGATAGCTAATGGACTAAGGATCTTCACTGTATGCATATTTTGTCCGTTTGGCGCATGCTGAACATTTGTGACCTCTGCAACTACGGCACCAGTTTGATTCATAATTACACCTTGATCTGCAACCTGTCCACCCATTTCCGCATAGAAAGGTGTCTCACTGAAAATTAAATCAGCAAACCCTGTAGCAACGGTATCAACTAATTGATTATTAACAATAATATCCTTTAGCGTTCCCATGGTAATCAACTTCTCATAACCAACGTACTTGCTCTTTGTTTTAATATCCGTCAAAAGTCCATTTTGCACACCCATCGACTTAGCATTACTGCGAGCAGCACGGGCACGTTCTTTTTGCTGCTTCATCTGTTCATTGAATTCAGTCTCATCAACTGTAAAATTCTGCTCTTGGACATATTCAGTTGTTAATTCAAATGGAAAGCCATAAGTATCATAAAGTTTGAAGGCCAGCTTACCAGAAAGTTTATTTGAACCCTTTTCTTTTGCATCAGCAATCATTTCATTCAGTAATTGCAGACCGTCTTTCAGTGTTTCATTAAACCGATCTTCTTCCATTCTCACTACCTTGGCAATATAATCAGACTGTTCCAAGACTTCCGGATAATATGACTTCATTATCTGCCCCACAATTGGTACCAAGCGGTAAAGGAACGCTTCATCAATTCCAAGCTTTTGCCCATGCATTACTGCCCTTCTGATCAATCTTCTGATAACATATCCCCGACCTTCATTTGAAGGCAAAGCGCCATCACCAATTGCAAAAGTTACGGCACGAATATGATCTGCAATAACCTTAAATGAGACATCTGTTACTGGAGAATCACCATATTTTGTGCCATTCCCTAATTCTGCAGATTTCTCAATCAATGGTAAGAATAAATCTGTTTCAAAGTTAGTGCGTGCATTCTGGAAAACAGAAACAACACGTTCCAGTCCCATTCCCGTATCAATATTCTTATGCGGTAGTGGTTCATATGTTCCATCTGGTTTGTGATTGAACTCAGAGAAAACAATGTTCCAGATTTCAAGATAGCGCTCGTTTTCACCACCAGGATAATTTTCTGGGTCGTCTTCTGAAAGGTTATTGAATTCTTGCCCGCGATCATAGAAAATTTCTGAATCTGGTCCACTGGGTCCTTCACCAATATCCCAAAAGTTGTCTTCAACCTCATAAACATGGTCTTTCGGAAGCTTAACTTCTTCCAACCAAATACGTTTTGCTTCGGTATCTTTTGGATAAACAGTGATATACAACTTATCTGGATTCATTCCAAACCATTTTGGACTAGTCAATAACTCCCATGCCCACGTGATTGCTTCTTCCTTAAAATAATCTCCTACTGAAAAATTTCCCAGCATTTCAAATAAAGTATGATGTCTGGCGGTATGCCCAACATTTTCAATATCATTTGTCCGGATACTTTTTTGTGAACTAGTAATTCTTGGATTATCTGGAACTACTGACCCATCAAAGAACTTCTTCATTGTAGCAACACCAGAGTTAATCCACAGTAAGGTTGGATCATCATGTGGAACAAGTGGTGCACTTTGCATTACCTTATGTCCCTTGCTCTTAAAAAAATCTAAATACATTTGTCGAATTTGTGCACTTGATAATTGCTTCATTTCTTCCCTTTCCTTTCAAAAAAACAATAAAAACACCGTTGCTAGTAAGGACGCCTTCTTGGCGCGGTACCACCTTACTTGCAACGATGTTTGTCGTTTACCTCTTTAGACTCGATAACGTTGAGCTAACGTAATTATCTATAAATCATATAATCAGGGAGCATTCAAATTACTAGTTGAGTTCTTTCATCTTAAACAAACTCTCTCTAAAAACTAAAATAACTATAAATATATCCTGAGACATTCAAAGTATAGCCAATCTGCCAAAAAAAGTCAATTAGTGTTCCTTCCGCTCAGCACGTGTTTTTTGCCTCTTAGTAATTTTACGATCTTGCTGCTCTTGACGTTTAATTGCACGCTTGATTTTGTTTTTATATCCTGGCTTTCTCTTTTTCTTTTCCTTTTTAACCATTCCAACAAGTTTACCATCAAGTCGTTCCTTCTTGACATGCCGCTTTTCACGCCGGTCTCGATCGTATGAGTCAACAACTTCGCCATTCTTAATTGCCTTAGGCTTGAACTTCACACCCATCTCTTCAAGTTCATCAATCTTTTCATCATCGCTTGGAGCGTATAGGGTAATCGCAATTCCAGTCATCCCGTTTCGCCCAGTTCTTCCGACACGATGGATGAAGAATTCCAAATCATTTGGAATATCATCATTAATGATATGTGATATTCCTTCAATATCAATTCCACGAGATGCAAGATCAGTTGCAACAACATACTGATAATCAAGATTTTGAACTTCCCGCATCACACGTTTTCTTTCACGCGGTTCAATTCCGCCGTGAATCTTAGCTACTTTTAGACCCTGTGCTCGTAAATAATCAGTTAATTCATCAGCTCTTACTTTAGTATTAGTGAAGATTAAAGCCAGATAAGGCTGTCCCATCGTCAATAAGTTGTAGATCAGCCCATTACGATCTCGACCTTTTGTTGATAATAACCAATTATCGATTGTTGGACTGATTACATCTTTATTTTCGACAACTTCTACAACAGGTGACTGCATATATTTCTTCAAGAAAGGTTTCAGTTTTTCTGGAATGGTTGCTGAAAAGACCAGCATCTGTAAATCCGTAGGTAATGTTGAAGCAATTGCATCAACTTCCTTCAAGAAACCCAAATCAAGGGTCATATCAGCTTCATCTACTACAAGAAAGTGTGCCTTATGAATATCAAGTGCACCATTTTTTACCAAATCAAGTACACGCCCTGGTGTACCAATTACGATTTGCGGTTGCCGACGTTTTAATTTCTCAATCTGACGTTGTTTATCAGTTCCACCGACATAATTACCTGCCGTCAGCTCTTGCGCTGGATATTCTTCTACAATTTGCTTTGTTGCTTCATATATCTGATAAGCCAATTCACGACTGGGTGTCGTAATTACGGCCTGAACTTCTGCAACGGAAGGATTAAGTGCATTAATAATTGGCAATAGAAAAGTATGGGTCTTCCCACTACCTGTTTGTGATTGTCCTACTACACTTCGACCGTCCTTAATCAATGGAATTAACCGCTGCTGAACCTCGGTTGGAATAGTAAAGTTTATTTTCTTCAAAGCCTTATTGATGTAATCGTTAAAGCCGAATTGCGCAAATGTTTCTTTCATTAATCTTCTCCTGTATAACTTGCTGCAATTGCATCAAGTTTCTTTAGATAATCAGGAATCTGCTGGTCATCATGCATGAAAGCGCCACTCGCTAACGGATGACCGCCACCACCATATTCCTTCGCCAACTCATTGATGACAGGTGCTTTGGAACGAATCCGCAGTCTGAATGAGCCATCCTTTTGCTGTACAAGGACCGTCCAACACTTCACACCAACAACTTTACCAATTAACGGAACAATTGGTGCAGTACTTGCATCTTTTAAATCAAACTGTTTCATAACTTCACTGGTCAAAATAATATAAGCAGCACCATTTTCAGTAAACTCCATGTGTTCATAAACATAGGCTGCTAATCTGGCAACAGGCAACGCAATACTATCAAGCCTGCGATTAATCTGTGCAGCATCAAAATCATGCTCAATTAACTGTGCAGCGACAATCAATGTGTGCGCAGTAGTTGCATCATACATAAATCTGCCAGTATCACCAATTATCCCAGCATAAAGCATTCTCGCTGCATCATCTGGAATCACCAAGTCATTCGCATTTGCAAAATCAACAATGATCTCTGAACAGCTCGATGCATTGGTTTTAACCCAACAAGGATCTCCGTAAGGATCCTCGTTAGGATGATGATCAATCTTGATTAGGGCTTTCCCATTTAAATAGCGTTGGTCATCTACTCTCGGCTGATTCGCAGTATCCGTTACAATTACCAATGCATCACGGTATAGTTCATCAGTTACTTCTTCTGGTTCAGCAATCCATGCTAATCCATTAACCTTTTCCCCAACTTGATAAATCCTCTTTTGTGGGAAGTTAGCTCTTAAAATGGCTGCCAACCCACATTGTGACCCATAAGCATCCGGATCAGGTCTTTGATGCCGATGAATAATGATCGTTTCAAATTCCTTAATTTTTGCTAATATTTCTTGCTCTACTGCCATTCTAATTCTCCTTAAATTTCAAAACTTTCGCCAATTGCAACTGATACCCCAACACCATCCTTTAATTGTGCAAGGTATGCTGTTGGATCTTGCTTAATAGCAGGAAAAGTGTTGAAATGAATTGGTAAAACATGCTTTGCCTGCACAAAATCTGCAGCAATCACAGCATCCTCAATGCCCATTGTAAAATGATCACCAATTGGGAAAAAAGCTAAGTCAACTCCTCTACCGCGATTAATCAACTTCATATCCGAAAATAACGCAGTATCACCAGAATTATATAGAACTTTATCATCTATGTGCATCTCAAAACCTGCAGCAACACCTAATGTCCGCGGAATCGAGCCCTCAATTGGAAGTGCTGCAGTATGCCAAGCAGGCACTAACTTGATCTTGCCGAAATTAGTCAAATATGATCCGCCAAAGTTCAATCCTTCTGCTGTAACTCCTTGCTCATTCAAATAAGCTGCTAAATCTGTGATTGCAATTACCTGAGCACCAGTTTTTTTAGCAATCTCAATGGTATCGCCAACATGATCATAATGTGCATGTGTCACAAGAATATAGTCAGGGTGACAATCAGCAATTTTCAAGTCTGTCAAGTTATTTCCAGTAATAAAAGGATCAATTAAAATGTTTGTTTCATTTGCTGTAATTATTTCAATAATAGAATGCCCATGCCATACAATCTGCATACATTACTTCTCCTTAATCAAAAAAGATTTTAATATCTCTAGTATACCGATAAAAGAGGATAAATACAAAGCGGGTCACGTTTGCCATAAAGGCAATTCAATATTTTCAAATTGCAGTGATGCTAAATTTGTCATCGTCAGCCCCAGGAGGCGAACATCAATTTCGCTTTGAACCTCATCAAATAATTGTAACGCATGAAATACAAAAGTCTCTTGACTATTTTGATAAAAATTATCGAGCGTTCGCCTTTTAGTAACCGTTTCAAAATTACTATTTCTAACTTTTATTACAATCGTTTTGCCATGCAACTGCCGCTTAATCAACTGGCCAATTAATAAACTTGCCAAATGATTAAACATTTCTTCAACCTCAGCAGTACTCTTTAATGCTTGAGCAAAAGTTCGTTCATTGCCCATTGACTTTCGCTCTCTTTTCCATTCAACCTGACGTTCATCAATTCCGCGTACATGTTGATAGAATGCTTCACCCATTTTCCCAAAACTCGCAATTAATTCAAGTTCACTCTTCTTCAATAAATCCAAACCAGTATTAATATTTAGTGCATGCATTTTTTCAGCCGTTTTAACCCCAACGCCCCGAAACTTCTCAATTGGTAGAGGCGCTAAAAAAGACAAGACATCTTCTTCTCTAATTAAAGTTGTTCCAACTGGTTTGTGATAGTCCGAAGCCGTTTTAGCAAGAAATTTGTTATATGAAATTCCTGTCGATGATGTCAATTGCGTCTTTGAGAATATCTCTTGTTGCAACATTCTCGCAATAATCAAGGGATTATGAATTCTTTTTTTATTTTGTGTCACATCAAGATATGCTTCATCGAACGCGATTGGTTCAATTATATCTGTATATTCATGAAAAATTTCATGAATTTGAGCCGAAACCTCGCGATATTTTTTAAAATCAGGTGCTACAAAAACAGCATCTGGACATAACTCCATTGCTTTTTGCGCACTCATTGCCGAATGGATTCCTTTTCCGCGTGCAACATAATTAGCAGTTGCAACAACCCCTTTTCCACCCGTATGTCTAGGATTTTTTGCAATAACAACGGCTTTCTCTTTGATTTTTGGATTATCCCTCATCTCAATTGAGGCATAAAAGGCATCCATGTCAACATGAATTATTTTTCGTTTCTCGGTCATACAACAAGCCATCTTTCCTGTATCATCTCATTATAAGATGATACAGGAACAAATGTTCGATTACAAATAAAAAACTAGGAGTCAATAAAAAAACTAGATCAAAAGTTAAATTTTGATCTAGTTCCTTGCTTTTTTACTTACCGGTAAATACCCAGTAATTTCCATCATGTGCTAATAAATCCTTTGATTCTTTTGGCCCCATTGAACCACACTCATATTCAGCTAAAGCTCCGTTACCAGCATCCCAAGCTTCACGAATGGAATCAACAAACTTCCACGCATACGCAACTTCCTCCCAATGAGCAAAGTTAGTTGCATCACCAAGTAATGCATCCAATAACAGCTTCTCATAAGCTTCTGGGACAACCTCATGCTCATTATTAAGCTGCAGGTCCATCCGACTAGGCTCTAAATCAAATCCTTGACCAATTCTTTTAATATTAGTTTGTAAGAAAACTTGTCCCTCGGGTTCAACATTGATTGTCAAAATATTACGCCCAAGCTTTTTAGAATCAAAGAAACTTGTTTCCATTTCTTTAAAAGAAACATCAATTCGCGTTGTTTTCTGAGTAAGTCGCTTTCCTGTTCTAATATAAATCGGAACACCCGAGAAATTCTCGTTGTTGACAAATAATTTGCCAGCAACAAAAGTTTCTGTGGTCGAATCATCAGCAATCTCATTCTCTTGTAAATATCCAACTTGCCCAGCACTAGCAGTGTATTGCGCTCTGACAAAATTTTCAGCAACCTTTGCTGGAGAATATTTCTTTAGTGACTTAAGAGCATATATTTTTTCACGCCTAATATCGGACTCTGAATAGGAAGCAGGCATATTCATCGTAAGTAAAGAAACGATTTGGAGAATATGATTCTGTACCATGTCTCTTAATGCACCAGCAGTTTCGTAATATCCAGCGCGTTCTTCAACACCCAATGCCTCACTCAACGTAATTTGAATATTATCAATATAACGGTTGTTCCAAACAGCTCTGAATAAATTATTGCTAAAACGAAGTGCCATTATGTTTTGAATCATTTCTTTGCCTAAATAATGATCAATTCTAAAAAAAGATTCTTCAGGAAAGTATTTGCTAATCGAATCGTTTAATTCTTTCGCAGATTCAAAATCACGACCGAACGGTTTTTCAACTATTACACGATTATATCCCTTATCTGTTACGATACTTTGTGACTTCAAGTGCTGTGCAATTGTACCAAAAAAACGTGGCGACATTGCCAAATAAAATAAGCGGTTACCTTCAATTTGATACTTTGAATCCAATTTTTCTGCCAGCTTGCGCAGTGTTACATAATGTTCTGTATCATTAACATTATGTGACTGATAATAAAAATGCTCTGCAAATTCGTCTTTTTGGTTCTGCGCTGCATCATCATCTATAATTGAATCTTTTACAACACCTTGTAAATGCTCATCGGTCCATGGACGTCTAGCAGTACCAATTACTGCAAAATTATCCTTTAAAATACCTTTTTTATATAATTGAAAAAGAGAAGGATAGAGTTTGCGCTTTGCAAGGTCCCCTGTTCCACCAAAAATAATAAAGAGCGCCTTTTGTTCAATTTCCATAATAGCTAGCACCACTTTCATCTATACTTGTTACATTCTTTTGTATAGTGTACTTGCAATTTTTTGATAAAACAAGTGTTCAGCAATTTTTTAGATTAGCAACTTAAAAAATTAAATAAGATGTACTCCCTTATCGACATAAATAATATCACCAACAACACCCGTTGAAAGCTCGCTAACTAAAAATGCCGCTGCTCCTCCAACTTCATTAGTCGTTACAGATTTTCCGTCAACTGTTCTTTCTTCGGAAATCCGTAATAAATCACCATGATCCTTTACCCCCGTGACAGCAAGCGTCTTAATTGCACCCGCTGAAATTGCATTAACGCGAACACCATATTTAGCCATATCACGTGCAAGATAACGTACATTAGCTTCAAGAGCTGCTTTGGCAACACCCATCACATTATAGTTAGGAATAGCACGTTCTGAACCAAAGTACGTTAACGTAACAATGCTTGCAGGATTATTAAGGATTTCAATTCCATATTTTGCTACCGCAATCAATGAAAATGCCGAAATATCTTGAGCAAGTGCATAGCCTTCTCGACTAGAGTTCATGATATCACCAGCAAGTTCATCCCTATTTGCATAAGCAATTGCATGAACAATTCCATCAATCTTACCAAATTTTTCTTTAATTGCTGCAAAAGCATTCTTGATGCTGTCATCACTTGAAACATCACATTCAACTAAACGTTCTTCATCCGAAATAAGGCGCAATAAGCTCTTCTTGATACGTGCATTTTGATAAGTAAATATCAACTCTGCTCCATTATCAAGCATTGCTTGGGCACATCCCCATGCAATGCTGCGTTTATTTGCAACCCCCATTATTAATATTTTCTTACCACTAAGTAGCTTTTCCAATTTTTATACCTCCACTTACCATCTAAAACTTTCTAAATCTCTCGTACCTTTTTACAAGTAATTCATTTGGAGACAAACTCATTAATTCTTTCATTTCTTGTTCAATTGTTTTCTTAATAGCCCGACACACCCTTTTGTGCGAGTGTGATTCAGGAATGATTCCCTCAATAACTTTTTGTGCCAATAACTTTTCGGGGGTGAGCTGCATCACTTCTGCAGCCTCATCAGCACGTTTGCTGTCTTTCCATAAAATTGCAGCAAATCCTTCTGGAGATAACACTGAATACATGCTGTTTTCGACCATCCAGACTGAATCACCACAAGCCAATGCAAGCGCCCCACCACTGCCACCTTCACCATAAATTACCGAAATAATCGGTACCTTTACCTCACTAATTTCCAACAAATTACGTGCGAGTGCCTCTCCTTGACCACTTTCTTCAGCTGATTTTCCAGGATATGCACCAGCCGTGTTTACGAAAATAAAAACAGGCCGCCCAAATTTTTCAGCTTGCCTTATTAAACGCAATGCTTTTCGATAACCAGATGGCTGGGGACACCCAAAATGTGTCAACATTCGCTCTTGTGCACTCTCACCTTTATTGGTCGCAATCACTGTTACAGATTTATCAGCCAAGGTTGCAATTCCACCAACGATTGCAGCATCATCACCTGAAAGCCGATCGCCATGTAACTCAAAGAAGTTCTCAAAAATACCATTGATTAACTCATACGCAGACATTTTTTCTTGGTTACGTGCACCGGCAACTATTTGCGCAGCAGTCTTTTTCCTATCTAAAATATTAACCATTGACCAATCCCCCCTTACTGTGGGATTCCAGCAACCATTCTAACTTCTGCTTTAAATCTCTTCTTTGCACAATTGCATCAATAAAGCCGCGTTCCAAAACTGTTTCTGCATCTTGCAAATTATTTGGAACTTTCTGATGAATGGTCTGTTCAATTACTCTTTTTCCAGCAAAGCCTATTAAGACTCTAGGTTCAGCCAAAATAATATCACCTTGCATCGCAAAACTAGCGGTTACACCACCAGTCGTCGGATCAGTCAGCACAGTGATGTAAAGGAGTCCTTCATTAGAGTGGCGCCTAACCGCAGCAGAAATCTTTGCCATCTGCATCAATGAAAAAATCCCTTCTTGCATTCTTGCGCCACCCGAAGCAGTAAATAAGATAACAGGCAATCTTTTTTTCAATGCATCTTCAAATAGATGAGTAATTTTCTCACCGGTAACTGTCCCCATAGAACCCATTATAAAGTTAGGATCCATAATCCCTAGTGCAAATTCTTCTGTTTGAATTTTTGCAATGCCTGTCAAAATAGAATCATTTAATCCCGTATTTCTACGGCTTTTTTCTAATTTTTTATTATAATCTGGAAAATTCAGTGGATCAGTGGTTTTCATATCTGCATCAAGTTCTTTAAAATCATCAACTAACCAAGCAAGTCTCTCTCTTGCTGTAATTCTAAAACCATATTCACAATTTGGACATACTTGATACGTTCCAAGATCTTTATGATATAAGGACTGATGACACTTAGGACAAGCTATCCACAACCCCGAAGGAACACGTTCACCGGCTTTTTTATCAGCCTTGATATGCTGCTGACCCAGTGTCTTTAATTCATTGAATAGTTGCATAGTTTACCTGTCCCCCTTCCAGACAGTCATAAATTCCTTCTCCAAATATTCCGTTGTAAATTGATTTTGCACAAAGCTTTTATCCGACAATACTGCTAAATGAAATTGCTGATTTGTCTTAATTCCATCAAGAACCAATTCGTTTAACAAACGTTTCATCTTAGCAATTGCTTCATTTCGATCTTTACCATGTGCAACAACTTTGGCAATCATTGAATCATAAAAAGGAGAAATCATTGCTCCAGCATACAGAGCAGAATCAATTCTCATTCCAAGATTTCCAACTGGAAAATACAGATACGTAACTTTACCAACTGAAGGTGCAAAATCATTTGCGGGATCTTCAGCATTAATACGGCATTCAATTGCATGACCGAGACAATTAATATCACTTTGTCCAAATGGCAGTGTCTCTCCAGATGCTACCTGTAATTGAACTTTGACCAAATCTATACCTGTTACCATCTCGGTCACAGTGTGTTCAACTTGAATACGCGTGTTCATCTCCATGAAGTAAAAGTGATGCTCTTCATCCATTAAGTATTCCAGCGTTCCAGTATTGATATAATCAATCGCATTAGCGGCTTTAATCGAAATCTCTCCCAAAAACTCTCTTTGTTCTGCAGAAATCAAATCACAAGGACTCTCTTCAATCACCTTTTGTTTATTTCTTTGCAATGAACAATCCCTCTCAGGAAAGAATACTGCATTTCCTTGCTGATCACGGAAAATCTGAACTTCAATATGTTTAACATTTTCCATAATTTTCTCCAAATACATTCGATTATCACCAAATGATCCAAGCGCCTCCTGTTGTGCTTCAACGAAGGCTTTCCCAAGTCCACGAGAACTTGCAACTCGCCTGATACCTTTACCGCCGCCACCTGCTGCTGCCTTCAGCATCACAGGATATCCAACTTTTAAGGCAACCGCTTGTGCTTCCTCCACATCAGATATGAAACCTTCACTGCCTGGAATAACTGGAACACCGCTCAACCTCATTTGTTCACGTGCATTTGCCTTATTACCCATCAAATCAATTGTTTCAGATTTAGGGCCAATAAACACAATCCCGCAAGCTTCACACATTTCAACGAAACGGCTATTTTCAGATAAGAAACCAAAGCCCGGATGAATTGCCTCGGCTCCAGTCCCTACAGCAGCACTCAAAATATTTTTCATATTCAAATATGAATTTTGAGCCTTTGCAGTTCCAACACAAACTGCTTCATCTGCCAGTTGAACATGCAAACTTTCCCGATCAACATCTGAATAAATCGCCACAGACTTTATTCCCATTTCTTTCAATGAACGGATTATTCGCACTGCTATTTCGCCACGGTTAGCAACCAAGACTTTTTTAAACATCAAATCACCTTACCTTAACCAATCATAAAAGTCAGTTCAGCTGAGCAGACCTTTTGACCGTCAACTGTTGCCAATGCTTTCCCAAGACCGACATTATTTCGAATTTTATCTAATTTCACTTCAAGAATCATTGTATCCCCAGGGCGAACCACTCTTCTGAATTTAGCATTCTTGATTCCCCCAAAATAGGCTGTTTTACCTTTAAATTCAGGCAAAGACAATAATGCAACTGCCCCAGTTTGTGCAAGAGCTTCAACGATTAATACTCCTGGCATCACGGGATTTCCTGGGAAATGTCCATTGAAAATCTCTTCATGTGCAGTAACATTGCGCCGTGCAATTGCAGATTCACCAGGGACCAGTTCATCAACACGATCAATTAAAAGCATCGGATAACGATGTGGAATAATTTTTTGAATCTCAGTAATGTCTAATGCCATCTCTAATTCTCCTCGATTCTAAAAAGTGGTTGTCCAAACTCAACAAGTTCCTCATTCTTAACAAGAACTTCCTTAACAATTCCGGTGACGTCACTCTTTATCTCTGTCATCATCTTCATTGCCTCAATAACACAAACAACATCACCTTTTTTGACTGCTGAACCGACTTTGACAAACGTTGGTTTTGAAGGTTCCGGCTGCAAATAAACACTTCCAACCATTGGTGCATCAATGGTTAGTCCAGGAGTTGGAATCGTTGGATTTGAAGATGGTTTGGAATCCTCCTGCGTTTTCTTAGACTCTCGTTGAGGATTTACATTGGTTTGCAACTGCTGAATCATCTGTCTAGATAATTCATTCTTACTTAATTTGAGTTTTAAGCCTTCTGTTTCAATCTCAAGTTCACGCATTGGTGAATCATTAAAATCTGATATTAACTTTTGTATTTCAATAAATTCCAAACTTACTCACTCCATTTTCTAAATGCCAAAACAGCATTATGACCACCAAAACCTAGTGAATTGCTGATTGCATATTTAAGTTCTGGAGCCTCTTGTTGATTTTTTGTAACGACATTAACGTGGCATTCGGGATCTTGTGTCTTCAGTCCAACATTCATTGGTAACTCACCTTTTTCAAGTGCAGCTAAAGTTATAACTGCCTCAAGTGCTCCCGCAGCCCCTAAAAGATGACCTGTCATACTTTTAGTACTACTTACCTTGACTTGGCTGTCTTCACCAAAAACTCGATTGATTGCAACAGATTCTCCTACATCATTTGCATGTGTTGCAGTTCCATGGGCATTAATATAGCCAACAGCATCCGGTGTGATGCCCGCTTCAGTAATTGCTTGCTGCATTGCTCGAGCTGCTCCTTCGCCAGTTGGATCAGGGGAAGTCATGTGAAAGGCATCGCATGTGCTCCCATAACCAACAACTTCGCCATAAACTTTAGCTCCACGTTTTTGAGCATGTTCTAGACTCTCTAAAACTAATGTTGCTGCACCTTCACCCATTACAAAACCTGAGCGATCCACATCAAAAGGAATTGAAGCACGTGTTGGATCGGTCTCCTTTGATAATGCTGTCAAAGCAGCAAAACCAGCAATCCCAATTTCATTAACCGAAGCCTCAGAACCACCTGCTAACATTACTTGCGCACGTCCCTCACGAATCTGGCGGAATGCTTCACCAATTGCATTCGTTCCAGAAGAACAAGCAGTCACGACAGCTGTACAAATATTCTTAGCCTTAAAGCGTAAAGCAATATTACCTGCCGCCATATTGACAATTGATGTTGGAACAAAAAGTGGTGATACTCTTTGCGGACCTTTTTCATTCATTTTAGTTACCTGTTCTTGGATAGTGGTCAAGCCACCGATACCAGAGCCATAGATAACGCCCATATCAAACGAATCAGTGTTCGTCTCATCAATGCCTGCTTGTTCAACTGCAGCGACAGCACTATCAACAGCATATTGAGAAAACAAATCCATTCGTTTAGAAGGCTTTTTGCCGACTCTCAGCGTAGGATCAAAATCTTTTACCTCAGCAGCAATTGTTATTCCTGTCTCTGATGCATCAAACTTAGTAATTTTGTCAAATCCAATTTTACCAGAGAAAATATTTGCAATAAATGTTTCAACATCATTTCCAACAGGTGTTACTGCACCCATTCCCGTGATTACAACTCTACTCATCAAACAACCTCCTAAATAGTCATCCCACCGTCAACTGTAATTACTTGGCCAGTTATATATTCATTTTGTGCAAGGAACACAGCCGTTTGTGCAACTTCCTGTGTTTCGCCAAAACGTCCCAATGGAATTTCTGTTAAAACCTGATCTTTTACCTTCTGATCTAAGACATCTGTCATGTCACTCATAATCATTCCAGGTGCAATTGCATTACATCTGATATGTCTAATTGCACCTTCACGAGCAATTGTCTTTGTCAAACCAATAATTGCTGCCTTGCTGGCTGCATAATTTGCTTGACCCATATTTCCATGCAGACCAACAACACTAGCCATGTTGATGATTACGCCTCTGCGCTTGCGCAACATTTTTTTGAAAAGCGGTTGTGTTAAGTTAAATGTTCCCATCAAATTAGTTTCAATAACACTGCGAAAATCTTCTTGTTTCATACCAATCAGTAATTTATCATTTGTAATTCCAGCATTATTAATCAAGACATCCAACTGTTCATTCTCCTGAAAAACTTCCTCTTGCATTCGCTTAACATCTTCTAGGTTTGAAACATCACCCAAAACAATCTGATATTCAACGCCTAGACCAGCTATCTTAGAAAGCAGTTCTGCTGGAATAGCTTTTCTTGCATTCAAAATAACTTTGCTGCCCTCTTTGGCAAAAGCCATTGCAGTTGCAGCTCCAATTCCGCGAGAGCTTCCAGTAATAAATACTGTTTTTCCTTTTAAATTCATTCTATATTAACCTCTTAATCATGATTTGCTGTAATAAATTTAGTATAGGTCGCAATATTTTCTATATTAAAACTATTAATTTGCTTATCAATTTGCTTAGTGAATTTGCATAAAGTTTTGCCTGGTCCAAGTTCTACAACTGTATCAATGCCGTCAACTGCAATCATTTTCTGCAGACATTCACCAAAATGTGTAGGTAAGATAACTTGTTGTGCAAGTACTTGTTTAATAGTATCCACAGAAAACAGTTCCCCAGTAGTATTACTGTACACTGGGATTGTCAACTTATGAAGTTCAACATTTGCTAAGCGTCTTTCCATTTGAAAGCTTGTCCTTTGAAAAAGCGGGGTATGAAACGCCCCGCTAACATTCAATGGAATGACTTTTCTTATATTCTTCTCTCTAAATAAATCAAGCGCACGCTCCACCGCTTTTTTATGTCCGCCAATCACAACTTGGCTTGGAGAATTGTAATTTGCAAACGTAACAACCTCATCGACCGTACTTGCCTGCTCACATATTTCAGCAATAACATCGTGTTCAGTCTTCATTACAGCCAGCATTGCACCCTCTGTTTCATCAGCATCAGTCTGCATATACGCCGCACGATCTCGTAAAACATTAAAACCATCTGCAACATCAAATGCACCAGACGCGATCAATGCCGAGTATTCTCCCAAGCTCAATCCAAGCATTCCATGAGCATTCAAGTTCGGCAAATCTCTTTGCAGCATGCGATATATTCCAAGGCTCATTGCCACAATTGCAGGTTGAACAAACTTGGTTTGCGCAAGTTGGTCAGCTTGATTCCTAAAAACTGTAGGCAAATCTATTCCGACGCTTGTACTGACCTCATCAATCAATGAACGAAAAAGTTCATCGCTTTGATAAAAGTCTAGTCCCATCCCGGAATATTGTGCTCCTTGACCACTAAATAAAAAGCCAATTCTCATAATCGAATCTCCAAACTATTTTGCGGCAACTTCTTTTTTGACATAATCAACAACATCTTTAATTGTTTTCACATTCTCGTCAGCTTCAAGCTTAATATCTAATTCATCTTCAAGTTCGTTCATGATTTCAAAAACATCTAAGCTATCAGCTTCAAGATCTTCTTTAATGTCAGCATTCATCTTTACATCTGCTGCATCTACATCCAACTGTTCAACTACGATACCTTGTACTTTTTCAAAAATTTCTTGTTCTGTCATTTTAATAACACTCCTGTTTTATTTAGTATTTTATAATTTGTGTACCAACCGTCAAGCCGCCACCAAAACCACTTAAAGCAACGATTTGACCGCGCTTGATTTTACCTTTTTGTACTAACTCATCCAGCAGCAGCGGCACACTTGCTGCCGAAGTATTTCCATATTCAGCAATGTTCATTGGAAATTTTTCAATCGGTTGTTGCAACTTCTTAGCAATCTGTGTAACTATTCGTGAATTAGCTTGATGCATGACAAACCAATCGATTTGTTCGAGCTCTATGCCAGCCTTTGCGGCAGCATTCTGGATTGATAATGGTACCTTATGCGTTGCAAATTTATATACATCCCTGCCAGACATTGAAAAAGCTGAGATTTCATGCTTACCCATTCTAGGAAACTCTGCAATTGCATTTGTCTTTCCTGCTTCTAACTTGTCACCCAATTCACCATACGTCTTTAAATCTTTTGCTAAGATTCCAGAGTCGCTTGCGCTTTTTTCAAGTAAGATTCCTGCAGCTCCATCTCCAAACAAGACAGCACTCGTTCGATCCGACCAATTAATTACCTTCGAAAGAACCTCTCCGCCAATCAGCATTACCCTTTTGATGTCTTCTTGCAACAAGAAACCCTCAGCAACTGCCAATCCGTATACAAATCCCGAACATGCCGCGCTAACGTCAAAGGCAACCGCATTAACAGCCCCAACTTTTCCTTGAACCAATGCTGCTGTCGCAGGTGTGTAGCTATCAGGTGACATTGTTGCAACAATGATTAGGTCGATTGATTCAGGACTCCAAGAACTTCCTTGCAGCAGCTTTATTGCGACTTTACTACATATTTCTGCTGTATTTTCATTGAGACTAATATGTCTTTGCCGAATACCTGTCCGACTGCTAATCCATTCATCAGATGTATCCATAATCTTCCCTAAATCATCATTTGTAACTATTTTTGAAGGAACATAACTAGCAACTTCATTGATTCTTATTTTTTCCAACGTAACCTTTACTCCTTAACTCTATGAATGTTCTCGCAAAAAACTTTCAAGATTTCGTAGAGCTTTTTCAATTGTTTTGATTTCATCGGGTTCAACATCTTTTAGAAAGCTGTCAATCATCATTCGATGAAAAGCATCATGTGCGCGATACATCAAGCGGCCCTTTTTCGTTAACCCTAACCGAATTACTCTTCTATCATCATTACTCCGAATTCTTTTGACATAGTCCTTTTTTTCTAATCTGTCAATTGTCGAAGTTAACGTACCTGGAGTTAAATGCAGCTCCTTGGCAACTTGCGATGCAGTTTTTTGATCATACATTGTAATCACATTTATTGCATGCATGTCTTTGATTGTTAAATTCTTAAAACGGCTCTGTCGTAACTCATTTTCTTCAATCCACAATATGTCTCCATATATCCTAACTAGGGAATCATTGATCGTTTTCACTTGTTTTTTCATCCATTGTGCTTCCATTCGTTGTATATTTCATACTTTGATTATCAAAGTAAATGAGTAAAAAAACAACCCTTTTGCTTATATTTTTTCATTTCTCTCAGCTACGACAAACATTAACTCTGCTACACATGCATTTTCACCATTCACGACTGCCTTTGTTTCGACAATTCCCATGTTTTCTTTCTTCTTCGTTAAAGTAACGTGTAATTTTAAAACATCACCCGGTCTAACAACACGACGAAACTTAGCCTTATGAATTGCTCCAAGATATGCTGTTTTTCCGAAAAATTCTGGTGATTTCAAAATCAAAATTGACGCTGCTTGGGCCAAAGTTTCAATAATTAGTACCCCAGGCATAACTGGATTACCCGGAAAATGTCCACGAAAAAATGATTCGTTAATCGTAACATTTTTTGTCGCTACGATGCTTTCACCTGCAACCAATTCATCAACATAATCAATATAAATTATCGGAAAACGATTAGGTATCAAATCCATTATTTCTTGTGTATCCATGAATGCCACATTCGTCACCTCACTAAAAATAATATTTCGAACATCAAAATATTCGATGATTGAATAATATTACAATCGCTGAAAATTGTCAAACAGCAGCCTTTTCATGCAAAATATATATTTATTTTGATTAAATATATATTTTTAATAATGGGTTCAGCCTGAAACTATTTTTCCATTATTTTCCTCAATCTTCAAATTTAAGGCAATCATCTCGAATGATAAATTAACTTTTATGTTATGGTATCATAATTTTTATAATAGAAAAATGCAAACTATTTTTTTATTTGTCCTCTTCTTTCAAGCTATCTCCCTTTCAATTCTAATCCAAAATTAATAATTAAAAATAAACTTTTCTCAGATAATCAAACATCCTGAAAAAATATTCTCAGTCCCATAATGAAAAAACGAGGCCACCACAAAACAATTGTTCTGCGGCAACCCCCATATAACAGATAAGCATACTTCTTTCGTTAACATTCTGTAACCTAATCGAGTTAGACCTGGTCAGGACTGGTCAAAAGTTAATTACTTTGTTTCATCTTCAGAATTATTTTCTGTTTTTTCTATCGTCTTTGGCTTTTCAACAACTGTTGTTTCCTTGGTAGTCGCAGCTTCTCCAGCTGGAATGACACGTCCAATAGCTGTTCGGTCAAATGTCAGAAAAATGCCTTCACAATCAAGTGTCACTGTCTGATCAGCATCATTAATACTGTCAACAACACCATGTAAACGCCCAATTGTAGTTACCTGATCACCTTTTTTTAACTGGTTCATCATTTCTTTACGCTTTTGCTGTTGCTTCTTTTGTGGACGGATCATCATGAAATACATCAAAGCCATGATTGCAACAAACATTATAACTGTTGATAAAGTACTGTTCATTTTATATTCACTCCTATTAGTATTACTAAGCTTAACTTTAGCAAAGATTTGTGTTAGTTGCTAGTATTTTTGTAAAAAAATTAAAAATTGCGTGCATTTTTTTCATTAAACCCATATTCTTCAAAGAAAGCTTCCCTAAACTCTAGTAGATTGTCATCCAAAATTGCCTGGCGCACCTTCTTCATTAAGTTCAACAAGAAATAAAGATTGTGATAACTTGCTAAACGTAAGCCAAAGATTTCATCTGCTTTTATCAAATGACGAATATAGGCTCTTGTAAAATTGCGACACGTATAGCAAGCACAATTCTCATCAAGGGGCCTAAAATCGCGTGCATATACAGCATTTTTTACCACTAAGCGTCCATGTGAAGTCATACAAGTTCCATTACGTGCAATACGCGTCGGTAAGACACAGTCAAACATATCGACCCCACGGATTACCCCATCAATCAGCGCATCCGCAGATCCTACTCCCATTAGATAACGTGGCTTATTTTCTGGAAGAAGCGGTGTCGTGAAATCTAGGACATGGTTCATCTCTGCCTTGCTTTCGCCAACAGAAAGACCTCCAATTGAATAACCGGGGAAATCCAATGAAACTAATTGTCTCGCACTCAACTCACGTAACTCTTGATGCCCTCCACCTTGAACAATGCCAAACAATCCCTGACGTTCAGGATGTAAATGAGCATTTAAGCCACGTTCCGCCCAACGACTTGTCCGTTCAACCGATTTTTTAATATACTCATAGCTCTCAAAAAAAGGAGGGCACTCATCAAAACTCATCATGATATCCGATCCGAGTGCATTTTGAATATGGATTGCTTTTTCGGGAGACAAGAACAGGTTCTCCCCACTTAGATGACTCTTAAAGTGTACCCCTTGTTCAGTAATATCACGCATCTTTGCAAGTGAAAAGACTTGGAATCCACCTGAATCCGTCAAAATTCCTTTTTTCCAATTCATAAATTGGTGCAAGCCGCCTGCTTCTTCTACAATATCTTCTCCAGGTCTTAGCCAAAGATGATATGTATTAGAAAGGATTATGTTAGCCCCCATCTTATCAAGTTCCTCAGGAGCTAAGGATTTCACAGATGCTTGCGTTCCAACAGGCATGAACATCGGTGTAGGAAAGGTCCCATGAGGTGTAATGATTTCCCCTAAACGCGCCCCAGTGTGCTTTTCTTTTTTGATTAAACGATATTTTATCGCCGGTTCAGTCATTTGAATTCTCCATTTCTAAAAACAATTAATTATTTAATAAACATTGCATCTCCAAAGCTAAAGAAACGATACTTTTCATCGACAGCATGCTTATATGCATTCAAGATGTTCTCTCGCCCAGTAAATGCAGAAACAAGCATTACAAGTGTTGATTTGGGTAGATGGAAATTCGTGATGAATGCTTGAACCACTTTCCATTCGTAGCCGGGTTTAATGAAAATATCTGTCCACCCACTATCAGGCTTAATTTCTCCACCAAATTTGGAACCAATTGTCTCAAGCGTTCTGATAGAAGTCGTCCCTGTTGCAACAATCTTACCACCATTTTTACGAACATCATTCAGTACTTTTGCAGCATCTGCATTCAAACGATAGAATTCACTGTGCATTTTATGATCTTCAATATTATCAACGCTAACCGGTCTAAACGTCCCTAGGCCTACATGTAATGTCAAATAAACTAAGTGAATTCCCTTGTCTTCAATTTTTTGTAGCAATTCCTTTGTAAAGTGCAATCCAGCAGTTGGAGCCGCAGCTGAACCAACTTCTCGTGAATAAACTGTTTGATACATTTCAGGATCATCCAATTTTTCCTTAATGTAAGGCGGCAATGGCATTTCACCCAATTTGTCTAAAATCTCCATGAAAATACCAGCATACTCAAAGCGAATCATACGTCCACCATGTTCCAGTTCTTGTGTGACTACTGCACTGAGCTGCCCATCACCAAAGTTAATTCTAGTACCAACTTTTGCTCTTTTTGCAGGTTTAACCAGTGTTTCCCAGTTGTCTCCTTCTGTATTATTAAGTAATAGTACCTCCAGATGGCCTTCTGTATCCGGCTTTGTACCATAAATACGGGCAGGCATAACTCGTGAATCATTCATTACAAGTGCATCTCCAGAATTTAATTGATCAATCACATTATAGAAGATATCATCCTTATACTCACCCGATTTACTATCCAAAATCAGCATTCTAGAATGATCACGTTCTTTCAATGGAGTTTGTGCAATCAATTCTTGTGGTAAATCATAATCAAAATCCTCTGTTGTTAGATGTTTCTCTGACAAAATAGCCACCCTTTTCAATAATTATTTTTCCCTATTGCAATTCCAAGATGTTCATATGCTGCTGTTGTGACAACCCGTCCTCTCGGAGTACGCTTGATAAAACCGATTTGAAGAAGATAAGGTTCTATCATATCGATAATTGTCTCAACATCCTCTCCAACATTTGCTGCGATTGTATTTACCCCTACTGGACCACCGCCATAAAAACTAATCATCATCTTCAATATCTTACGGTCCGTGGCATCAAGCCCCTTATTATCTACACGCAACTGGTCCAATGAAGAACTAACAATTCCTTCTTCAATAACTCTCTTTTTTGCTACCTGTGCAAAATCCCGGACACGTTTTAGCAATCGATTAGCAATTCGTGGTGTTCCACGTGAACGTAATGCAATCTTCTTTGCACCTTCAGGAGTAATCTTTGAATCAAATATTCCAGCAGAACGAACAACAATCTGTGCAAGTTCCGCTTCAGAGTAATAATTCATGCGTGCAATTATCCCGAAACGATCTCTCAATGGTGCTGAGAGCAGCCCTGCACGAGTCGTTGCTCCAATCAATGTAAAAGGCGGTAATGTAAAGTGAACCGGATGTGCGGTCGGTCCTTGCCCTATCACAATATCTACAAAATAGTCTTCCATCGCTGAATACAGAACTTCTTCAACCACTCTTGGGAGTCGATGAATCTCATCAATAAATAATACATCACCAGCTTCAAGTTCATTCAAAAGTGCGACCAGATCACCGGGACGTTCGATTGCTGGGCCGCTCGTTGTTTTAATCTGTACCTGCATCTCGTTAGCAATCGCCATTGCGAGTGTAGTTTTACCAAGTCCCGGAGGACCATATAAAAGCACGTGATCAAGTGCTTCCTCTCTAGCTTTAGCTGCTTCAATATACACAGCCAATTCATTTTTTAAGTTCTGCTGCCCTATATATTGTGCAAAGAAACGTGGTCGCAAAGATAATTCATTCTCATCGTCTTCAAATTGCGAATCCCCCGAAACAACACGATCTTTCTCAACCATTACAAGTCCTCCTTTCTTCTAAATTTAGTTATGCATCAGCAATTTAAGTGCTGCTCGCAAATAATCGTCAGTCGAAGCAGCATCCACCTGCTTTAATTGTTTTGTTATCTTTCTAGTTTCTGTCTTAGTATACCCTAATGCATCAAGGGCTGCGAGTGCTTCAGCAAGATTATTGTTAGGGATACCTGCAACCTCTAAGTCTAAACTCTGTTGTCCCTCCAAGTTGCTTTGTTCACTAAGATCATCCAATTTTCCCTTTAAATCTAATACGATTTGTTGTGCGGTCTTCTTACCTACACCAGGAAATTTAGTCAAGTAGACAACATTTTCGCCATTAATTGCTTCAACTAACCCTAAATGATTGTCGCTGGCCAAGATAGCTAATGCACTTTTTGGACCAATTCCAGAAACATTTAATAACTTCAAAAAGAGGTTCTTCTCAGAAAGATCCCAAAAGCCATACAAGGTAATTGCGTTTTCACGCACAGCTTGATAAATATATACCCTTTTTTGTTTTTTTAAATCAACATGGTACCTGAATGGATTTGCAACATAGACTTGGAAGCCAATACCTTGAATTTCAATAACGATATAATAAGGTGTAACGTTTGTAATTGATCCAGCAAAATATTCGTACATGCTTAATATTCCCTTCTTTAATCCAGCGCACGCTGACTCTGATGCGAATCTTGAATTCGCTTAAACATATGTTCCATATCTGAATTGCTGAAGTGTACCAATACTGGCCGTCCGTGGGGACAATTAAATGGATTCTCGCAGCTCTTCAATTCTTCTAACAATGCTTTCGCCTGCAAGTTATCCAAATGATGATTTGCCTTTATTGACCTTTTACAACTCATCATGATAGCCGTTTTTTCGCGATAAGTCGCAATATCAATCCTACCGTCTTTCAAGATATAATCAATTAATTCACGCAAAATTGATTCTTCCTGTCCTGCTTTAAACCAAGTGGGATGTTGATGAACAATGTAACTATTTCTGCCAAATTCTTCAAGGTTGATTCCAATCGCCGCGAGCTTGTCAAGGCTTTGATTTATCAACAAAATATCGCTTGTAGAATAATCCAGCACAATTGGAACTAGCAAACTTTGCTGGCTGGTTCCAACTTCACCAATCTTTTTGCGGTAAAATTCATATTTACAGCGTTCCTGTGCCGCATGCTGATCAACAATATATAAACCGTCATCACTTTGTGCAAAGAGATATGTCCCGTGCATCTGTCCAATATATACTAAGTCTGGAAATCTCTTTTTGTCTTTTGCCTCTGTTAATTCAATTTCTTTTACCGGAGTTTCAGCATTATTTTGACTTGCACTGCGTTCAATCCCGTACTTTTTATCCCATTCAACTAAATTAGTTGCTAAGTCAGTTTTCTTTTCAACTACAAAAACATCAGGGACAATGTCCTTACTTTCTTTCTTACCCGGTTGTACGTTCTTGCTTATTTCCACAACCGGCTCTCCATCAATGAATTCTTCTGTTTTTTGCGAGTATCCAGCTTTTCCATTTTTTGTTTGGTAGAATCTAGAGGACTCATTCAAATCAATCTCTAATTGTTTTAAATTAACCGTGGATTTCTCTTTTTTTTCAAGGTTTTTTAACGCATTGGGAATTAGGTTCTCTGGCGCAATTCTTTGTGCAATACTTGTTCGTATAAGTGCCCCAAGCTGTTCTTCCTTGCTAATTCTGACTTCTTGCTTTGTAGGATGAACATTGACATCAATCAAAAGTGGGTCCAAGAAAATTGCGAGGACAGCAAATGGATAGCGACCAACCATCAGCTTAGATCCATATCCCTTAATAATCGCATTTGTTAGTTGATAATTTCTAATATACCTACCATTAATCAGGATACTAATATAATTCTTAGATGCTCTCGTTAATTCAGGCAAAGATACAAACCCACTAATCTTAAAATCAAGATCTTCATTCGAAAAAGCCAGCATCTTCCTAGCATTATTAACACCATAGATTGCGCTAATTGTCTGTTGTAAGTTCCCATTACCAGCAGTCTGCAACAAAACTTTACCATTGCTTGAAAATGAAAAAGCTATATTCGTGTTGCTTACCACCAAACGATTCATGATGTCACTGATTGCAGCTAATTCAGTTTGAATACTTTTAAGATATTTCAACCTGGCAGGTGTATTAAAAAAAAGGTCAGCTACAGTGATCGTTGTTCCTTGCGAGCGTGATACCATCTTCTTTTCAAGAATCTGACCACCCTTAATCTTAATAGCTGTACCAGCAGCATCTTTAGTAGTTGTTTCCAACTCAACTTCTGCTACTGATGCAATACTTGGAAGGGCCTCTCCTCTAAAACCAAGTGTTCTGATTTTGAATAAATCCTTTTTCGTCAAGATTTTACTAGTCGAATGCCTTTTAAAAGCGAGTTCCACATCGCTATCTACAATCCCGTCTCCATTATCAATAACTTGAATCTTAGTTAATCCTCCTTCTTCCACTAAAACATCAATCTGTGAACTGTGAGCATCAATTGCATTCTCAACTAGTTCTTTGACAACAGAAGCTGGGCGCTCAACAACCTCGCCCGCTGCAATCTGATCAGCCAATATATCTGTTAATTCATGGATTTTCCCCAAGATAGGCACCTCCAATCTAACCTTCTAGTTACTTCCTTAATTCCTTTTGCCATTCATACAATTTATTAAATGCTTCAAGTGGAGTCAGTGACATTAAGTCTGCATCTTTGATTTTATGCATAATTTTCTCTTTTTTATTTGCTAACTTCTTTTCTGGGGGACCAAATAAGGAAAGCTGTTCCTCTTCAACTATCTCCGAATCGGGTTGAACTTTTTCTTTCTGTTCTGCTCGGATAACATCTAAGCTGGTCGTTGCCTTGGGAGCATCTTTTCCATCCCTCTCGAGTGCAGTAAGAATTTCAGTGGCACGCTCTAGCAGCTCAGTTGGCATTCCTGCTAACTTTGCAACATGAATACCATATGATTTATCGGCTGGACCTGCCTGCATTTTATGCAGAAATATCAAATCACCATTTTTTTCAACTGCCCCAACATGAATGTTCTCCAATTCAGACAGTGTTGCCGCCAAGCCTGTAAGTTCATGATAATGTGTAGAAAACAGTGTCTTAGCATGGACATGATTGTGCACGTACTCAATAATTGCCTGTGCGAGTGCCATTCCGTCATAGGTTGCAGTTCCTCTACCAATCTCATCAAATAAGATAAGCGAATTTTTCGTGGCATGTGCAAGTGCCTGATTGGCTTCTTTCATCTCTACCATGAATGTCGATTGACCAGCAATCAAGTCGTCAGCTGCCCCAATTCTTGTAAAAATCTGATCAAAAAGCGGTAATTTTGCAGAACTAGCTGGTACAAAACAACCAATTTGGGCCATAACTACTGTTAACGCAAGCTGTCTCATGTAAGTGCTTTTACCCGACATATTTGGCCCAGTAATCAATAAAACACTCAAGTCCTTAGGCATTACTACATCATTAGGAACATAACTTTGTTTACCCATAACTTCCTGTACAACCGGATGCCAGCCATCCGTAACTTCAATATCATTACCATTTTCAATTAACTTTGGCATAACAAAATGCTGTCGCTCACTAACTACAGCGAAGCCCTGTACAACATCTAATGCAGCGATTGCCTTTGCAAGTCTTTGCAGACGTTTAATCTGATCTTTAATTCGTTCGCGAATATCAACAAATAGCCGATACTCCAAGTCAGTGGCCTTCCCCTGTGCACCAAGAATCAATTCTTCTTTTTCTTTCAGTTCTGGTGTAATAAATCTTTCGGCATTTGTCAGTGTTTGTTTGCGCTGATACCTCTCTTCTGGCAACTTAGCTAGGTTGGCTTTTGAGACTTCAATAAAATACCCGAAAACCCTGTTAAATCCAATCTTAAGTGTTGATATTCCAGTTGCATTCCGCTCCTCTTTTTGCATTTGTGCTAACCATTGCTTGCCATTTTTCATAGCATCAGTATAGCCATCAAGTTCGGAATTATATCCTTCTTTAATCAGGCCACCATCTGTAACTGATAACGGCGGCTCATCAACAACTGCTTGCTCAATCAAATCAACTACATCTTCCACTGGGTCTAGTTCTTCAATAATTGGTGTCAATGAATTATCATTGATCGTCTCTAAGACGTATTTAATCTTAGGTACTTGTTGCAAAGACTGCTTTAACTGAATCAAATCACGCCCGTTAACACTGCCAAAAGCTACCCTGCCAGCAAGCCGTTCTAAATCATATACTTGAGTCAAATCTTCTTGCAATGCACTGCGTTCAAAATAATGATCCAGCAGTAACTTGACCATCTTGTAACGTCTTGTAATTTTATCTTTTTCCAATAATGGTCGATCAATCCATTGTTTTAATAATCTACCGCCCATCGCAGTCCTAGTCTCATCAAGCAGCCATAATAATGTTCCTGCCTTTTTTCCAGTACGGCTGTTCTCAAGTAGCTCCAGATTTCGCTTTGAATAATGATCCATTTTAAGAAAATATCTTGGTTCGTAATGAATTGCGCGTTGCAAGTGTCCTAAACTGCGCTTTTGCGTAGTACTCAAATAACTGATTAAATATCGGACCGTATCAATTTCTAGTGTATCCTTCAAATCTTGAATCGCATAATTAAATTCAGCATTTTCAGTAGTCTCATTTTGTCGTGAAATCAAAATTTTTAATGGCGCTAAATCTTCCAAAGTCGCCGTTGTTACTGTCTGATTCACAACCAGTTCCTTGGTTTGCAAACTAATTAATTCGTTAGTTACCTGTTCAAGTGAGCTTAAAGTTGCAGATTTTAGTTCACCCGTGGATAAATCAGTATATGCAAAACCATATAGCTTTCCTTCTTGATGAAGTGCAGTCAAATAATTATTTTTTTTTGCTTCATTCACTGAATTATCAATCATTGTTCCTGGTGTAACCAGCTGAATTACTTCACGTTTTACCATTCCCTGTGCAAGCTTAGGATCTTCCATCTGCTCACAAATTGCAACTTTATAACCTTGTTCAACTAAAATATCAATATAGTTCTGTGCTGCATGATGAGGAACACCACACATTGGAATTTTATCAGCAGCATTTTTGTTACGGGTGGTCAAGGTTAGTTCTAATAATTGTGAACCCTTGATTGCATCATCATAAAACATTTCATAAAAATCACCCAACCGGTAAAACAAAAAAGCATCAGAATATTGTTCCTTAATCTTTAAATATTGCTCCATCATCGGGGTATTCTTTGTTTTCTGTGGCATCCCTTAGCCTCCTTTACTCCTTTTTAATCCTCAAAAGGATGATCTGCATTAATTTGAATAGCTTGAATCTTCTTCGCAGTCCCATCATCCTTTAAATCAATTATACATCCTGATAGACTTTGTCTTCCGTCTTCATCAACTTCAAATCTTGTTGGCATTTGATTAAGGAATCTTTCAATTACATTTTCACGTCGCATTCCAATAATACCGTCGTAAGGTCCTGTCATTCCAACATCAGCCAAAAATGCCGTCCCTTGCGGTAAAACTCGTGCATCATTTGTTTGGACATGTGTATGTGTCCCAACAACGGCAGAAATCTGACCATCAAAAAACCAGGCAAAGGCCTGCTTTTCACTTGTTGTTTCAGCATGAAAATCAACAAAAATAAAATCTGTTTCTTTTTTTATTTCAGTAATTAATGCTGTTGCAACAGCAAAAGGATCGTCAGACGGGGTCATAAAAACTCTTCCCTGCATATTAATTACAGCGAGCTTTTGTTGGTTTATTTGCATTATCGTATGGCCAACACCTGGCACCTTGCCTGCAGGTAGATTAGCAGGCCGAACCATTTTTTTTGCACTGCCTATAAATTCATTTATTTCTGGATTATCCCAGACATGATTACCCATTGTAATAACATCTGCTCCTAAGCTTAGAATCTTTTTGTAGACTTTTTCATTAATTCCTCTTCCTCTTGTTGCATTTTCTGCGTTAACGATCGTTGCTTGTGGGTGAAATTTTCTTTTTAATTTAGGAAGATATTCTTCAATCATATTCTGACCAGAATTCCCCATAACATCACCAATGAACAAAATTCGCATTTTTTTCCTCTTTTCTACAAAACTCATAATCTTAATTCTAGCATTTTTCTTGAATTGTTGTGCACCTTGATGTGCTTTTTTACTAATTTTATTTGAACAATCAAAAAAGGAACTGGGTCAAAAGTTAAATTTTGATTCAGTTCCTCTACTTATTCCGTATAAACGTGTTTCATAAGTCAAAATTCTCCGTCTAACTTCGAATTACTCATAGCAAAGTACTTGCCATGTTCGTAATTTCGAGTTAGTACTCAAATTTTCCCGACTTATGCACACTCCCAATCAAAAAAGCTGCGACAGACTTGTTACAGTGTCACAGCTTCCATATTCAATCGCATTTACAAATTCTTAAACTTTTCAAAAATTTTCTTATTACAAGATAGGACAACTACAAGAAACCATTTGCTTACTTAGCGTATTCAATCGCACGAATTTCCCTGATAACAGTAACTTTAATGTGGCCAGGATATTCCATCTCTTCCTCGATTTGGTTTTTAATATCCCGTGCCAACACTGTTGATTCCAAGTCACTAACTTCATTAGGCTTAACAATCACACGTACCTCACGTCCAGCTTGAATTGCATAACTCTTCTTAACACCAGCAAAGGCATTAGTAATTTCTTCAAGCTTTTCAAGTCTGTGGATATAACTTTCAAGCGACTCACTTCGAGCACCTGGTCTAGCTGCAGAGATTGCATCTGCAGCTGCTACCAAGACAGCAATTGTATATTTAGCCTCAACATCTCCATGATGTGAAGCAATTGTATTAATAACTGTGTCACTTTCATGGTACTTCTTAGTAAGCTCAACACCAATTTGAACATGCGAACCATCAACCTCATGATCAATTGCTTTGCCAATATCATGCAGCAAACCTGCACGCTTTGCCAAATTAACATCTTCACCCAGTTCAGCTGCCAACACACCCGTGATTTTAGCCACCTCAATCGAATGGTCAAGTACATTTTGACCGTAACTGGTCCGGAACTTCAAACGTCCAATTGTTTTAATCAAGTCAGGATGAATTGAATGTAGTCCTAATTCAAAAATGGCCTCTTCACCAACATCGCGAACCTTTGCATCCATTTCTTTGGTAGACTTCTCCACCATCTCTTCAATTCTGGCAGGATGAATCCGACCATCTTGAATCAGTTTTTCAAGCGTCAGCTTAGCGATTTCTCTTCTAATCGGATCAAATCCACTCAAAACAACAGCTTCTGGAGTATCATCAATAATCAAATCAATCCCTGTCAGTGTCTCTAACGTTCGAATGTTACGGCCTTCACGCCCAATAATGCGGCCTTTCATCTCGTCATTTGGTAATGAAACTACTGACACAGTTGTTTCTGAAACTGTATCCGCAGCACTTCTTTGAATAGCCTGTGCAATTAAAATTTTGGCAGTCCGATCAGCACTTGCCTTTGCTTCATCTTCGCTATCCTTAATCATAACTGCCATCTCATGACTTAATGCTTCTTTTGTTTCAGACATCACTATCTTATGAGCATCCTCATGTGATAATTCTGCAACTCTTTCTAATTCTAATGCTTGTTCATTAACCAATGAATCAGCTTTTGCTTGTTTCTTTTCAATTTCTTTTTGTTGCTGTTCCATGTGATTTTCTTTTTGAATCAGGCTTTGCTCGCGTTTTTCAAGTATTCCGTCTTTTCTATCAAGATTTTCCTCTCTTTGTAGTAACCGATTTTCTTGTTTTTGAACCTCTGATCTACGTTCCTTTAATTCACTTTCTATCTCGCCACGATAACGATGACTCTCATCCTTAGCTTCTAAAATAGCTTCTTTTTTTTGTGTCTCTGCCTCTTTTTCAGCATTCTTCAAGATCCCTTGCGCAGTTTGCGAAGCAATATCGAGTGTTTTCTCGTAACTCTTCTTATGAGCTACAATGCCCCCAGCAAATCCAATTCCAAAAGTTATAATAGCGATGGCGAGGATAATAATTGCAAAAATCAAACTTTCACCTCCACATCGTCAAAAAATGATTAAAAAATAAACAATCATTACTTTTTAGATGTATTTTAATTTATCCATACGTTTGTATTCTACGTTGTAAAACTATGTTATGTCAACATAAAACATGCTACTTTGTATAATACAAATGATTCTAGCCACCATATTAAAGCTGATTCATACACCAAAACAGAGCTGTGTCAAAAATTAAAATTTGATTCAGCCCCATTATTGTTTCTGTCTAAATACCTGAATAAGTCCATGTTTTTCTATCCAACATGGAAAGCAATTGGTTATTTTATAATTTAGAATACAACAATTACATTTCTTCAGGTGCCTGCACACCTAACAAACGCAGTGACTCATTTAACACTGTTGCAACGCTCTGCACTAGCGCAAGCCTTGAAAGCGTTTGTTTGTCTTCGACCAAAATTTTTGTATGTGCATAATACTTGTTGAACGCTTTTGCAAGATGCAAAGAATATTTGGCAACGACTGATGGTTCGTATTCTTCAGCAGCACGCTTAATTACAGCTGGGAATGCTGCAATTTTAGTAATAACTTCCCATGAATCTTCATCTTCTAATTGATATGTCAGCTCAGCAGTTAATTCAGGATTATCCGCTTTTCGTAAAATACTCATTGCTCTCGCGTGTGAATACTGAACATATGGCCCTGTTTCACCTTCAAAGCGCACAACTTCTTCCAAATCAAAATCAAAATTATTCATTCTTTCGTTCTTCAAGTCATGGAATATTACTGCACCAACTCCGACTTGATCCGCAACCTTTTCCTTATTATTCAAATTAGGATTTTTTGCTGCAATTTGTTTTTCAGCTAACTTGATTGCATCATCCAAAACCTCTTCCAGCAAGATAACTCTGCCTGCCCTAGTAGAAAGCTTCTTCCCGCCTTGAGTAATCAATCCAAACGGAATATGATGGATATCCTCTGACCAGCTCTCACCCATCTCGTTCAAGACAGCTTTTAATTGCTTAAAATGATTTGTCTGTTCATTCCCAACAACGTAGAGTGATTGTGCAAAATCATAAGTCCGCTTACGATAGATTGCAGCCGCCAAGTCTCTTGTAATGTACAGCGTTGCTCCATCTGTCTTTTTGATTAACGCAGGATTAAGATCATACTTCTCAAGATCAACAATTTGTGCTCCTTGACTTTCCTTCAACAAATGACGTTTTTCAAGCAACGAAACTACTTCATTCATCTTGTCATTGTAAAAAGCCTCTCCGTTGTATGAATCAAATTCAACACCTAATATGCCATAGATTTTCATGAATGACTTCAGCGACTCTTCTCGAAACCATTTCCACAAATGAACGGCTTCTTCATCGCCATCTTCTAATTTCTTAAACCACGCACGTGCTTCTTCATCTAATTCAGGATGAGCAACATCTTCTTGATGGAATCTTACATAATATTCAAGTAACTTATTGATTGGATCTGCCTTAACCTCTTCTTCACTGCCCCAAAGCTTATATGCCTCAATCAACTTACCAAATTGTGTACCCCAGTCGCCCAAGTGATTAATTTTGATTGGGTTATAATTAGTTTTTTGCAGTATCTTCGCAATTGAGTTGCCTATCACTGTAGAACGCAGATGCCCCATTGACATTGGCTTGGCGATATTAGGCGAAGACATATCAATCGGTACATTTCCCGCATTTCCAATATTCTGATTCCCATATTTCGTACCTTCCCCAATGACTTGCTGCAAAATATCTGCACTAAAATTACGCTTGTCTAAGAAGAAATTAACGTATGGCCCAACTGCTGCAATTTTTTGAAAATCAGTTTGATCAATCTGTGCTACAATCTCTGCTGCAATCGTCTGTGGTGCTTTATGCATAACTTTAGCCAATGGAAAAGCTGGAAAAGCAAAATCACCCAATTCTAAACTTTTGGGTTTTTCAAGTAATTGATAAACTTTGTCTTCTTGAATTTGACCATCTAAAACTTTAACTAATGCATCTGTAACTAATTTTTTGTAATCCATAACCTTCTCCTTTTTTGTGTATAAAAAAACTCCTACATTTGAAAAAATGTAAGAGACGAGATAAACCCGCGGTACCACTCTAATTGATTAGTAATCCACTCATTATTTAATTGTCTTCCTAGAAAATACGTTTCGTATTAGTTTCAATCCTTGGCTCACATCAACCCAAGGTTGCTTAAAAATTCACTAATCTACTGGTTTTCATAATTGGATTGTATGGCAACTGCTATAAAAGCGGGTGACGAGAATCGAACTCGCGACATCAGCTTGGGAAGCTGGAATTTTACCACTAAACTACACCCGCACAACAAACAGTAGTATAGCATAAAACACTTTCTATGTCAGTATTATTTTACAGCAACTTTTTTCATGTCTTTCAGTCTTACAATTACTCGATTATGAAAATCATTAACTGCTACTTCATCAGTAGCATCATGTTCCACAATCGCCACCATTGCTGAATTCTCATAAATTTTTTCTATTGCACCGATAAAATCATGACTCAATGTTCCAAATTTTTTGCATTTGACCTTTTCGCCAATTTCAAATTCTGTTTCCATGTGACCTACCTACCTTCATTCAATAATCTTTAGCATAATATCAAATTTGAATATGCAAATCAACAATTTAAACTGATTTTTCATGATGCTTTTAAAAAAATTACAATACTTGCTGATCTTTTTCATATTGTTTCTTTTTTAACATCTGCATTGCTTTAAAATAAGACACAATCAATACACAACAAGAACCTAACCACGCCAACGGATTAGCAAAGCATGCACCGACGTATCCAACTGTTGTTGCTAAGAAAATTGCAGCTAAGCACCTCATTAATAGCTCCATAATCCCAGCAATGGTCGGAATAATACTGCGTCCAAGACCTTGCAGTGTATATCGCAAAATAAATAATGTTGCTAAAAGCACATATAGACTGCTGTTAGCATTGAAATAAACTTGCGCTAACTGCAATACTCTTTCTTCTGAATTGCCCACAAATAAAACAACTAAGTCCCTCCCAAAAAAGATAACGAGGGCACCTGCAACAATGCTAAATAAACCAGAAACCAGTAAACACTGCTTTACACCCTTTATAATTCTGCCATACTTTCCAGCACCATAATTTTGGGCAGTAAAAGTGGCCATCGCGACCCCAAAAGACATCATTGGTTGAATTGCCACTTGATCAATCTTGCTTGCTGCCGTTGTAGCAGCTACAGCAGTTGTTCCTAAGCCATTTAAGGCAGATTGAATCATAATACCGCCAATTGCAATGATTGATGCTTGAAAGGCCATTGGCAATCCAATATAGAGATGCTGTCTAAAGTCTTTCATTGAGAAAGTTGTAAAATCTTTTTTCTTGACCTGTAGTAAAGGAATCTTTCTCATAATATAAATAATACATAATATCACTGAGAAAATTTGGGCAATCACCGTTGCATATCCTGCACCGTCAACTCCCATATGAAATACCAAAATAAAAATCAGTTCAAGAATAATGTTAACAACTGCTGCAACGATCAGAAAATAAAGTGGTGTCCGGCTATCCCCAAGTGCACGAATAACATTTGCCAATAGATTAAATGCCATAGAAGAGAAGATTCCTCCAAAAATAATTGAGATAAACAGCTGTGCATCAGCTTCAATTGCCTTTGGTGTCTGCATCAGATTTAAAATATCACCAATAAAATAAAGACTCAAAGAAGTTAAAATAACAGTTGCAATAGCGCTGATTATAATACTGATGGCAAAGCTTTGCCGAACTTTACGATAATTACCCGCACCAAAATATTGTGCTGTAATGATAGAAAGGCCAGCTGTCAATCCTTGAGCAAAACCAATTATTAAAAATTGGATACTTCCTGTTGCCCCAACAGCCGCCAATTGATTAACTCCAAGAGTTTGTCCAACAATCAGAGTATCCGAAATACTATATAATTGCTGAAAAAGATTGCCTACTAACAATGGAATGGTAAACATTAAAATAAGTTTAATTGGACTTCCTTCGGTTAGCTCCCTCATTAACTTACCCCCTTCAAAATTTATAATAGATATCACTTTATGAAATCATATTTTATCATGATAGCATATCGACTAGGGAGTGTGCCATAAGTCGGGAAAATTTGAGTACTAACTCGAAATTACGAACATAGTAAGCACTTTGCTATGAGTAATTCGAAGTTAGACGGAGAATTTTGACTTATGAGACACGTTTATACGGAATAAGTAGAGGAACTGAATCAAAATTAACTTTTGACCCCCCCCTTGTAACTAACATCCTACTTGGGATAGTAGTACAAATGTCTTACGACTTCTACTTGTGTGGTTACACCATCGGGTGGCCGACTTACACCCGTTTAATCTAAAGAATATATCCTTAGATTGTTAATTCTGTAAAGCTAGTTGGTTCATTAGTAACCCAGTTAGTCGTTTTTCTCTTGTGGATACCGTTTTGTTACATACTTTTGAATCTCATTAACAAATGCTCTCGTCGAAGGCGTTTGTTTCGTTTCAAAATGAGAAATCAAGCAGATTGTACGGTAAAAATGTTCTTTAAAAGGATAGTGATTCACGTTTCCTGATAATTTTTGCAAAGCCAGCTCGGGTAAAATGCCTAGTCCTAACCCACTCTCTACCATGGCAATAATGGAGGCATCATCAATACTGTATTGAATTGAATTAACTGAAACATCATAAGTATCTAGGGCCCTTTTTGTATCACGATCGTAATCTATTTGTTGCAAAATAAAATTTTCATTTTTAATGTTTTCTTTCGTAACTACTCCCGCTTGTGGATTAAAACTTTCTGGAGCGACACAATAAATTGGATCACGATGCAACGGCAAAACTTCTAATTTTTCCTTGATTGGCAGGGCACTAAAACCGATATCAAGCGTTCCTAACCGTACTTGTTCCGCAACCTCATTAAAATTTCCTTGTGTAACTGATAACTCAATCTCTGGATACTTCTTCTTGAAACTCTGAATAATATCTGGTAACCAGTTGATACAAACACTGCTAAATGCTCCAATTCTAATTCGTCCTTGGTTTAATCCATTGATTCGTGCTGCTTCTTCTGACAACTTTGCCTCGGAATTTAAGATATCCTGAATAACGGGTAAGACCTTTTGTCCATCTGGAGTCAGCTTTACTCCTGTTCTGTTGCGAATAAATAATGCAAATCCAAGTTCCTTTTCTAGACCTGCAATCGAATGGCTGATTGCTGAAGGTGTAACATTTAATTGCGTTGCTGCAGCAAAAAAGGTTTTGCGTTTTGCAACCTCACTGAAAACTGCATAAGAAAATGTGGACATATTTAACACCTCTATATTTTAATAGTGAATTTTCTTCATCTTAAATTGAAAAAAATGAATTTTACTTAATATAAAATTAACGGTACACTTTAAATATCAACAAAACAAGTAAAATATCTGAGGAGGATTTATTATGATACCAACTTTTTCAAGCCGCATAAATCAAGAACCTACTAGCCTTGACGCATTATTCGCGTTGAGTGGCCGAGCTGACTTGATTTCATTTGCGGGTGGCTATCCAGATCCTGCTCTTTTTCCGAAAAAAGAACTTAACAATGCATTCGAGAGTAGAATAAAGAATGCATCCGCTGAAATTTTCCAATATCGTTCAGTGTTAGGATATGAACCATTACGCCAAAAAATTGCTAATTATACTAAGACAACTGGCACAAGTTGCATGCCCGAAAACATTATGCTGACACAAGGTGCACAACAAGGAATTAAACTTCTCGCAGGGCTCTTTCTCGATGATTTCGACGGCGTTGTAGTTGAAGCACCTACATATGCAGGTGGACTTGAAGCATTTAATGAACACAAACCAACTTATTATGAAATACCAATGGAAGACGACGGGATGAATATCGATGTTTTAGAGGAAACATTGGAGGACAATGATATCAAACTCATTTATACCATCCCCAATTTCCAAAACCCAACAGGCTATTGTATGTCTGTCGAGAAAAGAAGACGACTTGCTGAATTAGCTTCTAAATACAATGTCATTGTTATTGAAGATGACCCTTACCGTGAACTGCGTTATGCTGGTAATTCACTTCCTTCAATTAAATCCTTTGACTTAACTGAGAATGTTGTTACTTTAGGAAGTTTTTCAAAAATTCTGTCACCTGCTCTTCGTTGTGGTTGGTTAGTTGGTGCCAAAGAAATTGTTAAGCAGCTGTCATCACTAAGATTATCTTATGACTGCCAATCTTCAAACATTTTGTTGGAAGGCATTGATGAGTATCTGGAACATAATGATCTTGCAGCACATATCTCTGAACTAAGGACTGCTTATCAACAGAAAATGGATGCAATGCTGACTGGACTTTCAGAAAATCTTCCTTCAGAATGCAGTTTTTCTAAGCCAAAGGGCGGGTTTTTCATTTGGGTGGACTTACCTGAATCACTTGATGCACGTGACTTATTAAACAAAACAAAAAAAGTTGCCTTTTTGGAAGGTTCCTCTTTATTTGCAACCTCAAAAGAAGCAAATCACCTTAGACTTAATTTTACTGGAATTACAGAGGAACAGATTAAAGAAGGCTGCATCGACCTCGGAAATACAATTAAAAGTGCTCTTTTGGCATTAGCAATCTGATTATTTGCGGCTTTATTTCAACTTAATACAACTTCTTATTTTAAAAAGTGTGGAACAGGGGGGTGGGTCAAAAGTTAACTTTTGACCCACCCCCCTGTTCCGTATAAACGTGTTCCATAAGTCAAAATTTTCACGACTTATGTCACAACTCCATTTCGTTACACTTTTTTTGTATAATTATATTTTAAGATTCTGATATCTTACTTTAATGCCTTTTTTCCAATATCTTTACGATAATAACAATCAGTAAAATCAAGGCTGTCTATGTATTCATATGCCTTGATTTGCGCGTTACTGAGTGTGTCTTGCAGTGCTACAACGCTAAGAATCCTGCCCCCATTGCCGTACAATCGGTTATCTTTTGCAGTCACATTCGCATAATCAATTGAAATCCCTAGTCTTTTACCAAAATCAGGCAGCAATTGTCCCTTAACAGGAGCATGTGGATAACCTTTCGCAGCTAGGACAATCCCAAGACATGCCTGTGAATCAATCTCTAGTTGTTTCATTTTTATGTCATTAATGCAATTATCAATTACTTCTGCAAAATCTGTTTTTAACCGCGGCAATACGACTTGGGTCTCAGGATCGCCTAATCTGACATTATATTCAATAACCTTTGGTCCATGATCAGTCAAAATCAACCCAATATACAAGATACCATGATAATCAAAACCATCTTTATTCAGACCGTTAATTGAAGGTTCAACTATTTTTGAAATCATTTCTTGATAATCTTTCTTTGACAGCTGTGGAACAGGACTATAAGCTCCCATTCCACCTGTATTGGGTCCTTCATCGTCATCGTATGCACGTTTATGGTCTTGCGCCATTGGTAAAATCTGAAAATCAGTTCCATTAACCACAACAAACAAAGAATATTCTGGACCAGTCAAAAATTCCTCAAGAACAATTTGGTGTTCCCCATTTGCAAGCATCTCACCAATAACATTTTGCGCGTCTGCCTTTGATCCTGCAATTGTAACTCCTTTTCCGGCAGCAAGTCCATCTGCTTTAACCACGATGGGAACACTAAAGTCTGCAAGTGCCGAGATAGCCTCCGCCGTACTCTGGAAAGTCTGATAATCAGCTGTCGGAATATTGTGCTTTACCATGAATTTCAAGGCAAAGTCTTTCGAACCTTCTAGTTGAGCTGCAAACTTATTTGGCCCAAAAATCGCTAGTTTACGCTCTCTGAAATAATCAGTAATACCCGCAACAAGCGCATTTTCCGGTCCAACGAAAGTCCAATCGATTTGATTTTCAACTGCAAAATCAGCCAAGTCCTTGAAATTCAACTCCGAAATATCTACAGTATTTATTCCAGTTGATACCATCCCGCTATTTCCAGGAGCACAGTACACGTTAGCAACATTTTGACTTTCATTAAACGATTTACAGATGGCATGCTCGCGTCCACCGGAACCAACCACCAACAAATTAAGTTTCTTACTCACAATTACATCCCCCAACTTAGTGTCTGAAATGACGGATACCAGTTGTTACCATCGTAATTCCGTATTTATTAGCCATTGCAATTGAATCTTTATCACGAATACTACCACCGGGCTGCACAATTGCCTTAATTCCATGTTCTGCAGCATATTCCACACAATCATCCATTGGAAAGAATGCATCACTAGCTAATACGGCTGTCTCATCCAAAATATCACCCGCATTTTTTATCGCTATTTTGGTTGAATCAATTCTGTTGGGTTGTCCTGCCCCGATTCCAAGAGTTTGATTATTGTTTGTGACAACAATCGCATTACTCTTAGTGTGTTTAACTGCTTTCCAAGCGAATAGAAGCGTTTTTAACTGTTCTGGTGTAGGCCGTTTTTCCGTTACGACTGTCCATTTTGCAGGATTCTCTTCCAAGACATCTTGTTCTTGCACAAGTAAACCGCCCATTACAGAAACAGTTTCCTTGTTAGGCTGCTCATCTTTATTTGTAAAGTCCAGCTGAAGCAGACGAACATTTTTCTTTTTGGCTAAAACTTCGTAAGCTTCTTCTTCATATGCGGGTGCAATAATAAGCTCTAGGAATAAAGCATGCATTTTCTTAGCCGTTGCCAAATCAACCTTGCGATTTAAAACAATTACTCCGCCAAAGATTGAAATGGAATCGGCTGCGTAAGCTCTATCCCAAGCTTCTTCAAGAGAATTTCCTCTGCCAATTCCGCAAGGATTCATGTGTTTGAGTGCCACAACTGTTGGTTCAGCAAATTCACGAGCAATTCGAATAGCGGCATCTGCATCTTTAATATTGTTATAAGACAATTTCTTGCCATGCAACTGCTTAGCATTTGTGATTGCGTAATCTTTTGGCAATGCATCCTTGTAAAACCAAGCCTTTTGATGACTATTTTCACCATAACGCATTGTATCTTCCAAATCGTAGGTTAATGTCAACTTCTCTGGTGCAACAACTCCTGCTTTTTCAGTTAAATACCCTGCAATCAACGCATCATAAGCAGCTGTATGTCTGAAAACCTTGGCCGCAAATCCAGCACGTGTTTCTAACTTTGTGGCCCCAAGTTCGTCCAATTCATCTACGACAACCTGATAATCTGTACTATCCACAACAACAGTCACATCATGATAATTTTTTGCGGCACTGCGCAACATGCTTGGTCCGCCAATATCAATATTCTCAATCGCATCTGCAAGTGTGACATCTGGCTTTTCAATTGTTTCCTTAAACGGATAGAGGTTTACACAAACCAAATCAATAGGTTGAATATGCAACTTTTCCATCGTTTCAACATGCTCTGGCAAATCTCTTCGTCCAAGTAAACCGCCGTGGATAAATGGATTCAATGTCTTTACGCGTCCATCAAGAATTTCTGGAAAGCCAGTCACATCCTCCACTGAAATAGTCTTTACACCCGCTTCTTCCAAAACTCGTTTTGTTCCACCAGTCGAAATGATTTCAAAACCATTTTCAATCAGCTTTTGTGCAAATGGTACCAATCCTGTTTTGTCAGAAACACTCATCAAAGCTCGTTTCATTTTTAATTATTCTCCTTTTTCAATTAATTCATTCAAAATAGATTTTACGACCTGAGGATATAATTTATGCTCACATGCATGAATTCGCGTTTCCAAAGACTCAACAGTATCATCTTCAAGAATTGGAACTCGCTCTTGTGCAATAATTGGACCAGAATCCAAACCTGAGTCAATATAATGAACTGTCACACCGGTTTGCTTCTTCTGGTCCTCAAAAGCTCGTTCAATTGAATGAAGCCCAGGATATTCTGGTAAATATGCCGGATGAAGATTAATGATTCTACCTTCATAATTATCAAGAATCGGAGCTCCTATCACTCTCAAATAGCCTGCAAGAATTATAAAGTCAATCTTATATTGCTTAAGTAATCTGGTTATTTTTTCTTCATACTTTTTTTTGCCTCCAGACTCCTTAACAGTGAATGTCTCGACAGTCACATGGTGCTTTCTCGCACGCTCCACTACATGAGCATTCGGGTGGTCACAAAATAATAACGCTAATTCACCTTGGAGTTCTTTTTTCTCAAATAAGCTCGCAAATATTTCGAAATTCGTTCCATTGCCTGATGCAAAAATTGCAATTCTCATATCAATTGCCTCACTTAAAACTAATTTTTTCAGAATCGACAGGTCTAGCAGCTAACTCACCAACAACATAAAATTCTTCCTTTTCAGAGGTCAAAATATCTTTTGCTCTTTCTAAATTAGCAGGAGAAACTGCGATTACCATTCCTAATCCCATATTAAATGCTTCAAGGCAGTCTGCATCTGATAAATTACCCTGCTCTTTTAGATACTCAAAGATTGGAAGCACCGGCCAAGAATCGAACTTAATTTGGGCCTGCAGGTTTTCACTAAACATTCGCGGCAGATTTTCAATTAAACCGCCACCAGTAATATGACTAATTCCATTGACAATTGCTGCATCTAATAATGGTAACAAAGATTTAACGTATATTCTAGTTGGTTCAAGCAACACTTGTTCAATTGACCTACCATTGAAGATTGTTGGCTTATCTGAAAGTTTAAGCTCATTATCCTTAAAAAGAATTTGTCTTACCAGCGAAAAGCCGTTAGAATGCAGTCCGCTTGATGGTAAACCAATCAAAATATCCCCTGCTTGCGGCTTTTCATTAGTTAAAAGTTGGCTTTTTTCGACAACCCCAGTTGCACAGCCTGCTAGATCATATTCTTCGACTGCGTACATATCGGGCATTTCAGCTGTTTCACCACCAATCAGCGCAACTTTTGCCTGCCGGCAGCCATTCGCAACCCCTTTGACAATTGCAGCCATTTTCTTGGGATCATTATGACCTGTTGCAATATAATCCAGAAAAAATAACGGTTTTGCTCCCTGTGCAACAATGTCATTGACACACATTGCAACACAATCAATTCCAATTGTTTCATGCTTATCTGCCTTTTGTGCAATCAATAATTTTGTGCCAACACCATCAGTTCCTGATACCAAGACAGGATGTTTAATCTTTAATTCGCCTAAATCAAATAGTCCACCGAAGCTCCCAAGACCTTCTAGTACACCAGGTTGTTTGGTACTTGCAACTTCTTCTTTGATTCGAGTAACAAGTTCGTATCCCGCATTTACATCCACACCAGCCTCTTGATATCTACTCATCTTACACCAACCTCCAATTCATGCTGATGTTTTAATGACTTCAAGTATCCCTCTTCATAATCATATAAGGGAGTTGGATACTTACCATCGAAGTAAGCGACACACAGGCCTCCATTTGGAGCAGACTTTGCATCGGGAATATCAATTGCTTTAATTAAATTTGGAATAGTCAGGAATTCAAGTGAGTCTGCACCAATTTCCTTACACATTTCAGCAATAGAGTAATTAGCTGCCATAAGTTCAGAACGCGTTGAAATATCAATCCCATAAAAACATGGAAAGCGTAGGGGTGGTGAGGCAATACGCATATGAACCTCCTTGGCACCAGCATCCCTCAGTAACTTGACAATTTGCTTGCTCGTAGTTCCACGAACAATCGAGTCATCAATAATCGCTACCTTTTTCCCCTCAACAACTCCACGAACAGCAGATAATTTCATCTTGACCCCACGTTCACGAAGTTCTTGTGTTGGTTGAATAAAAGTTCTTGCAATGTATTGGTTTTTAATCAAACCCATTTCATAAGGCAATCTGCTTTCTTCTGCATATCCACTTGCAGCCGACAAAGAAGAATTAGGCACACCGATTACCATATCAACATCAAGCGGTGACTGTTTAGCAAGTAATCTTCCCATCTTCTTGCGTGCATTATGCACTGTCACGCCATGAATAATTGAATCTGGACGTGAAAAATAAATATATTCCATCGAACAAATTGCCAACTTAGTATCATCAGTATAGCGATCAATGTGCAGTCCATCTTTATCAATGATTATTAGTTCACCTGGTTGGACATCTCGCACCAACTTTGCCCCTACCATGTCCAAAGCACAGGTTTCACTAGCAACAACATAAGAACCATTCGCAAGTTGACCAATTGATAATGGTCTAAAACCATTTGGATCTAATGCTGCAATTAGACTATCTTCGCGTAATAACAAGAATGCAAAACCGCCATGAATTTGGTTTAGGCTCGCTTTGAGTGCATCAATAAAATCCAGATGTTTCTTTTGTCGAATCAAATGAATTAAAATCTCGGTATCTGAAGTAGACTGAAAAATAGCCCCTTCCTTTTCAAGCTCACGTTTAATTGTCTCAGCGTTCGTAAGATTGCCATTATGAGCTAGTGCAACATCACCATCGCCAAAATGAAATAAAAATGGCTGTACATTAGCAAGAATGTTATTACCGCTTGTTCCATACCGCACATGTCCGATTGCAGCATTTCCGACCAAATTATCCAAGTTCTCCTTATTTGCAAAAACTTCTGCCAGCAAGCCGCGATTTCTAAACTGTTGCAGCTTCTCGCCATCACTCACAACAATTCCGGCACCTTCTTGTCCTCGGTGTTGCAGACTGTGTAGACCAAAATATGTCAGATGGTTTGCCTCTGCCGTACCAAAAACACCAAAGACACCACATTCTTCATTTAATCCTTTGATTTCATAAGGCATGGTATTGCTTCCTCCCAAATTTTTTGAGCTTTTGCACCTTGAATCTCAAAATCCGCATTTTGACACTTCAAGTGTATCTGCTGACTTGCGGTTGTCTCACCAATTTCAATACAATCATTTCCCATTATTTCAACAAATTTCTCAACATTTTCAGGAATCACACTCACCACAAATCTACCCGGGGTCTCGCTGAATAAGTCTCGTGCTTTCATTGTTTTTAATGCAACTTCTAATCCTAAACCACTCGAAAAAGTACTTTCAACTAAACCAACAGCTAGTCCGCCCTCACTCAAATCGTGAGCACTATCCACTAACTCTGCTTCGATTGCTTGCAGTAATTTGAAGAACTTCTGGCTTTCAAGCTCTGTATCAATGGCATGCAGCGTACCCGTGATTTCACCAGTCACCATTTTTTGAATCTCTGACCCTGCGAAATCAGCGTGCGTCTTGCCTACTAAGAATATCTTGGCTCCACTATTTTTAAAAGTATTAGTCAAATGCTTATTAATATCCTTGACTAAGCCAACCATTCCAACCATCGGTGTAGGATAGATCGCTTCGCCATTATTTTCGTTATAAAGTGAGACATTGCCGGAAATTACAGGGGTGTTTAATACACGACAAGCCTCTGACATCCCTAAAACTGACTGATGCAGCTCCCAATAGATTTCGGGATCAGTTGGATCCCCATAATTCAGGCAATCTGTCATTGCTAGAGGAAGTGCTCCACTCGCGATTAAATTCGCTGCAGCTTCTAACACCGCAATTTGTCCACCAACAAATGGATTAAGATATACAAAACGTCCATTGCCATCAGATGTCATTGCAAGCCCTTTTTTTGTTCCTCTAATGCGTAAAACAGCAGCATCACTGCCAGGTCCAACAACTGTATTAGTTCTAACCTGCGAATCGTAAGTTTGTGTGAAGATTTCTTTGGAAGCAATTGTTGGTTGAGCCAATAATTGCTGTAATGTTTCTTTAACATCTAGAATTTCTGGAACCCAGTCAGTTGAATTTTCAGCCTGGATAATTCTTTCTGGCTTTCTTTCCTCGCTAGGTTCTTCTAAAACATCATCTGTCAGACTTGAGACAGGGATGTCGGTAACAACCTCACCGTGATGGTTTAACACATAGTTGTTCCCAGATGTAACACGGCCAATGACAACTGCCTCTAATCCGTAATCTTTAAATAAAAATTTGACCTTCTCTTCAAAACCTGCACGAATACACAGCAACATTCTTTCTTGCGATTCGCTTAACATAATCTCATATGCCGACATCTCGGTTTCTCGTTGCGGCACACTATCTAATGTTAGTTCCATTCCGCTGCCAGCCTTGGATGCCATCTCACAACTTGAAGAAACAATTCCTGCCGCACCCATATCCTGAATCCCAACTAACCATTCCTTATGCTGACTAGTTAATTCCAAACAAGCTTCCAGTAAGAGTTTCTCCATAAATGGATCACCAACTTGAACGGCCGAACGTTGTGTTTCCTTGTCGTCTGCAAAATCTGCAGATGCAAATGTCGCCCCATGAATCCCATCACGTCCAGTCTTGGCTCCTACATACATAACTGCATTGCCAACACCCTTAGCCTGTCCTTTTTGCATATCTTTTTGATCCATAATACCAACACACATTGCATTTACCAGCGGATTACCTGTGTAACACTCATCAAAAGTTGTTTCACCGCCAACAGTTGGAATACCCATGCAGTTGCCATACCCGCCAATTCCTGCGACTACTTCATTAATTAAATACTTTGTATGCGGGTTGTCAATCTCACCAAAATGTAGCGAGTCAAGCATTGCAATCGGTCTTGCACCCATACTGAAAATATCACGAATTATTCCTCCAACTCCAGTCGCTGCACCTTCATAAGGTTCCACTGCTGACGGATGATTATGACTTTCTGCCTTAAACACAACTGCTTGATCATCACCAATATCAACAATTCCTGCACCTTCTCCCGGTCCTTGCAGTACTCGTTCACTCTGGTTAGGAAATTCCCGCAAGACAGGCTTTGATTTTTTATATGAACAATGTTCGCTCCACATAACAGAAAAAAGTCCGGTTTCAGTATAGTTAGGTAATCGTCCCAACAACTTTTCAGAAATAAAGTTGTACTCTTTTTCAGTCAATCCCCACTCAAGATAAGGTTTATTCTTTTTTATTTCTACAGGGCTCATTTCGACTTTCACAGCCATTAGCGTACAGCCTCCTCAGTAGCGACCTTCCCATTTTCAAGTAATGATTTAAACAAACGCAATCCATCTTGATTTCCCAATATTGCTTCAACTGCCCTTTCAGGATGTGGCATCATCCCTAAAACATTCCCAGTCTTATTCGTAATACCAGCGATATTATTCAAACTTCCATTTGGGTTTTCTCCAGCGTAGCGAAAGACAACTTGCTGATTTTCTTCAAGTTCTGCCAAAGTTTCTTCATCAGCGTAATAACTGCCATCAGCATGCGCAATCGGTAAATCAATTTCTTCTTTTTCTTTATATTGTGTCGTAAAAAGAGTCTGATTATTTTCAACTGTTAATGGAACTGTCTTGCAAACAAACTTCAAGCTGTCATTTTGTTTCAGAGCCCCAGGTAAAAGACCAGCTTCGGTCAAAATCTGGAAACCATTACAAGTTCCAAAAACTGGTTTGCCTTGCTTAGCAAAGGCAACAATTGCTGGCATGATATTGCTGAAACGTGCAATTGCGCCACATCTCAAATAATCACCATACGAAAACCCGCCTGGTAACATGACCGCGTCAAAACCGTCCAAGTTATCATTCTTATGTGAGACGTATTCCACGGCAGCACCACAAACAGTATGAAGTGCCTCAAAAAGGTCAATATCACAATTTGAACCAGGGAAAACCACAACCGCAATCTTCATTACGCTTCCTCCATCACTTCATAATGATAAGTTTCTAAATTAAAGTTAACTAATAATTGTTCTGAAACCTGACTAACAATCTCTGCAACTGTTTTATCATTAGGCTCTATCTGCAAGTCAAAGAATTTACCAACATTTACCTTTTTTACTGCAGAAAAGCCTAAACTGTGAATCGCATCTGTAATTGTTTCTCCTTGGGGATTGAAAACCGACTGCTTATAAGTTACAAAAATACGTACATTCACCATAATTACATATCCTCCGTAAGAACTTTTTCAAGTCGTTTTAACACTTCTTCATATACAACTGTTAAATCGCCAAGATCGCGGCGGTAAACATCTTTATCCATGTGAGCATTATCCTTCATATTCCAAAGTCGGCAATTATCTGGAGAAAATTCGTCTGCCAACACGATTTCGCCATCTTTAAGTTTGCCGAATTCTAACTTAAAATCAATCAAACGCAAATCAATTTTCTTAAATAACTCTGTTAATAATTGATTTACTTTTCGTGAAATATCCCACATTTTTTCAATCTCATTTTTTGTAGCTATTTTTAACGCCAAGATTTGCGAATTATTCATAAATGGATCATCTAACTCATCACTTTTAAAGTATGTTTCTTCAACAGGAATCGCAAATGTTTTTCCTTCTTCAACACCAAAACGGGTCGCAAAATGCCCAGCCGCAACATTTCTTGTGACCATTTCAAGCGGCAGAATTGTAACTTTCTTAACAAGTTCTTCTGTGTCTGAAATTCTTTTGATAAAATGATTCTCAATTCCTTGTTGCGTAAGATATTCAAAAATCAAGGAAGATATATAGTTGTTTAGAATCCCTTTACCTGAAATCTGATCTTTTTTCTTACCATTCAATGCTGTTGCCTGATCCATGTAAACTACTTTCAAAATTTCTTCATTTTCAGTTGTCCACATTTGTTTGGCTTTTCCTGCATAAACCATCTTTTCCATCTTTCAAACTCAATCCTTTCAACTATAGGCGAATATTAAGAATAACAACTACCGAGAATGATCACTAATTAACTTAAAGATTAACAATAAAAAAGCAAATAGTCAATAAGTAAAACCCGAACTTTATTTTCTAATAATTAATATTATGTTTGCTTTCTTGTAAAAATATCAAAATTGGCTGTACAATTCATTTCTATTATTTAATTATTCCGAACTATATGTTGTATACTACCTAAAAGTAATTGAGTTTTGCACGTAAAAGGAGATGGCAGTCTAGTCTCTAATACATAGATCGTTAGCAGTAATCAACAAAAAAAGCCCTAATCACAAAGTAATTAGAACTCTAATATGAGACTCACTTGCTAATTATCTATAAATTCCTTTGCTCCAAAGTTAACCTAAGCCGACACGCTCAAAGATTTCATCAACATGGCGTAAATGCCAATGATAATCGAATGCATCATCTAATTCTTTTTTTGAAAGACGACTAGTAATTCGCTCGTCTTGCTCGAGTAATGGTCGAAATTGAACTTGCTTATCCCATGATTCAGCTGTTTTCGGTTGAATCAAATCATACGCATTTTCCCGACTCATCCCAGTATCAATTAACTTAAGCAACACTCTTCCACTGTAGATTAAGCCAAATGTTCTGTCCATGTTACGCAACATATTATCTGGAAAAACCGTCAGATTTTCCAAAATTTTACCAAAGCGATTCAACATATAATCCACCAAAATAGTTGTATCAGGCAAGATAATTCTCTCAGCCGAAGAATGTGAGATATCTCTCTCATGCCACAAAGTTACATCTTCAAAAGCAGTCACCATATGCCCCCGAACAACACGTGCTAATCCACAAATATTCTCTGAACCAATCGGATTACGCTTATGCGGCATTGCAGATGATCCCTTCTGCCCTTTTGCAAAATGTTCTTCAACTTCGCGTGTCTCCGATTTTTGTAATCCGCGAATTTCGGTCGCAAATTTCTCCAAGCTTGTTGCAATTAAAGCTAATGCTGCAAGATATTCAGCATGCAGATCACGTGGTAGAACCTGACTTGAGATTTCTTGTGGGCGGATTCCAAGCTTCTCACAAACATACTTTTCAACGAATGGATCAATATTGGCGAATGTTCCCACTGCTCCACTGATTTTACCTGCTTCAACTCCAGCAGCAGCATGTTCAAAACGTTCAATATCACGTTTTATTTCTGAATACCACCGTGCAATTTTTAATCCAAAGGTAGTCGGTTCAGCATGGACTCCATGAGTTCTTCCCATCATCACAGTATCTTTATATTTCTTTGCTTGTTTGCCAACAATATCCTTGAAATGTGCCAAATCTTTTCGTAACAACTCGTCAACCTGCTTCAATTGATATCCATAGGCTGTATCCACAACATCCGTACTAGTCAGTCCATAATGCACCCATTTTTTCTCCTCACCAAGCGATTCCGACACACAGCGGGTAAAGGCAATTACATCATGATGTGTTGTTTCCTCAATCTCTAAAATCCGCTTAACATCAAATTTAGCATTCATGCGGATTTTTGCAACATCTGCAGCAGGAATATGTCCAAGCTTTGCCCATGCTTCATCTGCTGCTATCTCCACTTCAAGCCAGCATTCATATTTTTTTTGATCTTCCCAAATTGCTGCCATTTCTGGTCGTGAATATCTTGAAATCATTAGTTTACTCCTTTAATCCCATACTTTTGTTTTTTCAATTTCAGAAAGTGTTTCTTCAATATTGTTAGTCAAAATTGTGATATGGCCCATCTTCCTATCATTCCGTGCGTCAACCTTACCATAGTCATGAAAATGCCATTGCGATTTCTCAGAAACTAACTTTGCTGCACCAGCAACATGCTGTCCAAGGATGTTGACCATAACAACAGGCTTTAATAATTCCACTTTTGGCATTGGCCAGTTACAGATTGCTCGATTATGTACATCAAACTGCGAAAAATTGCAGGCTTCAATCGAATAATGACCCGAATTATGTGGACGTGGTGCAAGTTCATTTACGTAAAGTTCACCATCTTCGCCAACAAACATCTCTACTCCTAGGATACCACATAGATTAATCTTGCTTGCGATTCTTTCAGCCATCTGTTGCGCTTTTTCTTGCAAAGTATGCGCGATTCTTGCAGGCACAATACTCTCATGCAGAATTTGATTTCTATGAATATTCTCACTCACAGGAAACAATGAAATCACACCAGCGATATTTCTTGCAACCATTACAGAGATTTCCTTAGAGAATAAGACCCAATCTTCAAGTATACATTGACCTTGTCCAATCAGTTCAGGTGCTTGGGTTAGATCTGCAGCACTGTGCAACACCAACTGTGCTTTTCCATCATAGCCGCCTTGACACGTCTTTAGAACTGCAGGATATCCGAACTTTTGAAGCTCGATCTTTAAATCAGCAATAGAGTTAATCGCTGCAAAAGGTGTGACTTTCAAGCCACTTTCAGCTAAAAAAATTTTTTCATTTAATCTATCTTTAGTAATTGCTAACAATTTTGTTCCTTGAGGAACCGAAACCATCTTTGTAGCATCTTCTAACGCTTTTAAATCAACGTTTTCAAATTCATACGTCAGAACATCTGAGCGAGCTGCTAATTCTTCAATTGCAGAAACATTTTCATATTCTGCAACAATTTGATCATCAGAAACCTGTCCTGCAGAACAATCTGGATTTGGATCTAAAATCAGTACACGAAAACCAGCAGATTTTGCGGAAAATGCCAACATCTGTCCTAGCTGGCCTCCACCAATAATTCCGATTGTTTGCCCTTGTGCGATCATTTTAGACAAGCTCTTCACCACTCTTCATTGCTTTATCGTGCATTTCCTTGCGATAGGCCCTAAGTTTTTGTGCAATCTGGGCGTCAGTAATTCCAAGTATCTGTAATGCTAATAATGCAGCATTTTTTGCCCCGGCAACACCGATTGCAGTCGTTGCCACCGGAATTCCAGCAGGCATTTGTACGATAGACAATAGTGAATCAATTCCACTAAGAGCGTGACTTTGAACAGGGACCCCAATTACTGGCAAAATTGTATTTGCTGCAATCATTCCGGGAAGATGTGCTGCACCACCAGCACCAGCAATTATTACCTTAACATCATTATCCGCAGCATTCTTGGCAAATGCAAACATTTCTTGTGGCATTCTGTGTGCTGAAATAACTTGTTTATCAAAACTGACACCAAATTGTTCTATTATATTGGCCGCTTCCTTCATTGTCTCCCAATCCGAAGAGCTTCCCATTATAACACTGATTTCATTGCTCACCGTTATCCCTCCTAAAGTACAGCCTTAGCTTAGCAAAGGATATGCTAATTGTCAAAGCTAAAATCGAACTTTATTTGCAATAAACACGTATTCATACGTATTAAGCTAAGATATTGATTCAGTTATCACTAAAAAACTTTTTTATTTCGTATTTTATAGTCACAAAAAAAGAAAATCTGGCAATGAGATTTCCTAATTCAACTCTATCTTTATTTTTGCTTACTTTGATTTAATCTTCTGCAGCATTCATTGCTTCTAAAATGATTTCAAGTTGTTCACGTTCTTCTTCAATATCACGTTTTTTTTCATCGTAAGCATTTAATAAGTGGCGTCCCCGCTTTGAGCTGCTAATCCTCGTACAAACTTCGTCAAGTTCAGCAATTTTAGCAACTGTCTCTTGATAATCGTGTAAAATATCAAACTTGTTACTCATGACAAAAGTCCTCCCCAAATTAGTTGATTTATCGACTTGAATAATCTAACACTTTTTGTCATATTTGTGAACAGTTTTATATTACGATTTTGTTACAAATTGCTTTTGCAGGAATAAATTATCTATACCAATTTAGCACTTTTTACTCTCTTTTTTTCCATTATCTTGGTAACATCTCGTGCAATCATCAACTCTTCATCAGTTGGAACCACAAGTGCCTTAACTTTTGAGCCCTTAGTAGAAATCACAATGTTTTCCCCTCTAACTGAATTACTTTCCTCATCAACCTCAATTCCCATGTAGGACAATCTTTGCAAAACTGCACTTCTAATCTCCGCAGAATTTTCTCCAATTCCTGCTGTAAATATTATTCCATCAACTCCACCCATCTCAGCAGTATACGAACCAATATATTTTACGATATCCTTAACAAAAATATCGACAGCAAGCTGTGCCCGTGGATTTGTATCACTTTTTGCCATAACATCACGCATATCAGAGGATACCCCCGAAATACCCAGCAATCCAGATTTCTTATTCAAGTCATAAATTGCTTCAGGCATGGAATGCATATCTAATTTTTGCATCATAAATGATAACATTGCAACATCAGTATCCCCTGAACGGGTAGCCATAGTAATCCCCGTTAAAGGAGTAAATCCCATTGAAGTATCGAAGGACTTACCATTCTTAATAGCACAAACGGATGCTCCTGCTCCAAGATGACAGCTAATTAATTTTAATTCATCCAGCGGACGCTTTAATATTGCAGCAGCAACATTTGCAACATAACGATGACTAGTCCCATGAGCCCCATACCTTCTCACACCATACTTTTGATACCATTCGTATGGCACACTAAAAATATAGTTTTCTTTTGGCATGGTCTGATGAAAGGACGTATCAAAAACAGCTACTGCAGTTGCAGCTGGAAGAATTTTCTTGAATGCTTTGATTCCCATTAGGTTTGCGGGATTATGAATGGGAGCATACTCGGCCAATGAATTGATTTTTTTAATAACCTTACTGTCAATTGTGACCGATCGCTTAAAATATTCACCGCCAGCAACAACACGGTGACCAACCCCCTTTATTTCAGAGAAGTCGTGAATAATTTCCAGATTAAGCAACAATTCTAGCAAACGCTTAACAGCATACGAATGATTTTTTATTTCTTCATTAGTTTCAAATTTTTCATTAATACCATACTTAATCTTGATTGCGCCTTTTGCAAGCCCAATTCTATCAAAAAGACCTTGTGCTAATACCTGTTCAGTATTCATTTCAAACAACTTAAATTTTAGACTTGAACTTCCAGCATTAATTGCAATTATCTTTGACATAGTGATTCCCCCTTATTATATTTGAAACGCTTTCACAATAATAATATACCAAATTTTTAACCGTTTTTCACTAATACTAATGACGATTTAATAATTATTCAAAAAAAGATGCTTTCATTCTCTATAAAAAAACATTACAATTAACCTTAGCAATTTTTACGGAGGATATTAATGAACTATAACCAACAATTACTTGAGACATTAGCTGCTAATACAGAACTCGCTGAAATTTTTGAAATTTTAAAAACAGAGCACTTGAGCACTGCATTCGTCTGTAGTGGCGTACTTCGAACAATTATTTGGAATAATCTGTCGTCACAAAAGACTAATTTAGTGTTAGAAAATATTGATGTGTTATATGCAAATGCTAGTGAATCATACGAACAATTCTTGACAAAAAAAGCAATCTTCTCACAGAAATATTCCAAATATCTGTGGAATCTCGAAAATATATGTTTGAATGATGCAAAATCAATGCAGCCCTTTGGAAAAAATATTGAAACAGCTCTTAAAAATATACCCGAAACTTGTAACAGTGTTGCAATAAACTTGAATACTCCTGAATCTCTAATCATTGCTCCATTTTCTTTGGACCATCTCTTTAATTTTGAGATACATCCAACTCCTCGTTTCCAATCTGATAAGGTGCTGCTTGAACAATTCAAAAAACGTGTTATTAACAAAAAATGGCAAGCAAAGTGGCCCACAATTAGTTTTTTTGTAGACTAGATTATCGTAGGAGAGGGGGTTGGGTCAAAAGTTAATTTTTGACCCAACCCCCTCTATTATATTTTTACTTTTCTTTACTTTTCTTTCCTAAATACGAATTCCTAATTCCATATGCAAAATAGATTATTAATCCAATAAGGAACCACAATAAGGCATACAACTTAGCATCATTACCTAACCCCCAAAAAACGCCAAAAGCGCCAAGAAAGGCTAGTGCTGGCAATACTGGATAGAATGGCATTTTAAAGCTAGGTTTTGGCAAATCTTTACCTTCACGCGCACGCAACGCATAAATTCCAACGGCAACGAACATAAAGGCAATCAATGTGCCTGCAGAGATCAATTGCGCCAAAAATGCAAATGGAAACAATGCACCAATTATGATACCAATTGTTGCAAGTGTAAGCGTTGCATTACTTGGTAATTTATCCTTATTTAGTTTTCCTAACCACTTTGGAAGCATTCCATCCCTACCAAATGAATAAATCAACCGTGATCCTGCCAGCATCATCCCAATTAAAGCTGTAAACATCCCAACAACAGCAATTGTTTGTACTACGGTTGCCACAATCGGATGCCCACTTTGTCGAAGAGCCCAACCGATTGGTTCAGCGTTATTAGCATAGTTAGTATACTTAAACATGCCCACAATTACTAGTGACACAACCACGAATAATACAACAGCAATTAAAAGCGATCCTAAAATTCCACGTGGCATCGTTTTTTGCGGATCCTTCGCCTCAGCCGAATTTGCAGCAATTGAATCAAAACCGATATATGAAAGAAAAATCGCTGAAATTCCGGCATATATCCCTTGCCATCCTCCAAAAGCAGAACCATCTGCATTTTGATGATATTTAGGGACAAAAGGAAAATAATTAGCTTTATGCAGAGCAGTCATTCCGACGATTACAAATAAAATAATGGCTAATACTTTAAGGATAACCAAAATATTCTCAACACGAGCTACTCCTGAAATACCCCTTGATAATAAAATAGCAACTAGCAAAACCACAACCATTGCTACTAAATCAATAATTCCACCCTCGGTACCAAAGGCATTTGCGAGCTGTTTTGGAAAATTAACACCAAGTGGTTCTACTAATCCGCGAAAATTTGCTGAGATTCCAGATGCCACAAAAGCAACAGCAATGAAATATTCCGCCAAGAGTGCCCATCCTGCAATCCATGCAAAAAATTCACCAAAAATAACATTTATCCATGAATATGCAGAACCGGCAAACGGCATGACAGAAGCCATCTCAGCGTATGCAAAGGCCACAAGCCCTGCAACAACAGCTGCTAATAAAAAAGAAATAACGACAGCTGGACCTGCATGTGTAGCTGCAACCACACCAGGAAGAGTGAATATTGAGGTTGAAACAATTGTCCCGACACCCAACGCTAAAAAATCTTTAACAGTCAACACTCGAGATAAATGCGCATCCTTAACTTGATAAACTTTTGGATCTTCTTTTAAAAGCAATCTTTTTAAAAATTTTCCCATTAAAACTCCTCCAATAAATTAATAAATACTAAAATTATATCAAGAATATTAGAGAAGTCAACCAGTAAACTAATTTTTACTTAGAAATAACTCATTAAAACTTAATAAAAGTAAGTCTATTTCTTTTACACTTATTTTTATTAATACAGAAAAAAACAATTTCACTTAGCTATCAATCAACAACTTTTGCATAAAAATTATTGGCGCCGCAATTAGTAAAAAACAATGTTTCATAAAACTCAAAAAGGAATTTAATAAAATATCTCGTGTATCATTTTCTTTGACCGTTTTTCTCTTTGACCTTTGCAACATTTGCTCTGCTGCCTCTGTTCCCTCTATTTCTTCTGTTTCTTCAACTGTTCTTTTTGTCCGGCTCATAGTATCATCAACAACCTGAGCTTCTCCCTTTAGTCCTATATTCATTATATTAAAGGGATTTAGTAATAAAAAGTTACTGATTAAATAATAATCCAGCAGCAACTTCCAACTAATTGGAACAATTAATTGCGCTAGTACCAATAAAATAACAAACGATATCGAACTTTTAACTAGAACCCTACTATATTTTGTAAAATTTCCCATCTACCATTCCTCAATTCATCTTATCCTTTTAATGCCTAACTCTAAAACATCTCTCAAACATAAAATTTATTTCAGAAAAAAAGCCAAGGTTAAGAAAATCACCCCAGCTTTATTTTCCTTACTTACCCTAAATTTACAACTTTATAAGTTCTGTAAAGACCTTCCGATTTACCAGATTTATATAAATCACTGCAATAGTATACAAATCTAGAAAATAAATCAATAGTCCCATTGACCCATATAACATCATAACAATCGATATCCAAAATAAGCATTGGCTCAAGACTGTCCATTTTTTTCTTGCCTTTATCGCATCAACAATTTCTTTATTAGTAGATTCCGTAAGTTCAATCTCTTTACCCTTACTCAACTTATCACGCAGTTTCTTGACCACTAGACCCAGCCTAATGTTATACGCCATTAGTAATATTAAACTAACTAAAGCAATCATTTCTAATGTTGACATCATCATTACCTCGCTTTCAGCCTACAACCAATACATCACACTTTGCAGTCCTGACAACACCATCTGTCACAGAACCCACGAATATTCGGCCAACCGCTGACATTCCTGTTTTCCCCAGGATGATTAAATCAATTGGATAATCTTCTACAAAGTCACGAGCAATCACAACTCTTGGAGAACCAAATCTTGCATGAACACCAACATTAGCAAAACTTTCTTCCTGCACAATACTTTCTTTTAATTTTTCAAGATATTGCTGTACTGCTTCAAAAGTAGAATAAATAATGTCACCTGACATACTAATAATTCCACCAAAGTTGTTCGTAAATTGTTTTGTATCAATCACGTTCAAGACTTCGATTCGTCCATTATTTCTTTTAGCTATTTCAATCGCTTTCTTCAATGCCTTCTCTGCATTTTTTGACCCATCAACGGGAACTAGAATACTACGATATTTTTGTTCCATTGAGATCACCCCTTACTTCCCACGTTATTATAACATTATATTATAACTTTTTACTCTGACTATCTATTCATTAAGCAATCTTAAACTTCGACATGTAAGTGATTACGCTTTCTTCACTTAATTTTAAATGTTATTTGGATAGTATGCAAGTGTTTCGTTTTTTCCCTTTTATTTAATATAAGTCTGTTGTATAATATTTAGGTGTTATCATTCATTGCCCTCGTGGCGGAATTGGCAGACGCGCAGCGTTCAGGTCGCTGTTTGGGTTTCCAAGTACAGGTTCGACTCCTGCCGAGGGCATAAAAGATGCTAATTTAAAGAGTTTCAAGAGTTATATGTGCACTATTTGTGCATCAGCTTTTGAAACTTTTTTATTTTACCAAAACTATAACGCGTGTATTACAAAACAATATTTTATTTCTTTAAGTGAGGATTTTATACTGCAAAAATAGGTCCCACTCAAACAAGAGTAAGACTTTTAGGCTGTATACTTTTTCCTATTAATAGGTTTCAGATATGATAATCTATTGCCAGCAATAGATATTGTAGAACAGATTCTATACTGTAAATTCTATGCAGGATCAGATTTGCTCGTTATTGGTAGTAAAAGGAACTTAGACTTTTACTGCTTTTATGTTGTGAAGTATATCACTTAACTAATCAATCTTTATCTTCAGTAGCACGATAAAAGTTTCTTCCATCCATCCCAAAAATTCTCTCAGAAAATGTTCCAGGTTCAGTATGCTCAAGCGTTCCCCTTAACATCTGAATAGAGGCATCCAGTTGATCAATTTGATGCAATACTTCGGCTTCCAAAATATGCGGTCGCACCGGTGATCCATATTCCAACAAACCGTGATGTGATAATATCATGTGCCGTAGCAGAATCATATCTTCGCTCTCAAGATCAATTTTCAACTTATCTGCTGCTTTGACAATTTGTTCATCAATAAGCACAATATGCCCCAGTAAATTACCTGCTATAGTATATTGTGTTGCTATTGGCCCAGATAATTCAATCACCTTGCCCAAATCGTGCAAAATTGTACCTGCATACAATAATGGCGCATTGATATCCTCGTATTCCTTAACAACTGCATGTGCTAAACGCAACATTGATAACGTATGAAAAGCAAGTCCCCCAGCAAATGCATGGTGATTTTTTTTGGCTGCAGGATAACTGTAAAATTGATTGTGATATTCAGTTAGGAGGTACCTTACTATCCGATTCCAATTCGCATTAGTAATTTCAAAAAGTGCTGCATTAAATTCATCTGCCATCTCATCCACAGGAATAGGAGCTTTTTTTACAAACGCATTGGCATCGTTTGGCTCTTGCTCAGTTGCCAATCGCATCTTGAATATCTTGACCTGAGGATTCCCTTGATAGACTTCTCGCTTACCTTTAACAAAAACTATTTTCCCTGGTACAAATGAGGTAACATCATCATCAGATGCATCCCAGAACTTTGCACTTATTTCACCTGAGCTGTCGGCAAACATAAACGCAATAAATTTATTACCATTCTTTGCAATTCTAACATCTGCAGACTTTACTAACATGAATAATTCTATGCTTTCATCTACCGCGTAGTCATATATTTTTTTTTGACTCAAATTTAATCCGCCCCTTTATCTTCTAAATAACCAAGATTCCTTTGTTACTTACCTTATCACATAGAACAGAAATATCGACTGTAAAACATAATATTTGTGTTTCATTACTTATTTCTGACAATAAATCAATAATTTGGACTTTACGATTTCTATCAAAATTCACAAATCCGTCATCTATTATAATTGGTAACCCAATCTTCTTGTTAAACGTAACTACAAATGCTAACCGCAAAGATAAATATAATTGTTCTGCCGTTGCCCTTGATAGCTCCACAACCTTAAAGTTTTGATTATCAACCGTTTTCAAAGAGAACTGATTTTCTTCTAAAATGATACTAGTAAAATGGCCTCTAGTTAATCTCTCAAAAAAATAAGTGGCAAGCTCAACAACCTGTGGTAATCTGTGTTTTGATAACTTGCTTAGATAATTTTCCAACCATCTATCAGTGAGAGATAGCGCCAGCCACTCTTCAATTTTTGTATTAATTTGCGCTCTTTGATTGGCTGCTTCTTGCCGTAAAATAGCTATCTCACTTGAATCTCCAATCTTTTTCAATTGAATTTTATAACTTATTATTTGCTCAAGCTTCTTCTCGGCTTCAGCTTTTCGCAGATCAAATTCATCGCTGACATGAACTCTTCTTTCTTCAATCTCATTCCTACTTGAATAATTCGCTAATTTTTTAATAATATTACTTGAAAGTTGTGACCTTAAGCCGTGCAGCTTACTTTCTGTTTCAATTTGATCCTGCTGTTGAAAATATGTATCTCTTAGACTTACAAAACTATCGAACCCGAGTTTTTCAAGCTGAGTATCAAATTGAATTTGTTCTTGCCTTAAATTAGATAGCTTATCACTTCGCTCTTGACTTAAAAACCTTTTTTTTGATTCATACTCATCCTTACAACTTTGCTGTTTTTTCATTTGAATTTGAAAGTTAAAGATTCGCTTCAAATTATCAGCGTAATCATCAGAAAGTCCCAATTCTTCTTTGCAGAAATCAAAGTTAACATGCTTCGAAACTGGCTCGATCGTGACATTATAATTTTTTTTGTTTGTTTTGCTAAAAACGTATATACCAGCAACAATTCCTACTAATCCAATGCTTTTTAGCACCATATTAGAAATAAAAAATAATACTAAAATAGATATTCCAAGTATACCGAGAAATACCATACTAACTTCACTCTTTTTTGAACCTTTATTGCGTCTACTTAATACCTCGATATTATTTGTCGCTTGTTGCTTAGGCTGATCTTCTGAAGAATTCAGCAATGTAAATAATTTATCAAAGTTTACTTTATTTTGTAAATAGAAATCCAAATTAGTGAAATCTTTTTCTTCTAATTGCAATTTTATATGTGTCATTTGTTTTTCTAAACTGCTGAGATTTTCTTCAATTGCGCTGATTTTATTATTTTGAAGTTGTATCTTGTCAAACGTTGCTAACGTAACCTTCACCTTATCATCTGAAATCTTTTGTGAGGTACTAAGCAGCTCTTGATATGAGTTCCATGCAGCACTTAACTGCTGCAGTTCCAATAGCTTCTGTTCAAATTGCCTTTTTTCTTGCAAAAATGCAGTATTTTGTTCTTTTAACTCCTCAATTTTTTCCTCAAGGTTCTTAGAATCATCCATTCTATTAATTAAATGCTGTAGGTCTTTTTCCTGCTTGCCATACTCCTTCAGCATTACATTAAGCCTTGGAACTCTACCATTAGGCTTATACAACTGTCCAGCTGCTTTCATAACTCTTTTTTGTATCTCAAAAACTTCTTGGCTGCCACTGGTTGCGATACTATAAAAGTTCTTCTCAATTTCCTCAGGTTTTAAGTCTAATATTGCATGTAACCCAGTTTGATTTACAGCATAAATATCATTAAATAGCTGTTTATCAATTTCTGATAGCCATTTTGTTAATAAACCTTCTGGAACCTTTTCGCCATTTTTTTTATTTATTATTGATAAAATATTACCCTTATCATTACTAACACGTTCAATTAAGTAATTTTGCCCCTGCTGCAAAATTACTAAGTTGCCACCATAGATACTTCCCTTTTTAGGTGTATAATTCTCTCCTTTTTCACGTTTAGTTGGAAATCCAAATAAAATTGAACTAATAAACGACTTGAAAGTAGATTTACCAGACTCATTTTCACCAGTAATAACTTGGAAATTATTTGCAATATCAAAATGACGATCAACAAAGTGCCCATATCCGTAAATATTAGCTTCCAAAATCTTCATAGCCATCAACATCCTCAATCAAATTTAACTTTGCTTTTTCAAAAATTTCCTTGATTACATCTTCATCTTTGAAATGATCGTCAATAAATTCAAATTCTTTTAACTTACCTAGCAAATCATCGACTGCTTCTTTCCTAAATACGCTATCTTTGGCTTTTTCTAAAGCACTTTGGTCCAATCGAATAGGCTCGACAACAGAACCTATATTATAATTTATTTTTCGAATAAAAACTCCTTGGCTTGTACCCCTTCTTAAAGTACGCAAAAGATATTCATTTTGAAGATTGGTCAATAATTCTTTATTCTTAGTATCTATCTTTAGATTAATACTAACTACTACTAGTTTCTTAATTCTACTTACTTTATGCTCTATTTCTTGTGCTAGCTCTGTTTCTATATTTGCATATCTTTGTACCTGTAAAATATGTTTATCTATATTTAACCATTCAAGCCCCGCAATTTCTCTAAATTCTGGACAAAGTTGCCCATTTCTTGCTTCAACTATGTAAAAGCCTTTTGTCCCAGTTTCTTTGCTATTTCTCCCTTGAAGTGAACCAGCATAAAGGATGGGTGGCTTTTCATTGAGTATCTGTCGATGATGGATATGTCCTAGAGCCCAGTAATCATAATTTTTGCTTAACAGCTCACTTAGTTGAAATGGTGCATAATTTTGTAAGCTATCATCCTCTATTGCAGCACCATGTAGCATTCCTATGTGCCACTTCACATCAAGATGTCTAGGATAGTTTACAACCTTATTTTTTACCCAGCGCTCGCCATAGCTGAAGCCAGTTACAGCAATTTCGTCATTTGCAATTACTATCTTCTTTGTTGTTACTTGATTTGGGAAAATATAAACATTTTCTGGAAAATAAAAATTAACTTTATCTAAATCTTGAAAATCATGATTTCCAAATGCCATAAATACATAAATATCATGTCTCCGTAGTTCTTCAAAAAGGGTTTTAAGTTTAAGTTGTAAGGATAAATTAATTTGGTGACCATCGAAAATATCACCTGCAAATAATATAAAATCAACTTTTTCTGTTATAGCTACCTCAATCATCTTTGTGAGTGCGTTTATTCCAGAAGCTGCCAAGATTTTCAGTTGTGAATCATTAATCCCATTTAATCCTTCAAAAGAACTACCAAGATGTAAGTCAGCACAATGAATAAATTTCAAGTTAATCACCTCTTATTTCGAACAAATAAAAAGGGTTGGGTCAAAAGTTATATTTTGTCCTAGCCCCTCATCACTGATTACATGTGACTTACGTCGGCACTAAAGTACCGAGCTTCTAGGAACAAGCATAACTTATCTCATACATTTCAGTATTCGACAGCGGTTTACTCTATTTACTATGGTTTAGCCCAAACCAAGTTTTAATATATTTTTACTTGCATTTACATCTCTATCTAGCTGTGTATGGCATTGAGGACAAGTCCAAGTGGTTGGGATCAAAAGCTCTCTATTTATTCCGTGTAAACGTGTTCCATAAGTCAAAATTCTCCGTCTAACTTCAAATTACCCACAGCAAAAACATTATTGTTCGTAATTCCAAATTAATATTTAAGCTTTGCCGTCTCATGTCATGCTCTTTTCAAGGAACCTCTACCCTTGATATAACTCGCTTACTGGTTTGAACATGATTTGATTGATTTCATCAATTAATTGTGCTAGTGCTCTTTCTTTATTCATCAAATTCATAATTACTTTGACTTTTTCAACTTGTGCTCCTAATTCCTTAATATTATCAAGATCAGTTTCTTGCGTGCTTCCTTGCATCTGCTTATTTTGAAAATCAATTTGAGCTTTTTGGAATTCTTTGAATTGTTGATAAGCACTCTCATCTGCTTTAACCGCATCATATGCAGTTTTTAAATCCTTGTATTCTTGTGTACTTCTTAAATCTTGTTCTAATTGGTTTGCTGAATCATATATGTTGATCACAGTATAGCCTCCTTTATTAATAACCATGCTAATTGTACCATTTTAGTTCATAAGAACTCCATATTTTAATAAGTTAATTTCCAAACCATTGTTGAATTTTTTCTTTTCCCTCACTAAATAGTCCGCTAGCTTTTTCTTTTAGACTGCTAGCTGATTTCGAAACACTATTTCCCGCATCTTTCAAACCATTCCAGATGCTATTTGCAGAACTAGAGCTGCTACTCTTTGAATTTGCGAGTCTAACCGCCGCACTCTTGACTGTAAATGACGTTTTGGCGGTGTATGGTAAAATATTTTCCATCTCGTTCTTAAATAACGCAGATCCACCACGAGTACCTTCATTATCAAGACTGTACTTTGATGAATCAAACCCAACCCATGTTGCGACAACAACATCTGGGGTATATCCAATATACCAATGATCCTTATCACTAGTAGCTGTTCCAGAATCTGCCTTCGTAGTTCCAGTTTTACCGGCAATTGTGTATCCATCAGGTTTGGCATTTACCCCAGTTCCATCATTAAATACATCAATCAACATACTTGTCATTTCATTTGACGTCTTCTTACTGATTACCCGCTTTGAAGACATTTTGTTTTTTGCTATTGTTTTACCGGAGGCATCAACTATCTTGGTAATTAAATATGGTGAAGTCTTTACACCACCATTGGCAAATGTTGTGTACGCTTCAGCCATCTGATATGGAGACACACCTTTGGTTAGTCCACCCAATGCTAGACTTAAATTATCATCACTTTTGGAAACATCCAAACCAAATTTTTTTACCATTTTATATCCGTTCTGAACACCTATCTTGTTTAACAGCCAAACTGTTGCAGCATTTCTACTTTCCGCAAGAGCCTTATACATCATAATATTACCTGCATAATCATTATCAATATTATGCGGAGTATATTTATTAGTTCCATAAGATCGTAGTTTGTCTTTTAATATCGAATCATAATGGTACCCCGATTCCAATGCCGTTGTATATACCGCAATCGGCTTGATTGTAGAACCCGGTGAACGAATTAGCTGTGTTGCCCTGTTATATCCACGAAAAACATGGGTTCCCTCTCTACCGCCAACAAGTGCCAATACTCCTCCAGTATTCGGATTAAGTGCGATTGAAGAACCCTGCGCCTTGGTACCATCACTTGCATTATATGGAAACAGAGTTGAATTAGCAAAACTACTTTGCATTTTTGTCTGATACGTCTGATTCAATGAAGTATAGATTTTATATCCACCATTCATGATTTCAGTTTCACTCAATCCATACTTGCTAATTGCCTCACTAATTACTGCATCAAAGTAGTATGGATACTTATAACCAGATTCATATTGATAATTATCACTAACAGTCATTGCGAGCTTCTGATATTGATTTGCTTGCGTTTGTGTAATTTTATTATTTTCCACCATTAACCCAAGAACAACATTTCGCCGTTCGGTTGCATTTGTTAAATTATCAATTGGATTATACTTTGTCGGATTAGTGAGCATTCCTGCCAAAGTGGCAGCTTGCGCTACAGTCACATTTTTTGCTGAAACACCAAAGTACTTTTCTGCAGCATCCTGCACGCCCCAGACACCATTTCCAAAATACGCACTATTTAAATACATTTCTAAAATTTCTTTTTTGCTATACTCATTCTCAACCTGCATTGAAATAAAAATTTCTTTTGCTTTACGAGAAAATGTCTGTTCTTGTGATAGAAACGCATTTTTTACTAATTGTTGTGTAAGTGTGCTGCCTCCACCACTAATATAATTTCTGCCTAATATCTTATTTTTTAATAATAATAATGATGCTCGCCCGATACCCTTGAATGAAAAACCATACTCATGATAAAAATTACGATCTTCAGTTGACAAAACAGCATCAGTAATATTCGATGAGATATTATCAATATCCTCCCAGGTTCCCTTCTGAGAATACAAATATCCAGCTTTATTCCCTGAATGATCATATATTTCTGTTGTTTGTTGCAACTCATCTTTCAAATTACCAACATTCGCAGTCTTGGCAATAAAGACCAAATAAATACTCATTATCAAAAATAATGTCAAGCAAACTATGATTATCCAGCGAATTAACTGGTATCGACGAGCTTTCTTCTTTAACCATTCATTCATTTTTTTGAAGAAATATTTTATTTTACTCAACAAACTTTCTAAAAAAGAACCATTTTTCATTGTTTTAATCCAATCCTTTTACAAGTATTTTATAATTTTATCATACTTGTAAATAATGCTCATTTTTAAGACAAAAGAGTTAAAAACATTTAAAAACTGCTTTATTTTTGTGAGCTTCCTATTTTCAAATATTTAGTGAATAAATCATTTATCCCCCTAGCATCCTCCTCGTTCTTGCTAATAACCAAAATAGTATCATATCCAGCAATCGTTCCAACAACCTCTTTTTTTCCGAGATCATCAATAATTGCAGATAAAACATTTGCGTTTCTAGGCAACGTATGCACAACGTTCATTGTTTGTACTAATGTGACATCCGTCACTGATTCAGAAATTGCAGCATACATTTTTTCTTCTTCAGAAGGTGAACTTCCCTTAAAAATAGTATAATGAATCCTGCCGTTTCCATTTTGTTCCTTAATAATTCTCATTTCTCTTATGTCTCTCGAAATAGTTGCTTGTGTAGCCTTGATACCATCTTGAGCCAGAATATCCATCAATTCTTCTTGGGTTCCAATATCATTTTGCGTGATTAATTGTTCAATCTTAGCTTGCCTAATTTCTTTTTTCATGCTGATCAACCTCGTACATTCATTTTGGCTCCATTATAGCAAAAAAAACGTATCACTTCGAATCTTATACTAAATTATAAGTAGTCTTTATATTTGCTAGAAAAAGAATATGTAAGTCTCTCTTTTCCAACTGTTCCAGCTAATGAATTTTCCTTACGCAACATTCTATAGGTTTTTCCAACAGTCTCCCTTGTAGTTCCAGCAAGTCTAGCAAGTTTAGTCTGCGTTAACCATCTAGGAACAACATATTCAAAAGACTCATCTACCACCCCAAATTTTTCACTCATGTGCTGTAACATCAAAATAACTCTCATCTGGGGTTGAACATAAGAATTTATCATATTACATTTTAAAAAATCGGCTACAATATCACTTTTTTTGTTATCCAAAAAATGTTCGATTGCACTATTGTTATGCACCAATTCCTCAAAGGTGTTTTTCGTCATTGCCACAATTGTTATATCCGTACAGGCTACCATATTAAAATTTTTTAAAGTATTTTTCAAAATCATCGAAAATGGTAAAAACTCATTCTTCCCCAAAAAGAATGATCCAACAGCCTCTCCATTGCAACTATATACATTTATGTTAATTATTCCCTGTGTCAAAAAAAAGACTCTTTGCTTTTTATTGCTGCTAAACATCAACCTCTCGCCGCGCTTATACCGCAATACAACAGATCTTCGTGCAATTGAATGTACTCTTGCTTCTTCAAATAAAGGAAATAATTCTTTTTTCTTTAATTCGCAAAGTATTAAGCTTAAATTATTCTGCTGCATAATCCCCTGATTTTCCATACTATATTATGCCCCCTGCATAAATTATATTCCAGTATATTAAATAAGAATATATATTTATTTAATATACTAATTGCTACTTTGCATATAACTACGCAAAAAAAAGAAATCTAGCATATTATTCACTTAAAAATGAATAATATGCTAGATTTTTTTCCAAACTATTTATTATCTAGTTCATCCAATGGTAAGTCTGTTGAAATTTCAGCAGTCTCACTTTCATCTGCAATTCCGTATGCCTGCCGTACTTTCAGCATAACTTCATGCATGACTTTCGGGTTATCTGCCAAATATTGTTTAGCATTCTCTCGCCCCTGACCAATTCGATCTTCGCCATAAGAGTACCAAGAACCGCTTTTCTTAACAATGTCCTTTTCAACAGCCATATCAACAAGCTCACCAGTCTTTGAAATTCCCTCACCGTACATAATATCAACTTCTGCACGCTTAAATGGGGGTGCAACCTTGTTCTTTACAACTTTTATCTTTGTTCGGTTACCTATAATATCTGTTCCATCTTTAATTTGCTCAGCTCTTCTAACCTCTAAACGTACGGTTGAATAAAATTTGAGGGCACGACCCCCTGGTGTAATTTCAGGATTACCAAACATAACTCCGACTTTCTCACGAATTTGATTGATAAAGATTGCAATCGTTTTTGTTTTATTAATAGTACCTGATAATTTACGTAAAGCTTGTGACATTAATCTCGCTTGCAAACCAACATGTGCATCTCCCATTTCGCCCTCAATCTCAGCACGCGGAACCAAAGCTGCAACGGAGTCAACAACAACAATATCAATTGCACCAGAAGAAACAAGCGCATCCGCAATCTCTAATCCTTGTTCACCAGTATCTGGTTGAGAAAGAAGTAGTTCATCAATATTCACGCCTAACTTTGTTGCATAAGCTGGATCCAATGCATTTTCAGCATCAATATATGCCGCAACGCCACCATTACTTTGCACCTCAGCAACAGCATGCAATGCAACAGTTGTCTTACCTGAACTTTCAGGTCCATACACCTCAACAATTCTCCCACGAGGATACCCGCCGACGCCAAGTGCTTCATCAAGCGCAAGCGAACCACTTGAAACTGTTGAAATTTGTGTATCAGCCTTCTCGCCCATACGCATAATTGAACCTTTACCAAAGTTTTTTTCTATTTTTTTCAATGCAGCATCAAGAGCTGCTTGTCGTTCATCAGCCAAATTTACTCCTCCTAATAATACCGTATAACAATTCTTTACAGTCTTAATAATACAGATTAATTTTAAAAAAAGCAAGGAAAAGCGAACAAAAGTTCGGTGTTAAAGAGACCTTCTAATATAATCCAACCCAGACAATGTAGCTCGCTCTCTTATAAAATACCGAGTACTTGAGAAATGATATAATTTTGCAGCTGTTTTGCGACCTTTTATCGCCAACCCTATCCAGACTGTTCCAACTGGTTGCCCTTCTAGTTCTGTAGGACCCGCAACTCCAGTAAAGGAGATTCCAACATCTGTTCCAAGTTTTTTCCTCACAGAATCAGCCATTTCTTTTGCCGTTTGTTCACTAACAGCTCCTGCATTCTCTAATGTCTCATGAGATACACCCAGCAACTGTTCTTTAGCTTGGTTTGAATAAGTGACTACCCCACCATAAAAAGTAGTAGAAACACCAGGAATACTCCCTAGCGTCGATTGAAACTTTCCTGCAGTAAGGCTTTCTGCAGCTGAAATCGTAAATTTTTTCTTTTTCAATTGTTCAACTACAACTGCAACCAAACTATTATCATCGCCGTACCCATACATAAATTCACCAACACGTTTGTTTATTTTATTCTCTAACTTATCTAACATTTTTATAGCATCGTCTTCTGTTTTGCTACTTGCTGTCAATCTCAAAGTAACTTCACTGGTTTTCGCATAGGGAGCAATTGTCGGATTCGACTGTCCGTCTATCAAATCAGCTAACTTGGTAACCAACATTGATTCACCTATTCCGAAAAATCGCAATACTCTTGAGAACAATCTGTGATCATTAAAATAGGTTTCCTGTAATTGTGGCTGTGCTTGGTGCACAAACATTGGCTTCATTTCACTAGGTGGGCCTGGCAATAGTAAAAAGTCTGTCCCATTTGAATTCTTAAAATAATTCCCTACTGCAAATCCGGTCTCGTTCTTCAAAGCAATAGAATCTTGAATGTAGAGTGCCTGAATTTTGTTGTTTTCAGTCATTACTTTACCTGTTTCAGTATAATAACGGATAATTTTAGCCATTGCCGGTTTATCCTCAATAAGTTTTTTTTCTAAAAATTTTGCAACCGTTTGTTTTGTTAAGTCATCCTTTGTTGGTCCAAGTCCCCCTATTAAAATTATAAGGTTACTTCTAGACTCTGCACGCTTAATCTCACTCAAAAGACGCTCTTCGTTATCTCCAACTACAGATTCAAAATAAACATCAATTCCCATATCTGCCAATCTTTTTGCAACAAAAGTAGCATTAGTATTAACAATCTGTCCTAAAAGAATTTCTGTACCCACTGCAATTATTTCTGCATGCATTACCAAATGCCTCCCACTAAATTATATATACGCAAAATTTAAAAATAACAACCAATCTTTATATTCAATGATACAAGATTAGTTGCTATCGATTATTTATCAAATGAATCAGCAAATATTTCTTTGCTATTTACAAAATATTCAATCCCTGAATACACAGTAAAAAATAAACAAATATATAACAAAATTTCACCTATTGGAATATTTACAGCTGCAAAAAATACATTATTTAAAAATAGAAAAATAATCGATAACATTTGGGTCATCGTTTTAATTTTTCCAGGCATTGCAGCCGCAATTACCTTGCCATCATTCTCAACAACAATCAAACGCAAACCAGTAACTGCGAGTTCACGACAAACAATTATTGCTGCCACCCATGCTGGAACCTTCCCAATTGAAACAAGGATAATGAAAGCTGTCATCACAAGCATTTTATCAGCTAACGGATCAGCAAATTTGCCAAAATTTGTTACTAAGTGCTGTTTCCGAGCAATTTGTCCGTCAGCAAAATCTGTAATTGAAGCAACAGCAAAAATGATTGCCCCTAAAATCTGTGTAGTAGGAATCACTGTTCCACCAAATGCAATTGTCCCCCAGTCAAATGGTAATAGCAAAATTAACATAAAAATTGGAATTAAAATAATACGTGCAACTGTCAGTTTGTTTGGTAAATTCATTCGAAAATAAGCCCCTCAATCCTTTTTTTATGCTAGTCTTCTAAATTAATTGTAATCGTTCTAACTGTCAAAGAACTGTTGTCCTTCTTATAATTGAACTTCTTACCATCAATCGTCAACGTTGTAGCTCCAGAATTCCCCAAGTTAATAGTAATTGCCGTTGTCCCACTTGGTAAGCTAACCTCATGACTTGCTCCACTGCTTAGAGTTCCTTGCCATTGTTGTGTTCCATTTGCAGACACTGCACTCCAAGCTTTACTGCCATTGATTGAAATCTTAACAGTACTCGTGCTTGCAGGATTAGTCATTGTATAGACAAATTTTGAACCACTGCTTGAAGCTAAGCTGATTTTTTCTTTTTTGGCTTTCGAACTGCTTGATTTTTTAGAACTTTTTTTAGAGCTCTTTTGGGAACTTTTCTTAGAACTCTTGGAAGACGACTTCTTACTTTTGCTCGAAGAAGTTGAACTTGACTTTGAGTCTTTTTGAGAAGAAACAGAAACTTTTGAACTGCTCTCTATCTGTTGTGTCTGTGCATCCTTTTGATGGTTGCTCCACGCAACATAATAAATGGAACCAAGTATCACAACTACTACTGCAACAACAATGATAGTCGGGAGATAGCCTAATAAATGACTAACCTTGTTTGATTTCTGAATACTCTCACGAGTAACTTCACTTCGAGTTTTTGCAGGTTCTTCAATTACATTATCATTCGTCGCTTTCTGGTTCTCAAATGTGCTTAGAAACTCTGTTGGATCTACATCAACGGACTCCGCATATTGTTTAATAAACGCTTTGACATAAAAATCTCCTGGTAATGCATCAAATCGCTCATCTTCAATCGCAATCAAGTACCTCTTTTGAATCTTTGTAATTTGTTGTAAATCATCTAAGGTATATCCTTTTTCAATTCTTGCAGCTTGTAAACTTTTTCCAATTTCAACCATTTTTAACTCTCCAATATTGACTTATATCCGTAATTTATCTAATCTATATTAAGTATATCATAGACAGTTAAATATATTAATTAAGAATTACTTATTTCAGCCATCCACCAGTTACATAAATTGTCTGTCCTGTAAGATACTTAGCATGCTCATCTAAAACTGCTTTGACCCAATAGCTGATTTCATCAGGAGCAGCAAATCTTCCCATTGGAATTTGTTCATCAATTTCTGCTTTTTGGTCATTAGAAAATAATGAATTCATTTTTGTATCAACCGCACCTGGTGCAATTACATTGACAGTAATTCCAAGTGAGGCTACTTCTTTACTATAAGCTCTTGCAAATGCTGATAATGCACCTTTAGCAGTACTATATGCTACTTCCATCGCACTTCCTGAGCCACCATACACTGAACCCAGAAAAATAATTCTACCATAGCTATTTTTTATAAGCTTATTTTCTAGTAACTGAATCAATCTTAATGGGTTGAGAACCTGCATCTGTATAATTTCAGCCGTATTCGCATATGTGCTTTGGCTAAACAAACCATAGTGTGTTGTCCCTTGTGCAAAAATCAATGCGTCTAATGCAAACAATTGTTTAACAATATCTTCAACTTGCATCAAATTATTAAAGTCTGCCTGAACCCGCAAGAAATCTTGCTTTTGATACTCTAAACTTAACTTTTCGATTAATTTGTTTACTTTTTCAATTCCAATGTTTGCATGCAAATATAATGACCATCCAGCTGCAGCCAAATCGCATGCAATTTTTTCACCAATATCTCCGGATGCTCCTACCACAAGTGCCCACTTCATCAATCAAACATCTTCTTTCGGTAAGACTTGGTACACACTCACACTGTTAGGCTCAATGAATTCGTTGATTGCTTGCACTACATCAACTAATCTCAATTCTTCCAAAATCTTGACCGCATCAAAACTCATTGCGCCATCAAATAACTTTCCTTCATATCGATTTGCAATTCCCTCAAGCGAATTCATTGACTGGATTTGTCTGCCGATAAATTCTTTCTTAGCTAACATAAATTCTGTTGTCTGCTTGCTAATTATTTCATTTGCAGTCTTTAACAAATCAATAATTCTCTTGGTAAGTTCCTCTGCATTGCTAGTTTCACCACTGACAACACAAAAATGATATCCTCGACCAACTGAAATATCATAATCAAAGCTATCATCAATTAAGCCTTCATCATATAAGTTACTATAAGCTTCTGCTGATTCACCCATTAACAAGTACATTCCCAGATTTAAAGCAATTTTATATTTTAATCCCTTTTTACCAGCAGGCAATTCAGTATCCCCCCGAATTCCAACTGCCACTTTAGGCCGACTTGTATCAACTTCAAGCATTCGGTAAGGAATTATATCATATTTCTCATTTATCATTGACTTACTGTGTATTATTCGAGGAACAACAGGAAATTCTTTTTTACTTTGATTCTCCTTGATCCAGCTGATCACTTCATCTGGGTCAACCGCACCTACCACAAACAAGTCCATGTTACTGGGTTGATAAAAAGCCTGGTAACACTCATACAAGTCTTTTGTAGAGATATTTTTAATTGATTCCACGGTTCCTGCAATGTCTTTACTTAATGGACTGTTTGGATATAAATTCTCAACTATTCCACTGTATAATCGCCAGTTATAGTCATCATCATACATCATGATTTCTTGGGCAATTATCCCCTTTTCTTTCTCGACCGAATCATTCGTAAAATAGGGAGACTGTACAAAATCAAGCAGTGTTTCAATACATTTTCTAACATTTTCAACTGTTGAAAAAAGATAACTTGTCTTTGTATAAGAGGTAAATGCATTTGAATCCGCACCTAACTGTCCAAATAATTCAAAAGCATCATAGTCAGCTTTCTCAAATAATTTATGTTCCAAAAAATGAGCAACTCCATCTGGTCTGTTTGTAATCTTATTATCATTCAAAGATATAAATGTAGAATCAACTGAACCATAATTTACAGTAAAGCTGGCATATGTCTTATGAAATCCCACTTTTGGGACTATGTTGACTGTTAATCCGTTGGCTAATACCTCTTGGTATACTTTTTCATCAAAGTCAGGATAATCAATTATTTTCATTCTTTACTTCTCCATCTAAAAAGCTAATTGCTTCTAAATGTACCATCTTAGCAATCTCGGCGATATCTGCAACCGTCACACTTTCTATTCTTTTAATCCACTCATTTTCTTGGAGCTCTTTATTCAATAAGCCATTAAACAATGCTCGACTAAGCAAAACACCTTGATGATCCAACTGACTTAGATAGCTGTTAATCAAAGACCTCTTTGCAGTCTCGATTTCTTTTCCTGTAACATGACCCTTTTTTAATTCTTCTAGTTGTTGGTTGACAATCTGTAAAACCTGATTTTTATTTTGCGCTTCAATCCCTGTTTTGACTGCCAGAAATCCGCGAAAACTGTCATATGAGCTACTTGCATAATATGCCAAACTAGCTTTCTCACGAACATTAACAAATAATTTTGAAAGCGGCTGACCCCCGAATAAATCATTAAAAACCAAAGCGGCATAATACTTATTTTCTTGAAAATATACAGGTAACGAGTATCCGAGATTTAATTTAGCCTGACTGATTTCAAGATGATGAATTCGTTCTTTAACTTTTTTTTGTGGTGGCTGCGTATAAAATAACGGAACTTTTTTGGGCTGCCTATCAGAAAAATTGAAATTGGAAACCAATGTCTTTGCCTTCTCCACTGTAATATCTCCAGAAATAATTATCTCGACTTGATCATTGTTAATACACTCAAGATAATACTTATAAAGTTCTTCATTTGTAATCTTATTCAGGCTTTCAATGTCTCCAAATGAAGGACATGCTTGTCCGTCATCCTTAAAAAAAATATTGTTCAATTCAAGTGTGGCAAATAATTGTCTGTCATCCTTGGCTGAGCTAATATAATCAGCTAACACTTGCCGTTGTCGGTTAAAAGTTTTTGAATCAAAGTGTTTACCTGCTAACAGCGGTTTAAAAATAATTTCTTTCAAAAAATCGATTCCCTGCTCTAGTAATTGATCAGCAGTACCTAAGAAACGTTCATTGACGCATTCCAAGTTAAAGCTTAACGCGTGAATATTTCCCTTTCTCTCCGTAGAAACACCAAACCCTGCACCATACATACGTGCAAGTTCTTCTGATAATATCTTCTGGCTAGGATATTTCTGACTGCTATTTTCCAAAATACTAGCCAGCAACAAGTGTTTAGTTAATGCTTCCGACTTCAATGGAGCTATCAAATCCACTGCTATTCTAGTTGTTTTAAATTGTTTGGTAGAAATTAACGACAGACTAACTCCTGAATTCAAGCTTATGTGCACTTATTATTCCTCCCTCAATATTCATAAAACTAATAATAAGTGAAAAAAATATAAAAAACAATCTGACTTGGGATATCCACTATACCGAAAGAGTTGGGACAAAAGTTATATTTTGACCCAACCTCCCGCTTTATTTTGCGTAAACGTGTTCCATAAGTCAGAATTTCCCTTCTAATAACTTATTATTCCTCTGTGGTTACATCCTTATCTTTTTGTACAAATACTTTACGCGGTTTACTGCCCTCAGATGGACCTATCATCCCATGAGCTTCCAACTCATCTACAATTCTTGCAGCACGGTTATAGCCAATTCTAAATCTACGTTGCAGCATTGAAATACTGCATGATTGTTCTCTCGCAATCACCTTAACTACCTCATCAAATAATTCATCCTCTGCATCATCAGCCTGGTCTTGCTGTGTTTCTTCATCAGAAACAATTAACGACTCGTCATACTCTGCAGACTGTTGTTCTTTTACAAAATCGACTATATTTGTAACATCTTGGTCCGAGATAAACGCCCCTTGGACCCTGATTGGCTTATTAAGTCCCATTGGAAGGAATAGCATATCTCCTCGGCCAAGCAATTTTTCCGCTCCGTTGGAATCAATAATTGTTCGTGAATCAGTTCCACTTGAGACCGCAAATGCCATTCTTGAAGGAACATTTGCTTTGATCAGCCCAGTAATAACATCCACTGAGGGTCGCTGAGTTGCCAAAATCATGTGAATCCCAGCGGCACGCGCCATTTGTGCTAATCTGATAATTGCATCTTCAACTTCATTTGAAGCTACCATCATCAAATCGGATAATTCATCAACCACAATTATGATATAGGGTAACAACTGCTCAGCTGTCTTCATCTCTTTATTTTGCCGTTCGATCATCTCATTATATCCGGCAATATTTCTCTGACCTGTATTTGCAAAGAGCTCATAGCGTCGTTCCATTTCTTCAACCAACTTATTTAAAGCTTTCGCAGCTTTCTTGGGATTTGTCACCACTGGAGTCAGTAAATGCGGAATTCCGTTATAAACACCCAACTCGACTTTTTTTGGATCGACCAGCATCAACTTAACTAAATGAGGTGGGCAATTCATCAATAAGCTCGTAATAATTCCATTGATTGCGACTGACTTACCACTACCGGTAGAACCGGCAATTAGCAGGTGTGGCATTTTCCCCAAATCAGCAGTAACAAGATTGCCAGCAATATCACGTCCCAATGGAACTTCAAGTAACTTGGAATGCTGCCTTTTTTGTTCTTCAACTATACTTCTGAATGAGACAGTTGAGACTTTCTGATTAGGTACCTCGATTCCTATCAACGATTTGCCAGGAATTGGTGCTTCAATTCTTATATCCTTAGCTGCCAGCGCCAATGCCAAATCATCTGTTAACCCAACAACTTTACTTACCTTCACACCAATTGCAGGGTGCAACTCATATTTAGTAACGGAGGGACCTAGGATTGCCTTTTTTATTTCAACATCAACTCCAAAGCTTTTAAATGTTTCTTTAAGAACCTTCGTATTATGCTCAATTTTTTTATATTCATCACTTTGATCTTCTGCAGCCACTTCCTGTAACAATTCTGTACCTGGCAACTTATAGTCAGGATTTATTGAATTCCCAGTAATAAGCGCTTCTCTATTGTCGTTATCCTCGTCTTTGGCTGTCTCATCAGCCTTATCTTTCGTTTCATTTCTTTCCGTATTCCAGCTGTTAGTCTTAACAAACTCTGTTTCAGAAACATGTTCCTGTTCCTTTATCTGCTCGTGTTCAGTATTTTCTTCAACAATTACTTGCTTTTGCTGTGCAAGTTTTTTTTGCTTCTTTATAATTTTTTGCTCATGCGATTCCCTATGGTGTTCCCTTATCTTGATATATCCACTTTTTATAGTTTTAAATAATTTTCTCAATACAGTACCGCAGCCCTTTATAAAATAGTTAACCGCTACCCCAATTACCTGTAAAACCTTGGCAAATGACACTTCAAAAAAAATACACAAACTAAATACAGCAAAAATTGAACTGAATATGTAGGTTCCTACTTGGGAAAGCAAAAAATAAGCTGGGGTATATAAAAATGCACCTAGCATTCCACCGCCGATACTTGTTCCGATATCACCAGCCACCAAATCACTTTGAAGATACTGCCAAGTAATATTAATAAAATGAGAATGCAAATCTAGCTTGCCAAACAACATTGCATGTAAGACTAGCAGCAAGGACAATATAAGGCCACTTAACCCTAGAATCCAATTTTTCCTTAACTTGGGTTCATCTCCAACAACCAAGAGATATGCTCCAAGTACTACGAGCACAGCTAATCCAATTACTGCTACATCTCCTAGAAAAATACGAAAAAAATTCAGACACAATATCCCTAAAAATCCCAATTTAAAAATTCCAAATATACCAAAAAAAATGAAAAATCCGCCACAAATTCTATTAGACTCCTTTTTCTTGGCCTTGATACTTGGCTTTCTTTTTCTCTGTGCCACCTTTTTCACCTCGATATATCTCTGATTCAATTTTATCATAACAAATGTCAGATATAGCCTACTTTAATTTATCATTCTCATACAGATGTGTCTGTTCTAGTGCTGGAAAATTCTGCTGTCTTAAAGCTTCAAAAATTACGATTGCTGCACTATTGGACAAGTTCAGGGCCCTAATATTTTTATCATTTTGCGGAATGCGAATACATTTTTCCATATTTGCCCGCATAAATGGTTCAGGCAGCCCAGTCGTTTCTTTTCCTAGCAAGAAGTAGTGATTCTTACTTGTACTAGAATAATCTGCTTGTACGTATGACTTAGTTGCAAATTTTGAAACTAAATATAATTCATCATCCACACCTAATGAATCCATAAATGCTGGTAGATTTTTGTGATAAGTGATCTTAACTTTATCCCAGTAGTCAAGCCCTGCTCTTTTAAGATATTTATCGTCAGTTGAAAACCCAAGGGGTTCAATTAGATGTAGTTCCGTATTTGTACCTGCACATGTTCGGGCAATATTACCTGTATTTGCTGGCATCAATGGTTCAAATAAAACAATATGATTTGTCATTAGACAGCTCTCCATTCAAAAAATTTACAACAAAAAAAGCGTAACTATTCGGTGTGGGCACGGCGAACAGCTACGTTAAATGAAGTACAATTATGTAATGACTAACGATAAAATCGATAATCACTAAAAACCGATTTCTTGCAATTATATTACCATGCCCTTATTAAGTTTTCAAGGTTTTCTTACAAAAAAATTAATTTTTATTAGCTTTTAATAAATAAAACTGAAACATCAATAGTTATCTGACTCAATCCGTTACTCAAAACCTGGTTCAACCTCTCAGAATCAGCCCCCCAATGAAGCGGGGTCATGTACACAAGGTATTCGAATAGGGCGGGTGTTAATTCGAAAGTATATTTGAGTTGCTCAATCCTTACAGTAGGATATTTTTCCCGAAATAATTCCAATACATCCTGATTATTATAGGAATAATTCTTATTATCTTGGTCGTAAAGCAGGTGTCTCAATTCAATTAAATAATTACTATTTGGGATAATTTTAATTAATGAACCGCCATGAGCAAGTACACGATTGAATTCGCTATATGCTGAAGGCGAAAACATATCAATAATAATATCAAATGCACCTTTTTTAAAGGGAAGCTGAGCTAGGTCGGCTATACAATAAAATACGTCAGTTTCTCGTCTTGCCGCTAAATTTATTGCTTTTTTCGAAATATCAAAACCAATCATCACGTCCTTGCTACTTTGCCGCTTTCTTTCAATATATGAAAGTGTTGATCCTTCACCACATCCGACATCTAAAATGCGCTGCTTTTCTTTGCTACCAATAAGCGAAGTTATTCTTTCGGCAATCGGTTCAAAAAAGCCAGCTGCTTGAATTTTTGCCCGTGAATTCCACATCCGATCATCGTCATAGTCACTTGTTATTTGATGTGTTAAGAAGTACAAAGTCCCTTTCTTTGAAAAATCAAAGCTATGACCATTTTCACAGATTACACTATAACATTGAGTATCTGTAAAACTTGCCCTACAAATTGGGCACACAAACATATCTATATTCTGTGCAACAAAAGATAATTTTTTTTCGATTTTTTTCAATTATATCTTCCTCTACTATTGGACTCTCAGATATTTACCTGCAACAAGTTCAATTAAATCTTTTTGCTTCAACCGGACTGAGCGGCCAACCTTACCGGCTGAAACAGATATTTCTTCATATTCTTTGATACGTTCATCAAAATAAATTGGAAAACCCTTGCGAATATTTATGCCAATTGGTGTATTAGCCCCATGAACATATCCTGTAATATTAATTAGCTTCTTATTGTCTGCAAGATGCACTTGCTTTTTGTTCAACTGATTGGCAATTAACTTCAATTCAATTTCAAATTCCAATGGCAGACAAACCACAAGATAATCATTTTGACTATCACTCCCCTGCAAAACAATTGTTTTCAGAATACTTTTTGATGATACTCCTGCAGCTTCAGCCTCACTTAATGCGTCTGCACCTTTTTCTAACCAATTGAAAGAAGCTTCCTGATATTGTACATGATGCTGATCAAGGATTCTTTCATCATTTGTTTTCTTAATTTTCTCTTTTTTTGCCATTTCATTTACTCTCCTCAATGTAATTCATCTTACCAATTATAACCCGCAACGAGAATTTAGTCATTTGCTCAAGCAGAACACGAATATTTATCATACTTTGCATGTTATTAATTTGACTTTTATCACATAATGCTGTAACTTACAATGTGTTTGTCGTTTTGATAAACATAATCACCGAATTATGTGTTCAATAAAGAATGAGAGGTTTTAAAAATGTCTGTATTCGATTACGAAGATATTCAATTAGTGCCCAACAAGTGTATCGTTAAAAGTCGCTCTGAAATTGACACTACTGTTAAATTTGGACCAATGACTTTTAAAATTCCTGTAGTCCCAGCAAATATGCAAACAATAATTGACGAACCACTTGCTATTTGGCTAGCTCAAAATGGTTATTTTTACATCATGCACCGATTTGAGGAAAATGAAAGAGTTGCCTTTGTACAAATGATGCATTCTAAAGGACTCTTTGCATCAATCTCAGTTGGCGTAAAGTCAAATGAATACAAATTAATAGATGAACTAACCGCACTTAGACCTGTTCCAGAATACATCACCATCGATGTTGCTCATGGTCATTCTGACACAGTCATTGAAATGATTAAGTATATTAAAAAAAAGCTGCCAGGAACTTTCGTAATAGCTGGCAATGTTGGCACTCCAGAGGGTGTTCGTGAACTTGAAAATGCTGGTGCCGATGCAACAAAAGTTGGAATTGGTCCTGGTAAAGTTTGCATTACAAAACTCAAAACCGGTTTTGGCACTGGCGGTTGGCAACTAGCAGCTGTCCGTCTCTGTGGAAAAGCTGCTAGTAAACCAATCATTGCCGATGGCGGAATTCGTCATAATGGTGACATTGCAAAGTCAATTCGTTTTGGGGCTTCAATGTGTATGATTGGTTCCTTATTCGCGGGGCATCAAGAAAGTCCTGGTGAAGTTATTGAACAAAACGGTGAAAAGTTCAAGACATATTTTGGTTCAGCATCACAATACCAAAAAGGACAATACAAGAATGTTGAAGGGAAAAAAGTATTGGTCCCTTACCGTGGGCCTATTGCTGATACCCTGCGTGAGATGCATGAAGATTTACAATCCTCAATCTCTTATGCAGGTGGAAGAGAACTGAATTCATTAAGGAAAGTTGATTATGTTATCGTGAAGAACTCAATCTTTAATGGAGATAATATCTAATAACTACTTTTGAAATAGCACCTCAGCAAAAAGGGAACCGGTCAAAATTCAACTTTTGACGGGTCCCTTATTTATTACGAATAAACGTGTTTCACAAGTCAAAATTCACTGTTTAACTTCACATTACTCACAGTAAAACACTTATTTGTGATTTTTAATCAGTCTGCACATTTGTCAACCGTTGTTTAATAATACTTAATGACACTTCCAACTGCAACACTTGGTAATGTATATGGTTCTAAATAAATTCCACTATGCTGCGGCTCTTCAGGTACCGCTTTAAAGAATAAAGTAGCGTGACCAATCATCTCCATATTACTTTGAACCAATTCTCCGATATGCTTTATTTCATAAACTTGGCCATCAATACTAATTTTTTTTAAATTCTTGAGCTCTCTTTTTTTACTGTTTGAATCTACAAAGTGTTGTACTACGGATACACGTCTTAGTTGAACTGATGCTGTTTCATCAAAAAGAATCATCAATGGATCGCCTTTCGAAATAGCTTCTGGTCCAATTTCAACAACTTTTGCTTCTAACATACTAACTGACCCCTTCTCCACTAAGTATTCAACTCTATTGCTTATTGTATCACATTGTCGTCAAACTTTACTAAGTAATTGTTACCGTTTTTACAAGATATGATATACTTATAAATTATAATAAGTATATCAAGGAGGACATACATTGACTCAAAAAATTCTATTTGGTACTTACACTAAAAAAGCTTCTAAGGGTATCTATGAAGCAATTCTCGATGAAGATGAAAAAAGAATATCTACTCCAGAATTATTTATTCAACTAGATAATCCGACTTACTTGCAAAGCAATTCTGCCGGAATAGTTTTCGCTGTTGCAAAAGATAATGACTTGGGGGGAATTGCGAGTTTCTCTGGCAAAAAAATCCCAAAACTGGTGAACACACAAACAGCTGCTGGTGCACCCCCATGCTATATTGGATTAGATACAAACCGTAATCTCGTCTTTACTGCAAACTATCATAAAGGTACAATTACAGTCTACAAAGTTGATACCACTGGAAAATTAACAACTGTTAACGAAGTCAAACTGACAGGTCATGGTCCATTACCAGAACAAGATACAGCAAAAGTGCATTTTACTGATTTGACTCCGGATAAACGCTTAGTTGTCTGTGATTTAGGGTCTGACAAGGTCTATACCTATGATATTAGTAACGATGGACAATTGACCCTAGTAGCAGGCTTTGAAACAGCTCCAGGTTTTGCTCCACGTCACCTCGTTTTTCATCCAAATGGAAAATTCGCGTATTTAGTGGGTGAACTAAGCAGCCATATATCAACATTATCCTACAATAGTGAAACAGGTAAATTTGAATTACTTCAGACACTTTTAACAATTCCTGATACATTCAATCCGGCCGATAATGGAGTCGCAGCGATACGCATTTCAGCCGATGGAAAATTCGTCTATGTCTCCAACCGTGGTCATAATACAATTGCTGTGTTCGAGGTTACTTCTGCTTTCACACTCAGCCATTCCGGCTATACATCAACAGAAGGTGAGTTTCCGCGTGACTTTGCACTAGATGCTACAGAAAACTTCGTGGTTGTCACCAATCAAAATACTGACAACGCTACTCTTTTTGAACGTTCTAGCACAGATGGCGCCCTTACACTACTTCAAAAAGAGATTCCTGTTCCAGAAGGTGTCTGTGTTTCGTTTGCACGTTTCAACTAAATCTTTGCAACTATATTTAAAAAAAAGAGATTATCGAAATTTTGGAGATTAACCATTTCCAATTGGCGATAATCTCTTTTCTTGAATACTATAATTTTATTATCTCATTAATATTTGCAAGCGACTACCTAGTACTATAACCTGTAAAATGGAAGATTAACAGTAACATGGTAGCCAGCACAAAAATACTTACACCTTCGTCTACACAGTAAATAAAACTCTTTTGCAAAAGAAAAATCATTATAAATGTGATTAATAAGATTAGGCTTATCACACCCCCACTGACCCTATCTCCAAAAAGAACTGCAACTACGATATATGAAAGCGTATTAGATGCCGCGAATATTAACTGTAGAATACTTACATTTCTCTGCATAAGACACCGTTTTCCAATTCTAATTTCAACAAAAATACTCCCCAACAGTTCACTCCAAATAAAGCGGTAAAGAAATAAAAATGCACACCAATAACTGAGATTAATAGCGAAAGAAAAGTAATTAGTACTTTCAAACGGATTAGGCTGTAAAAATGCAACTCGTTTCTGTAACACAAAAATTACAACTCTCCAAATAAAAATTAGGGATACCATTGATAATATGTAATATCTAAACTCTTTTTTTATCATTGAATGATTCTCCTAAATGTTATTCTTAGTGTAAAATACTCTATTGCTGCCCATATAAGGCTACAGTATGGAAGAATCGCCGGCATAAAGGCTGAGAGATAATTCGGGAAAAAAAGTTCACTCCCCATAATGGTTGGAAAACTTTGAAAAATCCCTAACCTTATCTTGTAAGAAGAAATTATTACCAAAGACAAAAATACCCCAAGGATAAAAGATACATGCTTTTTTCTAGAAATTATCAAAAAACAGTTTAAAGCTAAACATATGCTAATAGCGAAAATATAAAGCAACCAAAAATGCAAAAACACACTGAATAAATTGGATTGGATAGCAAATGGGTGTTTTACCATAAAAGTAACTTTATAATTTTCACTCAAAGCAGTCGTTATACTGCCAAGAAATAAGCACAGAATGAGCCAAAGACATAAAAAAAATTCATCAATCATCCATGAACTAATTATCTCCGTTAAACTAGAAAATCTTGCTGATAAGTACTGTAAATAATTAGTAATGAAAAAACTACCCTCATCAAAAAATATTACTAAAAGAACTAATGGAAGTACGAAGAAAAGTACAATAGGAGTCCCAGAAGTCTCGATAAAAAAATCCCATATTGAAGAACTGGCCGTTTGTTTAAAATAAACAGCGTGAACCAGCAATGGTGAAAAGAAAAGACAGACACTGCCCAAAAATATTTTTAAATTCTTAAAATTCTTCCTTAAAATCAATTTTTTACCTCATTTTAATGATAGTTTCTTGATCAATCTCATAAAAAACATCTGCTATATTTTTAAAGAAATCCTCGTGAGAAACAAGCAACATCGTTAAACTTGGGTTCTCACTATGGAGTCTCTCAAGAACTTCAAGAACTTTTTCCTTAGAACTTCTATCTAATCCGTTCAATGGCTCGTCTAACAAAAGCAAATTATTTTTCTCCATAATTGCTTGAATTAATCCTAATTTTTGCAACATACCGACAGAATAGCTCCGAACCTTTGTATTACTTTTAGGATCAAGTCCAAAAGTTCTCATATAGCTTTCAATATCTAATTTAGACACTTCCTTCTTTATATTCGCAAGAATCCTTAGATTTTCAAACCCAGTCAAATTATTAATGAACCTTGGTGTATTAATTAATATTCCTGTTCTTGGAGCAAAAGTTCCTGGATGCAACACTTTATCATTGATTTTAATTGTTCCGCTTGTTGGAACCTTAAGTCCACAAACGGTTTTCAAGAAAGTTGATTTACCAACCCCATTTTCCCCACGCAAATGTACTATATCTCCTGTTTGAATCTCTAAATTCACATTATGTAATAGTTTCACTTTTTTATAACTGATTGCTACATTTTCTAGCTCAATCGCATTACTCATTTTAATATTCCTTCCTCTCTTGTATTCGAATTACTGTAAAAATAAGTCCGACTTCAATTACTATGAAACCAACAATTGTAGCAACAGAACTAACTATGATTTCAATATCAGAGCGCGAAGAATTCAACAACTGATAATAAATGTTGATTGGCATCATTTGTTCTGGAAGGATACTGACACTAAACAAAATAATTGGTAGAAAAAAATAAAGAATTGTTGCAATTGCTAAAACCTGCCAAGATTTTCGTAATACCAAGGTTAATAATAATGGAAGTAGCATTATTCCATAATTAATTAAAAATATAGTAACTAAAAGAATAATGGTTCCTAAAAAAGGACCTGTAATTGAAACTATCCCTGTTGTTACCGGTAAAGTGCGTACATTTCCAGTAAGAGCCAAAAGAAGTAAAAGGGAGCTAAAATATGCCCCAAAAGTGTAGAGTAAACAATTTTTCGCTACAGCAATAAACTGTTTTTTCCAAAATGGAGTTTTCCCCCTTATTAATTGCCACTCACGAAAATCTGTAAACCAATATGGAGTTATTATCTTGTATGAAAGAAAGAGCGGTAACAAAGGCAATAGCAGTGAGAAAAAGTTAATTGTTGATAAATATTGTTCAAGTGCACGTATATATATAGGATTGCCCGCACCCATCCGTAAATTAGCAATTAAGGTAATTACACAAAAGATGACAATTGCACCTAATTGATACAACAAATTTAAATTATATAACTCTGCTTTTGATAAAGAAATTTTACTTTTCATAAATTCTCCCAAATAATTCTGTAGTTTTTAGTTAACAATATTTTTTCCATTAATAAAAGCGTAACTGTTATATGTGCTAGCAGTTACGCTTTCAGCTAGGTGTGATATTTAGATTTTATGGTCGCCAAGATAAATAGGCAGTCGTAGTTAAATAATTATATGAATTAGTCTGAAAAGCTGCTTTTATACTGGATCCTGCTGAATATGTAGCTACATATTTTGCAATTGTATTATGTGCATTAAAAGTTTGCCATGAACCAATGGTTTTATTTCCTGCATTTTCAATATTCCCCACTATCTGATACGCATTTCCACTTGCTTTTAACCCCTGTACCTTGGAAGTAGATTTTCTGCTGACAGTTCTCCACTGTCCACCAGCTCTTGGTAACGTTATTCGTGCACCATACCATGCAGAAGCGTTTACAGACATCAAAGAAGCAGAAAAAATAGATATTATCGTAAAAAAAGATATAAAAAAATAAAATGTTTTTTTTCTCCCTAACATATCTATAATTAAAACAAAAAATTATAGATATGTCAATAATCCTTCTAATACTAATTTAAAATAATTTCAATTAATTGCTTTACAAGTACAAAAACTCTTCTCCCATATAGACTCTGAGTTCAACCAGATGGAGAAGAGTATGATAGTAATCTATATTAATTTGCTGCCATTTCAAGATAATTCTTTCATTTTCCTACAATGAACGATAAAAAGAAACTCGCAATGTTGAAATAAATTAAAACAGAAGTTAAATCACTCAATGTTGAAATGAAAGGTCCAGATGCAACTGCTGGATCAAACCCCATCTTATCCATCGCCATCGGAATAATACTGCCGGCTAAATTTGCTACAACAATTGCACACATCATAGCCAAACCAATCACAAAACCTAAAACAAAGTTATTTTTCCAAATTCCAACAATTAGGAAAATTGCTATTCCTGTAGTTACTCCTATTATGAGTCCTGTCAATAGTTCAGTAATAATTGTTCTAATCAGGCTTTCATCATCATCCTTAGATGCAATCTTTCTGACGGCCACGGCTAAGCTTTGTGTGCCTGCATTCCCAGCTGTCCCCGTAATAGATGAGATAAAGACTGCTAGGATACTTGCCTCACTCACCAGTTGCTCGTAATGTGATATTAATGTTGCTGTCGACATTCCTAGAAAAAGCAATGTCACAAGCCATGGTAGTCTCTTAGAGGCAGACTTAAACGGATTATTTGAACTTTCTTCGGTATCAACACCAGCAAGTCCAGAATAATCTTCGGCAGATTCTTCATCAATAACATCAATAATATCATCAACCGTAATAATTCCAATCATCTTCTCATCATAATCGGTCACTGGAATTGCCAGAAAATTATAATCACGAATTGTCTTAGCAACATCTTCTTGGTCTTCATCAACTTTTACGGACATCACCTGATCATTCATGATTTCCTCAATCAATAAGTCATCATCACTAATTAATAAATCCCGCAATGTAACTACACCAATAAGTTTGTCATCAGCATCAACTACATAGGAATAGTAAATTGTCTCTGCATCAACTGCTGCTTTTTTCAAAACATGCAGTGCAGATCTTGCGGTCTGATTGACAATAATCTTGACAAACTCTGTCGCCATAATTGCCCCAGCAGTCTTGTCTTCATAATGCAGCATTTCTTTGATTTCCGCAGCATCCTTATGTGGCAACAGTCGCAAATACTTATTCAAGCTTGTACTATCTACATATGCCAAAATATCAACAGCATTATCAGTATACATCTCGGAAATTACTCCCGCTGCATACTTAGTTGACATCTCCTGAAAATATTCTGCTACGTCTTCAGGCTCTTCTTCAATTGCATTAAAGGTGTCGGCTAATTCGGTAGGAGTGAGGTAGCGGTATGCCCTTGACCTTTGTTTTTCATCTAAATCAACAAAAATTAATGCCTGTTCATACACATGCAGCATTAAAAATTGTTCGCGGAACTTTGTCGCCTGTTGCTGATCGAGTAAGTCAACAATTTGATCTTTTTTATAGGAATCCCTTTTCTCTCTATCTCCCATGAATTAATCACCTCTTGCTGTTAGATTCATTATCTATAAACATTTGCATATCGGCTGCAATTTTACTTGTAATTGTCAGTTCTTTATTTAGAAAGGGGTGAAAAAAAGTCACCTGCTGACAATGCAGTGCTTGTCTTTGTAACGGAAGCCTATTAACTCCACCATAAAGTGTATCCCCAACAAGTGGCATCCCCAAAAATGCGCTATGAACTCTAATTTGATGTGTCCTTCCTGTATGTAATTGAACCTTGCAAAGAACATATCTTTGCAATTCAGCTTCTTTCCAATATTCAGTACTTGCATCTTTTCCTTTTTCTACAACCATTCTCTTCACTAGCGAACCTGGCATCCTACCAATTGGCAGGTTTATTAGCAAATGTTTGGCCGCCATACTTCCTTGTAATATCGCATAATAAATTTTTTTAATTTGATGTGTCTTTAACTGTTCATCAATCATTGCATGAGCATAACGATGTTTTGCAAACAATACAATTCCTGAAGTATCACGATCAAGTCGCGTTGCTATATGAGGTCCGATCCCCTGGTAATTCCTAATCTGATAGTATCCCAGCACGCGCGCAACTAGTGAATCTTCCCTGTGCAGTGCCGAAGGGATAGATGCAACACCAGCTGGTTTATCCACAACCAAATAGTCGCGATCTTCATACAAGATACTAATTGGTACAAATGAAGGCACAAGAAAAGAACTGATTTTTTCGGATGGCAAGTTGATTGCTAGCAAATCTCCATTTACCATCTTATCAATTTTTCTGCCCTCATTACCATTTATGAGTAATTTGCCACCATCAGAACGAACTGCAGCCAATAATCGCCGAGATACTAGCTTTTGTTTTAAAAATGTTTTTACTCTTATTGGCTGATTCCCATCATAATGCCAACTAATTTGCATACTCTGCTCCGATAAATGCATCTTGCACCCTTTGCCAAAATTGCATATGCCGATATTTAGCAAAATGTATACTTTTATTTGAAATTTTAAATCTAATCTGTTCAATTCTCCTGCCATGAAAACTATCCTGATCAACCGTCAGAATATAATCACATTCACTCGTAGGAACCAAGGTCACCCAATCGTTTGGTGCAATGATCATTGGTGAGCTTAAAGTTCGAAAAACTCTATTATTAATAGAACTTATCTCAGTCATCTGTAAGACTTTTAAGTTGGGATGAATCACAGCCCCACCCAATGACTTATTATAGGCGGTTGATCCAGTTGGGGTAGAAATGCAGAGACCGTCGCCTCTGAACTTCTCAAATAGATCGCCACCCACAAAAACATCGGTTACCATAGTTGCACTGTTTCGCTTCAGTGTTGCCTCATTCAATGCTAAAAGATTAACTGGTCTTTGATCATCCTCATACTTAATTCTAATATCCAGCAAAGGATAGCTCACTGATTGCCCATTGTCCGATTGCAAGCTAATAACCAAGTCATCGATTTCATCATCGCGCCAATCTGTATAGAATCCCAGATGACCAGTGTGTACCGCAACAAATCGCACTGTATCCAAGATATTTTCATATTTATGAAAGGCTGCCAACAAAGTCCCATCACCACCAACAGTCACCACAATATTCGGATTCTTTTCATCCATAACAAAGTGTGTGTCCTCAAATTTTTTTTGCAGTTTTTGAGTTACTTCTACCGATTGACGCCCATCATTTGTAAAAATCGCGATTTTCATAGCCGACCTCTTCTAAATTCGTTCTTAATTTAATCACTAAGACACATTATCCCACGAGTATAGTATAAAAGAAAATATTTTACAATTGGGTTTATTCTCTTGTATCATTACCTCTTCGATATGAGAACTCTTGCTGTGCATCTTTTATTTCTTCTCGAATCGCTGACATTTCCTGATCTAACTGAAAAGCTGCCTCAGCGGCTCTCTTTAACCTAACCTCTAATTCAGCAGGAAATTGCCCATTATACTTGTAGTTCAAGGAATGTTCAATTGTGGCCCAAAAATTCATTGCGAGCGTTCTAATCTGAATCTCAGCCAACACAATCTTCTGCCCTTCTAACAACTGAATCGGATACTTTATAATTAGGTGATATGAACGATACCCGCTTTCTTTTTCATTTGCAATATAGTCTCTTTCTTCAATCACACTTAAATCGTTTCGTTTTCTAATTAGCTTCACTAATTGATAAATATCATCAACAAATTGGCACATAATCCTAATGCCCGCAATATCTTCCATTTCATTTTCCAAATTTGCTTCAAGAATGTTGCGTCGCTGCATTTTTTCAACAATACTGTCTATCGGCTTTACTCGTGCAGTTACAAATTCGATTGGAACATGTTGCTGCGATAATCTAAATTGTTCGCGCAACGCTGTGAATTTCGCCTTTAACTCAGAAGTCGTTTGTTTATAAGGTAATAAAAAATCTGTCCAATCTTCTTTCAAAATAATCCCCTCTAATCTAGATTAAATTATCTCCCCCAGTTTAACATATCTCCCTTGTAAACGTAATAATTGTAAGTAAAACTGAATTCTTGATTATTTCCAATTAAAAACAAGCACAATCATTGAATTTTTTTTTTTTTTTGTTAAAGTATAGATAGCGTTTAGTCATAGGAAAGATTATGTATGTTTATATGGGGGAAAAATTGTGTTAGAAATGTATTTATTTATTAATCCGGTTGGAAGAAAGTCTTACCAATCAGAGAAAAATATTATAAAACTCGTAAATAATCTTGATACTGATATTCGTTTTAGGTTCATTCCTTTCTTAAATCTCAATACAGTTACCAATGTATTAAGTGAACATAACTTACCTCTAAATAATCTTGATATCAGGAATAGAGCCTTCAATAATATCTACCAGGCTTCTCTTGATTATAAAGCTGCTCTTTTTCAAGGTAAGAAGCATGGACGTAGCTTCCTTTTGAATCTTCAAAATGAAGTCTTCAATGGTAATAGGGAATACTCGGATGAAGTGGTTCACGATATTATCACTTCTATTGGTATTGATAGTGAAATGTTTGAGAGCGACCGCCATTCCAAATTTACAATTGAATCGTTCAAGCGTGATCAACAAATGGCTGCCGAGATGAATGTCACTACCCATTCAACAATGGTATTGTATAATCTTGCTAACATTGATTTTGGTGTCTCTCTAACAGATTGTTCCTCTTATGATACCCTTAGAAGTCTATGTTTGGGTAAGTTAAATGATGAAATCATGTTATGCAAGAACAACAAGGTACACAAGGGTTCAGTTACTTCACTCCACACGATTTAGAAATTATATTGTATTTAAATAAAGTTCGAAGTCAAACAGATAATTTTAACTTATCTATCTATAAAGCGAGAGGCTGGTTCAAAAGTTAACTTTTGAACCAGCCTCTCGCTTTATTACAAGTAACCGTGTTTTATAAGTCAAAATTCACCGTTTCACTTTTTCAACTCTGCCAAAACCTCTTCAAGTTCGTTCAAACGTTTTTCAAACATCACAAAGGCATTATCTAAATAATCAGGTTTTGTCATGTCGACCCCCGCTTGCTTAATGACATCAATCGGTAATGCAGAACTGCCTGCTTTCAAGAATTCAAGATAGCTTTCAGGTCCTTCTTTTGTAATCTTACTTGCAAGGGTACTTGCTGCTGCAAATCCTGTAGCATATTGATACACATAAAAATTATAATAAAAATGTGGAATTCTCGCCCACTCCAAAGCAATTTCTGAATCATTAGTAATTGCAGACCCGTAATAATGTTTATTTAAATCAGCATATTTATTATTGAGTTCTTGTGAAGTTAAGGGTAATCCAGACTGATCTTGATCATGGAGCCATCTTTCGAATTCAGCAAATTGAGTTTGACGATATACTGTTCCCTTAAATCCGTCTAAGTAGTGATTTAATATATAGGCTTTAAACTGCAAATCATCACTATGATCAAGTAAATATTGTGTCAAAATATTCTCATTAGTTGTTGAGGCAATTTCCGCGACAAAAATTGAATAATCGCTGTAATGATATGGTTGATTATGGTTACTTAAATATGAATGCATACTATGACCCATCTCATGTACAAGCGTGAAGAGACTTTCCAAGTTATCCTGCCAATTAAGCAAAATGTATGGTGGTGTATCAAACATTCCAGACGAATATGCTCCACTACGTTTACCAGTATTCTCAAAAACATCAATCCAGCGACTCGCAAATGCTTTTTTAACCGTCTGAACATAGCCATCCCCAAAGATACTTAATGCAGCCAATGCTATCTTTTTTGAATTTTCATAATTATACTTTTCCGCAGGTAATTTTGTAATCGGCGCATACAAATCATACATATGAACTGAATCCAATTGTAATAGTTCTTTTCTAACTTTTACGTAACGGTACAATAAATCTAGATGCTGATTCACCCGCTCAACCAATGTATCGTAAACAGAAACAGGAATGTCGTTAGCTCCTAATGCAGCCGAAATTGCATCTGGATAATTTCTGACGTTTGCTTGGAAATTATGTGTGTGTACATGAGCAGCAAGTGAAGTTGCAAATGTATTTTCGAATTGTTTATAGGTCTTGTACAATCCTTGAAACGCATCTTTTCTAACTTTACGGTTACTGGATTCCAATAATTTTCCATATAATCCATGCGACAATTCAACCTGATTTCCTTTTTCATCTGTGACAATTGGGAATTTAAGATCAGCATTATTCAATATTCCAAAGATATTTTCTGGTGTTGCAAAAATATCGGATGCTCCCGCCAGCAGTTTCTCTTCTCTTTCTGATAATAAATGCTCTTTCTTTACCATAATTTCGCTTATATACTGCTTGTATCCTGCCAATTCTTGATCATTTTTGTAATACTCATCCAATTTTACTTTACCCAATGTCAACAGTTCTGGTTCAAACCAAGAAAAAGCTGCAGCAACTTTAGCATAGAGTTGTTGTACTTGTGAAAATAAGCCCTGATTTTTCTTGTCATTCGTATCCTGATCACTCAGCATGCTTGCATATACATACGCTTTGACCGTTCTTCTTTCAACCGCAAAACGAGTTTGCAATGCTTCTTTAAAAGCAGCACTACCATCAGCAAGTGTTCCCTGTAATTTACCAATTTCTTTAATTTTTACTTGTATCTCATTAATATCTTTAGAAAATTCATCTTCATTTTGATATACTTTTTTTAAATCCCACTTCAATTCTTCAGGTACTTCATTTCTGCTTTTTAATTTAGAAATTTCATTTGTCATGCTACATTCCTCCCCACCATTATTTATTAATGAAATCATAGTTAGAGCTGGAATACAATACTACAAAAAAAGATACATTAATAGTTAGATTTCCTGACTATCAACAAACCTATTCATCTCTTTTACTTGTAAATCAATTAGTCTATTTATATCTAACAATGGTACTTCGAACAAATAATTTTTATGTTCCAAAATCATTTTCTGAGATAAAATATTATCGCTAAAATTATTCAATTTCTTCATAAATATAAGATCGCTTTTCCAATATAATTCTTTGGTGGCATAGATAGGTGGTGAATATCTGCTAGCAAATAATAAATTTTTGAGCTTTTCAAGCTCTTGTCTCTGTAAATAACATCTAATCTGCAAACTTCTGAACTCTCCTTTGCTTCTTAAAATATCTAATTTAAAGGCATTAAATTGCGTTATTCGTTCATTTTTTGAGATTTTATAAAACTCAAAAATATCCTTCTTATTAAAAAAGTTTTTAAGAGCTATTACATTACCAAATTCAATTATTTTGTATTTCAATGGTAAGTAATCTGTTTGCTGAATGTTATAAATCACTCTGAATCGCTGTCTATTCGCTAAATAATAAATCAAATAATACCCCCGTGCTCTGTTCCATTTGAGAAATTTTGCAACTTGTTGTGTCATCTTTTTCTTTAAGAGATATTTTTGTCCCAATATCCACAGAAATTTGAGATTTGCTTTCCTGTACCCAACGCTACGTGCTTTCATTTTTGAGGTTGCCAATGGCGCACATTGAAATTCAATTATACTTTTTTGGAAGTCCTTTTGAATTACAATATCCGGCCGCTGCTTGAGCTTTGGTAGATAACTCTCCATCTCCGAGATATATCCTGCCTTTTCGAAAAACTTTGCAAGTGTTGTTTTTCCCTGCAGATGTTCTGGAGTTTCACCCTCAGAAAAACCACCGCATTCATTTTTCCGATGTGCAAAATGGCTTCTTTTTAATGTCCCCTTTCTTGTAGAAAGTTCTGCATGACAAGATGGGCAAAAATATTTTTCATTATTTGCCGCATTGCTAGCCCAAACCCATCTCCCACTACCGTCTAATGCTTTTAACAAAAAAACACCCCCAGCAGTTAAATACGCACTAACCACTAAGAGTTTATCTTTCCAAAAATTATTTAAAATAGTATCTTGTTAACTCAAAAGCAGAAGATGAGAGAATACACTTCCCACGTTCTTCTAAAATATCATGAGATAAACTAACACGCTTACCATATTCAACAGCCAAAGACAAAACATCCTTAATATGGCTGTCACTCATCTGATCTACAAAGAAAATTAAGTCTAAATAGTAGTTGTTATCTAGCAGATATAAACAAGATGCTAAACTTTCACTTTTTAAAAGCTTTGCTAAACTAACAAAATCTTCAAAGTCACTAAATTCAATTACATAATGCTTACGTTGAATATTTTTATCATTCAAATATTCAGAGACTCCATCTCCATCATTCCCCAGATGTTTCTGTCCACTATCTTCGGCTCTATTCTTAATTAATTCATCATGAATCATCTCAGTGATATCCTGGCCTTCACTTCCATCTGGTTCCAAGAAAGTAAAACGAACATCATCTGAAAGCTTCCTTGACTTCTTGCCGTCATCTTTTGGATCTTTCTCATTCTCGACTTCATTGTCATCATCTTTTGAATCATTCTGATCTTCTTGTTCATCATCATATTCATAGTCTTCTAAATCTTTTGGATTTACCTTACTAATAAATAACTCAAGTCCATTCCTATTTGGTAACAGCTGGAATGTCACAGCATCATTTTCACGGAACTCATTATCGATATCAACTTCATCTAAAATACTATAGAAGAAACTCTCTATTTCTTTACGATTACCTAACAAATCGAGCACAGTAATTCCACGTTCGGTCAAATCATCAGTTTCAAGTAGCACCCTAATAGTGTTATCATTGATTTTCTCCATCTCCATCGAGATCACCCACCTTTCCGATAATACCCTCTCGCTTAATGATAACTAAAAAAACAGAATTGTAAAGCACTTTATACTAAAAAACAGGACTAGTGGGATAGAAAGTTACTATAGAAGTCTTGATTCAAGGCTTCAGTGATAAAAGGATAGATTGCATGTACTATAAGTGTACAAAAGGACCTTAGCGAAAGCAATTATCTTGCGCCAAGATCCTCAAACAATTGAATAATTTTATTGAATTTTAAAATCCTGCAAGTTCCTGTGCTCTTTTTAATTCTAACGCACGAACCTCACGAGGTAAAAATCTGCGAATTTCGTCTTCATTATAACCCACTTGTAGACGCTTTTCGTCAAGAATAATTGGTCTCCTCAAAAGTCCAGGATTCTCTTGAACCAAAGTAAATAGCTGTTTCAGTGGAATTTCATCCAAGTCAATGTTTAACTTCTGATAAGCCTTTGAACGTTTAGAAATAATTTCTTCTGTCCCATTCTCCGTCATTTGTAGAATTTGTTTAATCTCATTGATATTCAACGGTTCAGAAAAAATATTTCGTTCTTTAAAAGGAATATCATGCTTCCTTAACCATGTGCGTGCCTTGCGACAAGAAGTGCAACTAGGTGATGTGTATAAAGTAACCATATTCTTTCGCTCCTTTACATGAAAAACAATTTACAAATTAATATCGTTCACAATGTTATTATAACACTTGTATCAAAAAATTAACACCTTATTTTTTTAAAAACTTTGCTTATTTTTAAAAAAAATATACATTCTCAATATAGTCGCCTAACCATCAACACTTATACTAAATACCAGTAATTACTCATTTCATAGCAAAATTATTATTCAACAGATTAAAGTTATGATAACAATAAGATATTTAAAAAACAAAATAGAGACGTAAGCCAAAATTATGGCTTTTTAGCCCTGTAGGCAAAATATATTTCAGAAATACAGTAAAAAAATTTAACAATTTTAGCTACTTTTTGAATCATTTCCCACAACATTAACTTTTAAACCAACAGAAGCAGGAAAAACTTTAACATGCTTATTTACAACACTTTGAGCCTCTTCTACCAGTTGATTAGCAGAAATTTTTTGTGGCAAATGTGAGAGCATCAATTTCTTCGAACCTGATTCCAAAGCAAGCCTTGCAGACTCAATAGATGTCATATGCCACTTTTTCCCTTTTTTAGCAGCACTAAAATTTGTATCGGTAATTAACAAATCAGAATCATGTGCAAATGAAATCATCTCTGGAATTTCCGCTGTGTCTGCTGTATAAGTAAGAACTTCCTTTGTTACAACATCTTCAATTCTGACAGCATAGGCAACAACGGGATGTTTAGTTCTTAAAAAAGTTATTCTTAAAGACTTTAAAACTAGCTCTTCAGCAGGATCGTATGCAACTCCAACTGTTGCACCCGGCCAAGTGAGATCAGCAAAGTGCGTTTGATCTTCGGTATGCCCATAAAGTGGCAATTTTTTCCCCTTCACATCTTGATTATTCAACTGCCAATAATATTGTAAAACTCCGACATCCGCGATATGATCGTTGTGATAGTGCGAGAGCAATACCCCGTCAAGCTCTAGCGGATTGAGATACCGCTCTAAGCTCAATAGTGCCCCACTACCGCAATCTAAAAGTAAATTATAGTCATTTTTCTGAATCAAGTAGCTGCTTGTTCCTTTACCTGCATAAGGATAGCCACCATACATCCCTAAAACCGTGACTTTCATTACTAATCATCCTTTCTTTACATTAATTATAACATATTTATTTTACTTACAAGGAGGTACTACAATGCAAAAACTTCATTTAACTTTCGGTTCGTCGTACGTAATTGAAAATATTAAAGCTCAAAATAAGGGGAAAAAGTTCTTTCAGTTTACCGGTGAAAGTAATCCCCAGCAGCACGCTCTAATGACAATCGATTATGAAAAAGAATTCTTTAAATCTAATCTCAATTACTCTATTTTGAATGGTAATCTTGATATAATTAAAGAAACACCTTATTTCTTTAGTCATTTTTCACTAGATGAAAAACAACAAAAAATATATTTAGCTACTTTACAACATGTTCCCGCTGAATCTCTTTCATTCTTATTCTGCCAATCGCTTAACCACGACTTTGATTTCTTAGTTATCTCTTGTTGGGCAACCACTGCTCAATACAAGAATTGGCTAACACAATACAACTTCATTACAACCTCTGACGACTCTTCTACTAGCTCCTACTCTAGAAAAATGCACATTGACTCATAATTCAGTCCTACTTCTCATAATAATTAAATTTAAAAAGGAAGGGATTTCTAATGAATTCAGGCAAACAAGGATTTACAAATATTCAAAAACTAGACCCAGATATCATAGTTGATCTTAAATATGCGACAACTGATAATTTTACTAACCAAATAGTCTATGATTTTACAACCGCAATTGCTCGCACAGGAACTGCACAAAAGTTAACTATTGCAAGCGAACTAGTCAAGAAGCAGGGGTATTTCTTGAAGGTTTGGGATGCCTATCGCCCAGTTAGTGCACAAAAAAAATTATTTGTTGTTTACCCTGATCCGCATTTCGTGGCTGAACCTAATCCAAATTTTAGTCATCAAAAAGGAGTAACCTTTGATTTAACTTTGGTAGACACAAATAAAAATGAGGTTAAAATGCAAAGCAGCTTTGATGATTTTTCCAAGCGTGCTCATCGTAACTTCAAGCGAAATCTTGAAGAAGAAGGATACTATCAGATTTTAAATAGTGCGATGTTAAAAGCCGGTTTTGTAGGATACTCCGAAGAATGGTGGGACTATAGAGACTCCGAGATGGATAATTATCAACCATTAGCAGCCAATCCAAACGATTATTCTTAAATTCAATAAAGAATTAGACTTATTTGACAGTTAATCCTTGTTTTAAACGCTAATTCTTGAAATGGATTGTTTGTGTAGTCTGAAGTTGAATCATCAGGGCTGGATCAAAAGTTAATTTCTGATTCCAGTCCTTTGTTATGAGTAATTCGAAGTTAGTCGGAGAATGTTGACTTATGGAACAAGTTTATACGGAATAAACAGGGGGCAGGGACAAAAGTTAACTTTTGTCCCTGCCCCCCACAAATCATCTCACTTCTTTAAAGAAACCATATTAGCGTAATAACTTGTCCCACAAAACTACCTTTTTACTTTTCAAGCTCTTTTTTACATCAATTATTCTCTGATTAGAGCTGCCTCTAAATTGCAATGTCAAATCCTTTTTTGCAAGTTCAAACCGTCCATCGACTAATATATCAATCAATGATAGCAGTTCTAGCTTATCTTCTGATTCTTGCATCAACTCATCCCACGTATATCCTGTCCAAGACCAGACATCTTTTGTATTACCGTATTCCTCACGAAGTCTTTTAACTAATTTCAAACAAACTTGCGTATTTAAAAATGGTTCCCCACCTAATAAGGTCAGTCCCTGACAATATTCGGCACCAATGTCGGTCATAATCAAGTCCTCTAATTCTTGGGTATAGCGTGTCCCATAGTGGAAATTCTGTGCCACTTTGTTGTAACATCCGGGACACGCAAATTTACAGCCACTTGTGTATATACTGCACCGAACACCCTCACCATCAACAAAATTAAATGCTTTGTAATCAGCAATAAATTCCTGACTTAAATCACTTGCCAGCCATTCTCGTGGTTTCGGGTCTTTAGGCCTACGTTCTTTCTTGATTCTTTCAGCCATTGTATCCCGTCCCATCAAAAAGATTTTTCTCACGTGATGCAATCTCAGTGTGCCTGCCATGAACCATTGGGCGTTGCAGCGGATTACCTAAATATCCGCAAGTCCTCTTTACACAATCACATGTTTTTGGATCATGATTACCACAATCAGGGCATTCAAACCCTCTAGCAGTAGGCTTGAACTCGCCCTCGAAGCCACATTTAAAACAATGATCAATTGGTGTGTTTGTGCCCAAATAACCGACTTTATCATATGCCCAATCCCAAACGGCTTCCAGTGCCTTAGGGTTTTGTCTTAAATTAGGATATTCACAATAATGAATGAACCCACCTGAAGCATACTTTGGATAATCTTCCTCAAATGTTAACTTCTCAAAAGGAGACGGATGCTTTCTTACATCGTAATGAAAACTATTTGTATAGTATTCTTTGTCTGTAATATTCTTGATTTTACCGAATCTCTTAGTATCAAGCACACAAAAGCGATCTGTCAACGATTCACTTGGAGTTGAATAGACACTAAAATGATAATCATATTCATCAGACCATGCCACACAATTCTTCTTTAGCTGACGAACAATCTCAACTGTAAAAGCATGTGCTTCCGTATTGCTTTCCCAATCAGACCCATAAAATGCCGTACCTACTTCATACAATCCAATATATCCCAGAGAAATCGTTGCCCGTCTCTTCTTAAAAAGAGTTGAAACATCCTCTCCTGGTTTGAGTCGCTTGCCAAATGCACCATATTGATAGAGAATTGGTGCATTCTCTGGAATCGCTTGTTCTACCCGTTTTGCTTTAAAGACAAGTGCTTCTTTACAAATTCTCATCTTCTCATTGAAAATCTTCCAAAATAATTTTTTATCACCTCGGGCTTCAATCGCAATTCTAGGAAGGTTGACTGTTACAACCCCTAAATTCATCCTACCAGAATTGACTTCTTTTCCATTTTCATCTTTCCAACCTTGTAAGAAACTGCGGCACCCCATTGGAACCTTAAAGCTTCCAGTTAATTCTTTTATCTTATCGTACATCAAAATATCAGGGTACATCCTCTTAGTAGCACATTCAACAGCTAGTTCCTTGATATCATAGTTAGGATCTTTAGGTTTTAAATTCAAATCCTGCTTCAAAGTAAACACAAGCTTAGGGAAAATTGCAGTCCTTTTCTCTCTCCCTAATCCCTTTATTCTAATCTGCAAAATAGCCTTTTGAATCTCACGTTCAATCCAAGATGTTCCTAGCCCAAACCCAAGTGTTGTAAAAGGTGTCTGCCCTTGTGACGAGAATAATGTATTTATCTCATACTCAAGTCCTTGCATTGCATCATAAATATCTTTTTTAGTCTTTTTCTTTGCAAATTCATGCAGTTTATCATTATCATCAATATAATCCTTAGCATCCACTACGTGCTTCTGAAAATTTATTTTGGCAAATGGTGCCAACAATTCATCGACCCTATCGGCTGAACATCCACCATATTGACTTGAAGCAACATTAGCAATAATTTGGGCCATCTGAGCCGTTGCTGTCTGAATAGAATGAGGACTCTCTACTTCTGCATTTCCAATCTTAAAACCATTGGTAAGCATTTCTTTAAAATCAATCAAGCAACAGTTAGTCATTGGACTCCATGGCGTATAATCCAAGTCATGATAATGGATATCCCCACGTAAATGTGCTTTAGCAATATGCATTGGCATCATTTTCAGACCAAGTGTCTTACCTACCGCGCCAGCAGTCAAATCTCTTTGAGTATTGAAGACATTGCTATCCTTATTTGCATTTTCATGAACCAATTCTGGATCTTTAACTTGCAGCCGCTCTAGTCTACTAGCCGGATTGGTCTGATCCTGCCAATACTCCTCATTTTTTTTGTAGACATTTATGTAGTCGAGGGCTTTAGTCTGGTAACCAGCTTTATTGAGCACACTAATCACAGCACGATGAACCTCATGCGCATCAACTTCAGCCATGCTTTCAATCGATTTTAAAATCTCTTTAATCAATGTTTTTTTCTGCTTCTGCAGACCCATTTCATCAAATACTATTCCAAGCTTGTAGGAAGCAAAATTCATCTTACTACCATCACGCTTAACAAAATATGTTGGCTTTTTCACGTTCTTCTTTTCTTCTACATTTACAGTCACAATGTTTCCTCCCTACGATTAATTCGATATATATATTGTATCCTCATAGGAGATGTAATACAACAAATAGTGTTATTGAAATGAACGCACACTACATATTGTTTTTTAACTTTGTAATACTTATTATAATCCGAATATGTTGCCATAATAATAAAGTAAGCGCGACCGCTTTAGACTAAATGATGCATGCCTAAGTCAAGTGAAGATTACTATATAAAATTTGAGTGCCACGTACGAAATATAAGAAAAAGACCAGATCAAAATTTATTTGATCTAGCCTGCCATACTCCTTAATCTCAAGCTACTTATTTTTTGCAATATCCAACAAAAAGCTGCATTATTCAGGATTTTATACTTAACCACTACTACACGATTTTCTCTACAAAAAGCATACTGAAAGAAATTGAATCGACCTTATACGGCTAATTCACCAAATCGGTTAAGCAATTGTTCGTAGTGCGGTCCTCTAGCAATCAACTCAATCTTTCGCCAATCATCATGTTTATCATCTTTTTCTAAATTGATTATCAAGTGATCAGATGGAATATCTTCAGTTACAAATTGCGACCATTCGAGTACACTAACACCATCTCGATTAAAATATTCTTCAAGTCCTAAATCTCCTGCACCAATTCCTTCAAGACGGTACAAGTCCATATGAAATAAGGGTAGACGACCATCGTGATACTCCTTAATTAGATTAAAAGTCGGACTCTTAACATTCTTAGTGATTCCCAAACCAGCAGCTAATCCCTTTGTAAAAGTTGTTTTTCCTGCTCCTAAATCACCATTCAGCAAAATAATATCTCCTGGTATCAAAAGACTACTCAAAAGTCGCGCATATTCACTTGTTTCTCCCACATTCTTAACACTAAGCTCCATATGAATCAATCCTCTTTGTGTCTTTTTTGTGACTTACATCAGCACTAAAGTACCGAGCTTCTAGGAACAAGCATAACTTATCTCATACATTTCAGTATTCGACAGCGGTTTACTCTATTTACTATGGTTTAGCCCAAACCAAGTTTTAATATATTTTTACTTGCATTTACATCTCTATCTAGCTGC